>NZ_OZ183801.1:0-1103825 GCF_964265005.1 Burkholderia crassaminum | reverse complement strand
CGTGATGTCCGGATAAGGTGACCTTGTTGAGAGCGGACTTTATACCTTTTCGCGTCGAGGGGCAACGCCCTCGCTCCTGCTTTACTTGCACTATCGTGGCTAAGCTTCAGATACGAAAGGAAAATTTACAATCTGGCGATCTGTGCGGAACCCCATATCCATCTACCTTTCGACCAAAATGCTTCCCACAAGACGCTACCTTTCATACCCGGACACGGAAACCCGGCACGAGATTTGCCCTTGGCAAGGTAACCATCCATGGGAAACAAATGAGCAGAATCGAGATCGTTGGGTGAATTCGTGGTGCCCTGCAGCACAGTCGCGTTTTCTTCCCATAACTTGCTACCTTCATCGATTCCCACAGGAGGGTACCTATCGACCGGCGTCAGCTGCGTAGGCGGCGCGAATTTTGGCCTTGAGCGCAAACATGGCTCCCATAAACGGCAACCCGTTGCTTTCCCCATAAAAGGTTACCTGTCTGTGCCATCGATCCTGTCCATGGGAGCCAGACGCCGGCAACCTAGGAGAAATACAATCGGGTACCCGAAAATGCTACCCATAACCGGATACCTTCAAGGCGCCCCATAACCGGCTACCCAAGAAAAATCGCTGTGCACCCCTGTAATCTCGGAACGAAAAAAGCGCCCCATAAAAGGCTACCCACAGACATTCCCATAGAAGACTACCCAACGTGTTCACAGGCCGATTTCCCATAACCGGGTACGCTTGCCCCATATCCACAACCCTGATTTCCCACAACCCGGTACCCCAAACCCCAAATCCACAGACCTGAAACCCCAAACCCTTACACCTGTGCTCCCATAAATGGGTACCGAACCCCCATCAAACCCTTGCTGGATAAGGCTGTGAGCCGTCTAAAAGTAGTTAAAGAAGTAAACGTCGTTTACAAAAGATGTAAACACACGTGCGCTTCCACAGAAAGACGAACCCCATAAACCGCTACCATTGGGTAGCCGTTTATGGTGCAACAGGCATCCCCAAGCCTCGATTCAGGCTTGGGAGACGATGATCTGGCTCCTCGTTCAGCAGAGGTTCCAGGCCGGATAAGGCTTCCAGAAGAGGTGAGTACATACTCACATCGACCGAAACGTAGAAACCTATGGGGGAAAAACGGGAAGAAAGTCGCCCTTTCCCGGTACAGGTTCCCGTTTATGGGATCAAAAACCCGGCGCTGCGACTTCCCGAGCCCCTGTTGTTGAATGGCAAAGCAGTCCGGCGGACTGAAACACAGATCTCTTCGGTTTCGTTCACAGCAGTTTGAAATCATCCGCGACTGCAAGCGAAGAGTTTTTTTGCACTCAGGCTTCCGCTTCGGCCGACAAGTTTTTCCGATCACCCGCCTGCGCCTCTCGTCAAATTTAGCCCGCGGGCTGTGCACAGAGGAAATCGACGCGACCCGCATCTCCGTCCAGGGGTTTCGAACTTTCTACCTTTGGATCCACCAACCGAAGATCAATGCTGTGCCCCCGGGTCGCGATGAGAGGTCCGCGAACGGCTTCCCTGAGGTCAATAGGGTGTCAGCGCCGCCTACGCGCGTCGCCGGCTCCTGGGTCGATCTGGCGCGCGTCGCGAGCCAACGTGAAGATGCGGGCGATCACAAAGCTCACCGCAATCGAATTCGAGCGATGATCCCGAACACTCTCACCTTTCGATACTTCCGAATCCCGTAAAAGCTCACCGACCAGACAAGGCGGCAGGTATCGGCACGCTGTGCAGGCAACAACACCCACCTGGATACCGAGCGGCCAAAGCCGCGGAATGAAAAACCTGTGGTTCGTGCACGTCGCGCGATGCGTTCCTGAGCAGGATCGGACGAATCACAAGCGCTGCTGCGACCTCATCCCTGCCTGTCACGCTCGCTCGACGCGCGTGGCGATATCCGTGCGATGCAGCCGGCGCAGTCGTGAAGTGATTCCGGCCGATGTGCTCACCACATGCAACCCGTCCACACCTTTCGTCATACAGACACCACGGCGACATTTTTTGCCCGCCGAGGTAACCCTCGGCATCACAGTCCAGCGATTGGTTGCCGGATCGAACGCCACGCGAATGGCGATGCAATCGTGCGGGTCTTGATCGCCGCAACACAGAATCGTGGCCGTTTATGGGAGGAGTCGTCGCTTGAACCGCGTCGAGAGGCAACATGACACACAGTTCGACTGCTGTTGCTGTGATCGTGACGGGTCAAATGACGATCACGTCGAGGGTAAGCGTGCCGGCTACCCCACCGGTGGAACAGTGATTGGTATCTCATATCCCATCGCATCGCACGTACATAACCATTCGCGTCAGCGAAGCGCGAGTACGTCGCCGGTATCCCTGTCTACGCAAGTGCGCGATCCGCATGCCCGCCACCGTGCGATACACAGTGCCTGTCCTGTCTGAGCCAGTCGAACGGCATCCACGTGTTCTCCCATACGTGTATCCCCAACGCCATTGCACGTTGGCGCCATATTTTTCGCGACGCGGTTATGATGCACAGGTCCCGAACGCGGCATGACAACCGATCGGGACAGGGGCGGTATCTCGATGGTCTTTCAATCCGTGATAAACCAGAAAAGAGAGTTCAGCGATGCGAATCCAGATTAGAAAACTCACGTTGGCTGCTACCGCAGCCGCGTTCCTGTTCGGCTCGGCAGTTCCCGCGTTTGCGCAGACCGACGCCAGCGCGCCCGCTGCACAGGACGCCAAGGCAGCGAAGAGCCAGGCACGCAAGGCGGCCAGGGCCCAGCGCAAGGCAGAGCACAAGGCTGCGCGTGCGAAGAACACCGCCGAGCTGAAGAAACTCGAAGACGCCGGTTACAAGCCGGCGGCCAATGATCCGAACTATCCGCAGAACCTGCAGAACGCAGAGAAAAAAGCCGGCGCCGGCGCAAGCCAGTAAGCGTCGTCTGGTGGCAAGCCACGGTTCGATCCGCGGCTTGCCGCGTGCGTCGCAGTTTCACGACGCACCTCGAAAGCAGTATTCCCGGTATCGACGAAGGCAATACGCAATCAATGCGCCTGCATTATTTGATTCGTATTCCTGCATATCTTGGCGCATACCACCCGCACACCGACGCGGTCAGTTCCGCCCACTCGCCGCAGCCGCATTTCCCGTCACCCTCAGCCAGTCCTTGAACGCCCGCACGGCGTCGTCATTCGCGCGTGCCGAGGCCACGTACGTGAAGTAACGCCACGGCGGCAGCGCCGGTTCGCCGAACGGCTGCACGAGCCGACCTTCGGCGATATCGTCCGCGACGAGCGCAATCGGCCCCATCGCGACGCCGAGCCCGTCGAGCGCGCCCTGGAGCGTCAGGTAGAAATGCTCGAGCGTGAGCGAGTGGCGCGGCACGAGATTCGGATGTCCGGCTGCCGCCAGCCATTCGGGCCACATGCCGGGATAGGTGGCCGCGTGCAGCAGCGTGAAGCCAGCGAGATCGGCGGGCGTATGCAACGGCCGCCCTTCCAGCAGCTTCGGCGCACACACCGGCAGCCGGACTTCGGACAGGAATTCCTCGGCAACGTAACCGTCGATGGCCTGCGGGCCGCCGCGAACGATCAGGTCGACCTTGTCGCGCAGCTTGTCGATCGGCTCGTTCGACGTCGACAGCCGCACCTCGATGGCCGGATGGGCGACCTGGAACGACGACAGCTTCGGCACCAGCCAGCGCAACGAAAACGTCGCGGGTGCACTGACGCGCAGCACGCGCTGCTGCGCATGGCCGAAATGCTGCGCGGTGGCGAGCGCGATCCGGTCGAACGACGCACCGACCTCGGCGAGATACGCGCGGCCCGCGTCGGTCAGCTCGACCCGCCGGTTATGGCGCTCGAACAGCGGCCGTCCGAGCCACGCCTCCAGTTGCTGCACGTGCCGGCTGATCGCGCCGTGGGTTACGCACAGTTCGTCGGCGGCCAGCGTGAAGCTGCCGAGGCGCGCGGCGGCTTCGAACGCACGCAGCGAATTCAACGGAGGGAGTCGTCGGGCCATTGCATCGTTTCGCGTGATATTTACTCACACGATAGTTCAGGTTTAATCGTTTGATCGGGTGCTCAAGCTCCGCCAATATTGCACACAAATGGCCGGCTCGGCCGAATGATTGTCTGAATTTCTCACATGGAGTGCGGAGCATGCCGAACGTGGTGGTCGTGGGCGCCCAATGGGGCGACGAAGGTAAGGGGCGCGTCGTGGACTGGCTGGCGGCACAGGCGGATCTCGTCGCACGCTACAACGGCGGCCACAACGCGGGTCATACGCTGGTCGTCGGCGGCAAGACTTACAAGCTCGCGCTGCTGCCGAGCGGTGTCGTGCGCGGCAAGCGCGGCGTGATCGGCAACGGCGTGGCGCTCGATCCGGAAGCACTGCTCGCGGAAATCGGGCGGATGGCCGAACTCGGGCTGTCGGTGACGCCTGACAACCTGTCGATCGCCGAGAACGCGACGCTGGTGCTGCCGATCCACCGCGCGATCGACCAGGCTCAGGAGCGTTTGCGCCGCGAGCCCATCGGCACCACGCTGCGCGGGATCGGGCCGGCCTACGAGGACAAGGTCGGGCGTCGCGGGCTGCGCGTCGGCGATCTCGCGGAACCGGGCCAGCTCGCCGCCAAACTGGATGGGCTCGTCGACCATCACAACGCGTGGTTTCGCGGCCTGGGGCTGGACGAGTATTCCCGCGACGCGATGCTGGCCACGCTGATCGATCTCGCGCCGCAGATCCTGCCGTTCGTTCGCCCCGTCTGGGCCGATCTCAACGACGCGACCGACCGCGGCGAGCGCATCCTGTTCGAGGGGTCCCAAGCCGTGATGCTGGACATCGACTGGGGCACGTACCCGTTCGTCACGTCGTCCGGCACCGTTGCATCGGCGGCGGCAGCCGGGACAGGGCTCGGTGCGTCGAAGCTCGGCCACGTGCTGGGCGTCACCAAGGCGTATGCGACCCGGGTCGGCGGCGGCCCGTTCCTTACGGAGCTGTCCGACGCGACCGGCGAAACGCTGCGCGCACGCGGGCAGGAGTTCGGCGTGAATACCGGCCGGCCGCGCCGCTGCGGCTGGCTCGATGCCGCGCAGTTGCGCCAGGCGGTCAGGATCTCGGGCATCGATTCGCTGGCGCTCACCAAGCTCGACGTGCTCGACGGTTTCGAGTCGATCGCGCTGTGCGTCGGCTACGAACTCGATGGCGCGCGGGTCGATCATCTGCCGGCAAGCCTCGCTGCGCAGTCGCTTGCGAAACCCGTGTACGAGCGGTTCGACGGCTGGCGTGGCACCGTGAAGGGGATACGCGAACGTGCGGCGCTGCCGCGCGCCGCGCAGGATTTCATCGCGCGCATCGAAGCGGTCGCGGGTGCACCGGTATCGATGATCACGACCGGCGCGGAGCGCGACGACACGATCGTGTTGCGCAATCCGTTCGACGCGGCCGCCATGGCCTGATGCGTCATACATGACGTGAATCGCGGGGCGGCACCGTGGCCGTCGGGTAGTTTTTGCCGATCCGATGCCGTTCGCTAGCGGCGCGTCCGGTCGTCATGCGTCCGGACCGTACGCCGCGCACATGGCGGCTCGGCGACACGATTCGGCGTCCGGATCACGCTGCGTACGGCGAACTGGACACGTCTGCACTGCTGCTGTACTGTTCCGCACAATTCGCGCCAGACCGGCCTGCGCCGGAGCCGCCGGCACCACGGCCGCACGGTGGCGCGACGTGATCTCAATCCCGGGGACAGGTCGATGGACACGTTACAGATGATGCGCATTTTCGTCCGGGTTGCGGAGGAGGGCAGCTTCACGAGCGCGGCCCAGCGCCTGGACATCACGACGGCCTACGCCTCGCGGTCGGTCGCGCAGCTCGAAACGCATCTGCGCACGCGCCTGCTCAACCGCAGCACGCGCCGCATCGCACTGACCGACGCCGGGCAGCGTTATCTCGACCGCTGCCAGCGCGTCCTCGGCTATATCGAAGAAGCGGAAGCCGAGGCGGCCGACGCACAGGCGAAACCGTCCGGGCGACTGCATGTTCATGCGACGACGAGCTTCGGCCAGGCCTATGTGGTGCCCGCGGTCGTGCGTTACCGGCAGCGTTATCCGTCGGTCGCGGTCGAGCTCACGCTGTCGCAGCACGTGCCCGACATCATCGACGAAGGCTACGACGTGTCGCTGCAGTTGAGCGCGACGGAGTTGCCCGATTCGGGCCTCGTGTCGCAGCGGCTCGGCGAGGTGCACAGCGTGTTGTGCGCGTCGCCCGCGTATCTGAAGGAGCGCGGTACGCCGCGCACGGTGCGCGAGCTCGACGGCCATGCGTGCCTGCAGATCGTCACGCCGGTATTTCCGCGCGATCGCTGGCATCTCGACGGCCCCGACGGCCCCGAGACGTTCGACCTGCCGCCGCCGGATTTCCAGGTGAACATCGCCGATGCGCTCGGCGCCGCATTGCGCGCCGGCCTCGGCATCGGTTCGCTGCCGATGTCGTCGGCACTGCCCGCGCTGGCGAGCGGCGCGCTAGTGCGCGTGCTGCCCGACTACCGGTTGCAGAAGCTGACCGTCTACACGCTGTACGCCTCGCGCCAGTATCTCGATGCGAAAATCCGCACTTTCGTCGATTTCCTGCGTGAATGCGTGCCCGAAATGCTGGCCACCGACGAGGCTGCGCTGAACGCTTCCTGCAAGTCCTGAGGTCGCACGCGCCGGCGTTCAAGTACGAGGCTGCGGATCCACCGAATAAATAATATGCAGTCCTGTACTTGACGCGGATGTCGGTTTCATCTTCACGACGAACCCGGGCAATGATGCGCGGGTAACCGGCGTGTCCTTATGAAAGTGCTTGCTTTCGATATCGAACATCGTTGGTTCGATGCGGCGCGCCAACCCCCTAGAATCGGTTCGACCGGCTTCATCGCATGCGTGCGCAATGCGGCATCCTCTTCATCGAACCCGATACGATATGGCAGACCAACACTCCCCAACCCGCCGCCGGTTCCTGCATGCCGGCCTGGCGATCGCGGCAGGCGCCGCCGCGCATCCGGGCTTCGCGCTGGCGAGCACGGCCGGCGCGCGTACATTGCGCATCGGCTATCAGAAAGGGCCGCTCAGCCTGCTGAAGGCGCGCGGCACGCTGCAGGGCAAGCTCGCGGCACTCGGCGTGACCGTCACGTGGACCGAGTTTCCGTCGGGGCCGCCGCAGCTCGAGGCGCTGAACGCGGGGGCGATCGACTTCGGCGATGTCGGCGAGGCGCCGCCGATCTTCGCGCTCGCGGCCGGTGCGCCGCTCGTCTATTACGCGCAGACGCCGGCCGGCCCCGCGGCCGAGGCATTGGTGGTCGCGAAAGATTCGCCGGTGAAGACCTTTGCGGACCTGCGCGGCAAGCGCATCGCGCTGGTGAAGGGATCGAACACGCACTTCCTGCTGGTCCGGCTGCTGCAGGCCGCCAAGCTCAACTATGCCGACGTCACGCCGGTCTGGCTGTCGCCGTCCGATGCGCGGGCCGCGTTCGAGAACCGCTCGGTCGATGCGTGGATCATCTGGGATCCGTTCCTCGCGGTGGTCCAGCAGGCGTTCGGCGCGCGCATCGTCGCGGACGGCACCGGGCTCGTCGAGAATCGCGGCTATTACTTTGCGTCGCGCACGTATGCGCAGCACAATGCCGACGTGCTGGACGCGGCCGTGTCGGAATTGACGGCGGTTCAGCGGTGGCTCGATGCGAACCGCGCGCAGGGCGCGGCCGAGTTCTCGAAGCTTTGGGGGATTCCGGAGCCGGCGGTGGCGCTTGCATTTCGCCGCGCACGCTTCGGTGTCGAGCCCGTCACGCGCGATACGCTCGCGTATCAACAGCGCATTGCGGACGTGTTCTACCAGACCGGCGTGCTGCCGAAACGCGTCGACGTCAGCCAGGCCGCGCCACCCGCGCTCGCGTGACGGCGCAGCCGGCCAGGCACCCGTTCAACGGCGCAACGGCAGCGCGACATCGTCCGGAATCGGGCACACGTACGGCTGTCCGTCGCGCCGCTCGGGCCACTCCGCCTTCGCCTGCGCGAGCGTGTCCGGCACGCCGGGCAGAGCGATTGCGGTCGCGGCCATCGTCTTCGCGGCAAGCAGGATCCCCCTGTGCGCGAGCGGCGTCTTGCCTCGACTCACTGCCACGCGTGCGGCGGCGTGCCGAACACGTATCAGTTCGTAGGCATTGCGCGGTCGGCGTGTCCCGGCTTACGTTGACTACGTCGGTCGAGCCGCAGATCGGGCGGCCCTCGCCCGGCTCGCACGGATCGATTCCGTCGAACAGCGCTTTCGGATCACGCCACGCCTGGTTCAGCGAACACGACGACGTTCGAAGCCGTGCAGGCCGAGCGTGCGAATGCCGGCGGGACGAAGCGCGGCGCGCGCTAGCATGAGCGTGAGCCACGCACGTGACGTGCCGGCCTACGGCGCGACGCGGGATAGCGGCACCGCTTCGTCGCGCAGCTTCAGGACATCGCGTCCCGGCGCATCGCCGAACAGTCGTGCATATTCGCGGCTGAACTGGGACGCGCTCACATAGCCGACACTGCGGCATGCCTGTCGCGCGTCCATTGCCGACAGGCACATCAGGCGGCGCGCCTCCTGCAGCCGCAGCACCTTCTGGCATTGCAACGGGCTCATCGACGTGACTGCACGGAAGTGGTGATGGAACGTCGACGGGCTCATGTCCACCTGTCGCGCGAGCGATTCGACCGTCATCGGATCGAGGTAGTGGTCGCGAATCCAGGCGACCGCGCGCGAGATGCGCTGCGTCGTCGAGTCGACCTGGCCGACCTGCGCGACGCGCGCACCCGACGGGCCGCGCAGCAGCCGAACGAGGATTTCGTCGACGATGAGTGGCGCGAGCAGGTCGATGTCGTCGGGTTGCGCGATCAGTTGCATCAGCCGCACGAGGGCGTCGACGATTTCAGGCGGTGCATCGTGCGTATCGAGTGCACCGCAGTCGACGGCCTTCGGCAGCCCGAGCGGAAACACGCGTGGCGTGAGTGCCGCGATGCGGGTCGGGTCGAGTTCCAGTTGCGCATAAAGGAACGGCTCGGCCGGGCTCGCGCGTGTCACGCGGCCGGTGACGGGCAGGTCGGCAGTCGCAACCAGCATCCGCGATTCGTCGATCACGTAGGTGTCGTCGCCGACCCGTGTCGATTTCGCGCCTTGCCCGACGATGGCCAGGCACGCGTGGTGCACGCCATGGTTCCAGTGCGGCGGCGACGCGGAGGCGCGTGCGATGCGCATGCCACGCACCGGGAGCTCGAACGTGCCGTCGTGCGGTGCGTAGGCGGCGATCAGCGCAGCGAGCCGGGCCGTGGGTGACCGAAGGTCGTGATCGGGCGTGATGCGCTGTGGCGGCGGCGTTCGGGCGTCGATTTCCATATTGCGTGAGCGGATGGCCGAGTGGTCGGTGCAAGGTGCGCGGCTGCGATTCCCCGTCGGTGTGTCGGCAGGGGGCGGCTCGGCGGTCACATCGTACGGCGAGTCGCGCGCACGTGATTGCCTAAACCTGTCGGAAGTTAGCCCGATCATCCGGATCTGCACGGGCGGCGACCGTATCGCCGGTGGTTGCGTGGTGTGCAGCGCACAAATTCGGAAATTAAGGCAAAACAATCGCAGGATCAGGCAAGCCAATTTCCGGCGGTTTTCATACCATTGCACCTGCTGAATGAAACCTGTTCCAGTGCGCTCGGGCGATGCGGGTATGACCGCCACATGGCCGACGGATGCCGTCGGCGTTGTCGCTGTGAATCGCTGGAAAAGACTCAGGACTGCTATTCGAATATTCGTGCATCGGGCCAGCCGAGGCCGGCTTGCGTCCGTTGCATGCCGGCGCGCGTCTGGCGCGGGCGTGCCGACCGACCCGGCGTGGCCGGTGTCGGTGCCGCCGCATTGGCCGGGCCGTTGCATGACGGCCGCGACGCGGCGACGGGTGCGCGCGTCGAGGCAGTCGACCGCGCAGGGGAATCCGGACAAATGGACCAACTTCAATCGATTCGGGCATTCGTGACGGTGGCAAGGGAAGGCGGGTTTCGCCGGGCGGCGACGCGGCTGCGCGTGTCGACGGCGATGGCGAGCCGGCTGGTCGATGCGCTCGAGACGCGCCTTGGCGCACGCCTGCTTCAACGCAGCACCTGCCACCAGTCGCTGACGGAAATCGGCGAGTTGTATCTCGCGCGCGTCGAGCGGATTCTCGGTGCGATCGACGAAATCGACGGTCGTGTCGTCGCGATGGGCAGCAAGCCGGAAGGCGCGCTGCGCATTGCCGCACCGGTCGCGTTCGGGCTCAGCCAGTTGAGCGCGTTGCTCGATCGTTTTGTGAACCGGTTTCCGGGCGTGCGGCCGACCGTGACGCTGACCGATGCCCATGTCGACCTGACATCCGAAGACATCGATGTCGCGTTCCTGACTGACGGCATGCCTGTGACAGGTGCGCACGCGTTGCACACGCTGGCCTCCTACGAATCCGTGCGCGTTGCCGCGCCGGGTTATGTCGCCGCACACGGCGGTACGGCTGCATCGGGCGACTGGCCGGATCTCGCGGCCGTGCGGCTCGATCTGCCGGCGACCGGCGATGACGATGCGGGTGCGTTTCGACCCGACGCGGCGCCCGGCGGCATTGCGGGCGTCGGCCATCTCGAGATGGCACGGCGGCTGGCCGTGGCCGGCATGGGCGCCGCGGTGCTGCCCACGTATCTCGTCGACGCCGATCTGGCGGCCGGCACGCTGGTGCGCGTTGCACCGGTTCGCCCGCTCGCGCCCGTCACGCTGAAGCTCGCGCATGCGCGCACCGCGCATCTGCCGGCCGCCGCACGAGCATTCGTCGAATTCGCCGGCACCGCGTTCCGGCCCGCGAGCTAGCGGCCCGGTTGGTCGCCGCAGCAACGCCCGCCCGCCAGGACCGCGGGCTCATGGTGCTTTTTCCACGGAAGCAGTTCGACGAACGAACGCTCCGCAGGGCGCAACGCACGCCCGAAATACGCGACCGCATCCGCGGCGAACCGGAAGCGACAACATTCCGGCCGCGCGTGCAGGTTACGAGGAGATCTGTTGATTCCCATTGAAAGTCGTTTATTTGCGAGAGGTCGCTCCATGCGCGTCGAACGGGTTCCATACCGCTTAATCACTGCTGCAACGGCTGCCGTTTTCCTGGCCGCGTGCGGAAAAAAAGAATCGGCACCGCCGCCGCAAACGCCGGAAGTCGGCGTCGTCACCGTCCAGCCGCAGGCCGTGCCGGCGATAACCGAACTGCCGGGCCGCACCAGCGCGTTCCTCGTTGCGCAGGTGCGTGCGCGGGTCGACGGCATCGTGCTGCGCCGTGAATTCACCGAAGGCACCGACGTCAAGACCGGTCAGCGCCTCTACAAGATCGATCCGGCGCCGTACATCGCTGCGCTGAACAGCGCAAAGGCGACGCTCGCGAAGGCGCAGGCGAACCTCGTCACGCAGAACGCGCTGGTCGCACGCTACAAGGTGCTGGTGGCCGCGAACGCGGTCAGCAAGCAGGACTACGACAACGCGGTGGCCACGCAGGGCCAGGCCGCGGCGGACGTCGCGGCCGGCAAGGCAGCGGTCGATACCGCGCAGATCAACCTGGGCTATACCGATGTCGTTTCGCCGATCACCGGCCGCGTCGGCATTTCGCAGGTGACGCCGGGCGCGTACGTGCAGGCGAGCCAGGCGACGCTGATGTCGACGGTGCAGCAGCTCGATCCGGTGTATGTGGACCTCACGCAGTCGAGCCTCGAAGGGCTGAAGCTGCGCCAGGACGTGCAGAGCGGCCGCCTGAAGACGAGCGGCCCGGGCGCGGCGAAGGTGTCGCTGATCCTGGAAGACGGCAAGACCTATTCGGAGGCCGGCAAGCTGCAATTCTCGGACGTGACGGTCGACCAGACCACCGGCTCGGTGACGATCCGCGCGATCTTCCCGAACCCGGGCCGCGTGCTGCTGCCGGGCATGTTCGTGCGTGCGCGGATCGAGGAAGGCGTGAACGAGAACGCGTTCCTGGTGCCGCAGATCGGCGTCACGCATGACCAGAAGGGGCAGGCGGTTGCGCTGGTCGTGAACGCGGCCAACAAGGTCGAGCAGCGTCCGTTGACGACGACCGGCACGTACGGTCAGAACTGGATCGTCGAAGGTGGTCTGGAAGCGGGCGATCACGTGATCGTGCAGGGCGTCGACAAGGTGCGCCCGGGTGCGACCGTGAAGACCGTCGCCGCGCAGCTCGCACCGGCGCCGGACGCTGCGTCCGGCACACCGGCAAGCGCCGCGCATGCGTCCGGCGCCGCGCCGGCGAGCACCGTCGCCAATGCTGCCGCGAGTTCGACCGCCGCGTCGGCCGCGCAATAACAAGGAGTCCGTTTCATGGCCAAGTTCTTTATCGATCGCCCGATCTTTGCGTGGGTGATCGCGATCGTGCTGATGCTGGCCGGCGTCGCATCGATCTTCAAGATGCCGATCGCGCAGTATCCGACGATTGCACCGCCGACGATCCAGATCCAGGCGAACTACCCGGGCGCTTCCGCGAAGACGGTGGAAGACACGGTGACGCAGGTGATCGAGCAGCAGATGAGCGGGCTCGACAACTTCCTGTACATGTCGTCGACGAGTGACGATTCGGGCAACGCGACGATCACGCTGACCTTCGCGCCGGGCACAAATCCGGATGTCGCGCAGGTGCAGGTGCAGAACAAGTTGTCGCTCGCGACGCCGAACCTGCCGCAGGTCGTGCAGCAACTCGGCATGCAGGTCACGAAGTCGAGCAGCAACTGGTTGATGTGGTTCGCGTTCAACTCCGAGGACGGCAGCATGTCGAAGGAGGACCTGACGAACTACGTGGCATCGCACGTGCTCGATCCGCTCAGCCGCGTAAACGGCGTCGGCCAGACGCTGCTGCTCGGTTCGCAGTTCTCGATGCGCGTCTGGCTCGACCCCGTCAAGCTGACCAACTACAGCCTCACGCCGACCGACGTGTCGGCGGCGATCACGCAGCAGAACGTGCAGATCGCGGGCGGCCAGATCGGCGGCACGCCGGCGAAGCCGGGCACCATGCTGCAGGCGACGATCACCGAATCGACGCTGCTGCGCACGCCCGAGCAGTTCGGCAACATCCTGCTGAAGGTCAACCAGGACGGTTCGCAGGTTCGCCTGAAGGACGTCGGCCGCGCGGCGCTCGGCTCCGAGAACTACACGTTCGACACGAAGTACATGGGGCAGCCGACGGCCGGCCTCGGCATCCAGCTCGCGACCGGTGCGAACGCGCTCGCGACCGCGACAGCGCTGCGGGCCAAGGTCCAGGAGCTGTCGAAGTACTTTCCGCACGGTCTCGTCGTCCACTATCCGTACGACACGACGCCGTTCGTGCGCCTGTCGATCGAGGAAGTGGTCAAGACGCTGCTCGAAGGTATCGTGCTCGTGTTCCTCGTGATGTACCTGTTCCTGCAGAACCTGCGGGCGACGATCATCCCGACGATCGCGGTGCCGGTCGTGCTGCTCGGCACGTTCGCGATCATGGGCCTCGCCGGCTTCTCGATCAACACGCTGTCGATGTTTGGCCTCGTGCTCGCCATCGGCCTGCTGGTCGACGATGCGATCGTGGTGGTCGAGAACGTCGAGCGCGTGATGGCGGAAGAGGGCCTGTCGCCGAAGGAGGCGACCAAGAAGGCGATGGGCCAGATCACCGGCGCACTCGTCGGCGTGGCGCTGGTGCTGTCGGCGGTGTTCGTGCCGGTGGCGTTCTCCGGCGGGTCGGTCGGCGCGATCTATCGTCAGTTCTCGCTGACGATCGTGTCGGCGATGGTGCTGTCGGTGCTGGTCGCGTTGATTCTGACGCCGGCACTGTGCGCGACGATCCTCAAGCCGATCCCGCAAGGGCATCACGAGGAGAAGAAGGGCTTCTTCGGCTGGTTCAACCGCGCCTTCGACCGCAGCCGCGATCGCTATACGGGCGGCGTGAACCACGTGATCCGGCGCTCGGGACGCTGGCTCGTGATCTACCTGGCCGTGTTCATCGCGGTCGGCGTGATGTTCGTGCGCCTGCCGAAGTCGTTCCTGCCGGACGAGGACCAGGGCTACATGTTCATGATCGTGCAGACGCCGTCCGGCTCCACGCAGGAAACGACCGGCAAGACGCTCGACAACATCAACACGTACCTGACCACGACCGAGAAGGATGTGGTCGACTCGGTGTTCACGGTCAACGGCTTCAGCTTCGCGGGCCGCGGCCAGAACGCGGGCCTCGTGTTCGTGAAGCTGAAACCGTACGAGCATCGCCAGCGTTCCGACCAGAAGGTGCAGGCGCTGATCGGCCGGACCTTCGCGCACTACTCGCAGTACAAGGACGCGATGGTGATCCCGTTCAATCCGCCGTCGATTCCCGAACTCGGCACGGCCGCCGGCTTCGACTTCGAGCTGACGGACAACGCGGGTCTCGGCCACGAAGCGCTGATGGCCGCGCGCGGCCAGTTGCTCGGGTTGGCTGCGAAGGATCCCGCACTGGCGCTCGTGCGCCCGAACGGCCTGAACGATACGCCGCAGTACAAGGTCGACATCGATCGCGAGAAAGCGAACGCGCTTGGCGTGACGGCCGCTGCGATCGACCAGACGTTCTCGATCGCGTGGGCGTCGCAGTACGTGAACAACTTCCTGGATACGGATGGCCGGATCAAGAAGGTGTACGTACAGTCGGACGCGCCGTTCCGGATGACGCCGGAAGACATGAACATCTGGTACGTGCGCAACAGCGCGGGTGGCATGGTGCCGTTCAGCGCATTCTCGACCGGCCACTGGAGCTACGGTTCGCCGAAGCTCGAACGCTACAACGGCGTGTCGTCGATCGAGATCCAGGGGCAGGCTGCGGAGGGCAAGTCGACCGGCCAGGCGATGGCCGCGATGGAAGCGCTCGCGAGCAAGCTGCCGGAAGGTATCGGCTACTCGTGGACGGGCCTGTCGTTCCAGGAAATCCAGTCCGGCTCGCAGGCGCCGATCCTGTACGCGATCTCGATCCTCGTCGTGTTCCTGTGTCTGGCGGCGCTGTATGAAAGCTGGTCGATCCCGTTCTCGGTGATCATGGTCGTGCCGCTCGGCGTGGTCGGCGCGCTGCTCGCGACGATGCTGCGCGGCCTCGAGAACGACGTGTTCTTCCAGGTCGGCCTGCTGACTACCGTGGGCCTGTCCGCGAAGAACGCGATCCTGATCGTCGAGTTCGCGCGCGAGTTGCAGGCGAAGGAGAACATGGGGCCGGTGCGCGCGGCGATCGAGGCGGCGCGCCTGCGACTGCGTCCGATCCTGATGACGTCGCTCGCGTTCATGCTCGGCGTGCTGCCGCTTGCGATCAGCAACGGCGCGGGCTCGGCGAGCCAGCATGCGATCGGCACGGGCGTGATCGGCGGGATGATCACGGCGACGTTCCTCGCGATTTTCATGATCCCGATGTTCTTCGTGCGGGTACGCGCGATGTTCAGCGGCGAGACGGAAAACGTCGACGATGCATGGCGTCTCGTGCAGGGCGACCTGCAGCGTGGTCACGACGACGCACACGATTCGAAGGGGCAGTAACGATGCAAAAACACGTTTTGACTGCAACCGCGGCCGCACTGGCTGCCGCGCTGTTCGCCACGGGCTGCACGATGGCTCCGCATTACAAGCGGCCCGATGAACCCGTCGCGCAGGCATACCCGGCCGGCGGCGTTTACGCGACGCAGCCGGGTGCGGCCGGCACGCGCAGCGCGAACGGCCAGGCGGCCGCCGCTATCGGCTGGCGCGAGTTCTTCGTCGATCCGCGCCTGCAGCGGCTGATCGAGATCGCGCTGAAAAACAACCGCGACCTGCGCGTGTCGGTGCTGAACATCGAGGCGGCGCGTGCGCAGTACCAGATCACGCGTGCGGGCTTGTTCCCGACGCTGAATGGTACGGGTACGGGCAATCGCCAGCGTCTTCCGAATGCGCTGACGACGTCGCCTGGCCAGAACATCACGACGACCTACAACGTGGGCTTGTCCGCGTCATGGGAGCTCGACCTGTTCGGCCGCGTGCAGAGCCTGAAGGACCAGGCGCTCGCGCAGTACCTGTCGACCGCGTATGCTCGGCAGGCGCAGGAGATCTCGCTGGTGTCGTCGGTGGCTGACCAGTACCTGACGCTGCTGTCGACCGACGACCTGTTGCAGGTGACGGAGAGCACGCTGAAGTCCGCGCAGGCATCGTACGACCTGACGAAGCTGCAGTTCGACAACGGCACGGGCTCCGAGCTCGACCTGCGTCAGGCGCAGACGGTCGTCGAGCAGGCGCTGTCGAATCAGCAGATACAGGCGCGTGCGCGTGCCCAGGCGCTGAACGCGCTGGTGCAACTGATCGGCGAGCCGCTGCCGGACGACCTGCCGGCGGGCATGCCGCTCGACGCGCAGAACCTGCTGACGGATGTGCCCGCCGGGTTGCCGTCTGACCTGCTGACGCGTCGCCCCGACGTGATGCAGGCCGAGCAGACGTTGCTGGCCGCGAACGCGAACATCGGCGCGGCACGCGCGGCGTTCTTCCCGAAGATCTCGCTGACGGCGGCGTTCGGCACCGCGAGCCCGACGCTGGGTGGCCTGTTCAAGGCCGGCACGGCGGCGTGGTCGTTCGCACCGAACATCGCGCTGCCGATCTTCGAGGGTGGGTCGAACATCGCAAACCTCGATCTCGCGAACGTGCAGAAGCGCATCGAGATCGCGAACTACGAGAAGGCGATCCAGTCGGCATTCCGCGAAGTGGCGGACGGCCTGGCCGCACGCGGCACGTACGACCAGCAGATCGCGGCGCTCGAGCGCAACGAGCACGCGCAGCAGCGCCGCTTTGACCTGTCGGACCTGCGCTACAAGAACGGCGTCGACAGCTACCTGTCGGTGCTGACTGCGCAGACGGATCTGTACTCGGCACAGCAGACACTGATCAGCGCGCGCCTCGCACGCTGGACGACGCTTGTCGACCTGTACCGTGCACTGGGCGGCGGGTGGATCCAGCGGGCCGGCGAGACGCCGCGCGCGCCGGATGCGCCGGTCGATTACGACAAGGCGGCCGCTCCGGCGCCTGCGTCAGCAGCAGCGACGAACGGGTAAGCACGACGAAGGGCAGGAGCGGGCAACCGCTTCTGCTTGCCGAACCGGCGACATGCAAAAACGAAAACGCCACGGATGAAAATCCGTGGCGTTTCCTTATTGTGCGGCTGCTCTCAGTTGAAGCGGCGTAACGTTACCCCTGCTTCGCCCAAAGCGTGCGACCGAAGAACGTCAGCGTGCGATCCCATGCGATTTGCGACCACACCGGATCGAACTGCGTGCCGGCGATGCGGCCGGTGCCGACAGCCTCTTCGTTCGCAAACGCATGATGCGCGAGATAGCGATGGAACTCGAACCCGACCTTCGCATCGGTCAGCTTCTTCTCGAGTGCATCGACCTGGTCGATCGCAAAGAACGCGTCCTGCGTAGCCCAGTGACCCATCAGCGGCACCTTCAGCTTCGCCGGGTCGATGTAGTCGAGCGGCGGGAGGCCGTACCACGTGACGCCCGCATCCGCATCGGCGTACTGCAGCGACAGCAGCGTGAGTGCGCCGCCCATGCAGAAGCCCGTCACCGCGACGCGTGGAGCGAGCGTCTTCAGATAGGCCACTGCACCGGGAATGTCCTGCGAGGCCGCGTCACCGAAATCGAGTCCGGTCATCAGGTGGTGCGCTTCTTCTTCCTCGACCGTCGACTTGCCGCGATACAGGTCGGGCACGAGCGCGAAGTAGCCGCAGCGCGCGAGGCGATCCGCGACGCCGCGGATCTGGTCGTTCAGCCCCCACCATTCCTGGATGATGACGACCGCGGGCGCGCCTTCGGTCTTTGCCGGCGTGGCGAGATAGCCCTGCAGTTCCTGGCCGTCCGGGCGTCGAAACGTGATCATGGAACCGGATGTTTGAGACATGAAACCGCTCCTTTTCGAAAAATGCGATGAGTGCGGCATCGGGGCCGGCCTGCGGCGCGGCGACGATCGGGCAAGCCGGGCGTCGTGGTTCCGCTCGCGTTCGTTTCGGCCGGCACCGACCACGCGGCCATTCTATGCGCAAACACCGGCTGCCTGCGTGAACGACACGGCACGGCAAGCTGTTCGCAAGACAGCGTCAGGCGAAGGGCGCGATCCGTTCCCGGAGCGGATGATCGAAAAGCGACACCCCGCCCCGATGAACGGGAGCGGGGTGTCGTGGGTGCCGCTCGCGTATCGGAATACGCGAGCGCGTGACGGGCGCTTACTGGCCGAAATACACGGAGTCGCGGCCGTCCTGCCTGACAGCGATCGCGCGGCCGGCGCGTACGCCGGCGGCGGCTTGCGCGCCGTAGCCGGTTTCATCGGCGTTCGTCACGCGGGTCTGTGCGGTTTGCAGCGCGCGCGGGTAATACTGGTCGGAGACTTCGGGCTTGTAGCCGGCCTGTTCGAGCTGGACGAGTTCCGCGCGCACCTGGGCACGCGTCAACTGGCCCGACGGGTTCGATTGTGCGAATGCGCCGTACGAGGCGGACAGGGCGGTTGCGGCGACGACAGCGTAGATGAACGACTTCATGATGACCTCCGGTTTCATTGATTTCGCGCTTCGCTTGTTGCGTTCAGCGGTTGATTGCATCGTAGCGATCGCGTTACCGGTCGGAAATACGCGTTCCAGCGAATAATTATTGCAACTGGGTAAACGATCTGAGCAGGTGCGTGTTTTCGTCTGATGATTGCGGGCCGGCCCCGTGCTCGATCAGGACTTCGGACGAGGCTTCCAGTGGGGCGACGTCGTCGATCGGCCGGTGGCCGCACGACGATCAAATAAATCGCATTCCGAAGTATGCGAGCAGGGCCGTCGATATCGATCGTGTCGTATCGCGTGTGTACTGCCCGCGTCACTCGGCCAGGACTGCCTGCCGTTTCCGGTATTCGGCGGGCGTGATTCCGACGTGCCGGGTGAACGACCGCCTGAGCGTATCGACATTCGCGAAGCCGCATTTCGCGGCGACCTGCTTCGGCGTGTCGTGGCCGTTCTCGAGCAACTGGCGGGCCGCCGAAATGCGGGTCGCCTCGACCCAGGCGGCCGGCGTCATGCCGACTTCCGCGCGGAACAGCCGTGCGAAGTGGCGCGGGCTCATGCCTGCATGCTTCGCCATCTCCGCCACCGAGTGCTCGAGTTCCGGATTCGCCGCGATCCAGCGCTGGACCTCCTGCAACACCGAACGCCCGGCGGGGCGCGCTTCGCCCTTGCGGCTGAACTGGAGTTGCCCGCCCGGGCGCTTGAAGAACATGACCAGTTGCGCGGCGACGCGCCGCGCGATTTCGCGGCCGAGATCTTCCTCGACCAGCGCGAGCGCGAGATCGAGCCCGGCCGTGACGCCGGCGCCGGTGCGCAGCTTGCCGTCGCGCACGTACAGCGCGTCCGCGTCGACGTCGAGCGACGGATAGGCATCGGCAAGCGCGTCGGCGGCAGCCCAGTGCGTGGTCAGGTGACGCCCTTTCAGCAGGCCGGTGGCCGCAAGGATGAACGCGCCGGTGCAGATCGAGCCGTAGCGCTTGCTCTGCACGGCCGCCGCTCGCAGCCACGCGAGGACGTCGGTGCGCAGTGCGATCCGGCCGGCGCTCGGCGCGCCGGCGACCAGCAGCGTGTCGAGGCGCTCGGGAATGTCGGGAACGATCCAGTCGGGCAGCAACTGCGCGCCGGACGAACTGCGGATCGGGCCGGACTCGCTCGCAATGATCCGCAACGTATAGAACGGCTTCCCGCATTCGGCGTTCGCTTGCGCGAAGACGTCGAGCGGTGCGGAGACATCGAGCAGTTGAACGCCCGGAACGGCGAAAATTCCCACGACCTTCGGCATGATCGATTGCGTGTTGTGTCGAACGTGACGGGGAGCAGTATAGAGGTGCAAGCGATGCAGCGGGCATGGTGTCCGTCCGTCGCGCAAAATGGCAGGATTTGACGTAGTGCGTCTATTGAAGCCAGCTATCGGGCTCCGGAGAATCAAGGGTGTTTCCAATGGAGGTCGATCATGACTGAGAACGTTGCAGGCATCACCATTCCCGACAGCCAACTGACGCGCGAGATCACCGAGCTCGTTCGCGATACCGCGTCGCCGTTACTGTTTCATCATTCCAGCCGCGTCTTCTATTTCGCGGCGCTCGCGGGCCAGCGGCGCGGGCTCAAATACGACCCCGAGCTGCTCTACTGCGGCTGCATGTTTCATGACATGGGGCTCACGCACCAACACAGCAGCGCATGCGAGCGGTTCGAAGTGGACGGTGCCAACGCCGCCCGCGATTTCCTGAAGGGCAAGGGCATCTCGCAGCAGGATATCGATGTCGTATGGACTTCGATCGCACTGCATACCACGCCCGGTATCCCGCAGCACATGCATCCGGTGATCGCGCTCGTTACCGCAGGCGTCGAGATGGACGTGCTGGGCCTGACGTATCCGGAATACAGCGACGTCGAGCGCGAGGCCGTCGTGCGCGCGCATCCGCGTACGCCGCACTTCAAGGAAGACATCATCCAGGCGTTCTACGACGGGATCAAACACAAGCCTGACACGACGTTCGGCAACGTGAAGGCCGACGTGCTCGGAGACAAGGATCCGCATTTCCACGCCGGCAATTTCTGCAGCGTGATCCGGTCGTCCGCGTGGGCGGGCTGATTGTTCGCGGTATGGCGCACGATCGCGGGAACCGAGACGAGATCGTGCGCACAACGTTAGCCAAGTGTTCCAATTTAGTCAGGAGTGCGATCGTATATGGTAGATCGCACGATCGAACGCTGATCCAGGCGAACGGCGCGACGGCCGGCGACAACGCCATCATCAAGATGACCGGCCCCGCGCCGTTGCTGAATGCCTGGCTGCTCGCGAAGTGATCCCGGAGCAGCGCACGCATGCGAAGAGGGCGGATGCGTACGGCACGCTTACCGTGACGCACGGCATTAGCCGATACACGAGGGCGAAAACCGTCTCGGCGATCGGCAAGCGGGCCCGGATGTTTGCACACGCTTTCGACGCTCGCCGGTGAACGTGGTGCGGAAGGCGCTGTTGTGCAACACCACGCGTCAGATCGCCGGGGTGTCGAAGAACATCCTTCACGACAAATCGGCAACTGCGAGAAGACCGGCTCGGCTTATGGTGTGGACATCACGGTGATTTGGGGGCGGCTGGCGGCGTCCTTGAAGCAAGCGGGACGGGGCGGCGGTGCGGCACCGGCCGCGTTACCGGCGAAAAGGTACCCGTGTATGGGAGCGTGATTCGTTGCGCTGCCGGATTTTCAATCGATACGGGCGCTCCAATGGCTTCCACGCTTCACGACGTACCCGATAGCCCCTGTGTCGGCGTGTGCTCGACACCGTTCGACGATGTCTGCAACGGATGTGGCCGAACGGCCGACGAGGCGTCGCACCGGGTGTTCATGAGCGGCGACGAGAAACGTGCGATATGGGAACGCATCCGATGCGAGGGCACGGCAATGCGTTTCCGTCGCGACAACCGGTGATTTGCCAGAAGCGGCGTTCTGAGTGACGGGGCCGCGCTTGACGAATATCTCCCTGTCCTAGGCGAACCTCTCGCCTTTTTGCAGAAGAATGAACCGGCAAAATGGGAGCAAATGGAATCAGTAAAAAGGTTGTTACGTGACAACCGCACGACGCATTTCCGGACTTTATATACTGAAAAAGTGCATCCCATCACCCAGGCGAATCTTCGATTCGCGACTCGGGCAACTTGCCTCCAGGCGGGCGGGTCACGTTCGTTCCCGCCTTCGCAGACGCTCCGACGCTTGCCACAGGCTCGCTCTCCCTCCCTTTCCCGCAGTCTCCCGCAAGTTTCGGCAAAACGCCTATAATGATTGGGCAAATTGCCGGGAGGCATCATGAGCACCATTGCTTTTCATCCTTCGGGCGTCGCGCATCCGCGTCAGGCCGAATTCACGATTCTCGAACAACTGCTGGCGATCCGCGTCCGATCGGGGGCCGATCTGGCCGAGCTGGCGAGCGCGCGCGTCGACGTCTCAGTGATCGACCGGCTGTCCGAGCGCGGGCTGAAATCGGACGAACTGGCCTTCATCATTCCGCGCCGCACGCTGAGCCACCGTCGCCAGGCGCACGAACGCCTGTCGCCGGAGGAATCCGACAAGGCGATCCGTCTCGCGCGCATCGTCGCACAGGCGACGGCCACGTTCGGCGACCAGGACAAGGCGATGGCGTGGCTGCGCAACGGGCTGCAGCGCTTCGGCGGCCGCACGTCGCTCGACATGGCGAGCACCGAGCATGGCGCACGGCTCGTCGAGGAAGTCCTCACGCAGATCGACGAGGGGTACTTCGCTTGACGACGCTGTGGCGGATCAGCAATTTCGCCGACCTGAAAGGCATCGGCGGGTTGCGCGCCGGCGGGCGCTGGCATTTCGCCGGGCAGCCCGTCGTGTATCTCGCCGAGCATCCGGCGCTCGCGTTGCTCGAGACGCTCGTTCATTTCGAAATCGCCACGGTCGCGCAGTTGCCGAGCGGATACCAGTTGCTTCGCGTCGAGGTGGCCGATTCGGTCGATATCGCCGAAATCGTGGAGAGCGACGCGCCGGACGACTGGCGAACCAACGTCGACTGGACCCGCAGCGCCGGTACCGAGTGGCTGCACACGCAGCCGAGCGCGCTGCTGCGCGTGCCGAGCGTCGTCGTGCCACACGCGCACAACTTCCTGCTGAATCCGCTGCATCCGGCTGCTTCCGAGGCTCGTATCGCCGAAGTCATGCAATCACCGTACGACACCCGGATTCTGCGGCTGGTCCAGTCGAAGCCGGGCGAATAGGGAACCGGGCAGCACGAGGCCCGAGCCTGACGCGGGATCAGCGCTCGTGGGCGGCGCGATCCGCGGCCGCATCGGGCGGCAGCGTCTGCCGGATGCGCGTGACCGTTCGCGTACTGACGAGACCGAGCATCGCACTGACGTCGGCATGCGCGTGGCCGGCAAGCAACTGGCGGCGCGCAACCGTATTGCGCAGCACGCGCGGGCTCATGTCCGCCGCGTGGAAGCCGATCGCGGTCAGCGCGTCGCGCACCACGAGCAGCAGGAACATGTCGTTCATCGCGCCCCCGCCGCGCGGCGCGGGAAACAGCAACGCGGATGGTGGTGCGTCTGCCGAGCGCGCGCGCCATGCGGCGAGCGGCGCCAGTGCAAATTCGGCGAGCGCGATCCGGCGCGCCGGTCGTGCCCGATCCCGCGGCACGGATAGCGCAGGCGGCCGCGCGTCGAGTTCGGGCGCGTCGTGCGTCGTCGCGCGTATCTCCGCCGACGTGATGCCGCTCGCGAGCAGCAGCGCGACGATCGCGCGATTCCGGCAGTCGGCCGGCGTGTCGCCCGGTCGAGGCTGCACATGGCGTTGCAGTGCCGCGTCGGCATCGGGCGGCAGGTAGCACGGCTCGGGCTCGCCATCCGGCCATGCGAGATCGCGCGTCGTCCGGCCGGACGGATGGATCGTGCGGATGCCGGCTTCGACCAGATGCCGGCCCAGCCGGTCGATCAGCTTCGCGTAGCGCACGCGGGTCGACGTGCCGGGCGCACAGGTGCGCTCGAGTTCCGCCAGGAAGGCCGCGACGTGGTCGGGCCCGAACGTGGCCAGCGTCACGCGGTGTGCGATCAGATGGCGCAGGAACCGTTCGAACATCGCGACGTGCTGCACGACCGAGCGCGGCGCGAACGGCCGGCGATCGGCGCCGGTCGCGGCGGTTTCCTGCCACGCCCGGAAGGCGCCGACGGGGTCGTGAATCCAGCGATTCGTGTCCATGCCCGATTTATAGCCGGAACGCGGTGGCTCAGGCAATCGGTCAGATGGCCAGCGGGCCAGCCCGACGCAACCGACGCGTCAGTGCGCGGTACGCGCGTCGCCGATGCCGTTGTTGTGCATCGTCAACCACGCGAGCAGCAGTGTTTTGAAGAAACGGAGCGCGTCTGGCACACCGTTCAATTGCTTCGGGATCCGAATCCTGAACCACCCGTGGCTGACCGACATGAACTCGGCGCGTCGCGTGAGGAGACCGAGCGTCAGGCCGGCAATCGCAAACGAACCGGCCGCGCGGAGCACAATATCGCGGCCACGCGGCACCGTCACCAGACACCACCATCAACCGTCGCGCGAAGGCGAAGAAGCCGCCACCACTGCCGCGCTTGCCTGCCCGCTAATCCGCGCAAATGCAGCGAACGCCAGTTGCGTCGCGATGGCCGCGAGCGTGCCGGCCGCCATGCCGTTGCCGAGCACGATCTGCACGGGCGCGCCGAAATGTCGATACAGGTTCGGCACGAGGATCGGTGCAAGGCCGACGACGAGCGCGGCCGCGAGCGTGTACTGGTTGGCGCGCGTATGCAAGTCGACGCCGGCGAGCAGCCGGATGCCCATCACGCCGATCATCGCGAACACGACCAGCGCCGTGCCGCCGACCACGGCGGCCGGAATCGCATACGCAAGCCGCGCGAGCGGCGCGAACAGCGCGATGACGATCAGGATCGCGCCGGCCGCAGCCGTCACGTAGCGCGAGCGCACGCCGGTCGTTTGCACGACGCCGATATTCTCGGCGCTGGTCACGATCAGCGGCGTGCCGAACAGCGCGCCGACGAGCGATGCCAGCGCATCGCCGCGTATCGTCTTCGGCACGTCGCGCCGCAGCGAGATCGGCTTGCCGCACGTTTCGCCGACGGCGACCGTTTGCGCGGTGGCCTCGGCCATCGAGATCGCGGTGAAGATCAGCAGCGGCAGCGCGGCCAGCACGTCGAAGCGCGGCATTCCGAACGGCAGCCATACCGGATGCGTGAACAGCGGGCCGCGCCACACGTCGGCGAGCGCGGGCATCGCATCGAGCGCCCAGCCGAGCATCGCGCCGGCCATCAGGCCTATCAGCACCGCGAGACGCCCGAGCGTGCCGCGGAACGCCCCCGCGACGACCACCGTGGCGACGATCGTCGCTAGCGCGAGACCAAGTGCGCGCGGTTGTGCGAAGTCGGCCGAACCGGGCTGGCCGACGACGATCGTCGCGTAGATCCGGATCAGGTTGACCGACACGAGCAGCAGCATCGCGCCGACGACGATGCGCGGGAAAAGCCGCAGGCAGCGCGTGAAGACGGGCAGCAGCACCCAGTAGAACGCGCTGGCGAGCAGCGCCGCGCCGGCTGCAGTCGGCAGGCCCGATTGCGCGGCGATGCCGGCGAACAGCATCGTCGGTGCGCCGCCGGGCACCATCACGAACGGCATGCGCGCGCCGATCGGGCCGGCGCCGAGCGATTGCAGCAGCGTGCCGATCCCGCAGGCGAAGAACGTCGCGCCGATCAGCTGGACCGTGAGGTCCGCTGGCAGCGTGAGCACTTTTGCGATCAGGAACACGGCCGTGATCGGGGACGCGGCCATCGACAGCACGTGCTGCAGCCCGAACAGCGCGAGCTGCCACGCGGGCAGCCGTGCGTCGACGGGCGTTGGGATCGGATCGTGCGACACGGCAGGCCCCTCGGAAGCGAACGGCGACGAGCGCCGGAAACCGGCGGTGAACGGCAAGGTCAGGCCCGCAGCCAGGGCAGTTGCGCGGCGCTGTATCGGAACGTCTGGAACACGCTGTTGAGCTGGCCCGGGCCGGTCTTGCGCGCGGCTTCGTCCGGGTATTCGGCGAACCACGGAATCACGTATTCCCAGACGACCTCGCCGGCGGGCGTCACTTCGAACAGCCGGCCCGTCGACGATTCGGTGACGTGCGTGTTGCCGTTCGGCAAGCGCTGCGCGTTGCCCATGAACGGCGTGTAGAACAGGTTCACGACGTCGTCCGCATACGACCACACGACGCGCTGCGTCGCAGGGTCGATCTCGACGACCCGCGAGAACACGACGTGCGCGCCGTGGCGGAAATTGCCGTTGTCGAACGCGAGGATGTTGCCGTTTGCGAGCGGCACCGGCGCATGCTGGTGCGACACGACGTCGGGCCCGATCCGCAGGTCGACGCGGCCGGTTTCGCGGTTCACGCCGATGATGCCGGACGTTGTGCGCAGGCTCATCAGCACGCGGCCGTTCGCGTCGACCGCGAGGCCGTTGACGAGTGGCCAGTGATACCGCCCGAAGCCGGCGGCGATCGGGAAATCCTCGGGCCGCAGATGTTCGCGCGCATGCCATTCCCACACGATCTGCCCGGCCCGGTTCACTTCGCGGATCACGTCCGCGTACATCACTTCGTCGTCACCGTGCGGCGTGCCGCCCGGCACGCGCTGCGCAAATGCCGCGTCGACCGGTTCGCATGCGGCGTAGAGCAGGTTGCCGTTCGGCAGCCACTGCGCATCGTGGTGGTGTGCGGGATCCTCGTAGCGCCACACGGTTTCGCCTTGCGGCGTGACTTCGTAGAAGTCGCCGCCGTGCCACATCGACCACGGCGCATAGCGCGATTCGGATTGCGGATGATTGCCGTTGTAGCCGAGGTTGCCGTTCGCGAGGATGACCGCGTGTCGGCCAGGGCGCACGGGCATCTTCCACTGATGGGCGACTTCACCGTCGATGCCGACGAGATAGACGTTGCCGTCGGCCGTCTGCGGCGCGATGAGCGTATAGCCGCCCGCGGAGAGTGCGGGATCGTGGGCGATGAGGCCGACGCCACGGCGGCGCTGGGTAATCTGGTCGACGGTTGTCACTGCGGTCTCCATTCGAATCGGATACGGGGATGCAGCGGAATCTAGACGATCCGGGCAGTCAGTAAAATCGGATTATTCTTGACGGCCTGTTCGGAAAAATCTAACGGATCCTTCATGCGTTCGATATCGCAGACATTCCGCTGTTTCGACGAAGTCGCGCGACGCGGCTCGATTCGCAAGGCGGCCGACGCGCTGCACCTGACCGCCGCAGCAGTGCACCAGCAGATCCGCAATCTCGAGGAGCAGGTCGGCGTGCCGCTGTTCGACCGGTTGCCGCGCGGCATGCAGCTGACGCTTGCCGGCGAGATCGTGATCGCGGCCGTGCGCCGCGGCCAGCGCGACTTCGACAATGCGCTCACGCAGGTCGAGGATCTGCGCGCGCTGCGCCGCGGCCACGTGAACCTGGCGGTGCCCGCATCGACCGCGGAAAGGCTCGTGCCCGACGCGATCCTCGCCGCGATGCAGCGCTATCCGGGCGTCACGTACAGCGTGCGCTCGGGAAATGGCGAGAGCATCGTGCGTTGGGTCGAGACGGGCGAGGCCGACATCGGCTATGCGCTGCGCCGGCGCACGTCGGCGGGCGTCGTCGAGGTGCGGGCGTTCGCCCAGCCGCTGGGCGTCGTCACGGCGCCCGGCCATCCGCTCGCGGTGTCCGGCGGCAAGGTGCGGGTGCGCGACTGCTTCGCGCATCCGCTGATCCTGATGACGCCCGACACGGAGCTGCGCGCGATGTTCGACCAGATCGATGCGCGACAACCGCGCAACGTGCGGCCGCTGGTCGAGACGGGTTCGGTGCCGATGGTGCGGCGCCTCGCGGCCGAAGGCGCGGGTGTCGGCTTCCTGATCGCCGAGAACGTCGCGGACGACGTGGCCGCCGGCCGGCTCGCGTGGACGCCGCTAGCCGATGCGGGCGCGCGCTCGTTCAGCTGCATCTACCAACGGGCGGACATGAGCGCGACCGTCGCCATGACGATGTTCCTCGAGTTCTTCTCCGAGGCGATCGAAGCGATGGAGGACGGTTTCGCGCGCGACGGCCGGACAGCCGGCAAGCGCCGTCGGGCTGCAAGATAACGACAGCGGCCGCGCGAGCGCATCGCATCGCACTGCGATGCAGTGCAGTGCAGCACGCGAACCCACGTGCGTGCCGCGGTGACGTTGCGCATGCAACGTCCGGCCGCATTACGTCATTTCCTTATTGCGGAAAAAATTTTGTTCATGGGACTATCGAACGCGTTGCCGGCGCACCGAGGGGGTCGCAGGCAGCGCGATGTCCATCGCAACGACCTACAAGAACATCGGCAGACAATGAACAGAACAGCGATTTTCCCGTATGCATCCGCGTTGCTCGCGGCCGCCATGATGACGGCTTGCGGCGGCAACGACATCGAAACCGACGCAGGCGCCACGACGACACCCGCGGCCGACACGAGCTGTCTCGCAATCGACAACAGCGGCTCGACTGTCGTGGTCGGGTCGAACCAGCCGGGCGATCCGTCGCTGCCGGAAGCGTCGTCCGGTTATCGCACCGGGATGAAGCCCGTCTACGCGAAAACGTATCTGGTGGCCACGTCGAACGCCTACGCGAGCGCGGCCGGTTGCGCGGTGCTGAAGAAGGGCGGCACGGCCGCCGACGCGGCGGTCGCCGTGCAGGCCGTGCTCGGCCTGACCGTGCCCGAAGCGACGGGCCTCGGCTCGGGCGGGGTGCTGCTCTACTACGATGCGCGCGGCAAGACGCTGCAGGCGTATGACGGCCGGGAAACCGCGCCGGCCGCTGCGACGGAGAACTACCTGCGCTACGTCGATGACGCGACCGACCAGTCCGCGCCGCTGCCGAATGCACGTGCGAGCGGCCGCTCGATCGGCACGATCGGTGTACCGAGGCTCATCGAGGCGCTGCAGCAGGATCACGGCCGGCTGCCGTGGCAGAACCTGTTCGGCGATGCGATCACGCTCGCGACCAACGGCTTCCCGATCGGCGGCCGCCTTGCCGACGCGATCGCGGCGAACGCCGCGAACCTGAAGCGCGACCCCGAGGCCGCCGCGTATTTCCTGAACGCCGACGGTTCACCGAAGACGCTCGGCACGGTCCTGAAGAATCCGGCGTATGCGCGCACGCTGACGCTGATGTCGCAGTCGGGTGCGAACGCGCTGTACACGGGGCAGATCGCGCAGGACATCGTCGCAAAGATCGCGACGACGAAGGGCGCCGATGGCTCGACGCTCACGCCGGGCAAGACGACCGTCGCGGATCTGGCCGCGTACCAGGCGAAGCGCCGCGAACCCGTGTGCACGACCTATCGCAGCTACTGGGTGTGCGGGATGCCGCCGCCGTCGTCGGGCGGCATCGCGGTTGCGTCGGCGCTCGGCATTCTCGAGAACTACGACCTGAAGTCGCTGAAGCCGACGGCGATCGATCTGGAAGGCGGCAAGCCGACCGTCGCGGGCGTGCACCTCGTCACCGAGGCCGAGCGGCTCGCGTATGCCGACCGCGACAAATACGTGGCCGATACGGATTTCGTGCCGCTGCCGGGCGGCACGTGGAACACGCTGCTGAACAAGCCGTACCTGAAATCGCGCGCGGCGCTGATCGACCCGACCAAGAGCATGGGGACCGCGCAGCCCGGCAATCTCGGCGCGGTGCCGCTCGGGGTCGACACGACGCTGATCGAGCACGGCACGAACCAGTTCACGATCGTCGACGGCGACGGCAACGTGCTGAGCGCGACGACCACGGTCGAGTCGAGCATGGGCTCGTTCCACATGACCAACGGCTTCCTGCTGAACAACCAGTTGACCGATTTTTCCGCGAACCCGGTCGACAGTTCGGGCAATCCGGTGGCCAACCGCCTGCAGCCGGGCAAGCGGCCGCGCAGCTCGATGGCGCCGACGATCGTGTTCGGTCAGGCCGCGGACGGCTCGCGCGGTGACTTCGTGATGGCCACCGGCTCGCCGGGCGGCGGCACGATTCCGCAATACGTGGTCAAGACGCTCGTCGGCGCGCTCGACTGGGGGCTCGACGCGCAGCAGTCCGCAGGGCTTGTCGACTTCGGCGCGAGCAACAGCCCGACGACCACGATCGGCGGCGAGCATCCGAACGTCAACACGGCGAACAACGGCGCGAACGATCCGCTGATCACGGGGCTGCTCGCGCTCGGGCACAAGGTGTCGACGTCCGCGCAGGCAAGCGGCGTCAACACAGTGATGCGCGTGACGGTCGGCCAGTCGCCTGCGTTGCAGGGCGGCACCGATCCGCGGCGTGAAGGCGTCGTGCTCGGCGATACGTTCCGGCCATAATCGGGCGGTACGCACGCGGCCCCGATGTGCCCGTATTTGCCAACGGGCGGTCGGGGCCGTGCATCGCGAAGGAGCCGCAATGACGCACGCATATCTGCTTGAAATGGACGCCATCCTGTCGGTGCCGGGATTTTTCGATTTTCTCGGAGACCTGGATTGCGACCGCGCGCTGGACAGTCGCGATGCCGAGCCGTTCGATGCGCAGTGGATGGCGTCGTTCGACGAATTCGACGGAGATCCGGGCGCAGCGCTCGAGCGGCCGGCCGTGGACGCGCTGAGGGAAAAGGCGTTCAGGCTCGCGTTCGGTGCATCGGGGAACGCCGCAGTTGCAGCGTGCGTGTCCGACGATATCGAGCTGATCGCGAGAAGCCGGTTGTCACGCGGTATCGACAGCTGGCCTAACAACGTCCTTTGGAATGCTTATAGAAGCGGTCGGTTTCCCTGCTAGCCGCTTCCAGCCATTTCGCTTGCCTGGTTTCCCGATCCGTGGCGATCGGCCGCGTCGCCGTCGCGGAATGCTCCGCGCGGCACACCTCGACGTCCGCCCCGTCTGCCGGACCACCCCGTCCCGATCCCGTTGCAAGCCCCCGATTGTCAAACTGTGTGAGTCAATCGTCAGCATTTGCAACCGAAGTAACAGTCCCCGCAAATCAATCGTTTTGCGCGTTCGCGCCGCTACATTAGCTCCACCTGCCGCACGTCGCGGCAAGGCATGCGACAAGCCGCATGAAGGCGGCCCGCAGCAACAACGTCTTTGGGGAGAATGACCATGAACAAGATTCGTACGATCCTGGTGGGTGCTGCACTGACGGCGATGGCGACTTCGGCTGCGTTTGCACAGACGGCACAAACCGGTGCCCAGGGTTCCGCAGGTGTCGGCGCGCAAGTTCAGACGCCGCTGCTCGGCGGCGGCGTGGGTGTGCAGGGCGGTGCCGGCGCGAATGCGGCAGGTTCGGGCAACGTCGTTGGCGGCGCGCTGAACGGCGTCGGCAAGACGGTCGGCGGCGTGGGTGCGGCGGCCGGCAACGCGGTTGGCGGTGCGACGCATGCGGTCGGTTCGGCAGCGGGCACGGCGAAGGATGCGGCCGCATCGGCCGCCCACTCGACGAAATCGCACGTGAAGCACGTCGCAGGCACGGCGAAGAGCCACGCGCAAGGCGCGGTGTCGACGGCGGGCGACGTCGCCGGCGGCGCGAAGGCGAAGGCCGGTGAGGCGCTCGAAGGCGCGACGAACTCGGTGCAGGGCGGCGCATCGGTCGGTGTGAAGGGTTCGGCGTCCGCGCAAGGCGGCGCGCTGTAAGCGTCACGCTTCCCGACAAGGCCCGGCCCGCTTCGATGCGGGCCGGGCTTTTCTATTGGCGCGCACGGCGCGCCGTTCATCACATCCTCGATACAGGGATGCGTCGACGTTTGCCACCGATCCGGTGACGCGACGCGCACGGGCGCCTTGCCTGATACCCGCCGGCACGCGACCGCAACAAGCGGCGTGTGCGCCCCCTGCCCATTGCCCGCCGGCCATGCTTAAATAGCGGGGCTCCCGGTTGCCGGGCCGCCGGGATCGCGGCGCCGGCCGATACGGGCAAGCATGTCCGATCGACATCGTGACGACAGACGACACCAAAACGCCGTTCCGGCCTGTCCGGCGCGGCCCGATAACATTCCGAGGCATCACGTCATGACCATCCTGTTCCGTCTTCTCGCGCTCGCCTGCGCGCTCTGGCTGGCCGCCTGCGCAGCGCCGCCTCCGCCGTCTGCCAGCACCGGCGCGTCCGCCGCCGCGCCGGACGCCAGCGAACGCCGCGGGCTCGGCACCGCGTGGGGCGAGTCGGTGCGATCCGAAACCCGCCAGGTCGAATTCGAACGCGCGGATCCGGCGAAGCCGACGGATCTCGCGTCGGTCTACTACAACGATGCATTGCCCGGACATCCGTCCGCATCCCAGGTTCGCCGGTTGCCGACCCGCGTCGCGCTCGCCAACGGCGACATCGCGCTGTCGTTTACGGACGAAAAGGGTGCGCCGCTGCGTCTCGCGCGCAGTGACGGCCGCTGGCACATGGCGGGCGTCGAAGGTTCGCGCTACATGATCGTGCTGCGCAACCAGGGGCGCCGTACGTTCGAAGTCATCTCGACCGTCGACGGGCTCGACGTGCTGTCGGGGCGGCCGGGCAGCTATACGAATGGCGGTTACGTGCTGTATCCGGGCCGCACGCTGACGATCGAGGGCTTCCGCAAGAGCCGCGACGAAGTCGCCGCGTTCCGCTTCGCGGCGGTGCCCGACAGCTATGTCGCGAACTCGAAGTACGGCGATGCCGCGAACGTCGGCGTGATCGGCGTCGCGCTGTTCGCGCAGAAGGAGAACGAAGAGGAAGCGCTGCGCCGCAACGCGAATCCGTTCCCCGGCAATGACAACGGCTATGCCCCGCCGCCGGTACCGCGCGGCGAGTGACGTTGCGTCGTGGATCGGCCGCGTGCGTTGCAGCGAACGATCCACGCGGGGCGATCCTGAATCGGGGCTGCCCGAACGGCATGCCGGCGCATACGATGGACTTCACGACAATCCTGCGCGATTCATGCGGACACGGATCAGCCCGACGAAATCACTGATGGCGCTGAAGCTCGTGGCGCTGGCGCTGCTGGCCTCGAATGCCGCCGTTGCCTTCGCCGAAACGCCGGCGCCCGAATCGGTGCGGCTCGCCAAAGGTCACGAGATCGAGTGGACGCGCCCGGGGTTGTTCGAGGTCGATGCAGCCCGCCACAGGAAATCGGCACTGATCGTGCCGGCCGCGCTTCGCCACGCATTGCGCGATGCATCGAGCGTTGCGTTCCCGTCGGATCGTACGAAGCGGATCGACGGCAACGACTATCTGCTGGTCGTCGTCAACCGCTCGTCAAACATCCGTCCGACCGGATATTGCGGCGCGGGCGAAGAGGGGGCGCTGTACGTGCTGGAACTGCACGGCACCCGTGCGGTGCCGCGTCTTTTGCTGCCGGTTCAGAGCTGCATCGACTCCGTTTCGCTCGACACCCATGATGGCGCGCAATCGCCCTACCTGGCGATTGCGTGGCGCGATGACCCGGTCGGCATCGACATCCGGTGGGAATATCTCTCTCGCGGCGGTGCCACGCATCGCGTCTATCGTTTCGTGAACGGCACGTTTGTCGAGGCTGAGGTTCCGCAGTAACGCGGCCGGGCTGCGGCACAATGGCCGTTCGAATTCGCATCGCGTGCTTCCCCACGTTCCGGTCAGACGGAGAACCTCATGTCGCTACCCGCTTTCAGGTACCATCCCGACCCGCTGGCAACGGGCAGCGTGATCCGCTCGGCCGCGCGCTGCGTGTGTTGCGGCGAGGCACGCGGTTACGTGTACGCCGGCCCCGTGTATGCGGTCGACGAGTACGAGCAATGCATCTGTCCGTGGTGCATCGCCGACGGTTCGGCGCACGCGCGGCTCGCGGCAGACTTTACCGACACGGACGGCATCGGCGGCGGCGAATGGGACGAAGTGCCCGACGCGGTCGTCGACGAAATCGCTTGTCGCACGCCGGGCTTCCAGGGCTGGCAGCAGGAACGATGGTGGACGCATTGCGGCGATGGCGCGCAGTTCATCGGCCGTGCGGGTGCCGGAGAACTGAGCGCACTCGGCCCGCAGGCGGTCGCGTCGATTCGGGAATCGACCGGACTCGACGAGGGCGCCGAGTGGGAGCGTTTCCTTGCCGCACTCGACAAGGATGGCTCACCGACCGCGTATATGTTTCGCTGTATCCATTGCGGCGAACTCGGCGGCTACCAGGATTGCGACTGACGGCCTGGCTGGCGGCATCGCACGGGGATCGCAGGCTTTATCGTCATGAAACAGAGGAATCTTCGTGAAGTTCATCCACGCGGCAGACATACACCTTGACAGCCCGCTGCACGGCCTGAGCGCGTATCCCGACGCGCCCGCCGCGCAGTTGCGCAACGCGTCGCGCGAGGCGCTGCGGCAACTCGTGGATCGTGCGATCGAAGAGGAAGTCGCGTTCCTCGTGATTGCCGGCGACCTGTACGACGGCGACTGGAAGGACCACAACACGGGCATCTTCTTTGGCCAGCAGATGGGGCGCCTGCGCAAGGCCGGCATCCGTGCGTTCGTGCTGGGAGGCAACCACGATGCCGAAAGCGAGATGACGAAGAAACTGACGCTGCCCGACAACGTCACCGTGTTCGGCCACCGCAAGGCGGAAACCCACAAGCTGCCTGAATTCGACGTCGCGCTGCACGGGCAGAGCTTCAAGGACAAGGCCGTCGTCGACAATCTCGCGATCGGCTATCCGAACCCGGTGCCCGGTTACTACAACATCGGCGTGCTGCACACGGCGCTCGAAGGTTATGCGGCGCACGCGAACTATGCGCCGTGCACGCTGGCCGAACTCCATGCGAAAGGCTATGACTACTGGGCGCTCGGCCACGTGCACGAATTCCAGCAATGGTCGGGGCCGTCCACGGTGGTGTTTCCCGGCAACCTGCAGGGGCGCCATATCCGCGAGACCGGCCGCCGCGGCGCGGTGCTCGTGACGGTCGAGCAGGGCCGCACGCAGGTCGAGCGTCTGTATCTCGACGTGCTGCGCTGGGAAGCCGTGTCGGTCGACGCGTCCGATTGCCTGACCGTCGCCGACCTGTCGAGAAAGATCGGCCAGTCGCTGGAAGCGCTGCTGACCGTCGACGGCCATGTGCCGCGCGCGGTGCGCGTGACGGTCACGGGGCGTACGCCCGCGCATGGCCTCTTTTTCGGCCGCGCGCCGCAGTTGCGCGCGGAGGTGCTGAACCAGATCGGCATCATCGGCAACGAGCGGCTGTGGCTCGAGAAGGTCCGGCTCGCGACGTCCGCGGCCGATCATCAGCCGGGCGAAAGCGAGCAACTCGAAGCGCTCGAGGACCTGAAGCAGATCCTGGCCGACGCCGCGCGCGATCCGGATTTCCTCGAGCTGCTCGAACGTGACCTGAAGCCGTTCGTCGGCAAGGTGCGCAGTGACGTGAAGGAAGAGGTGCCGTTGTTGACGATGGCGCGCGCGGGCGAGCTCACGGCACTCGTCGAGCAGGTCGGGCCCGCGTTGCTGGCGCGGCTGGCGAGGGGGGAGTAAGCGATGCGGATCAACCAGCTCGATTTGATCAAGTACGGCAAGTTCACCGACGAGACGCTGCGTTTCCCGTCGGCCGGCGAGGATTTCCATGTGATCGTGGGGCCGAACGAGGCCGGCAAGTCGACGATCCGCACGGCGGTGTCGGAGCTGCTGTTCGGGATGAAGCTGCAGACGCCGCTCGATTTCCTGCACAGCACGCCGGAACTGCGGATCGGCGGCGTGCTGGGGAGCGGCACGGGCGAACTCGCGTTCCATCGCGCGCGCGGGCGCAGCCCGCTGCGCACGCCCGCCGACGACAAGTTGCCCGACGACTTTCTGGCCGCCGTTCTCGACGGCGCCACGCGTGAATTCTTCGAGCAGATGTTCGGGCTCGATCACGGGCGTCTGGTGGACGGCGGCCGGAGCATTCTCGACGCCTCCGACAAGCTCGGCCAGGTGCTGTTCGAATCGGCCGCCGGTGTCGGCAGTCTCGGGCCGGTGCGCGAGGAGCTCGATGCGCGTTCGGTCGAGCTCTGGGCGCCGCGTCGCAGCGGCAGCGCGTTTGCACTCGCCGAAACGTCGTTCAACGAAGCCGTGACCGAACTGAAGACGGTTCAGGTGCGCACGCGCGACTGGGTCGAACGCAAGGACGCGCGCGAAGCGGTCGAACAGCAGATCGAGCAGGCGCGCGTGGAACAGCGCCGGCTCGAAGCGCTGCGCTCGAAGCTCGAACGCGTGCGACGGCTGGCGCCGTACCTCAAGGAGCTGACGGTCAAGGACGCGGCGCTGACGGAACTGGGCACGGTCGTCGAGTTGCCGCCCACCGCGTATGCGGATCTGTTGAAGGCGCAGGGCGATCTCGCGGCCGAACAGAAGGTGCTCGAGGAACGGCGTGCCGACCTGCTCGCGAAGCGGCAGGCGCGCGAGGCGATCGACGCCGACGCTGACACGCTCGCACTCGAAGCCGACATCGAAGCGCTCGATCGGCTGCGCGGCACGTGCATGAATCACGCGCAGGATCTGCTGCTGCTCGGTGCGGACGTCGAGCGGCACCTGTCCGCCGCGTTCGCAGCGGCCGCCCAGCTCGGCTGGCCGGCGGACGAAGCGTCGCTGCGTGCGTCGCTGCCGACGGCGCTGTCGTTGAAGACCGTGGCCAACCTGTTGCGCGAACACGGTGCGCTGCACCAGGCGCTGGCTGGCGCGCGCGAATCGCTCGACGAACGCACGCGCGAGCTCGCGCAGGTGCAGGAACAACAGGCGCGCCTGTTGACCGTCGAGGTGCCGGAAGCGTTACGCGCGGCGTTGGCCGATGCGCAGGGGTTTCGCAACAGCGGCCAGCGCGAGCAGACGCTCGAACAGGAAATCGCGGCCGCCGAACGCACGCTGTCCGGCGCACTCGATGCGCTCGGCCAATGGCGCATGCCGGTCGACACGCTGCGTGCGCTCGACGTGCCGTCGGCGGCGCGGCTCGGCGCGCTGCTGAAGGAAGACAGCGAACGCGCGAGCGCGGCCGCCGCTGCACGCGACGCACGGGACGGCGCGCTCGAAGAGCTCGAGCGGCTCGAACTGCAGGAGAAGCACTTCGCGGAGAACCACAAGGTCGTCACGACCGCCGACGTGCTGGCGGCGCGTGCGCGGCGCGATGGCGCGTGGGGCGATATCCGCGGCGGCGCGGTCGATCTCGTCACGGGCGCCCCTGCGCTCGACGATGCGATTCGCCTGGCAGACGAACTCGTCGATGCGCAGCTCGGCGCGACGCAGGCGGCGGCGACGTTGCAGTCGCTGCGTCAGCAAGTCGAATCCGCGCGTGCGGGCGTGACGCGCAGGCAGGCCGCGCTGGACGAGCGCGAGCGTGAACTCGCCGCGCATCGCGACGCATGGGCCGCGCTCGCGACGACGGCCGCGGTGCCCGGCATGCCGCTGGCGGCGATGGGCGACTGGCTTGCGAAGCGCGACACGGTGTTTGCCGCGCACACCGATCTCGACCGCCAGCGTCGCGAATTCGACACGATTCGTGCCGCGCGGGCCGGTGCCGAAGCCGCGTTGCGCGCGGCGCTGCGTACCGTGTCGCGAGGCGGCGAGTCGGACGGCCTGGCGGCGCTCGTCGCGATCGCCGAGACCTTCGTACAGTCGGCCGAGAAAGCGCTCGCGCAGCAGGACAGCCTCGAGGAGCGCGCGCGGGAAGCCGAACGCGGATGCGCGACGGCGCAATCTCGCGCCGGCCACGCGCAGGCGGCCTACGATACGTGGCACGCGCAATGGCGCGACGCGCTGGCCGACGCAAAGCTTTCCACGAGCGCAGCAACGTTGGCCGCGGCGGAAGGTGCGCTCGGGCTCGCCAACGCCGTGACGGCTGAGCTGGCCGATGCCGACGCGCCGCGCAACCGGATCGCCGCGATCCGCGCGGAACTGGACGCACTCGAGGCGGGCGCACGGCGGCTTGGCGCGGCGCTCGCGCCGGAATGGCTGACGAGCGGCGACTGGCCTGACGTCGCGCGTCGGCTGACGATGCGTCTCGCCGCCGCCAGGGAAATCGCGCGTGCCATCGGTCGTGCCGACGAGGCCGTGCGGCAGGCCGACGGCAAGGTCGCGGATGCCGCCGCCGCGGTAGCCGGTGCCGATGCACGCGTCCAGCCGCTGCTGCAACTGGCCGGCGTCGTGTCGATCGATGCAGCGCTGCCGCTGGCAGAACGCTCGGATCGGCAGCGCCAGCTGCGGCAGGCGGTCGATGCCGCGCACGAGGCACTGGTGCGCGATGGCGACGGCCTGTCCCGCTCCGCCGTCGAAGCCGAAGTTGCGGAGCAGGACATCGCCGACGTACCGGCGCACCTCGAAGCGGTGAAGCAATCGCTGGGCGATGTCGGCAAGCGGCTGAACGAGCTTTCACAGCAGCAGGTCGTGGCCGATCAGGCGTTCGGCGCGATCGACGGCCAGGCGAACGCGGCCGTTGCCGAGTCGAAGCGGCAGGAAGCGCTGGCGGCGATGGGCGACGCGGCCGAACAATACCTGGAGGCGGCCACGGCGAGCCGGTTGCTGAAGTGGGCGACGGATCGCTATCGCGACCAGAAACAAGGGCCGATGCTCAGGCGCGCGGGCGAAATCTTCGCCGGGCTCACGCTGGGTGAATTCGCGCGACTGACCGTCGATACCGAACGGACGCCGCCTGCGCTGTATGCACGGCGGACGCAGGGAGCGTCGGTCGAGGTTGCCGGATTGAGCGAAGGGACACGTGACCAGTTGTTTCTCGCGCTGCGGATCGCGGCGCTGGAGCTGCAGCTCGGCAGCCGGACCGCGCTGCCGTTCGTGGCCGACGACCTGTTCATCAACTTCGACGACGCGCGCGCGAAGGCTGGCCTCGATGCGCTGCGCGATCTGTCGACGCGAACCCAGGTGCTGTTCCTGACGCACCACGACCACCTGCTGCCGCTCGTGCGGGATGTATTCGGCGCGCGGGTCAACGTGGTCGAGCTGCAGCGCGCACCGGTGAGCGCGTGACGCGGGGCGCGCCGGGATGCCGGCGCACGGGCGCGGTCATCGCGTACAGGTAGTATGTGCGGTTCCGAAATGCCCGCGGCCGGTTCTGCCGGTTGCGGGTATGGCCATACGAGGGGGGAAATATGAAAAAGCTGGTAGCCGCCATCGCGTTCGCGGCGGACAAGCATCGCAATCAGCGGCGCAAGGACGAAGACGCGTCGCCGTACATCAATCATCCGATCGCGCTCGCCGACGTGCTGGCCAACGAGGCCGGCGTCGAGGACGAGCGGGTGATCGTCGCGGCCGTGCTGCACGACACGGTCGAGGATACCGAGACGACCGAGCAGGAACTGCTGCGGCTGTTCGGCAAGGACGTGGCGGACATCGTGATGGAAGTCACCGACGACAAGTCGCTGCCGAAGGAGGAGCGCAAGCGCTTGCAGGTCGAGCATGCGGCGACCATCAGCCGGCGCGCGAAGCTCGTGAAGCTGGCCGACAAGATCTGCAACCTGCGCGACATCGCACGGCATCCGCCCGCGGACTGGCCGCTCGAGCGCAAGCAGGCGTATTTCGACTGGGCGAAGTCGGTCGTCGACCCGATGCGCGGCGTGCATCCCGGTCTCGAGGCGATCTTCGACGCCGCCTACGATGCACGGCCGGCGGACTGAGGCGCCCGCATGCGATCGGCCCGATCCGTCGGATCCGCCACGCGGCAATCGCCCGCCGTGGCGGGTGTCGACGTGGGTGGCGAAAAGAAGCAATGCGATCTCGTGATCCTGCGCGGACCCACGGTCGTCTATCGCGAAGCGCGGATCGCACCCGAGGCGGTACCTGCGCTGTGTCTCGCCCATGACGTCGTGGCTGTCGGTGTCGACGCACCGAGCCTGTGGTGGTCGGGGAGCGGGCGCCGGGCGGCTGAACAGGCGCTCGCGCGCGAACGGATCTCATGCTTTCCGACGCCGTCGAGGGAGCAGGCGGTCGCGAGCACGTCAGGCTTCTTCGACTGGATGTTCATGGGAGAGCGCGTCTATCGCGCACTCGCGGACGCTTATCCGCTGCTGACCGGCGCGCGCTATGCGGGCGGCCGAGTGAGCTTCGAAACCTATCCTTATGCGATCACCTGCGCGATGCTGGGCAAGGCCGTTGCGTCGGCGAAGCAGAAACGCAACCAGCGCCGGCAGTTGCTGGAGCGACTGGCGATCGACGTGTCGACGCTGAAGTCCGTCGATGCGCGAGACGCGACCCTCTGCGCGTTGACGGCGCAATACGTCATCGACGGGAATGCACACGCGTACGGCGATACGGAGGGCGGATATATCCGCGTGCCGATCGTGAGCGAGACGATCGTTCTCGACGCACTGTAGTTGTGTCGCGCGGCCCGGGTGAGGCGCGTCGCGAAAAGGTGAGCTTTTACGGGAGGGGGTGGCCGGTGTGTCGACGAAGGCGTCAGGCTGCGATCGCCGGCCGTCGAACAGCGGAATGACCGGCGCACACGACATGACGCCGGTGCGCTACGCGATCCCGGGTGGCGTTGCTCAATCCTCGAGGATGGCTTTCGGCACGCTGGCCAGATCGCAGGCTTGCGCCTGTTCGAAGTAGCCTTCGGCGTCGTCGATCATCACGACTGCGACGTCGATCAGCTCGTCGAGCCGTTGCAGCAGCGATTCACGCCACTCGATGTCTTCGTCGCGCTCGGGCGTCTTGTCCAGTTGCTCGATGATCGAGTCGGCCGTCTGCAGGAAGGGAATCGCCTGCTGATAGTTTTCGATCGAGACCATCGCCGCGTTGCGTGCGCCGACGAGTCGCTCGCGGTGTTCGTCCGCCAGTTCGGATTCGCCGCTGATTCGCGGCAATACATCCGAGATGCGCTGCAGAAGCGGCGGAGCCTGTTCTTCCAGGATGATGGCGCGCTCGCGCAGCGCTGCATATTCGTCGCGAAGGTCGGCGTCGCCGGGTTGAGTGGTGCTGTCCATCGTGGATATGAGTGCGTGGTTCGGTCGCGGCATGATACTCGACAGCACCGGATTCCTTGCCCGTTCCGCGTCCTTCTATATAGGGGGACGAGAGGCATACGTCACATCAATGGATGGCCGCCTGCGTTGCGATGCGCGGCCCGTCGAGCCCGAAGCCCCCGTGCGTGTGAGCGCACGGGGGCTTTTTCAAAATATTTTCACAAAGGGGCTTGCGTAGATGGGGGCGGGTGCTTAGAATCACGCCTCTTTCGCGCTAACGGAAACGCAGCGCGGAAGAGGGAAGCAGGGTTGGCGGTGTGCTGCAGTCTGGAGCGCGCAACTGGCCTGGAAGTTGAGCCCCGCAGTCGCAACGATGGTGTAAAAAAGTTGTTGACGAGCTGCGAAACACGGTTCATAATCTCGCTTCTCTGCTGCTGAAAACGCAGCGCTGCTGAGAAACACGAAGTTCCTCGCAGAAATGTTCTTTAAAAATTAACAGCCGATAAGTGTGGGCGCTTGATGGCAGCGAGCTGATCCTCGGATCAGATAGCGAAAGTATCAAGAGTCTCACACTAAAGTAAGTCAGGTTTATGAAGTGATTCATATTCCTGTCAGCTTTGAGTGAGCGACCGGTTCTTAACTGAACCGAAAACAGTAACAGGTTTAAACTGAAGAGTTTGATCCTGGCTCAGATTGAACGCTGGCGGCATGCCTTACACATGCAAGTCGAACGGCAGCACGGGTGCTTGCACCTGGTGGCGAGTGGCGAACGGGTGAGTAATACATCGGAACATGTCCTGTAGTGGGGGATAGCCCGGCGAAAGCCGGATTAATACCGCATACGATCTACGGATGAAAGCGGGGGACCTTCGGGCCTCGCGCTATAGGGTTGGCCGATGGCTGATTAGCTAGTTGGTGGGGTAAAGGCCTACCAAGGCGACGATCAGTAGCTGGTCTGAGAGGACGACCAGCCACACTGGGACTGAGACACGGCCCAGACTCCTACGGGAGGCAGCAGTGGGGAATTTTGGACAATGGGCGAAAGCCTGATCCAGCAATGCCGCGTGTGTGAAGAAGGCCTTCGGGTTGTAAAGCACTTTTGTCCGGAAAGAAATCCTTGACCCTAATACGGTCGGGGGATGACGGTACCGGAAGAATAAGCACCGGCTAACTACGTGCCAGCAGCCGCGGTAATACGTAGGGTGCGAGCGTTAATCGGAATTACTGGGCGTAAAGCGTGCGCAGGCGGTTTGCTAAGACCGATGTGAAATCCCCGGGCTCAACCTGGGAACTGCATTGGTGACTGGCAGGCTAGAGTATGGCAGAGGGGGGTAGAATTCCACGTGTAGCAGTGAAATGCGTAGAGATGTGGAGGAATACCGATGGCGAAGGCAGCCCCCTGGGCCAATACTGACGCTCATGCACGAAAGCGTGGGGAGCAAACAGGATTAGATACCCTGGTAGTCCACGCCCTAAACGATGTCAACTAGTTGTTGGGGATTCATTTCCTTAGTAACGTAGCTAACGCGTGAAGTTGACCGCCTGGGGAGTACGGTCGCAAGATTAAAACTCAAAGGAATTGACGGGGACCCGCACAAGCGGTGGATGATGTGGATTAATTCGATGCAACGCGAAAAACCTTACCTACCCTTGACATGGTCGGAATCCTGCTGAGAGGTGGGAGTGCTCGAAAGAGAACCGGCGCACAGGTGCTGCATGGCTGTCGTCAGCTCGTGTCGTGAGATGTTGGGTTAAGTCCCGCAACGAGCGCAACCCTTGTCCTTAGTTGCTACGCAAGAGCACTCTAAGGAGACTGCCGGTGACAAACCGGAGGAAGGTGGGGATGACGTCAAGTCCTCATGGCCCTTATGGGTAGGGCTTCACACGTCATACAATGGTCGGAACAGAGGGTTGCCAACCCGCGAGGGGGAGCTAATCCCAGAAAACCGATCGTAGTCCGGATTGCACTCTGCAACTCGAGTGCATGAAGCTGGAATCGCTAGTAATCGCGGATCAGCATGCCGCGGTGAATACGTTCCCGGGTCTTGTACACACCGCCCGTCACACCATGGGAGTGGGTTTTACCAGAAGTGGCTAGTCTAACCGCAAGGAGGACGGTCACCACGGTAGGATTCATGACTGGGGTGAAGTCGTAACAAGGTAGCCGTATCGGAAGGTGCGGCTGGATCACCTCCTTTCCAGAGCTTCTCGCAAAATTGAGCGCTCACGCTTATCGGCTGTAAATTAAAGACAGACTCAGGGGTCTGTAGCTCAGTCGGTTAGAGCACCGTCTTGATAAGGCGGGGGTCGTTGGTTCGAATCCAACCAGACCCACCATTGTCTGACGTGTCGGTGATCGTTAGCGCTTTAGCGCTTACGAGTACCTCAAGCCGACCGGCTAACACCTGAGGATATTCTGTACATGGGGGCATAGCTCAGCTGGGAGAGCACCTGCTTTGCAAGCAGGGGGTCGTCGGTTCGATCCCGTCTGCCTCCACCAATCACCAACGCTAAGGGCTTGGTTCATATGATGAACCGAGAATTTTGCATTGGCGATTGAGCCAGTCAGAGTGATACGTAGTATGTATCGGCTGTCGTTCTTTAACAATCTGGAAGAAGTAAGTAATTTGGATAGCGGAAGCGTCTATGAGATGGACGTGAAAACTATCCGGGTTGTGATTGTATCGATGTATCTCAAGATGATTCGAACTCTATGTTTGACTCAATTGGAATACGGCACAACGCGAGAACTCAACCTGTAGCGACTGTCGTCCCCTCGGGGATGGGGTCCTCGTAAGCGCTAAAGCGCTAACGACGACCGACATGAGACAGACTCGTTATAGGGTCAAGCGAACAAGTGCATGTGGTGGATGCCTTGGCGATCACAGGCGATGAAGGACGCGGTAGCCTGCGAAAAGCTACGGGGAGCTGGCAAACAAGCTTTGATCCGTAGATGTCCGAATGGGGAAACCCACTCCTTTTGGAGTATCCATGGCTGAATACATAGGCCATGTGAAGCGAACGCGGTGAACTGAAACATCTAAGTAACCGCAGGAAAAGAAATCAACCGAGATTCCCAAAGTAGTGGCGAGCGAAATGGGATGAGCCTTGTACTCTTTATTTGTATTGTTAGCCGAACGCTCTGGAAAGTGCGGCCATAGCGGGTGATAGCCCCGTAGGCGAAAACAGTATGAAAGAACTAAGTGTACGACAAGTAGGGCGGGACACGTGAAATCCTGTCTGAAGATGGGGGGACCATCCTCCAAGGCTAAATACTCGTGATCGACCGATAGTGAACCAGTACCGTGAGGGAAAGGCGAAAAGAACCCCGGGAGGGGAGTGAAATAGATCCTGAAACCGCATGCATACAAACAGTCGGAGCCTCGTAAGGGGTGACGGCGTACCTTTTGTATAATGGGTCAGCGACTTACGTTCAGTAGCAAGCTTAACCGTATAGGGCAGGCGTAGCGAAAGCGAGTCCGAATAGGGCGTTCAGTTGCTGGGCGTAGACCCGAAACCAAGTGATCTATCCATGGCCAGGATGAAGGTGCGGTAACACGTACTGGAGGTCCGAACCCACTAACGTTGAAAAGTTAGGGGATGAGCTGTGGATAGGGGTGAAAGGCTAAACAAACTTGGAAATAGCTGGTTCTCTCCGAAAACTATTTAGGTAGTGCCTCGTGTCTCACCTTCGGGGGTAGAGCACTGTCATGGTTGGGGGGTCTATTGCAGATTACCCCGCCATAGCAAACTCCGAATACCGAAGAGTGCAATCACGGGAGACAGACATCGGGTGCTAACGTCCGGTGTCAAGAGGGAAACAACCCAGACCGCCAGCTAAGGTCCCCAAATATAGCTAAGTGGGAAACGAAGTGGGAAGGCTAAAACAGTCAGGAGGTTGGCTTAGAAGCAGCCACCCTTTAAAGAAAGCGTAATAGCTCACTGATCGAGTCGTCCTGCGCGGAAGATGTAACGGGGCTAAGCTATATACCGAAGCTGCGGATGCGTGCTTTGCACGCATGGTAGGAGAGCGTTCTGTAAGCCTGCGAAGGTGTCTCGGAAGGGATGCTGGAGGTATCAGAAGTGCGAATGCTGACATGAGTAGCGATAAAGGGGGTGAAAGGCCCCCTCGCCGTAAGCCCAAGGTTTCCTACGCAACGTTCATCGGCGTAGGGTGAGTCGGCCCCTAAGGCGAGGCAGAAATGCGTAGCTGATGGGAAGCAGGTCAATATTCCTGCACCATTGTTAGATGCGATGGGGGGACGGATCGCGGAAGGTTGTCCGGGTGTTGGAAGTCCCGGTCGCTGCATTGGAGAAGGCACTTAGGCAAATCCGGGTGCGTAATTCAAGGGTGTGGCGCGAGCTCCTTAGGGAGCGAAGCAATTGGAAGTGGTTCCAAGAAAAGCCTCTAAGCTTCAGTCTAACGATGACCGTACCGCAAACCGACACAGGTGGGCGAGATGAGTATTCTAAGGCGCTTGAGAGAACTCGGGAGAAGGAACTCGGCAAATTGGTACCGTAACTTCGGGATAAGGTACGCCCTTGTAGCTTGATGCCCCTGCGGGCAAAGGGTGAAGGGGTTGCAATAAACTGGTGGCTGCGACTGTTTAATAAAAACACAGCACTCTGCAAACACGAAAGTGGACGTATAGGGTGTGACGCCTGCCCGGTGCCGGAAGATTAAATGATGGGGTGCAAGCTCTTGATTGAAGTCCCGGTAAACGGCGGCCGTAACTATAACGGTCCTAAGGTAGCGAAATTCCTTGTCGGGTAAGTTCCGACCTGCACGAATGGCGTAACGATGGCCACACTGTCTCCTCCCGAGACTCAGCGAAGTTGAAGTGTTTGTGATGATGCAATCTACCCGCGGCTAGACGGAAAGACCCCATGAACCTTTACTGTAGCTTTGCATTGGACTTTGAACCGATCTGTGTAGGATAGGTGGGAGGCTATGAAACCGGAACGCTAGTTTCGGTGGAGCCGTCCTTGAAATACCACCCTGGTTTGTTTGAGGTTCTAACCTTGGCCCGTGATCCGGGTCGGGGACAGTGCATGGTAGGCAGTTTGACTGGGGCGGTCTCCTCCCAAAGCGTAACGGAGGAGTACGAAGGTACGCTAGGTACGGTCGGAAATCGTGCTGATAGTGCAATGGCATAAGCGTGCTTAACTGCGAGACCGACAAGTCGAGCAGGTGCGAAAGCAGGTCATAGTGATCCGGTGGTTCTGTATGGAAGGGCCATCGCTCAACGGATAAAAGGTACTCTGGGGATAACAGGCTGATACCGCCCAAGAGTTCATATCGACGGCGGTGTTTGGCACCTCGATGTCGGCTCATCTCATCCTGGGGCTGTAGCCGGTCCCAAGGGTATGGCTGTTCGCCATTTAAAGAGGTACGTGAGCTGGGTTTAAAACGTCGTGAGACAGTTTGGTCCCTATCTGCCGTGGGCGTTGGATATTTGAAGGGGGCTGCTCCTAGTACGAGAGGACCGGAGTGGACGAACCTCTGGTGTACCGGTTGTCACGCCAGTGGCATCGCCGGGTAGCTATGTTCGGAAGAGATAACCGCTGAAAGCATCTAAGCGGGAAACTCGCCTTAAGATGAGATATCCCTGGGGACTAGATCCCCTTGAAGGGTCGTTCGAGACCAGGACGTTGATAGGTCAGGTGTGTAAGCGCAGTAATGCGTTCAGCTAACTGATACTAATTGCCCGTAAGGCTTGATCCTATAACAAGTCTGCCTTGTAGATCGGCGCCGTGCGACAGCACTGGCCGCAAGATCCAGAGCGACAAGTTGGATTCTCGTGTGTGATACACACAACTCAAAATTACTGCTTCTTCCAAGATTGGTTGTGCTGCGAAGCAGCGCAACAACCCTCTTTGCCTGATGACCATAGCGAGTCGGTCCCACCCCTTCCCATCCCGAACAGGACCGTGAAACGACTCTACGCCGATGATAGTGCGGGTTCCCGTGTGAAAGTAGGTAATCGTCAGGCTCCCTAAGCCAAGAACCCCCGCCCGAAAGGCGGGGGTTTTTGCATTTCGGCGGCGGAAATACGCAGAGGATCGGGATGGGCGGCCCGGTGAGCCATATCGCCTCCTTCTCCCTCACGAATCAGAATCAGATCGTGATCCGCAAGATCGGAAAGAACCTGCCCGGGACGGTGCTCGATTCCTTTTCGCCGATTTTTTCAGCCCCGAGCGCCAGATAGAACGGAACCGCATTGGGATCGGATTCGATCACAAAGCTCCTGATCCCTCTCGCGGCGCTTTCCCTGCGGACCTCATCCCACAGTGCACGGGCGACACCCCGACCCATGTGGTCGGGATGAACGAACAGCCATCCGGGAGTCGGGCGATCCGATTCCGATGACGCCCTGACCCAGAACCCGATGATTGCCTCTCCGGATTCCGCGACGTAACCGATCGACCCATCGATCGTCTCCGGCGCAATCGTGAGATCGCTCTGCCACAAGTCGAGCCAGTCCTTCGGATAGCCCCAGTGTGCCTTCGAAATGCGAGCCAGACGCGTGAGCTCGTCCGCGTCCGCGGTACGGGCAGCACGTACGGTAAAGGGTTTGTGCATCTCGTCTCCTGTCATGGTCGACACCTTCGTCGAGGTATCGTCCGGCCCGCATCGACTCAACCACTCCGGATTCGCGGCTTGCCGACTCGAAGGGAGGCGAGCTCGACGCAGCTACATGACCTGCGATGCGTGTCCGGCGACGACGCGCCAGCCGGCGCGCGATCGGCGCCACAGCCGAGTATAGGCAAACACGCCGTCGAACGCCGTGCCGTCGAAATGGCCGTCGAGTATCGCCTTCGTCGTGGTCAGGATCATCTCGCCGATCGCGCATGCACGCGTTTCCTGCACCTCGAGCTTGTCGAGACGCAGCAGCTTCGCACGATGCGCGGCCAGGTCGTCTTCTTTCGAGATGACCTGGCCGGTCGGAACGGTGAACACCAGATCGTCGTCCAGCAACGCATCGAGTGCTTCGACATCGTTGGCCAGCATCGCGGTGCGAAGCGCGGCTTCGCTGGGTTCGATGACCGTACGGATTGCATCCATTTCGGGGCCTCGCATCATTTCTGAAGGGTTGTGGTTTCGCTCATATCGGCGAGCCATGGCAGCAAGCAACTTACCGCATCGACGGATACAGCCTACCGCGCGTTCGACAACGAGTGACGCCGGACAAGCATCACCGCGCAGATGCCGATCGACGCAACGATGTTGACGGCCGGATAGAACGCGACCGCGACACCCCATGTGCTCAACGCCAGCAACGCCAGTGCGTATTTGAGCACGCACAGCGCGAAATACGCGAGGCTCTCGCTCCACGGATCGCGGATCGTCTTGCGGACGGTCGGGCCGAGGCCGGCAAGCTCGATCAGCGTCACCAGGCAGATCGAGATCGTCGGATCGTCAGTCAGCATCCACAGCGGAATGGCCGACAGCGCCGCGACCAGGAAAAACCAGTCGACGCGTGTCCAGCCGCGTTCGCCGCGAAACATGCTGGCGACGAGCGTCAGAAAGCATGTCACGGCAATCGCCGCCGTGCACCACGCGGACGGCCCCGCACCCGCGGCGAACTGGCCGGCAGCCGCGATCGCCGTGACGACCGACCACACGAGCCATGTGAACAGATGCGGACGAACGGTGCGCCGGTAGATCGCAAGCGCGTACGGAATCGCCGCCAGCAACGACACGGCAGTTCCGATGACGCCAAAGATCGAAGCGGCGCCCTGATCGACATTCACCATCGACGCATCCTAGTTCGCACAGGCCGACCAGTATGTGGCCGGGCGGGCCGGGGCGCAATGTCGTGCCGGCACGGTGTCGCAGGGGGTGTCCCGTCGCATCGCACCGGAAAGCGGAAGAGATCGCACGCAAACAAACGGCACCGGGATCGCAACGTGGCAGGAAAACCCACTACACGACCGCAGGATGAATAGAAATAACCTCTTCAATGAGAAGAAAAACTGTTCTTTCAAATCTCTTTTTGATGACCGACAGTTTGCCAACCGGACGACTGCGGCGATTCACGGCGGTCATGGGCATCGGACGTGCCCGCTGGCGTCTTACGTCGGGTCGAGTTCAGGTGGAGAACAACGCACAAACGCCTGGTCGTCAAAACGGAGTCTTGAATGCACCCAACTTCAGCAGAAAACCATCAGCACGCGGACTGGAGACGTCTCGCGGCGCAAGTCGTACCGAGAACGCTCGCGCATATCGGCGGCCGCAGCGTGCCGGCCCGGAGCGGCCGGACGTTCGCCGCAATCAATCCGGCTACCGAGGCCGTCATCGCGGAAGTGGCGTCGTGCGACGCAACAGATGTCGATGACGCGGTGCGTGCCGCGCGTCACGCGTTCGAATCCGGCGTCTGGTCGCGCTGCGCACCGGCGGAGCGCAAGCGCGTGCTTTGCCGGCTTGGCGAACTCATCGCATCGCATGGCGCGGAGCTCGCGCTGCTCGACTCGCTCAACATGGGCAAGCGCGTGGCCGACGCGTTCAGCATCGACGTACCGGCCGCAGGAGGGCTGTTCAGCTGGTACGGCGAAGCCGTCGACAAGCTGCATGGCGAAGTCGCGTCGACCGACCCCGGCAACCTCGCGGTCGTCACGCGCGAACCGCTTGGCGTCGTCGGCGCCGTGGTGCCGTGGAATTTCCCGCTCGACATGGTTGCGTGGAAGGTGGCACCGGCGCTGGCGGCCGGCAACAGCGTCGTGCTGAAGCCGGCGGAACAATCGCCGCTGTCCGCCTTGCGTCTCGCGGAGCTGGCGCTCGAGGCCGGCCTGCCACCGGGCGTGCTGAACGTCGTGCCGGGCTACGGCGAGACCGCGGGGCGCGCGCTTGGCCTGCATCCCGACGTCGACGTGCTTGCATTCACGGGATCGACAGCCGTCGGCAAGAAATTCCTCGAGTACGCCGCGCAATCGAACATGAAGCAGGTGTGGCTCGAGTGCGGCGGCAAGAGCCCGAACCTGGTCTTCGACGATGCGGACGATCTCGACCTGGCCGCACGCAAGGCATGCTTCGGCATTTTCTTCAATCAGGGCGAGGTGTGTTCCGCCAACTCGCGACTGCTGGTTCAGCGCTCGATTCACGATGCGTTCGTCGACCGGCTGATTGCGCATGCCGCCGCGTTCATGCCGGGCGATCCGCTCGATCCGGCGAGCGGCATGGGGGCCATCGTCGACGAGCAGCAGCATCGGCGCGTGCGCGAGTGGATCGCACGCGGCCGCGATAGCGCGACGCTCGCGATCGGCGGAGGTGCGCCGCGGGTCGACGGCAAGGGCTACTTCATCGAACCGACGATCTTCATCGACGTGAAGCACGACGACGCCATCGCACGTGAGGAGATCTTCGGGCCGGTGCTGTCGGTGATGGCATTCGACACCGAGGACGAGGCCGTCCGGCTCGCGAACAACTCGATCTATGGCCTTGCCGCGTCGGTCTGGACCGGCAGCCTGTCACGCGCACACCGTGTGTCGGGCCGGCTGCGCGCCGGCACGGTGTCCATCAACACGGTCGATGCGCTGAGCGCGCAGACGCCGTTCGGCGGGTTCCGCCAGTCCGGCTTCGGCCGCGATCTTTCGCTTCATGCGATCGACAAGTACACGGGCCTGAAGACAACCTGGATCAGTTACTGATTCGACGCGGCGGGCCGCACGCGGCTGCGCTGCGCCACACGACAACGCTTTTTATCCACAAAACGAACCGGAGACTCGCCCATGAATGCGCCCAATTTTCCGCATCGTACGACGCAGGACTATCAACGCAGCGACGCCGCGCATCACCTGCATGCGTTCGTCGACCAGAAGGCGCTGAACCAGGAAGGCGCGCGCGTGATGGTGCGCGGCGAAGGTGTCCATCTATGGGATAACGACGGCAACCGTTACCTGGACGGCATGTCCGGGCTTTGGTGCACCAACGTCGGTTATGGGCGGCCGGAGCTGATCGATGCCGCCGCGCGGCAGATGAAGGAACTGTCCTACTACAACATGTTCTTTCATACCACACACCCGTCGGTGATCGAACTGTCGGAGCGGCTGTTCGCGCTGCTCGGCAATCGCTTCAGTCACGTGGTGTACACCAATTCGGGATCCGAATCGAATGAGGTGCTGATTCGCACCGTGCGGCGGTTCTGGGACGTGATGGGCAAGCCGGAGAAGAAGGTGCTGATCGGCCGCGTGAACGGCTATCACGGGTCGACGGTGGGCAGCGCGTCGCTGGGCGGCATGGCGTTCATGCATGAAATGGGCGACCTGCCCATTCCTAACATCACGCACGTGGACGAACCGTACTGGTACGCGAATGGCGGCGACATGAGCCCCGAGGCATTCGGCAAGCAGGCGGCGCTGTCGCTCGAGCGCAAGATCCTCGAGATCGGTGCGGATCGCGTCGCCGCGTTCGTCGCGGAGCCGTTCCAGGGAGCGGGCGGGATGATCTTTCCGCCGGACGGCTATTGGCAGGAAATCGAGCGCATCTGCCGTCAATACGACGTGCTGCTCTGCGCGGACGAAGTGATCGGTGGTTTCGGCCGTACCGGCGAGTGGTTCGCGCACCGCCACTTCGGCTTCGAACCTGACCTGATCTGCATGGCCAAGGGGCTGACCTCGGGCTACGTGCCGATGGGCGGGCTGATCATGAGCCGGCGCGTCGGCGACGCGCTGGTCGACAAGGGCGGCGTCTACGCGCACGGGCTGACCTATTCCGGGCACCCGGTCGCGGCCGCCGTCGCGCTGGCCAATCTCGACGTGCTCGAGCGCGAAGGCCTCGTCGAGCGGACGAAGACCGACACAGGGCCGTACCTGCAGAAGGCGCTGCGCGATGCATTCGACGGCCATCCGCTCGTCGGCGAGATCCAGGGCGTGGGCGCGGTCGGCGCGATCCAGTTCGCGAAGAACAAGGCGACGCGCGAACGCTTTGCGAACGAGGCAGACCTGACCTGGCACAGCCGGACGGTCGGGTTCGAACTCGGCGCGATCGTGCGTTCGACGAATGGCCGCCTGATCGTTGCGCCGCCGCTGGTGATCGATCACGCGCAAATCGATGAACTGGTCGACACGATGCGCAAGGCCGTGGATGCCACCGCGCGTGAAGTGCTCGGGATCGACTGCTGACCGTTGAGCGACGCGCTTTCGTCCGGCGACAGACGGGCGGGAGCGCATCGAACCAAGGGTTCCGCTTCGGAGGTAGGCCGGATTCGTACAGCCACCGGAGCCGCTACCTGACACGTTGAGGATTGGGTGTCGCAGACGGCGGTCCTATAAAGCGATGTGTTATCGACCGCCTATTGATGAGGAATGCAAATAAATAGATGACTCATTGCGGAGCGCACGCTTCGCGCGGGCCAGGCATTCCGAGTCACCGCTCAGCATCCGAACCCGCGAACACCACAACATGAACAAGGAGACGAAATGAGTCAGGGCGAGTCCATTGCTCATCTCGAGGAAAGCACCATCCAGCCGATTCCGCTGAACGAGCGGCACGGCAGCGCGAAGGATCTGTTCACGATCTGGTTCGGGTCGAACATCATGATGCTGACGATCGTCACCGGATCGCTCGCGACCACGGTGTTCAAGCAGCCGTTCTGGTGGGCGGCGCTCGCCACGCTCGTCGGCAGCCTGATCGGCGCGGTCTTCATGGCGCTGCATTCCGCGCAGGGGCCGCAGCTCGGCGTGCCGCAGATGATCCAGACCCGCGGGCAGTTCGGGTCGTTCGGCGCGCTGCTCGTGGTCGCGCTGGTCGTCGTGATGTATGTCGGCTTCTTCGCGTCGAACTGCGTGTTCGGCGGGCAGGCGCTGCACAGCCTGGGCGTCGGCATTCCGCTCGATGCGGGCGTCGTGGTGATCGGCCTGATCAGCCTGCTCGGATCGATCTATGGCTACAAGCTGATCCACGCGTATGCGCGACTGCTGAGCTGGTGCTCGGGCAGCGTACTCGTGCTGGCGTTCGTGTGGATCATTTTCGTGCACGGATTGCCCGCCGATACATTCTCGAAGCATTCGCTGAACCTGTCCGGCTTCCTGGGTGCGATGTCGGTCGCCGCGCTGTGGCAGATCGCCTATGCGCCTTACGTGTCGGACTATTCGCGCTACCTGCCACCCGATACCGGGCCGCGCACGGCGTTCTGGTCGAGTTACTGGGGCTGCGTGCTCGGCTCGTTCTTCCCGATGCTGCTCGGCTGCCTGGTTGGCCTTGCGACGCCCGACGGCAATGTGGTGGGGGGCCTCACGGGACTCACGCAAGGGATCAGCGTACTCGTGATCGTCGTGCTGTCGTTCGGCATCGCGGCCAGTAATGCGATGGAGCTGTATTGCGGCGCGCTGTCGGCCATCACGGTGCTGCAGACGCTCTTTCCGTCGTGGTCGGGCAAGGCGCGTGCGCGGGCGATCACCGCGATCGTCCTGTGCGCCATTGCGCTCGCGATCGCGCTGTTCGGGCAGGACAATTTCCTCGCCGGCTACACGAACTTCATCCTGCTGCTGCTGTACGTGCTCGTGCCGTGGACCGCGATCAACCTCGTCGACTACTACCTCGTCTGTCACGGCGAGTACGACGTCAATTCATTCTTCCGGCAGGACGGCGGCATCTACGGACGCTTCAATACGATCGCCGTCGGTTCGTATTTCATCGGCATCGTCGCGCAGGCGCCGTTCATGGCGACCGATCTCTATACGGGCGAACTGGCGAGCCGGCTCGGCGGCGCGGACGTGTCGTGGATCGTCGGTCTCTCGCTGACGTCGCTCGTCTACTACGCGGGTTGCAAGCTGTTCTCGCGGCCGCTGCCGGGTGTTGCCGCGAGCGTTGACGGGGTTTCCCGGTGAGTCCGCGCCACGTTACAGCGCGAATGTCCGCAGGCGTTCGGCGTGGGCTTCGAGTCCTTCGAGGCCGAGGTAGTGGCTCAGCTTGCCCTTGCGGACCTCGGCGATGTCGGCAGTGAACTTGCGCAGCAGCGTTGCACTCGCCGTACGGTAGGCGGCGGCCGCATCAACGCCTTGTGCCGCCAGTGCCGCGCCGATGAGGCGCGCGCTGTCGGCGCCGCCGCCGGCGACACAGCGTGCCATCGCGTCGGCATCGGGTCGTACGCCGGCGTCGAGCAGTGCGCGCATCAGCGCGACCGGCACGTTGCCGGATGCGGACTCCAGCGAATCCGGTGCGACCGGCGCGCCGGATTCGAGCAACGCGGTGGCGGCGGCAAACTTCTTGCGCCGCAGCGCGTAGTCGGTCGGGATCGAGCTGCCGGCGAGCGCCGTGCCGAGATTCGCGACGAGCGGCGCCAGTTGCATGGTGAGCGCGGTGTCGTCGTGGTCGATCGCGTCTCGCAACGCCTGGCGCGCGAGTGCTGGCCGGGCGGCGAGTGTGCCGTCGGCGAGCGGTGTGCGCCAGTCGATCATGGCCCGGCGATAGAACGCGATCAGCTTGTCTGCCAGCGGCTCCGACAGGCCATGTTCGGCGCGGCGCTCATCGACATACTCAAGCAACGTCATGCCGGTTCCACTGTCGCCGGGTTTCAGCGGATCTGCATTGAGCTGCAGTGCGCCGAATGCCGCGTACAGGTCCGGCCCGACCGTCGCGAGGCCGTCCTCGTGCATCGCGCCGCGCCACGCGGGCGGCAGCCCCTGTTTCCACGCGAGCACGTGGCCGCGATCCTTTGCGTCGGGTTCCGTCACGATGTAGATGCGGTCGCAGTACTCGAACCCGCCGAACGGCAATACATCCATCTTGCCGCTCCAGGGGCGTGAATGCTCCTCGGCGGCTTCCTCGGCCAGTTCGAGTTCGTGGTCGATCCAGCCTTCCAGGTCGCGGTAGCCGTCGCTGCCGTTGTAGAACAGCTCGCCCCAACTGATGGATTCGATGTGTCCGTTCATCTCCAGCGTCAGGTCGTAGTCGAGTCTGCCGCCGGCCGTCGTGCGCCACAGCTCGAGCAGCGCGGGAGGAAGGTCGCCGTGACAGCGTGCCTGCACGGCCGCGATCTGGTCGGCGGGCATCGGCGGCTGAGCGTCGAAGATCACGCGGTCGGCAAACAGCACGATGCCGTGTGCGCGCAGGTCGGCCAGTTCTGTGTCGGAAAAGACGATTGCTTGCATCGGAGCGGGAGCGGTGGTGGGTCGGGTGGTTGCCGTCGTTTATCGATCACGAACGGCAGTCGGCAGATCGCATCGTATCAGCGTCGCGTGAGTGTTTCCGTGTCGGCCGTGCACGCCTGTTGACGACCGCTCGCCGGATCATCCGCTTGCCCCCGCCGGCTCCACCTCTGCCGCATGCACGTCCCGCCGGAATGCGCCGGGGCTTGTGCCCGTCCATTTCCGGAACGCGCGATGAAACGCGCTCGGCTCGGTGAAGCCGAGCTCGACCGCGATCTCTGCGACGCTGAGTGCGTGCCCGCGCAGCAGCGACTGGGCCAGCGCGCCGCGCAGCTCGTCCTTGATGGCCGCGAAGCTTTGCCCTTCGCTGCGCAGACGCCGCCGCAGCGTCGCGGGCGTCGTGCCGAGGCGCACGGCCAGCGTATCGAAGTCGGGCCACTCGGCGGCCGGCAGCGTCTTCAACTGCGCGCGCGTTTTCGCGACCCACCCCGTGTCGTGGCGGTAGCGGACGAGCAGGTTGCCGGGCGCGCCGCGCAGGAAGGTCTTCAGCGCCTGCTCGGAGCGGATCGTCGGCAGCGCGAGGTAGGCGGCGTTGAACGCGAGCCGGCTGTCGGGCCGGTCGAAATGCACGGGTACGCCGAAGAACTGGTGGTAGTCGCTGCGCTGGTCGGGGCTCGGGCACGCGAAGTCGATGCGCTGCAGCGGGATGCGCCGGCCGATCAGCCAGCACGCGACGCCCAGGAGGATCAGCCAGAACGTCCGGTACGCGAACGCCGGGTAGGGCGCGCCCGTCTGCGTCAGCACGATCTGCGCCTGTCCGTCGGCCACGACGAGCTCGCCGTGCGGCTCGTCCAGCACCACGCGCAGGAACTGCAGCGCGCGCCGCAGCGCCTTGTCGAGCGTGCCGGCGTGCAGCACCGCATGGCACAGCAGCGTGAAGCTGCCGCGCCGCATCGGGCGCGCGGCGAGCCCGAAGAATTCGTCGTCGAGGGTGCCGGCGATCGCGAGCCACAGCCTGCCGTACTGCTGCGGCGTGACGGGCTCGCGCACGGCGGCCGGCAGGCCGGCGGCGCGCAGCACGGGCGCCGTTGGAAGGCCTTGCCGGCGCAGGCACGCGAGCGCGTCGTCGACGAAATCCGGCGAAATCATCTGCGGCCCCATTTTCCTACATCCTCCCGACATGGCAAAAGCGATCACGATTCTAGATTCTGTTTGTCATTGATTGCAATGTGCGGGCTGTCTACTATCGAACTATCCCCGTCGCGCCCCTGGCTCGGCGGTGGCCATAACGCACAGGAGACACGCATGCCTGATGGAGCTACCGCCCGGGTGGTGCCGGCCTACGCCGACGCCGTGGCCCGGTTCAGTATCGAGACCGCCGCGCAGCAACTGCACGGCGACCTGGAGCGCGGCCTGAATGCGTGCGTGGAATGCTGCGACCGGCACGCCTCCGCGGACGCGATCGCGCTCGACTGGATCGACGCCGGCGGCCAGCACCGCAGCTACACGTTTGCGCAGATGAAGGCGCTGTCGGCGCGCGTCGCGAACCTGCTGGTCGCGCAGGGCGTGAAGCCGGGCGACGTGGTGGCGGGCCTGTTGCCGCGCACGCCCGAACTCGTCGCGACGATCCTCGGCACGTGGCGCGCGGGCGCCGTCTACCAGCCGCTGTTCACCGCGTTCGGCCCGAAGGCGATCGAGCACCGGCTGCGCATGAGCGACGCGCGCCTGGTCGTGACCAACGTCGCGAATCGCGCGAAGCTCGACGAGATCGCCGATTGCCCGCCCGTTGCGACGGTGCGCGCGCCGGGCGAGACGCTGCCGGAACGCGACATCGATTTCCGTGCGGCGCTCGATGCGCAGTCCGATACGTTCGAACCGGTGCTGCGCAAGGGTTCGGACCTGTTCATGATGATGTCGACGTCGGGCACGACGGGTTTGCCGAAGGGCGTACCGGTGCCGCTGCGCGCGCTGCTCGCGTTCAGCGCGTACATGCGCGAAGCGGTCGACCTGCGTGCGGTCGACCGGTTCTGGAACATCGCCGATCCGGGCTGGGCATACGGGCTCTATTACGCGATCACGGGCCCGCTGGTGCTCGGCCACTCGACCACGCTCTACGAGGGCAGCTTCACGGTCGACAGCACGTACGACTTGATCGAACGGCTCGGGATCACGAGCCTCGCCGGCTCGCCGACTGCATTCCGGATGCTGATGGCGGCCGGCACGGAAGCGGCGGCGCGGCTGAAGGGCAAGCTGCGCGTGGTCAGCAGCGCAGGTGAACCGCTGAATCCGGAAGTCGTGCGCTGGTTCGACGCGGCGCTCGGCGCGCCGATCTACGATCACTACGGCCAGACCGAACTCGGGATGGTCGTGAACAATCACCACGGTCTCGCGCATGCCGTCCACGCGGGTTCGGCCGGCTTCGCGATGCCCGGCTACCGCGTCGCGGTGCTCGACGAAGCGAGCCGCGAACTCGGCCCCGGCGAGCCCGGCAACCTCGCGATCGACATCGCGCGCTCGCCGCTGCTGTGGTTCCACGGCTACTGGCAGCAGGACACGCCGGCGATCGCGGGCGGCTATTACCGGACCGGCGACAACGTCGAGCTGGAGCCGGACGGCACCGTGAGCTTCATCGGCCGCGCGGACGACGTGATCACGTCGTCCGGCTACCGGATCGGCCCGTTCGACGTGGAAAGCGCGCTGATCGAGCATCCGGCCGTGAGCGAGGCCGCCGTCATCGGCGTGCCCGACGCGGAGCGCACGGAGATCGTCAAGGCGTTCGTCGTGCTGTCGAAAGACTACGACGGCACGCCGGCGCTGGCCGAGGAACTGAGCCTGCACGTGAAGCGGCGGCTGTCCGCTCACGCCTATCCTCGCGCGATCGATTTCGTCGACGCGCTGCCGAAAACCCCGAGCGGCAAGATCCAGCGCTTCGTGTTGCGCAAGATGGAAGCCGAGAAGGTCGCTCAACCCTGAACACAACCTGTACGGACTGCGAATGGATATCAAGGATCGTGTTTTTCTGATCACGGGCGCCGGTTCGGGCCTCGGCGCCGCGGTGGCGCGCATGGTGGTCGCGGAAGGCGGCAAGGCCGTGCTGCTGGACGTCAACGAAGAGGCCGGCGCGGGCCTTGCGCATGAACTCGGTGCGGTTGCGCGCTTCGTGAAGACCGACGTGACGAGCGAAGCCGACGGCCAGGCGGCCGTCGCGGCCGCGCGTGACGCGTTCGGCCGCATCGACGCGCTCGTCAACTGCGCGGGCGTTGCGCCGGGCGAGAAGGTGGTGGGCCGCGACGGTCCGCATTCGCTCGACCGTTTCGCGCGCGCGGTGTCGATCAATCTGGTCGGCACGTTCAACATGATCCGGCTGGCCGCCGAAGCGATGTCGAAGCAGGACGCCAATGCGGAAGGCGAGCGCGGCGTGATCGTCAATACCGCGTCGGTCGCGGCGTTCGACGGGCAGATCGGGCAGGCCGCGTATGCGGCGTCGAAGAGCGGCGTGGTGGGCATGACGCTGCCGATCGCGCGCGAGCTCGCGCGGTTCGGCATTCGCGTGGTGACGGTCGCGCCGGGCATCTTCGCGACGCCGATGATGGCCGGCATGCCGCAGGACGTACAGGACGCGCTCGGCAAGAGCGTGCCGTTCCCGCCGCGGCTCGGCCGCCCGGAAGAATTTGCGGCGCTGGTGCGCCACATCGCCGAGAACACGATGCTGAACGGCGAAGTCATCCGTCTCGATGGCGCGTTGCGCATGGCACCGCGCTGACACTGGAGGAAGCGAATCATGACGACTCAGGATCCGATCGTAATCGTTGGCACGGCGCGTACGCCGATGGGTGGTTTTCAGGGCGACCTGGCGGCAGCCAGCGCGAGCGACCTCGGCGCGGTAGCGATTCGCGCGGCGCTCGAGCGCGCGAATGTGCCGGCCGAGCGTATCGATGAAATCGTGTTCGGCTGCGTGCTGCCGGCGGGCCAGGGCCAGGCCCCGGCGCGGCAGGCCGCGCTGAAGGCCGGGCTGCCGCTCGGCGCGGGCGCGACCACGGTCAACAAGATGTGCGGCTCGGGGATGAAGGCCGCGATGTTCGCGCATGACCTGCTGCTCGCCGGCTCGGCGGCGGTGGCCGTCGCGGGCGGGATGGAGAGCATGACGAATGCGCCGTACCTGCTGCCGAAGGCGCGCGCGGGGATGCGCATGGGTCACGGGCAGGTGCTCGACCACATGTTCCTCGACGGGCTCGAGGACGCGTACGAGAAGGGCCGCCTGATGGGCACGTTCGCCGAGGATTGCGCGCAGGCGTACCAGTTCACGCGCGAGGCACAGGATGCGTTCGCGATCGCGTCGCTGACGCGCGCGCAACGCGCGATCGCCGAAGGGCATTTCGTGTCGGAGATCGCGCCGGTGACCGTGAAGGCCGGCAAGACCGAAGCCGTCGTGTCGATCGACGAACAGCCGGGCAACGCGAAGCTCGACAAGATCCCGACGCTGAAGCCGGCCTTCCGCGAGGGCGGCACGGTGACGGCCGCCAATGCGTCGTCGATTTCGGACGGCGCGGCCGCGCTCGTGATGATGCGCCGCTCGGAAGCCGAGCGCCTGGGCCTCACGCCGAAGGCCGTGATCGTCGGGCATTCGACCTTCGCGGACAAGCCGAGCCTGTTCGCGACCGCGCCGATCGGCGCGCTGCGCAAGCTGTCGGAGAAAACCGGCTGGAACCTGCGCGACGTCGACCTGTTCGAAATCAACGAAGCGTTCGCGGTGGTGCCGATGGCCGCGATGCGCGATCTCGACCTGCCGCACGAGAAGGTCAACGTGCACGGCGGAGCGTGCGCGCTCGGCCATCCGATCGGTGCATCGGGCGCGCGCGTGATGGTGACGCTACTGGCCGCGCTCGAAACGTACGGGATGAAGCGCGGCGTTGCATCGCTGTGCATCGGCGGCGGCGAGGCGACGGCGATCGCGATCGAGCGCGTGGTTTGACGCGTAGCACGCACGTAACGACGCACACGCGCGATACGGCACGCTGACCGTATCGCGCCGCGGGCGAAGGGCATCGCGCAGGCCGCATCTGCGCGGCGCCCTTCGCCCGCTTTGTTTTCAGTGGCTTGCGCTTCGCGTTGGCCTACGTCTTCGCGTGCGGCGACACCGCACCGCATGCGCGAATCACGAGCTGCACGACCTGCTCGGTCCGCTCGTCGAACGCTTTCTGCGTGAACGTACGCTTGCCGCTCAGCGCGCGGATCTGCGCATCGAAATCCGCGTAGTGCTGCGTGGTCGCCCAGATCAGGTACATCAGCGCGTGCGCATCGATCGGCGCAAGCAGCCCGCGCGCGATCCACCCGTCGATTACCTGCACGCGCGTGTCGAACCATGGCTTCACGCGTTCCGCCAGGATGTCCTGCATGTGCTCTGCGCCCTGGATGATCTCGTTGGCCCAGACCTTCGAGCCGAGCGGGCGCCGCCGCGACAGCGCCATCTTCGCGCGCACGTAGCCGCCGATCGCTTCCACCGGATCGTCGTCGGCCTCGAACGAGCCGGCCGCATGATGCCAGTCCTCGAACAGATCCTCGAGCACGCGGCGGTACAGCGCGAGCTTCGTCGGGAAGTAGTAATGCAGGTTCGCTTTCGGCAAGCCGGCACGCTCCGCGATCATCGCGGTGCTCGCGCCGTCGAGCCCGCGTTCCGCGAACACGGCCTCCGCACAGGCGAGCAGGTGCGCTTCGTTGGACTCGCGGATGTGCGCCTTGCGTCGCCGCAATGGCGCGGGCGTTTCGTCGCTGTCGGTGGCTTCGGTTGCCGCCTCGTCATGTCTCATCGTTGCCCTCGCGCGGCGGGCGTGCCGCGTTGGGCTTCATTCTAGCCGCTGATTCGCATCGAACGCACGTGTGCGAACTTCGCGCATCGATCGCGATGCTGCGTTGCGATGGCACGTTTCTCGCTCTATTCATTCACGCAAGAAAGACATTGATTTGGTCATTTTGATCGTCTAAAACCTGTCCAATCGGACAGGATTCGACGCGCGGCGGAAACCTCTCGGCGCGATTCGTCGGACGAACTTCGCGAACGACCGGGGCATGCACCGCGCTTGGGCGGTATTGCCCCGAAACAGGCATGGCACGCACCGGCACAGACCGGGCTGACGACATCACCGACCCCACAGGAGCGATACGAATGAACGCGGTATCGGAAACAGTGAAGCGGGCAGCTTTCGACACGTCGATCAAGGTCGACGGCAAGCGGTTGTGGGGCAGCCTGATGGAAGTCGCGAAGATCGGCGCGACGCCGAAGGGCGGCGTGTGCCGCCTCGCGCTGACCGATCTCGACAAGGCCGGCCGCGACCTGATCGTCGGCTGGGCGAAGGCCGCCGGCTGCACGGTGACGGTGGATACGATGGGCAACGTGTTCATGCGCCGCGCGGGACGCGTGGCCGATGCGGCACCGGTCGTCACGGGCTCGCACGCGGATTCGCAGCCGACGGGCGGCCGCTTCGACGGCATCTACGGCGTGCTCGGCGGCCTCGAGGTGATTCGCAGTCTCAACGATCACGGCATCGAGACCGAGCATCCGGTCGAGGTCGTGATCTGGACCAACGAGGAAGGTTCGCGCTTCGCGCCCGCGATGGTCGCCTCCGGCGTATTCGCGGGCGTATTCCCGCTCGAATACGGGCTGTCGCGCAAGGACGTGGACGGCAAGACGATCGGCGAGGAGCTGGCGCGCATCGGCTATGCGGGCGACGTGCCGTGCGGCGGGCGCAAGCTGCACGCGGCCTTCGAACTGCATATCGAGCAGGGGCCGATTCTCGAGGCGGAATGCAAGACGATCGGGGTCGTGACCGACGCGCAGGGGCAGCGCTGGTACGAGGTCACGTTCACCGGCCAGGAAGCGCACGCGGGGCCGACGCCGATGCCGCGCCGGCGCGACGCGCTGCTCGGTGCGTCGCGCGTGGTCGATCTCGTCAACCGGATCGGCCTCGATCATGCGCCGTTCGGCTGCGCGACGGTCGGCATGATGCAGGTCTACCCGAACTCGCGCAACGTGATTCCCGGCCGCGTGTTCTTCACCGTCGATTTCCGTCACCCGGACGACGCGGTGCTCGCGAAGATGGATGCTGCATTGCGCGACGGTGTGGCGCGCATCGCAGCCGACATCGGGCTCGAGACCCAGCTCGAACAGATTTTCTATTACAAGCCGGTCGCGTTCGATGCCGCCTGCGTGGAAGCGGTGCGCGGTGCGGCCGACCGCTTCGGCTACTCGCATCGCGACATCGTGTCGGGCGCGGGGCACGATGCGTGTTATCTCGCGCAGGTCGCGCCGACGTCGATGGTGTTCGTGCCGTGTGTCGACGGGATCAGCCACAACGAGATCGAGGACGCGACGCCCGCATGGATCGAGGCCGGCGCGAACGTGCTGCTGCACGCGATGCTGTCGCGCGCCTGCGAGCCGGCTTCATGACGCAGAGACTGTAGCAACCGGCAGGCAGCGTATCGCCTGACCTGAAGCATTCCTGATAATGATGACCGCCCCGACTGTGCATTCGCAGCCGGCGGGGACGGCTTTGTCTCCACCCAGTCGAAGGAACGCGTATGACCACCAAGCCAACCGGCGATATCGCCGCGCATCGCCTGTCGTCCACGCAACTCTCGTGCGAATTCGCCGATATCGCGCCGCTGCTCGACCCGACTGCCGCCGCGGCCGCCGCCAGCCGTTGCCACTACTGCTACGACGCGCCGTGCGTGCAGGCCTGCCCGACGCAGATCGACATCCCGAGCTTCATCCGCAAGATCGGCAACGGCAACCTGAAGGGCGCCGCGACCGACATCCTGTCGGCGAACCCGCTCGGCGGGATGTGCGCACGCGTGTGCCCGACCGAGATCCTGTGCGAAGGCGCATGCGTGCGTAATCACCAGGATGCGCAGCCGGTTGCGATCGGCGCGCTGCAGCGGCATGCGACCGACTGGGCGATGACAACCGGCGCGGTGCGCTTCACGCGCACGCCCGACACGGGCCGCCATGTCGCGGTGGTCGGCGCGGGCCCGGCCGGGCTCGCGTGCGCGCACCGGCTCGCGCTCGCCGGGCACCGCGTCACGCTGTTCGACGCGCGCCCGAAGGCCGGCGGTCTCAACGAATACGGGATCGCCGCGTACAAGACCGTCGACGAATTCGCACAGCGTGAAGTCGAGTGGCTGCTGTCGGTGGGCGGCATCACGCTGAAAACCGGCGTCGCGCTCGGCCGCGACATCACGCTCGACGCGCTGCGCGAGCAGCACGACGCGGTGTTTCTCGCGATGGGTCTCGGCGGCGTGCGCGCGCTCGCGATCGATGGCGAGCAACTGGCCGGCGTGATGAACGCTGTCGACTTCATCGAGCAGGTGCGGCAGGCCGACGCGATGGAGAACGTGGCGGTCGGGCGGCGCGTGGTCGTGATCGGCGGCGGCAATACGGCCATCGATGCGGCGGTGCAAAGCCGCAAGCTCGGCGCCGATCGCGTGACGATGGTGTACCGGCGCGGCGTGGACGCGATGAGCGCGACGTGGGCCGAGCGCGAATTTGCGCAGAAGTGCGGCGTCACGCTCGTCACGCACGCGAAGCCCGTGCGCATGGCGGGCGCGAACGGGCAGGTGACGGGTGTCGAGTTCGAGGCGGCATCGGGCGAGCGTTTCATCGTGGACGCGGACATGGTGCTGAAGGCGATCGGCCAGACGTTGACGCCCGACGGCGTCGACGCCGCCTTGCTGACGGCGGACGGCACACGCATCGCGGTGGATGCGGACGGGCGCACCGCATGGCCCGACGTGTGGGCCGGTGGCGACTGCGCGGCGACGGGCGGCGTCGACCTCACGGTGCAGGCCGTGCAGGACGGCAAGCATGCGGCTGCATCCATCGACGCGGTGCTCGCGCAACGCGACGCGAAGGCCGCGTGATAGCACGACGCGCGTCACGCACCACGAGCACAACGAACACGACCCCACTCTCACGGAGCCGAACATGGCCGACCTTCGCTGCACCATCGCGGGCATCACTTCGCCGAATCCCTTCTGGCTGGCGTCCGCACCGCCGACCGACAAGGCCTACAACGTGAACCGCGCGTTCGAGGCGGGCTGGGGCGGTGTCGTGTGGAAGACGCTCGGGCTCGATCCGCACGTCGTCAACGTCAGTTCGCGCTACGGCGCCGTGCAGTGGAACGGCCAGCGCATCGCGGGGCTGAACAACATCGAGCTGATCACCGACCGTCCGCTCGACGTGAACCTGAGAGAGATCGCGCAGGTGAAGCGCGACTGGCCGGATCGCGCGCTGATCGTGTCGCTGATGGTGCCGTGCAACGAGCGGGACTGGAAATGGATCCTGCCGCTCGTCGAGGATACGGGCGCCGACGCGGTCGAGCTGAACTTCGGCTGCCCGCACGGGATGAGCGAGCGCGGGATGGGCGCGGCGGTCGGGCAGGTGCCCGAATATGTGGAGATGGTCACGCGCTGGGTGAAGGAAGGCACGAAGCTGCCCTGCCTCGTGAAGCTCACGCCGAACATCAGCGACATCCGGATGGGGTCGCGCGCTGCGTACAAGGGCGGCGCGGACGGCGTGTCGCTGATCAACACGATCAACTCGATCGTCGCGGTCGATCTCGACCACATGGCGCCGATGCCGACCGTGGACGGCAAGGGCACGCACGGCGGCTATTGCGGGCCGGCGGTCAAGCCGATCGCGCTGAACATGGTCGCGGAGATCGCACGCGATCCGGAAACGCCGAACCTGCCGATCTCGGGCATCGGCGGCATCTCGAACTGGCGCGACGCGGCCGAGTTCATGGTGCTCGGCGCCGGCAGCGTGCAGGTGTGCACCGCCGCGATGCATTACGGCTTCCGGATCGTGTCGGATCTGGCCGACGGGTTGTCGAACTGGATGGACGAGAAAGGCTACGCGACGCTCGACGACATCCGCGGCCGCGCGGTGCCGAACGTGACCGACTGGAAATACCTGAACCTGAAGTACGACATCAAGGCGCGCATCGACCAGGACCGCTGCATCCAGTGCGGGCTGTGCCATATTGCGTGCGAGGACACGTCGCACCAGGCGATCACGGCGACGAAGGACGGCGTGCGGCACTTCGAAGTGGTCGATTCGGAATGCGTCGGGTGCAATCTTTGCATGCATGTGTGTCCGGTCGAGCAATGCATCACGATGGAGCGTGTCGATTCGGGGGACTACGCGAACTGGACCACGCATCCGAACAATCCGGCGAGCGCGGATGCGGGGGCGAGTGCAGGCGCGGCGGCACCCGAGAAGCACGCGAAGAAGGCTGCCTGACGACCGGCGTCCGGCGGCGCGGGACCTCCCGCACCGCCGTTTTTCGTTACCCCCTGGGCCGGCATCGCACGATGCCGGCGCTGACGTTTTGCGTGGAGTGCGATCGATGAAATCCGCAGCGAATCCCGCCGATCCCGACAGCGCCGCGGCGCACGGCGGCAGCCTGTACAACGATGACCTCGCGCCGACGACGCCGGCGCAGCGCACGTGGAAGTGGTATCACTTCGCGGCGCTGTGGGTCGGGATGGTGATGAACATCGCGTCGTACATGCTCGCGGCCGGGCTGATCCAGGAAGGCATGTCGCCGTGGCAGGCGGTGACGACCGTGTTGCTCGGCAACCTGATCGTACTCGTGCCGATGCTGCTGATCGGCCATGCGGGCGCGAAGCACGGGATTCCGTACGCGGTGCTCGTGCGCGCGTCGTTCGGCACGCAGGGCGCGAAGCTGCCGGCGCTGTTGCGCGCGATCGTCGCGTGCGGCTGGTACGGGATCCAGACCTGGCTCGGCGGCAGTGCGATCTATACGCTGCTGAACATCCTGACCGGCAACGCGTTGCACGGCGCCGCGCTGCCGGTCGTCGGCATCGGGGGCGGGCAGCTCGCGTGCTTCCTCGTGTTCTGGGCGCTGCAGCTCTACTTCATCTGGCACGGCACCGATTCGATCCGCTGGCTCGAAAGCTGGTCCGCACCGATCAAGGTCGTGATGTGCGTGGCGCTCGTGTGGTGGGCGACGTCGAAGGCAGGCGGCTTCGGCACGATGCTGTCGGCGCCGTCGCAGTTCGCGGCGGGCGGCAAGAAGGCCGGGCTGTTCTGGGCGACCTTCTGGCCGGGCCTGACCGCGATGGTCGGCTTCTGGGCGACGCTCGCGCTGAACATTCCCGATTTCACGCGCTTCGCGCATTCGCAGCGCGACCAGGTGATCGGACAGTCGATCGGGCTGCCGTTGCCGATGGCGCTGCTGTCGGTGGTGTCGGTCGTCGTGACGTCGGCGACCGTCGTGATCTACGGCAACGCGATCTGGGATCCGATCGACCTGACGAGCCGGATGACGGGCGTCGGCGTGGGCATCGCGCTCGTGATCCTCACGCTCGACACGATGTGCTGCAACCTCGCCGCGAATCTCGTCGGCCCCGCGTACGATTTTTCGAGCCTGTGGCCGAAGGCGATCTCGTACCGCACGGGCGGGATGATCACCGCGACGATCGCGATCGTGATGATGCCGTGGAAGATCCTCGCGACGACGGAAGGCTACATCTTCACCTGGCTCGTCGGCTATTCGGCGCTGCTCGGGCCGGTGGCGGGGATCCTGATGGTCGACTACTTCCTGATTCGCGGCACGCGGCTCGACACGCGCGCGCTGTTCGACGAACGCGGCGGCTTCAGTTACGCGCGCGGCTGGAACCCGGCCGCGCTGGCCGCGCTCGCGGTCGGCGTGCTGCCGAACCTGCCCGGCTTCCTGCACACGGCATTTCCGGCGTCGTTCCCGAACGTGCCCGCGTTCTTCAACACGCTCTACACGTACGCGTGGTTCGTGGGCCTCGTGCTGGCGTCATGCGTGTACGGCACCTGGATGAAGTGGCGCGCCGGACAGCGCGCGCAGATCGCGAGCGCATGACGCGCGCGATGCATGTGACGTGTGTGATGCGGCAACCGACAGTCAACGAGGAGGCAACCCAATGGCAATCCTGATTCGTGGTGGCACCGTGGTCGATGCGGACCGCTCCTATCGCGCCGACGTCCTGTGCGCAGACCCTGAAGACGGCGGCACGATCCTGCAGATCGCCGAGCAGATCGACGCGCCGGCCGGCGCGAGCGTCGTCGATGCGCAAGACCAGTACGTGATGCCGGGCGGCATCGATCCGCATACGCACATGGAACTGCCATTCATGGGCACGACCGCGAGCGACGATTTTTATTCGGGCACCGCCGCCGGGCTCGCGGGCGGCACGACGAGCATCATCGACTTCGTGATCCCGAGCCCGAAGCAGCCGCTGATGGACGCGTTCGGCGAATGGCGCGGCTGGGCCGAGAAGGCGGCGGCCGACTACGGCTTCCACGTGGCCGTGACCTGGTGGGACGAGAGCGTGCACCGCGACATGGGTACGCTCGTGCGCGAGCATGGCGTGTCGAGCTTCAAGCACTTCATGGCGTACAAGAACGCGATCATGGCTGACGACGAGGTGCTCGTGAACAGCTTCTCGCGTTCGCTCGAACTCGGCGCGCTGCCGACCGTGCACGCGGAGAACGGCGAGCTCGTGTTCCAGCTGCAGAAGGCACTGCTCGCGCGCGGGATGACCGGGCCGGAGGCGCATCCGTTGTCACGGCCGCCGGAGGTCGAGGGCGAGGCCGCGAACCGCGCGATCCGCATCGCTCAGGTGCTCGGTGTGCCCGTGTATATCGTGCACGTGTCGTCGAAGGATGCGGTCGATGCGATCACGCGCGCGCGCAGCGAAGGGCTGCGTGTGTTCGGCGAAGTGCTGCCGGGCCACCTGGTGATCGACGAGGCCGTCTATCGCGATCCGGACTGGACGCGCGCGGCCGCACACGTGATGAGCCCGCCGTTCCGCTCGGCCGAGCATCGCGAGGCGCTGTGGCGCGGGCTGCAGGCGGGGCAACTGCATACGACTGCAACCGACCACTGCGTGTTCTGCGCGTCGCAGAAGGCGATGGGCCGCGACGATTTCACGAGGATCCCGAACGGCTGCGGGGGTGTCGAGGATCGCATGTCGGTGCTGTGGCATCACGGCGTGAATCACGGCCGCATCACGCCGAACGAGTTCGTGCGGATCACGTCGACGAACGCCGCGCAGATCTTCAACCTGTATCCGCGCAAGGGCGCCGTGCAGGTGGGCGCCGATGCCGACCTCGTCGTGTGGGACCCGTCCGCTACGAAGACGATCTCGGTGAAGACCCATCACCAGCAGGTCGACTTCAATGTGTTCGAGGGGATGACGGTGCAGGGCGTCGCGACCCACACGCTCACGCGCGGCGCACTCGCGTGGGCCGACGGCGATTTGCGTGCCGTGCGCGGCGCGGGCCGCTATCTGAAGCGCCCGCCCGCGGCCAGTTACTACGAGGCCGCGCGGATCGCGAACCGGTTGCGCGAACCACATCCGGTCGAGCGAGCCGGCTGAACGTCGCGTATCGCGCGGGGCGTGTCGGGTCGAACGGCACGCCCCGCGCGCTTGAGCCTGCCTTCACACGCGTGCGGGCATCGCTTCCGCCCGATCCTTCCGCTTCTCCGCATCCCGTCAAATCTCTCAGTATTTGGGACGGAGCGTCGCGCGATCCCGTCTTGCCGATCTCCCGGTACGTAGAAGAACTGAGCAAGTCGACGACACACGCGACGCCGCTCGAACGCGGCCATTTTGTTTGCGTTGTCGACGTGCATGCCGGCGAGTAATATCCACCGACGGCGATGCGCCGGCGTGCCGCGCCGCCCGCCGAACATTCAAACAACATTGAGAGCAAGGAGTACGAGGTGGATATTCTGCGCAGTCTCCTGGGTATGCTGTTCCTGCTGCTGGTGGCCTATCTGCTGTCGAACAACCGGCGCGCGGTGAGCGGCCGGACCATGGTCGCCGCGCTGTGCACGCAGCTGGCGATCGGCGCGCTGGTGCTGTTCGTGCCGTCGGGCCGCACGGCGCTGGCGGCGGCCGCGAACGGCGTCAATCGCGTGCTCGACATGGGCAATCACGGCATCGCGTTCGTGTTCGGCGGGCTGGTCGACAGCAAGATGTTCCAGCTGTTCGGCGACGGCGGGTTCGTGTTCGGCCTGCGCGTGCTGCCGATGATCATCTTCGTGACCGCGCTGATCGCGGTGCTGTACTACATCGGCGTGATGAAGTGGATCGTTGCGATCCTCGGTGCCGCGCTGTCGAAATTGCTCGGCGTGAGCCGCATCGAGGCGTGCTCGGCGGTGGCGACGATCTTTCTCGGGCAGAGCGAGATGCCCGCGCTCGTGAAGCCGTTCGTGCGGAACATGACGAGCGCCGAGATCTTCACGGTGATGGCGAGCGGCATGGCGTCGGTCGCGGGCTCGGTGCTGGTCGGCTACGCCGGCCTCGGCGTGAGGATGGAATACCTGCTCGCCGCGTCGTTCATGGCGGTGCCCGGCGGGCTGCTGTTCGGCAAGCTGCTGTGTCCGACGGTCGAGCCGAGCCGCGTCGTGGTCGACGGGCTCGACTTCGACGACAAGCGCGCCGCGAACGTGATCGAGGCGGCGGCGTCCGGCGCGTCGGTCGGGCTGCGGATCGCGATCAACGTCGGCGCGATGCTGATCGCGTTCGTCGGGCTCATCGCGCTGATGAACCTCATCGTCGGCGGCGTGGCCGCGCTCGCGGGCTTTCCGCAGATCACGCTGGTGGGTATCATCGGCCACCTGTTCGCGCCACTCGCGTGGATGATCGGCGTGCCGTGGCACGACGCGATGCTCGCCGGCAACTTCATCGGCGAGAAACTAATCTTCAACGAGTTCGTCGCGTACGGCGACCTGTCGCCGTACCTGAAGGGCAGCGAGCACGTCGCGGCGGCGGGCCTGCAGGTGCTCGACCCGAAGACGCTCGCGATCGTGTCGTTCGCGCTGTGCGGCTTCGCGAACTTTTCGTCGATCGCGATTCTTGCAGGCGGCTTCAGCGCGGTCGCGCCCGAGCGCCGCTCGGAAGTCGCGCGGCACGGCCTGCGCGCATTGACGGCCGCGACGCTGTCGAACCTGATGAGCGCCGCGATTGCGGGCCTGTTCTTCTCGCTGCATTGAACCGGGCAGTAGACTCCGACCGATCGAGGAGAGGCAACGATGTTTTTACCGCAGGAATTCATTCGCCGGAAGCGCGACGGGCAGCCGCTCGATCGCGACGGGATTGCCGCGTTCGTACGCGGCGTGACCGACGGCAGCGTGACCGAGGGCCAGGTGGCGGCATTCGCGATGGCCGTGTTTTTCAACGACCTGAGCACCGATGAGCGTGTCGCGCTGACGCTCGCGCAGCGCGACTCGGGCGACGTGCTCGACTGGCGCACGCTCGATCTCGGCGGGCCGGTGATCGACAAGCATTCGACCGGCGGCGTCGGCGATGTCGTGTCGCTGATGCTCGGGCCGATGGTGGCCGCGTGCGGCGGCTACGTGCCGATGATCTCGGGGCGCGGGCTCGGCCATACCGGCGGCACGCTCGACAAGCTGAGCGCGATTCCCGGCTACGACGTGACGCCCGATACCGACGCGTTTCGCCGCACGGTGCGCGACGTCGGCGTCGCGATCATCGGGCAGACGGCGCGACTGGCGCCGGCCGACATGCGCATCTATGCGATTCGCGACGTGACGGCGACAGTCGAATCGATCGCGATGATCACCGCGTCGATCCTGTCGAAGAAGCTCGCGGCCGGGCTCGACGGGCTCGTGATGGACGTCAAGGTCGGCTCCGGCGCATTCATGCCGACTGCTGAGCAGTCCGCGGAACTGGCGCGCAGCATCGTCGACGTCGGCAACGGCGCCGGCATGAAGACGACCGCGATCCTCACCGACATGAACCAGTCGCTCGCGCCGTGCGCGGGCAATGCGCTCGAAGTGGCGTGCGCGATCGACTACCTGACGGGCAAGTCGCGTCCGGCGCGCCTGCATGACGTCACGATGGCGCTGTCGGCGGAGTTGCTCGTCACCGGCGGGCTGGCGCGCGACGTCGCGGCGGCGCGCGTGAAGTTGCAGCATGCGCTCGATTCGGGGGCGGCGGCGGAACGCTTCGCGAGGATGGTCACGGCGCTCGGCGGCCCCGCGGACCTGATCGATGCACCCGCGCGTCATCTTGCGCGGGCGGAGGTGATCGTACCGGTTCCGTCGCGTGCGAGCGGCGTGGTGCAGCGGGTCGATTGCCGCGCGCTCGGGCTGGCGGTCGTGGCGCTCGGCGGCGGCCGCACGCGCGCGGCGGATGCGATCGACTACAGCGTCGGCCTGACGGCGCTCGCGGAGATCGGGCAGCGTGTCGAAGCCGGCCAGCCGCTCGGTTTCGTGCATGCTCGCGACGCCTCTGCCGCCGCGCACGCGGTGGATGCGGTCCAGCGCAGCTACGTGCTGGGCGAGACGGGCGAGGTGCCGCCGACCCTCTATCAGCAGATCGGCTGACCGATCGCACGGCGCGGACACCGGCGATCGCTTCACGTCACGGGCTTGTCGTGACGGCCGGGATGCGACCGTGACGATGCATCCCGGCACACACAATCGGAGGCACGACGAGATGGAACGACACGAACTGATCGAAGCGGCGAAGGCGGCACGCGAACGCGCGTATGCGCCGTATTCCCGCTTCAAGGTCGGCGCGGCGCTACAGGCGCGCGACGGGACGATTTTTCACGGCTGCAATGTCGAGAACGCGTCTTATGGACTCTGCAATTGCGCGGAACGCACGGCGATGTTTTCGGCCATTGCCGCCGGGTATCGTCCGGGGGATTTCACGCGGCTCGCGGTCGTGGGCGACACGGACGGCCCGATCGCGCCGTGCGGCGCGTGCCGCCAGGTGATCATCGAGATCGGCACACCCGACATTGAAGTGATCCTGGCCAACCTGAAAGGGGCCGTCGAGGTCACGACGGCCCAGGCTTTGCTGCCGGGCGCGTTCCGGTTGTAACGGCGCGCGACGGCGCGCCGCTTACGTCACGCGCCGTCGCGCGCTTCGCGGATCGGGATCACCGTGCGCGCGCCGCACTGGCGCAGCAGGTCGCGCAGCTCGTTGATGACCGGAAACACCTCGTGGTTCCAGTCGGCGCCCTGGCGATCGTGCGCTTCCTGCTCGCGCTCGACGATCCAGCGATCCTCGCGGAAGATGCGCTCGGTGAACCAGACGAGCAACGGCCACGCGAGATCGAGCGCGAACGGTATGCCGGGTTTGTGGATCGACAGCAGTCCGAACGTGCGGTTGGTGCGCTGTTCGGCGTCGAGCGGTACGTAGACGATCCACAGGTCCATCACGAGCGTGCCTTCGCTCGAGCGGATCTGCAGCGTCTGGTACGGATAGCCGGTACGCACCGTCATCACGCTCTTGTCCGCCTGCTCGCCCGGCTTCTTGCTCGCGCCGAACACGAGCGCCTCGCCGACCGGCTGCTTGCCTTCCATCCGCGCGAACGTGTAGTCGACCTCGACCCAGTCGTCGCCGCGGCGCCGGCCGACCGAGCGCGCACGCATCTGCCCCATCTGCTTGCGATGCAGGAACTGGTGGTTCATGTCCATCAGGTTCTCGTGCATGAACGAGTAGTGGCACTTGACCTCGCGGCCGAAGCGGCGCGTCTTGAACGCGCGGTCGTCCGCCGATTCGAGCGCGGGGAACGGCCGCGCGTCGGCGAGCGTCGCGTCGCCCGGGAACACGAAGATCAGCCCGTGCGCTTCGCGGCACGGATACGCGCGCACGCCGTTGGGCAAGCGCTCGCGGCCGAGGTACGGCACGTCGACGCAGCGGCCGCTGTCGCACGCGTAGGTCCAGCCGTGATAGCAGCAGCGCAGCGTCTCGCCGCTCACGACGCCCGCGTGCAGCGGCACCTGGCGGTGCGCGCAACGATCCTCGAGCGCGTACACGGCGCCGGATTCGGTGCGCACGAGCACGATCGGATCGCCGGAGAAGCGCACGCCGAGTGTCTTGCCGCGTTTCAGCTCGCGCGACCACGCGAGCGGATACCAGTGATCGGGATGAATCGGCACGCGGCGCAAATCGCGCACGACCGCGCCGGCAGAGGGTTCTCCAAGGGTGCCGCTGTCTGGGAAGGGCACTGCTCGCATGCGTGACTTCTCCGTGCTGGAGTGGGATTCCGGCCGCCGCATGATGCGGCGGGGATCTGGAGCAGTCTACGCGAAGTTGCCTGTCGCGGCGGACGCGATGCGGGTTTGCCCCGGCACGGCGGCCGCGGTTTCTTTGATGCGGCACAATTCGGGCCGAACGCGGCGCGCCGGCCGTGCGTGGCCGCTCGGGCCTTGGCCGCACGGCGGGCGTTACCCCGTCAACCCTTCACCCCGACGCGCGGCCGCGTGGCGGTCACGAGCGCGCATCGCGCCACAGCACCGCGTCGGTGCGGTACAGCGTCGGGAAGTACTGCTTCAGCCCGGTGATCTTCGGCATGTCGTTGTACGCGATGTACGGCGCATCGGGGTGCAGCTCGAGGTAGTTCTGGTGATAGGCCTCGGCCGGGTAGAACCCCTTGTAGTTCTCGACGCGCGTGACGACGGGCGCCGGAAACACGTGCGCGGTGCCGAGCTGCGCGATGTACGCGGTCGCGACCGCGCGTTGCTGCGCGTTGGTCGGGAAGATCGCCGACCGGTATTGCGAGCCCTCGTCGGGGCCCTGCCGGTTGAGCTCGGTCGGATCGTGCGCGACGGAGAAGAACACCTGCAGCAGCCGGCCGTACGTGATCTGCGTCGGGTCGTAGACGATGCGAACCGATTCCGCGTGCCCGGTCAGCCCCGAGCCGACGAGCGCATAGTGCGCGGTTTCGGATGCGCCGCCCGCATAGCCGGCCGTGACCTGCTTCACGCCCTTCACGTGTTCGAACACGCCTTGCACGCCCCAGAAGCAGCCTCCGGCGAACACGGCCGTCTCGTCGTGCGATGCGCCGGGCGTTTCGTCGAGCGTTGGCGCGGGCACGGTGCGCATCGGTTCGGCGGAGTTGACGATGCGCTGGTAGCCGAACACGGCGAGCGCCGCGACGACGATGGCGCCGATGCGGCGCAGCATCGCCGTGCGCCGTTGCGGCGCGGGACCGCGGGGAGAGTTGATGTTCACGGTGTGCTCCTTCGGAAGGCGGAATGGAAAGCGGGTGGCCCGGAGGCGGCGCTGGTGCACCACCTCCGGCCGGGATCAGCCGAACGTGAACGCATACGCATTCACGCCGGGATCGAGAAACTCGATCGCGAAGGTGCGATCGGCGATCGCGCCGGGCTGCCGCACCAGCTGGTACAGGCGTTGCCCGGTCACGGTGCCGTAGCCTTGCGCGTCGACGTCGCTGCCGTGCGCGGCGCCAGGTGCCGCGCCGTCGAGCGTCACGCGAAAGCGCACCGGCTTGCCGTCTTCGCCGGGGCCGAGCACCAGGTGCAGGTCGCGTGCATGGAAGCGGTAGACGATGCGGCCGGCCGGCGCCGCGAGCGTCGCGCGTTCGGCGCCGACCCGCCACATGCCGGCGAGACCCCAGTCGTTGAGATCGGGACGGGCCGGCTCGGCGTAGTGGTACGCCGCGTCGCGCACCACACCGCCGGGCGACACGAAATCCTCGGCGCGTGCGTAGCCGACGTAGGTCTCGGGCGAGCGGACGTCCGCGCTGTCGGCCGCCGCGAGCGCACCCTTCGCGGGCGCGCCGGCGAGCCCGAGCGGCACGTTCAGCGCTTCCGGATGGCCGGCCTCGGCGAGCAGCGACTGGATCGCGCGCTCCGATTCCGCGTATTCGCCTTCGCCGAAGTGGTGGCGGCGCACGCGCCCCTGCGCGTCGACGAAGTAGTGCGCGGGCCAGTATTCGTTGTTGAACGCGCGCCAGATCGCGAAGCGGTTGTCGATCGCGACCGGGAAGTCGATGCCGAGGTCGTGCACGGCCTTCTTCACGTTGCCGATGTCGCGCTCGAATGCGAACTCCGGCGCGTGCACGCCGATCACGACGAGCCCGTACGGCGCGTACTTGCGCGCCCACGCAGTCGTGTACGGCAGCGTGCGCAGGCAGTTGATGCACGAATACGTCCAGAAATCGACCAGCACCACCTTGCCGCGCAGGGCGGCCGCCGTCAGCGGCGGCGAGTTCAGCCACTGCACCGCGCCGTCGAGCGACGGCAGCGTGCCTTCGACGGGCAGCGCGGCAGGCGCATGCGTCGTATCCACCGCGCGCATCATCGCGCCGCCGGCCTGTGCGGCATCGGCTGTCGCGGCCATCATCGCGCCGGCTGAACCGTTCGCGGCGCCGTTTGCCGGGCTGTCCGCCGCGCTTTCTGTCGCGTTTTCCGCCGAACCGCCGGCCGTGGCCATTACCGCCGGCGCGCTGTTCGAATGCCCGCCGAGCCGGTCGACGAGCTTCGTCTCGAGCCCGCCCGTCGTGACGGTCGACAGTTGGGCGAGCGCGCCCGTATCGAGGCCGAGCGCGATCGCGCCGACGCCGGCCAGCAGCGCCGCGCCGATCCCGCGCTTGATCCATTCACCGGCGCCGAGCGAGCGTTTCATCGCGGCGAACACCTTGCCGCCGATCACGAGCGCGACGCCGAGCGACGTCGCCGCGCCGGCCGCATACGCGACCAGCAGCAGCGTCGTGCCGACGCTTGCACCGCGCAGCGCGGCGCCGGTCAGCACGAGCCCGAGGATCGGGCCCGCGCACGGCGCCCACAAGAGGCCGGTCGCGACGCCGAGCAGCAGTGACGACGCGGGGCCGGCCGGGCGGCCGTCGCGTTGCGCGAAGCCGGTGAGCCGGTTGCCGGCGGCGACCAGCGGGCGCGTCAGGTGCTCCGCGAGGCGCGGCATCAGCAGTGTCAGGCCGAATACCGCGAGCAGCACGATGGCGACCCAGCGGCCGGCCTGGTTGGCTTGCGCGACCCAGCCACCGCCGACTGCCGCGAGCGTTGCGACGACGGCGAACGTGAACGCCATGCCGGCCAGCAGCGGCAGGCCGGTGCGCACGAACGGCTGGTCGGCGCGCGCGAACACGAACGGCAGCACGGGCAGGATGCACGGGCTCAGGATCGTGAGCACGCCGCCGAGGTAGGCAAGGACGATGAGCAGCATGGTGCGTTCTCCAGTCGGTCAGGAGTGGGGCCGGATCAGGCGACGGCAGGGTGGAAGGCGAGGGCGAGGCCGTTCATGCAGTAGCGCAGGCCGGTCGGCTGCGGGCCGTCATCGAACACGTGGCCGAGATGGCCGCCGCAGCGGCGGCAGTGCACTTCGGTGCGGATCATCCCGAACGACGCGTCGGTATTGGTGGCAACCGCGTGGTCGAGCGGCTTCCAGAAGCTCGGCCAGCCCGTATGGCTGTCGAACTTGGTGGCCGACGAGAACAGCGCGAGATCGCAGCCGGCGCACGCGAACGTGCCGTGCCGGTGCTCGTCGTTCAGCGGGCTGGTGTACGGCCGCTCGGTGCCGGCTTCGCGCAGGACCGAGTACTGGGCGGGCGTGAGCCGGCGATGCCATTCGGCGTCGCTGAGGGTGACTTCGAAAGGGGTGGCTGGCTGCGGGGTGGCTGGCGACTCGGCGAACGCGCGGCCGACCAGCGCGCGGCGGCCGACGGACGACAGGGTCGCAAGCGCGGCGAGGCCGGTGGCGCCGGCGAACAGCAGATGTCTGCGGGTGGGCATGATGGGCTCCTGGCAGCAGGTCCTGAAAACATGCGCCTATCGTAGTCAGCGGCCGGTGTCGAAGTCCTCACGGAAAGTTAAATGAATCGTGAAGGTTGGGGTGTTACGTTGGGGGGCGCTGGACAAGGCGGCGGCCAAACGGTTGATGCGCAAGCTGCTCAAGCGCCACGGCCGCCCGTGCGCCGTCGTGACGGACAAGTTGCGCAGCTATGCGGCGGCTAGCCACGAACCGGGCCTGAACACCGAGCGCCGGCAGCACAAGGGGCTGAACAACCGAGCGGAGAATTCGCACCAGCCGACCCGGGTGCGCGAGAAGGTAATGCGGCGTTTAAACCGTGGATCTCAATGCCAAACAGAACCGTCCTTGCGGCACACCTTCTGAAAGAAAAACCATGCTCGGCCGAAAATCACGCCCACGGTGCGTGCAAGTTATCGCATTCATGGAAAGATGGAATTGAAGGCAACCACATAGTCAAAACCGACATTCCCTGCGTGTTTTGTTTGATAGTGCCGCAACCGGTTTCGCGTGGTATCGATGCTCCACGATCCCCATCCATACATTTCCTTGGGGAGGTTATGAAATGCATAGGCAAGATCGTGCGCCTGCTCTCCATCCAGATAGCGAAGTTCGACAAAGGCGGACGCAATCAAGTCGCAGAGCGCTTCGCGTTGTTTTTCAGTTGGCAACGTATCGTCCATGAATCAATTCACTAGTGTCTATTTATATTCGACGAGGCATGGGTGCGAATCGAGTCCACCTGACCCGGCAAGAAAGGCGGCCCTGGGCGATCCGGGACCGAAATTGGGCTAGCCTACACATCGTAGAAGCATTTTTCTTGCGGAACGAAGCTGCGGGCCTCTCTCCGACCGAAGCTGGGGCCTCCGCTCTGAATTTCATGCCTGATCCGATAGACAAAACGAAAGATCGGGCTAAAGAATTCGATTCATCTGACGATAAAGCAGTCTGAGCATTCCGTAATACCAGCGCGCCCGCACTACAAGCGGGTAACAAGAACGCATTGGAAAGCCATGTCTACTCTATCGTCCCTGAACGTCGCCACGACCGCTGCGCTTGCTCCACTCGCGGATTCTGCGGGCCCTGTCCCCGCCGGATCGGCGAACGCAATCGACCGGCCGAGTGCGGCGCTGTCTTCGCCGTCGACCATTGTCACGATTCCCTCCTCCCTCGGCGTTGCGGTGCTTGAAACCTATACGCCGGACGGGACGCTGGCCGGCGTCACGCCGACAGTCGCCACGGCCAACGACAGTGGCGACGCCGTGACGCTCCGGATGCTGGGCAATTACACCACCGCGCAGACGATGACGGCGCAGTTCTCCGGTGTCGGCAGTGCGCTGCTCGATCGTTTCAAGACGACGGACAGCGATTTTTCGCAGTCGGTCAGCACGACCGGCGGCATTGGTTTACCGTCGCTGCAAGGACCCGACGGCAAGATCCACCTCACGGTTAAAACGAACAGCGGCGTGACGGTCGACATCGAGCTCGACAGCGGGGGCGGCAGCCTCTCGGCCAGCATTACGAGCAGCGGCAAACTCAGCGACAGCGAACGCAGCGCCGTGGCCCAGCTTGCCGACGGTTTTCAGCGGGCCATCGACAGCCTGGGTGCCACACCGCCAAAACTCGACCTGAGCGGCCTGACGCAATTCGACACGTCGGCGCTCGCTTCCGTGAATTTTCAGTACAACGTCACCAACGACGGCAGCGCGAACATTTCGGCCAGCTATTCGCAAAGTCGCGCCTCTCGAAGCTTGAGCATCAAGAGTGCGGAAGGGGTCATCGACGTCAGCGTCGACACGAGCAATTCGGCGCTTTGGGGGACGAGTTCGCAACGTGCTGCGTCCGTTGCCAGCTATCTGCAGCAGTTCGATCAGGCGAATTCGCGAGGGCACGGCAATGCGGCGCTGATGTCGATGTTCGAAGACGGCTTCGCGCAGATGAACGCGGACTACGGGACGCCGTCGGGGCAAGTGTTGCCGGGTGCAGCCTACGCGCCAGCGCTGCAGCAGGCGAATCAGGCAATGTTGACGGGACTCGGCGATTTCAGCGCATCGATCAAGGATGCGACGACGTCTCCGAATCCGATGCATCCCGGCGAAGTCGACTCGTTTTCCTATCAGGTATCGCAAACCACGCAACTCACCGGCTCGCAACGCGACGGACAGATCATGCAGCGTCAGCAGTCCCATTTGAGCGCGAGCTACCATCGGGCGCTGTCGGGCGGCGGCGAACCGGTACTGACGTCGTCGCGCTTGTCGCAGAACTATCGCTACGTGCAAATCGACGATAGCGCCAGCAGCACAGTGCAGATCGCAACGAAACGCGGAGTGCTGCAGGCGGCGTCGTTGAATCAGTCGTCCGACCGGAAGACACGCGATTCGATGTACGAAGCCGGCCGGCTGATTTCGGATGTGACCACGCCGGAAGAAACGTCCCGGTCGTCGGATCTGCTCGCATTGCTCAAACCGCTGCTCGACAACGGTGACGCTACGCGCAACAGCGTTGAGTGGCAGCAGGCGCTTTCACGCGTCCATGCAATGGTCTTGCTGGGCGCGTAATTTTCGCCGGCGATCGGGAGATTGTGTCGCTTGAGATGTGTGATTCGCGGACATCGTTTCAACTAATACGGGACGATGGAACGTGAAATCTCGATGCGATTACGTTGGGTACGCATATCTCAAGAGACCGGCAATGCCGGTCTCGTATGCGCGCGTTGTGGCATCTCCAGGCCAACGCTTCGCAAGTGGCTGCGCCGCTACCAGGAAGCGGGAGGAGAGGGGGTGTCAGGAGCTCCGTATTCAAGGCAGGTTGAGATTCACGCGGATGATCGAATGAATCGATCCCCGTAAAGGATGGCGAGCTGGTTCACAGCCGCCTTCCAGTCATGAGCGGCACGCCCCCAATCGGCAGTAATGTTTCGTAGTGCAAACCAGATGGGCTTGGTGGCGGCTGTCAGCGCTCCAGGTGAGTTGACATTGGTCTTCGCGACGCTGGGTTCGGCGACATCTTTACTTCGCAAGCGGTGACGACTTTATTTTGGTCTGCGGCTGCGGCTGCGGCTGCGGCTGCGGCTGCGGCTGCGGCTGCGGACGCTGGGGCACGCGCTGCATAGCTGAGGGCGATGCCGGCACGGGGGGATGCGATCGAACCCGCGCAAGCGTCTCTCGGCGCCGACCTGCTCGTCTGCTACCGGCGCGCGTGCCGCCGGTTCGTGGCGATCGGGCGGCGCGCCCCCTGGCTGGCGGCCGTCCGGCTCAGCCCGGCCGCCGTCCGCACACATCGCACGGCAGGCCGGCGGGCGTGTCGCAGGCGGCGGGAGAGGCGCCGCTCATGACGCGCTTGCGCGCGTCGGTGAAGGCCCACCACGGCTCGGGCGGATCGCCCGCCATGAACCGCGTCACGGAAATGAACACATCGATCACGCACGGGTCGTGGCGCGTCGCGGTGCGCATGCACAGCTCGTCGTAAAGGCAAAACGGACACCGGCCGACGAGATCGGCGGGGCGGCCGATGCCGATCTGCACGAGGTCGGCGGCGGACGCCGGGCCGATATTGGGCAGGTCGGTCAGCTTGACGACGCGGGTTCGGTCTACCTTGGCGGGATTCATCGTGAAGTCGGTCGGGAATGGGGCAGCGGCCCGTGTCACCAGCAGGGCGTGCCGCCGCCAGTATACGTTTTTGCGATCGGGAAGTTTCGCGTGTCGGTGGTCGACGTGATCTGGCTCAGGTCGGCGCCCGCCCGCAGCAGCGCCCGCCCGAGCCGCAACTGGCGGGTCCGGATCTCGTCGATCGCGGAACGGAAATACTGTTCGACATCCGCCACGTCGCGCCGGTGCGTTTCCGCATCCAGCCGGTCCGCCAGCACCGCGTCGAGGCTCGACGTGAAGAACGCGAAATTGAACTCGGACATCTCCTTGTGCTTCGCGTACAACCCCGAGCGAAACTCGCGGATCAGCTCGACGACCGACGGGGTGTGCCGAAAGCGCCGCTGGGTGCGCGACAGGAAAGTCGACAGCACCACGTTGAAGGTCTCGAATTCGAACACGGCGGACTGATCGGTGATGACGCCGCGCTCGTGATAGTCGTCGTTGTTGTAGAGCGACGCGAAGTGATGCGCCAGCTTCGCCACCGCTTCATCCTGGTAGCGGTAGCCATAGTGGTCGAGCGATTGCCAGTAGTCCGCGTTCAGCAGGCCGTCGTGCTCCATCTTGCCGATCAACGGCGTGCCCGGATAGATTTCCAGCCGCTCGGTGAGCCGGCGCAGATTGTGGCCGTTGTTGCGGCGCAGGAATTCGGCATTCCGACGCAACGTGTCGACGGTCGAGTACGGGTGGAACTGGATGAATCCCATCGCGAGATAGATGCCGTGCTCGCGCAGCAGCCGGATGATCCGCTCGTTGTCTTCGACGCTCGCGCGCTTCTGCCACAGGGCGAGCTCCTCGGTGGTGCCCGACTCGATCCCCACGTTGACCTTCTCGAGGCCGGACTCGAACAGCAACTGCAGCAGCTCGGCATCGTCGTCGGTCCAGTTTTCCGCGCGCATGCAGACGTTGTAGTAGATGTCGAGCTTGCGATCGAGAATCCCGTTCGCGATCTCCCGGATTCGCCCCTTGCCGATGCGCCGTCCGTCCGGATCCTCGAAGGTGGAATCGATGAAGTCGTAGGTGCGGAACTGGTACGCGTCGACGAGATGGGTGAGCTCGTCCAGCACCGACGCGGCCGAGCGGCCGCGCCAGCCCTTGCCCGGCTGGATCTTGTTGCCTGCGTGCGGCGCGCTGCAGAACGTGCAGCGCGCGACGCAGCCGCGGCTCGTGCTGATGCGGATGTACTCCAGCTTGCCGCCGTGCAGCTCGAGCTGGTCGCGCGACGGGAAGGGCAGGTCGTCGAGGTTGTGCATCATCATCCGCAACGGGGTCTGCACCGGTTCACCGTCTGCGTTGCGAAAGCAGATGCCCGGGCAGGTGTCGAGCGGCAGGTTCAGGTACAGCCGCTGCACCAGCTCGAAAATGGTCGGCTCGCCTTCGCCGACCGCGACGATGTCCGTGTGCGGGCAGTTGCGCAGCACGTCGACCCCGGCATAGGTGCCGGCCGGCCCGCCGCACACGATGCGCGTGCCGGGCAGGCGCGCGCGGACCTGCTCGGAGAAGCCGCCGAACGTCACGATGTTCAGGCTCATCAGCGTGAAACACGTCATGTCCGGCGCGAACGCGGCAAGCGTGTCGAGTGCGGCGTCCTTGTCGTCCCGCACTTCCATGATCACGCAGGTGAAGCCGGCGCGGCGCAGCACCGCCGCCATGTAGGCGACGCCGAGATGCTCCGGCGACATCACGAGGTCGCCCTCCAGGAATATCACGAACGCGACCTTGAAGCGGGCGGGATCGGTGACGCGCGAGTCCAGCTCGAAATGATATTCACGCTCGAGCGGCGCATTTCGCATATCGATTAATTGCATGGTCAGCCTCGAAAGAACTATGCTCGTGTCGTTAAAAAAAAGCGGTCGTTGCGGGAAAGGCCGGGAAGGCCGGATGCGCCCGGATCGGTCGCGCAGCCGCCGCGTTGTTCATTGCCGTATTCACTTGCCCGAAGTCATGCATTCAAAACCATCCATTCGTCTCCATCGTTTCTCGCTGTCCGGCCATTCGCACAGCGTCGCGTTGTTCGCTTCGCTGCTGAAGCTCCCGATCGAGACGATCGAAGTCGACCTGCTGCGCGGCGAGCACCGCACGCCGGCCTTTCTCGCGCTCAATCCGCTCGGTCAGGTGCCGGTGCTCGAGGACGGCACGCTCGTCCTGTCGGACTCCCATGCAATCCTCGTCTACCTCGCCGAGCGCTATGGCGCGCGTCACTGGCGCGGCGCGGACGCGCCGCCCGGCGCCGTGCAGCGCTTCCTGTCGCTCGCGGCGGGGGAGCTCGCGTTCGGCCCCGCCGTGCTGCGTCGTCACGCGCTGTTCGGCGGGCAGCACGATCTGGTGCGCGCGCGTGCGCTGTCCGAGCGGCTGTGCGCGTTCTTCGAGCAGCATCTCGCGGGCCGTGATTTCCTGCTCGGCGCGCAGCCGTCGATCGCCGACGTGGCCTGCCATACGTACCTCGCGCAAGCGCCGGTAGGCGGGTTCGCGCTGGACCCGTATCCGCGCCTGCGCGCGTGGATCGCGCGCATCGAAGCGCTCGACGGTTTCATCCCGCTGGCCGACGGCATGGCGCACGCATGACCGCCATGACGCCAAGGCCCATCCGGACTGCATCGTTCGTTCTCCACTCGATCCCGCATGAACTCGACCGCCCGACTCGTTCCTGACGGCCGCCTCGTGCTGCTGTCGCCCCATCTCGACGACGCCGTGTGGTCGCTCGGCGGCGCGGTGCCGGCGTGGCGCCGCGACCGCGAGGTCACGATCGTCACGCTGTGCGACGGCGACGCGGAGCCCGCCGTCGCCGCGCGCCTGACCGAGCCGGCGCACCGCTGGCGTGCGTTCGGCGGCGTCGCCGCGCGGCGCGACGAAGACGCCCGCGCCGCGGCCATGCTCGGGTGCGCGCGCATCGGCCTCGGCCACCAGGACGCCGCACTGCGCGCGTCGCCGGCCGGTGAATTCGAATGCCCGGCGCCGGACGCGCTATTCGCGGCGTCCGGCGACGTCGGCGCGCCCGTCGTGCCGGACGCGCTCGAAGCGCGCCTGCGCGCATTGCTGCGCCCGGATGACCAGGTCATCGCGCCGCTCGGCTTCGGCGGCCACGTCGACCATTGCATCGCCCACCTGCTCGCGCGGCGCCTGCCGCACACCGTCGCGTACTACGCCGAGTTTCCGTATTACGCGCCCGCGCATGCCGCCACGCTCGCCGAGCAGGTTCGCGCGCTCGGGCTGGCGGCGATGCCCGTCGCGCTCGAATGCGACTGGCCGGCGTGGGTCGACGCGAGCCTCTGCTATCGCAGCCAGGTGATCCGGCTGTTCGGCGGCCGCGCGCGCTTCATCGACGCGCTGTCGGCCTACGCCGGCGATACGCCGCGCTGCCTGATCTGGTCGACGCGCTGACGGTAGCGCTCGACCGAGCCGGCCGGCGACAGCAGCGCATCGAGCGCGTCCGCCTCCGGGCAGGCCGCGCGCTGCTGGAACCGCCGCAGGTTGTCGTGGTGCTCGTCCCAGCGCGCGGCGTTGTAATGCGACATGTGGTAGCCGCGCGCCTGCGGCGCGAGCCGCACCGGCACCCCGGACGCCCACAGGCGGAACGCGAAATCGATGTCCTCCATCCCCCAGCGGGTGCCATAGGCCTCGTCGAAGCCGCCGCCGGCAAGCCAGGTCGCGCGTGGCACGGACAGGTTCGCGCCGGCGCACGCGAGCCACGGCCAGCGGGCCGCCTCGGCGTGCTCGGCGGCCTGTTCGAGCGGATTGGCGACGGCGCGCGCGGTGCCCGGCGACCAGCATCCGGCGCGCAACGCCGCCGCGTCGATCGGGGGGCAGGACGGGCCGCCGAGCGCCGGATCGTCGACGCGCAACAGCCCGATCAGCTCCCTGAGCCCGCCGTGCACGAGGCCGGGCTGCTCCACCTGCGCGGACCGGTGGCAGGCCAGGAAGTCGGCCTGCACGAGGATGTCGTCGTCGACGAACACCAGCCATTCGCCGCGCGCGACGGTCGCGCCCGCGTTGCGGGCCGCCGCGCGGCCGACGCCGGGCGTTTCGACGACGCGTGCCGCCGGCGCGGCGGCGATCACCTGCCGGACCGCCGGCGTCGCGTTGTCCGCGACGATGACGAGCTCGACGTCGCCGCACCCGGACTGGCCGGCGAGGCCGGCCAGCGTCAGCGCCAGCCGGGGGGCCTTGCTGTGCGCCGGAACGATCACGCTCAGGCTCATGCCGCCACCTCGCCGGCCCGCGCCGGTTCGGTGGCCGGGCCGCCCGCACCGGCCCGCGCGGCCGGCGGGTAAAGCGCGGCCATCGCCGAGCCGAGCGAGCGCAGCTTCCGGTAGTCGGCGGACAGCGCCGCGCGCTCGCCCGCCGCCGCGCGGCCGGCGAGCGTCAGCGCGTCGCGCACGAAGGCCCGATACGGCGCGATGCGCTCCTCGGAAGGGCAGGCAAGCGCGTGCACGGCGCCGTCCTGCGTCAGCGTCAGGGTGGGCTCGCGCACGCCGTTGGTGCTGAACCCGAACGTGCAGCGCAATGCCAGCTCGCCGTTCTGGCCGTATGCGTGGATCACGGTTTCATCGTGTTCGCGATGCGACACCCACGCGGTCGACACACGCACGACCGCGCCCGTGTCGGCGAGCAGGCAGCCGAACAACTGCGTGTCGACGCTGAGCTCGGCGTCGGGCGCCGTCGCGTCGTCGCCGCGCCACGCGGCCAGCTGGGCCGCAGGGTCGCCGGCCGTCATGACCTGGTGGCTGAAGCCGGCCTGCACGAGCGGATAATCGAGCAGGCCGAGACCGACTTCGAGCAGATGCCAGCCGAGGTCGCCGCCGGATCCGGCGAGCGCGCTGCCGGCACGCGTGAACCAGGAGCCGGGGCGCGGAATACCGGCGCGGCGACGCCAGCCGACGTCGATGCAATGCGGCGCCCCGAGCGCGCCGTGCCGGGCGTGCTCGTACAGGCTGCGCACATCGCCGCGTCGCGACGAGGCCGACGTGACCCACAGCCCGCGCTGCCGCCGTTCGCTGAGGCCGATCAGGAACTCGGCCTCGGCGAGGCTGAAGCAGGCCGGCTTGTCGACGATGACGTGCAAGCCCCGCTCCAGCGCGAACGCGGCGTGCTCGACGTGATGGGCGTTCGGCGAGCAGACCAGCGCGAGATCGCAGCCGTCCAGCGCCGCGTCGTCCAGCGCGTGATGTACGCGGATGCCTGGAAAGCGCGCCGCCACCGCATCGCGCGCGTCTGCCGACGGATCGACGACGCTCGCGAGCGTGGCGCCGGCCTCCTCGAGCAGCGGGAGCCAGACGGTGCGGGCGACCCAGCCGCCGCCGATCGTCGCCGTACGCATCGCGGTCACGACGCGTTGACGCCGTCGAGTACCTTGCGGAGCGCCTCGGCGATGGCCAGGGTGTCCTCCCGCGAACCCAGCAGCGCGCGATGGTGGATCCAGATGCCGTTCGCCGCGATGTGCTCGGTCGCCGGGCAGGCCTGGACCAGCGCGTCGTGCGTCGTCGTCGGCGCCGGCGGCATCCAGAAGCTCGGGATGCGATACAGCGCCTGATACGCGCGAAACGCCGGGATCCCCTCGGCGATGAGGCAGTCGACCACGCGGTTGCGATCGAACGAGCGGCCGTGCCGATCGCGCTCGAGGGTCAGGATGGTCATGTAGTGCGGATGGACGGTCGCATGCTCGCCGTGCTGCTGCTGGCGGATTTCCGGCATGCGGGCGAGCGCGTCGCGCAGGATCGCGGCATTCGCCTCGCGGGTCTGCGTCTGCGCATCGAGGCGCGCGAGCTGCGTGCGCAGCACGGCGGCCGAGAACTCGCTCATGCGCGCGTTGGTCCCGACCACGGTGTGCTGGTACGCGCGGTCGTTCTGCGGCCGGCCGCAATTGCTGTACAGGAAGATCCGCTCGCGAAGCGCGGCATCCGGACAGGTGATGATGCCGCCTTCGCCGGCCGTCATCAGCTTGAAGTTCTGGAAGCTGAAGCAGGCGGTCGTGCCCCATTCGCCGATCCGCAGGCCGCGGGGGCCTCGTGCGCCATGCGCGTGCGCGGCGTCCTGGATGACGGCCAGCCCGTGCTTGCCGGCGATCGCGAGTACTGCGTCCATGTCGCTGAAATGACCGGACATGTGGACCGGGATGATCGCGCGCGTGCGCGGCGTGATCGCGGCCTCGATCGCCTTCGGGTCGATGCAGTAGGTCGTCGGCAGCACGTCGACCGGCACCGGCACCGCCCCGATCTTCTGGCAGGCCATCGACGTCGAAATGAACGTGAAAGCCGGCACGATCACTTCGTCGCCCGGTTCGATGCCGAGCGCGAGCAGCGTGAGCTCGATCGCGACCGTGCCGTTCGTGACGGTCACGGCGTGTTCGCAGCCGTGATGCGCGGCGAATTCCTCTTCGAAGCGCAGGTTTTCCTGGCCCGTCGCGCGCCACCACTGGCCCTGGCGCAGGCTGCGCAGCAGCGCGGCTTCTTCCTGTTCGTCGTAGTGCGGCCAGGCCGGAAATGCGCCGGTCTTGACCGGGGTGCCGCCGTCGATTGCAAGTTTCATGAGGATGAGTTCCGGAAGATTGCGGGAGATTGGGGTGGCCGCGCTGCGCCGCCCCCGGTTCGTCATTGCAGCAAGGTGCCCATTTCGCACTGGGGCGCGGGCGCGCGACCGAGCAGATGCGCGATCGTCGGGGCGATCTGCTGCAGCTGCGCGTCGCCGCCCGGGTCGGCCAGCGCGTGCGCGCTGTCGACCAGCACGAAGCCCTGGTCCCGGTGCCAGCCCGACTGGGCGGTCCGGCGCACATGGCGCGCCCAGCGCGGATCGCCGAGCGGCGGGCGCTTCGGGTTCGCGGGCTTGACGATCAGCGTGGGTGCGAGATGCCGGTGGTCGCCGACGTAGAGCTCGTCGCGGTGATGCACGCTCGCGAGCACTGGGGTGCCGTCGTCGAAGCGCAGCGCCTGCAGGAACGCGCGAACCTCGTCGACTTCGCTGTCGCGGGCGCCGTGGCCACCCAGCAGGTCGCCGCGCAGCGCGATGCCGTGCGAACCCTGCACCGTTTCCATCGCGAGGCTGCGCGCGCAGTCGACCTGGCCGTCGCCCGCGAGCACCTGCAGGCCGCCGGCCTGCAGCGCCGCGTCGATGGAATGGAAACCGTCGAGATCGCCGAAGCCGATCTCGGAGAACACCAGCGTCGCGTCGGGCTCGAGCGACTGCAGGCGCCGGCAGGCCGCGTCGACGAAGTCGTACGCCTGCAGCACCACCGGCCGCTGCGCGGGATTGTCCTGGCGCATCTCGTACCACAGGAAATGCGATACGCGATCGATCAGCGTGAGGTTGACGATCATCACGTCGGTGTCCGCTGCCAGCTCGAACGCGGTGTCGAGCTGCGCGGACGCGACGCGCCACGCATCCTGCGCGAACGCGTCGAACGGCTGGCCCGTGTAGAACAGCGTCACGTCGTGCGCGTAGCGGATGCCGCGCCGGTGCAGGTCGGAGAGCAGGCTGCGCGGATAGCTGGCGTTCAGCGAATACGACATCGGGTACGTCACCAGCCGGCCGTTCAGCGGCTTGGGCGGATGGGTCAGCTGGACGTTCACGACGCTGAAGCGCAGGTCGCTCAGCTCGGGCCATTCCCACACGCGCGCGGCCTTCACGTCGCCCGTCTCGAGCACGCGCGGCAGTTCCCCGTCGCCACGGGTGCTCCAGTACGAGAAGCAGCCGTGGCGCCCCGGATTGACGCCGGAGAACGCGGTGGCCAGGTTGCTCGGCTCGTACGGAACCGGCCCGCAATCCAGGCGGCGGTAGTGCGACGCGCGCAGGCGTTCGGCGAACCACGGCAGATGACCGCGCTGCACCTGTTGCTCGAGGACGACCGGGTCCATGCCTTCGGCGATGATGATGAGTGCTTTCATGGGACAGGAGATCAGGGGTGCGCGGCCGGTTCGACGGCCGGCCGGCCGGCGCCGCGCATCAGCCCGGTGGCGGCCAGCAGGTAGCCTTCGCTGCCGAGGCCGGCGATCACGCCGGCCGCGAGTGGTGCGAGGATGGACGTATGGCGAAAGCTCTCGCGGCTCCAGATGTTCGACAGGTGGACTTCGATCCACGGCGCCGGAAAATCCTCGAGCGCGTCGCGCAACGCCCAGCCGTTCATCATCAGCGCGCCGGGGTTCAGGATCAGCGCGTCCACGTCGCGGCGCGCCTCGAGGCAGTCGATGATTTCGCCTTCGTGATTGCTCTGGAACGCGACGACCGACCACCCGCCGGCCTCGGCCAGCGCCTCGAGGCGCCGCGTGATGTCGTGCAGGGTGGCCGTACCGTAGATGTCCGGCTTGCGGCTGCCGAGCCGGCCGAGATTCGGGCCGTTGACCATCAGGAGAGTGCGCATGACTGGGGCATCCTCAGCAGTGACAGGAGATCGGCCGGCGCGGCGAGCTGCACGTCGACGGGCATCGCCAGCACGTGCGCCGGCGGATGGTCCCACAGGGCCAGCGCGGTCTTCATGCCGGCGCGCGCGCCGCATTCGAGGTCGGCGGCCGCGTCACCGACGAACAGCGTGTCGGCCGGCGTGAGCGCCAGTACGTCGGCGATGCGCAGCGCCATGTCGGGCGCCGGCTTCTGGTTCGGCACGTCGTCGCTGCCGAGCACCATCGAGAAATGGCCGTCGATCCGCAGGTGCTCGAGCAGCGCGACGGTACGCGCGTGATCCTTGCCGGTCGCGATCGCCATCGGCACGCGGTGCAGCGACAGCGTCTCCAGCATCGCGATGACGCCGTCGAACACGCGCACCCGATGCATGTTGCGGATGCTCTCGCGCTTGAATGCCGCATGCATTTCGAGCGGCAGCCCCATCTGGCGCATGATGTTCGGGAAGCTCTGGCCGAGATAGCGGCAGTATTCGCTGAACGGCGGCGGCGCGCCGTCTCCGACCACCTCGTCGTACGCGGCGAAATACGCGCTGCGCATCACGTCCTTGCTGTCGATCAGCGTGCCGTCCAGATCGAAGATGACCGCGGACAACGTGTCAAGCATGCGATGCCTCCCGCGGCGAAGCCGCATGGTTCAGCGTCGGGTCGACGGCCGCCAGCATCCGCGCCGTATCGAGCGGGCGCGGCGCGAGGAACGCCTGGATGCGGTCGATCTCCGGCGCGGGGGCGGCCAGCATCGATTCGTAGTGCAGCGTGTGCAGCCGCATGTTCGGCCGCGCGTCGATCCACGCGAGCGTTTCGTCGACATGGCGGCGGTATACATCCTTGAGCTTCTCCGCCGCCGCGTCGTCCCACGACGCGTCGGAGTGATGCAGCGCCATGTCGCGCTGCGAGCGCACGATTTCGTCGAGGTCCCGGTGCAGGAACAGGATCGAATAGCAGCGCGTGGCCGGCAGGTGCCGCACGAAGCGCGACACCGCCTTGACAGCCTTGCCGGCCGCGCTGTCGATCCAGTTCACGTAACCGTGCCGCTCCTTGATCGGCTCCCACTCGAAATAGCCGTGCGGATTGCGCGAGTTGCCTTCGCGGATGTGATCGGTCAACGGTTCGATGCCGCCGAACGCGAGCACGCGCATCAGCATCGACGTGCCGGAGCGCGGCAGGCCCGAGACGACGGTGACCGCATCGTCGCCCCAGGCATCGTTCGCGAGGACGTCCATGCAGGCGAGGGATTTCAGCATGCCGTTCTCCCCGGGCGGGCGCGGTGCGTGTGCCGCTTCATGCGGTGGCCGCCGGCAGCCGGTTGCGGATGTACTGCTCGAGCGTGTCGACCGAGCTGACCAGGTCGATCGACAGGTCTTCGTCGTCGATCTGGATGCCGAATTCGCCTTCGACGCGAATCAGCACTTCGAGCGCGTCGACCGAGTTCAGGCCGAGCGTCTCGATCAGGTTCTTGTCCCGCAGCGAGTCCAGCGTCACGTCGCGTTGCGTGACCGCGGAAAACACGTTGATCAGGCGTTCGGAAATTTGCATGGCTCAGGTCCTTGAGTAAAAGTTCACACGATGGGAAACCGTGGCGTCGTCCTTCATGACGTCCTGTTTCCGGAAGCCCAGGTTCAGCATCAGCAGGTCGATGCTCGATTCGGTGGGATGGCAGGTGCCGCCGTGCGTGATCCAGTCGACGCCGATCGCGGCGCCCGCGCCGTCGCCGAGGAACAGTTCGTCGACGACGACGACGCCCGTGGGCGACAAGCGCTCCGCCAGCCGCAGCAGGTTCGACGCGACGTCGGGGTGGTGCACGGCGTTGTCGAGGATCACGACGTCGAGGTCGCCGGCGCCGGCGCACGCGTCGTCGAGCGTGCAGCACCGCACGCCCGGCGCCGGTTCCGCATTGAGCCCGCCGACGAGCACGCATCGGCCGTCGCGCACCAGGCCTTGCGCCGCGAGGCGCGCCGAATAGGCGCCCGACGTCGCGCTGATGTCGAGCACGCGATACGGCCCGGGATGCAGTGCCGCGAGGCGCCGCATCGCGAACAGCGCGGCGCGCTGCTTGTGCGGCCCGTTCATCGCGCGCTGGTAACGCGCGATGAACGCCTGCGACGGCGCATGCGTTGCGAGCGGTCGCGCGCGCCGGCCCGCCTGCAGGATCGCGCGCAGATCCTCGGCGCGGTTCCAGCTGCCGGCGGCGTCGGCTTCGAGCCGCACCAGGTCGGTCACCGCGTCCGGCAGCGGCGCGGGCGCGCCGTCGGGCGCGTCGCTCAGCAATCCGCATTGCGCCGCGACCGACAGCAGCTCGCCGAGCGCGTCGGCGTGCAGACCGCTTTCGTACGCGAGCTGGTCGACGTTCGCAACGCCGTCGAGCCGTTCGAGCACGCCCGAGCCGCACAACGCGAACAGCAGCGCGGAGCGCTTGTACGCGCCGGCTGCCTCGATCAGCCGTTCCGGCGCCGCCCAGCGGTAGACCGGGCTGCGCGCGGCCTTGCCGTTGGCGGTGCGGCGGATGGCGTCGACGGCTTCGAACACGTCCGGAACCTTGTTCTCGCGCAGCCGCTCGCGGCAGAACCGGCGTACCGCGCCCGCGTCCCAGGCGAGCCCGGGGCGCGGCACGATCGACGCGAGAATGTGGTCGTTGCCGTCGCCGCGGCGCGACTTCACGCTGCGCACCTGGCAATCCTCGACGAGCGGGCACTCGCGCAGCACCGCTTCGATCTCGAACGGCGAGATCCATGCCTCGCCGCGGCGGATCGCGGCCGTTTCGCGGCCGACGATCTGATAGCCGTGCTCGCCTTCGTTCACCAGGTCGCCGGTCGGATGCAGGCGCCCGTCCTCGAGTTCGATCACCAGCGGGAAGGCCGACGCGTCGCCCGGCTTGGCGGCGATCCGCAGGCCGGGCATCGGTCGGCCGATGCACAGCGGCGGCAGCGGCGCGATGCCCGCGAACAGCGCGCCGGTCTCGGTGCTGCCGTAGTTACGCGACAGCCCGAGCCCGAACGCGGCCTGGAACTGCGCGTCGAGCGGCGCGTCGACCGGCCCCGCGCCCGCCATCGCCACGCGCAGCCGTGCCGGGCGCGCACCGCTGCCGGCGCGGCGCGCCAGCAGCGACGCGATGAACGGCGTGAGCGCGCAATGCGTGGCGCGCTGCCGCAGCGCGTCGACGGTGCGGCCGAGCTGGGTCGGCGCACAGATCTCGAGCGCGCAGCCCGCATCGGCGGCGGCCCAGAGCCAGCCCAGCACGTATGCGTGGTAGACGGGCGCGACGAGCAGCACGTGATGCTCGGGCGCGAGCCCGAGCAGGTCGATGTAGCGGCGCGCTTCCTGCCGCCAGCTCGCGACCGGACGGAACACGACGGACGGCCGGCCGGTCGAGCCCGACGTCAGCAGGTGCAAGCCGCTTTCCGGCGGGTTGTCGCCGGTGCGCGCCGGTGCGTCCGCGATGCGCTCGATCGTCAGCGACTGGTTGTCCGCCAGGCGCCAGAGGGTGTCGGCGCCGATTTCGCGCGCGTAGCCGCGCGCCTCGTCGGCCGTGCTGTCGGCCGGCAGGACGAGCGGCGAAATGCCGTGCGCCAGCAGGAAGAACAGCAGCGCGGCATGCGGCAGTGTGTTGTCGACGTAGACGACCGCCCGCGTGCCGATGCCGTGCTCGGCGGCCAGCGCGTCGCGCCACGCGGCGAGCGTCGCCGCGCCGGCATGGCGGGCCGCCACCTGCTCGAACGACGCGTCGCCCGGCGGCGCGGGCCGCGCGATGAATTCAGCGTTCGACATAGTGGGCCTTCTTGGCTTCGAGCAGGCGGCGCACGCCGGGCGGCGCATAGGACGGCGCGCGGCACAGCTCGTCGAGCGTGATCTGGTCCTCGAAATACAGGCTGAGCGTGTCCCACGGCGTGAAGCAGCCCTTGCACGCGTCGAGGCGCGGGCGCTCGCCCAGCAGCAGTTCGTAGAAGCCGGTGCGGTTGACCTGATCGAGCGCCGCTTCCCAGTTGTCCGTGGTCAGGTCGCCCATCTTGTGGAACCAGATGTTCGGGCAGGGCGTCACGACGCCGTCGTCGAACGTCGACACGACGAGCCGCGGCAGGTGGCAGCGCCACGAGCGCACGCCGTCGCGATAGAACGCGATCAGCCGGTCGAGATAGGGCTTCGGCGGCAGCACGTGCGCGAATTCCGCGAGCATCGACGGCAGCGCGTCGATGTGGTGGTACTGGTCCGGACGCACCTGGAATCGCTCGCTGTCCGGCCCGCGCACCGGGAACGGAAACAGCTGCGGCGGATTCTCGCGAAACTGCCCGCACCACTCGACCAGCGCGCGCAGGTAGGGCGCGCTTCGATCGTTCAGCACACCGTATATTTCGAGCGGTAGGCCGGCCTCGACGATCCGGCGGATCCGGTCGAGCACCATCGAATGAATCGATTCCGACTGCACGCGGTAGCTGTTGCCGTGGTAGTCGCTGCTGTCGAGCGACACCTGCACGGTGATGTTGCCGAGCTTGACGAGACGCTCGATCTTGTCGTCGGTCAGCGGCAGCGCGTTGGTCTGCACGATCAGCGTTTCATAGCGCGGCGCCATCTTCTCGATGAACGCCATGATTCCCTTGACGATGAAGATCTCGCCGCCGGTGAGCTTCAGCAACGGCGGGGCGAGCGCTTCGTCGACACGCTCGACGATCGTGTCGAGCCGCGTGCCGAGATCGTTGCCTTGCGCGTAGCGAGCGATCGTCGGCGTCTGGAAGATCAGTTTGCCTTCGTGCGACGCCTTCAGGTTGCTCTGCCCGGTCAGGCAGTATTCGCAGCTGAGGTTGCACGCGTTCTCGTTGATCACGAGGTCGTTGCCGAGCAGCTGTCTGGCGACGTCGGGTTCATGCGCGAGTGGATTCATGGTCGGACCGCCTCGTCGGGTTGGGAATGGAATGGTCGGGAGCCGGCCGACCGCCACCCGGCGGCGAGCTCGGCGTCGAGCGTGCGCAGCGCGTCGAGCGCCGCGCGATACCGGGCGTCGACGGCCGGCCGCTCGGCGAGCACGTCCGCTTCGGTCAGCGCGCCCTGCTCGGCGCGTAGCGTCAGCCGCGAAATCAGCGCGAGGTTGAATTCGGCGAGCGCGTCGCGCAGCACGCGCACGCCGGTTTCAGCCGCCGCAATCGCACGCGCGCCGGCCGGCGTCGCGGCCCGGCGCTTCAACCGCGACAGGCGCAGGCTGAAGGCCGGATCGTTTCGCTCGAATTCGAATACGGGCGGCAGCGCACCGTCCGTCGACGCGGCGTCCTTCCTGAACAGCAGCGGCATCGACGCGGCCAGCGCCGCGATGCGCGCATCCTGGAAGTCGTACGCGAACGGGTCGAGCGACAGCGCGTAGTCGTCGTGCAGTAGCCGCTCCTCGCGCAACGTGTCGAGCACGCTGGCGCCGGGGTAGAGCTCCAGCGGTGTCGTATAGCGGCGCAGATGCTGGCCGAGGAAGCGATGCAGGAACGCGTTGTTGGCGCGAATCTCGTCGAACGACGACCACGGGTGGTACGCGATGAAACCGAATTCGACGTGAATGCCGGCGCCGCGCAACAGCCCGATCGCGCGAATGTTGTCCTCGACCGTCGATTTCTTGTTCCAGCGGTCGAGGCCGCGCTGCGAGCCGGATTCGATGCCGATCAGCACTTTTTCGAGCCCCGAGCGATGGAGCAGCGCCAGCAGCGGCCGATCCGCCTCGTGCCAGCTCCGCGCCTGCGTGCAGCAGCTGTAGTGGATGTGCAGCCCGCGATCGAGCACGCCTTGCGCGATCGCGCCGATGCGGCGCTTGCCGAGCGTGCCGCCGCCCGGATCCTCGAACGTCGAATCGACGAACTCGAAGGTGTCGACCCGGTACTGGCGGTGCAGCCGCTCGATTTCGTCGAGGATCCGCCCGGTCGAGCGGGTGCGCCAGAGCTTCCCGCCGTTGATCTTGTTGCCCGCATGCGGCGCGTTGCAGAACGTGCAGCTGCCGCTGCAGCCGCGCGTCGTCGCCAGCCGCATGCTGGACAGGCGGCCGTCGTTCGCCTCGTACTGGTCCCGCATCGCTTCGGGCAGCATGTCGAGCTCGACGACCGTGTGGCCGACCGGATTGTCGACACAGTCGTCGGCTGCGCGCCGCCAGCTCAGCGCCGGCACGTTCGCGAAGTCGCTGTCCTGCCAGAGGGCCTCGACATAACGCACGAGCGGCACGTCGCCTTCGCCGCGCACCAGCGCGTCGAGGAACGACCAGTTCGGATTGCGCAGCAGCTGCGAGCCGAGCGAGGTCGCGAGCGGGCCGCCGGCCAGGAACGCGGGGGCGGGCCCGAGGCGCGCGCGTAGCGCATGGCCGAACGCCGTCGCATGCGAGATGCTGACGGTCGTGAGCGACAGGCCGACGAGGTCCGGCCGGAATGCCCGGATCCGCTCGATCGCGGCGGCATCGCCGGCGCCGCCCGCCGGCACCTCGACGATGCGGCAGTCGATGCTCAGGCGGCGCAGGATCGCGACGAGATAACTGACGCCGAGGTGCTCGGAGCTGACCACGAGATCGCCGTCCAGCAACACCGGGAAGCAGACCCGCATCGGCCGCGGATGTGTGAAGTCGACGGCCGAGCGCAGCGGATCGCCGTCCTCGTCGCCGGGCGCGGCGAACGGAATCAGCGGAATCACGGGCTTGATGTGAAGCGCAGCCGGCATGTCAGAAATAGCCGATCTGTTGCAGCTGGCTGTCCATGAACGCCGATTCGGCGTCGGTCATGCGCCGGCCGCCGGCGTGCTGCTGCGCCGCCTCGCGGGCGACATCGCCGCCGGGTTCGACCAGCCAGTGGCCGTCGAGACGATCGGGCACCGGCAGGCCGAGATGGGCGAGGAGGGTCGGGTAAATGTCCTCGATGCGGGCGAACAGCGCCGCGCCGCGCGGAAACGCCGGGCCGGCGACGAACACGATGCCGTCCGGCCGGTGCACGCCGCGCTGCGCGGGCTCGCTCCAGATCGTCCCGGTCAGGTTCGGTGTCGGCATCACGCTGAAGTCGCGCGGAATCAGCAGGTAGTCGGGCGCGTCCGCCAGCCGCGCGCCGCGATACACGTGCTCGCGCTTTTCCAGCCGGAACCAGGGCTGGCCGTGCGCGTCGACGACGGTTGCGAGTGCGTCGGCCAGCGCTCGCCCGGCGTCCGGCAGCGTGTCGGCATCGAGCGTGCCGTGCGCGTCGCGGCCCTTGAGGTTCGCGTTCAGGCCGAAGCAGCCGGGCGTCGGCATGTAGAAGCGGGTCTGCGCCCACGCGACGGTGCGACGGTAATGGAACGGCGAGTCGAACCACGCGCGCTGCGTCGCGTCGTCGTTCGCCAGTTGCCCGCCGGCGCCAATCGGTGCGAATTCGGTCGCCAGCAGGCCGTGCTGCTCCAGCAGCTCGTGCACGTTGAAATCGGCATCGCAGCGGCCGAAGCCGTGGTCCGACGCCACCACGAACAGCGTGTCGTCGTCCACCAGCTCGAGCAGCGTGCCCAGCGCGCGGTCGACGTCGGCGTAGATGCGCTCCACGTCGGGGCCGGGGTGTGCGTCCTCGCCCCAGTAGTAGTGGCTCACGCGGTCGATCTCGGTGAAGACCACGAACAGCGCGTCGACGGGGCGGTGCTGCTGCAGGTGCAGGCAGGTGCGCGCGCGATCGTCGATGAAGCGGCTCGCACGTTCGACGTAGTCGTCCTGGCCGCGGTACATCGTCACGATGTCCGAGTGATAGTGCAGGCCCGCGGCGGCCAGCTCGCTCATCAGCTCCGGCGGCTCCGTATAGCGCAGCGTCTTCGACAGCGGCCAGCTCACCATGTAGCCGTCGCGCAGCGGCGCGGGCGGATGCGTCATCGGCACGTTGTAGACGCCGACACGGTAGCCGTGGCGCTCCAGCGTGCGCCATACCGGTTCGCGGCCATAATCGGCGACGTTCATGCCGCGCGCCGAGTAATCGCCGGCCTGGGTCGACCAGAACTGGTAGACCCCGTGCTCGCCCGGCTCGACGCCGGTAAACATCGACGCCCAGCCGGGTGCGGTATGCGGCGGAAAGGTCGACTGCAGCACGCCCGATGCGGCACGCGCACGCAACGCCTTGAAATTCGGCAACCGATCCCGCGCGATCAGATCGTCCAGGACCGTTGCCGACGCGCCGTCGATGCCGAGTACCAGCAGTTTGAGCGCATTCGATGTCGTCATCGACTGTGGCGCGGCGCGTGCCGCGCTTCCATGGTGAAGGTTTAAGGTGTCCGGCGCCGCGCGCGGCGGCCGGAGCGTCATCGTTTTCGGGGCGGCTTGCCGGGCTGGCCGGCAAACCGGATCGAGTGCGCGAGCCACACGCTCAGGCGCGCGGTGTCGTCCAGCATCGCGTCGGGCACCAGCACGTACTGGCGGCTCGGCGGGCTGGTCGGCTCGTACTGCAGCGGCCGTGCGCCGCGCTCTTGCAGCAGCGCGGCGTGGTGCACGGGATCGAGCTTGATCGCGAGGCCGACGTTGGACAGCGACGCGAACGGCTTGCCGTTCGCATACGCCATCACGCCGCCGAACATCGCCCGGAAGCTGATCGCGTTCGGATCAGGGGCGGCCAGCATCACCGGCGCCTGCAGTTGCCTGGGATCGTGGTGCATGACGAGTGCCTCGCGTCGGGAGATCAGCGCAGCGGCGTCGCCAGCTCGACCAGCACACCGTTGTTGTCGAGCACGTAGCCGACCTTTTGCCCCCAGGGCTTCTCGATCGGCGTCTTGACCGGCGTGGCGCCGTTGGCGACCGCGTGCGCGTAGGCCGCCTCGATCTCGGGGCTGACCAGCACCACCTCGATGCCGGCAGGCATTTCGCCGGCCAGGTTCTTGCGGTACTGGACGGGCACGCTGGTTGCCGCGAGCTCGTCGCAGACGAACGCGAGCGTCGTGTCGCCGGTTTCCATTTCGGCGTACTGATTGCTGTCATGCACGAAGCGGCGCGTCAGGCCGAAAGCCTGCTCGTAGAACGCCACCGTTTGCAACACATCGTTCGTATAGACGATTACATAGCCAAGCTGCATCACTTCACCTCGGGTGTGGAACGGTTTTCAAAAGCGGCGGGTGCCGCGCCTTCCCCGTACAGGGCGGCGAAGCCGTCCCGGTACGGGGGGAACGTGTGTACGCCGCTCACGAGCGGCTGGCAGCCCCGGATCACGCCGCGCGCATGACCGAGCGGCTTGGTCAGGACGATCGCGAGGAACATGCGCGTCGCGCCCAGGCACTCGACGAGCCGGCCCGCGCGCGCGGCGCTGTCGGGCGCATCGCGCAGGATCGCCGTCACGGCTTGCGCAAAGGCGAGATCGGGCACGATCCACGCGTGCGACTCGCCGGCCGCGTCGCGGAACGCGAGCTTGACGAGATGCCGCTGGCGCGTCGTGCGCAGCAGCTCGATACGCTCCGGCGTGGCCTCGATCAGGGCGGCGCTGCGCGCGCCGGCGAACCCGGCCGCGACGCTCGCGTCGCAGTGCGACGACAGCCAGGCCTCCAGCCGGGACGCGTCCCAGTCGCCGACGGCCTGCGCCGCGGGCAGCCATGCGACGCGCTCGCGATCCTCCGGGCGCCGGTCCGCGCCGCGGGATGGCGCCAGCCGGCAATGCACGGGGCGACCGTACGCGTAGTGCGGCGCGTCGCCGGCCACGTCGGCCAGGTACACGGGTTCGGGCCTCAGCCACCGGCCGTCGGGCGTCAACCCGGCCGCGCAGCCGTAAGTCGCGTCGACCTGGGTGATCGCGAGCGGCAGCAGCGTCACGTCCTCGCATCCGGCGGGATCGGCGTCGTGCGTTGCGCCTGCCGTCGTCATCGGCTCGTGCATGGCGCGCACCTCATGGCGCCGACGCGCAGACCAGCGCGCCGGGAACGAGCGGGAACCGCCGGCTCGCGACCGCGGTGAAGCCGTGCCGCACGAGCCGTTCGCACATGTCGCGGTCGGTCAGCGCGAACTCGGCGCCGACGCAGGCCCAGTCGACGGTCATCAGGTCAGCGGCGCTGAAGCAGGCGGGATCGAGAAACTGGTCGTAGACGACGAGCCGCGCGCCGCTGCGCAGCCCGCCGCGCAGCGCGTCCAGCAGCGCGTCGATCTCGCGGTCGCTCAGCAGGTGCAGCACGTTCGACACGATGGCGGCGTCGGCTGCGGCAATTTCGGTGCCCAGTGCCTGCGGCCGGGTGATGTCGTCCGCGACGAAGCGAAAGCGTTCGCGATCGGCCATGCCGGCGACACGCGCGTCGAAATGGGCCGCGACCGGGGGGCGGTCCACGATGCAATAACGGGTGTGCGGCAGCAGCGCCGCCAGCTCGCCGGCGAGCGCGCCGTCCGCGCCGCCGATATCGAGGATGGCGCCATGGGCCGGCATCGCCGCGTAGCGGTAGACGTGCAGCGCGAGGGCACGCGCGGAGGCCGCCATCGCCTGCTGATAGCAGGTCAGGAACGCCGCGTCGTCGATCTGTTCGAGCGGGCGTTCGGTCACGCCGGTCTCGAGCGCGGCGCGCAGCGAGCCGTGGTCGGCATGCCACCGGCGCAATCGCGATTCCATCGCCACGACCGGCAGCACGGCACGCGTCGCGGACGGCAGCGAATACGCGGCGCCGCTGCGCTCGAGCACGCCGACCGTCGCCAGCAGCTCGAGAAACTGCGCGAGCGGCGCGGCGCGCCAGCCGCCCGCCGCCGCGAGCGCCTCGGCCGTGGCCGGCGCCTGTTGCAGCCGCGCTAGTGCGCCGGTCTCCGTCAGCGTCATCAGGATGTCGCTGATCTTGTAGGCCATCGCCCAGAACATGGCGGGATTGCCCGACGGCGCGCGCAAGGCCGCATGGGCGTCGATCCGATGCTCGACGGCGCTCATTGCGCGTTCTCCGTGGCGGCGACGATCGCGACGAGCACGGTGCCGTCCGCGCCGGGCGCGACGATCGCCGACGTCGCGCCACGCGCGATCGCGTCGTCGATCGCCAGCATCGACAGCGCGGCGCGCGGGTCCGGCAAGCCGTCGCCGAGCGCCAGGCAGGCCGGCGCGTGGCCGCAGACATCCAGCGCGCGCGTGAGCAGCGGCAGGTAGCGGCCGGCCTCGTGCGCCGCGAGATAGACGCGGTCCGGCGCGTATTGCGCGAGATGGCGGCCGAGCCGTTCGGCAAGCGCCGGGCGCGCGCCGTCGGCCGCGTCGCGACCGCTCAGCGTGCGCACGTCGAGCAGGCGCGCCAGCACCCGCGCGCCACGCGCCTCGGCCCGCTCGGCGGTTTCCAGCACCAGCGAACCGGCCGCGTCGGCCGGTTCCGCCCGCCCGGGCAGATGCGGCGCGAGCGCCGCTTCGAGCGGATCCCATGCGTCGTAGCCGGCGACCAGCGCCGCGTCGGCCCGCTCGGCCCGGATCGACAGCGCCGCGACTTCGAGCGCCTGAAGCCCCGAACGACGCGAGCCCGTCAGCGTATAGGTCGTGCCGGTCAGGCCGAAATGCCGGCACACGAGCGCGGCGCCGAGGTGGATGCCGTGGTCCAGCGACATGCTCGGCGTGATGGCCGCCGGATTCGTCCGCAAGCCGTCGCACATCACGCGGCTGGCTTCCGGGGAACCGCCGACGCAGCTCCCGAAGATCGCCGCGAAGCGATCGTCGGGGCAGGGCAGCGTGTCCGGCGCGATGCCGGCGCGGCGCAGTGCGTCTGCGCTCGACGCGGCGGCAAGCTGGGCCGCGCGGTTCATGTAGTGGTAGTTGGATTCGACCGGGTAGTGGCGATAGATGTCGAACTCGCCGAGCCGCGCGGCCGGGCGCGGGCCGTCCTCGCCCACCGGCCGCCAGCAAAACCCGTCGGCCGCGATCGCGCTGCTGCCCGTGATCACGAGCGGCGCGTCCGCACGCGGCGCGAACGCGTGGCGGCGCGGTTGCCCGTTCGCGGCCGACGACAGCGCGACGCTCGTATTCAAGCCGCCGCCGCCGCACGCGTTCGACAGGCCGAACGCGAACGCGTGGCGTACGCTCGCCGTGCCGACGGGACGCAAGGCCAGCGTGTCGTCGTGGCGATCGAGGCCGGCGTTGCCGTGCACGAAGCCGTCGCGCATCTGCACGAGCGTGGCGATGACTTCGGTGATCGCGGCGGCGCCCGCGAGATGCGTGGTGATCGATTTGGTCGAGTTGACGAGCACCGGCTCGCCGATACCGCGCAGTCGCGCGATCGCGCCGCATTCGATCGCGTCGATCATGCGGGTGCCGGGCGCGTGCGCGTTCACGTAGTCGAGCTGCTCGCGGCCGCGCGCGGCGTCGTCGAGCGCGAGCTGCATCGCGCGATACAGGCCGGAGCCGTCTTCGGCCAGCGTGATCGGTGCCGCGCCGCGGTCGCACACGCTGCCGAAGCCGTCGACCCAGCCGAGCGCGGGCGCTTGGCCGGCCAGCGCCGGCTCGGCCAGCACCAGCGCGGCGGCGCCTTCACCGAGGATCGCGCCGTCGCGATCGGGATGAAAAGGCGCGAGCCGGGTGCCGACGAAGCCGGCGCGCTCCGCACCCCAGATCATGCTGGGCTTGATGACTTCGACGCCGACCACGATCATCGCCTTGCACTTGCCGGCCCGCAGGAAATCCAGCGCGAGACCGATCGCGATGTTGCCGGACGCGCATGCGTTGCTGATCACGAAGCGCGGCCCGAGCACGTCGAAGCTCGCGCACAGGCGTTGCAGGAGCACGCCGTTCGGATAGGCGCCGAGCGCCGCGCGCGCCGCGTCGTCGATGGCCGACGACGTATCGAGCGTCGCATAGCACTGCTCGGCCGCATGGCTTTCGCCGCCCATCGTCGCGAGGATCACGCCGACATCGTCGAGCGCGGACAGGTCGAGCCCGCTCGCGTCGATCGCCTGCGCCATTGCCGCGTGCGCCATCCGGAACGCCTTCTCCGGCCCGTCGAAGGCCGCGTCGCTCACGAGGCCCGCGAGCGCCTTGCCGCGGGGAATCGGCATGCCGTCGAGCACGCCGACGCGCGCGCGTGTGTTCGACAGGGCGTCCGAGAAGCCCTCCAGCGTCGCGGCGACCGGGTTGACCACGCCGGCGCCCAGCACGGCGACGCCCGCCGCCTCGCTTGCGTTGCGCGCACTCAGCATGGCTTGACCGCCACGATCACGCAGTTCAGCAATTCAGCCGGCACCATCTTGACCACGGTGGCCGGCGGGAAGCCCGCCGCGTCGAGGCATTCGAGCCAGTAGTCGACCGGCACCGGCATCTCGCCGTCGGCGCGCAGGAACTTCGGCATCAGTTCGATCTGCAGCAGCATTCGCGCCAGTCCCGCGGTACGCAGGTAGTGCATCGCCTTGTCCGACAGTAGCGAGAACATGTCCGCGACCCACGCGGGATCGTCGGGACCCCCCATCATCCGGCAGTGTTGGTCGCCATAGATGAACTTGCCGCCCGGCCGCAGCACGCGCATCACTTCACGCGCGCAGATCCGCTTCTCGTCGTGGGTCAGGTGGTGCAGCGCATAGTTGGACACCACGGCGTCGACGGAGCCGTCCGGCAGGTCGATCGCATGCGCCGAGCCGACGATGCACGCGACGTCCTGTTGGCCGTCGAATTTCGTCCGCAGCATGTCGAGCATCGGCTCGGCCGGGTCGAGCGCGATCAGTTGCGCGTCGGGCCGGGCCGTCGCGGCCGCCTTCAGCAAGTTGCCCGTGCCCGCGCCGAGATCGAGGATGCGGCCGGCATCGACCGGGAGGTGGCGCACGATTTCCGCGAACAGATCGTGCATCTGCGGCACCTTGGCCATGATGGCGTCATAGGAGCCAGCCAGATCCTTCCAGTGCGTGTCGCGATGATCGAGGGTTGTCGACATGAGCATTCCAGTTTAGAGAGGAGACCAACGAGTCGAATTGCGCAACCGATTGCCGAAACCAGCCGAATCATCGATTGATGCCATTTTTGTAAATGACCGGCTGAATTAGATGTGCTGGAATCGGTTTCCGCTTCAAATGCGTGGATTAAATTTAAATGGACGAGCGGCATCGCAATTCCGAATGAATCGGAATTGAACAGGTAATCGTCGATTATTTAGCCGGGCGTGCGATCGCGCGCCTAGCCGATCGTGGAGGCGGCCTGCTTATCCGTGATATATCGCGCGAGCACCTCGAACGAATCCAGCAGGTTCGCGGACAGATCGTCCGGGTCTATTTCGATGCCGTATTTCGCCTCGACGCCGATGCTGATCTCCAGCATCGAGACGGAATCGATGGACAGGGCGGCAAGAAGCCCATCGGGCGGCAAGGTCTCCGCCCGGCGATGCAGTCGCAACGCGCGTATATACAGGTCACGAAGCTGCAAATCAAGGCTCTCGGCCATTACCCCTCCTCTGGCAAACACGCATCCGTCGTCCAGCCGGACGCGGACGGCTCTCTCAGTCATTTGTCAATATATTTGGCGGATCAGGCCAGGATGAATTCTTCGTCATCCTGGCGTTCGCCGGTTCATCATGAATTTCATTGATGTGTCTGTGAATTATATTCATGCACTGTTATTATTCGCAACAGGAATTTGTAATCCAGTCTCGGCGGAATAGTAAATACAAGACGAATCCGTGCTGACTTTTTAAATCAAAGAAACAATCAAATAAAACGCGGCGAAAGATGAAACAAAGCGATCGGGCACGCCCCGTTCGCGCGAACGGACGTCTCTTTCAAACGTCGTCTGCCTGACGGACCCACCTTTAGAACGATCGACTGCCGCCGTGCCGGCAAGACTGCTATGCGAAATACCAATGACCTTACTCAGGAATTGCTCGGCCTGATCACGGCGATTCCGGCAAGCGTGCGGCGCTTCGACACGGACGCCGACACCGCCGCGCGCCACTACGGCATGCCTCCCGCGATGCTCGACGACCTGACACAGCGTGGCCTGCCGTGCGTGGGCGCCGAGGGCGCGCGCCGCTACGACCCGTTCGATCTGTCGAACCTTGCGCTGCACCTCGGGCTGCCGTCGATCCAGCGGCTGGCAATGCGGACGTGGGCGCGGGCGCTGCAGCTGGCGGCCAGCCACCGGATCGACGCTGCCACCGTGAAGGTCCTTCCGATCGACGCGGACAGCGCGACGGCCGATCCGCTCGAGGTGCTGCACATGCCGATCGCGGAGCACGCCCGTTACGCGGCGGGCCCGGTGAAGGCGCTACTGGATGAATGGGCCGGCTATCGCTTCTTCATGTTGCCGGAAGCGTGCCGGTGGGACGTCGGCTTCATCGAGCAGCATCGCGTCTGCGAATGCGGTGGCGCGTCGAAGCGCATGCTGCAACAGGCGCACGAGCAGGGCCTCGACGCGCGGCAATGCTTCGGACTACTGCTGGCCACGCCGTTCTCGACCGGGCACTACTGGACCGAGTTCCGCATCGACGGCGAATGGGTTGCGTTCGACCCGCTGCTGCTCGGCATGCTGCACGCGGCGTGCCGCCTCGATCCCGCCGAGTGGCCCGCGCATCGGAGCAATGGCGCGGTGCTGCACCGGCTGTGCGTGATCGACCGCTACGACGCGCACGGCGCGCCGATACTCGATCGCTACGTCGACGAGCCGTATGTGAGCCAGCCGCTCGTGATCATGGACGGCCAGGCGCTGGCGGTCTCGCTGCCGACCGCATTCGGCAAGCCCCAGCGAGCCGGCGACGAAGCGCCGTCGCCGTTGCATGCGCCGGCGGGCGCCCCGTCCATCGGCGCCTGACGGGGCGCCCCCCGTCGCCGTACCGGCACGTCAATTTCGGATAGACCCATGTTCGATCTCCACGGAAAAATCTGCGTCGTCACCGGCGCCTCGGGTTACCTCGGCGCGCAGATCTGCAGCGCGCTCGCCGCGCAGGGCGCGACGGTCGTCGCCTGCCATTTCACGCACCCCGAAGGGCTCGACGCGACACGCGCGGATGCAGCGGTCGCGGCGCGAATTCATCCGGTCCGGCTCGACGTCACGCGCGCCGACGACGTTACGGCCACCATCGGCGAGATACTGAAATCGCATGGCCGGATCGACGTGCTCGTCTGCGCGGCCGGCGCCACGTTGCGCAAATCGGCGTTGCTGACCGGGCAAGACGACTGCGATCGCCTGCTCGACCTGAATTTCAAGGCGGTCGCCCAGCTGTGCCGCGGCGTGCTGCGCCCGATGTTTCGGCAGCGCAGCGGCCGCATCGTGCTGATCGGCTCGACGGCCGGCGAGCGCGGGCTGGCCGGGCAGGGCGTGTACGCGGCGTCGAAGGCGGCACTGCACGCCTATGCGCGCTCGCTCGCGCAGGAAGTCGGCGGCCACGGGGTCACGGTGAACGTCGTCGCGCCCGGCGCGTTGTCGAGCGCAGGCCAGTCGCACTACACCGAGCAGGACGAGGCGCGCGTGACGGAGCAGATCGGCCTGCGCCGGCTCGGCAACGCGCACGAAGTGGCGGCCGCCGTCGTGTTTCTTGCGTCCGACGAGGCGTCCTACGTCAGCGGCGCCGTGGTGCCGGTCGACGGCGCGGCGCGCTTCTGATGATGCGGCTCGGTATCGACATCGGCGGCAGCAAGATCGCGCTGGCCGCGCGCGACGGCTCGCACACGGTGTTCGAGCACCGCGTCGGGCTCGACATGCATCCCGCGCCGGACGAGGTGCTGGCGGCGCTTGCCGCGTATCTCGAGCGGCAATGCGCCGTCCATGGCCGGCCCGCCACGATCGCGATTGCCAGCGCCCCGAACCTGGACCGCGACGGCCGGGTCGAGCGCTGGCCGAATCGTCCCGCGTGGGAGGGCGCGCCGGTCGTCGCGACGCTCGCGCCGTTCGCGCGCGAGCGGATCGTGTGGTGCGACGACGGCACGGCGGCAACGCTCGCCGACGCGTGGGCGCTCGGCGCGCGCAACCTGGTTCATTTCTCGCTCGGCACCGGCGTCGGCGGCGGGATCTGCGTCGACGGCAACGTGCTGCGCGACCGCGAGCTTGGCCATCTGCTCGTGCATCCGCATGGCGCGCTGTGCAGTTGCGGTCGGCACGGATGCCTGCAGGCCTACGCATCCGGCCGCGCGTTCGAGCGCCTCGCCGAGCGGCACCCGGCCGATGTCGCCGCGGCGCGCTGGCTCGACGGCGCGGCCGACGCGCTCGCCGCATGCAGCGCCAATCTCGTCGAGCTGTTCCACAGCACCTGCATCACGCTGAGCGGCGGGCTCGTGCATCGCTTTCCCGCGCTGCCCGACGCCGTCGCGCGCGCGCTCGGCGCGACCTTCCTCAAGCGACCGCTCGCGATGCCCGAGATCCGGCTGTCGCCGCACGGCGGCGACGCGCCGTTGCAGGGCGCGCTGGCGCTGGCCGCCGCGCCGGAGCCCGAGCAACGGGCCGCCTGCCGGCACTGGCGCGCGGCATGAGCCCGGTTGCCCACGCGTCCCGCTGGCACACCGATACGCAGCACCTGCATGCATGCGGGCTGTGGCGCGACGTGCCGGCGCGCCGGTTGCGCGCGGATGCGCCGCAGGCGTCCGTCGAATGCCGCGTGTGGTCCGTCGCGCACGGCGACTGGGACGATCGCGGTTGCGCGGCGCTGCTCGATGCGCGCGAGCGTGAACGGATGCGGCGCCTGCCGCTCGAGCGGCAGGCTGCGTACGCGCGGCACCACGCTTCACTGCGCGTGCTGCTGGCGGAATGGCTGGGCGTCGCTTCGCGCTCGCTCGTCATCGCGCCGGACGCGCACGGCAAGCCGGCGCTGCCGGATCATCCGCGGCTGCATTTCAATCTGTCCCACAGCGGGCCGTTCGGGGGCGTGGCGCTCGGCGAATGCCCGGTGGGATTCGATCTCGAGGCGCCGGACGGCGCCGCCTACGACAGGCTCGCATGGCGGCTGTACGCGTTCGAGGCGGCCGCACTGGCGAAACGCGGCGGCACGCCGCGCGATCCGCGCGCATTCGCGCGACTCTGGACTGCCAAGGAATCCTACTTGAAGGCGACCGGCGAGGGCCTGAGGCGACGCCTCGACAGCTTCCGGCTGCGCGTCGGCGCCGACGCGCGCGCATTCGCGCTGCTGGACGACGGCGCGGCGCCGCCCGTGCGCGCCTGCCATTTCCTCGTGCTCGACGAGCCGCCGGCGCTCGCGTACGTGGGCACCTTGGCCGTGCTCTCCGCAGCCCCGCAAGACGATCGATTCACATATGGCGACGCCCGGTCGGGTGACCGCGCATCGCCACTCACCATCGGAGAATGAAGATGTCTGTCGTACAGGATCGCCCGAATCCAGCCGCGCCGACGCGGCGCAGCCATCGCGTCGTCTGGCTGGCCGGCGCGCTGGTGCTCGTCGCGCTCGGCGTTGCCGCGCGCATGGCGTGGCGCGGCGCGCATTACGTCGAGACCGACAATGCCTATGTGACGGGCCACGTGCACATCGTGTCGCCGCGCATCAACGGCGTCGTGTCGCGCGTGTTCGTGACCGACAACCAGTTCGTGCGCGAGGGCGACCCGATCGCCGAGCTGGACCCGACCGATCAGCGCACCCGGATCGAGCAGATCGAGGCGCAGATCCACAGCGCGACGCAACAGGTGCTGCGCGACGATGCACAGGTCGTCCAGATGCGCGCGCAGGTCGGCGGCGCCGGCGCGCAGCTCAAGCAGGCCGAGGCGCAATTGCGGCGCGCCAACCAGGACGCCGAGCGCTATCGCCAGCTGTACGGCGAACAGATGAAGGCCGTCGCCAGGTCCGAGCTGGACGCGGCCGTGGCCACCCAGGCCAGTGCCGCCGCGGATGTCGACGCGCGCCGCAAGGCCGTCGAGGCCGCCGCAGCGCAGGTCGATTCGGTCGCCGCCACCCGGGACGTCGACGAGGCGCAGATCCGCGTGCTGCAGACCCAGCTCAAGGACGCGCGGCAATTCCTCGAGTACCACACGGTGCGGGCGCCGGCGGCCGGGCGGATCGGCAAGCGGATCGTCGAGGTCGGCATCGCGATGCAGGCGGGCCAGCACATGGCGGCGGTGGTGGAGGACAAGGTCTGGGTGACCGCGAACTTCAAGGAAACGCAACTGACGCGCCTGAATCCCGGGCAGCAGGTCGCGGTCATCGTCGACGCGCTGAAGGACCGTCCGCTGGTCGGCACGCTGGACAGCTTCTCGCCGGCCTCCGGCGCGCAGTTCTCGATGCTTCCGCCGGACAACGCGACCGGCAACTTCACGCGCATCGTGCAGCGGATACCCGTGAAGATCGCGCTGGCGCCGGCCGACGTGGCGGCGCTGAAGGGGCGTCTCGTGCCGGGCATGTCCGCGCGGGTCGAGGTGCGCGTCGATCAGTCCGGGCCGGTACGGCTCGCCGACGCACGCTGACACGGACGGCCATGAACACGGTTTCCACAGGCGTGCGCGGCACGCAAGCATCGCCGGAGCATGTCGACGCGCGAACCTGGATCGCGGTCCTGGCGAGCATGATGGGCGCGTTCATCGCGATTCTCGACATCCAGATCACCAACGCGTCGCTCAAGGACATCCTCGGCGCGTTGTCCGCGACCCCGGAAGAGGGCTCGTGGATCTCGACGTCGTATCTCGTGGCCGAGATCATCGTGATCCCGCTCACCGGCCTGCTCGGCCGCGTGTTCGGCGTGCGCAACTACCTGATCGGCACGGCTGTCGCGTTCCTGGTGACGTCCAGCCTGTGTGGCCTCGCCTGGAACCTGGAGAGCATGATCGTGCTGCGCACGCTTCAGGGGTTCACGGGCGGCGGCATGATTCCGATGGCCATGACGCTCCTGATGACGCGGCTGCCGCCGACGCGCCGCGCCGCCGGCATGGGCATGTTCGGGCTGACCGGCACGCTCGCGCCGGTGCTCGGCATCACGTTCGGCGCGTACCTGAGCGAAAGCTACGGGTGGCAGTCGATCTTCTACGTCAACTGGCTTCCCGGCCTGCTGCTCGTCGCCGGCATCGTCTACGGGCTCGAACCGGGCGAGACGCGGCCCGGGCTGCTCCGGCACGCCGACTGGACCGGCATCGGCTGCATGGCCGTCGGCCTCGGCGCGCTGACGGTGTTCCTCGAGGAAGGCAACCTCAAGGACTGGTTCGACTCGCCGCTGATCATCAGTTGCGCGGCGCTGGCCTTCGCCGGGGTGCTGGCGTGGATCGTGAACGACCACTTCCGTCGCGAACCGTTCGTCGATCTCGGCCTCTACGGCCGGCGCAATTTCCTGGTCGCCGCGATCCTGTCGGCCGTGTCCGGCGTCGCGCTGTATGGCTCGTCGTTCCTGATCCCGATGTTTCTCAGCCGGATCGCCGGCTACACGCCGATGCAGATCGGCGAGGTGATCATGTGGGCCGGTCTGCCGCAACTGCTCGTGATGCCGATCGTTACCGCGCTCGCGAGCCGCGTCGACAACCGCCTCTTGTGCGCGTTCGGCTTCCTGCTGTTCGGCGTGTCCTGCCTGATGAACACGACCATGGACGCCACCACGGGATACGACCAGCTGATGATGTCGCAGATCGTTCGCGCGCTGGGCCAGCCCTTCATCATGCTGATCATCGCGAACTTCGCGATGAAGAGCGTGGCGCCGGCGGAAACCGCGTCGGCGTCGGCGCTCTTCAGCATGACGCGCAATCTCGGCGCGTCCGTCGGCATCGCGGTGCTGTCGACGCTGCTGACCTGGCGGGAACACTTCCACTCGTCGCGGCTGGTCGAGTGGATCTCGCCCGCGCAGCCCGAAACGCTGCTCCGCATCGGGCAGCTCACGCGCACGTTGCTGGCGCGCGGCGACGATCCGTGGCCGCTGGCCGACGAGCGCGTGACGCGCCTGATCGATGCGGGGGTGCGCCGCGATGCCTACGTGATGGCGTTCAACGACTGCTTCCTGATCATGGGCCTGCTGCTGTTCGCCTGCATCGGCATCGTCTGGTTCGCCGACGCACACAAGACGCCGTCCCGATCCAGCACGTCCCGCTAGGGCCTGTTCCGCCAACAACAGGCCCCGGCAGGCACGGCAGCGGCCCGCCGCTGCGCGCGCTTCCGGTGCCTCCAACGCTTGCCAAGTCATTTTCATGTCGAGACAACTCACTTCCCTGGCGTGGCCCGCCATGCTCGTCCTGCTGTCCGGTTGCATGACGGTCGGCCCCGACTTCGTCGCACCCGCCGACACCACCCCGGCGCGTTACCGGCATGCGACGTCCGAGGCGACGTCCGTGCCGCTGCCCGACGAGTGGTGGACCGTGTTCGGCGACCCCGCGCTGAACGCGCTCGAGGCACGCGCGTTTCGCAACAGCCCGAACCTGAAAGCCGGCGCCGAACGGCTGCTGCGGGCCCAGGCGCTGCTGGGCGTCGCCCGCGCCCAGCAGTTGCCGGCGATCAACGCGAATGCGTCCGCGCAGCGCATGCGCAGTTCCCTCAACACGCAGCAGGCGATCGTATTCGGCCGCCAGCTGATCCTCGGCAACAACGTCGCCGCGGGCCTGTCGATGACCTACGAGATCGATCTGTGGGGCCGGGTCAGGCGCGTCGTCGAAACGGCCGATGCGCAGTTCCTCGCCGCGCAGTCCGACTACGCCGGCGTCGCGCTGCTGCTGTCCACCCAGGTCGGCCGCGTCTACTGGCAGTGGCGCGGCGTAGGAACCGAGCAACGCATCCTCGAAAGTGCGCTCGCGACGCGCAGGGAAACGCGCGAGCTGGTGACGGCGCGCTTTCGCACCGGCTTCGCCAACGAGCTCGACCTGTCGCGCGCGCGCGTGGAGGAGGCGAATGCCGAGGCGGAACTGCACGAGGTGGTTCGCCAGCGTGATGCACTCGAGCATGCGCTGGCGGTGCTCGTCGGCGAAGCGCCGTCGCGGCCCCTCGACGCGAGCGCGAATGCGCCGCTGCCGGCGCCGCCGCGCATCCCGGTCGGCCTGCCGGCGCAACTCCTCGGACATCGGCCGGACCTGAGCGCGAGCGTCGCGAACCTGCGCGCCGCGAATGCCCAGGTCGGCGTGGCGGAGGCCGCGTTCTATCCAGGCGTGCAACTGACCGGCGATTTCGGCTACGCGTCGCGCAACCTGCGGGAACTGACGAACGGCGATTCCACCCAGTTCAACCTCGGGCCGCTCGCGCTGACGCTGCCGCTGTTCGACGGCGGGCGCAATCGCGCGAACCTCGCGGCGGCGAAGGCGCGCTACGAGGAAGCGCTCGCCGATCACCAGAACAAGCTGCTCGAGGCGCTGCGCGAAACGGAGGATGCGCTGTCCGACGTCGAGCAGCACGCGTTGCAGGCCGACGCGCGCAAAGCCGCGCAGGAGTCGGCCTCGCGCGCCTACCAGGTGGCGCTGACCCGCTACGAGCGCGGCATCGCCACCTACCTCGACGTCGTCGACGCGCAGCGCAGCCAGCTCGCCGCGGACCGCGCCGCCGCGCAGACTCAGACCCGGCGCCTGCTCGCGGCCGTGGACGTGATCCGGGCGACCGGGGGCGGTTGGTCGGCTGCGCCCGCCGACAGCGCCACCGCTGGCGCTCGCTGACTTCGCACGGGACATCGCGTGCCCGCTATCTCGCTTGACACACTTTGGGGAGATTTCAATTGATGAGAATGCTGCATTCTGCTGGTGAAACCGGATCGCAAACGCCGTCGATCGACCGTCGCTACCGCGAACGACAGCAGGCGCACCGGGCGCTCGCCATCTGGCTGACCGGGTTGTCGGGCGCGGGCAAGTCGACGCTGGCGGTGGCGGTCGAGCAGCGCTTGCACCTTGCCGGCAAGCGAACCTACGTACTGGACGGCGACAGCCTCCGGCATGGCCTGTGCAGCGACCTGGGCTTTTCGGCCGACGACCGCACGGAAAACATCCGCCGCGCGGGCGAAGTCGCCCGGCTGTTCGTCGATGCCGGCGTGATCGTCCTGTCCGCATTCATTTCGCCGTTCCAGGGGGATCGCGAGACCGTGCGCGCGCTGTTCGCACCGGGCGATTTCATCGAGGTTCACTGTGACTGCGACCTTCAGGTCTGCGAACAGCGCGACGTCAAGGGCCTGTACCGAAAGGCGCGCGCGGGATTGATCACGGACTTTACGGGAATCTCGTCGCCGTACGAGCCGCCGCTGCATCCGGAAGTGCGCGTCGACACCGGCAATGAATCGCTCGACGCGTGCGTCGACCGGATCGTCGGTGTCGTGCTCGGCGCGCTGCGCTAAGCCGCCCGCGCGCGACCGGCGCGGACCGGCCGGTCGCACGGAGCGGGTCGCCGCCGCTTACCCGACGCTTTTCAGGAAGGCTTCCACGGCGCCCGAGATCGCGTCGGCATGCTTGTCGCCCTGCAGGTCGAGGTGGGTTGCGCCCTGCACCCAGAACACCGAGGCGAAAGGAATTGCCTGCGCCGCGCGCTTGACCATGAAGTTCACATGGCTGTCGGTCCCGCCGATCAGCAGGACCGGCACCCGCAGTTGGGCGAGGTTGTCGTCGGAGATCGGGTTCTCCGCGCGAATCGTGAATTCGTGGGCCAGCAGGTTGTCGCTGTTGATGTTGGTGACGATCGATTGAACGACCTGCGTCGCACGCTCCTGCACCAGTCCGACGGTCGGATCGACGTATCGGAGCACGCGCTCGACCGCGCCCGCCTTGTCCCCCGCGGCGGCCTTCCGCGCACGCTCGAGCAGGTCTTCCTTCGGCGTGTAGAGCGCCGGCTCGACCAGAATCAACGCACCGATCCGGTCGGGATGCGCCAGCGCATACGCCGTCGTGAAATAACCGCCATGGGAGTAGCCGAACAGCACGGTTTTCCCGTTCGCTCCGGCGGCCGTGACCGTGTCGAGATCGGCGACGTAGTCGCTCAGCGCCGGCGTGGCCTGCCGGTCCTGCGCGACACTCCTGCCGTAGCCGCGCAGCTGCATCTGGCTGACCGGTAGCGACAGCCGGTCGAGCGCCGCGAAATGACCGCACGCAACGGCGGTAACGTGAAAGGCGCCTTGCTCGCGAAGGACGCTCACTTCAATTTCCGCACCCCGGGAAGTCAGAACGCGCGACGCTGCAGTCATAATGTTCTCTCCAGATATGGGTTAAAAATAGTGAATAAAAGGCGCGTCAATTGCGGGAATATTTTGCTTCGCCGTGTCCGGCGCACCGCATTTCACGCGAAATTCAGCATAGGTGATCGGGTGCGATTTTCAACCGGAAATTGATGATTCCCGGATATCGAATTGCATCGAAATCAAGGGGGGCCTGCGAGGAAGCATTTGGAGATTGGTTGGGCCGTGTTGCGACACGGTATCCGTTCAGCGTTCCGATGCCGTGGGAAATGAGCACAAGGCTGCGCTGCGCGCGATTAGCCGCTATCGAGTGCCGATCCCGAACATCGTGTGATCACGACTGGCGGAGCTGAAGCCGCGCTGCGGGAGAGTTGACACCGATCTTCGCGGCGCCCGCCCGGTGGCAACTCTGACTCTGATGCGCGGCGCACAACCTCATGAATTCACCGGTTTTCACATCTCTCGCTCGACGACGGCTGGCGACGTGACATCTTTACTTCGCAATCGGTGGCAATCTTGATTTGGTCTACGATTGTTTGCGAGTTCAATTCAATTAAACCAATAAAATTATTGAACAATGAAGATGATCATGCCGGCGCCCTCCAAACGTGAAATATCGAGATCGATCATTCACGATCGTCAAACACCAAAATCCGCGTTGCATCAGGGCTGACGAACAACGCATCCTGAAAATGGATGTTTCGATGTCGCGAATCAAAAAAATTACTCATGAGGGAAGTTTATTTTTCCGATTTTCGCGGATAAGGTTCGAATCGGTGAAAGTTATTTGTCAGGAAGCATGGCGATCGATCATCGCCTGCCGAGGTTTCATCCGACCGCCGCTTTTGCCGATCAGCGTGCGCGACGACGCGTCGCCAGGAATCCCTGCCCGGGATCTTGCGACAGGCTCGATGAGCGCATATCCGTTTCGACATCAATGCCATGAGGGCTCATGAACAAGATCATCCGCAGGTACGTTGCTTCCGTCATGCCACGCTCGCTGGCCGGCGTGGTGCTGCTGGTCGCGGCGGCCGGTGCTCACGCGCACGGCCGTTTGACCGAACCGCCTTCGCGCATCGTGCTGTGCACGCAAGGCCAGAATCCGAACTGCCCTGTCGACGCCTGGCACGCGAACGCGATGGAGAACGGCAAGTTCTTCCCCGCGACGCAAAGCGGCCTGTCGGATTCGTTCGCGCCGGACGACGCGAAGAATGCCGCACCACCGAAGGACGGCGAAATCGCCGGCGCCAGCACGAATGGCCCGCTGCCCGTGCTGAACGAGCAGTCGCCGGGCCGCTGGCAGAAGATCCCGCTACGGCCGGGCGCGGTGCAGAATTTCAAATGGGAATTCAGCGCCGTGCACAAGACGCGTCGCTGGAACTACTTCATTACACGTGCCGACTGGAACCCGTCGGAAAAACTGACGCGCGCGCAGTTCGAGCCCACGCCGTTCTGCACGATCCAGAATCCCGGCCAGCCATACTGGGACCCGAACGCGAACCTGGTACCACAGCAGCCGACCATTCACTCATGCCGGCTGCCGATGCGTAGCGGCTACCACGTCATCCTTGCGGTCTGGGAGGTCGCGGATACGGCGATGGCGTTCTATCAGGTCGTCGACGCGGTGTTCACCAATGGCGATACGACACGCAGTCCGTTCTGATACGGCCGCGACATGACGCGCCCGGCGATGCCGGGGCGTCATGAATTGAAGAGCGCTTGTCGCCGACGCGGAAGACGGCCCCGACACGGCAACCGGCTTACCCGGCGACCACCTGGTTGCGACCTTGATGCTTCGCGCGGTACAGGCGTTCGTCCGCCTTGCGCAGGATCGCGTCGATCGTCTCGCCGTCCCGGCCGAATTCGGAGGCGCCGACACTCACGGTGACCTTGATCGGTTCGCCGACGCCTGCTTCGAACGGCGCGCCGGAGATCGCCGCGCGGATGCGCTCGCCGATCGACCGGGCGGTGTCCAGCGCGGCCTGCGGCAGCAGCACCATGAATTCCTCGCCGCCCACCCGCGCAACGCCGTCGTACGGCCGGATCGCATCGGCGCATTTGTCGACGAAGCGTTGCAACACCTGATCGCCCGCCTGATGCCCGTAACTGTCGTTGATCGCCTTGAAGTGGTCGAGATCGAGCGCGAGCAGCGAGAACGGCGCGCCATTGCGCTTTGCCCGGTTGATTTCCGCTTCCACGCTTTCGATGAATTGCCGCCGGTTGGCCGCGCCCGTGAGCGGGTCCGTGGCCGCCAGGTGCTCGAGCTTTTCGTTGGTCTGTTGAAGCGCCTGCAGCGCGCGCTCCGTCCTGGCCATCGCGTCCCTCAACCGGGCAAACAGTTCTGCCTGGCTGTAGATCTTCGAAAACGAACGGGTCGTCTGAAAGGCCTGCACCACGCCGAAACTGAGCAGGAAGAAGCCGGCGGCGAAAATCGCATGCGCGAGCCACCACATGTGATTCCACGGCCGCCCGAGGATGAAGGCGAGCGAGGAGAGCGCGAACGACGTGACCGAAATGCCGTAGATCGTCATCAGCGGCGAGCGGATGCGACGTATGACCAGTGCAACGACGTTCACGCTCGAGAGCAGCAGTGCGCCGCCTTCCATCGACAGGCGCACCCACAGGTGGCCGGCCACCGGCGAGAAGGCGATCACGGCGACCGCGACGTCGACGAGTCCGAACACGGCGAGCCAGGGTAACCAGGTGCGGGGATCGGCGCGGGTTGTTGCGCTGTCGGCCTTGTGACTATAGGTGAGCTGCCCGACCAGGATCAGGATCGACATGGTCAGGCGCGATGCCGGTCCGTACAGCAGGAACAGCCAGATATTGTGATGCGCCATGCCGGTGAACAAGCCATGCAACGCATAGACGAGCGAAAAGCCCAGAAAGCCCAGCGTAAGCCAGCGAAGCAACGGCTCACCCGACAGGCGATAGCAGCGCCAGCAGACATACGTGACGAACACGCCTTCGAGCGTGGCGGCCGCGATCGCCAGTTCGTGAAAGGCGTGATTCTCGAATTTCAGCGACGGGTCCTGGAAGAAGTACAGGTAGGCGATCAGATAGGCAGGCACCAGCGCGAAGCCGACCAGCAGGAGCCTCGCGTACACCCGGGTGACCAGTTGGGCGGTGCGGGTCGACGCTTGGGTGGTGAGATCGACAGTCATGTTCGGCCTCCGGGTTCGGTGGATGAATCAAGGACGGCAACCTGACGTCATCGCGGGTCGGTCGCCAATACGATGAAGCCCGATCGCATTGCCTGAATTTCGTTGATTTGAACAATCAGCCAAATGGCTGCGAGATATCCGGTTAATTTGTCGAATGGCGACAATTGCAATATGGCAATGCGATCGCGTGAATATTTTCGGGTTTCGATATTGGCGGAAATAATCGATTCCAGGGTTGATGCCTGATGATTATGTAGTATAACAAATCGAAGTGCGGGCGTCGGACTGAAGCTTTACTACATTGACCGCCGAAATATCGGTATCCGCCGCCGCGCGGCGGGCCCGCTATCTCGGGCCTGCGTGACGACGTCACGATACCACTTGCATCGTGTTGTGACGGACTTCCGGTGTTGCGCGAAAGTGGCGTGCGACATGCTTCATCAGCATTGACCGAAGTCGTAGCGTTTTCCGTCGTAGATATAAAAACAGAATCAATATCGAAATTTGTCTTCAAATGACAATTTGTAAGGTTGTTTTCTTTTGAATTCGACCTGGGCGGAGCTTTGTCAATCGAAAGGGGAAATCATGAACCAGATCGGAATGACGGAGAGACGGTGTTCGAGAAATGAAACCGGCCGTATGCCACATGTCGTATCGCTTTCATTCGCGTTGCTCTCCCTGCTTGGCGCGACGGTGCCGGCCCATGCAGCAGAGGTACTGACCCGCCACGTCCGGGCCGAAACCGGCGTCGCGTTGGCGGCGCCCGCGAGCGCCGTTCCGGCGGACCGGCAGATGCTGCTCGACGTGGTGCTTCCGCTGCGGGACCGGGCAGGCCTGGACGCATTCGTCGCGGATGTCACCAACCCGGGCAGTCCGAACTTCCGTCATTACCTGACGCCGGCTGAATTCACCGCGCGATTCGGTCCGACCCGGGCGGACTACGCGTCGACCGTGCAATATCTCGTCGATCACGGCCTGACGTTGAAGGGAGGCAGCCGCGACGGCATGGATATCCAGGTGAGCGGGCCCGTATCGGCGATCGAAGCCGCGTTCAACCTGAAGCTGCGTTACTACCGGCATCCGACGGAGGGCCGGCTCTTCTTCGGCCCCGATCGTGAACCGACCACCTCGATGGGGGTTCCGCTTTGGCACGTGTCGGGGCTCGACAACTATTCGATTCCGCATCCGTTGTTCGTCAGGAAGACTGACTATGCGAAAGCGGGCGCCATCCGCCCCGACGCCATCGCGCCTCGAGCCACGACCGGGTCGGGGCCGTCCGCGTCATTTCTCGGAAGCGACATGCGCGCGGCCTACTATGGCGGCGCCAGCCTGACGGGCGCGGGGCAACACCTGGGCTTGCTTGAATACGCGGGCACGGAGCTGGCCGACCTCGACACCTATTTCAGCAACGTCGGGCAAACCAACCGCGTCCCGATCACGCTCGTCTCGACCGACGGGACCGCTACGTCCTGCGACCCAAGCGGATGCGATGACGGCGAGCAGACGCTCGACATGACCCAGGCCATCGGCATGGCGCCCGGGCTCGCGAGCCTGACGATGTTCGTCGGTTCCGCCGACACGGCCATCCTCGCCGCGATGACGACCCGCAATCCGTTGCCGACGGCGATCGGCTGCTCGTGGGGCTGGACGCCGGCCGATCCGTCCACGCTGGATCCGTACTTCGAAAAAATGGCTGCCCAGGGGCAATCGTTCTTTGCGGCGTCCGGCGACAGCGCGACCTGGTCGACCAGCAACGAGGCATGGCCCGCGGACAGCGCCTACGTCATTTCCGTCGGCGGGACCAGTCTGACGACGGGCTCGGCGGCAGGCGCGTGGAAGGCCGAGACGGCGTGGAGCGACAGCGGCGGCGGTGTTTCTCCCGCGCAGATCGCGATTCCGTCCTGGCAAAAGATCCGCGGTGTGGTCAATTCCAGCAACCGTGGCTCCACGGCCTATCGCAACGGACCGGACGTCTCCGCCAACGCCGACTTCACCTTCTACGTGTGTGCCAACCAGGCCGGCTGCACCGCGAACGAGTACGGCGGAACCAGCTTTGCCGCGCCGATGTGGGCAGGCTTCGTCGCGCTGGCGAACCAGCAGGCCGCCGCGTCCGGGAAGGCGCCCGTCGGGTACTTCAATCCGTTGATTTACGCGCAGAACCAGGTCAACGGCGCGCTGACGCCCACCTATGCGGCCACCTTCCACGATGTTGCGAGTGGCACCGCAGGCAGTTACTCGGCGGTGAAAGGCTATGACCTGGTCACCGGGTGGGGGAGCCCCAAGGCCGATCTGATCACGATGTTGATTCGGTAGTCCGTAGCAATGGTGCAGACGCTTGCCGCCCATGTGACGTGGCGGGTTTCCGTTACGTCCGTGCGGGCGGAGCGCGTCTTCCTGAAATGTTCCCCGGCATGTATGGCGTGAAAGACAGGTGCCGGTAATGCGTAAAACACGATGAGGGCATGAAAATGAAGAGCAACCAATCCGGAATCAAGAAGCGGTCGACCTTGAGGGGCGCGCTGGCGCTTTTGTTGGCATGGTCGTCTTTCGGCACGGGCGCTGCCGCGGCAGCCGGGACGGGTACCGGCACGGCGCCGGCATTCGTTTATAGCCCGTACAAGGACGCGACGATTTCGATGAACTGGAACACGAACGTCATCTCGTCGAACGTCACCGGTCAGTTGAGCCCGGTGCTGTCGGTGCTGCCAGCCGGTGTCCGTACGATGACGCTCGCGTTTGCGACCGGTGAATGCGGCAGCGAGAACTGGGCGGGCGTCGACGGCGGCGCGATGGCGTCCGCCAATGTGCCGCTTTTCACCGCGGCCAATGTGAATTACGTGATTTCCACCGGCGGCGCGGCCGGCATGTTCACGTGCGGGACGGATGCGGGCATGACGGCCTTCATCAATCGTTATGCGTCGAGCAACCTCATCGGGATCGATTTCGATATCGAGGGCGGGCAGACACAACAGGTGATCAACGATCTCGTCCAGCGCGTGGCAGTCGCCCAGCAGAATTATCCGGGCCTGCGCTTCAGCTTTACGCTCGCGACACTGGCCCCTTCCCAGCAGGGCGCGACCACGGCCAGCTCCTGGGGCGCCAGCGCCCCCGACAGCTTCAACGTGTATGGCGACTGGGTCATGCAGGCGATCCAGGCGTACGGGCTGAAGAACTACACCATCGACCTGATGACGATGGACTACGGGTCGGCGGGGGCGGGGAACTGCGTGGTCGCGAACGGCACCTGCCAGATGGGACAGTCGGCGATCCAGGCGGCGATGAACCTGCACGATCACTGGGGTGTGCCGTACAACCAGATCGAGCTGACGCCGATGATCGGCGGCAACGATGTGAGCGGCGAAACCTTTACGCCGGCAGATGTGGACACCGTTGCGCAGTTCGTGAAACAGAATGGTCTCGTGGGTGTCCACTTCTGGTCGTTCGACCGTGACGTCGATTGTCCGCCCGGCGCCGCGTCGTCGACGTGCAACTCCATTGGCGGTGTCGGTACGCTCGGTTATACGAACCGGTTTGCCAACGACCTGGCGCCCGGCAATTGAACGAAGAGGGGGCAGGGAGGAGACCATGCGGGCCGTCCGTATCATGGCGACGAGTTTTCCCATGGTCTCCGATTTCCACGGCCGGCAACTGGAGGAATTGCGGTTGTCGAGGGGCGGGCCGCCGGTACGCGCCGGATGTGTTCGTCGGGGCAGAGGGGCAGTGTCCGCCCCGGGTCGACGCGCCACGCTCGTCGAAGCAATGCCCCATCGGTTCGAGCAGCGGCCGGCGTCGCTTGGTCACGGCGAATGCCCACTCGTGGGTCTGGCGTGGTACCTCGGCGGGCTAGACTGCATGGAGAAGCCGTTCCGCGCGAGGAAGGCCGTACCACGGCAACCGGGCGGGCTCAAACCGTCGCGAGCAAGCTTGCAGCGCTGCATGAGCCTGATATGGTGGCAGGGGGATGGGCAAGTCAAGACCCGACTCGAACGGGACGCTCGAGCGTCGACTCCTCCATCGTGGGAAGCTGGAACCAAGGCGGTCGCCTCTCGACGATGGAAGGTGCGGCATCGGATGCTATTTCAGGCAGCAGGGGTGATGCTTTGATGAACGTCAAGCTGGATTCTTGTTGAGGAAAGGGAGGGAGATGAGAGACGAAGATTTTGAACTGTTTATTGAAAGTTTCGGAGAGGCCACCAGCCGGGTCGAGGTGCCGCCGGCAAGCATCGCAAAGTTTCAAAAAAAATTGCCGGACCAGCTTCTGAAATATTGGACAGAAGAGGGTTGGGGTAGCTATGAGAACGGTTTGTTCTGGATAGTGAATCCGGAAGAATACGAAGACATCCTCGATATGTGGCTGGAGGGTACGGTCTTCGAAGAGGTTGACAGCTACCAGGTCATCGCGCGAACGGCGTTCGGAAAGCTGTATGCGTGGGGGGAGAAGACCGGGCCAAGCCTGACGGTCTCATGCCCAACGCATTCCCTTATTGCGTTGGAGCGAGATTTAACGAGACCACTGAAAAATCCGGACTTCCGGGTTCAGACGTTTTTCGGTGCGAAGACGAAGAATGAATGTGACTTCAAGGATATGTCGACGCAACCGCTGTTCGAACGAGCGTTCGGCAAGCTCGGAAAGCTCGAGCCGAACGAAATGTACGGATTTGAACCAGCGCTGGTTGCCGGAGGCTGCATGGATCTTGATCATCTGAAAAAGGTGAATCTCGATGTGCACTTGACGATTCTTCGGCAACTTGCACCACCCAAAATCCCGTTCCTCAATACGCCGACCTGATGCCGGCTGTATGTTGAAGGGCCCGGAGTGGTTGCTGCATCTTGCCGTCGGCAAACTTTCAGCAAGCAACCGACCTGGGCCGTCTTGATATGTTTAAGGTGCCCCTCACGCGGCTGTTCGAGTGAAGGGGGGGCGCCGGCCGTTTTCCACAGTAACGACAACTGGGCCGGCGACGTCGAGCGAGTCGCATGATCCCCTTTCAGACCCAGTTCGTCTCGATCCTCGCTCAAACTCACATGCACGGTGTCCGGTCGAACTGGCAACGGCCTTCGAGCGGGTGAGCCGGCGATGTTTACCGGGCACCTGTTCGCGCCGCGATTTCTAGTGTCTTTTTAGTGTTCGTCGAGTGGCGCGGCGCGTGCCCTTGTGGGCCTTTGTCTTGCTGCCGCGACGGCACAACACCGCGGGTGGCCCTGCCAACACGGTGGCCGAAGCAGGGCGCCCGTCGGACAGGGTGGGACGATCGGTGGCGCGGCACCTTCTGGGACTGACCGACCGATCGAGCGAGCGTGCGTGCAGTGCCGACCGGCATCCTGTTCGTGCTGCAATCTGGCATCCCTTGGGAAATGCTTCCGCAGGAAATGGACGGCTGCTCGGGCATGATTTGTTGGCGCGAACTGCGCGAGTGGCAACAGGCGGGCATCCGGGATCGGCTGAACGAGGTTCTGCTCGCGAATCTTCGGGCAGCCGATCGCATCGACGGGTCGCGCGTGGTCACCGATCCGTCCTCAATGCGAGCAGCGGGATCAGGTCAGGAAGCAGGACACAGTCTCACCGATCGAGCTCGGCCCGGCCTCGTTAGCGAAGCGCGGGGTATCCCGCTCGATCCAATCTTCACCGGGGCCAACCGTCACGACGTCACCCGGTTGCTACCGCTGATCGAAGCCATTCCGCCCATTCGTGGCAAGCGGGGGCGGCCGCTATCCAATCCGGTCGTCGTGCAGGCCAATCGCGGTGACGACCACGACACCTGTCGCAAGCCACTGCCCGCTGCTGGCATCGCCACGCAGATTGCCGATTGCAGCGAGCCGCACGGAAGCAACCTCGGAAAGACCCGATAGGTCGTCGAGCGCCCATTCGCATGGCTGCATGGCTTCCAGCGACTGCGCATCCGGTTCGATTGCCTCGCGGCCATTCAGAAGGAGCTCATGAAAATCGCCGCTTGCCTCATTTTCCGGAGACGGCTTCAATACGCATTGTGTTAGATCTTCTTGCAGCGGCCAGCGGCAATTCACGTCGCTCAACCATCGAACGAAACAGCCATGCACGACAAATCGAAAGCTTACGCCGCATATTGGAGAAATTCGCTCGTCGACGCCGAGTTGGGAACGGGGGCGCTGAAAAAAGACGAACTGGGCGTGCACCGGACGGTATCGGAAACGGAAGCGCACACAGGTTTCCTGCACGAGGATACTGTCACGGCATTCTTTTCCGGAGAAGCGGACGACACCCGCTTCGTCGAAGTCGTCTATCGCCCGTTGCTTTACCGGGCGAAAGTCGAGCACGGCACGATTGCTGAACAATTACCGGAATTGATTACGCCGATCGTTACACAGGCGCTGTTGTCGCGCGACGGATGCTTGCTGCCGAAAGGCAACACGGTTGTTCCCAGGGATATCCTGCAGCCGCTCGAAGCGGGCGCTTTTTCGGTCGGAACCGTCGACGACCTCGACACGTTCCTGACGAAAGAAGGCAGCGCGCCGGGCATGTCTCCCGCCGACGTGATCGACGACAGTGGTACGCGGCTTGTCGAATTCTCGAAGCGCTGGGCCGCCTATCTCACCGGCGTCCGCACCATGACGGATGCTGTATGCCGTGAATTCGTCTCTCGCACGCAGCAGTTCATGCTCGTCGATCACGCGCTCGTGCTGAAGAAGAACGTCATCACAGGCACGACGCGCCATATCGTGCCGCTATATGACCATCTGCGCGACAAACGTCCCGAGACGCCGCTCTTCGACACCTACGCGCGCGAGGCCGCCGCCGGGATCGAGCCATGCCTTTCGCTCGACGCGTCGTTTGCCGACCGGCTCGGACATTCGAGCGACCGATTCGCGCTCGTCGACGCGCAGCGTGCGGCGCTCAATCACGTGCTTGCGGCGCAGGAAGGCGAAATCGTCGCCGTAAACGGTCCGCCCGGCACGGGCAAGACGACGCTGCTGTTGTCGGTCGTCGCGTCGCTGTGGGCGCGTGCGGCGCTCGAAGGCGGCGACCCACCCGTGGTGTGTGCGGCGTCGACCAACAATCAGGCGGTGACCAACATCATCGACGCGTTCGGAAAGGACTTCTCGCACGGCGATGGGGTGTTTGGCGGTCGGTGGTTGCCCGGCATCGCGAGCTTCGGTGCCTATTTGCCGTCGCAGCAACGCGAAACGGAGACGGCCGGGAAGTATCAGACCAACGCGTTCTTCGACGCGATCGAGACACCCGAATACGTCGATCAGGCGAGGACGGCGTACTTGTCGCACGCGCAGACCGCGTTTCCCGGCATGACGGAGCCGACCGTCACCGCAGTCGTCGCGCGGCTCCAGGACGAATTGAAGACGCTGGCCGGACGGCTCGCGGCCGTCGAAGGAAATTGGCATCTGTTGCGCGACGCGGAGGACGAGGTCGCGAACGAGCTCGGCGGCGATACCTCGAACGAAATGAAGCGCAGGCGCAAGGATGCGGCCGACACAAGCGCACGAGCGCGGCGATGGAAGACGATCAAGGATGAATGGGAGTCCTATCGGGCGCGCGAGTCACTGTTTTATGCGTTCTTTTCATGGCTGCCGCCCGTCGCGGGCAAGCGCATCCGATTGGCGCGCGAACACCTCAAAACGGCATTGCGCGACGAATCGCTTGCGCCTGATTCGCTCGGGGCGACGATGTCGGAGTTTGAAGTGGCGATCGATGAATGTCTTCAGGAATGCGACCTATTGAGAGATGCCGCGGCGCTTTCGGTGGAGCTTGGAGAATCCGTCCTGCTTGCGCAGTCGAACGCGCGGGACGACTTCCAGACGGCCGCGCGCGAAGCAGGCCTCGACGTTGACGACGGGACGCTCGCGCAATGCGATCTCATCGCCGACACGCAACTGCGCTTTCGGATCTTTCTGTTGACGACGCATTACTGGGAAGGCCGCTGGCTGCTCGAAATGGCGCAGTGGATGCCCGCGATCCTGAAGACGAAGGAAAAGCGCAACCCGGGCCCTTCGACGCTGATGCCGCGCTTTCGGCGGCGCATGATGGTGACGCCGTGCATGGTGTCGACGTTCGCGATGTTGCCGAAGTATCTGCGGACGTTCGTCGTCGGCGACGGCGGATTTCGCGGCGAGTATCTGTATAACTTCATCGATCTGCTGATCGTCGACGAAGCGGGGCAGGTGTTGCCCGAAGTCGCGGGCGCGTCGTTTGCACTGGCACGCAAGGCGCTCGTCATCGGCGACACGCAGCAGATCGAGCCGATCTGGTCGATTCCGCGTCAGGTCGACTTCGGCAATCTCGCGAATCTTGGCCTGGTGACCGGCGAAAGCGAGACGGCGCGATACGAGAAGATCGCCGAGACCGGAAAGGCCGCGGCGAGTGGCAGCGTGATGCGCGTCGCGCAGAATGCGAGTCGTTACCACGCGGACCCCGAACTCGAGCGCGGGCTTTATCTCTACGAGCATCGACGTTGCTATGACGAGATCATCGCGTTCTGCAATACGCTTTGCTATCGCGGCAAGCTGCTGGCGCGGCGCGGGCCGGCACCGGTATGTGAAGCGCAGGCGCCGGACTGCCTGCCGCCGATGGCGTACTTGCATATCGACGGCATTTGCGAGAGCCTGCCGACCGGAAGCCGCCGCAATTTGCTCGAAGCCGAGACGATCGCGGCGTGGCTGGCCGCGAATCGCGCGATGCTGGAAACGAAATATCAAGCGCCGCTCGCTCGGATCGTCGGCATCGTGTCACCGTTCGCCGCGCAGATCGCGGCTGTCCAGGCGGCGTGCGAGAAGCTCGGCATCGAAGTCGGACGGGCCGATGGTCAACTGACGGGCGGCACCGTTCATGCGCTGCAAGGCGCGGAACGCCACGTCGTCATCTTTTCGCCCGTCTATTCGAAGCACGACGACGGCCGCTTCATCGACCGGCGCGCGAGCATGCTCAACGTCGCCGTCTCGCGCGCAAAGGACAGCTTCCTCGTTTTCGGCGACATGGATGTCTTCACGACGGCCGCGCCGAGCGACCCGCGCGGCATATTGGGGGCTTTTCTCTTCGGTCGTTCCGACAATGCGCTGTCGTTCGAGCACCGTCTGCGCCCGGATCTGCAAACGAGCGGCACGGCGGTCTCTCAGTTGCGCGACGCGGCGGGTCACGATGCGTTTCTGCTCGACACGTTGTCGCGAGTCGAGGTTTCCATTCAGATCGTGACGCCGTGGCTGCGGCTCGATCGGGCGAAGGATACCGGCGCGTTCGATGCGATGTGCGAAGCGGTCGATCGCGGTGTCGACGTCGAGATCTACACGGATCCGCAGCTCAATATCGGCGATAGCGGTCCCGAGGCCGGGCGTAAGCGCGAGCGCCTGCTCGCCGACACGGAGGTGTTTCGGGAGGCTGGAATCGCGGTGACGTTTGTGGGACGAGTTCACAGCAAGGTCGTCATCGGCGACGAAGCGATTTATTGCGTCGGTTCGTTCAACTGGCTCAGCGCAGTGCGCTCGGGAGCGTATGCGCGTCACGAGACTTCTTTGCTGTATCGCGGCTCCGGGCTTTTGAACGAGATTCTGTCGATGCGCAAGAGCCTGCTGCAGCGGACGATCACAACCGGGCCGTTCGCAAGCAAAGGGCGGCAGCCGAGTCCGTCCGAGCAATCGTGACGTGCCGGCAGGCTGTTGAAGTTCGCACGGCCGTGACGTTACGAGCATGTATTGGCGTTCACAAATCGGGTCTGTCACGTCAACGATCGCGGGATAACGTGACAGCGCCCTTCGGTGATTCGATGCCGGCACCACCGAATCCGGCTGGCCGCATCGCGTCCTGGCGAGGGCCACCCGTGCGCGCCATGCCGTTTTTCGGACAGTCGAATCTCCGTCGGCCCGGTGCGGAATCGAAGCGCCGATATCTGACAATCGCGTGTTCAATCGAGGATGTTGGTTCGATCTGGGTAATACCGCGAGAATGATGCGGACAATTCGACTGATTACTCTATTTCATTTTTTTGCAACCTAAAGAAACGTATTATCCGGCTTGATCTGAAGCAAGCCGCTCTTTTATTTGAAAAACAGATAAGTAAATAACGGGCAGAAGCTCTGACCCGATATAAAAACTGGTTCTTTCCCGGAAAATTAGTGAACTTACGTCGGACTGTCGAATTTCCGACCTAATCGTCGCGTGAGCGACTGAATTACCTCGTCAACGGGGTGGTCGGTGTGCTGCACGATGGATGTGATTGATTCTATTTAATCAATTCTGGTGTTGGTAACGAGGGATGGTCTGTTTTGATGAGGTTGATTCGCTGGGCTTCACGCGGAGGTGGCAGGCATTTGTTATATACATGAAAGAATTCGGGCTTTGGCGGATTCGCAACAGATGCCCGGATTCTGGGAATCAGGATAGGAAATAATCGATTCCGAATCACGCCCCCATTTATCGAATCTCCATTCATCGAATCGGTGCGAGGATGCGCGCGATTCATGCGCATCACATAAAGCGCAGCACCATTCGACCGGCCCGATCCCACATCAGGACGCGTTTCCGTATGCTCCGCACGCGTTGCCGATTGTTCGTGCGCGCTGACCGTCGCGAGTGAGGATCAGCCACTGGCTGGCTCTTGCGGGCGGGTTGCTCCATCGTGTTTTTCCTCAACCTTGATCTGACATCTGGCGATGATGAAACCGAGTCCTGCCGATCCGCATGAGATGCTCGACCCGAGCGCGAAGCCGCCCGACCGAGATCGTCCCGTTCAGGCGCACGCCGCGTGCTGCCGGGTGGAGACGACCTGATGCCGTGACGTGCGCCGCGCGGCGACGGTGCCGTTTTCCTGAAACGGCCGGTCGGCGACGGCCTGCTTCACGTGTTTCTCACCGCGACGATGCCAGCTTCGTCCACGATGACGAACGGTTCGCGCGCCGATACCCATTCACAACAAACTTTCGTTAGCCGCAACCGAAGGGGCGGGGGTCGATATCGAAAGTTTGGAGCGCTGAGAAATGAATATCGATCTAACGATGTGGTGGCGCGATGTGTTCGCCGGCTTTGGTCAGGTCGTAACGGAGAAAAATCTGCTGCACCAGATGATCCGTTTCGGGAATCACCTGGGATTCGACTACGTGGCCGGCGGCGCGAAAGGGATGATCGTCACGTCGCAGGATGAAGTGAGAATCGTCTCCAATTATCCGCAGGCGTGGCTCGATCGCTACGTGCAGAGGAATTACGCGGCGATCGATCCGACCATCCGGATCGGCGCGCGCAGTCGCAGCCTGGTCATATGGGGCGACGCAATGTTTCGCAAGACGCCTCACCTCTGGGCCGAAGCGCAGCAGTTCGGGTTGAAGGCGGGGCTGTCGCAACCCGGGTGGGCGAGGGGGGGCATCTTCATGATGCTGTCGCTCGCCCGCAACGGCGAGCCGGTCACGATGGCCGAGGCCGCGGAACTGCAGCCGTATCTTTTGCTGCTGACCGAGTTCTTCATCTCGAAGATGCAGGATCTGATCGACAACTCGGACGCGACCCGCAACAGGACGCAACTGTCGCCGCGCGAGATCGAGGTACTGAAGTGGAGCGCGGCCGGCAAGACCGTGATCGAGCTGTCCGCCATCCTGGGCGTGACGGGCGCCACCGTACAGTTCCACTTGCAGAACGCGAAGCGCAAACTGGGCGTGTCGACGAAGATTCAGGCGACGGATCACGCGCGGCGTCTGGGCCTGATTGGATGAGTGCGGCCCGGAGATAGCCGCGGGCGGCGGTCGCGCACGATGCGCGGATGAGAGGATCCAGCGGCGTAGATAGCTGGGTCCATTCATCAGGACATCAGGAACGGAGAGCATGGGCGCGCGCGTTGCCGGGCCATGCTCCGTTGCTCCGGAGCGGAGTCGAACGGACCCCATCCGGCATTTGGCCGGCGAGCGATATCCGACGCATTCCGCAATGCGCGAATCGGCGCCCACGCGCTCGAGCGATGCGCGGGCACCGCAGCGCGGGGCGCGATGGGTGGCCGGCGTCCGCGTGGTGCGCGTGACGGCCGCGTATCCGACCGCGCGGCCGTCAGCGTACCGCGTTCGTCACACGCTGATCTCGCCGCTCGACTGGCGGCCCGCGTGCAAGCTGTCGTCCCGGATTGCGTGCGCCGGCCGGCGCGTGCCGACTGCGCCGGCCAGCTGCTCCAGCACGCGTTCGGTGTCCGGCCATGACAGGCACGCATCCGTGATGCTCTTGCCGTATTCAAGCGCCTTGCCGTTGCCGGGATCCTGACGACCTTCGACAAGGTGCGATTCGATCATCACGCCTGCGATATGCCGACTGCCGGACGCGATCTGCATGGCGATGTCCTCGCAGACCGGGATCTGATTGCGGTACTGGCGCTGGCTGTTTCCATGGCTCGCATCGACGAACAGACGCGGTTTCACGTTGGCGCTCGACAGCAGCGCGTGCACCTCGCGGATGTTCGCGGTATCGAAGTTGGGTTGTTTTCCGCCTCGCAGCACCACGTGTCCGTACGGATTGCCGCGCGACGAGACGGTACTGACCGCGCCGTGCGCATCGATCGACATGAAGTGATGCGCGCGCGCCGCGGCGATGATCGCATCCACGGCGATCTGGACGTTCCCGTCCGTGCCGTTCTTGAAGCCGACCGGCATGGGCAGGCCCGACGCGAGCTCCCGGTGCGTCTGCGACTCGGTGGTGCGCGCGCCGATGGCTGCCCACGCAACCAGATCGGACAGATAGACCGGCGTAAACGGGTCCAGGAATTCGGTCGCCGTCGGCACGCCCAGCAGATTTATTTCGTTCAGCAGCGCGCGCGCGACCGTGAGGCCGATCTCTATCCGGCAACTGCCGTCGAGATGCGGATCGTTGATCAAGCCTTTCCAGCCGACGGTCGTGCGCGGCTTCTCGAAATAGGCGCGCATCACGATTTCCAGATGGTTGCAGAAACGCATGCGTGCCTGCGCGAGATGCGCCGCGTACTCCAGCGCGGCGCGCGGGTCGTGAATGGAGCAAGGCCCGACCACGACGACAAGGCGCGTGTCGCGTCCGTCGAGTATGGCCTCGATGGCCCTGCGCCCACGTTCGACCACGGCGCGCGCGCGCGACAAGTCGGGAAGCGCGGCGGCTATCTCCGCGGGGGCGGGAAGACGAATTGCGCTCTTTCTCTCAGGCGACCACATATCCATGCTGCGCTCCTCGACGATTTACCTAAAGATACGCACACCTGACGGGCTGTACGAGTATCGGTTCCGGAATGGCAGTTCCGCACTGTGCCAGCCATTCGTGCAGACGGGGGCGTCTCGCAGTCGCGTCTACCTATCAATGGCTACAGGAGAAACAAGACACGCATCGCGATGGGGCGACGCGATGAATCAAGCGGATGTCATGCATGTGACGACGCGTCGAAATGTGCGCGTACGCGGCCGTGAATGACCACCCCCTATCGAAATTCATAGTGTGGCCGGCGCGGCGCTGCGCACGCGACGAGGTCGCCATGCAATGATGAAGTCGTTGTTGGCTCACCCACATGCGATCCGCATAACGCGGAGCGCGATCGGATCGAACACACGATTGATCGCGACTTGAAGCAGGCGCGCACGCAAGCACGCCGAGCGGATCGACGAATTACGGGGCGGCGCATCCACGCCGCCCGGTACCCCCGTATGCCCGATGAATCGTGCGGACCCTGTCCGCGGTATTCAAGCGCGTGGCGCAGCAATCGGAGACAGACGTGACAGCCTCAATTGCCGAGAAAGAACACTGGGTCATCTGTTCGAACTTCGACCATGACCTCCTGCAAACCCGGCTCCTGGCCGACGCCGCGCGCGCCGGCGCGCACCGGGAGGTCATCGTCGCGCCGCTCGGCGCGGCGTTCGATGCGCTTCGCGCGGAGCACGACGGACAGGATGCGGGCGATCGCGCGCATCGCTTCGTGCTGGTGCGCGTCGAGGACCTGGTCGACGTCGCGCCGCTGCGCGCCGAGGCGCCCCGGTCGACTGCGGATGCCGGCGACATTGAGTACTACAGATTGCCGAACGGAATGGAGATCGCGCATCTGAAGGCGTACGAGAGCCGCTACCTGTACAACGAGATCTTTGTCGAACAGACCTACCTGAAGAACGGCATCGAACTGCACGATGGCGACGTCGTGTTCGACATCGGCGCCAACATCGGCATGTTCTCGCTGTTCGTCAGCCGGCATTGCGAGGGGGCGAGGATCTATGCGTTCGAGCCGTCTCCGGTGACTTTCCGCGCGCTGCGCGCCAATCTCGAACGTCATGCGCCCGGCGCGACCGCGATCGAGGCCGGCGTGGCGGAGGCCGACCGCGACGCGACCTTCACGTTCTATCCGCAATCGTCGGTGTTCTCCGGATTCCATGCCGACGACGCGGACCGCGCGGCGCTCAGGGCCATCGTGTCGAACGAGCTCGCTGCCGATGATCGGTTGCGTGGCCGCGATGTCAGCGGGTATGTCGATGCGTTGCTCGAACACCGGTTCGAGCAGCAGACCTACGACTGCAAGCTGCGTTCACTTTCCAGCGTGATTCGCGAGCTGGGTATCGACCACATCGACCTGCTCAAGATCGACGCGGAGAAGTGCGAGGAGGCGATTTTCGACGGCATCGACGCGCACGACTGGGCGAAGGTCCGGCAAATCGTCGTCGAGGTGCACGGGCAGGCGGCCCCGGCACGGGAGCATATCTGTGCGACGCTGGAAGCGAACGGTTTCGACATCGCGCTGGTCGAGGAACAGATGCTGCGCGAGTCGGGATTCTGCAACATCTACGGCACGCGGGCCGGGGTGCGCGGCCGCGACACGCTGGCGACATGGGAGGCGCGCGCACAAAACGGGCTGGACGCGCTGTCGAAGCTGCTCGATCCCTCCACGCGCGCTGCGCACGACGCGGCGCCGGTGATCGTGATCGCACCGTCTTCCGACGCGTTCGTCCGGCGCGTGCCCGAGGGCCTGGTCGAGGCGGTCGAGGCGCGTATCGAGCAGATGTTGGGCGCGCGGCCCGTCGGCGCGCGCGTCGATACGCACGGACGCCGCGACGCGGGCGACGCATCGGATCGCGCGGCGCCCGACGGCGCCCGGCTCGACGCACTGGTGCAGTACCTGGAGGCGCTGGCCGCCGCGCGGCCCAAAGCCGCGGCCGCGACGGCGGATGCGCCGCTCGCGGGGCAGGCAAGCCGGCCCGGGATTCCCGTGATCGAATCGTATGCGATGCCGGTTGCGTCGCAGTTGCCGGTCAATATCGCGCAATGGCGGATCGATCCGCGCCGCGCCGTGCTGCTGCTGCACGACCTGCAGCGCTTCTTTGTCCACCGCATTCCATCGGCGGGCGCCGGCGCCGCGCTGGTCGACAACGCGGCGGCCATTCTGCGCCACTGCCGTGCGGCCGGCGTGCCGATCGCCTATACCGCGCAGCCAGGCGGGATGACCCAGGAGCAGCGGGGCTTGTTGAACGACTTCTGGGGCCCCGGCATGCAGGTGGCGCCCGAGGATCGCAACATCGTGGACGGCCTGACGCCCGAGCCGGACGACTGGGTTCTGACCAAGTGGCGCTACAGCGCGTTCTTCAAGTCGAATCTCTTGCAGCGCATGCGCGACGCGGGGCGTGACCAGCTGATCGTCTGCGGCGTCTATGCGCACATCGGTGTGCTGACGACGGTGATCGAATCCTATTCGAACGACATCGAGACCTTCCTGGTCGCCGACGCGATCGCGGATTTCTCGCTCGACCGCCATCTGATGGCGCTTCGTTACGCGGCCAGTTGCTGCGCGGTCGTGCTCACCACCGGGGAGGTCATTGCGTGAACTCATCGCTGCTAGACGACATCGTGTCCGGCCATGCGAACCACGGCGCGTTCGCGTTGCTCCTGCGTTCGGATCCCGACTGCGGCGGCACGCTCGACGTGCTGGCGGGCGACCTGAAACAGTACGAGACCCTTGCGTCCGTCCCGCTGCCGGATGGCGGGGACGCCGGGGACGAGGTGCTGTTGCTCGTACCGTACTGCCAACTGCGCGAGCGCCGCTTCGCGTGCCGCGACGACGGCGAACGCCTGCGAGCCATGACGGTCCGGCGGCGTGAGCACGTCGATGTCGCCGAGGCGCTCAAGCGCCTGCCGGACGCGGCGGTCGTCACCGGGCACGGTGAATTCGACATCGACGACGACGCGTACGCGGCGATCGTGCGCGAGGTCATCGCCGACGAGATCGGGCGCGGCGAGGGCTCGAACTTCGTGATCCGGCGCACGTTCGTGACCGAGCTGAGCGGCTACTCGACGCGGGTGGCGCTGGCCGCGTTTCGCCGGCTGGTGGAGCAGGAGGTCGGCGCGCATTGGACCTTCATCGTGCACACGGGCGACCGCACCTTCATCGGCGCGAGCCCCGAGCGGCACATCAGCCTGCGCGGCGGCGTCGTCACGATGAATCCGATCAGCGGCACCTACCGCTACCCGGCGTCGGGCCCGACGCTCGACGGCGTGATGGCGTTCCTGTCCGATCCGAAGGAGAAGGACGAGCTGTACATGGTCGTCGACGAGGAACTGAAGATGATGGCGCACTTCTGCCCGCAGGGCGGCAGGGTCATCGGTCCGTATCTGAAGGAAATGTCGCGGCTCGCGCACACGGAGTATTTCATCGAAGGGCATACGTCGAGCGATCCGCGCGAGATCCTGCTGCATACGCTGTTCGCCCCGACCGTCACCGGCAGTCCGATCGAGAACGCCTGCCGCGTGATCGCGAAGCACGAGCCCGCGGGTCGGGGCTACTACGGTGGCGTCGTGGCGCTGATCGGCCGGGACGCCGACGCGCGCTTCTCGATCGACTCGGCGATCCAGATCCGCACCGCCGACATCGACGTGCACGGCCGCGCACGCATCGGCGTCGGGTCGACGATCGTCCGACATTCCGATCCGCGCTCGGAGGCGTCGGAGACGCGCGCCAAGGCGATGGCACTCCTGGCCGCGCTCGGCCAGGGCGGCCGGCAGCGGCTCGGTGCGGAGTCGCGCGTCTGCGCGGCGCTGAACCAGCGCAATGAAGGGATCTCCGGGTTCTGGCTGGCCGGCGCCGAAGAGCGGATTCGCCCGGATCCGGAATTGCGCGGCCGCCAGGTGTTGATGATCGATGCGGAGGACGCGTTCACCGCGATGCTGTCCCAGCAGCTGTCGGCCGTCGGCCTCGACGTGACGACCTGCGGTTGCGAGGAACGCGACGCGTTCGAGCGCGACTGGGACCTGGTCGTGATGGGGCCCGGGCCGGGCGACCCGCGAAGCACGCAGGACCGGCGCATCGCGAACATGCGCAGCACGATCGGTCATCTGCTGCGCAAGCAGATCCCGTTTTTCGCGGTCTGCCTGAGCCACCAGATCCTGTGCCTGGAGCTGGGACTCGAGATCGCGCAGCGCGCGATCCCCAATCAGGGTGTGCAGCGCGAGATCGACTATTTCGGCGACCGCGAACGGGTCGGCTTCTACAACACCTATTCGGCGAAGTGCGATCACGACGTGTTCGCGCTGGCGGACGGCACGCCGATCTCGGTTTGCCGGGATGTCGAGTCGGGCGAGGTGCATGGACTGCGCGGCCGGTACTTCTCGTCGATCCAGTTCCATGCGGAGTCGCTGCTGACCCAGCGCGGTGTGGACATCTTGAGCGCGAATCTGAAAAGGATACTTGTCAAATGAAAGCGACGATCAGCTGGTGGAACCTGGATCAATCGAGTCAGACCATCGAATCGCTGCGTGAATACCTGAAGGAGGAAGGTGTTGCGCCGTGGGAGGCGATCCAGGGCATGCGCTCGAAGGCCTGGATCTCGGATCCCGCGAACAACCTGTGGGGTGCGGTGGTGCTGTGGGATTCGCCCGACGCGATCCGTCAGCCGCTGCCGCCGAATCGCGCGCTGGAGCTGATCGGCTACCCGCCGAGCACGCGTGTGACGTTCGACGTCGAGGCACTGGTCGAACAGAACCGGACGCTTCACTGGCTGGCCGAAGCGGCTACGAAGGAGACACGCTGATGGCACACGACGTACTCGAGCTGTCGACGGCGTTTTCGCCCGATCCCGACGAGCTGGTGCGCGCCGCGATGCAGTGGCATTTCAGCGAACGGACCGGGACGCCGTTCTGGCTCAAGCGCGCGCGCAGCCTCGATTTCGATCCGTTGCACGACGTGCATGGCTTCGCGGACCTGCGCCTGTTTCCCGACGTCGCGAGCGAATGGCGCACGACGCCCGTCGAGGACCTGATTCCGCGCGGCTATGGCGACCGACCGGACCTGGCGGGCATCTTCGAGAGCGGTGGCACGACCGGCAAGCCGAAGCGCGTGGTGTGCATGCGCGAGTGGCTCGATTACATGGTCGCGTGGAGTAACGCGAATCTGGCCGAGCACGCGTTTCCGCGCGGCACCAACTGGCTGGGCTTCACGCCGTCGGGGCCGCATTTCGTCGGACGGCTGTTTCAGGAATCGGCGACGACCTACGGCGTGCGCGGGCTGACGCTGGACGTCGATCCGCGCTGGGTCAAGAAGCTGATCGCGGCCGGCAAGGGCGCGGAGGCGGATGCCTACGCGGAGCACGTCGTCGACCAGGCGGCCGATATCCTCAAGACGCAGGACATCGGCGTGCTGACGATCACGCCGCCGCTGCTGGAGCGGGTCGTGCGCCGGGAGGAGCTGATCGAGCTGGTCAATCGCAAGGTGCGGGCGATTCGCTGGGGCGGCACGCAGCTCGACCCGGAGACGCGCGCGCTGTATCAGCACAGCATCTTCCCGTCGCTCAAGCTCTACGGGCACTACGGCAACACGATGATTCTCGGGGTCGCCGGCGAGCGCGCGAATCACGACGATTCGGACACCTGCGTGTTCGACACCAGCGCGCCGTACGTGACGTTTGCGGTCGTCGATCCGGACACGCGCGAACCGGTGCCGTACGGCGAACGCGGACGTGTGGTGACGACCCATGTCAGCCGGGCGATGTTTCTGCCGAACAATCTCGAGCGCGATCTCGCGACCCGTATCGCGCCGCGCCACGGCCGAATCGGCGACGCAGTCGCAAACATCGCGCCCGTCGCGCGCTTCGAGAGCGAAGCCGTGATCGAAGGGGTTTACTGATGCTGGAAACCGCAACCCAAACCTTGACCGCCGTTCGGCCGATGCTGTCGCCGATGGGGCCGGACGGACTGCATGGCGCGCAGCAGCACCTCGCGATCGAGGATGTGTCCGGCGACGTGGTGGCCGACCTGGGCATCGTGCCGCCGGTGATGGTCGGCTGGGCGATGACGAGCCTGCGCAAGGCCGCGCCGATGCCGGTCGACGCGCGGGTGCGCGCGATCGCGCAGGCCGGCGCGCTGTTCGCGACGGGAACGCCGGGCGGTTTGTCGATCGCGGAGCACGAGCGGCTCGTGAGCCGGGTGGGCGGCATTCCCGCGCCGGTGGTGCGGGCTGCGACGCAGGTGCTCGCGCAGCGTACCGCGCAGATCTTCGCGAGCATCGAGCATGCGCGCCCGGCGGGCGCCGTGATCGACTGGCGCCATCCGCTCACGCGCACGGGGCGCGGCGTCTGGGCGCGGCGCGGCAACGTGCTGTCGGTGCACGCCGCCGGTAATCATCCGGGCACGCACACGATCTGGCCGGAAGCGCTGGCGTTCGGCTATCGCGTGGCGATTCGCCCGTCGCGGCGCGAACCGTTCACGCCGTTCCGGCTGGTCGCGGCGCTGCGCGAGGCAGGTTTCGGCAACGACCAGGTGATGCTGCTGCCGTCGGAGCACGACGCCGCGCAGGCGATGCTGCGCGGCGCGGACCTGGCCTACGGCAGCGACGAGATCATCCGGCAGTACGCCAACGATCCGAAGGTCCTGTCGCTGCGTCCCGGGCGCTCGAAGATCCTCATCACGGCGAACGTCGACTGGCACACGCACCTCGACCTGATCGTCGATTCGATCAGCCACCACGGCGGCACCGGCTGCGTGAACGCGACGGCCGTGCTGGTCGAGGGCGACCCGACGCCGCTCGCTCGCGCACTCGCCGAACGGCTGGCGACGCTGCCAAACCTGCCGCCCGAGCACGAGCACGCGGCGTTGCCGGTACAGCCGCTGGGCGCCGCGCGTACGCTCGCGAAGCACGTCGAGGCGAAAGCCGCCGGCGCGCGCGCGTGGCTGGGCGGCAAGGACCTGCTCCACGACCTCGGCGACGGCAGCGCCGTGCTGCGACCGGCCGTGCATCAGCTCGACGATCCGAACGCAGAGGCGATGGGTACGGAGTTGCCGTTCCCGTGCGTGTGGATCGCACCGTGGTCGCGTGAAGACGGACTCGCGCCGCTGCGCGACACGCTGGTGCTGACCGTGCTGACGGACGATGCGAGCCTGATCGACGCGCTGGTCGAGGAACCCACCATCAGCAATGTCCATATCGGCGATCACCCGACCTACTGGACCGGCACCGGCATGCCGCACGACGGCTACCTGGCGGATTTCCTGATGCGGGCGAAGACGGTGATCCGCGGCTGACGCCGCGCGCGCCGCGCACCTCGGAGCGACGACATGAGTGAACCACTGCAATCGGCAAGCGCGCTTCAGGACGAGCGGAACCCAAGCACGTTTCTCGTGCCGGGCAGCAAGGCGTTCGTCGAAGCGATGGCCGGGTTCCAGACGGGCTTCCATTACCGGCCGGCGCTGATCGCCTGCGCGACGCACGCGGCGCAAGTGCGCGATGGCGTCCTTCAGGCGCTGCGCGACGACCTGCCGGTCGGGGTGCAGGCGACCGGACACGGCCGGCCGCGAACTACGGAACGCGGCGTGCTGATCAACACGGCGCGCATGAGCGGTGTGGTCATCGATCCGCTCGCGCGGACCGCGCAGATCGACGCGGGTGCGCGCTGGGAACAGGTGATCGCCGCGGCGGTGCCGCACGGACTCGCGCCGCTCAGCGGCTCGGCGCCCGACGTGGGCGCGATCGGCTACACGCTGGGCGGCGGGATGGGCATCCTGGCGCGCCAGTACGGATATACGGCCGATCACGTCAGATGGGTCGAGCTCGTGACCGCGGACGGCGAGCTGCGGCGGATCAGCGCGACGGACGACCCCGAGCTGTTCTGGGCGGTGTGTGGCGCGGGCGCCAATTTCGGCGTCGTGACGCGCATGGAGGTCGCGCTCGTGCCGCGCGCGACGCTGTTCGGCGGCGGGATGGTTTTCGATACCGCGTACATCGACGACGTGCTCGCGTGCTTCGCCGACTGGACCCGCACGGCGCCAGAGGAGATGACCGCGTCCGTCGGGCTGTGCGCCTATCCGGACCTGGCGGCCTTCGCGGCGCCCCTGCGCGGCCGCTTCGTCGCGCATGTCCGTTTCGCGTGCGGCGCGCCGCCGGCCGTCGGCGAGTGGCTGGTGGCGCCGTTCAGGGCGCTGGGCACACGCCTGATCGACACGGTGCGCGAGCGTTCGTTTCTTGAAGCGGGCGGCATCTACGACGATCCACCGATGCCGCATGCGTACTACGGCAACAACCTGCTGATCGACGACCTCGATCACGCGATCCTGCGGGCGGCGGCCGAGGTCGCCGCGCCGCCCGGTTGGCCGATGTGCGTGGTGGACATCCGCCATCTCGGCGGCGCGGCGGGACGCGCGCCGCAGGTCGCGAACGCGGTCGGGCATCGCGGCGCGCGCTATGTCGCGCGGGTGCTGTCGCCCGTCGGCGCGGCCGACGCGCCGGCTGCGGCCGCGCGCCACCAGCCGTTTTACGACGCGCTGCGGCCGCGCGCGCTCGGCCGCTCGCTCAATTTCATCTATGGCCACGAGAGCAGCGTCGAACTGGTCGGCAGCGCGTTCGGCGCGGCGGATTTCGCGCGGCTGCGCGCGCTCAAGCGCGAGCGCGATCCGCGCAACGTATTCAGGCTCAACTACAACATCCCGCCGGCGTGAGCGGGCCGCCGGCGTCGCGCAGCAGGATCAACCGGAGAACTGTATGGGGCAAGACTCATCCCGCATGGGCACAGCCATGCCGTCACCCGTCCCGGAAACGGGCAACCCGGCGTCACCGAGCACCGAGACCGTGATCGCCGAGATCTGGCGCGAGGTGCTCGAAGTGCCCGAGGTGCGCGCGCAGGACAATTTCTTCGACCTCGGCGGCCATTCGATCCTGCTGTCGGTGGTGGGCGAGCATATCGCGCGCCGTCTGGGCAAGTCGGTGGCCTTGCTGGACATGTTCTCGCACCCGACCGTGCGCGCGCTTGCGCGTCACGTCGACCAGATTCCCCAGGAGCCCGCCCATGACCACGCCGGCTGAGCGCACCCGCGAACACGTCGCGATCATCGGGATGTCGTGCCGCTTTCCCGGCGCGGACGGCGTGGCGGCGTTCTGGGACAACCTGATCCAGGGCCGGGACACGATCACCCGTTATGCGGGCGACGGCGACGACGTGCTCGCGCACGGCCTGCTCGATCGGCCCGAGTGGTTCGACGCCGAGTATTTCCGCGTGTCGCAGCGTGAAGCGCGTCTCTTGAGCCCGCAGCACCGCGTGTTTCTCGAATGCGCTGTGGAGGCGCTGGAAGGCGGCGGCTACGATCCTGACCGCTACGCCGGGCGGATCGGCGTCTACGCAAGCGGGGCGGACACGGGTTATGCGCAGGTCGTGCGGTCCCAGCTGCATCGCCTGCCGCCCGTGGGCGACTGGGAAATCCTGCTCGGCAACGCACCCGAGTACATGGCCGCGCGGGTCGCCTACAAGCTGAATCTGCGCGGTCCGTCGATCGCCGTCCAGGCCGCCTGCGCATCGTCGCTCGTCGCGCTGCACGTCGCGATCCAGGGGCTCCTGGCCGACGACTGCGACATGGCGCTCGCCGGCGCGGCATCGGTGCACGTGCCGTCGAAGCTCACCCCGTACACGCCGGGCGGCGTGATTTCGAAGCAGGGTGTGTGCCGGAGTTTCGACGCGTCCGCCGACGGCACCGTCGGCACCGACGGCGTGGGCGTCGTGCTGCTCAAGCGGCTCGACGACGCGCTGACCGACGGCGATGTGATTTACGCGGTCGTGCGCGGCAGTGCGGTCGACAACGACGGCGCGGGGCGGATCGGCTTCACCGCGCCCAGCGTGGACGGGCAAGCGCGCGTGATCCGGGACGCGCTGCGCACGGCCGGCGTCAGCGCCGCGTCGCTCGGCTATGTCGAGGCGCACGGCACGGCCACCGCGCTCGGCGACCCGATCGAACTGTCGGCGCTGACCCGCGCGTTTCGCGAGCACACCGACGCGAGCGGCTATTGCTCGATCGGGTCCGTGAAAAGCAACATCGGACACGCGGATGTCGCGGCGGGCATGGCAGGCCTGATCAAGACCGCGCTCGCGCTCTCGCACGGCCGGATCCCGCCCAGCTTGCATTTCGAGCAGCCGAATCCGCACATCGATTTCGCCGCCACGCCATTTCGCGTCGCGACGCGGGCAGAGGACTGGCCGCGCACCTCGCAGCCGCGCCGCGCGGGCGTCAGTTCGTTCGGCATCGGCGGCACCAACGCGCACGTGGTGCTCGAAGAAGCGCCGCCGCAGCCGGCGTCGCCGCCCGGGCATCCGTGGCAATTGCTGGTGGTATCGGCGGAGCAGCCGCGCGCGCTCGAACAGGCGACCGACCGGCTGATCGATTACCTGCGCGCGCATCCGTCCGCCTCGCTCGCGGATGTCGCGTGGACGCTGCAGACCGGCCGCAGGGCACTCGCACTGCGCACCTTCGTGGTCGCGCGCGATCGCGAGGACGCGCTTGCCGCGCTCACCGCGGTGCGCGCCGGGGCGGGCGGTGGCGAGGCCGTGCCCGCTGTGTCGCCGCACGTGGTGCTGCGGTTTCCCGGCTCGCTCGACGAGGCCGAGACGGCGCGTCTGTTCGCGTATGAGCCGTCGCTGCGCGAGGCGGTCGACGCCTGCCTGCCGTCGGGTCGCGAGCCCTCGTCGGAACTGCGCTGCTTCGCGGTCCAGCACGCGGTGGCCGGGATGCTGGAGGCGTGGGGCGTCAAGCCCGACACGATCGTCGGCGAGCGTGCGGGCGCGTGGGCCGCGGCGGTGTGCGCGGGCGTGCTGTCCGTCGCGCAGGCGGTCGCGCTGATCGAGGCGAGCGGCGCGGGGCCGGTGGCGTTCGACGCGAGGCTCGGCGACATCCATCCCGCGCCGACGCGCACCCGCCTGTCGTTCGCCGGGCACGACCGGGTCTTCGAACCCGGCGAACGGGTGGATGCGCATCATTGGTCGTGGTGCGCGTATGGCCTGCCCGATGTGCGCGCGTCGGAGGACGGCACTCAGGGCGTGGTGTCCATCGACGTCGTGGGTGCGCCTGCCGACGACGGCGCGCGTGCCGACGCGGCGGTGGCGGCGGCACCGCCGCAGCTGCTGGTGCGGTTGGGGCGCGTGTGGAGTGCGGGGCTGCCGGTCGATTGGCGCGGCGTGCACGGCGCGGCGCGGCGGCGGGTGCTGCTGCCGGCCTATCCGTTCCAGCGGGCGCGCTACCTGGTCGACGCGGACGAAGCGCGGGCCGCTACGCCTGCGCCTATCCCCGCGCCCGTCCCCGCGCCGGCCGTCGCCGCGAACACGGCCGACGCCCACGCACCGGCGCGCGACTTCGAAGCGGACCTGACGCGGCTGTACGCGGAGATTCTCGGCATGGAGGCGGTCGGCGCGGACGACAGCTTCTTCGATCTGGGTGGCGACTCGTTGATCGCGGCGACCCTGTTCGAGCGCATCGCCGCACTGTTCCAGGTCACGCTCGATCCGCTCGCGCTCTACGACGCCGAGACGCCGCGCCAGCTCGCGGAGCTGGTCCGGCTGGCCGACGCCGAGGTGCGCAAATGACGGACGCGCAGGATGTCGCCGGACGCCGCGCCGGGCGCTGGCTCGTCTCGCCGGCGGGCGGGCCCGCCGACGGCGCGCGGCTCTACTGTTTCGGGCACGCGGGCAGCGCGCCCGGCGAGTATGCGCGATGGACGCCGGCGTCGCTGCGCTGCATCGCGCTGCAGTTGCCCGGGCATGGCGCGCGCGCGCTCGAGGCCCCGTTGCGCCGAATGGACGAGGCCGTGCGGCAGATCGTCGAGCACGTGTCGTTCGAACCGCCGTTCGCGTTCTTCGGCCACAGCCTCGGCGCGCTGATGGCGTTCGAGGTGGCCCGCGAGCTGCACGCGGCCGGCATGCCCGCGCCGATGCACCTGTTCGTGTCGTCCGCGCCGGCACCGCCGCGGATCGACACGGTGCAGGACGTGCATACGCTCGACGACGACGCGTTGCAGGCCTGGATCGAGGGGCGCTGGGGGCCGCTGCCGGACATGATCCGGCAGAACCCGGCGCTGCTGCGGCAGAGCCTGTCGGTACTGCGCGCGGACCTGGAGATCTTCGTCACCTATCGGCCAACCGAGCACGCGCCGCTCGACTGTCCGATCACCGCGCTGGCGGGCGACGCGGAGCAGTTCGACATGCCGGCATGGCGTGCGCATACGACCGCGCCGTTCGCGCATCACAGCCTGCCCGGCGGCCACTTTTATTTCCGGCAGACGCTGCCGCGTCTGTTCGGAATCTTGACCGAAGCGATCAGCATGAGGACGACTCTTTCATGAATCAACGACTCGATACCCCGGCGTCCCAGCCGGACGTTGCCGTTTTCCAGGATCCGCCGCACGAGCCCATCCCGGTCCTGCGTGCGTGGCTCGATTCGGCCAGGGCGAGCGGCGTGCTGGAGCCGGGCGCGATGGCGCTCGCCACGACGGGCGCGGAAGGCCACGCGTCGACGCGCATGGTCCAGGTGCTGGACGTCGGTCCTGACGGACTCCTGTTCACCACGCACGCGGGCAGCCAGAAGGGGCGGGAGATCGCCGCGTTCGGCTGGGCGAGCGGCGTGCTGTACTGGCGCGAGACGAAGCAGCAGATCGTCGTGTCCGGGCCGATCGGTTCCATCTCGATCGAGGCATCCGACGCGCTGTGGGCGAAGCGCTCGCCCGTTACGTACCCGATGTCGAGCGTGTCGCTGCAGAGCGAGACGCTCGACGACGAGCAGGCACTGCGCGCCAAGGCGCAGCGCCTCATCGATGCCGGCATGCCGTTTCCGCGGCCGGTCGGCTGGCTGGGCTACGCGCTGCGCCCGACGATCATCGAGTTCTGGCAGGCATCGCCCGATCAGCTTCACAACCGGCTGCGCTACGACGCGACGGCCAACGGCTGGACCAGCCGCAGACTTCAACCCTGACGCGGAGCACAGATGAAGACGAGTCGATATGTCATTGCCGATGTGTTCACCGATCGGCCGCTGGAAGGTAATCCGGTCGCGGTGTTCGTCGATGCGTCCGGGCTCGACGCGACCGACATGCAGCGCATCGCGCGTGAAACCAATCTCTCGGAGACTACCTTCGTCTTTCCGCCGAAAGCGGACGGCGATGTCCACGTGCGCATCTTCACGCCCGTCAACGAATTGCCGTTCGCCGGCCATCCGACGCTCGGCACCGCGATCGTGCTGGGCGAGACCCATGCTCAGCCGGTGCTCCGGATGGAGACCGCGATGGGTACCGTGCCGTTCGCGTTCGAGCGCACCGACGACGGCCGGATCCGCTCGGCCACGATGCAGCAGCCGATTCCCACCTGGGAACCGTACGAGCATGCGCAAACCCTGCTCGAAGGGCTCGGCCTCGCGTCGTCGACGTTGCCCGTCGAGCTGTACCGGAACGGACCGCGCCACGTGTTCGTCGGCCTGCCGGACATCGACGCGCTGTCGGCTGTCAAGCCGGACCTGCGGATTCTCGCCACGTTGCCGGACATGGCGGCGAACTGCTTCGCCGGCAGCGGCGGGCACTGGCGGATGCGGATGTTTTCCCCGGCGTACGGCGTCGCCGAGGATGCGGCAACGGGCTCGGCGGCCGGGCCGCTCGCGTGGCACCTGATCCGTCACGGGCTGATCGGGTTCGGGCAGGCCATCGAGATCTGGCAGGGCGTGGAAATGGGCCGCCTGTCGATCATGTCCGCCCGGGTCGACGGCTCGTCCGCCGGCGTCGATTCGATCCAGGTGTCGGGCAGCGCGACGATCGTCGCGCGCGGAGAGTTGCTGCGCTGGCGCGCGGCGGATGCGACGGTCGCGCACGGCGCGCTCGCCGGGGAGGTCGCATGAGCGCCGCCGGCGCCGGGTTCGGGATCCGCGCGTTCGGCTACGCGTTCGGCGAGGAAACCAGCGTCGCTGAGACGGCGGCGGACTACGTGACCGATCCGGAGCGCGTGCTGCAGTGGGGATGCACGACCTATCGCCGCGCGCGTCACGACGAGTTCGCGCTCGATTTCGCCGCACGCGCGGCACGGCAGGCGCTCGAGCGGGCGTCGTTGCGCGCGTCGGATCTCGATCTCGTGGTGCTCGGGTCGGCGGAAATGCCCGAGTACATGTACTGGGATTCCGCGGCGGCGCTCGCGCGCATGCTCGACCTCGAACGGACGCAGACGCTCGTGTTCAACAACGAGGGCTGCAGCGCCGGCCTGCGCCCGTTCGGCATGATCGCGGGGGCGTTCGCGCTGCAACCGGAGGTGGACAGGGCGCTGTTCGTGGTGGTCAACCGGGTCGGCGAGCATCACCGCAACCGGATGAACATCAACAACTGCGTGCATAGCGACGGCGCGGTTGCGGCCGTCCTGCAGCGCGGCCATGCCCGCTGCCAATGGCTCGCGACCGAGCACTTCACGCTGCCCGAGTACTGCGACCTGTTCCGCGGCGAGTACGGCGGCACGAAGACGCCGGTGCCGCCCGCGGGCTGGTCGAGCCGGAACGAGTCCGGCTACGAGAGCGTGCATCGTCATTTCAAGAATGACGCGTCGCGCCTGAAGGTCTTCCTCGACCACCGCAACGACTGGTTGACCGAGACCGTCGATGCGGCTTGCGCGCGGAGCGGGTTGACGCGGCGCGACGTCGATCACCTGATCTACATCAACGACGCGCGGCCCGGCGCGATCGAGGCGCTCGGCAAGCAGATCGGCGTGCCGGTCGAACGCACCAATTTCGCGTTCGCGGGCGTGCTCGGTCACATGGGCGCGGCCGACCATCTGGTGTCGCTTGGGCAGCACGTCGAGCGAGGGGAGATCCGCGACGGCGACATCGTCGCGATGTGCGGCATGTCAACCGGCATGCACTGGTGCTGCACGCTGCTGCGCGCGTGACGGCGCGACAAGGGGAAACGATGAACGTTTCGACAGACTGGATGGCGGCGTTGCGCGACGCGGCGACGCGGGGCGAGCCGCCGGACGCGCCGACGCGCGCGGCGCTGCTCGGCGTGACCGACGCGCTGCGCGCGATCGCGGCCGGCAAGCTCGTCGCCGGGTTGCCCGCGGGCGGCCCGCGGCCGAAGACGATCGACGTGACCGTGCTGGCCAATTGCACGACCGGCAACTATCCGCACCTGCTGGCCGCGCGGCTGGCCGGGATCGGCGTGCAGGCGCGCGTGCACGTCAATCCGTATGGCGGCTTCGAGATGGCGCTCGCGACGGGCCGTCTCGACGGTAGCGATCCCGATCTCGTGACCTGCCTGATCGACGAGGCGTACTTCATGCCGGAGGACTGGGATCCGGCGGACGCCGACGGGCTGGCCGCGCACCTGGCGTCGCGCGCGGACACGCTGCGCGCGCAGGTGCTCGCGCTGACCGATGCGTCGCGCGCCACGTTCGTGCTGCACACGCTGCCGCTTCCCGATACGTTGCGCAACAGCGTCATCAGCTGGCGTGCGCGCACGGCGCTCAGCCGCGCGTGGTGCCTGGTCAACGCTGCGATCCTCGGGCTCGCGGAGGACAGCGAGCGGGTCGCGGTGATCGATCTGGTCAGCCTGCTGGCGAACGCGGCGAAGCCGCTGCGCGACGCGCGCCTGATGCACTACGGGCATCTGTCGTTCAGCGACGACGCGCTGCTGCTGCATGCGAACGAAGTCCGGCGCTACGTGCAGGCGCGGCTCGGATTGTCGCGCAAGGGGCTGGGACTCGATCTCGACAATACGCTGTGGGGCGGCGTGGTCGGCGAGCTGGGCGCCGAGCGGATCGAACTGGGCCGCCTGTATCCGGGCAGCGGCTATCGCGCGCTGCAGACCGCGGCGGCGCGACTGCGCAGCCAGGGCGTCGTGCTGGCCCTGCTCAGCAAGAACGATGCGGCGCTGGTCGACGACGTGCTGGCGTCGCATCCCGAAATGGTGCTGCGGCCGGGCGACTTCTCGGCGAGCGCGGTGAACTGGGCGCCGAAATCGCAGGGCTTGCATGCGATCGGCGAGACGCTCGACCTTGCGCCCGATGCGTTCGTGTTCATGGACGACTCGGCGTTCGAGCGAGGCGAGGTCGCCGCGCAATGGCCCGAGGTGGCGCTCGTCGCGGCCGACTGCGATCCGGCGCTGCTCGCCGATACGCTCCTGGGCGGCGGGTGGTTCGACAGCCTCGCATTGACCGACACGGATCGCAACCGGCCGGCGCTGTATCGCGCGCGCAGCGACCGCCAGCAGTATTCGAACGGCTTCGCGTCGCGCGACGACTACCTGCATGCGCTCGGCATTCAGCTCGTGCCGAAGGCCGCGGAACGCTTCACGATCGCGCGGATCGCGCAGCTCGCGGCGCGTACCAACCAGTTCAACCTGACGGGCGAGCGCCACGACGACGCGCAGCTCGAGCAGATGGCGAACGATCCCGGCCACTTCGTCTATTCGTTCAGCGCGCGGGACCGGTTCGGTGACGACGGCATCGTCGGCGCCGTGTGGGGGACGCGCGACGCGTCGGCCTGGCGTGTCACGAATTTCGTGCTGAGCTGCCGCGTGCTGGGCCGGAGCATCGAAGTCGCGATCGTCGGCTGGCTCGCCGCGCGCGCCCGCGAGGCCGGCGCGCACATGCTCGAGGGACGTTACGTGGCGTCGCCCCGCAACGCGGTGGCGGCCGAACTCTGGCCCACCTGCGGATTCGCGCCCAGCCGTGACGATTGTTTCGCATTGCCGCTGTCGGGTGCGTTCGCGCCGACGCCAGCATGGATCCACATCCTTTCCGACCACGAGGTGTCCGCATGAGTGAAGCCGTATCGTTCGAGCCAGCCGTGTTGCGCGTGCTGAGCGAAATCCTGAATCAGCCGGAGGCGGCGTTGCAGGCCAACCCGGTGCTGGCGGCCCACGCGTGGGACAGCTTCAATTCGCTGAACGCGCTGCTCAGCCTGGAGGCGACGTTCCAGATCAAGTTCGACCTGCGGCGCTTTCACGAGGCGCGACGCGTCGACGACATCGTCGCGCTGGTGGCAAGCGCCGCGAACGGCGCGTCCGCGCCGGCTACCCACTCCTCTCACCTCAACTAGAAGGATCCCACCATGAGCGACATCCAGACCGAGGCCGGACAATTCGAACGCGACGCCGAACTGCGCCGCCGCAACCGTCAGGTGGTCGAGGACTACATGAGCCGCAAGGGCGAAGGACGCCTCACGCGTTATCAGCTGTTCGCGCCGGACGGCAGCGCCGGCCTGTGGACCAACGACACGCTGGAGCCCGTCGCGTCGCACGGTCACGAAGGCCTCAAGGCGCACGGCGAATGGTCGTTGAAGTGCTTTCCGGACTGGGAGTGGACGAATGTCGAGATTTACGAGACCCAGGATCCGAACCGGTTCTGGGTGGAGTGCGACGGCGAGGGGCAGATCCTGTTCCCCGGCTATCCGCCGGGCCGCTACGTCAACCACTTCATTCATTCTTTCCTGTTCGAGAACGGCAAGATCAAGCTCGAACGGGAATTCATGAATCCCTACCAGCAGATGCGCGCACTCGGCATCGTCTACCCCGCGATCAAGCGCGCCGGCATTCCTACCTAGACAGACAGGCCAAGACCCTGAACCGGAGTCATCGCATGCGTCATACGACATTGGGGGCGCGGACCGGCCTGCGCGTTTCCGAGTGCGCGCTGGGCACGGCCAATTTCGGCACATCCTGGGGCGGGGGCGCGTCACGCGCCGACGCACTCGCGATGCTCGAGCGTTTCGCCGACGCGAACGGCACCTTCATCGACACGGCGGATTGCTATCAGTACGGCGAGGCCGAGTCGATCGTCGGCGAGTTCCTGACGGGGCGGCGGGACCTGTTCGTCGTCGGGTCGAAGTTCGGTTACGGCGCGTCGCCGGCGCCGCACGCGCTCGATACCGGCAACAGCGCAAAGACCATGACGCGCGCGGTCGAGGCCAGCCTCAAGCGGTTGCGGACCGATTACCTGGATCTGTACTGGGTGCATTTCCCGGACGGTGTCACGCCGGTCGAGGAGATCCTTTACGCATTCGACGCATTGGTCCGCGCGGGCAAGGTGCTGTATATCGGCCTGTCCAATTTCCCCGCATGGCGTGTGTCGCGGGCCGCTGCGATTGCGGACCTGCGCGGCTGGGCGCCGGTCGCCGCGATCCAGACCGAGTACAGTCTCGTCGAGCGTTCGGCTGAACGCGAACTGCTGCCGATGGCGGCGAGCCTCGGGATCGGCGTGGCGAGCTGGTCGCCGCTCGGCGGCGGGCTGCTGACCGCGAAATACCGGCAGGACCGGAAGGGTCGCCTCACGGACTGGGGCGGCCGCGTCATCCGGTTCGAGGACAGCGCGCAGCGCACCGGCATCCTCGATACGGTGCTCGCGATCGCGAGCGAGAGCGGGCACGCGCCGGCGCAGGTCGCGCTTGCGTGGACGCTGGCACGCGCGCGTGCGTGCCGGACGGGCTTCGTGCCGGTGCTGGGACCGCGCAGTCGCGTGCAGCTCGACGCGTGCCTGGACAGCCTGTCGATCGTGCTCGACGTCGCGCAGCTGGCGCGGCTCGACGCCGCCAGCGCGATTCAGGCGGGTTCGCCGCATGAGGTCGGCGCGAACGCGCTCGAACGGATGCTCGGCGGCGCGGGTCATCGCGTCGAGCCGCGCAGCGGGGTGCCCGCATGACGGCGGACGCGATGGACGCGCGGCTTGCCGGCGCGTGGCGGCTTGCCGCCTTCGTCACCGTCGAGGCGGACGGGGTCAGCCCCGGTCCGCTCGGCGACGCGCCGACGGGCCTGCTGGTGTACGACCCGGACGGCTACATGTCGGTCGCGATGATGGGCCAGGCGAACGGCGAGCCCGGCGCGGCGGCGGTGCCACGCTACATGAGCTATGCGGGCACCTGGCGCTGCGACGGCGACGAGGTCGTGCACCGGATCACCATCGCGCCCGACGCGTCGTGGATCGGCACGGAGCAGGTCAGGCGCATCGAGCTGAGCGGCGCGACGCTCAAGCTCTACGGGCGGTCGCTGACGGGCGACCGCCGGCTGCGCCTGCTCGAATGGACCCGGCTACCCCGCGCGACCGACTTGCCCGACGGCTAGGCTCAGGCGCTGCCACCCGGCGCGGGCGGTACGTCCGCGTGGCGGTGCACGAGCTTCCAGTCGTCGCCGGTCCGGCGGAACACTTCGGTAACGCGGATCCGCATGTCGACCGGATGTTGCTGTCCCTTCAACTGGACGGTGACGACCTGGTAGCCGGTCCAGAAGGACAGTTCGTTGTCCGTTACTTGCTGCAGAATGTCGAGGCGGCTCTTGCCGCCCGGCTGGAAGATCTGCGCGTCGCTGATATAGCGCGCGCCCACCTCGGCCGCGCCCGACAGGCTGTCGCCGCGCGGGCTGTGGAAGGTCGCGTCCCCCTGTTTGACCACCAGCTTGTCGAGCGGCTCGGGATTGCCGCTGACATAGGCTTCTGCTGCTTTCGTGCGCACCGCAAAGAACGAATCGAATTCGGCGTGGCTCATCATGGTCCTCCTCGTCAATGTCGAGTCTCGATCATAGTGACGGGGACTGTCAGATTCTGTCAGCGGCGAGCAGTCTCGGTGTGGGCAACCGTCTTGCGCCAGGTGGCGAGCAGCGTCTGCTTGCGGCGCGGGTAGCGCTGGCCGAGCGACGCGAGGTCGGTCATCCGGTCGGTGCGGAAGTGACGGAAATCCATCCGCCGCTCGCACCACGCGACGAGAATGCGTCCGTCCTCGAAGAACCCGAGCGCGATCGGCCACACCGTGCGCAGCGACTGCTCGCCGTGGCCGTCGGTGTAGTGGAACGACAGCTTGTGCTCGAGCCGGATGGCGCGGCGGATCGCGGCCATGTCGATGGCTTCGTCGGACTTCGCGTCGCGCGGGCCGACCAGCAGCGCGTTCGAATCGAGCGAATCGCGCAGTGCGTCGGGAATCACCGCGGCGATCTTCGCGATCGCGTTCGTCGCGGCGGACGCGAGCTGTGCGTCCGCGCGCTTGCTGACCCAGCGCGAGCCCAGCACGAGCGCTTCGATTTCATCCTCCGAGAACATCAGCGGCGGCAGGATGTAGCCGGAGCGCAGCACGTACCCCATGCCCGCGGCCGCGTCGATCGACGCGCCCTGCGACTGCAGGCTCGCGATGTCGCGGTAGATGGTGCGAACGCTGACGCCGAGTTCGTCCGCGAGCGCCTGGCCGCTGACCGGTTGACGGTGGCATCGCAGCGCCTGCAACAGCGCGAGCAAACGTTCGGATCGGGCCATCGGCATGCCTCCGAAAAGGTTTGATGCTGCCAGAAATTGACGCGAGCGTGTCGTAAGCTCGTCTGGCGTTGATCAGTGTTCAACCCTCAAACAGGAGAGTCATGCGATGCCTACACCTAATCTGATCTTGCTCTATGTCAAGGATCCGGCCGAAAGCACCCGGTTCTACGAGAAACTGGTCGGGAAGGCGCCGTTCGCGCAGTTTCCGACCTATGTGGCGTTCGGCTTCGACAACGGACTGACGCTCGGTCTGTGGTCCACGCAGGCGCCGGATTTCGTCAGCGCCGGCACCGGGCAGCGCACCGAACTGGCGTTCATCGTCAAGAACGCCGCCGAGGTCGATGCATTGCATGACGCGTGGCGCGAAATCGGCGTGACGATCGAGCAGCAGCCGGCGAACGCGGTGTTTGGCCGGACCTTCGTCGCACTGGACCCGGATGGCCACCGGATTCGGGTCTGCACGCCGGACGACTGATTGGGGTGGGGGGCCGTTGGTGGCGGTCAAGTGCGTGGCGATCCGCGTCAATCCGCCGGATCGTTGCGCATCGCGCGTCGCGCGTCGATGTGTCGGCATGGATGCGCGCCGAGGCGCGCCCGCCCAGTAGTCGGCGGGCCGCCGCGGCGTTTGCACCCGACCCGGCGAAGGGGACGTGCAGCACTACCCGATACTCGAACAGCGGCAGATCGTGCACCTGTTGCACCGTCGTCTCATGGACCTGTTCGCAGCGTGCACCGCATTGCTCGCAATACATGACCTTGCTTTGACCGGCTTCAGATACAGCAACACCGGGCGTGCGGCCTGCGCCTTCCGGCCACTTTTCTTTATCACCCGACACGATCGCGACGTTAACGGTCGGCTAGAATTCTCCGCACTCGCGAAGCGCAAGCACATGCGGGGGGAGGACGGACGCGTCGCGCAAGCCAGCGTGGCGCTACCGCAGATTGGTGAGGGAATACGGGAAGGCACCGCGGATGCACAAGGCGGAATCGAGGTTGCGGTATGGCTAAGGTCGTGTTGCTTGACGACGAGGTCGAGTTGCGCGAGGAAATCGCCGCGTTTCTGGAAAAGCGCGGCTGGACGGTCAGTCAGGCCGGCACGATCGCGGAGTTCCGGGAGCGGGCGTCGGATCTCGCGTTCGCGATCATCGACGTGATGCTGCCGGACGGGAGCGGTCTCGACGCCGCTGCGTGGCTCAGGGCCCGGCATCGCGACTGCGGCATCGTCATGCTGACCGCGCGGGGCGAGACGCAAAGCAAGGTCGACGGCCTGATCGGCGGAGCCGATCATTATCTCGTCAAGCCGGTGAAACTGATCGAACTCGATGCCATTCTTCAGGCGCTCGGCCGCCGGGTGGCAAACGACTGGCGGCTCGACTGCCGGGCGCGCGTGCTGTTTGCGCCGGACGGTGGGCGCCTCGATCTGTCGGCAAGCGAGATCGGCCTGCTCGCGCTGCTGGCGCGCCATCCGTCCAAGGCGGTCAGCCGGCGGCAGATCGCGGAGGATTTCGGCTTCGACTGGGTCGACTACGACGAGCGCAGGCTGGAGACGATGGTCAGCCGTCTGCGGCAGCGCTGGCGAAGCGAGGCAGGATCGGAGCTACCGCTGAAGACGGTGCATGGCACCGGCTACACGTTCGCCGTGCCGCTGATGCTCGCCTGAGCGGCAACGAGCGCCCTGTTCGCGTTGGCGGGCAAAAAGACCGTCGCCCGGCAGCCGTGCCCCGCCTCACTGACCAGGATCAATGTGCCGCCCTGCATCTCGACCATGCGGCGTGCCAGCGGGAGACCGAGGCCCGTTCCCGGCTTGCGGCCCGCGTTGCGGCCGCGAAAGAAGCGATCGAATACGTGCGGCAGATCCGCTGGCGCAATGCCGGGGCCGTCGTCCTCTACTTCCAGCTCCACGCCGCCCGGCACACGCCGGCCGCGCAACACGATCCGGGTGCCGCCCGGGGTGTACTTGACGGCGTTGTCGGCGAGCGTGCGCAGCACGAGGCGTGTCAGGCTGCCGTCACACGCGAAGGCGTCCGGCAAGTCTTTCGCGTCGATTTCGAGACGGTGGCCGTCGGACAGCGCCTCGGCGGCGGCGGCCGCATCGTCGAGCAGTGCCGCCAGCCGGGTGTCGTCGATACGGGTTCCGCGCCGCAGCAGCTCGAACCCGTCCTCGTGCAGCGAGTCATTGATCAGTACGGTCAAACGCTGCGTCGCGCGCAGGATCTTCTGGTAACGCGACGAGGTCAGCGCATCGACATGCGGGTCGTCGAGATCGAGGTTTTGAGCGGTCGCGTCGATGACGGCCAGCGGTGTCCTCAACTCGTGCGAGACGGTTGCCAGAAGCTGCCGCTGCTCGTCCTGAGCGCGTTTTTCCATCGCGAGCGACGCTTCCACTTGCTCCATCGCCTCGCGCAGCGCCTGGGTGCGCAACGCGACCTTTGCTTCCAGATCGCGTTCGGCCTGGCGCGCGACGCGCAACGCGTCGGCCTGTGCCGCTTCCATCGCGTTGCGCATCGCGTTGTAGCGCGAGCTGATCGCCGAATTCATGATCAGCATGAACGCGAGCATGCCCAGATAGCCTGCGTTGTCGGCGAGCAGGCCCGGCGGAATCCAGCCGACGTTGCGCGCGACACGCAATGCGCTGCCGCCGAGCAACAGCAGCAACACGAGCACGACCACGCGCGCATGCCGGTGTCCGCGCGCGGCGAGCCAGAGCGAAATGGCCATCGTGACGAGGATGGCCGCAATCTGCCAGAACAGGTAGAGCGGGCGTACCCACCAGATATTGACGACCAGCATCAGGGGCGCGGCGGCGAGCGCCACGACGATCGTCAGTGCGGAAAAAGCGATCGCTGGACGCCGCCAGCGCCCGTTGAACAGGCCGAGGTAGTGCGAGGTGAACAGCGTGCCGACGGGGGTGCCGAGCAGCCAGCTGAGCAGGTAGACCGCATTGCTCGCGGACGGGAAGCCCGGCAGCAGGTACTGATAGAGGTAGCCTTCGGCGCCGAGCGCGGTGAGCAGGTTCACGATCACGCTCAGCCCGAAGAGCCCGAAAGAGGCGTCGCGCGTCACCCGGAAAAGCCACAGGCTGGAGACGAGCAGCACGAGATGCGCGGCGTCGAGCAGGCCGAACAGCAGCGATTCCTTGCTGGTCGCGGAGATGAATGCGTCGGGCGACCACAGCGCCATCGAAAAGCTCATGGTGCTGGTGCTGCGGATTCGCAGATAGAGCGTGACCGGCTGGCCAGCGGGAAGGTCCAGGCGAAAAACGGGGTTGCGGTAGGCGACGTCGCGTTGCGCGACCGGCTTGCGGTCGCCCGCAACGTGGCGCCGGTACCCGCCGCCCGGCTGCGGCACATACAGCGTGACGTCGTTGAGCAGCGACGAGCGCAACTCCAGAAGCCACATGGGCGGCGCGCTCGCCGGGCGCATGACGGTCAGGCGCAGCCACGCCGCACCGTTGACATAGCCGAGCGCTGGCTCCGACGTCTGGCCGACGAATGCGCGCGCGATCTCGGGGCGCGACAGTTGCTCCACCGTGAGCGTGTTGCCGGGATCGCGCAGCAGGTCCCAGCCTGTCCGAATGCCGACCTGTCCTCCGTCCGGCAGCGCAATGGGCGCCGATGCGAAGGCGCACGAGGTCCAGGAAAACAGGATGAGGAACAGGAGCGGGAACATCGCGCGATTCGTGCCGGTTGCTTCAGTCGGGCGTCACTATAACCGAACGGACGACGTCTTCCGGGCTCCCGGTGCCGGTCAGGCGCGGCGGCGCCCGGATGTCAGAACTTGTCAGTTTTCGTCCTGCACGTTCATTTAAGATTCGCGCCAGTCAAGGAGGCACGGGCCGTTCACCGACGGGGGAAGCCCGAGACCCTTGGCCAGCGGTACCACCATGGGCAGCGCCCCGCACGATGACGGCCATCGACTGGACACGCGTCCGCATCGATCGGCGTCGAAAACAACATGGCCGGGCCGGTGAAGGCATGCCGACGAGCATTGGCACACAGCTTTGGCACGAGGCGCTCGTCGACCACCATGCCGTCACCGTCAACGGAGGTCGGCGGGGCGTTGTTGGCGGTGCGGCGTTGCGCGCGAAGCTGCCGGCAGTGGCCCGTCCGCTTTCAGCCCCGCCCGGCTCAATGGCGCCGGGCGGGGCTGAAAGCGCCGCGCCGGCTGACTTTCCTGGCGACGGTTATCGTGTGAATCGCTCATGCCCAGGTATTTGATCTGTACTGCAGATGAACGAACCGGAATTGCTTTCTCTGACGAATGCGCATCGCACAGTCGGGGACCATCGCTGTCATGCACCTGCGCTCGACAAAGGGCTCGACATACTGGAATTGCTTGCCGGGCAGGCTGACGGCTTGTCGCGCGGGGAGATATCGACGGCGCTCGGCCGCAGTCCGAGCGAGAATTACCGGATGGTCGAACGACTGGTCTCGCGCGGTTACGTTCATCGAGCCTCCGGCGGCGATCGCTATCACCTTTCGTCCAGGATTTATCGACTGGCAATGCAGCACCCGGCATTGCGCGACATGCTCGACATCGTCGATCCGGCGATGACGCGGTTCGTCCAGTCGGCATGTCAATCCGCTTTTCTGGGCGTCTTTCACGAAGGTCTGCTTCGCGTGGTCGCAACGTATGATCCGCCCGGCGGGTTCAGGATTGCGCCCAAGGTAGGCGCAGCGCTTGGGGTGGTCGATACCGCACCGGGCCTCGTCTTGCTGGCGTTTCAGGGGCCCCAGGCCCGGAGTGCGATGCTGCGCTCTGCGCAGCAGCCGGCCCCTGACGCCTTCGGCCGCGCGGAAATCCCGCATGACAAGCTCGAAGCGATTCGTCGAACGGGATATGCGCGAATGCCGAGCCCGAGCTTCCACGGGTTGGAAGACATGGCGGTCCCGGTGCTCGCCGGGGCCGGGAGCGCCACCGCGGTCATCTCATGCCTGATTCAGGTAACCGGGATGTCGGGCGATCGCCCGGGCAGGGATGCCGTGTGCGCGCACTTGCTTGCCGTTTCTCGCGATATCTCGGCCCGCATCATGCGCCGGCCAGGGGCTTGAGCGTCAAGTGCAACGACTGGACGATCCCATGATTTCATCGGCACGGCCGACAGGCTGTCCGGTGATTGTCCAACTCGCGCCGGCGGATGTCGGCGGCCCATGGCGCTCGCATTGAACCGAAGCCGATGACTGTCTTGGTCGGGGCTGCGTGCCACGACAACAAAAATCGACAAAACGGAACAGATGGGCGCGGTGTTCCCGCCTACCATCCCGACGTGCCTCGCGCATTCCCGTACCGCCGCAGCATCGGCAGATGCATCGCCCGCATTCCGCTGCACGAGTCTTCCTCGCACCCTCGCATCCTGACAAGCCGCCAACGAGCAAAGGATTCGCCATGTCCGCAAGATCATTCGCTCCATTCGTGCTGATGCTGCTGCTCGCGGCGTGCGGAGGCGACTCGGATTCGGCCGTGCCGGGCAGCATGATCGCGGCGGCGTCGGCGCGCGCGTCGCAGGCACCAGCGTGGAAACCGCTCGTGCCCGGCACGAGCTGGCAATGGCAGATCGACGGCAACACGATCAACGAGAAGGTGCTGGACGGCGTGAACAACCCCCGCAAGATGATCGACGTCGACATGGAACTGACCGATGGCGATACGATCCGGCGCCTGAAGACGAAGGGCATCACCGTCGTGTGCTACATGGAGGTGGGCGGGCGGGAAGACACCCGAGGCGATGCCGGCAAGTTTCCGGACAGCGTGCTCGGCAACCCCGTCGAAGGCTACGAGGATCACGAACGCTGGCTGGACATTCGCCAGACCGCGATCCTGATGCCCCTGATGCTGGCGCGTCTCGACATGGCGAAGAAAAAGGGCTGCGAGGGCATCGAGCCGGATCTCGACGACAGCTATCGCCAGGAAACGGGCTTTCCGCTGACGCGCGACGATCAGCTGCGCTACAACACGGCGCTGATCGCCGCCGCGCACGATCGCGGGATGTCGATGGGCCTCAAGAACGGCTCGGGTATCGCTACCGCGATGGCGAAAGTGGCCGACTGGGCGCTCAACGAGCAATGCAACAGGTTCCACGAGTGCGGCGGCTACGCGAGCTTCGTCGCGCTGAACAAGGCCGTGTTCAATGTCGAGTACACGCGTCCGGACGGCATGACGCTCGCGGATTTCTGTCCTGCGGACAACCAGGCCAATTTCGACGGCATTCTGAAACTGTCGAGCGACACGCTCTCGGCGCTGCCGCGCGCGGCCTGCCGGTTCGAGTGAGCGGCGGGCTGCGCGGATCGTCGCGCGACGCGACGACGGGGCGCGCGATCGTCCCCGTCCGGCGTGGTGAATCGTTGCCCGACCCGGGTGGCCGCGTTCGGATGCGCGCAGGCCGCGCGGTCCGTGGGCCATACGTCCGAACGCGTGTTCAGCCCTGCGTTCGAGTACCCGACCGGCATCGCGCCGGGACGATATCGCAAGGCAGTCGACGGGGAGAAGGCGTCGTTCGACGCGGCGCCGGGTGAACGAGCGGTGACGGCCGGGATTCAAGACCGGCTTTCGTCGTGACGATCAGTGTTCACCAAAACAGATCATCTGGATCACAAATATTCATTTGAAGTGACCCTGCACGGCGCCTATCGTCATAGCCAATACAGACGACGTCGTGCGCAGGTCGGGCACACGCGCAACGGGCCGGTGTGCCGGGCGACGAGTCGCCGGGTTCCCGCCGCCGCACGTTCGAGCGGAGCGTGGCGATGCGCCCCGTCGTGAACCGCGCGCCGCCATTCGCCGCGTCAGATCAGGAGACGGAGCATGCAACTTCGAGACAACGGCCTGCGCTTCTCGCCCATGACGATCGCGCTGCACTGGACGGTTGCGATCCTGCTGTTCTCGATCATCGGGATGGCGATCGGCATTTCCCACGCAACCGACGTCGCGCAACGCATGCGCATGATGCAGTGGCAGAACCTGCTGGGCGTCGTGCTGTTCGTGCTGTCGATCCATCGACTGTGGGCACGCCTGTCGTCCTTCCATCCGCTGCCGCTTGGTACGCCGAATCCGGTCGAGGTGATCGTCAGCCGGTCCGTGGCGGTGGCACTGGCGCTGGCCATGGTGCTGCTGCCTGTCGCCGTCTGGCTCGCACGATCGGCCGGCGGGGAAGTGATTGCGTTGCCGTTCGGATACGCGGTGCCCGCGCTGATCGAGCCCAGCCCGCGTGTGCGGCATGTGGTGGACATCCTGTTCGGCATCGGCGCCGTCGCATTTCTTGCCGGATTGGCGCTGCACCTGTTCGGCGCGCTCAAGAATCATGTCGTGAAGAAAAATGACACGCTGAAGCGGATGCTTGGCAAACACGTGGAGCTTTGACGCCGTGGAATCCATCGAACAATCCTCCGGCGCGCCCACGATCGAGCGCTTGTGCGGCGTGCGCTATCCGGTCTTTCTGGCCGGCATGGCCGCGCTCTCGGGGCCGCAGCTCGTCAGTGCGGTATGCAATGCGGGTGGGCTGGGCATCCTCGGCGGGCTGCGGCTGCCGCCGCTCGCGCTGCGCAAGTGGATCCAGCAGACCCGCGAACTGACGGACCAGCCGTTCGGCGTGAATCTCGTGCCGCAATTCGGGGGCCCCGCCGTATTCGAGGCCCAGTTCCGGGTGGTGCTCGAGCAAAGGCCGAAGCTCCTGTCGCTGTTCTATGCGGAAGACGAAGCGGCCGACATCATTCCGCGCGCAAAAGACGCCGGCATGCTGGTCATGGTCCAGGTGGGGTCGGTTGCGCTGGCACGCAAGGCGATCGCGTGCGGCGCGGACATCATCGCCGCGCAAGGCAGCGAGAGCGGCGGACACATGAACCGCGGCGCGATCGGGCTGACTGCGTTGCTGCCGGCGATTCGCGAGATCGCCGAGGGGCGGCACGTGCTGGCGGCGGGCGGCATCACGACGCGGGACGACGTGCGGGCGGCGATGGCGCTCGGGGCATCGGGCGTGCTCGTCGGCACGGCGTTCGTCGCGACCGACGAATCGATTGCGCATCCGCTGTACAAGCAGAAGATCGTGGACGCCACGGTGGACGATACCGAGTATCGGACCGGCTACTCGTATGGCTGGGCCTACGGCACCCCGCATCGCGTGATCCCGAACCGGGACAAATGGAACCTGTTGCGTTTCATCGGCGGTGGCGCACGCGCGATCGACCCCCCGCGCATGGCACGCAAGCTGTCGCTCTATGCGGGGCAGGGGGTAGGCAAGATCGCGTGCATCGTGCCGGCGGCCGAACGCGTGGCCGAGCTTGCGGCCGGGCTCGCGCCGTTGCCGCGACAATGTCGCGATCCTCGGTGACACGCGCTGAGAAACCGCAAAACAACATGAAGTGGCTTGAATGGCCACGTCATCATGCGGGCTCCGGAGATCCGGTACGGACGCGCGGCAAGGGAAGGCGCGTGGTGCGCGGAATGCTGTTCCGATGTGCGTGCGAATCGCGTTTGCGCAATACGTCGCTGTCTTTCGGCGCGTCATCCGTATGCCGACACGGGGTTTCATCAACGTGATTACAGCGCATGCGAACGTGCCGCGCCGACACGTCGGTGCGAATTTCCGCCGTGTCATGCGATGGCGAAATGTGCCAATTCATGCTGTTTTGTGGTATTTCACGCGGATGTCATCTCGTGTCGCGATAGTGCGGGATCGGGCGACAAGGCCCGGGAATGAACGGCGCGAGCCGGCCCGTTCGCCCCGCTCCCGGGAATCCGTCCATGGGGCGCGGCGAGCGGCAACCGACGCACCGGCCCCGAAGGGGCGGTGCGTGTCATCTCGACAGAAGGAGCATGCAAATCGTGAACGCCATCGCAGCGGCAGATGCTTATGACGTGATCGTCGTCGGCGCCGGCATCGTCGGCCTGGCCCATGCCTATACGGCGGCACTCAAGGGACTGCGCGTCTGCGTGATCGAACGCGATGCCGCATGCGTGGGCGCGTCGATTCGCAATTTCGGTTTCGTCACCGTCACCGGGCAGCACGCCGAACACAGCTGGCGGCGTGCGCGGGCGAGCCGCGAGGTCTGGGCGGACGTGGCGCCGCAAGCCGGCATCGATGTGCTTCACAAGGGCCTTCACCTGATTGCGCGTCGCCCCGAGGCGATGCACCTGATCGACGCTTTCATGCAGACCGGCATGGCCGACGGCTGCCGGGTCATGACACCCGGCGAAGCGGCGGCCGTGGCGCCGGAACTGCGGCTGGACGGCGCGCAAGGCGTCCTGCACAGCCCGCATGAATTGCGCATCGAGCCGCGTACCGCGATCGGGTTGCTCGCGTCATGGCTGACGGAACGTTTCGGCGTGCGGTTTCGCTATGGCGAGATGGTGCACGAGGTGCGCACGCCGTCCGTGCGTACGTCGCGTGGCGTGCTGCACGCGGAGCGCGTGATCGTCTGCGGCAATGCGGACAGCCGACACCTGTACGGCGACTGGTTCGCGAAGCACGAGGTCCGCCTGTGCCAGTTGCAGATGCTGCGCGTGCGGCCGCGCCGCCCGCTGGCGCTGCGCGCCGCGGTGATGAGCGACCTGAGCCTGCTGCGGTATTCGGGTTTCGCGGCGCTGCCCGCAGCCGGCGCGTTGCGTACGCGCCTGAACGCGGAGGAGCCCGTGTGCCTCGGTTACGGCATCCACCTGATCGCGGTGCAGAGCGCCGACGGCAGTCTCGTGGTGGGCGATTCGCATGAATACGGCGCCGCACCGCTGCCGTTCGCGACGCAGGAGATCGATGCGCAGATCCTGCGCCTGCTGCACGAGACGCTCGATGTGCCGGAACTGGATGTCGTCGAACGCTGGACCGGCAGCTATCCGTCGGCATCCGATGCCGATTGCGTGATCGAAGCGCCGGACGACGGCACGCGCGTCGTCGTCGTGACGAGCGGCGCCGGGATGAGCACGGGCTTCGGGATCGCGCAGGACGTGTTTGCCGCGTGGTGAGGGCGGGGACAGGCGCGTCGCGCAGTCCGGGAAATCGCGACGGCATGAACGGGCAAACGGCGAGCGGGCGGCGCGTGTACGATGGCAGCACGGCGCGCCCGGTTCATCCCCGCGCCGCAACGTCGACGCAAGGATGCTGATGTGAATCACGAGATCACGACCATCGCGCAACTCGAGGCGATCTACGGGACACCGCACGAACGTGCGATGTGGAAGGAAATCGATCACCTGAACGACGACTATCAGGCATTTGTGCGCGCGTCGCCGTTCGTCGCGCTGTCGTCGGTCGGGCCGCACGGCACCGATGTTTCACCGCGCGGCGATCGCGCGGGATTCGTGTCGATCGTCGATCCGAAAACGCTCGCGCTGCCGGATCGGCCGGGCAACAACCGGATCGATACGCTGCGCAATATCGTGGCCGATCCGCGCGTGTCGCTGCTGTTCCTGATTCCCGGGGTCGGCGAGACGTTGCGCGTGAACGGCCGCGCGACGATCAGCGCCGAGCCCGACCTGCTCGCGCGCCTTGCCGTCGACGGGAAAATGCCGCGCACGGTGCTGTTGATTCATATCGACGCGGCCTATTTCCACTGCTCGAAGGCCCTCGTGCGTTCGCGTCTCTGGGATCCGGGCGCGCGGATCGAACGTGACAGTCTGCCGAGCGCGGGTGCGATGCATCGGCGGCTGAGCGGTGGCACGTTCGACGGCGAATCGTACGATCGCGAACTCCCGGCTCGCACCGTCGCTGGGCTGTACTGAGCGCGGCGACGGCGATCCACGCGCGCATCGGATCGACGGCGCGGATCGCACGTCGCATTGCACGGCCGCGTTGCACGACCGAAGTCGTACGAGAGCCCGCGGCGCAGGCCGGGAACGGCTACGTCAGGCGCCGGAGCGTGCCTGTCGTTTGCGCGAGGCCCGCGGCCCGCGGCAATACCTGACCGCGGGCCGCGCGTTGATCCGCGATCATGCAGCCGTCACGCGTGACGGCGCGCCCCGCATTCGCCGCAGAACAGGTCGTCGGCGGCCATCGGCTTGTGACATTGCGCACACGCTGCGGCTTCGTCCGCAGCGGGCGATCCCGTATCCGGTGTCGGCAGCGAAGCCGTGCCCGTCGCGCCGGCCGTGTGCGAATCGCGAGCCTTCGCGAGGTGATCGGCGGCGCGCTCGCGTGCCTGTTCGGCGTGGCGTTTCGCGTCCGCGACGTGCTGGCTCAGTTTCTCTTCGGCCGCGGAGAAATCGACGCCGCTGACCGTCTGCAGATAGATGAGGCACGTGCCGTTGACGAAGGTCAGGAACGGAATCACGAGGCCGATCGCGAACAGCAGGCCGTTGCCGAAGCCGTACGCGCCCAGATAGGCCATGCTGCGGTAGTCGAATCCGCCCAGGCCGCCGAGCCCGCCCTCCGCTGCATCCGCGCCGAGGCCGTAGGCGCCGGCGTGCCGGCCGAGGCCGCCCAGGCCGCCGAGCGAGCCCATCAGGCCGCCCAACGGGCTGGTGCCGGTTGCCGCCGAGATCGACGACGCGATCGCGGCGCCCGTGCCGAGAATACCGAATACGATCGCGGACAGGACGCCGACGAGCAGCAGCAGCCCGAACATCCTGACGATCACGCCGAGCAGCTGGCGGCGGCCGATCTGCAGCAGGCGCGCGGCGGTCTGCAGCGTCGAGTTGCCCTGCCAGATGGCGGGCGCGGCAAGCGGATAGCCGACGTACCACATGCCGGCGAAGATCGCGCCCGCGACGATCGCCGCGATCGGATACGCGATCGCATACAGCAGCGGGCCGAGGCCCGGGATCTTGCAGACCAGGAACACGATCAGCAGCGCGAGCAGAAACAGTATCCAGCCGACCGCGAGCAGCACGCCGATCCCGAGAAGGCGGTGGACGGTGAACGTCGCTTGCAGCAGCGCGTCGACGAATCCGACCGGCTCGCCCTGCGCATCGCGCATCAGCACGATGCCGACCGCCGAATAGCCGATCAGCGAGATCGCGAAGGTCGCGATGATGAACAGCAGGCCGAGCACGGGGCTGTGACGGAGTACCTGGATCGTGAGCATGGCCATCAGCATGCTGGCGACGATCGCGAAAGCACACATCGCGAGTGCGCGCCAGTTCGTGACCGCCTCGGCGGCGCGAAGTAGTCCGAACTTCCCCGACACGGGGGCTTGATCGAGCGTTGACATTGTTGAATCTCCTTGCAGGTGCGGGCCGGTCAATGTGCGGTGGGGGCGTCGAGCAGCGCGACGACGGTGACGCCGTCGACCTGCGCGAGCTGGATGCTGGACTGCCGGACCGAGCCCGGCTTGCCGTTCAGATAGACCTGGCTTTTCAGCGTGTAGGTGCCTTGCGGCGCACCCGACGGCAGTTTCAGCGTGAAGCTGTTGTCGAATTCGCCGCTGCCCGGCGTCGCGTTGACGACCTTCTCGCCACGCTTGAACTGCTCGCCCGACGGCGCATAAACGGTCACGACTTCCTTGACCTCCTGGACGGGCTCGTTCGTGCCGGACACCGCGCGAATCTGCGAGGCCAGCTTGATCGGCTCGCCGGTCTTGACGGCGGAGCGCGGCGTCACGACCGTGGTGTACGCGTCGATCTTCGCGTACGGCGGCAGGTTGTTGCGGTTGTTCGCGCGGTAATCGCGATCGACTTCGGCCGCTGTCTTCGTCTGCCGCGTCGCGACTTCGATCACGGCGCATGCGGCGAGCCCGGCAACCGCGCCGCCGATCGCGCCCTTGGTGCCGCCGATCAGCGCGCCGACCAGTGCGCCGCCGGCGCCGAGCGCCGTACAGCGCAACACGGATTCGGACGAGATCCCGCCGGTCCCGTTCTGGGTGGCGCAGCCGCTGGCGAGCAGGGTTACCGCGCAGGCCGCGGCGAGGGTTTTCTGGATGGTCATGTCGGTGTTCTCCGGCGCTTCATTCAAGTGTGCTGTTGTTGCGCAGTGCATCCATCTGCCGCGCCTTCGCCTTGTCGATGAGCGTCTTCGCCGGACGGTTGCCGGGCTCGATCGCAAGTACGCTTTCCGCTGTCGCGACGGCCTTGTCGTACTGGCCGCGCGACAGGTCGCCCTGCGCGCGTTTCAGCAGGCCGTCGACGGCGGGCGATGCAGGGTTGGCCGCCGTAGAGGGGCGCACGGGCGGTGTAGGGCGCGGCTTGCTGCGCGATGCGTCCGCAACGGCGGCAGGTGCAGGCGGCGCGGGCGTGTCGTCCTGCAGTTTCGCGAAGGGCGACGTTTGCTGTGCGTTCGCAGAGGCCGGCGCCGTGTTCGACGACGGTGCTGTCGCGGGTGCGGAAGCCGTCGCGACATTCGTGACGACAGCCGGGCCCGACGCGGGCGAGGTCGTAGCTGCGGCGGCGGTGGCCGTATCGATCGGCGCGGACGCTGGTGCGTCGGCCGGCGTCGTCGCAACGACCGCGCTGGCGATGACGGTACCCGCACCAGTGATGTCCGACGCGGCGTTGGCCGTGACGGCCGGAACCGCGGATGCGGCGACCGGTTCGGGCGTTGCGGGTTCGCTCGCCTGGCGGCCGTGCCACCAGAATGCGCCGCCCGCACAGGCGACGGCGACCGCGACGCCCGCTGCAATGATCTTGAGTTTTGCCGACGGATCGTCGTTCGTCGTCGCGGGCTGTGTGATCGGCCGGGGTACCGCGTCGGATTCCGGACGTACGGGTTCGGCCGACGCCGGCGGGGTATCGGCATTCGGTACGTCTTGAGATTCGGCAACTGCTTCGACGGCGTTCATTTCGTCGGCGGTGAGCGCCGCGCCGATGCTTGCCGATGCACCCGCAGGCCCGGACTGCACATCGGTGACGACGGGCGCGACATGCGATGCAGCGGCCGCGTCGCCGCGATGGTCTGCCGCTGCCGTGTGCGTGGCGTTTGCCGCAGTGTCGTGCGATTGCAGTGGTGCGCTCGCGCGACCAGATTCCGGATCGGTGATGCTCGCGACGTGCGGGATGTCATTCGGGGTGGTGTTCGCTGCCGGTGATTCGACGTCGATATCCGTTTGCGCACTTTGTGCGGTTGCGATGCCGTGCGCGGGCTCGTGAGCCGATTCCGCGGCCGCGTACGCGGGTTGCCGTGCCGACTCGGCCGGCGGCGCGGGCACATCGATGTCGATCGTGCCAACGTCATTCGCGGATGCGACGGGCGTCCCGCACTTGTTGCAGAAACGCTGGTTTGGCGTCAGAACGGCATGGCAGCCCCGGCATGGTGTGCCGGCCGCTTCGTTACGGGGGGCCGCAACCGGTGTTCCGCATTGCCTGCAGAACTTGAGGCCGCCGGGCAGATCGGTCCCGCAGTGGGTACACGCAGTCATAATTCAGTAATCCTCTTCGTTTTGTCGATCGACGTGAGGGTGCCGTGCGGGCATGCGCACGTTTGTCGAATCGCGGGATGGCGGCGTACCGGACGCGTGCTACGAAGGCGCGCGACGCGGAACGGGCCGCTCAGCGCGGGATATCAGTCGGAATCGGGACGGCCGCACAGGAAGTGCGGCGTAGAGAAGAAGAGATCCGGCCGACGTGAATTGGCACGTACGGCCCAACGGATCCGGATGCCCCGGTATTGAATGGCGAGTTCAAGCTTTCCCCGTTTCAGTCGCCAGGTTGAATCCGGCAGACTGTTTTCATTATTTCGATTGATAATACAAATGGTCTTATGCAGCGGATATTACACTGAAATTACAAGGTTTTGCCATCCGCCAATCGTGTGACGGGGCGTGTCGCACCGCAGATGCGCGGCACGGGTGCTGGATGTGAAGTCATGGCATTGCCACGTGCTACAGGTCGCGTCGACCGGCCGCATTCACGACGGAAAGGTGTGTAGGCTCCCGCGAGCGCTCGGCGGTTTGGGAACGAACGTCATCGCGCAGGAAGGATTCCGCCCGACAATGCGCGTCTGCCGTCACCGCTGCCCTCACAACAGACAGACTCGACGCAGCGTGACCGTGCGCAGATACACGGATTTATCGAGCCACGGCACAAACACGTACTCGTCGTATGCGTCGCAGCCGATCAGAATCCAGTGGGACAGAACGTTGGACATGATGGTCTCCTTGACTCGGCTCGTTTCTCGCTTTGATGTGACGGGCGCCGACGTGCAGCGGTCGTTGTCCGTCGTGCTCTCACACACGGTATACCCGGCGAGCACGGCGCCTATTCCCGAAGTCGCGCGATACATTTCCCGGGCGGCATGTCGACGATCGCGGGAATAAACGGGCCTGCTTCCCGGTATGTCGATCACGCACCGGAGGCATCGAGAGGAGGCGCCAATGCACTACAGGGAGCGACAGGCCCGGGACGCGGCGGGCCGGGTGCAGCGAGATCGCGAGGGCGCCCTGAACGTGGGCGAGGCCCAACGGTCATCGTGGTTGCAGGAGGGCGCCGGCATGCGCCCGCCGCGGCGCAATCGTGCACCGCGTCCCGCACCGCACACGCATGGCCCCGATGCCGGTCAACCGGCGTCGGCGCATGACCGGATGCGCAAGACCGCACGAAGGCTGCAGCTCGGGTCCGGCATCCTGCTGTGGCTCTATATTTCCATTCACATGGTCAATCACGCGCTCGGCATCTGGTCGATCGATATCGCCGAGCGCGGGCTGCACCTGGCGATCGGGCTCTGGCAAAGCGTGCCCGGAACGATCGTGCTGTACGGCGCGGCCGGCCTGCATTTCGCGCTGGCGATCCGCACCATCTACGGCCGCCGGCACTGGTCGCTGCCGCCCGCCGAATGGCTGCGTCTCTGGGCGGGACTCAGCCTGCCGATGCTGTTGATACGCCATGTCGTCGGGACCCGGGTGGCGACCTCGTTCTATGGCTTCGAGCCGAACTACGAACGGGTCATCGTGTCGCTCCTCACGAGCGGCACGCAGGGGCTGCAGATCGCGCTGCTCGCACCGGGGTGGGTCCACGGCAGTCTCGGGTTGTGGTTTCATCTGCGCCGGCATGCGTTGTTTCGTCGCGCGAGGTTCGTGCTGCTGGCCATGCTCGTCCTGCTGCCCGTGCTGTCGGCGGCGGGCTTCGTGCAGATGACGCGCGCGATCGTGCCGGAAAGTCTCGCCGTACCGGCGCCCGATGCGGCGCTGGTTGCGCATCGCGCCGCGCTCGATAGCTGGCGGCATCTCCTCGTCGCCGGTTATCTGTCGCTGATTGCGATTGCCTTCGCCGGCGGTCAGTTGCGAAACCGGCTCTGGGGCGGCGGTTCGCACGATCCATCCCGTGAGCCGCGGTAAGAACCAACGCATGAATACCGCACGCCCGCTCGCGGTTCGCCATCCGCGCGCGTCGGCTGCACCGGCACCGGCACCGGCACCAGCACCAGCATCGGCATCGGCATCGGCATCGGCATCGGCATCGACATCGACATCGACATCGACATCGACATCGGCACCGGCACCGGCACCGGCACCGGCACCGGCACCGGCATCGGCATCGGCGCAAGCCGGCCACGCGAAGTCTGCTGACAGAGTCTGGCAGGAGCTTCGGCGATACTGTGCGCTTTCGCACCCGATGATCCGCGGCGCATGTCGGATCCCCTCGCCATGACAACCACTCAAGTTCCCGTCCCGCTGAAGGAATCGCTGGGGAAGCAGCAATTCCACGCGCTGTCCGACGTGCTGCATTCGATCGAGCCTGCCTTCGACCGGCCGGCATTTCTGGCGACGGCGCTCGACGGCCTCGACGGCTTGACGCTGATGGAGCGCGTCAGGCGCGCCAGTGTCGCGATCGACACGGGCGCACGACCGCTACCGGGCGGGTACGATGCCGTGCTGGCCTTGTTGGAGGAGGCAGCGCCTCGATTGGGCCGGGGTTTCATATCGCTGATCGCCCCCGATTACGTCGGGCACTACGGTCGTCACGCCTTCGACCGTTCGATGGCCGCGCTGAAATACTTCACGCCGTTCGGCACGTCGGAATTCGCGGTGCGCGAATTCCTGCGCATCGACCAGGCGCGGGCGCTCGCAACGATGGAAGCCTGGTCGCAGGATGCGGACGATGCCGTACGCCGGCTGGCAAGCGAGGGAAGTCGCCCGCGTCTGCCCTGGTCGTTCCGGCTGCGTGAGATCGAGGCCGACCCGGCGCTGGCCGCGCGGATTCTCGACAACCTTCGCTCGGACTCGAGCGCGTATGTGCGCCGCTCGGTCGCGAATCACCTGAACGATGTGGCGAAGACGCATCCGGCGTGGGTGCTCGATCGGGCCGAACGATGGGGCGGCGACCATCCGCATACGCGATGGATCGTCCGTCATGCGCTCCGCACCCTCGTGAAGCAGGGCGATGCGCGAGCGCTCGCGATACTGGGTGCCGACAGCGCACCGCGTCTGGATATCGGCCCGTTCGACGTGACGCCCGCGCAGGTAGTGCTCGGCGAGTCGATCACGCTTGCCTGCGAGCTGCAATCGACGGCCGAGACCGCGCAGCGGCTCGTCGTCGATTACCGTATCGCGTATGTGAAGCAGAATGGCGACGCGTCGCCGAAGGTGTTCAAGCTGAAGGGGCTGACGCTCGAACCCGGCCAGCGCGTCACGCTGCGGCATAGTCGCCTGATGCGCGATTTCACGACGCGCCGGCACTATGCGGGCCGGCATGAGGTCGAGCTGATCGTCAATGGCCAGGTCGTTGCGCGATCGTTTTTCGAGCTCGCCGTGTGAGTGGGGGGCGGGCTCGGTGGAAGTTGCCATGTGCGTTCCAGCGCGAGGGCTACCGAGTCGACAGAGTTCTGTCTCGTTGTCGTGAGTAGCCAATTGCTTGACTCGGCCGTGTACCGCCGCTTCCATCGGCAATACGTCCGCCCTGATATCTGCAGTCGCCGAACCGGATCAACCACCGGCGTACCCGGCTCGGCCTGCAAGCGTGCCGCTATGGTCAATGCAGCCCGCTGAAACGTGGATCAATATACGCATCGACGTCCTGAGACTGCTTGTACACGCCATTGCGCACGTTGAACGCATTCGCGTTTCGCGTCGAGCCATGGATCGAATTGACGGATGTGTCGGACAACGTCGAGTAGACCGGGAAGGGCAGGGCCGAATGATCGTTGCGGGCCTGGCCGCGGGGTGATGTGGCCAGCACATCGACTGGAATGAAAATGGCCGACAGTGGTGTATGTAACCGTGAGCGCTGTCTCCGACGTCGGCGAGTCGCTACGACCGCGAAATGGTTCCGTGCAATCCGCATACCTCGCCCGCAGATGCCCGTGCGCGGGTGTCAGGTGATGGAATCAGGATCCGGACAACAGCGGACCCTCGTCAACCACCTTACCCCCGTCGACTACCAGGCCGGGTCGATCGCCGCATGAGGCGCCGTACGTGAAATCGAGGCAGGGTCGCGACTGTCCAGCCACGATTGGCGTTCAAGCGAACGCCATCGGCACAATCCACGAATTTCGACTCCGGCATCCGCCGGGATCGCTACGGCATCAACCGATCCAGCAGCGGCGACCGGAAGATCCGGTTCGGGTCGTAGCGTTCGAGGGTCGCGCGCGCCGCATCCCACGTGCTCGGCGCCGGCTGTCCTTCACGATGCAGGTTCGGAATCGTGCTGGTGAGCATCGTGTCGTCTTGCCAGGCAGCTGTATCGGTGTAGCCCCAACCCTTCGACCATTCGGGGCGAAGCGTCGCATACGAACCGGTGTAGTTCGAGAGCATCCATTGCTCGATCTCGCGATAGAAGCGATCGGCAGACGGCGTGCCCGGTAACGTCAGAATATCGAACCACACGGCGACGTCCCAATCCGGCCGGTCGGGGCGCGGCTTGAGTGCGGACAGGGTGGGCACGGCTGCGCCGGCGCCGACATCGGCCGGCTTGTCGAGACCGGTGATACGGATTTCGACGGGACCGTTCATCGGATACTCGCCACGCGCCTTGTACGTGTCGACGCGGTTCTGATAGAACTGCACGAATTCGCTGATCACGCGCTGCACGTCGGCGCGCCGCGCCAGTACCGCGTAGCCGTTCGCGGTGACGCGCAGCGTCGTCGGTCGAATGTACTGCAGCACGGTGCGCGACCAGCCCCAGATATCCCCGCTAAGCGTGAGCGCGAGACCGGCGGCCGTGATGGCCAATTGCGTCTGGCCGAACAGCGGCGTCAATGCGCCTTCGCCGCCGATCACGATCCGTTTGACGAGGTCCGAGATGGACTGCGGGATCGAATCGGAGAACGGATAGTTGTACGGCTGCGTGACGGCGCGCGACAGGAACGGTTTGCTGGGCGTCGGCGTCCAGACCTTAAGCCACGGGCTGGAGGTGAACGGGAACCAGATGGCTTCCACCCGGCCCGCACGATCGAGATACGACGCGATCGTGCGGCCCGACGTGCCGGCCGGCGCAAACAGTTCGGATGCCGGAATGTCAACGTAGCTCTGGCAGCGTAGCCGCTGGTTCGGGCCCGCCGTCAGCGTGACTTCGACGACGAACGCCCGCCCGATGTGCGTGAGGAACGCGCCGATCTCGGGATCGCTGCGCTCGAACCGGCGCAGCACGTATTGCTGCCGGGCCGGATCGTACACGACCGCGGTGAGCGCGACCACGAGGTTGCTCAGTGAGCCGTAGGTGTGGCCCGGTTGCAAGGTTTCACCGGCCGCCGGCACGGCAGTGCCATGTGCATCGATCGCGAGCGCACCGCCGAGCGTGATGTCGCCTGGCGCAGGCGCGGCAATCACACCGAGGCCATACTGCTCGAGCGTCGCGAGCAACGACTCCAGCGAGATGCCCGTTTGGGCGGTGACGCGCGCCGGACGTGCCGACGTGTCGACGGAGACGGCCGTCAGCGACTTCGTCGTATCGAGCAGCACCAGGTTCGCGGCACCGGCGCCCGGATCCAGCGTCAGCGGCGACCAGTTGTGCATGTACCCGCGCGGGCGGATCCGGTAGCCGTTCGCGCGCGCCCAGTTGACCGCCGCGACGACGTCGTCGGCAGAGCGCGGCGCGGCGGTCCATACGTCCTGCACCGCGATTTCGCCGCTCCAGTTCTGGAACGCCTGCTTGTAAAGCGGGATATCGGCCGGGAAACCGGGCGGCGTCGCGTCAGCGGTCCGCGCGTTGGCCGCAATCTGGTAGAGCGGCGTCCAGCCGGTGACGACGCCTGCGGCCGCGAGCTTCGCCATATCGGCGAGGAAAGCGCGGCGCGACGCAGGTTCGTCTCGGAAGTCTTGACTCATGGTGTGCTCCAGTTTTTTCGGAATGGTTTTGACAATCGGAAAGACGACTGATGACGCGTTGATACCGGGATGCGGCAATTCGAACAGCAGCGATGCGAGGTAAAGCGTTGGCCGGTCAGGATTGAAAAGGCGACCGGTTCGGCGATTCGCGGACGCGCATCACCGCGGACCTCTGGAAGGAAATCCAGAAGTTGCCCGGTTTCTTATTCAACTGGCGCGGGCCTGTCCTGTCGGCAGGCGAGTAGGGGAATTCGACTGAATATCGCGTGACGAAGCGCTAGCCGCGACGATCAATAAAGGACGATTGCGCGTGAATATTTATTCTCATGTTTCACATTTTTAAATAAAATCACTCGCAATTTAAGATCGGTTGATGATTCACCCCTTGCAGCGCCGAAATGGTATCAATCTGTTCGATGTGTGACAAGCGGCGCTCGATGCCAAAAGCACGGTGGAGAACGAATAATCCTGGATGAAATCCACCCCAACTTCTCTCGAGCGATGTTTCGCAAACGGAAACAAAACAGAAACTAAAGCTCCCGCGCGCAATGCATGGCTGGATTGTTGCGAAATATCGTGGCAAATAATGGCGAATCTATTCATTCAAAACTGGTGCATCAATCGATTTCAGTTTTGTTGAACGAAGCGCCTGAAGAAAATATCCAATTGACTGCAAAATATCTTAAATCGTAGATATCATACGAAGCTAGGGTATTCGTGCATCAAATCAATCAAAGGAATCGTTTCGACTTTTTTGTTGCGTTTTATTCGGTAAACACGCCAAGAGCGCGCTTTTATTCCGCCACACTCAATGACTGAAATAAATGTTCCAGCTTATGGCAGGGTTCGCCAGCAATCGTCAATCCCTGCGCCGCCGTCCTCAAGCACGCACAACAAGGAGAGTCAGATGGTCGCGATCTTCGCGAAGCTCGGGAAGGTGATTTCGAGCGCCGGCAGTGAGCGGTTCGCATCCGACATGCATGCATTGCTGGTCGGATCGATTCCGGTCGCAACCACCAGGATGACGGAATGGACGCTCGACGAGCCGGCGGGCGAAGTGGTCCACGTGGAATCGCTCGGTGCGTTCGGCGCGACGCGCGACGACGGACGCGGCGGCGCACCGGTCGTGCACGGCGAGCGGGAACCGGCGACGCATCCACTGCGCAACCGGATCGTGGCCGCTTGCGACCGGCAGCTCATTCACGTCGATCCGCTGATGCGGCGCGGCAACGGCGGCGAGGTCGTGCCGCCGCGTGGGGCGGGCGTGGGATTCCAGTGCCACCTCGTGTCGCGCAAGGCGAATCGCCGCTACGTGATCTCGTTGCATCGCGCGGCGTCGCATGACGACTTTTCGTTGCAGGAGATGTCGTTCCTGAGAAATTTCGCGGATACGCTGCTGCCGCTCGTCGAGTGGCATGCATCGACGCGGCGGCAGGGCGTGCGCGAAAGCGGGACGCCGCGCGGTGCGATGGCGCTCGGGTCGGGTGTCGAGGCGCTGCGCCACGAGTTTGAATCGCGGCTTGCGCGCGCCTCGGTCGTGCTGTCGGCGCGCGAAAGCGAAGTGTGTCTCGGCCTGCTCGCGGGCAAGATGCTGCGCGAAATGGCCGGCGAGCTCGGCGTCAAGGAGAGCACGGTCGAGACGTACATCAAGCGTGCCGCGGTGAAGCTCGGCATCAGCGGCCGGCACGGGCTCACGAAATGGATGATCGACAATTGCGTGCCGTGCGCATCGGCGGCATGACGCCGCTTCCTTTCGCAAATCGGATCGCGGTCCCGGCTTCGGCTGCTTCATCGACCCTCTGTTCAACTCTGTCGGAAGACGCCTGACGAGGCGTTGAAGCTGCGCGCGCCGCGCGCCGACATGATCCGAACATCGTGCCGCTCATCCATTTGTCGCGGATATCCGGGACAAACCGACGAAGCACCGACCATCGAATCCGGTGCGACGCGCGGCGCCGCGGGTCAGATCGACGCATTCGGCCCTTGAAGCGGTCGCCGGCCCGGGCGATCCGCCGTTCGTTGAAAACGGGATCGTCACATGACGAAGCGGCATCGTCCGGACGCCCGCTCGTTGCACGGAGGGTTCGACGGTCGTACGCGCGAACACCCGCATCGCATCGTCGCCGCCGCCGATGACACCCGGCGGCCCGGGTCACCGGTCATCCTGCCATGTCGGCGCTGACGGGACACCTGGCCGAATCCGAGAAGATGCGACCGCTATCCAGGCGAATGACCCGACCGGCCAGCCTGAAATACTGATCGTCATGGGTCACGATGATCACGCATTTCCCCCGCGCTTGCAGATCGGGCACCAGCACTTCGTAGAAGAATTTCTTGAAAACCGGATCCTGGTCGGCAGCCCATTCGTCCAGGATATAAATCGGGCGATCCTCGATGTAGGCGCAAAGCAACGCCAGTCTCTTGCGCTGCCCCGTCGACAAGGCCGTGGTCGTCGAGTACGTCTTGTCGTGAATTTCGATCTTGCCGGCCAGCTTGAGGGTTTCGAGGTATTCCCGCGCACGCTCGCTGCTCGCGCTTTCATGGTCCGGCCCGATGATGCGATTGAATAGATGGAAATCGGTAAATACGGTGGAAAACAGATTCCGGTACGGCTCCCGCGCATCATCGTCGATGACCTTTCCGTCCAGGGCAATATGGCCTTCGGTTGGCGCATAGAGGCCGCTGAGCACCTTCGCCAGTGTGCTTTTGCCGCTGCCGTTTCCACCAATCACATAGATCAGTTCTCCGGCGTGAATCGTCAGGTTGACGGGGCCCAGGACGAAGTCGACCGACGACGCGTTGTCACGGTAGGTCATCTTGACGTCGCGCAACTCGATACGCTGCCATGACCTGATCGGCGTGGATTCCCCCATGCCGGGCGAGGGCGGCTTGCCGAATGAATCTGGCGTGTCGTCGATCAGGAAACCGAATTCCGCGAGTCGGGCGAGGGCGGTCTTGCCCTCGGCCACGATCGGCAGAATGTTGATCAGCATGGTCAGCGGCCCCATCATGTAGAGCACGGCCAGGATGCTCGCCGTGAGTACGGCGGGATCCACGACGCCGAGAGACGGCACGCCGAACAGCAGGAATCCGAGCAGGACCGCCACGGTGACCTGGCCGATGCTGTCGCCGGTCATGAACCAGAAGCGTTCGATGAAGTTGTAGCCCGCCACGCGCCGTGACGAGACTTCGATCGCCGCCTTGGTGAACCAGCGTCGTCTGGCCCGGTTGAGCTTGAGTTCCTTGATGCCGAACACGAGGCTGTGCGTGTATTCGTTGAACTGGACGAACTCGTCGCGCACGCGTTCCGTGAAATTGGCCGCCTTTCGATAGAACAACAGGTAGAGCACCAGGCCGACGATCGTCAGCGTGACCGTCGACGCGAAAACGATCCACGACAGATAGGCGAGATAGGCGACGCTGCACATCAGGATGACGGATTGAACCAGGATCGTCGGTATGGTGAGCAGGGTCTGGCTCAGTTGCGGAATGTCTTGCGTCAGCATCGTCAGCACATGCGGCGCGCCGCGCCTGTCGATGTCTTCCAGCGGCGTCGCCAGGATGCGCTTGCACAGGTTGACGCGCAATCGCGTCATGATCTTCATGCACGCGTAGGACGGCATCGCGGCAGCGCCGCTCCGGCAGATCACCGCGACGACGTTCACCGCGATGAAGATCATCAACAGCATCGGTCGATCGTCCTGGTCGTGAAGCACCCGGCTGATCAGGCCGACGCCCGCGATCGACGCCACGCCGCTGATGAGGCCCGTCAGGACCGTGCCCAGGGTCAACCAGGGATGACTGCGCCACATCAGGGTGACGGCTGAGTGCCACGGCGGCGATTTGCTTTGCGCGGAGTCCATGAGTCGCTATTCGGAGAGGCGTGAAAACGGGAAGGGCTCAGTTGACCAGGTGACTGAGTTCGATGACGTGTGCCGCCGATCTCAATCTCGACGAGGCCTCGTGCCTTCCGAGAAACGTGATGCTTTCGACGATTTCCAACGGCGAATCGGAAAACAGGATGCAGCACTTCAGCAGGCGCTGCGCACGGTCCCAGCCGACGTTCATGGAATCGGCCACGCCCTGCAACGCAGCCTCGACCGACGCGGCCGTCCAGCCGTCGTTCCGGATCAGCTGCGACTCGATCAGCCGAAGAAATTTCAGGAGGGTGCGGGGATTGCTTTCGATGCTGTACATGAGGATGTAATCGATCCGCAGTTTCTTCGTGATCAACGGAAAAATCAGGTCGATCACGCCGGCGGTCGATTCACATTTCCCGTAAGCCAGCGAAATCGCCTCGCCGAGCTTGCAGTCCCGGTGAAGCGCATCCAGCGCGGCCTGTACGAACGCCGCTTCATGGTCAACGGTAGTGATTTGCATGATAGTCAATGGCCTGTCGAGTGATGGATCGCGGCGAGCGTGGACCGCAGGCGTTACCAGCCATCCGGAATGGGCATGGAATAGGTCAGCGGCTTTTCCGGCATGACTTCGTCCATGATGTCGGAGTAGCCGGACTCCTGGCCGACCAGATTGGGCTCGAAGCAGTAGCAGTTGAACGTCTTCTGCAGGACGAGGTTGTTGCGGTCGTTGATGGCCGGCGGATGCTCGTTGATCGCGATGAACGCGTCGTAAAGCGAGTGCCTGACGACGTACGCATGCGCGGTCAGCGTCTCCACCGTCTTGACGACGTTCGGCGCGACGGGAATGGGCGGTGCGAAGTGATACGCGCCCAGAAACAGCATGTGCCAGTCATCCGGCACCTGCGCGATGAAGTCGGGGAAGCGCACGGCGAAATCGGCGGCGAAGAACGCGTCGTCCTCGAAGATCAGGACTTCGCTCGCGCCGGCGGCCTTGGCCTGTTTGACGGCGGCGAGATGGCTCATCGTGCAGCCGTAGTCCTGCGGACGCATGTGGCTCAAGGATTCCGGTACGCTCACCAGCCTTGCATCGACGGCGGGCAGCCGTTCCACCGTGAGGATGTTCTGCTCGGCGAATTTTCGCTGCATCGCCTCCCAGCGATCGGGACGCCGGTCCAGGTTGATGCAGACCTTGCGGGCGAAAGTGTTGTCGATCGTCGGCGTTGATTTCATGAGGGCGTTTTTTCCAGGAACTGATTGACATGGGCAGCGAGGACACCGGCATGCGGATCGAGCAGCATGGTCAGGTGGTCGCCAGGGACGTCCGTCACCTCGACGGAAAGCGCCGAGAAGCGTGACCACCCCCAGGCCGGGTCCAGGCGAAGCTGCGCGATCTCGGGCGACGGGTCGTAGTCGCCAGGATCGCGCTCGGTACTGCGGAACAACGCGATCGGCACGGGCAGCGGAGAAGCTTGCGGCGCGTAGTGCGCCTTGAAGTTGGCCTGATAGACGCGCAGATAGGCGCGCAGGCGGTCGGGTCCGGCGTCCGCGAACCAGCTGCCGCGAGCGCCGATCCGGTCGAGGATCAGGCCGGCCTGGCCGTCGGGATCGAGCGGGACGAGGTCGTCTCGCGTCACCTGAAGGTCGGTCCCGAGGAAGGTGCCGATTTCGTGGGCGATCGCGACCAGCCATTCGGTGTCGTCCCAGTCCTGCCAGTAGGTGGCGGCCGGGCTGTCGATGGGTGCGGACGCATCGAAGATCGCCAGCAGCTTCACGACGGCGCCCTTGGCGACGAGCTGCCGGCTCATTTCGAGCGCCACCTGCGCGCCGAACGAGTGGCCCGCCAGGTAGTAAGGGCCCGCGCCCACCAGCGGCCAGATGCGTTCGATGTGACGGGCCGCGATGTCTTCCACGCGGGTGAGCGGCAGGCAGGCGCCGTCGAGGCCGAGCGCTTCCAGCCCGTGAATCGCGTGGGTTCCGCTCAGGTGGTTCGCGAGCGGGTGGAAGTAGACGACGTTCCCGCCGGCGCCCGGCAGGAGGAACAGCGGCGCAGCGGGACCGCCGTCGCGGATCGGCACGAGCCCGCCGGCAGGCGCGGACGGTTCCTGCGTGGCCAGCGCCGCCGCCAGTTTCCCGATCGTCGGATTCTCGAAGAGACAGGAAATCGGCAGCCGGCGATCGAACGCTTTCTCGACATTGGCCATCAGCTGGATCGCGATGATCGAGTGACCGCCGAGATCGAAATAGTTGTCGCTGACCGTGATGTCGTCTCGCTTGAAGATCCGCTGCCAGATCGCCAGCAACGTGCTTTCGTGTGCCGTCGGCGCGACGGCGCGTGCCGCCGTAACCGGACCGGCGGCGGGTTGGACGGCAGGGTCGGCCACGCCGCGCGGCGCGCCCGGCTGGCCACCGGCAGCCGGCCCATCGGCGAGCTGGCCGGTCAACTGGTCAGGCTCGGCGGCGAATCGCTCCAGCAACGCGCGGAGGGTGTCCAGCATCTGCCGCACCACGTCGGGCGCGACGCGGTGTGCGTCGTGCGAAATTTCGAAGCCGATGCGCTCGTTCGGGTGCACGGTCAGGGTCAGCGGGTAATTCGATTCCGCGAAGGCGCGGGTGTCGAGGATCTCGATGTCGTCCGGCCCGAGATCGGGAGCAGCGGCAACCGGGAAGTTCTCGAACACCAGCAGGCTGTCGAACAGGCTGTCGCGGGCGGGCAGTTCGCTCCATGACTGGATATCGACCAGCGAGCTGTACGAATGCGGTTCCATGGCCGCCTGGGCTGCGTGGACCTCCGCCAGCCATTCGACGAAGGGGCGCTCCGGCGCGATGCGCAAGCGCAGCGGCAGCGTGTTGATGAACAGCCCCGCGATTGACTCGACGCCGTCGAGCATCGGCGGGCGACCGGACACGGTGACGCCGAAGACGACGTCGTCCGTTCCGGCGTGGCGCCGCAGCACCAATGCCCAGACAGCGCGGATCAGGACGTTGAGGGTGACGCGATGGGTGCGCATGAGCGCTTGCAGCCGCGCGGCCAGGGCCTCGTCCAGCAGGAATTGCTGGGTCCGCCGCGTAGCCTGCCGAGCGGCGTCGCCGGCGGCCTGCCGGGCCGGACCGGCCGCGATCGGCGTTGCGGCATGGAACCCCGCCAGTTCGGCGCGCCACCAGGTTTCGTCGGCCGGGCGAGGATGGCGGGCGAGCCAGTCGATGTACGTGCGGTATCCCGGCGCCGATGCGGCGGCCGCGGGCGCGCCGGTGCGGACGAGCGACAGGTAGTCGTCGAACACTTCCTTCATCAGGATGGCGGTGCTCCAGCCGTCGAGAATGATGTGGTGCGCGCTCCAGCAGAAGCGATGGCGCGTGTCCGTTTCCTGGATCAGCGTGCAGCGGAACAACGGCGCGCGCTGAAGATCGAAGCCGCGCCGCCGGTCATCGGCGAGGAAAGCGTCGAAGTCCTGCGCACGGCGGGACGCATCGCGGGATCGCCAGTCGAGGCACGTCCACGGCAGGTCGACCGTGTGCAGCACGGTCTGGACGGGCTGATCGCGATCGGCCCACGCGAACGCGGTGCGCAACACGGGATGGCGCGCGAGCGCATGGGCCCACGCTTGCCGGAGCGCCGGCACCTGGAGCGGGCCGCGGACGACGAAGCTGAACTGCTGGAAATAGGCGGCGGGATCCAGGTCGTACAGCGAATGGAACAGAATGCCCTGCTGCAGCGAAGAGAGCGGGTAGCTGTCCTCGATGTCGTCCCATGCGGTGTCCTGGACCGACGCCGCGAAGTCGAGCAGGCGGTCCTTGAAGTGCGCGGCCAGGTTCTCGACCGTTTGCCGCCGGTGCAGCCGCTCGCCGTAGCGCCAGTCCACCTGAAGCCTGCCGTCGACAACGGCGGCGACGATCTCGAACGCATGCGTGCGCTGCGACCGCTCGGCACGCAGCGAACCGAGGTCCTCGGCCGCCGGGCGCCAGCCTTCGGATTGCTGCAACACGGTATCGAGCTGCCCGTGATAGTTGAACAGGATATCGGCGTTCGGCAGCGCGGCGAGACCGTCGCGCACCGCGTCGTCGGGGCTCAGGTAGCGAAGCAGCGAATAGCTGAAGCCTTCGGCCGGAATCCTGCGCAACTGCTGCCGTGCGGCACGCAGCGCTTCCTCCGGCGTGTGCCGGGCGTCGGCCTCGAGCACGACGGGGTAGATGGAGGTGAACCAGCCCACCGTCCGGGTGAGGTCGAGCGGCGCATCCGACACGTGGCGGCCGTGACTCTCGAGATCGATCCGGGTGCGGGCGTTGCCCGTGACCATGCTGCAGGCTTGCGCAAGCGCGGCGAGCAGGACGTCGTTGATGCGGGTGTCGTGGGCCCGCGGCAGCCGGCGCAGCAATGCCGTCGTGGCGGCTTCGTCCAGCTCGAACGACACGGACGCCGCGTCGCCGACCGCGTTGCTGGCCGCACCCGCGGCCGGATAATCGACCGGCATCGGTTCGACGGGCTGCGCGACGAGGGCCTGCCACAGCCCGGCTTCGTTGCCGATGGCCGGCGACCGGCTCAGTTGCTGCAGATGCAACGCCCATTCGCGGAACGAAGTTGTTTTCTCGGGCAGCGGCTGGCCGTGGTAGGCGGCATGCAGATCCTCGAGGAGCACGCGCCACGACACGCCGTCCACCGCCAGGTGATGGACCGACACGAACAGGCGGGCGAGCGGCTCGTCCGCCACGCAGAAGAGCCGGGCCGTCAGTAGCGGGCCGTGCGTGATGTCGATGCCGCGTTCGGCTTCGGCGGCGGCGGCGCGCATCGCCGCCAGGCGCTCGCCGGCGTCGCCGGCGATCTCCCGCTTCGCGAAGCATGCGGGCGCCTCGCCGCCGGCGACGACTTCCTGGGTCCAGCGGCCCGCGCTGCGCGAAAAACGCAGGCGCAATGCATCGTGATGTTCGTGGACTTGCCGGAACGCGTCGGCGAGCCTCGACGCGTCGATATCCGCCGGCACCTGGATCAGGACCGTCTGGTTGTAGTGCGACGGCGCATCGGTCTCCTGCTCGAAGAACCAGTGCTGCACCGGTGTGAGCGGCGCATCGCCCAGCGGGCTGACGCTCGACGCATACGTTGCCCGCTCTTCGGGTGCGGCGGCCAGCTGCGCGATCGTCTGGTACTGGAACAGCTGTTTCGCCGTCACACGAAGTCCCGCCCGATTGGCGCGCGCGATGACCTGAATGCTCAGGATGGAATCGCCGCCCAGTTCGAAGAAGTTGTCGTGGATGCCGACCGAAGGCAGTTGCAGCACGTCTTGCCAGATTGACGCCAGCAGGATTTCCCGGGGCGTGACGGCCGGCGCGTGCGGCAGGGCCGCGTCGATCGTGTCCGCGGGCGCAGGCAACGCCTTGCGATTGATCTTGCCGTTGGGCAGCATCGGCAAGGACACCAGCGCGACGAACTGCGACGGCACCATGTAGTCAGCGAGCTTGCCGGCCAGATAGGCGCGAAGATCGGCGAGGTCCGGCGTTGCGGTCGCGATATAGGCGATCAGGAACGTTCGGATGCCTTCCGTTTTCGCGATCACGACACAGTCGTCGACCTCCGGATGCGTGCGCAGTGCCGCCTCGATCTCACCGGGTTCGATGCGCAGGCCGCGCAGCTTGATCTGATGATCGATGCGGCCGAGGAACTCGATATTACCGTCGGGGCGGTAGCGCGCGAGATCGCCGGTGCGGTAAAGGCGCGCCCGCGGGTCGGTCGAGAACGGGTCGGCGATGAACTTCTCGGCGCTCAGTTCCGGCTCGCCGTGATAGCCGAGCCCCACCGGCGTGCCGCCGATCAGCAGTTCGCCCGCGACGCCGAGCGGCGTGGGCTGCATGTGCGCGTCCACGATATGAAGGCGGGTATTGGCGATGGGCCGGCCGATCGGGACGATGCGGTGCGGGTCGTCGCGCTTGCACTCCCATGCGCTCACGTCGACGGCGGCCTCGGTGGGGCCGTAGAGGTTGTACAGCCTGACGTCCAGGCGCTCGAGGCAGCGTTGCTGCAGGTCGTAGGGCAGCGCCTCGCCGCTGCACACGACGCGGCGCAGCGACGCGCAGTGCGCGTCGAGGTCCGGATGGTCGAGGAAGGCACGCAGCATCGACGGCACGAAGTGAATCGTGGTGATCCGTTCACGCGCGATGAGTTCGGCCAGATAGTCGGTCTCGCGCTGTCCGCCGGGTCGGGCGAACACGAGGCGCGCGCCGGTGACGAGCGGCCAGAAGAATTCCCAGACCGAGACGTCGAAGCTGAACGGGGTCTTCTGCAGGACGGCGTCGTCGGCGTCGAGCGAGTAGGCGTGCTGCATCCAGAGGATGCGGTTGGTGATCGCGCGATGGGTGTTGAGCGCGCCCTTGGGCCGGCCGGTGGAACCGGACGTGTAGATCATGTAGGCGAGGTTGTCGCCGCTCAGATCAGGCTCGGGGTTGGCCACGGCGTCGGGATCGAGGTCGAGTTCGCTGGAATCGACGACGATCAGGGCGGCTTCGGTGTCGGGCAGCGCGTCGCGCAGATGCTGCTGGGTGAGGAGCCAGCGCAACTGCGCGTGCTCGATCATGAAGCGCACGCGCTCGGCGGGATAGTCGGGGTCGACGGGGACGTAGGCGCCGCCGGCCTTGAGGACGGCGAGCAGCGCGACGATCATGTCGAGCGAGCGCTCCATGGCGACGCCGACGAGGGCGTCGGGCCCGACACCGAGGGCGATGAGCCGGTGCGCGAGGCGGTTGGCGCGCAGGTTGAGTTCGGCGTAGGTGAGCGTGTCGTCGTCATGGACGGCGGCGACGGCATCGGGCATGCGCGCGACCTGTTGTTCGAACAGGCGGTGCAACGGTTGAGCGGCGGCCTCGCCAAAATCCGTTTCGGTCTGGTTCCACTCGACGGTCAGCAGGTTCCGCTCCGCTTCGCTCGTCAACGCAAGCCCGCCGAGCGGCCGGTCCGGATCGGCGATCACGGCATCGACGAGCGTGCGGAAGTGTTCCGCCATGCGATCGATCGTGGCGGCGTCGAACAGGTCCAGGTTGTATTCCAGCGAGCCCGCCAGGCCGTCGTCGGCATCCTGGATATGGAGCGTGAGGTCGAACTTGGCGGTGTGGGTCTCCACCGACACCGGCGTCGCCACGAGACCGGGGAAGATCAGCGCCTGGGATTGCGCTTTCTCGTACGCGAACACGGCCTGGAAAACCGGCGTGCGGCTCAGGTTGCGCTCGAGCTTGAGCGAATCCACGACCTGTTCGAACGGAATCTCCTGGCGGCTATAGCCGTCCAGCGCGACGCGCTTCACGCGCGCCAGCAATTCGCCGAAGCTCGGATTGCCCGACAGGTCCACGCGCAGCGCGAGCATGTTCGCGAAGAAGCCGATCAGCGGCTCGGTCATGCTGGAGCGCCGATTGGCGATCGGGGAGCCGATGACGAGGTCCTGCTGATGGCTGTACCGCGACAGCAGCAGCGCATACGCAGCGAGTACGACCATGAACGTGCTGGTGCCGGACGCACGTGCGATCGCGCGCAGGCCGTCGGCGCGTTCGCCGTCCAGCCGGAACGGCAGCACCGCGCCGCGGAACTGCTGGATGGCGGGGCGGGGACGGTCGGTGGGCAGTTCGATCAGGTCCGGCGCGTCCGTCAGCGATGCGCTCAGAAGCGCCAGTTCCCGATGCGTATCGGCGGACGCCAGGCGCTCGTGCTGCCACACCGCGTAGTCCGCGTACTGGATGGCCAGTTCCGGCAGCGGCTGGCCTGCATAGAGCGCGGCCAGTTCGCCGATGAGGATGCCTGACGACCACGCATCCGACACGATGTGATGCATCACGACGCCGAAGACGTGCAAATCCGCATGCACGCGATACAGCACGACGCGATAGAGCGGCCCGGCGGTGAGATCGAACGGGCGATCGGCTTGCTCGGCGAGCAGCGCGAGCGCCTCGGACTCGCTGGCGACGTCGACGACGTCGAGCGCGACCGGCGCGGGCGGCGCGATGCGCTGGACCCCGAGGCCGTCGATGGCGGGAAACGTCGTGCGCAGGATCTCGTGACGCCGGCTGATCCCGGACACGGCGGCCCGCAGGCGCGAGAGGTCCAGTGCGCCGTCGAAACGCAGCGCGCTCGAGATGTTGTAGGCGGCCGACGGGCCTTCCAGTTGCGCGAGGAACCACAGGCGCTGCTGCGGAAAGGACAGCGGCAGGTCGTTCGCGCGCGAGCGGGGCAGGATGTTGCCGGCCGTCGCACCGGCGCGGGGTGACGACGCCTCGATCAGGTCGGACACCGCGCAGATGGTCTGGAGTTCGAAGATCGCGTCGATGCCGATCTCGACGGAGAAGCTGCCCCAGATCCGCGAGACCAGCTGCATGGCCTGGAGCGAATCGCCGCCGTAGTCGAAGAAGCGGCCGGCGAGATCGACGGCCGGGTTGTCGAGCACGTCGCGCCAGATGCGCAACAGTTCGAGCTGGACCGGCGTGGCGTCGGGACTGGCCGCGTCGGGCGCCGCGGCCGGCTCCATGGCCAGCAGCGCCGGGCGATCCAGCTTGCCGTTGGCGTTGAGCGGAAATTCGGCGATCAGGACGATGTCGGACGGGACCATGTAGTCCGGCAGTTTCCCGCCCAGGAACGCCCGGAGGTCCGGCACGTTCAGGCTCGCGGAACCCTTGACGTAGGCCGCCAGCTTGCGCACGCCGTGAGCCGATTCGCGCAGCATGACCGCCGCGCCGACGACCGCCTCGTGCGCGGTGATCGCGGCCTCGATCTCGCCGAGTTCGACACGGTGCCCGCGAATCTTGACCTGGTCGTCGACGCGCCCATAGCACTGGATCCGTCCGTCGGGCAGCCATCGGCCGATGTCGCCGGTGCGGTAGATGCGCGCTTCGCCGGGGAACGGATGCTCGACGAATTTCGCGGCGGTGACGTCGGGTCGCAGGTGGTAGCCGCGTGCGAGGCCGGCGCCGGCGAGGCAGATTTCCCCCGGCACGCCAAGCGGGACCGGCCGCAGGGCCTCGTCGAGCATGTACACCCGGGTGTTGGCGATGGGCCGGCCGATCAGCACCGAAGCCGGCACGTCCTCGACGCGCTCGACGATGCAGCCGACCGTCGCCTCGGTGGGACCGTACTCGTTGTAGATTTCGATCGACGGATCGATCTTCCGCAGCGTCGCGATGTGCTGGGGCGTCAGTTCCTCGCCGCCGACGATCACCTTGCGCACGCCGGAGCGTGCCAGGTTCATGTACTCCAGCAGGTGAATGTGGGTCGGCGTGAGCTTGAGGGTGTCGACGCCGCTGCCGGGCTGGAACATCCGGGCCAGAATGGTGTCGATGCTTTCCGACTGCGGATAGATGCGCAGCGCCTTGCCGCGCACCAGCGGGCAGAAGAGGTTGGTCAGCGTGAAATCGAAGCACAGCGAGCTGTACAGGCCGAAACTGCCGGTCGTGCTTTCCGGAAAGTAGTACTCGACGGCCCACGCGATGTAGTGGGCCAGGTTCCGGTGTTCGAGCAGGCAGCCTTTCGGGCGCCCGGTCGAGCCGGACGTGTAGATCACGTAGGCCAGGTTCGCCGGTTCGGCGCGGCACGGCGGATTGTCCGGCAGCGGCGTCCAGTGGGGGAGCTCCTGGTCCAGCAGCAGTGTCACGCCGGAGAACTCGTACCATTGCGCCAGTTGACTCGACTGGGTCACCAGCAGCGACAGGCCGGTGTCGCCGAGAATGTGATTGATCCGTTCGGCCGGATAGGCCGGGTCCAACGGAACGAACGCCGCCCCTGCCTTCAGGATGCCGAGAATCGCGACGATCATCCATTCTGAACGTTCGAGCATGACGCCGACCAGCGATTCCTGCCCGACGCCGTAATGTTCGCGCAACTGATGCGCGAGGCTGTTGGCCCGGGCGTTCAGGTCGGCGTAGGTCATCAACGCACTGTCGGTGACGAGGGCCGGCGCTGCCGGCGTGCGGGCGACCTGCGCTTCGAACATCTCGACGACCGTCGGATGGCGAGGGCCGGCCGCCGCGGTTTCGTTGAAGGTGGCCAGCTGCCGGCGCGCGTCCGGCGCGCGCGAGTCGATGTCGCCGACCGGCTGGTCGAGGTGTTCGAATGCCTGCATCACAGTGGCGAGGCCGCTTGCGAAACCGTCCATGACGAATGGCTCGATGGCGCCGGCATGACGAATCTCGATTTCGCCGCGCGCCAGTCGCAGGTGCAACTGCAGGTCGTCGTCCTGCCCCGTCAGCGCATGGTGCACCCGATCGTCCGCCAGCGAGACCTTCGTGAGCTGCGCGAGCGCCAGCTCCTTTTCGTGACGCACCAGCGTTTCGAGCGGGAATTGATGCTCGGCATAGCTTTCCTCGACGATCCCGGCCACGCGCGACAGGTAGTCCTCGATGCGCTCCTCGGGACGGACCTCGATGATCAGCGGAATGGTGCCGACCCGGGTCGACGGGTGCTCTGCAAGCCCCGGCGTGCCGAGCACCGTGACCGGCGTCCGGAAGTATTGCCAGAGCAGGAACGCAATGCCCGCCGCCGTGACGGCGAATTCGGCAAGCTCGCCGTCGCCGATGCGCCGCAACACGTCGAGCGACGCGGGCGTGAGCGGCACCGTGCAGGATAGCTGGCGCCCCGGTTGCGGGCTCGGCGCGTGCGCGGCGATCCGGTAGGTGCCGGTGACCAGGGACAGGCTTTCGCGCCAGAATCGCGCGGTGTGCGCATAGCGATGGTCGGTGACCAGCACGTTATTGTCTTGCACAGGAAACTCCTCGATACGTTTTGTTCACCTGAAACAACCCGAAGCCGGGCGCATGGCGCCCGCCGTTCGCACTCCGGCCGGCATCACGACTTCTCCTCGAGCACGTCGTCGACGGTGACTTCGGGCGCTCGCTTCAGGCGCAGGCCGACCCGCACGCGCGGGCTGGCGGCGGGCGCTTCGCCGGACAGCGGGATGCGATCGACCGGCATGGCCGGATCGCGGCGGAAGACGTCCTGGATCGCGAGCAGCCGATCGCGCATCGCGGCGATGGTCGCGGGGCGGAACAGGTTGGCGTTGTAGATCAACTGAATGCGGTGCCGGCCATCGCTTTCCACGACCTGGAACGACAGATCGAACTTGGCCGTGGTGTCCGCCTGCGAGCGGTCCGTGATGCGCAGATCCGACTGCGGCGCGGGCATCGAAATGGCGTTCGCCTGAATGTCGAAGATCGGGAAGTGGCCGGCCGGGGTGCGAATCTTCAGGTCGTCCAGCAGTGCATCGAACGGATAGGACGCATGCGCCAGCGCGTCCGTGGAGGCTTTTGCCACCGCGTCGATCACCGCTTCGACGGTTGCGGACTTCTGCACCGGGACGCGGAGCACGAGGGTGTTGAGGAACACCCCGATCTGCGATTCGAGCTGCTCGCTGTCGCGGCCGGCCGACACGCTGCCGATGACGATGTCCTCGCGCCCCGTGTAGCGGTGCATCAGCACGCAGAACGACGCGAGGAGCACCGTGTAGAGCGACGTATGGTGCGCGCGGGCCAGTGCTGCGAGGCCCGTCACCTGCTGCTCCGACAGTTCGACTTCGAGCGTCTGCCCGGCATGACCGGGCCGCTCGGGACGCGGGAAGTCGGACGCCAGTTGCAGGCGGGGCAGTGGCGCCGCGAGTTGCGCGAGCCAGTACGCGCGATGCGCGGCGGCGTGCGGACCTTCGAGGCTCGCGTTGTGCCACGCGGCGTAGTCGCGATACTGGATCGACAGCGGCGGCAGGTCGTGTCCCGCATACAGGGCCTGCAGGTCGTCGGTCAGCACGCGGATCGACCACGCATCCGATATCACGTGGTGCATGTTCAACAGCAGCAGGTGTTCCGTCGGCGAGAGCCGGACCAGCTTGACGCGCAAGAGCGGCCCCGACGCGAGATCGAATGGCTGCCCGCTTTCCTCGCGAATCAGCGCATCGATGGCCTGCAGCGCAGCATCGTCCGCGAGATCCATGTGCTCGACCCGGAATCCGGATGCCTCGCGGGTGAGGATGCGTTGCCGCAGCTCGCCTTCGATCATCGCAAACACGGTGCGCAGGCTCTCATGGCGATCGACCAGCGCGTCGAACGCACGGACGAGGCGCGCCGTGTCGACGGCGCCGTCCAGCTGCAGCGCGCCTGCCATGTTGTACGTGGACGGATCCGCGCTGCGGCTGGCGAGCCAGATCCGCTTCTGTGCACGGGACACCGCGTAGGACGGTTGCACCGCAAGCGCCGGGATGGGCGCATCGACATCGAGGAGATCGGTGGGGCGGGATGCCAGCTTCCGCGCGAGTGCGCGCGGCGACGGCGCCTGGAAGATATCGGCGACCGCGACGTTCAGTTTCAGTTCACGCCGGATCCGGCTGACCATCTGGATCGCTTTCAGGCTTTGGCCGCCATGCTCGAAGAAGTCGTCGTCGACGCCCTTCGGCCGACGGCCGAGCACCTCGGCGAAGATGCGCAGCAGCGCGGCCTCGACGGGCGTCTGCGGTTCGGCCGGCGCGCCGTCGGGCACGGACGCGGCATCCGGTAGCGGCAGCGCGGCGCGGTTGATCTTGCCGTTCGGCATGACGGGCAACGCCGGCAACAGCATCACGGTGTCGGGCACCATATGCGCCGGCAGCGTGTCGCGCAGTGCGTCGCGCAGGCGTTGGGGCGTCCAGCCGGTGCCCGACGCGTAGCCGCACAGGGTCATGTCCGAGTCCGACGCCTGCCGGGCGACCACGACGGCGTTGGAGATGCCTGCGAGCCCCGTCAGCGCGGCTTCGATTTCCCCGAGCTCGATGCGATAGCCGCGGATCTTGACCTGGAAGTCGCGGCGTCCGAAGAAGTGGAGCGTGCCGTCGGCCCCGAAGCAGCCGATGTCGCCGGTGCGATACAGGCGCGCGCCCGGTTCCGGACTGAACGGATCGTCGCGGAACACCGCCCGGGTGCGTGTTTCGTCGAACAGGTAGCCGCGCCCGACGCCCGCTCCCCCGATGCAGATCTCGCCTTTGACGCCGGCCGGGCACGGATTCATGTCGGCGTCGACGACGTAGAGGCGCAGGTTCTCGATGGGGCGGCCGATCGGAATCGCCGGCAGATCCGGCGCGCGTTCCATGCTGAAATGCGCGACGGAATCCGACGCTTCGGTCGGCCCGTATGCGTTGATGAGCCGGACCGCCGGATTCAGGCGGAACCACGCGTGCGCGGAGGCCGGCTGCAGGGTTTCGCCGATCGTCAGCAGCGTGTCGAGGTGCGGGAAGGCCGGCGCCGGGTGCCGTTCCAGCTCACCGAGAAAGGTCGCCAGATAGGACGGCACGAATTGCATCGCCGTGATGCGGTCGCGGTGAAGCGCGTCGATCAGGCGCGCGGGCTCGAGAATGTCGGCATCGGGATAGATCACCGTCGTGCCGCCCGACACCAGTGCCGCGAAGCACTGCCAGACCGAAATGTCGGAGCAGTGCGAAGCGGTCTGTGCGACCGCGCTGTGCGCGCCGAGCCCGACCCTGCGCGCCATCGCGAGCACGTGATTGAGCATGCCGCGATGCTCGACCATCGCGCCTTTCGGCTGGCCGGTCGACCCCGACGTGAAGATCACGTAAGCGAGATCCGCGGGCCGGCAACGCGGCGCCGGCCCGCCGGCACCCCGTTGCTCGGGCAGGCGCGCGGGATCGACCCGCTGGATCGACGCCAGAGCCGGCGGCGGCATGCCGTCCGTCGCGACGATGATGGCCGGCCGGGCCAGCGTCAGGAGGGTCTCGACCCGCTGGGCCGGATAGGCCGGATCGACGGGAACGTACGCCGCGCCGCACTTCCAGATGGCCAGGATCGTTTCCAGCATCAGCGGCGAGCGCGGCATCCAGACGGCGATCCGGTCGTCCGGCTGGATCGGCGCGACGTGCAGCAGATGACCGGCGATCCGGTTGGCGCCCTCGACGAGGTCGCGATAGGTGCGGACCTCCGTGCCGCAGCGGACCGCAATGCGCTCGGGGTGCACGGCTGCGACGGCTTCGATCAGTTCGGGTAGCGTCCGGTCGGACGGAACCGGCGCGAACGTATCGTTCCATCCGAGCACGATGGCGTCCCGCTCTGCGGCGGTGAGGAGCGCGACGCTGCGGTTCGGGCGATCTTCCTCGCCGGCGAGGCCGACGAGCAGCGTTTCGACGTGACCCAACAGGCGGACGATCGTTTCGCGATCGAACCGGCCGTCGTCGTACAGCACCTGCAGCGACAGGCGCTTGCCCGGCGTCACGACCAGCGTCAGCGGGTAGTTGTTCGGATCGGCGACCTGGAATTCGCCGATCCGCAGGCCGGGCAGCCCGTCGGCCAGCGCTTCCTCGACCGGATAGTTCTGGAAGATGAGCAGGCTTTCGAAGAGCGGCACGCCGGGCGGCAGGCCCGCGAATTTCTGGATGTCGGCCAGCGGATAGTGCGCATATTCCTCCTGCTGCGCGAGCTCCATCTGCAACTGCGCGAGCCACGCGGACGTGGGGCGCGCGTCGATGCGAACCCGCACCGGCAGCGTGTTGATGAACAGCCCGACCATCTCGTCCGACGCCGGCAGCGAGGCCGGGCGACCGGAAACGATCGTGCCGAACACGACGTCCGCTTCGCCGCTGTAGCGACCCAGCAGCTGGGCCCACGCGCCCTGCACGAGCGTGTTGAGGGTGAGGCGACGGGTTTGCGCGAAGGCGACGAGCCGTTGCGTGTCGCTTTCGGAGAGCCGCAGCGGCACCTCGACATAGGCGCCCGGCGCGGCCGTGCCGTCGAGTTCCGGGCGTCCCAGCACGAGCGGCGTCGTCGCCGGGAAATCCGCCAGCTTCGTCTTCCAGAAGCGTTCCGCCGCGGCTGCGTCCTGGCGCGCCAGCCAGCGCACGTACTCGGCGAAGGCCGGCGGCGCGTCCTGCTCCGGCGCACCGTCGGCCGGCAGCGCCTGATAGGCGGCGGCCACTTCGCCCAGGAGCCGGGCGGAGCTCCACCCGTCGAGCAGGATGTGGTGATGGCTCCAGTGGAAGCACCAGGCGTGATCGCCCATGCGGAACAGCGCGACGCGCATCAGCGGCGCCCGGGTGAAGTCGAAGCCGCGTGCCCGGTCCTGCGCGTCGTAGGTTTGCCGACGCCGTTCGGCCTCCGCGGCGGACGCCGCGCGCAGATCCTCCTCGTGCCACGGCAAGTCGATATGGCGATGCACGACCTGCACGGGGCTGTCGAGGTCTTCCCAGTGAAACGACGTTCGCAAGATGTCATGCCGCTGCGCCACGGTATCCCACGCGCGGCGGAACCGTTCGACGTCGAGCGCGCCGTCGATACGGAAATTCAGGCTGCTGAAGTACGCATCCGACGCGGGTTCGTACAGCCCGTGGAACAACATGCCCTGCTGGGTCGGCGTCAGCGCGTAGACGTCGGCGATCTCGTCCGGCATGACCGAGGCCGGCGCCTGCGCCAGGCCGGTTGCGGGCCGGGTCGATGCGGACGGGACGGCAGGGGCGGCGACCAGGGATTCGAGCGCCGCGAGGTACGCTTGCGCGACGCGCCGGATGGTGGCGGCGTCGTGGCAGGCCCGGCTGAATTCCCACGCAACGTGCAGGCGGTCGCCGCTCACGTAGGCGTTGATGTCGAGCAGGTGTTCGCGCCGCTGGTTCGCATGGCGGCCGTCCCCGCTCGGCTCCGTCGCCGGTTTCCAGTCGCGCGCGGCGGCGAACAGCTGGTCGGTCTGGCCCAGGTAGTTGAACAGCAGTTGCGGCTGCGGCGCCGGACCGTCGAGCCGGTCTTGCAGCAGGCCATGGCTGATGCCCGCGTTCGGCACGGCGCGCAGTTGCGTCTTGACCGACGCAACCAGGCGAGCCGGATCGTGCGGGCCGGGATCGACCGTCAGCGCGACCGGGAACACGGACGTAAACCAGCCCACCGTGCGCGAGATGTCGAGGTCTTCGAACAGTTCTTCGCGCCCGTGCGCTTCGAGATCCAGCAGGACGTCGGCGCATCCGCTCCAGTCGCTGACGGCACGCGCGAGCGCGGCAAGCAGCACGTCGTTGATCTGCGCGTCGTAGGCCCGGGGCGCGGCGCCCAGCAAGGCCGTCGTCGTGGCTTCGCCCAGCTCGACCACGATCGTTTCGGCGGACGACACGGTATTGGCGTCGGCCGGCGCGGCGCGATCGAGCGGCAGGCCGGGCAGGTCGGCGCGCGCCAGGGCCTGCCAATGGACGAGATCGGCGTCGGCGGCGCCTGAGCCGGCCCAGCGCGAGATCGCCCGGGTCCAGGCGGTCCATGTCGCGCTGCCGCCCGCAAATTCGGGCGCCTTGCCGTTGCGCAGGCGGGTATAGGCGTCGTACAGGGTTTCGAGCAGCGCGCCCCACGACACGCCGTCGACGACCAGATGATGCGCAACCAGCAGCAGACGAAGCGAACGGCCTTCGTCGAGCCGGAACAGGTCCGCACGCACGACGGGGCCGTCCGACAGATTCAGGCTCGCATGCGACTGCGCGACGTGCTGCGCGAGCCGCTCGCGCGGAAGGTCGAACACGCCGACGGGCACCTCCGGATCGTCGACGACTGCCTGGATCCAGCCGGACTCGCCCGCGCGAAAGCGCAGTCGCAGCGCATCGTGCCATTTGACCGCGTGCCGCAACGCCAGGCGCAGCAAGGCCGGATCGAAATCCGCCGGCACCTCGAGCAGGACCGCCTGGTTGTACTGATCCGGATCGTTCTGATGCCGCGCGAAGAAACGCGTCTGGATCGGCGTCAGCGGCAGCGGGCCGGACGATGCGACGAACTCCGCCGCGCCGACCGTGCCGCGCGTCGCCACGGCGGCGAGCTCGGCAACCGTCGGATGCTGGAAGATCAGCCGGGTGGTGAGCTTCAGGCCCGCCCTGGCGGCCAGCGACACGATGCGCATGCTGAGAATCGAGTCGCCGCCCAGCGTGAACAGGTTGTCGTGGATGCCGGGCGCCGGAATGCCCAACGCTTCTCCCCAGATGCGGCACAGCAGTGTCTCGGTGGGCGTGCGGGGCGGTGTCGGTGCGTGTGCCGCCGCCGACAGCCGCGACCGGTCGAGCGGCGGCAGCGCCTTGCGGTCGATCTTGCCGTTGCCGCTCAGGGGCAGCGCGTCGAGCACCACGTAGATGGCGGGCACCATGTAATCCGGCAACGTGGCGGACAACGCAGCGGCTATCGCGGCATCGCTCAGCGACGCGCCGTCGCGGAACGCGACATACGCGCATAGCGCGGCGCGGCCGGCGTCGTCGCGATAGTCGAGTGCGGCCGCCTGGCGGATTTCCGGAATGGCGGCCAGCGCGTTGTCGATCTCCCCGAGCTCGATGCGGTAGCCGCGGATCTTCAGCTGGTGGTCCTTGCGGCCGTAGAGCGCGATCGTTCCGTCGGGGAGATAGCAGCCGATGTCGCTGGTGCGGTACATGCGGACACCGCGCTCCGGAATGAACGGATCCTCGACGAAAGCCTCCCGCGTTGCGGCTTCGTTGTTCAGGTAGCCGCGGCCGACGGCGATGCCGGACACGCACAGTTCGCCGGGAATCCCGATCGGGCACAGGTTCATCTGCGGGTCGACGACGTAGAGGCGTACGTTGCGGATCGGCTTGCCGACCGGCACGTAAGGCGTGGTTGGCGCGCACGTCATGCGGTGCTGCGCGACGTCGTCGGATGCTTCCGCCGGGCCGTAGGCGTTCACCAGCGAGATGTCCGGGAACACGTCGAACCACTGTTTCACCAGGGCCGGGCTGACCATCTCGCCGGTGACGAGCAGGTGCCGCAGGTGCCGCATCAGCGCCGGCCGTTCCGACGCGCGGTCGAGCACGGCGGACAGATAGGATGGCACCAGTTCGAGGATGCTGACCCGGGTGGCGTCCAGGGTCGCGATGAAGGACGCCGGATCGCGAATGCATTCGTCGTCGACGATCACGGTCTTGCCGCCGGCGAGCGGCGCCGTGAAAAATTGCCAGACCGAAATATCGAAGCAATGCGGCGCGGTTTGCGCGATCACCGACGAAGCCGAAATCGAAAACTCGTCGATCTCGGCGAGCATGTGATTCAGCATGCCGGCGTGCTCGACCATCGCCCCTTTCGGCTTTCCGGTGGAACCGGACGTGTAGATCACGTAGGCGAGGCTGTCGGGCGACACGGGGCGGCCGGGGTTGGTGTCGTCGTCGATCCCGGTGGTGTCGTCGAGCGACACGACCGGCGCGAGCGAGGCCAGCTCGGCCGGCAACAGGCCGTCGCAGGTCATTACGAGGGCGGCGCCGGAATCCTCGAGAATGGTGCGGATGCGCGCCGCCGGATAGTTGGGGTCGATCGGAATATAGGCGGCACCGCACTTCCAGACGGCGAGGATCGCTTCCATCAGGTGGGCCGACCGGTGCATGCAGATCGCGACCAGCGCGTCCGGCCCCAGCTCGGCGGCGGCCAGCAGGCGGTGCGCGATACGGTTGGCACGGGCGTTCAGTTCACCGATGCTCAGGACGCTGTCGCGGTACTCGACCGCCGCCCGCCCGGGGTGCGCCGCGGCGGCCTGTTCCAGACGATGCACCACGGTGAGCGCGGCGTCGAACGGCACGGCGGTGTCGTTGAAGGTGTCCAGCAGTAGCCGGCGCTCGGCCTCGGGCAGGATCGACAGGCGTCCGAGCAGCCGGTTCGGATCGGCCGCGAAGGCATCGAGCGTCGCGGCCACGTGGCCCAGCATGCGCTGCATCGTGTCTTCATCGAAGCGCCGCGGATCGAACGACAGTTCCATCTTCCAGTCGTCGCGTGCCGTCACCACGAATTCGAGCGGGATGTCGGCGCGGTTGTAGAGTTGAACCTCGTCGACCGCCAGCCCGTGCGCGCCATGCGTCAGCGACGCGTCCAGCGGGTAATTCATGAACGTGATGTTGCTCTCGAACAGCGGCGTCGTCAGCGGCACTTCGCTGCAGCGCTGAATGTCGGGCAACGGCGTGTGCTCGAACGGCGCGCGGGCGGCCACGCGCGCCTGGATCATCTTCAGCCACGGCACCAGCGGCTGCCTGGGGTCGACCCGCACCCGCACCGGCACCGTATTGATGAACAGGCCGAGCATGGATTCGATCCCCGGCAGGTTGGCGCCCCGTCCGGACACGACGGCGCCGAACACCACGTCGGTCTCCCCGCTGTATCGCGACAGCACGAGCGCCCAGGCGGCTTGCGCGAGGGTATTGAGCGTGACGTGATGGCGGGCCGCAAATTGCCGCAGGCGCGCGCTCAGGTCGGCCGACAGGTCGGCCTGCACTTGCGCGAGACCCTCGCCGAAGCGCTCGCCCGCGTCCGCGCGCGCGGACGTGGGCAGCGGGGTCGGCGAGTGAAAACCTTCGAGATAGCGCGCCCAGTATTGCTGCGCGGCTTGCGGCTCGCGCTGCTGCAGCCACTGGATATAGTCGCGATAGGAGCGCACCGCGGGGAGCGCCGGCGGCACGCCGTGCGTGAGCGCGCGATAGGCCTCGAAGATCTCCTCGATCACGAGCGACAGGCACCAGCCGTCGGCCAGGATGTGATGGTGGCTCCAGCTGAACAGGTACGCGTGCTCGGCGACGCGCACCAGGCGGCAGCGCACGAGCGGCGCACGATCGAGCGCGAAGCCTTCGGCCAGGTCGCTGTCGAGATGCGCGCGCCACCGCGCGCGCTGTTCGTGGTCCGGCAGATCGCGCCAGTCGTCCTGCACCCACGGCAGCGTGGCGTGCGCATGCACGACCTGCATGGGCTTGTCGAATTCCTCCCAATGGAACGACGTGCGCATCACCGGGTGCCGATCGATCAGCTGCTGCCAGGCGGCTTGAAACAGCGCGGGATCGAGGCTGCCGGTGATCCGGCAACCGAGCTGGTTGAAGCTGCTGCTCGCGCCGGGCGAGTGCACGGCATGAAAGAGCATCGCCTCCTGCATCGGGGAGAGCTCGTAGATATCGGCGATGGTGGGGGAGGTCACGATTTGATCCTTGATACGAGGGCGTCCAACGCTTCCTGACTGATGCGAGCGGCCGGAAAGTCCGACGGGCTCAGCCCACGCGGGCCGTCACCGCTGGCCTCGACGATCGACAGCAGACGGCTGCGGTAGCACTGCGTCAGCTGCTCGATGACGCCGGGTGGGCAGGCCGCGCGGTTGTAACGCCAGGTCAGGCGCAGACGCCCGTCGAACACCATCCCGTCGATCTCGAACAGATGGCCGCGACGTGCGCGCGGGCTGTGCTCGGGACTCTGGAAGTCGAGCACCGGTTTCCAGCCCGTGTCGTCGGCCAGCACGCGATCGATCTGGCCGAGGTAGTTGAAGCGCACCGGCGCCGGCGGCTGCCGTTCCAGTGCCGCCGCGATGCCGGCGTCGTTGCCGAGGTAGCGGGCGACGCCGTAGCCGAGCCCGCGCATCGGCACCGCGCGCAGCTGCTCCTTGACGTGGCGCAACGCGTCGACCGCCACGGTGGCGTTGCCGGCATTCAGGTACACCGGGTAGTGCGTGGTGAACCAGCCGATCGTGCGCGACGTATCGACGCCGTCGAAGAGGTCCTCGCGACCGTGGCCTTCGAGCTCGACGACCAGCGTGGCGTTGGCGGTCCAGTCGCCGAACGCAAGCAGCAGAGCCGTCAGCAGGACTTCGTTGATCTGGGTGTTGAACGTGCGCGGCACGTCCTGCAACAGCGCGAGCGTCTGCCCGGCGTCGAATTCGATGACCGTCGTGCCGGCTTCGCCGACGGTGCCGACCGGCATGTCGTCGAAGCACGCAGGCTCGTCGGCGCTGGCCTGGAGCCAGTAGTCCAGCCCGTCGGGCGCGCTCGCACCGAGTTCGGACAGGCGCGTCGACCAGTCGCGCCACGACGTCGTCCTGGCCGGCAACTGCACCGCTTCGCCCGCTTCCTGCTGGCGACACGCGGCGTACAGGTCTTCGAACAGGATGCGCCACGATACGCCGTCGATCACCAGATGGTGCGCGACCACGAGCAGGCGCTGCGGCGCGTCGGGACCGAACTGGAACAGGTGCGCGCGCAGCAGCGGCGGCGCCGACAACGTGAAGCTTTCCTGCATGGCGCTGGCGGTCGCGAGCATGGCCGCCTGCCGAGCGGCGGGCGCCGCGTCCGCCAGCGACGTGACGCCGAGCGGAATCGCCAGCGGCGGCGCCGCATGCGATTGCTGCCATGCGCCGGCGACGCGTTCGAAACCCAGCCGCAGCGCGTCATGATGGGTCGCGACCGCCGCCAGCGCGTGCTCGAGCACGTCCGGCCGCAGCGACGCGGGCACCTCGATCATGGTCGACTGGTTGTAGTGGTGCGGATCCGCCACGTCCTGCGCGAAGAACCAGGACTGGATCGGCGTCAGCGGGGCGGGGCCGACCACGGGTTCCTGCGGAATCAGGATCGACGGCGCCTCCACCGCAACCTGGGCAAGCGCGGCGATGGTCGGATGCGCGAAAAACTGGTCGGCGGTGAATTTGAGGCCGACCTGCTGGGCCAGCGACATCACCTGAATGAGCAGGATCGAGTCGCCGCCGAGTTCGAAGAAATTGTCGTGCACGCCGATCGGCTCGTGGCCCAGCACCTCGGACCAGATCTTGCCCAGGCGCGCTTCGACGTCATTGGCCGGTGCGACGTACGCGGTTGCGCTCGGCACGGGCGCCAGCTCCAGCGCGGCGAGCGCCTTGCGGTCGGGCTTGCCGTTCGGTGTCAGCGGCAGGCGTTCGAGCGTCACGATCGAGGCCGGCACCATGAACTCGGGCAGGCGTTCCTTCAGATGTTCCCGCAGGCCGGCGACGCTGGCCGTCGCCGTGGCGACGCAGGCCACCAGCTGCTTGTGCTGCGGCGTATCCTCGCGTACGAACACGATCGCGTCGGTCACGCCGGCGTGCTGCCGGAGTGCCGCTTCGATTTCGCCCATCTCGATGCGATAGCCGCGAATCTTCACTTGCGTGTCGCGGCGCCCGGTGACTTCCAGGTTGCCGTCCGGCAGCCAGACGCCGAGGTCGCCGGTGCGATAGAGGCGCTCGCCCGCTTCGAACGGGTGGTCGACGAACGCGGCGGCGCTCAGGTCGTCGCGGCCGACATAGCCGCGCGCCAGCGCGATGCCGGACACGCAGATCTCGCCGGTACACCCGTCGGGGGCCAGCGCCCCGTGCTCGTCGAGCAGGTACAGGTGCGTGTTGTGGATCGGGCGGCCGACCGGCAGACGGGCGCCGTAGGCGATCGCCGGGTCGACCACGTAGTCCGCGATGCACACGGTGGCCTCGGTCGGGCCGTACGAGTTGTGGCACACGCGGGTCCGGGCCAGTTCGCGCAGATCCGCCACGCGCGCGTTGTCGCCCGCGCTGATGACCCGCTTCACGGCGCCGAGCGCGTTCCAGTCGAGCGACGCGAGATAGGCCGGCGTCGCGTTGACGGTGGTGACACCCTGCTGCGCGATGTAGTCGACGAAACGCGGCACGTCCCGGATCACGGCAGTCTTCGCCAGCACCAGGCGCGCCCCCGCGAGCAGCGTGACGAAAATCTCCATGATCGAGCCGTCGAAGCCCGGGGAGTAGAACTGGACGAACCGGTCGTCGGCATCGAAACCGAAGGCGTTCACATGGGACTGCGCCATGTTCAGGAGCCCTGCATGTTCGAGCACGACACCCTTGGGGATGCCCGTGGACCCGGACGTGTAGATGATGTACGCCGCGTCGCCCGGCGCGACCTCGACCTGCGCTGACGCCGGTGCGGGTTCCAGCGTGTCGAGCTGAAAGTCGAGCGCGAACATCGGAATCGCCCAGAAATCGGCGAGCAACGGCAGGTATTCCGAGTTCGTCAGCAGCGCCTTGACCTTCGCGTCCTCGATCATGAAGCGCAGCCGCTCCCGCGGAAACTCCGGGTCGAGCGGCAGATATACCGCGCCCGCCTTGAGCGCGCCGAGCATGCCGACGATCCAGCGCTCGGACCGGTCGGCGACCACCCCCACCACGTCACCGCGCTCGATCGCGTATTCCGCGAGCAGGAAGCCCGCCAGCCGGGACGCCTGGTCGTCCAGCTGCGCATAGGTCAGCGATGCGTCGGCGGTCACCACCGCGATGCTGTCCGGCGTGGCCGCGACCCGTTGCGCGAACTGCGCGAGGAAGGTGCCATCCACGGCAACGGGTGCCGCATGCGCAAGCAGGCGCGCACGTTCCTCGTCATCGAGCAGCGAGACCGTGTCGAGCGGGGCGTCCAGCGCGCCGAAGCCGGCCACGACGTTGCGCAGGTGCCGCGCGACATGCTGCAGATAATGCAGCGTGAAGACCGTCTGCCGGCCCGTCAGGACGATCTCGTAGCACGCACGATGCCGGATCTCGATCGACAGGTCGTAGTCCCCCTCCGTCCACGCTTCGTGCAGGCCGTCGAAGCGCACGCCGACGTTGGTCGCCGGCCGTTCGCCGCGCAGTTTGTGCGCGAGGGCCGCGATCGGAAAATCCTGATACGAATAGCTGCACTGCACGCTGTCGCGCACCTGGTTCAGGTACGCGCGAACCGTGGGGCCGGGCTGGGCGGCGTCGAGCAGCGGGACGGAATCGGCGGAACCGTTCGCGGCTTCGGCGATCAGGCGCGGCGTGTCCACGAACAGGCTGGCTGCGCCGTCGTAGCGCCCGAGCACCCGGAACAGCGCCGCCAGCAGCACGACGAACGCGCCCAGCTCGTTGCCGGCAGCGAGCTTCGCCAGGGTCTGCGCCGCGTCGCCGTCGAGCGGGAACGTCAGCGCCGGCGCGGGGCCGAGGGGCAACGCATACGCCTGCCATGCCTGCTGAAGACGGAAGTCTTCGTCGATGCGACCGAGCGCCTCGTTCCAGAACGCGAGGTGTTCCTGGTATTGCCCGCTGGTCGACAGCGCGTTGAGATTCAGTTCTGACAAAGCACGATCTCCCTCGTCGCGTACAGGATTTCGGAGGCGATGCCCTTGGCCTTGCAGTGCGCGACAAACTGGGTGGACTGGATATGGCTGGGCGAGTTTTCGTCGAAGGTGTTGTCGAGGAGGTGGTTGAGCCACGGCTCCTGCCCCATCGCGTAGACATACGCCGCGTTGAACGGGAAGTCGTCCACCAGCGCGGCCGCCTCGCCGAACTGGCAGCCCCGCGCCCGGCGCGACCGGTCGAGGTCGCGCGGCAGCGCCTTGGGAAACAGCGGGCCGTAGACCCATGACGGCGGTGCGCCCTCGGTTTCCATCCCGACGAACAACGTGTCCGGCTTGCCGGCGAGGCGGAAGACATGCTCGTAGAGGCGCGGGTCCAGGTTGCACGAATCGGCGATGCACAGCACCGAACGCGTGCCGAAGCGGATCATGAAGCTCTGCTTGCTCTGGATCGCCAGATCGTTGTGTTCGCCCAGGAACGGAATGGCGGTGATGACGCCGTTGGGCAGCTTGATTTCGTCTGCATCCCTGACTTCCAGCACATCGTCGAAACCGAGCTTGCGCAACGCCAGCGCCATTGACGGATCTTGCGGGAACCCGTCGAGATTCCTGCCGACCACCACGGTCTTGATCTTGTGGCGAAGCTGCAGCAGCGTTTCGAGGACGATGTGATCGTGATGGCTGTGCGTGATCAGCACGTAGTCGATCTGGTCGGGTAAGTCCGCGAACGTATAGCGCGGCAGCGCGGTGTCGTAGCCGTAGCTGATCACCGGATCGATCAGGATGCTCATGCCTCGGCTTTGCACCAGCAGGCACGCGTGGCCGTAATAGCGGATGCGGATGTCGTCGCCGTCGAACGAACGATCCGGTTTCGGCGCTGGCGCCTCCTCGACGAAGAACGTGCGGAACAGCGGCTCGTCCTTCTCCTCCACGCGCATCAGGTCGACGATTTTCGCGTAGCTGCCGGGTGTGTCGCGCATCCGGAACAGCGCATCGAGCGCGCGATCGTCGAAGGCCATCTTGCAAAACAGCGTGCGCTCGTCGCTGAGCCGGGGCGTGCTGAGAATGAACGGCCGGGGCGTGTTCTCGTCGATCGCCGACAGCGCGATGCTCTGGGCATCGCGCGCATAGAACGGGCTCGCATACAGCAAGCTCTCGAAGAGCCGGAAGGACGGGTTGTGATTCAGGTCGTAGTAGATCTCGACATAGCCTTTCAGCACGTCCGGGATCTCGGGATAGATCGGGTCCGACGCCATCCCCTTCGCCTGTTCCAGCAGCAACGTGGAGAACGCCTTGTAAGCCTTCGCCAGTTCCAGTTGGCGGGTCGCGCGACCGGTGGTCTGCTCGATCAGCGCGCGGATTTCGTCGACGCGCTTGCCGCCCAGGTCGAGAAACGGGCCGCCGCGCATCGCGGGATCCTTGCAGGCGGCCGCATGCATCATCGGCGACGCGGCATAGGACTGCAGCAGCGGCAGGAACCGCTCGGCCACGTTGAGTGCGGCGGTCAACGGCGGCAGCGTGTGAAACCACGCGTACCAACCGTTGATCAGCGGTTCGAACTGAATGTTTTGCCGCAGGTAGACGTGTGTGTTGGACGAAATAGTCAACGAAGGCTCCTTAGAATGCGCTGAGTTCGACGGTCGGCTGACGGGTTTCGGCGTGCAGCGCACGGTGTCCCAAGGTCAGGTTCCGGATGCGAACGCCCGGATCGGCAAGCACTTCGCCGATGACGGACGTCAGCTCGTCGGCAAGGCCTTGCACCAGGGCCTCGCTGAACCGCCCCGCGTGATAGACGACGCTGATCGCGAGGCCCTCGGCGCGCGGCTCGGCCAGGAACCAGAAGTCCGTCGCGGCTTCCGTGTCCGCGCGTTGCGGATCGTGGTCCGGCTGCTCGGCAATGTGCACTTGTCCTGCGTAGCGATCGACGGCGCCCTCGCGCTGGTTCTGCAGCGTCAGGCCGATGTCGAAGAGCGGGTTGCGTCCCGCAACGCGTTTGATGTGCAGTTCGTCGAGCAGGCGATCCAGCGGATACAGCGGATGGGAGAACGCTTCGAGGGTGGTATCCCGCACCCGGGTCAGCAGCGTGTCGAAACGGTCGTCGCCGGCGACGCGATCGCGCAGCGCCAGTACGTTCAGGTAAGGGCCGACCTGCGACTCGAGTTCGGGCAGCTCGCGGCCCGCGACCGGCGTGCCGACGACGATGTCCTCCTGGCCGGAACGGCGGTAGAACAGTGCCTTGATGGCGGACAGCAGCGCGACGAACAAGGTCGCGCCGTGACGCTTGCCGAGCGCATCGAGCGCCGTCGTCGCGGCGGCGGGCAGTTCGAACCGCCAGGTTTTCCAGCTCGGTGCGGCCAGCTGCTCGACGTCGCCCGGCAGTGCCAGCGCGCGCAGGCCGCCGCCCAGCTTGGCCAGCCAGTAGTCCTTCATGCGGGCGCCGTCCGGCCCGGCGAGCAGGCGGTTCAACCAGCCGGCGTAATCCTTGTACTGGATCGAAAGGGCGGGCAGCGGATTGTGCCGGCGCTGGACGAACGCGTCATAGAGCTTCGACAGGTCGTCGAGCAGCACCTCCGTGGACCAACCGTCGCTCACGATGTGATGCATCGTGCAGAGGCAGATGTGCCGGACTTCGGACAACCTGAGCAGCTTGACGCGGAAGAGCGGGCCGGCGGCGAGATCCATCGGCGCGAGCCGTTCGCTCTCGTAGATCGAGATGGTCTGGGCGTCCCGGTCCTCGGCATCCTGCAGATTGACGACCTCGACCGGGAAGGCCGCTTCGCCGGGCGGCAGCACCTGCTGGACCGGCTGATTGCCTGCCAGCACGAAACGCGTGCGCAGGATCTCGTGACGTTCGCTCAGCGCGCGGAACGCACGCACGAGCGCATCCACGTCGAGCACGCCCTCGAACAGCAGGGACGTGGGCAGCGGCCCGCCGGCTTGCCCCGCATTGAGGCGATCCTGGACCCACAGCCGGGTCTGGGCGGGGGAGAGTTCGTAGTGCGTCTGCGCCGGCAGCGGCGTCACTGGCACGTAATCGATCGGCTGCGTATCGGCGATGCGCTTCGCGAGACCCGCAATGGTGGGGTGCGCGAACAGGCTGCGGATTTCCAGTTTCGCATGCAGATCGCGACGGATGCGCGCGACGACCTTCGTCGCGGACAGCGAATTGCCGCCCAGCTCGAAGAAATTGGCGGTCGTGCTGATGCGGGCCTGGCCGAGCACTTCCTGCCAGATGGCCGTCAACTGCGCTTCGAGCACGTTGGCGGGCGCAACGTGGGCCGGGCCGTCGCCGGGTTCGGTCAGCCTGGTGCGATCGAGCTTGCCGTTGGGCAGGGTCTCGAACGCGGTCACGACGACGAACGCCGACGGCACCATGTAATCCGGCAGCCGCTGCCGCAGATGGCCGCGGACCGCTTCGATCAGTTCGGCTTCGGGGTGCGACGCGCACAGCCATGCGACGAGTTTCGCGCCGTCGTCCACGCCGCGCAGCGCCACGACGGCGGCGTCGACCAGCGGGTGCGAGGTCAGTACCGCCTCGATCTCACCGGGTTCGATGCGCAGGCCGCGCAGCTTGATCTGATGATCGATACGGCCGAGGAACTCGATATTGCCGTCGGGGCGGTAACGCGCGAGATCTCCGGTACGGTAGAGGCGCGCCCGCGGGTCGGTCGAGAACGGGTCGGCGATGAACTTCTCGGCGCTCAGTTCCGGTTCGCCGTGGTAGCCGAGCCCCACCGGCGTGCCGCCGATCAGCAGTTCGCCCGCGACGCCGAGCGGCGTGGGCTGCATGTGCGCGTCCACGATATGAAGGCGAGCATTGGCGATGGGCCGGCCGATCGGGACGATGCGGTGCGGGTCGTCGCGCCGGCACTCCCATGCGCTCACGTCGACGGCGGCCTCGGTGGGGCCGTAGAGGTTGTACAGCCTGACGTCCAGGCGCTCGAGGCAGCGCTGCTGCAGGTCGTAGGGCAGCGCCTCGCCGCTGCACACGACGCGGCGCAGCGACGCGCAGTGCGCGTCCAGGTCCGGATGGTCGAGGAAGGCACGCAGCATCGACGGCACGAAGTGAATCGTGGTGATCTGTTCGCGCGCGATGAGTTCGGCCAGATAGTCGGTCTCGCGCTGTCCGCCGGGTCGGGCGAACACGAGGCGCGCGCCGGTGACGAGCGGCCAGAAGAACTCCCAGACCGAGACGTCGAAGCTGAACGGGGTCTTCTGCAGGACGGCGTCGTCGGCGTCGAGCGAGTAGGCGTGCTGCATCCAGAGGATGCGGTTGGTGATCGCGCGATGGGTGTTGAGCGCGCCCTTGGGCCGGCCGGTGGAACCGGACGTGTAGATCATGTAGGCGAGGTTGTCGCCGCTCAGATCAGGCTCGGGGTTGGCCACGGCGTCGGGATCGAGGTCGAGTTCGCTGGAATCGACGACGATCAGGGCAGCTTCGGTGTCGGGCAGCGCGTCGCGCAGATGTTGCTGGGTGAGGAGCCAGCGCAACTGCGCGTGCTCGATCATGAAGCGCACGCGCTCGGCGGGATAGTCGGGGTCGACGGGGACGTAGGCGCCGCCGGCCTTGAGGACGGCGAGCAGCGCGACGATCATGTCGAGCGAGCGTTCCATGGCGACGCCGACGAGGGCGTCGGGCCCGACACCGAGGGCGATGAGCCGGTGCGCGAGGCGGTTGGCGCGCACGTTGAGTTCGGCGTAGGTGAGCGTGTCGTCGTCATGGACGGCGGCGACGGCATCGGGCGTGCGCGCGACCTGCTGTTCGAACAGGCGGTGCAGCGGTTGCGCGGCGGCCTCGCCAAAATCTGTTTCGGTCCGGTTCCACTCGACGGTCAGCAGGTTCCGCTCCGCTTCGCTCGTCAACGGCAGCCGGGCAACGGCGGCCGACGCATCGTCCGCGAGACGCGTGAGCAGGGTCCGGTAGATCGCGAGGAAACGCTCCACGGTGCGCTCGTCGAACAGATCGGTGTTGTAGTCGCAATCGATCAGGAGTGCCTCCCCCGAGTCGAGGACGTTGACGTTCAAATCGAACGCGGTGTGGCGGATCAGCGGGGCGACCAGGTCGACCGTCAGGCCCGGCAGGCCGGGCAGCGCCGACACGGGCTCCAGATTGAAGACCGCCGATACCAGCGGGGCGGCGTTGAGATCGCGCTGCGCGCCGATTTCGCGGACCAGCTCGGCGAACGGATAGTCCTGGTGCTCGAGCGCGTCGAGCAGGTTCTGCCGGGTGCCGGCCAGGAAGCTGGCTACGGTGGCCTGCTCGGGCAGCGTGGAGCGCAGCGGCAGCAGATGCGTGCAGTAGCCGGCGAGGCGATCGCTGCCGGCCACGGAACGGCCGGTCACCGGGATGCCGGTGACAATCTCTTGCTGGCCGGCGATGCGGTGCAGGAACAGGTTGAAGCCGGCAAGCAGCACCATGTAGAGCGTGCAGCCGTTCTGACGGGCGGCGGTGCGCAGCGACGCGGCCGCTGCCGCGTCCAGGTGCAGCGACACGCGCTTGCCGTGAAACGTCTTCACCGCGGGCCGCGGGTAGTCCGCCGGAAGGTTCAACGGTTCGGCCTGGCGCTCGCACTGCGCGAGCCAGTACGCGCGATTCGCCTTCGTTTCCGGGCTGTGGCGCTGGCCGTCGAGCTCCTTCAGGTATTCGCGGAACTGGAGCGGCGCCGCGGCCGGCGCGGCGCCGGCATACGCCCGGGCCAGATCCTCGAGCAGGATGCCGAACGTCGAGCCGTCACAGATGATGTGATGGGCCGTCATCACCAGCAGGTGACGTTCGCTGTCCAGGCGCACGAGCGCGGCGCGAAAGAGCGGGCCGTTCACCAGGTCGAACGGCTCGCGGCTCTCCTGGTCCCGCCACGCGTCCTGGTCCGCGTCGATCAGCGGAATCCGGAGCGTCAGCGACGGATGCACGATCTGGCCCGACCCGTCCGGCGTCACCGTCGTGCGCAGCGCCTCGTGTCGATCGACCAGGCCCTGGACGGCGGCGCGCATCGCGGCTTCGTCGAGCCGGCCCTTCAGTTCGAGGGTGGTGTTGACGTTGTAGGCCAGCGAGCCGTCGGGATCGATTTCCGACAACACCCACAGCTGGCGTTGCGCTTCGCTCAGCGCGGCGACCGTGCCGTGCTTCGAGTGCGGCCGGATGAAGCCGCCGCGGCGCAGGTCGGCGACGCTGTCCTTCACCGCGCGGATGAACCGGTCGACATCGGCATCCGTATGCGCGGTGGAAAGGAAGCAGGTGCGCCATTCCCAGATGTAGATGCCCTTTTCGAGCATGTGATAGAAGAACAGGTCCAGGTTCTCGGTGAATTCGAAGCGGAACATCGAGCCGAACCACGTGACCTTGATCGGCGCCTCAGCCTCCACGAAGAACGCATTCAACGTGCCGGCGATTTGCGCGGTCCGTTCGTTGAGCGCTGCCTGCAGCGCCGGGCCTTCCTGTTCGATCTTCTCCAGCACGGCCAGCGCGGCCGCCATCGCCAGCGGGTACTGGCAGAACGTGCCGCCGAACGCGGTGCGGTCCGCGACCGGGAACGAGTGGTCGCCGTAGGTCCACATGCCGCCGTCGATGGCGTCCATGAAGCGGGTGGTGCCGGCGATGACGCCCAGCGGCAGGCCGCCGCCGATGATCTTGCCGTACGTCGCGAGATCGGCCCGGATGCCGAACATGGCCTGCGAGCCGCCCGGATGGACGCGGAAGCCGGTAATCATTTCGTCGAAGATCAGCGCGACACCGGCCTCTTCGGTGATGCGGCGCAGTTCCTTGAGGAACGCGACGGGCTGCAGGGACGGGTTGCGACTCTGCACGGGCTCGACCATCACGGCCGCGAGGGTCGACGCCATGCCGCGAATGGCCTCGAGCGCGGCGTCGCTGCCGTAGTCGAGCAGGATCATGTTCTCGACCGAGCCGAACGGCACGCCGGGAGCGATGGTTTCCGTGGCGCCTTCCGCGTTCGCCGCGGCGAGCGTGCCGTCGGCATGGCCGTGATACGAATGCGTGAACATCACGATCTTGTCGCGCCCCGTCACGGCGCGCGCGAGCCGCATCGCGGTCATGACCGCCTCGGTACCGGTGTTCGAGAACGCCACGCGATCGAGGCCGGTGACGCGGGCAAAGCGCGCGGCCACTTCGCCGACGAGGCTGGAGCGTGCGCCCAGTTCGAGCGGGCGTTGCCATTCGCGGCTGACCTGATGCTGGATGAAGTCCGGCGTGTGGCCGAACAGATGCACGCCGAAGCCCATCGTGAAATCGATGTACTCGTTGCCGTCGATGTCCCACAGCCGCGAACCGGCCGCGCGCTCGCCGACGATCGGATACAGCATTTCCTTGGTCGAAAAGCGGAAGCCGACCGTGGCCCGGCTGTCGGCCAGCACCGGGCGGGACGCCTGCACCGATTCCTTCGATTTCCGGGTGCGCGTCGTGTAGCGCACGATCAGCGCTTCGAGATGCTCCTGCTGTACGGCGGACAAGCCGCGCGCCCGCTGTTCGACCGGGCTGCCCCACGGCATCATCGGCTTGGGCGGCCGGTTGCCGGTCGCGGCCGCAGTTGCCGGCGCGGGCTTCGCCGCGGGCGTGGCGGCCGGCACCGCGATCGCGGCCTTGGCTGCGACGTTCGCAACGGTCGTGACGTTCGTGACGGCTTGCGCGGCGACCGTCGCCGGCCGGACGTCGGCGTGGTCGGTCAGCGATGTGCGCAGCAGATCCATCTGCTGGCTCATGACGCGCGACAGCAGCTGATTCTGCTCCCGCAACACGCGCTCGATCGCGGAGCCGCCTTCGGCCGCCACCCATTCCACCGGCGCGGCGGCGGTCGGCACAAGCCCCTGAGCGGACGGCGCGAGCGCCACCGTGGACGGCTCGACCACGGTCACGGCTACGGCCTCGGCCTCGGACGGCGCGGCTTCCGCCGGCAGGTTGTCCGCGATGTATTCGGCGAGCGCCTGCACCGTCGCCAGGTCTTCGAAGAAGCGGCGCATGGCCGTCTTCACGCCGTACTGTTTCTCGATGTGCCGGATGGCCTCGATCAGGATGATCGAGTCGGCGCCCATCTCCAGGAACGGCAGGTCGATGTTGATGGTGGCGGGATCGGCCTGGATCAATTCGCCGATCTTGCCGCGAAGCCATTCGAGAACCTCGCCGCTACGGTCGTGGGTCGGCGTTGCAGCGATGGGTGATGCGCTTGTCTGAGTCATGGACGTGTCCGCTTTCTGAAACCAGGTACGGCTGCGTTGGAAGGGATAGGACGGCAAGGCGACGCGCACGGGCGCGGGTGTTTCGGTTGCGGCCCAGGCGACATCGACGCCCCGGGCATAAAGGCTCGACAGCGTTTCGATCAGCGCCTGCTGCTCGACTTGCGGCCGCTGCATGGCCAGGAACTGGATCCCGGCATCCGGCGCGCAGCACGCGCGGGCCAGGTTGACGAGCACCGGCTTGGGACCGATTTCGACCAGCACGTTGAAACCGGCTTCGGCGAGGCGCTCGACGCTGCTCGCGAACTGCACCGGCTCCCGGCAGTGACGGCGCCAGTACGCGTCGGTGGGCGCCTCGTCCATCACGGCGCCCGTGAGATTCGAATAGAACGGGATGGCCGGGCGCGCGACGGGCACGGCTTGCGCCGCGGCCTGGAAGCTGTCCAGCATCGGCTCGAGCAGCGGCGAGTGAAACGCGTGCGACGTGTTGAGTGGCACGGACCGGATGCCCTGCGCGGCAAACGCGTCGACCAGCAGTGCGATGCGCTCGCGCTTGCCGGAAATCACGATGCTGGCCGGCCCGTTGACGGCAGCCACCGCGACCTCGTGCGGACAGGCTTCGATCGCGCGCTCGACCGTGGCGAGGTCGGTGAAAATTGCCGCCATCTCGCCGTCGCGGGGCAATGCCTGCATCAACCGGCCGCGTTCGGCGATCAGCCGCAGGCCGTCTTCCGGCGAGAAGACGCTGGCCGCGCAAGCCGCCGCGTACTCGCCGACGCTGTGCCCCATCACGGCGTCCGGCACCACGCCGAACGACGCCAGCAACGTGGTGAGCGCGTACTGCAGCGAGAACAGGGCCGGCTGGCTGTAGCCGGTCTGATGGATGTCCTCGGACGGCGCGGACAGCACCTCGAGCAACGGCTTGTCGAGCAGCGGATCGGCCACCGCGCGGCAGCGGTCGATGGCGTCGCGGAACACCGGATACGCGTCATACAGGCGGCGGCCCATGCCGGCGTATTGCGAGCCCTGACCGGTGAACAGGAACGCCATCTTCACGCGAGGGGCGGGCTGCGCCGCGCCTGCAGGTTCCTTGGCCTGGAAGGCGCGCAGCTTGTCGATGGCGTCCTCGACGGAGGTCACCGGCAGCGCCAGCCGGTGTGCGAAATGCGAGCGGCCGGCCGCCGCCGAAAACGCCACGGCCGCGATATCGAGACCCGGTTCGGCTTCGAGCCGCCGCTGATAGCGCCCGGCAAGCTCGCGCAATGCCGCGGGCGTCTTGCCCGACAGCACCAGCGCATGCACCTTGTGTCTCGACGGTGTCGCCCGTTGCGCCGGCACGGGGGCTTCTTCGAGTACCACGTGCGCATTGGTGCCGCTCGCGCCGAACGCGCTCACGCCGGCTCGCCGTGGCCGCTCGCCGCGCGGCCACGCGCTCGCCTCGGTACAGATCTCGACGGGCAGCGCGTCCCACTGCACCAGCGGGTTCGGGCGGCGCAGATGCAGGTGGGCCGGCAGGCGGTCGTGGTTCAGCGACAGCACGACCTTGATGACCCCCGCGATGCCGGCGGCGGATTCCGTGTGGCCGATGTTGGTCTTCACCGAGCCGACCCGCAGCCGCCGGCCCCCGTCACGGCCTTCGCCGAAAACCGTCGCGAGCGCCTGCACCTCGACGGGATCGCCGAGCGGGGTGCCGGTGCCATGCGCTTCCACGTAATCGATGGACGCGGCGGACAGCCCGCCCAGCGCCTGACGGATGACGGCTTCCTGCGCGCGGCCGTTCGGCGCGGTAAAGCCGCTCGATGCGCCATCGTGGTTGACGGCCGAACCACGCAGCACGGCCAGCACGCGATCGCCTGCGGCGAGCGCATCGGACAGGCGCTTGAGCACCAGCGCGCCGCAGCCTTCACTGCGCACGAAGCCGTCCGCCGCCGCGTCGAAGGTCTTGCAGCGGCCGTCCGGCGCCAGCGCCCGCGTGCGCGACACGGCGATGGAGTTGTCCGGCGACAGGATCAGGTTGACGCCGCCTGCGATCGCGAGATCGCATTCGCCGCTTCGCAGATTCTGGCTGGCGAGATGGATCGCGGTGAGCGACGACGAGCAGGCGGTGTCGATCGCCATGCTCGGTCCCTGCACGCCCAGTCCATAGGAGATGCGGCCGGCCGCCGTGTTGAGCGGATTGCCGGTGAAGAAATAGCCGTCGATGCCGCTGCCGTCGCCGTTGCGAAGCTGCAGGTTCGCGTAATCGTTGGTGGTGATGCCGACGAAGACGCCGGTCCGGCTGCCCTTGAGACCGTCGACGGGAATCCCGGCATGCTCCAGCGCTTCGTGACTGACTTCGAGCAACAGGCGCTGCTGCGGGTCCATCGCGGCCGCTTCGCGCGGCGTGATACGGAAGAAGGCCGGATCGAACTGGTCGACGTCGCCGAGGAAACCGCCGAAGCGGCAATACATGCGCCCCGGGGCTTCCGGATCGGGGTCGTAGTACGCGTCGACGTCCCAGCGCTCGCGCGGCACTTCGGAAATCGCATCCACGCCGTCGTTCAACAGCTGCCAGTAGGCGTCGAGGTCGTGCGCGGCGCCCGGAAAACGGCAACTCATGCCGACGATCGCGATCGGCTCCGGCGTGCCGGTCTCGCGGGCTGCAGCGGCCGCAGCGGTCGCCGCGACCGGCCGCGGCGGCACGACCTCCGTCGGCGTCGCGTGCGCGTCCGGCGTCGTGCCGGAAGACTGCTCCGCCAGGAAGTCGGCGAGGGCGTCGACGGTCGGATGATCGAACAGCAGCGCGACCGGCAACGGGATGCCCAGCGCCTGTTCGACGAGCGTGCGCACGTCCAGCGCCATCAGCGAATCCATGCCCATCTCGAAGAAGCCGAGGTTGCGATCCAGCGTCCCCGCTTCGTAGCCGAGCACCTGGGCCACCGCGCGGTCGATGCTGTCCGCCAGCAGACGCTTGCGCTCGCGCGGCGAGGCGTCGCGCCATGCCGGCATCGCCTGCGCGCCCGTGGGGGTGCCGGCCACCCGCACGCGGTCGAGGAAGGGGCGGGGCCCGCGCGCCTCGTACGAGGCCTGGAACAGCGCCAGGTCGAGATCGACGACCGCCGCCTGCGGCACGGCGGGGAGGTGATCCAGCAGGTCGAGCGCGCGATCCGCCGCCAGCGACCGGATGCCGACGCGCCGCAGCAGCGCTTCCGCTTCGGGGAACGTCATGCCGCCTTGTGCCCAGGGCCCCCAGTTCACGCTCAGGGCCGGCAGGCCCAGCGCGCGGCGATGATGCGCGAGCGCGTCGAGGAAGCGGTTCGCGGCACTGTAGTGCGCCTGGTCACGCGAGCCCCATGCGGATGCGATCGACGAAAACAGGATGAAGAAATCGAGCGGGAAGGGCGCGCTGTGTTGATGAATCAGCCACGCGCCGGCGACCTTGGGTTCCAGGACCGCGTCGAGTTCCGCGCGCTCGACCTGCACGATCGGCTTGTAGCCGACGATGCCGGCCGCATGCACGATGCCCCGCAGCGGCACGCCGTCGCGCCGCAGCGCGGCGAAGAAATCGGCGACCGCCACCGGATCCGCGATATCGAGGCGTTCGCAGCGCAGTGTCACATTGCGCTCGCGCAGCTCGGCAATCGCCTGCCGGCTCTCGTCGCTTGCCGCCCCTTGACGGCCGACCAGGATCAGCGTGCCCGCGCCGCGCGCCGCCAGCCATCGCGCGGTGTGCAGCCCGAGCGCACCGAACCCGCCGGTGATCAGGTAGGCCGCGTCCGGATCGACCCGCAGCGCGGCCGTGTCGGTTTGCGCGAGCGGGCTCAGGCGTGCGACATGGCGCACGTCGCGCCGCAACGCCACCTGTTCTTCGCGGTGCTCGCCGAGCAGTTCCTGAAGCAGCGCCTGCGTCTCGTCCGCCGGCGCGGCCGGATCGAGATCGATCGCCGTGCCGAACCATTCCGGATGCTCGATCATCGCACCGCGTGCCAGGCCCGACAGTGCAGCCTGTGCGAGCCCCGTGACGCGGGGTGCCTCGCCGGCTTCCACCGCGTCGCGCGTGACCACCGAGATCCTGGGCCCGATCGAAGACGCCCGCTCGCTGCCGGCCCGCGCGTGCACGAGATGCAGCAGCGCGGTGGACATGCGCGACGCGCCCACGGCTTCGTCCAGCGCCCATAAAAAGACGATGCGCTGCCCGGGCGCGGCCGTCTCGTTCAGCAAGCGCACGAAATGGTCCGGTTGCTCGGGCGCGACCTGCCAGCCCGCTTCCGCGCCGCCGCCATAGTCGCGGCCGGGGCGTACCAGCGCGCACGACGCGCCGTGCGCGCGCAGCAGCGCGGCGAGCCGTTCGCCGACACCGCTTTCGTCCGCGAAGATCAGCCACGGGGACGCGTCGGCGGCGAGCCGTGCCGCCGGCAACGCGGCCTGCTGCTCCCACATCACGTGATAGAGCGGGGGCGCGGCCGGGGCGGCGGTTTCGGCCGGGGCGAACGCGGTCCTGAGCAGTTCCGGAAAGACGTTCAGCACGTCTTCCGGGTACTTGCCGGACGACTTGAGATGCCGCAGCGCGGCGTCGATGCTGCCGGCATCCATGCCGACGACGGGCGACGGGATCTTCTCCAGGCTGAACCGCTGCCGCTCGAACGGATAGTTCGGCAACGTGGTGGCAGGCTGGGCCGGCGCCGGGAACAGCGCGTGCCAGTCGAACTGCCCGCCCTGCACGTACAGTGCCGCGAGTGCGTGCTCCAGTGTCTCGCCGGCGCAGGGCGGCGGCAGCCAGCCGTCGGCGAGCCCCTCCGGCACGTGCGGCGCGTCGGCCTGATCCGGCGCCCCGGCAAGCTGCAGCCAGTACTGCGGGTGCGTCACCTCGTCGGTCACCTCCGCGCCGAGACAGCCGGAAATCAGGCGGACCGATGGCCGTGCGAGCGGCATGTCCTGAAGCGCGGCGCGCAACGCGTCGGCATCCGGGCGGGCGGCCACGAGGCGCAGCGCGTCGGCCACGCTCACGACACCCGCCACGCAGGCCGCGACATATTCGCCGATGCCGTGTCCCGACACGACGGCCGGCCGGATGCCCCATCCCTTCCACAGTTCCGCCCACGCGAACTGGACCGCGAAGCGGCCCGCGTCGGTATCGAGTGCGTCCAGCGGCACCGCGCAACGGTCGAAGGCATCGCGAAACAGCGGTTCCGATGCGTGGAGCGCGCGCGCGACGCCAGTGTCCGGCACGCCGAACCGGGCGCCCAGGCGCAACGCCTTGCCCGTGCGCGCCACGGCCGCCGACGCGCTCCGCCCGCCCGACACATAGGCCGTGCGAAACGGATAGTGACTCCGTCCGGTGGCGGCTGCGCGGCAGATGGCGGCCTGCTCCTGCGGCGTCGCGCCGGCGATCGCGTGCTCGTAGCGTGATGCGAGCGCCGCCAGCGCCGCTTCGGATCTGGCCGACAGCAGCAGCAACTGGCGCTGCGCCGCGTGCGCCGGTGCGACCGGCGGTTCCTCGACGATCGCGTGCGCATTGGTGCCGCTGAATCCGAACGCGCTGACCCCGGCGATTCGCCGGCGTTCCCCGCGACGCCATGCGACCGGATCGGCCGCGACGCGGATCGGGATGTCCTGCCACGGCGTATGCGGATTGGGTCGCGTGAAGTGCAGGTGCGCCGGAATCCGGTCGTGCTCGAACGACAGCAGGACCTTGATCAGGCCGGCGATGCCGGACGCGGATTCGAGATGCCCGATATTGGTCTTGACCGACCCGATCACGAGCGGCTCGCTGGCCGTGCGGCCGGGACCGTAGACGCCCGCCAGCGCTTCGACCTCGATCGGGTCGCCGAGGGATGTCCCGGTCCCGTGGGCCTCGACATAGGAGACGTCGCCGGGCGCGAGGCCAGCCTGGTTCAGCGCACGGCGTATCACCCGTTCCTGCGAATCGCGGCTCGGCACGGTCAGCCCGCCGCCGCCGCCGCCCTGGTCGACCGCTGTGCCACGCACGATGCCGAGTACCCGGTCGCCGTCCGCGAGCGCGTCGGAGAGGCGCTTGAGCACCACCATGCCGCACCCTTCGCCGCGCACATAGCCGTCCGCCGACGCGTCGAAGGTCTTGCAGCGTCCGTCCGGCGACAGCATGCGCGCCTGCGAGAAACTGACCATGACCTCGGGCGACAGCATCAGGTTGACGCCGCCCGCGAGCGCCATGCCGGTTTCGCGCGAGCGCAGGCTTTCGCAGGCGAGGTGCAGGCAGACCAGCGACGACGAGCAGGCCGTATCGATCGCCATGCTCGGGCCGGTGAGGCCCAGCACGAACGACAGCCGGCCCGCGGCCATGTTCAGTGCGCTGCCCGTGCCGGCGTAGCTGCTCGACGGCATCGCCGCATTGGACACCTGGATCGCATGGTCGAAGCAGGTAATGCCGACGTACACGCCGGTGGCGGACTGCCGGAAGCGCTCGGGCGCGAGATGGGCGTTCTCGAGCGCCTCCCACGCCACTTCGAGCAGGAGCCGTTGCTGCGGATCGAGATAGGTCGCTTCGCGCGGCGCGATCCCGAAGAACGCCGCGTCGAACTGATCGACGCGTTCGAGAAACGCGCCGTGGCGGGTCGCCATCTTGCCGGGCGCGGACGGATCGGGGTCGTAATAGCGATCGATGTCCCAGCGTTCGCCCGGCACTTCGGTGACGGCGTCCCGCGCGTTGTCGAGCAATTGCCAGAACGCGTCCGGCGTATCGCTGCGGCCGGGGAAGCGGCAAGCCATGCCGATGATGGCGATCGGTTCGTTGCGGTCCGAGCGCAGCGCCGCGATTTCCGCGCGCCGCTGGCGCAGTTCGTCGAGTGCGGCTTTCAGTGCTTGCGTGGCCTTGGCGTTCATTGGGCGCCGATCTCCTGCGCGATCAGTTCGGAAAGGTCGTCCTCGTCGAGGTCGTCCGATGCTTCGTCGACGACAGGCGCGGGGAGCGACGGTGACAGTTCGCCGAGCACGTACCGGGCGAGCGCTTGCAGGTTCGGATAGGAAAAGAACAGCGTCGCGCGGAACGGCCTGCCGAACACCTTGGTGAGGCGGTCGGTCAGTTCGAGCGCAATCAGCGAATCCAGGCCGAGATCGAGCAGCGATTGCTCGGGCGCGATGGCGTCGGGGCCGGGCAGACGCAAGGTCTCGGCCAGCATCTTCGCGAGCGTGCCGGCGATGAGCTCGAGCCGCTCGCGCGGCGCGCACGCATGCAGCTGGCGCAGCAATGCCGTCTCCTGCTGCGCAGGCTGCGCGGCCGGTTGCGCCAGCTCGGAAAACAACGCCGACCCGGCAGCCGGCGCATCGACCCGGAACAGCGTCGGCCAGTCGATGCGCGCGACCCCGGACTGGGCAACGCCGGACGCCATCAGCCGTTCGAGGGTCGCGATGGCTAGTTCGGGCGACAGCGTGCCCACACCGAGCGCGCCCAGCTGTTCATGCGCGCGCCGTCCGTAGTCGGTGGCGGCGTGGCCGATCTCGGCCCACGGCCCCCAGTTGACGCTGAGCGCCGGTTTTCCCTGCGCGCGCCGATGCTGCGCCAGCGCGTCGAGGAAGCTGTTCGCCGCCGCGTAGTTGCTCTGGCCCGGCATGGTGATCAGCGCGGCCATCGACGAGAACAGCACGAAATGGTCGAGCGGCAGGTCGGCCGTCAGCTCGTGCAGATACCACGCGCCATCGGCCTTGCCGCTGCCGGCGCGATGGAAGAAGTCGTCGTCCTGACGGGCCAGCAGCGCATCGTCGAGTGCGCCGGCGAGGTGAAACACCCCCTTGAGCGGCGGCATCGAACGCGCGATTTCGTCGATCGCGTCCGCGACGTCCTCGCGACGCGACAGATCGGCGCGAATGAAGCGGGCGTCGAGCGTCTGCAGGATTTTTTCGGCGGCGGCGGAAGGCTCGCTGCGCCCGAGCAGCACGACCTTGCCGGCGCCGTTGCCGGCGAGCCAGGCCGCGAGCCGCAGGCCGAGCCCGCCGAGCCCGCCGGTCACCAGATAGGTCGCGTCAGGGTGGAACCTGACCGGCCGGTGGCTGACGAATTCGCGATTGTCGCGGGCGATGCGCGCGACGTGGCGCTGTCCACCGCGAAACGCGATCATGTCTTCACGGCCGCCGGCCAGCACCGCCTGCACGATGTGGGTCGCCGACGGCTGCGCGGGATCGAGGTCGATCAGGCCGCCCCACAGCGGCGCATGCTCCACTGCGATCGCCCGGCCCAACCCCCACAGCGGCGCCTGCGCCACGGCGGTCGATTCGCCATCCAGAACGTTCATCGCACCCGACGTCACCAGCCACAGACGCGCCTGCCGGGCCGACGGCGCGCGCGACGCAAGCGCCCTGACCAGCTGCAGCACGCTCGCGCTGGCGCGCCGTCTCGCGGCGATATCGGCGGGCGCGAGATCGAGACTCCACAGATGGATGACGCCCTTCAGCGGCCGGTCGAGCGCGGGCAGCGCCGCGCTCGCGTCGGCGAAGTGCAGCGCGCACGTATCGCCCGCGCTTTCCAGCAGGGCCGACAGTTGCGCGCCGACGCCACCACGGTCCGCGAGAATCAGCCACTCGCCCTGCGCCGAAGCGCCGGTTGCCGCTTCGACGCTCGACGGTCTCCAGACACGCTGATAGAGCAGGGCGGCGAAGTCGTGCCGCTCGACGGCTCGTCCGGCACGCACCTGCTGCAACCGCAGCGCATCGATCTCGATCAGCAGCCGGCCGGCGAGGTCGTGGACGCGGATATCGCCCTCCAGCGCATGTTGCCCGGTCGGCTTGCGCAGCGTCGCGTGACTCCACGCCTGCGCTGACGACGGCGGCTGATGAACCCGTACCGCACCGATCGAACTGGGCAGGTACAGGTCCCCGGCCTGCAGCGCGTCCGGATCGATGGCGGCCGCGAGCACGCGGCTGCACGCATCGAGAAACGCCGGGTGCACGTGGAATTGCGACGACGCCAGTGCGTCGGCCGGCAGGCTGATTTTCCCCAGCGCCTCACCGGTCGTGCGCCAGATCTGCCGGATCGCATCGAACACGCCGTCGATCTGCACGCCGTACTGCCGGATTTCGCCATTGAAGTCCGCGCCCGACGTCGTTTCGGTGCAGCGCGCCTGCACCTCGGCGGCATCGAATCTCGCCGGCTCGGCGCGCCGTTTGGGCGCGCACATTTCCCGCAGCCGGCGCAGGTGAGGAAGATTGCCCAGGATCAGCTCGACCGGCGGACCGAAATCGAGCAGGCACGCCACTTCGTCCACGCCGATCGACTCGAGGTCCCGCACCAGGTCGACGCAGGTTTCCGGCGTCCCGATGAGGCCGCGCGATTGCGCGAAGCGTTCATAGAGAAACTCGACGAACTCGTCCAGTTCGCGCGCGCCCATCGCGCGCACGTCCACCGACTGGCCACGGCTTTGCGCCAGCCCGTTCAGCAGTCCGATATTGCTGCGGATGTAGTTGCAGAACGGCGCACGCGCCTGCTCGCGCACCCGCGTCGCGTCGTCGCCGACGAACGTGTGCAGCATCACCGACACGGTGCCGGTCGCCGGATCGAAGCCATGCTTCGCGCGCGCCTCGCGGTAGAGGGCGATCTTGTGCGCGAGCTGGTCCCGGTCCTGGTCGAGCACGTGGGTCAGCAGGTTGGCGCCGACTTCGCCGGCGCGGACGAACGTCTGCGGATTGCCGGCGGCGGTCACCCAGACGGGCAGGTCCGGCTGCACCGGCGTCGGGTAGATGCGCAACTGCACCGGCTTGCCGACGCCATTGTTCGCATTCAGCGATCCGCCGCGCCACAGATTCCGGACGGTGCGCAGCGTCGTCAGCATGTCGTCCTGCCGGGTCGCGTATTTGTCAGGCGCGAGCACGAAGTCGTCCGGATTCCATCCGGAGGCGAACGACACGCCCACGCGACCGTTCGACAGGTTGTCCACCATGGACCACTCTTCCGCGATCCGGATCGGGTTGTGCAGCGCGGCGACCACGCTGCCCGCGACCAGTTGCACGCGTCCGGTGACCGCGGCGAGGGCGGCGTGCAGGACGGCGGGATTCGGGTACAGCGAGCCGAATTCGGTGAAATGGCGCTCCGGCACCCAGACGCTGGAGAACCCGTTCGCATCGGCGAAGCGCGCGCTCTCCATCACGAGCTGGTACTTGTTGCCGGACAGCGCCTCTTCACTGCTGGCGAAGAACATCAGGCCGAATTTCATGCGTGGCTCCGATCCGATTCGTGGATTTCGGCACTGGCGCAGATCTGCCATGTCGCGGCAGCGCTCGTGTCCTCGATCCGGTGATAGACGGCAAACGAAAACGGTCCCCAGGACTGGCGGCTCAGCACGGTCTGCACGGCGCGCGATCCATGCGGATGCAGCGGCAACGGCGCATGCAGTGCGAGGTCCTTCAGCGTGGTATGGCCGTCGGCGCCGATCTCCGCGGTGGCCGCCAGCGCCATTTCCACATAGGCGGAATAGGGCAGGACGGGCGGTCCCTTCACGCGATGACCGGCGAGAAAGGCGGTGTCCGGTGCGTCGAGACTCGACTCCCAGATCCACGTGCCGGGCAAATGCGCGTGCTGCGCCATGAGGCGCCCGAGCAACGGATGCCGAGGCGCGCGCGGGTTGAGCCAGAAGCCGCGACGCTCGAACGGATAGGTCGGCAGCGCGAGCCGGCGGTGCGGTGCGGGCTGCTCGACGGCGTGCCAGTTGACGGATGCGCCACGGACGTAGAGCTCGGCGAGCGTGTGCAGGATCGCGTCCCAGGCGGCCGCCTGCGCGCCGATCTCGATGACGATGCCATGGGTGCCCGCCGCAGCGCCGTCCGGGGCCTGCGGCACGTCCGCCAGCGAGGCCGCGGCGCGATGCCCGTCGCCGGTGCTGCTGACGGCGTCCGGCGTGATGCCGAAGGACATCCACAGTTGCGCGAGCGCGCGCTGGAATGCCGTGAAGCCGTCCTCGGCCGCGTCCGGTTGCTGCTGCATCAGCGCGCTGAAAGCGGGGCTCGCCGAGCGCAATTGCCGAACCGCATCGGCGCTGGCGCCGTCGTCTGCGGAAAAGTGAAACGTCACCGCGGGCGGTGTGTCGGCGGCCTCGCTGGCCGAAACGGCATGCAGCCGTGAACGCAACGCATCGAGACTCGATGCGACGATGGCCGCCCGCCGCGTGAAGTGGGTGCGCCCGGTGTTCGCCGTCGACGCGACCTCCCGCAAGCGGACCTCGGGATGGGTGTCGAAATACACCGTGTAGGACGCCGCCAGCGCTTGCAACGCTTCGGGCGTGCGCGCGGAGAGCGTCACGACGTGCGTCGCGGGCGCCGCCGGATCGTCTACGACCACGCCGGCGTGCGGCGCTTCGGACAGGATCATGTGCGCATTGGTGCCGCCGAAGCCGAACGAACTCACGCCGGCCAAACGCGGCCCGTGTTCCGGATGCCAGGGTATGACCTGCTGCGGAATGCGGAACGGCGTGTCGTCGAGCGCGATATGCGGATTGAGCGACCGGAAATGGAGGTTCGGCGGAATGGTGCGATGGTGCAGCGCCAGCGTGGTCTTGATCAGGCTCGCGATGCCTGCTGCCGATTCCAGGTGGCCGATGTTGGTCTTCACCGAACCGATCCAGCAGCGCGCTTCAGGTTGGCGCGATTCGCTCAGCACAGCCGTCAGCGCGTTCAGCTCGATGGGGTCGCCCAGCGGCGTGCCCGTTCCGTGCGCCTCGACGAAGCCGATGTCCCGCGGCCGCACGCCGGCATCGCGCAGCGCGCTGTGAATCACGGCCTGCTGAGCCGGGCCGTTCGGCGCGGTCAGGCCGTTGCTGCGCCCATCCTGGTTCACCGCCGAACCGCGGATCACCGCGAACACGGTGTCGCCGTTCGCGAGCGCATCGTCGAGACGCTTGAGCAGCACCATGCCCACGCCTTCTCCGCGCACATAGCCGTTGGCATCCGCGTCGAATGCCTTGCAGCGGCCATCCGGCGACAGCATGCCCGCTTGCGTGAAGGACGCGCTCAATTGCGGCGCCAGGATCAGGTTGACCCCGCCGGCAAGCGCCGCATCGCTCTCGCCGCGCTGCAGCGCGCGGCACGCGTGGTGAACCGCGACGAGCGACGACGAACACGCCGTGTCGACCGCCCAGCTCGGGCCGCGCAGATCGAGCGTGTAGGCAATGCGGTTGGCGGCGACGCTGAGCGCATTGCCGGTCGCGACATACGGGCCGACATCCGCGTCTTCTTCCTGCGCCAGCCGGACGTAGTCGGAATTGCTGATGCCGACGATGACCGCAGTGCGGCTGCCGGCGAGATGCCGGGGCACGATCCCCGCGTGCTCGAACGTCTCCCACGCCACCTCGAGAAGCAGGCGCTGCTGCGGGTCCATCGTTTCGGCCTCGCGGGCGCTGATGCCGAAGAATTCCGCATCGAACTGATCGACCTGGTCCAGCAATCCCGTGGTCGGAAGGCCGCCGGCGCGTGCGTTCGACGCGCCGACCGCGTCATGGCCCTCCAGCAGGCGCTGCCAGAATGCGTCGGGATGACTGGCGCCGGGGAAGCGGCATCCCATGCCGACGATGGCGATATCCGCGCGTGCGGCGGCAACGGGCGTGTCGTCCGACGCCGCATGCCCGGCGCCGCAGAAATGGCGCGCCAGCAGGGCAATGCTCGGGAAATCGTAGACGACCGTAGGAGAAACGGGCTGCCCGAGCCAGTCCTGCAACTCGCCCGAGAGCAGGATCGCGTCTTTCGAATCGAGCCCAAAGGTGCTGAACGGCGCGTCGGGGTCGAGCTTGCCGGGCGCGATGCCCGACAGATGCGCGACCCGCTCGATGCACCATTGCACCAGTTCCTGCGTGCCGCGCACCGCGGTGGCCGGGCGTGCGGCCTCCCGGGAGAGCGAACGCCGCCATTCGCCCGCGATCGCGAGCCCCTGTTCATCGAGGAAGGCTTGCCGGATTCGGCTGCGCTGGATTTTTCCGCTGGACGTGCGCAGGATCGTCGCCGGTTTCAACAGGATCGCCGCATACAGATCGACATCGTGCACTTCGGCGAGCTGGCGCCGGATCGCCGTGGCGACGGCTTCGGCGTTCAGCGTGTTGAGCGCCTCGCGGCGCACTTCAGCGGCGACGACGACCCGCTCCACGTTATCGACGTTGATCGAGAACGCCGCTGACGCGGCGGGCGCCAGCGCGGGGTGACTCGACTCGGCCGATTGTTCGAGATCCTGCGGGTAGTGATTGCGGCCCGCGACGATGATCAGGTCTTTCAGGCGGCCGGTGACGAAGAGGTGCTCGCCATCGACGAAGCCGAGATCGCCCGTGCGCAGGTAGCGCGCGTCATCGCCGTCCAGCCTCGCGCGGAAGGTGCGCTTCGTTTCCTCGGTGCGGTTCCAGTAGCCGACGCCGACGCTCGGGCCCGTCAACCAGATTTCTCCGATTCGGCCGGGCGGGCAGCGTTGACCGGTCTCCGGGTTCACGATCTGCAGGCGATGCCCCGCCCAGGCGCGGCCGCATGAGACCAGCGCGTGGCGCTTGCCGTGCGCGCTTCTCGTCGCCACGCCTTGCGCAAGATCGTCGGCGTCGAAGTCGGCCACGAGCGGCTGCGAGCGCGCCGGCTGGCCGGAGATGAACAAGGTCGCCTCGGCCATGCCGTAAACCGGGCGCATGGTTTCCGCGTGGAAGCCGCGCGATGCGAATGCACGCGAAAAACGCGCCACCGATTCCGCGCGCACCGGTTCCGCGCCGTTGAATGCCACCCGCCAGCTGCTCAGATCCAGCTGTTCGCCGGCTTCGTCCGAAATCTTGCGTGCGCACAGGTCGTACGCGAAATCCGGCGCCGCGCAATGCGTGCCGCGATACTTCGTGATGGCTTTCAGCCAGCGGTGCGGCTTCTGCACGAACGCCGCCGGCGCCATCAGCACCGACAGCACGCCGAGATAGATCGGCAACAGCACCTTCCCGAAGAAACCCATGTCGTGAAACACCGGGAGCCAGCTGACGAACACGGCCGACGCATCGGCATCGCTGGCTTCGGCGATGACCGCCATGTTGCTCAGGATGTTCGCATGACTGATCATCACGCCTTTGGGCGTACCGGTGGAGCCCGACGTGTACTGCAGCAGCGCCAGCGTCTGCGGCGTGATGTCCGGCGCGCGCCATTGCCCGGCCGGTGCGTCGAAGTCCTGATCGGTCGCCAGGATCCGCAGTTCCAGCGTGTCGGAATAACCGTCCGCGCGATGCGCGATGCCGCCGAGCGTGGCGGCGTCAGTCAGCGCGACAACCGGCCCGGCGTCGGCCACGATCGACTTGAGGCGATCGGCCGGGCGATTCCTGCGCGGTGGATAGGCAGGCACGCCGATCAGGCCGGCGTACAGGCATCCCACCCACGCGCAGATGAATTCCAGTCCGGGCGGATAGACCAGCAGGACACGATCGCCCTGTTGCGCAATCTCTTGCAGGCTGGCGGCGATGCCGCGCGCGCGCTTGTCCAGGTCGCCGTACGTGAGTCGGGCCAGTTCCGATTCGCCGTTATCGAGAAAAATGAACGCCGTCTTATCCGGTTCGATCTTGCCGCGAAACTGCAGTATTTCCGTAACAGTCCTGAATTTTGTATCGGGAAGCATACTCAACCTTCGTTGTCTGCCAAACGTTGATCTGAATGCACGTCACTTGTGAATCCGTGCGTTCATTCTGACGGGCAAAGACAGTCCGTCATGCACGCCATGTGCCGGGCGCATACCGGGTTCACTGTCGCGTCGCGTGACCTCAGGACCAGTCGCGGCGCGCCCGCCAGCCTTGCTTCTTGAATCGGGTTATATTGAGATTAGAGCATCGCGCCAAACCGGCGTCTGCCCTGTAATTCAAGGACACGACGTTTCGTGCGCGTATTCAATCGGACCGGTCATTCATTCGCACGGTCATGGTTTGGCGACTACCTGCCCGACGGCGTTCCCGTGTCGGGGGAGTAGGGATCCAGCAGCGACACGATCACCTTGCGCTCGCCGTCGAAGGGATTGCGCCCATGCGCGAATCGCATGTTGTCGACGAGCAGGACGTCGCCTTGCTGCCAGGGAAACTGGATCGCGCATTCGCGGTACGCGTTGCGGATTTGCCCGATGTCGTCGAGATCGAATGGACTCCCGTCGCCGTAGAACGCGTTGCGTGGAACGCGATCCTCGCCGAACAGGCTGACGATCGAACTGGCGAGCGATGCTTCCAGGTTCGAGAGGTGGAACAGGTGGGCCTGGTTGAAGAAAACCCGGTCACGCGTGACCGGATGGTAGGCCACGCCCTGGTTGATCTGTGCGGTGCATAACGTGTCGTCGTCGACCCATTCGTGCTCGATGCCGTTGTCTGCGCAGAAGGCCGCGACCTGGCTGCGGTCGGTGGTCTGAAAGACGGTTTCCCACGGAATGTCGACGTGCCGCCGGTAGTGCCGGACATAGCGAACCTGCTTCGCCTCGAAGTTCTCCAGGATGCGTGCTCCGATCCGGCGGCTCACCTCCCGCATGTCGGCGATCGGCGTTTCGCCGCCGGCCGTGGGTGCGCAAAGGCAGCAGAATGCGACGCGCAGCGGCCAGCTGCGTTGATACGCGTTTTCGCAATGAAGCGCGATCGTCTCGCTCGGCGGATACTCGGTGGCGGTGAAGATGCCGTTGCCGATCGAGGTGCGCGGCGTGGAACGATAGACGTAGTCGGACTGATGAGCCGACACCGCGTTCGAAAACGCCTCGAATTCGGCGACCGATGACACGTCGAAACCGCGAAACAGGAGCGCGCCATGTTCCAGAAGCCGCGATTCGAGTTCAACCCGATTGTCGTTCACCGCCAGCACGAGATCGTGCCCGCTCACTGGCCCGTTCACTCGCCCGCTCGATGCCGGCTCCAGCAGCAACGGCGAGGCCCCGTCGGCAAGCAGCTTGCGCTCCTTCATGCCCAGCATGGTCAACTCTTCCTTATCTGGATGTGGATCGCGACGCACCGCGGACCGACCGGTCTTCACGGTTACGCTGCGGTGTGCCTATGCGCGGCAGGCCGTTTCCACCGCTTGTTCGAAGCGGTTGAGAATCTCGTGGATGTCCGCTTCCGAGACGATCAACGGCGGCAGGAACCTGAGTACCGCGCCATGACGGCCGCCGGTTTCGATCACGAGTCCGTTGCGCAGGCAATTCAGCTTGATGGCTTGCGCGAGCGCCGCATGGGTCGGGCCGGGTTGGCCATCGCGGCCGGGCAGCACGACTTCGACGCCGATCATCAGGCCGCGGCCGCGGATCTGGCCCAGACTGGGGAAGCGTTCGGCAATACGTTCGAGGCCGGCGACCAGCAGCTTGCCGACCGTGTCCGCGTGCGCCGACAGCCCGTCTCGATCGACGATGCGCATGGTCGACAAACCGGCCACCATCGCGATCTGGTTGCCGCGGAAGGTGCCCGCGTGCGAGCCGGGCGGCCAGGTGTCCAGGCGCTTGTCATAGACCACCACCGACAGCGGATAGCCGCCGCCGAGCGCCTTCGACAACACCAGGACGTCCGGCCGGATGCCGGAATGCTCGATGGCGAACAGCGCGCCGGTTCGGCCGAGGCCGGTCTGCACTTCATCGACGATCAGCGGGATTTCATGCCGCAGCGTCAGCTCGCGCAACTCGATCAGCCAGGCGTCGGAAGCGGGGATGCAGCCGCCTTCGCCTTGCACGACTTCGACGATGACGGCCGCGGGTTTCGTGATCCCGCTCTCGGGATCGGACAGGACCGTCCGGATATAGTTGATGCTGAGTTGATCGGTTGCCGAGCCGTCGGTGCCGAACGGGCAGCGAAAGGCATAGGGGTAGGGCAGGAAATGAACGTCGCGCCCGTTGCTGCCGGCCGATTTCGGCGTGAGATTGCCCGATGCGGCGAGTGCGCCGGTCGTCATGCCGTGGTAGGCGCCGTGGAACGCCATGATCGTCGGGCGGCCCGTATGATGCCGGGCCAGCTTGATCGCCGCTTCGACGCCATCCGCTCCGCTCGGACTGCAGAACTGGATCTTGCCGGTATCAGCGATCGCGTTCGGCAACATCGAGAACAGCTGTTCGACGAACGCGTGCTTGGCCGGCGTCGCCAGGTCGAGCGCCTGTTGCAGTTGACCGGAGGACAGGAACCGCATGACGGCTTCGTTGACTTCCGGGTGATTGTGCCCGAGTGCGAGCGTTCCGGCATTGGACAGGCAGTCGATGTATTCCTGCCCGTCGGAGTCGCGCATGCGTATGCCTTCGGCATGGGTAAACAGCCGTGGAAACGACGTCGCATAGGTTCGCGCGTTCGATTCGACATGCTTGAGATAATCGAGTTTTTCCATGCTTGGGAATCCGGCTTGCAGCGCGGATGATGGACACTGGCGAATCTGCATCGCTTCGTGTCGGCCAATGGTGCAACGGCAAGGGTGCAGCGGTACGGCTGATTGAAGCATGGTCTCCGTATCGCGTCTGCCACGGGAAAGCGGGACACCGGCGTGGCGTCAGGCCGGCACGGTCGAGCGGAAATAGTCGATGGTTCGACGCAGCCCCACTTCGAGCCCGATTGTCGGCTTCCAGTCGAGGTGGGTGCGTGCGAGGTTGATATCCGGACAACGTTGCGTCGGATCGTCCTTCGGCAGCGGCCGGAATACGATTCGCGACTTCGAGCCCGTCAGGCGCAAGATGATCTGCGCGAGTTCACTGACCGCGATCTCATGCGGATTGCCGAGGTTGATCGGGCCGGTGATGTCCGCGGGCGTGTCCATCATCCGGATCAGGCCGCCGACCATGTCGTCAACATAGCAGAACGCGCGGGTCTGGCTGCCGTCGCCATACAGCGTGATGTCCTCGCCGCGCAGCGCCTGCACGATGAAGTTGGATACGACGCGACCGTCGTTGGGATGCATGCGCGGCCCGTACGTGTTGAAGATCCGTACCACCTTGATTTGCACGTTTTGCTGGCGGTGATAGTCGAAGAACAGGGTCTCCGCGCACCGTTTTCCTTCGTCATAGCACGCACGCGGCCCGAGCGGGTTGACGTTGCCCCGGTACGTCTCCGGTTGCGGATGCACGTCGGGGTCGCCGTACACTTCGCTCGTGGAAGTTTGCAGCACGCGTGCGTGCGTGCGCTTCGCGAGCCCCAGCATGTTGATCGCGCCCATCACGCTGGTCTTGGTGGTCTGCACGGGATCGAACTGATAGTGGATCGGCGATGCCGGACAGGCGAGGTTGTAGATCTCGTCCACTTCCACGTACAGCGGAAAGGTCACGTCGTGGCGCAGCGCCTCGAAGCTCGGGTTGCCGAGCAGCGCGGCCACGTTCTGCTTGGTGCCGGTGAAATAGTTGTCGACGCACAAGACGTCATGACCGAGTTCGATCAGGCGCTCGCACAGATGCGAACCGAGGAAACCCGCGCCACCGGTTACGAGGATCCGCTTTCGATTACGTTGCACAATTGCACTCCAGGTTTGACGCGTAGGTAACTGGCGAGCTGCCCCCGGGCACGTTCGGCGGGACCGCGAGGCGCTTCGCTTCGACGATCACGGCACGCCGATCGCGCGATGCGGACCCCGACGTGTGCGATGCCCGTCACGCTTGCAGGGCGGTCGATGCAACGTGATCCGCGCGCCGCAGGCGCGTCGCAATGATGTCGGCCATTGCCCGCATTTCGCTCCGGATAAAGAAGTGATCGCCGTCGATGACATGAAAATCGCAGCGCCCGGTCGTCGCGGCATCCCAGCCTGAAACGGAATCGGCAGGGACCTGTTCATCCGCCACGCCCGCGAACGCGGTGATGTCGACTGCCAGCCTGCGTCCAGGCACGGCCCGGTAGTTTTCGATCATCGTGAAATCCGCACGCAGCGCCGGCATCATCAACGCCATCATTTCGCGGTTGTCCAGCACCGCCTTCGGTGTACCGCCCATCTCGCGCAGCGCGTCGATGAACGCGCGGTCGTCCAGCGCCTGCATCCGTCGAACGGGGCGCTCCTTGCCCGGTGCAGCGCGCGCGCTGACGAACAGATGCCGGAGGTTCGGTCGCGCATGCGCGGGAAGCCGCAGCGCCAGTTCGACGGCAATCGCCGCGCCCATGCTGTGGCCGAGCAGTGCGAAGGGACGATCGAAGCAACTGCCCAGGTCGTCCAGCAACGCGTCGATCAGCGTCGCCATATCCCGCACGGCAGGCTCCGACAGGCGGCTGCCTCGGCCGGCAAGCTCATGACGGTGCACCTCGATCCCGGGCAATAGCGGTTGCAGGCCACGATAGACGGCGGCCGAGCCGCCCGCGTAAGGGAAACAGATCAGACGCATGCGAGCGGGTACTCGATCGGCGCACTTGCTGCCGGGCTGCCGGAGATCGCGCTGCAGGCATTCACGGGTTCGGCGTTGTTCACGACTAAAGGTCCGGTCATTGTTTTCATGGTGATGCGTCGGCCATCTTCACCTGGCGGGAATCGGGCTTGAACACCCGGCGCGGCTTCGCGATGCGCCAGGCGACAGGCTGTTTCCATAGCCGGTTCGTTAGCGCTGTACGAAGGCTGCGAGGCCGCACGCGAGCAGTCGCGGAAGCGTTGATTCGCGTCATGGAAATTCATGGTGCCGCCAGGATTCGGAATGCACCCGACCCGGCTGGGCATGAGTTAAACATGAGGCCGCGTGGATGTATGTCGTAGAAAAACGGGACGTGTGCAGTTCGAGCATCGTCATGCGCGCGGCAGAGAAATGCGGGGGAGTTGACACCGGTCCTGGCGACGTCGCGCTCGGTGACCACGAATTCCTGCACGAATTTGAGCCACATGGCCCGAGTCTCGATCGTGGGCCAATTGGGTTGGGCCGACCAGGCCGCGAGGCCCGGCAAAAGGGGACGGGGCGGAAAGCGCTGCGGGTATTGGCTCACGGCACGGGCGCGATCCAAAATTAAACGAAATGTGATCCCTTCCCCCCGCAAAATTTTGCACAATGGCGGCAGCGCGGCACGTAACCGCGATTCGCCCCCGGGGGAAACCGGCCAGCCGGCCCGGGCCCGGGGCCGGCCCGAACCGAAACCCGACCTCGGCACCCACGTGCCGCCGCCCGCCGCCATGGACCAACCGAAACGCATCCTGATCGTCGAAGACGACGCCGACATCGCCGACGTGCTGAGCCTGCACCTGCGCGACGAGCGCTACGAGGTCGTGCACAGCGCGGACGGCGCGGAAGGACTGCGCCTGCTCGAGCAGGGCGGCTGGGATGCGCTGATCCTCGACCTGATGCTGCCGGGCGTCGACGGCCTCGAAATCTGCCGGCGTGCGCGTGCGATGACGCGCTACACGCCGATCATCATCACGAGCGCACGCTCGAGCGAGGTGCACCGGATCCTCGGCCTCGAACTCGGCGCCGACGACTATCTGGCCAAGCCGTTCTCGGTGCTCGAACTCGTCGCGCGCGTGAAGGCGCTGCTGCGGCGCGTCGATGCGCTCGCGCGCGATTCGCGGATCGACGCGGGTACGCTCGACGTCGCGGGGCTGGCGATCGACCCGATCGCGCGCGAAGCGAGCGTCGACGGCACGCGCATCGACCTCACGCCGCGCGAATTCGACCTGCTGTACTTCTTCGCGCGACACCCGGGCAAGGTGTTCTCGCGGATGGACCTGCTCAATGCCGTGTGGGGCTACCAGCACGAAGGCTACGAACACACGGTCAACACCCACATCAACCGGCTGCGCGCGAAGATCGAGGCCGACCCGGCGGAGCCCGTGCGGATCCTCACCGTGTGGGGCCGCGGCTACAAGCTCGCCGCACCGGGACAGCGGGACGGATGATGAAGCTCACCCTCACCCAGCGGCTGTCGCTCGTGTTCTCGGTGCTGCTGCTCGCGTGCTCGGGCGCGTCGGCGTGGCTGCAGATCCGCGCGAACGATATGCGCGAACAGGAAGTCGTGCAGGGGCTGTCGCGTGACCTGGCCGCCAACATCGTCAACAGCGTGACCCACAGCGCACCGCTGATGGACGCGAACGGGCTGCGCCCGGACGCCGTGCGCACGCTGTTCGGTCAGTTGATGGGCGTGAACCCGAGCGTCGAGGTCTATCTGCTCGACAACGCGGGGCGCATCAAGGGCGACGATGCGCCGCCCGGCCACGTGAAGCGCGACCGTGTCGATCTCGCCCCCGTGCAGCGCTTCATCGCGGGCGAGCCGCTGCCGATCCTCGGCGACGACCCGCGCAGCCCCGACGCGCGCAAGGTCTTCAGCGCCGCGCCGCTGCAGCGCGCGGGGCAGCCGCCGTCGGGCTACATCTACGTGGTGCTGCTCGGCGAGGCGCACGACCAGCTGGCCGCGCGCGTGGACGCCGGCAACGTGCTGCGCACGACGCTGTGGTCGATGGCGCTGGTCGCGCTGCTCGGCCTGCTCGCGGGCCTCACCGCGTTCAGCTTCATCACGCGCCCGCTGCGCCGGCTGACCGACGCGATGCGCCGCTTCGACGCGAACGGCACGCCCGACACGCAGCCGCCGGTGCCGCGTTCGCGTCCGGGCCGGCGCGGCGACGACATCGTCGTGCTCGAATCCGCGTTCGGGCAGATGGCCGACCGGATCGGCGACCAGTGGCGCGCGCTGACGCACCAGGATCAGCAGCGGCGCGAGCTGATCACGAACATCTCGCACGACCTGCGCACGCCGCTCACGTCGCTGCACGGCTACCTGGAGACGCTGTCGTTGAAGGCCGACACGCTCGCCGAGGCCGAACGGCGGCGCTACCTGTCGATCGCGCTCGCGCAGAGCGCGAAGGTCGGCCGGCTCGCGCAGGCGCTGTTCGAGCTCGCCCGCCTCGAATCGGGCGGCGTGCAGGCCGAACGCGAGCCGTTCTCGCTCGTCGATCTCGTGCAGGACGTGTTCCAGAAGTTCGAGTTGACCGCGCAGGCGCGCGGCGTCGTACTGCATGCGCGGATTCCGCCGCGGGTGCCGGTCGTGTCGGCCGATCTCGGGATGATCGAGCGCGTGCTGACCAACCTGCTCGACAACGCGCTGCGGCACACGCCTGCGCATGGCGAGGTCGAGGTCACGCTGGAGCCGCGCGGCGACCGCGTGCTCGTGACCGTGGCCGATACCGGGGAAGGGATTCCGGCGGCGCGGCGCGAAGGGTTGTTCCAGCGGCCGCAGCGGCCGATGAGCGGCGGCGCGGTGACGAGCGGCGGCCTCGGGCTACTGATCGTGCACCGGATGCTGGCGCTTAACGGCAGCAGTATCCGGCTGGTCGACCGGGCCGGGCGTGGCGCGGTGTTCGAGTTCGCGCTGGCGGTGGCCACGCCGGCGATCGGCGACGGACGCTGACTGCCGTCAGCACCGTCAGCACCGTCAGCACCACCAGCACCACCAGCACCACCAGCACCACCAGCACCACCAGCAGCACCAGCCCCCGCGCTCAACCGCCGCGCTCAACCGCCGCGCTTGTTGCGCCGCACGTCGCTCGGCGTCATGCCGGTCCAGCGCTTGAACGCGTGGCGGAAACCCACCGCATCGCTGAAGCCGAGCGTCAATGCGATGTCCTCGGTGCTGAGCGTGGTCGTGCTGAGATAGTCGATCGCGAGCGCCTTGCGCACGCTCGCCAGCAGTTCGCTGTACGACGTGCCTTCGGCTTCGAGCTTGCGGCGCAGTGTGCGCGACGTGATGCACAGGATCGCCGCGATCGCGTCGATATCGGGAAACTGCCCGGGCGTGCGCGTGAGTTCCTGGTACACGCGCCGCGTGACGCCGGCCTGGCTGCGCAATTCGTCGAGCAGGCTCGCGCAGTGCGACGACACCTGCGCGGCGGTAATCGGATTCGCGAGCTGCGGCGCGCGCGTGAGCCACGCGGCCGGGTAGCTGAGCACATGATGCGGCTGGTCGAAGGCGATCGGGCATTCGAGCGCATCGCCCAGCAGCGCCGCGTGCGCCGGCCGCGGCTGCACGAACTGCGCGCGCGCCGGCACGCACCACGCACCCATCACGTCCTTGATGATCGTCACGTGCAGCGCGAACTGCATGTCGATCAGGAAACGGTACAGCGGCTCGTCGAGATCGGGCAGCGCGACTTCGTGCCGGTCGGGAAACAGCCACGACGCGGTATCGCCCTGTTCGACCCAGCGGATCCCGAGCATGCCGTTCGCGAGCCGGTGATATTTGACGGCCGATTCGAACGCGTGCGCGAGCGATTCCGAACACAGCATCGCGTAACCGTACATCCCGTAGCTCGACACGTGCAGCCGGTGGCCGACGCGCACGCCGAGATCGGAGCCGTCGTAGCGGCCGATGGCATTGCGCGCGGCCGTGAGGAACTGCAGCGGCGACGTGAGCGTGAACGGGTCCGCGACGGCGGCCGGCGTGAGGCCGGTACCGTCGAGCACCGCGACCGGGTCGAGGCCGGCTTGCGTCGCCACGTCGAGCAGCACGGCCAGCTTGGCCGGCGTGAAGCGCTGCTGGCGCAACGCGTGGATCGGCTCGACGTCCGGCAGGCGGGTTGCGCGGGCGGTCGTCGGGTTCAAGGGCGCGCTGCGCGGCATGGGAGCATCCTGCGTCCGAATCGATATCGTTTACGGCACGCAATTCTGCTCGGGATCGGTCCCATGCGCCACAGGGTTCACCCTGATACGCGCGCCGGCGCCACCCGGCGCGGCGCGCGTCGGGCGCCGCGAACCGGCTTCAACCCGCCTGGAACACACCGGCCTCCCATGCAAACGGCTTCGCGAGCCGGTTCCACGTGTTGATCTGCGCGACGATCAGCGTGAGCGTGGCCAGTTCGTCGCGATCGAAATGCGCGCGCGTCGCGTCGACGAGTTCGTCGCCGATCGCGTGCTCGCTGATCAGTGTCAGCGCCTCGGCCCAGCGCAGCGCGGCCTGCTCCTTCGGGCTGTAGAGGCCGGGCGTTTCGTGCCAGACGGGCAGCAGGTGGTAGCGCAGCGGGTCTTCGCCCGCGTGAATGCCTTCCTTGATATGCCGGTCGAGACAATAGGCGCAGCCGTTGAGCTGCGACACGCGTGCGCGTACCAGCTCGACGAGCCGGAAGTCGTGGCCGGTGTCGTTCGCGTAGGCCTCGACGTTGAGCACGACGTCGAGCAGCCGGGCGGGGAGTTGTCCAAACGAGATGCGTTCTGGCATGGCGAATGACCTTTGAAAGTGTTGTTGGTTGTCTTGTTCCGGTTTGGCGTGCTGCCGTGGTCGGCGCCATATGTACAGTATTCCTGATTATCAGGCAGCGGGATCGACCGGCGAGAACAGGCGAGATGCGCGCTTGATCCGTTGTGCGGATCAAGCGGCTTCATGGGCGGCGGCGCGCGGCACGTTCGGCCGTGGCGAACCGGAAGCGAAGCGATCGTATCAGGTGCGGCCGGCGACAAGAATCGCCGGATCCCGTATGTTGTTCATGCCGATCACGCGATAGTCGATGTGCGGGCGCGGTCAGCCCCGATCGTCCGCACGCGTGCGCAGAATCGCATCGGCGAACTCCACGAACCCGCTGCCGCCCGGGCCTTGCGTGATCCATCGCGGCAACGCAGGCAACTGCTGCAGATACTCGACCACGGTGCTCATGCCGGCCGTGTGCGTGAAGTAGCCGAACATCGGCGCGTCGTTGGTGGAATCGCCGGAATAGGCGACGCACTCGCGCGCCGAGCCGGCGTCGACGCCGAACGTGTCCGACAGCACACGCAGCGACATCGACAGCTTGTCGTACCCGCCGACCCACCCGATGATCCACAGGTTGTTGATGGTCGCGTCCGCGCCGGCCGCGACCAGCGCGTCGCGGATCCGGTCGTCTTGTTCGCTGCCGGTGCGGGCGTACACGAGCGACGTCAGCCTGAAGTCCTGGTCGTCCGCGTGACGGGCGGCGGGTACGGCCGTCTCGACCTGCCGCGCAATGCGCCGGAGTGCGTCGCTCGCGCCGGCGAGCGCATCGTCCGCATGCCAGTAACGGCGTTCGACGCCATGCCCGTCCGGGCTGCGCCGGATGAAGAGTCCGCCGTTTTCCGCAATCACGCCGTCGACCGGCCACATGCGCGCCATCTGGTCGCACCAGCCCGCCGGCGCGGCAGTCACGGGAATCACATGGATGCCGCGGGCCTGCAGGCGTTCGAGCGCCGCGTAGGTTTGCGCGGCCAGGCGGCCTTGATGGGTCAGGGTCTCGTCCATGTCGGTCAGCACGAATCGAACGGATGAGAAGGAGTCGGTGGGGGCCAGGGCAAGCGGCTGCATTGTCTCGACAGGGGAAGGGCGATCGCCGATTATGAAGAAGGACGCGTGACCGTGCAATGCCGCATGCTGCTAAGAGACGGTTTCAAAAAGGGCCCGTGGGTCTGTTAACTTTCGGGGCGAGCTGCTAACCTCGGCATCGGAACCACCGAGACCAAGGAGATGGGCAAACCGATCATCGACGACGAACTGTGGACATTGATCGAACCATTACTGCCGCCACCCAAGCCTCGGCGCGAGAAGAACCCAGGCCGCTTGCCTGTTTCGAATCGCGCCGCGCTGACCGGCACCCTGTTCGTTCTCAAGACCGGACTGCGCTGGCGCGACCTGCCCGCCGAGATGGGCTGTGGCTCGGGCGACTTGCTGGCGACGACTACGCGATTGGCAGGCTGCGGGCGTATGGGATTGCCTGCACGAGTTGCTGCTCGCGAAGCTGCGAGCAGCAGACGAAATCGACTTCTCGCGAGCCGCCGTCGATTCATCATCGATTCGCGCCGTTGGGGCGGGCCAAAAACTGGGCCAAACCCCACCGATCGCGCGACCCGGTTCCAGGCACCATATCGTCACCGACGCCAACGGCACGCCGCTCGCCGCGATCTTGACCGGCGCGAATGTCAACGACATCACGCAATTGCTGCCTCTGATCGACGCGATTCCACCGACTCGCATATCGAGAATCGTATATCAGTCATGCCTCTATGGTTGTGCGGGGGAGTGTACGACGCGAATTGACGACTTTATTTCGGTGAGGTTGTCGATAAACTCGTCAACTCGGGCGCCGAGAGCCCCGTGCTACGCACGCCTCGAATTGACATCTTTGTTTTGCGCTACGTTGCAAGACAGCGCACTTCGGGCCTTACGACCCCGCACAGATGAGGGTCGGCCGGGATTCGCAACATTTTCGCCCAAGCCGATCGGGCGGCAACATCTTCCGCTGAAAGGCCAGATCGCTCAAATGCAATGGCCGCCATGCGACCGGGGGGCGCCTCGCCTGCCGGCAAGTCGCCCGTCCCGACGTCATTGCCTGGCGGCGAACAGCTCGCATGCGTCGCGGTAAAGCAGCAAATCCAGCGCATTGCATTCGACGAGTTCCCGATAAAGCAGCGGACCAAGCTCCCGCTCGGTATTCTGGAGACGCGCCTCGAGCGTGGACGTGAGATCCGCGGACACGTTCAGCGCCTGGTAATTCACGTCGATCTCGCCGAAATACGGCCGCAGATGGTCCTGAAGGCGTCGCAGCGACGCATCGAATGCTTCCACGATGCCAAAGAATGGCAGCGCCTTCAGGCGCGCAAGCGCACCCAGATAGTCGCTTGGCGTGGCGCGCGACTCGACGATTTCCCTGAGCCCGGCGCCCAGTATAAGCACCTGAAAATTCCGGCACACTGCATTCGCTTCGCGACTGACCACCCATTCTGCGAATGCCGACATGCTGGAATCGCGGGCTGCCTGTGCCGTCGCCGTTGGCGACGCCAGTTTCTGCTGCCTCTCGAAACGATAGACCGAGCCGAATCGATCGATCGGGTGTCGCAGAAACAAGATCGGCAAAAACGTGATGTCCGGGTGTTCGGGCAACGGCAAGCGCGCCTGATGGCTGGAGATGACTCGTAAGCCTGGATTGGCCAGGGCGTAATCGAGCAGCTCCGCCGGGCTTATCTCGGACCAGGGATATTCGCCCTCGAGGGTTCCGCGCTCGTGTTCGGGAAAATTTCGCGCGAGAACGTCATCGATCGTCGTCCCGGCGTTCTTGTACAAATGGTAATGCACGATTATGAAACGCACTTGTCCCAACTCCTTCCATGATCCGTTCAACCGGCAACACGCCCCTCCATCAGCCACGAATGAAGGAGCGCGACAGCGATCACGCCTTCTTGCCAGCGGTGTTCGTAATCCGATACCCGTGGGGCGTCCATTTGCCCCATTTCGCCTCATAGATTGCGCGGTTTTTCTCAAATAGCGCGCGCTTCCTTTCTGCCCCAAGTTTGTCAAAGGAAGCCGAGAGGTAGTGATGGACGAACGCATCCTCCGCACACGCCACGATCAACCCGGCCTCCTGAATCCGTCGGCAATAATCGTCATCCTCGAAAAAGCCGAGCCCGTAGTCTTCACTGATCGGCCCACAGCGCTCATACGTGCTACGCGGCAGCATCGCACAGAAGAATGCGGCGGTTCTGAACTCGAACCACATTCCGAGATTGCGCTCGGTGATCTGTTCGGCCTCGATGTGCATGTCGTCCAGCGTTGAATATCGCGTCTCCACGCGAGCCTCGTTGCCGATATTGTTCGTCAACGGACCCACCAGGCCGATCTCCGGCGAATCTCGCAAATGATTAACCATGCGCCATGCCCAGCCGCGGGTCACAACCGTGTCGTTGTTCAGGATGACGAGATAGTCGCCGCTCGCTACCGCGAGCCCCTGGTTATTGCCCGCGGCGAAGCCGAGATTCTCGCTGTTCAGGATCAGCTTGACGTTCGGGCGGCATTCCGCCCACGACGACAGGAACGCCTGCGAACCATCACTCGACGCGTTGTCGACGATGACGATTTCCAGATCGACATCGTCACTGTGCTTCTCCAGGTTATCGAGACAATTTTTCGTCAATCCGAGATTGTTGTAGGTCAGCACGATCGCACTCACTCGCGGGCGTGGCAGCGCTTGAATGGCTTCCCGGAAATCGTGTACGCGGTGGGCCCAGGTCTGGCTGGCGGCAAAGCGCTTGCGACGGGCGACCATGTCGTCGCCGCCGCGCAGTGCCGCCAGCTCCCCGCGCACTTTCTCGATAAAGCCGTCGTGCGTGTCGGCCACTTCGACCAGTTCGTGAAACTGGGCCATTTCCGGCAAGTCGACCGACACCACTGGACGGCCTGACGCCAGATATTCGTAGACCTTGACCGGGTTGGTCGCGAGCGTGAGCGGCATCACCTTGAAAGGCATGATGCAAACGTCGAACGAATAGAGGAAATAGGGCAATCGCGCGTACGGCACCTCCCCCGTCATCTCCACATTGGAGAATTCCCGCAGTCGCGCACCGACATTTGCCGTATCGGCGCCTACGAGAAGCACCAGCGTGTCCGGGAAAGCCTCGGCAACGTGCGCGACCAGTTCGGCGTCAAACCACTCGGCGATCGCACCGTAATAGCCGATGATCTTTCGACCGCGCGGATCCGTGAAGCGCTCGTCGGGTGCGTCACAGAAATGCGAGTATTGACCTGCATTTCGAACCACCGCGACGTTGCGATTGTATTGGCGGGCGTGTTCCTCGAGCCATGCCGACGTGGCGACCAGCAGGTCGGCACGCCTCATGGTGTGCGCTTCGAGGTCGAGCAATTCCTGCGGAACATTGCCAAACCCTTCGTGATGATCCATGCAGTCGTAGGAAAGACATTGAGACTGCTGGCGCTTGGCAAGCTCGAACCAGTACGCATGCTGCACGAGCGTCAGGCAGCGATCCGTACCGCTCCAGTCGCGGAACTGCGCCATCCCGTCCATCATCTGGGCAATGGCCCGGTCCGTCGGGGCAGCGAAATAGATTGCCGGTGCGCCCTCTACCTTGAGCTTGATCTGATAGAGCGGCAGGCTTTCATCGAGCCGCTCCACGACGAAGCCCGGCTCTTTCGAATCTTCGAAATGATTCGTGAAGTAATAGACGCGATGCCCCGCCCGCGCGAATTCGCGTGCGATATGCTGGGGCCGTTGAATCCGGAAATGCCAATCGATGATGCCGAACACGAAAACGTCCGGCAACAACCGCTGTTCCCGCGGTGCTCGCAGCTGCAACGGCTTGCTCGCAGAAACCACCGGTGCGGCCCCTGCCACCGCCCGCTTCATATGCTTGGGAATATAGGCGAGCGAGCGAGACGCCACGTTGGACAGGCCGCCGTGCACGTATGCGTATTTGACGTCCTGCTGGCGACGCCGCAGCCAGCCGGGGACACGGCGAAATGCTCGCAGCGGCGCCGTCAGGCGCCAGCTCCGCGAGCCGAGCAGCGTATTGATTTCTTCCGTGAGCGTGCGTTCGCGGTACTCAAGGAAATGGACGCGCTCCGCATTCCGGCGTGACGTGCTTTCCACCTCGGCGACGCGGGACTTCTGGCGTTCCAGTTCGGCGCGCGCCTGCGTCAGTTCATGCTTCAGGGCAATCGCCCGTTCGGTGCCCACCGTGTCCGCGGTTGCCAGCGGATCCTGGGGAGCGCCGCCATCGGCGTGTGCGACATCCGCCAGCATGACGGATAGCGCAGCCAGTTGCGGGGGACGTGCGTAAACCAGGAGTACCTGATACCCACGCCAATAGGTCAGATCCAATGCCGAGGTGTTGACAACGGCATGATGCGCCAGCACCCAGTCGTCATTGGGAGCAAGCGGAATATTGACGGTATCGAACGTCACGTCGTGCTCGGGGTGTCGTTCGAACTCGCGGTACGGAAGCAACAACACGACGAACCTGGATGCATAGTTCGCGATCTTCTCGAACACGCTCCACGGACGCTCGAAATGCTCGAGCGTGTTCGACGAGAACAGCACGTCGAACTTCGGCCTGTCCGGCAGCTCGAGAAAATTCTCGTGCGAGAACTTGACGTTGCCGTATTGCCGCCGGGCCCGTTCGATTGCTGGCCCCGAGAAATCGACGCCCGTCACGTCCCACGACAACATCTGCACGAGGGCCGCGGTGCCGTCGCCCTGAGCGCAGCCCCAGTCGCACACGCTCAACTTGTTGCGGCACACCTCGTGCACGAGCCATTGCGGCATCGCCTCGATCGCCACGCGCGCGAAGAAGCGGCTTTGCTCGCGCCCGCCCGCGTCTTCCCAATCGGTCTCGAATCGATGATCCCAATAGGGATTGCTGTTGATCTTCTCTTGATCGCTCATGCAATAGTTCTCGCTGCTGATCGTGCGCTGCCGTGCACGGATTCGGTGCTTTGTTCGACATCCGGCAGGAACACGCCGTACGGTTTTTCCGGGACGAGTGACTTGAAATAATGGACGCCATCGATGCTTTCGAGCGCCGCGATCGTCGAGATTTTCTCGCCCGCGGCGTTGTCGATGCCCGCCTTCAGAATCGAGTCAACATGGCTACCCCGGTGTTTGATCGGACGATGCTTCGCCATCAGTTCAACCGCATCGTCGACATCGTGCGCGACAGCATCCTTCTGCTCGCCGTCATCGGTCGAATCGGCCTGCGTCGAGCCGGCACTCCCGCCTTCGCCGCTCTGCTTGTCTGCAAACAGGGACGCGCTGTACCGTGCCGTCCCTGACAAGGCTGGTTTGGCTCATTCAATTTCCGTCACTAAAAAATTTCCACGACCGCGGCGGCACGGGGGCAACCGCACGTACGCTTCCAGGACGACCTGCGGACGAGCCATCAGCCACGCGTGAACGCGCCACGACAGCTTCGAAGCGCTTGGTCCATGCGACCGCTCCTCGAAACAACTTGATCGTCTCGCTGTCGGGCACCGCACTGGCTTGCACGATTGCCCACAAATTGCGCCAATCGGCTGCTTGCGTGACGTGAACCACGCCATCGCCGTCGCCACGAAGCCGCATTTCGCCGAACTCGGTCGACCAAATCGGTACGCCCATGCTCCGATATTCATAGAACTTGATCGGATCGACCGCTTCGGTCAGGTCGTTGACCTTGAAAGGAATCAGGCCCACCGCAAATTCGCGAACAAGACCGGCAATCTCGGCTTGCGGCCGCACGCCGAGAAATTCGATGTTGGACGGCAGGTCTGCCGGGCGCTCGACAAACTCCGGCCCGACCAATCTGACGGTTACGTCGGGCAACGACATCGCAAGCGACCGCACCAATGGCCAGTCGAACCATTCCGCAATCGAGCCGACATAGCCGATGTATCGGCGCGCGTCGGCACGCGACGGCGCCGGAAGATGGTCCGTCGAATAGCCGTTGAGCACGAGCCGTGCATCGCCCCTGATTGCTCCGATCTCCGCTGCGAGCTGCGAGGACGAGCAATAAACGTTCGTCGCCCGGCGACATACGGCGCGTAGACGCGCCGTCATCGATATTTTGGATAACCCATGATAAAACTCAGGGAAATTGTCCAGAACGTCGACGAACGAAGAATCGTGCTGTACGTGGCCCAGCGCCCACTCGGCCAGCTTGCTGGGACGGCCGATCGCCAACACGCAATGCCTGGCATCCCGTGCGTATTCCGACAACTGAGCGCGAATGGACCGCCACGCGACGACCCCGTTGATCAGGCCGCTCAACGGAAGGGGTTCGATGGGCAGAGCCGCGGGTGTCAGGACCGTTATCCGCTCATGGCGCGGGCCTGTTGCTGCCCCTGTATTGCCATTGCCACGACTCGCGATGCGCTTCAAATCACCCAGGGATGGGAAACGCGTGGGGTACGGATCGATCCAGAGTACGGAGTCAAACCCGCTGTCCGCAAACGCCGCCACCATGAAGTGGGGGCGCTGCGCATAGCTGGCATAAGGCACCGACGAAAAATAGATCAGATGACAACCGCGCGTCTGATCGCCGACGCCACCCGTCCTTTTATCTTCAATCATGCTCACTGATGGTTCGATGCCATCCCCTCAAACTTTTTCACGTTCAATTCGACGCCGCACAACGTGTGTTCAAGCAATGCAACAATCCGGCGGGCCGCCAGGCCATCGCCATAGGGGGATGCACCGCGCGCCATCTCGCTGTATGCGGCCGGGTCGGTCAGCAGGCGCTGCGCGCTGGAGACGATGGATGACGTCTCGGTCCCGACGAGTGCTGCCACACCGAACGAGACTGCCTCCGGACGTTCCGTCTCGTCCCGCAACACCAGAACGGGTTTGCCGAGCGCAGGAGCCTCCTCCTGAACGCCGCCTGAGTCGCTCAGGACGATATGAGCCGCTTCCATCGCCGCGATGAACGACAGGTAATCCAGCGGCGCGCAGAGCTCGACTCTCGGATGACCGCCGAGCATTTCGCGCACGATGGCCGAAACGTTCGGATTCGGATGCACGGGAAACAAGACATCAAGTGTCTCGTCGCGCTCCAGCAGTTCCAGAATCGCGCCGCAAACACGTTTGAGCGGCTCGCCGAAATTCTCGCGCCGATGGGTCGTGACCAACATCATCTTTCGGCCCGCCGCGACTTTCCTCGGCACCTTCGCCGAGTGTTCGCGGGCTTCAAACAACGCGTCGATTACGGTATTGCCGGTCACGAACACGGTATCGGCCGGGACATGTTCGTCCAACAGATTCTGCGCTGCCGACCGGGTCGGTGCGAAATGCCAGCGTGCAAGACGCCCCGTGACCACACGGTTCATTTCCTCGGGAAACGGATTGCGCATATCGTTGGTGCGCAGGCCTGCCTCGACGTGCCCGACGGGAATATTGTGATAGAACGACACCAGTGACGCCGCCAGTACGCTGGTCGTATCGCCCTGAACCAGAATGGCACGCGGTGCAACCTCCCGGACCACCTCATCCAGTGACGTGATCAGGCGAGACGTGAGGCTGGCGAGTGACTGGTTCGGGCGCATCAGGTCCAGATCGTAATCCGACTTGATATCGAATATCTCAAGCACCTGGTCGAGCATTTCCCGATGTTGAGCCGTCGCAATGGCAACGGGCTCGAGATGCGACGAGTGGCGGAGAGCATGCACCAGCGGCGCCATCTTGATCGCTTCGGGACGGGTACCGACCACGACTGCAACTCTGTTTGCGTTCATCGGAAAATTGGATAGGGAATTGGGGGCACGGTGGCTCGTCGGTCATTGCGGCGGCGAACAACGAACCGGGCCTGAACGTTGAGCATCGGCAGCACAAGGAATTGAACAACCGGGCGGAAAATTCACATCAGCCAACCCGGGGGGCGAGAAGGTGATGCAGCGGTTCAAATCGGCGTGCCGGCTTCAACGATTTGCCTCGGTCCACGGTCAGGTTTCGAATTCGTTCATGGGGTGCCGAGACAATCGGAACGCGCAGTGCAAACGCGAGGCGCGTGCCCTGGCCTGCGCGGCCTGGGAAAGGGCGTCGTATGTCCGTTTGGCAGCGTAGACCGATCGATGACTCACTTCACTCGCTTGTCCGTCTACCGTACAACCTGACAGTGCCACTTGACTGTATTAATATATTAAAAATATGAAATAATGCTTCGCCTGATCCAATCCCGTCATCCATATAATTTCTGCGCATTGAAATTATCTTCGCGTAAACGAGACGCGTAGCGATCGCATAATTAACCGCTTTTGCTCGATTGGGCGAGCAATCATCCTGAATTGAAAACCCACCGGATCAGGTTATCAATCGCTGCAGGTGTGAGGCAATAGGTAATCCGAAGTATCCGATGATGTTTACGTTACTGAATATTCCTGATGTGTATTTGTGATGTTTATGTAATATCCATGAAGGAATGTCGGTCATACTTGTTGGTGAGGCCTTGCGCGCGATGGTTTGGCGACGATCGGATGATTTTTTCGAATAAAATCCCGCCAACTTGCCAGTTGGCAGCGAGTTTGCGGAGGAGGGGGTGATTTTTTGGCACGCCCATTAGCGCCAGCCAATATTTAATAAAACCCTCGATTGGGGAATCGCATTTCCATCCGCCAGCTTTCCCGGCGATGAAATCAACCATGGCTGATCCGCTTCAGGAATTCCGGACCAATCTGAGCGCGAGTTTTTTTCGGAAAATTTGACCCTGACCGAGGAGGTCGCTTGTCACGAATCGGAAACGCTTTCCGATCGAACAGATTGTGGCGGTGCTGAAGCAAGCCGAACCGGGCATGCCGGTAGCCGGGTATTGTCAGGTTGTCGCCGAAGCCGGAAGCCTCCATCGCAGTTCTAGCGCCAGCCAAAGTGCCGGTTTCGTTCAACGGCTACCGGTTTCCACCGGACATCATTTGCTACGCTGTTTGGTCGTAGTACCGTTCTCCGCTGTGCCTGCGTATGGTTGAGGAGTCGTTGGTCGTGCGGGGTATCGAGCTCGTGTTGAAGTCCGTCGATTCTCCTAATGGTGTCCGTTCGGGCGAGTGCTGCGAATCGTTGCAGTGTCCTCGCGGAAACAGGCGGGAACAGAATCCATCCCTCCGTTCCACGTGCCGGCAACGTCTCGCTTGTGCTCATTTTCCACGGTATCGGAACGCTGGCCTGATACCGTGTCGCAACACGGCCCGACCAACCTCCAAATGCTTCCTCGTAGAAGGGTCCGGGAGCGATCGGCCATGGGACGACGCTACTCGGAAAGTCGGCAGACATGCTCGAGATGCGCGATACCGATCAAGCGCGAACCGCCGCGTGTCCGTTTCGATCATCTTTTCGGCCGCCCGGATCATTTTCAAAGTGCGCCGCGCGGGCGATAGTCGCCAGTCAGGCGACGGCCCGCGCCCTCCGGCGTGCAGGCAATCGTGCGAACGGCGCGCAGCTGGCGCGCCGTCCCCCGTGGAGTGAGACATGACGAAGAGACACTGGACCGGGTCGTACGGCTCGATCCCCGCCGAGATCGATCCCGATCGCCATCCTTCCGTAAGCGCGCTGCTGGACGACGCGATGCGCCGCTTCGCCGATCGTCCGGCGTTCCATGCGTACGGCCGCACGCTCACCTATGCCGACGTCGACCGCCTGTCGACCGCGCTGGCCGCGTATCTGCAGCAGGTCGTGGGCGTCCGCAAGGGCGATCGCGTGGCCGTGATGCTGCCCAACGTGCTCGCGTTTCCGGTTGCGTTCGTCGCGGTCGCGAAGATCGGCGCGATCCAGGTCAACGTGAACCCGCACTACACGGCGCGCGAGCTCGAGCATCAGCTCAACGATGCGGGTGTCGAGGTCGCCGTGGTGTGCGGCGGGTCGATGGGCACGTTCGCCGAGGTGGTCGGCGGCACGCGCGTGCGCACCGTGCTGAGCGTCGGGCGCGGCGATCTCGGCGTCGTCGATGCGCCGGCCGGTGCATGCGACGCGCTGCCGCCCGGTTCGGTCCCGCTCGCGGAAGCCATTGCCGCCGGGGAATCGCTCGCGTTCGAACCGGTGCCGCTCGGCGGCGCGGACCTGCTGCTGCTCCAATACACGGGCGGCACGACCGGCCTGTCGAAGGGGGCCGCGCTGTCGCACCGCAACCTCGTCGCGAACATCGCGCAGTTCGGTGCGATCGTGCCGGCCGCGCGCGAGCCGGGCGAGGAGGTCGTCGTCACGGCGATCCCGCTGTATCACATCTTCGCGCTGACGGTGAACTTCCTGTCCTACTTCGCGATCGGCGCGCAGAACTGGCTGGTCGCGAATCCGCGCGACATGGACGGCTTCATCGACGTGCTGAAGGCCGCGCGCCCGACGGTGTTCGTCGGCGTGAACACGCTGTACGCGGGGCTCGCCGGCCATCCGCGCCTGACGGAAGTCGACTGGTCGCGGCTGAAGCTGTCGGCCGGCGGCGGCGCGGCCGTGATCGACGTGATCTCGTCGCGCTGGAAGGCGGTGACGGGCAATTTCATCCGCGAGGGTTACGGGCTGTCGGAAACGTCGCCGGTCGTGTCGTTCAACCCGCAGTCGATCGACGCGTTCACGGGTACCACGGGCCTGCCGCTGCCGTCGACCGACGTGAAGCTGCTCGACGACCAGGACCGCGAAGTCGCGATCGGCGAAGCCGGCGAAATCTGCGTGAAGGGGCCGCAGGTGATGGGCGGCTACTGGCAGAAACCGGAAGCGAATGCGGCGGCGTTCACGGCCGACGGCTATTTCCGCACGGGGGACGTCGGCGTGTTCGACGAAGCCGGTTTCCTGCGGATCGTCGACCGCAAGAAGGACATGATCATCGTGTCGGGCTTCAACGTGTATCCGAACGAAGTGGAAGCCGTCGCGACCGCCGTGCCGGGCGTTGCCGAATGTGCGTGCATCGGCGTGCCGGACGCGCGCACGGGCGAGGCCGTCAAGCTGTTCGTGGTGCTGGCGCAGGATGCGTACGTCACGGAGGAACAACTCGTCGCGCATTGCCGCGCGAGCCTCGCGGCCTACAAGGTGCCGAAGCTGATTCGCTTCGTCGACCGGCTGCCGAAGTCGACCGTCGGCAAGATCCTGCGCCGGGAACTCAGCCGCACCGACTGATGGCGTCGGCGCGCCGCGCAGGGCCCGGCGCGCCGAAGGCCCGGAAGGCTCCGCGCGGGCCGCTCAAGTACAATGCGAGCGGTTCGATCGACGGGGACGCGATGACCGGTTCAGATTCACTTTCCGCCCAGCCCGCGCCCGGGCGGGCGCTGCCGTCGCCGAGCGCGACGGTGCCGATCTCGCTCGTCAACGGCTTCCTCGCGAGCGCCGGTGCGCAGCGCGACGTGGTCGAGCGCTACCTGCGCGGAGCCGGCATTCCGATCGAGCTGCTCGGCGAACCGCATGCGCGCGTGACGGAGGAGCAGTTCTCGACGCTGTACCGTACGCTCGCGATCGACCTCGACGACGAGATGCCCGGCATCTTCTCGCGCCCGCTGCGCGGCGGCACGCTGAAGTACCTGTGCCTGAGCCTGCTCGATGCGCGCAACCTCGAAACGGCGCAGCATCGTTTCGGGCAATTCTTCCATATCCTGCTCGACGATTTCTTCGTCGAATCGAAGCGCGACGGCCTCGTCGCGCAGGTGCTGCTGCGCCCGAACGACGCCATCGGCCCGATCGGCGCGCTCGGCCAGGAACTGATGCTCAAGCTCGTGCACGGCGTGTGCTCCTGGCTGATCGGGCAGAAGATCCCGCTGCTGCAGATCGAGTTCGCGTGCCCGCGGCCGCGCCATGCGGTCGACCACCTGTACTTCTTCACCGGCTCCGTGGCGTTCGACTGCGAGCGCACGCTGATGCGCTTCAGTGCCGACTACCTCGACGCGCCGATCCGGCAGAGCAAGCGCAACCTGCGCAAGTTCCTCGCGCGTGCACCCGGCGACTGGATCTTCGAATCGTTCAGCGAACAGCTCGTGTGCCATCGCGTGCGGCAGTATCTGTCGGCAGCGTTGCCCGACCTGCCGGTGATCGACCAGGCGGCCGAGCACCTGCATTGCTCGGTGCGCACGTTGAGCCGCCACCTGGCCGCCGAAGGGACGACGTTCCAGGTGCTCAAGGACGAGTTGCGGCGCGACATCGCGATCCAGCGGCTGACCGATACGCCCGACACGATCGCGGCGATCGGTGCCGACATCGGCTTCGACGATCCGAGCGCGTTCCATCGCGCGTTCCGGCACTGGACGGGGAGCACGCCGGGGACTTACCGGCGGCGCGCATAACGCGTCGCTTCAAGGGTCAACGGAGCCGGTTCCCATAACCGGCTCCCTTCGCGGGTTCCCATGGACGGCTCCCATAGGCGGGGCGCTTCACGAGTCGACGGGACAGGCAGGGCGCCCGCTGCCGAAGCTGCGCACGGTGCTCGCGATCCGGGCGGCGAACTGCTCGATCATGCGCTGTTGCACGCGCGCTTGCCGAGACGCGCATCACGCAACCCGATCTGCCGCTCGTGCGGGCGTGTCAGGAACTGCTTTTTTCACAGGGGGAAGGGCGCTGGCGGTGAATGCGGCGCAACGGGTTACGAGCCCGTCCTGCGCGCCAGTTTGACGAGATCGATGACCGTCGCGACGAGCCCGGCCAGCAGCAGGGCGGCCAGCAGCAGATAGCTCGGCGTCTCCCGGATCACCACCGCGATCGGGTGGTCGGTCGCAGGAGACGAAACGACGAGGATCAGGCCGTAGACGACGAACCACCCGGTCGCGATCGTCAGCACGACAGCGACCGTCAGGATACCGAATGTCTGCACAACGCGCCGCCGCAATCCATGATGCCCGTTCACTGGGTGCTGCGCAGCCGGTAGCCGACACCGCGCATCACCTCCGGCATCCCGGACGCGCCCGCGCATTCGAGCTTCTTGCGCAACCGGCTGATATGGCTGTCGACGGTACGCTCCAGCGCATCGACGTCGGCGAGGCAGGCGTCGATCAGTTCGCTGCGCGTGAACACGCGGTTCGGCGAGCCGGCCAGGTGGGCGAGCAGCCGGAATTCGGTCAGCGTCAGCGAAATGCTGGTTTCCCCGGTGTCCGTGCGGACCGTGGTCAGGTAGCTTTGCGTGTCGATTTCAAGGTTGCCGACCTTGATGAAACGTCCCGCGGCGGTTGTTTCCAGGCGGCGCAGGATCGCACGGATGCGCGCGATCACCTCGGCCGGATTGAACGGCTTCGTGATGTAGTCGTCCGCACCGAAGCGCAGCCCCTGCAAGCGATCGATTTCGCGGTCGAGCGCCGTGATGATGACGATCGGCGTGTCGCCGCGGCGTCGCAGTTCGACCAGGACTTCCCAGCCGTCTTTCTTCGGCATCCTGACGTCGAGCAGGATCAGGTCGGGCTTCAGCACGGGCTGCACGTCGAGCACGGCCTGGCCGTGACTGACGCGGTAGGTGCGATAGCCGTCGTGAGCGAGATAGGCGTCGAGTATCTCGGCGATCTCCGGATCGTCTTCGGCAATGAGTATCAGAGGGTTCATCGGGTTCACCGGAAGTGAGCGTGACCTGCAGGCGGGCCGGCGGCACGGCACGTGCGCCGCCGGCCTTCATCGTGCGTTCAGTCGTCGCGAACGCATGGGCGACGATTCATTGCTCAGTTGTTCGCCACGCTGTTGGCGGGAGGCACATCGGTGTCGATCAGGCCGCCACCGAGCGCCTTGTAGAGCGCGACCGCGTTGCCCAGTTCGGCGTTGCGCAGATCCAGCAAGGCCTGGCGCGCGGCATACAGCTGCCGCTGCGAGTCGAGCAGTTCCAGCCGATCCTCGATGCCGGCGCGATAGCGCAGGTTCACGAGATCGGTACGGCGCTCGGCGCTCTTGACGACCCGGCTCTGCGCGTCGATCTGGCGGCTGAACGTCTCGCGCCCGGCGAGGCCGTCGGCCACTTCGCGGAACGCGGTCTGGATCGCGCGTTCGTACTCGACGACCGCGCTGGACTTGCGCACTTCCGCGAGATTCAGTTCGGAGCGCAGCCGGCCGCCCTGGAAGATCGGCAACGTGACCTGCGGCGCAAAGCTCCACACGTTTTGGCCGCCGGCGAACAGGCTGCCCAGCCCCGGGCTCAGGAAGCCGATCGACGAGGTCAGCGACAGGCGCGGGAAGAACGCCGCGCGCGCCGCGCCGATGTCGGCGTTGGCGGCGACGAGGTTCTGCTCGGCCTGCTGGATGTCCGGCCGGCGGTACAGCAATTCCGACGGCAGGCCGGCCGGCAGTTGCGTCATCACCGGCTGGCGTTCCAGCGACAGCGGGTCGGGCAGGGTCTTCGGCAAGTCGGTGCCGACCAGCAGCCGCAGCGCGTTGCGTGCTTGCTCGACGGCGCGCGAACGCGCTTCGAGATCGGCGCTGGCGCTCGCGACCTGGCCTTCGGCCTGCGCGATGTCGACGCCGCTCGCCTGATCCGCGAGCTTGAGCCGGCGTGCGAGATCGAGCGACTGACGCCAGTCGTTCAGCGTGCGTTCGGACAGCGCGCGCTGTTCTTGCGCGAGGCGCTCGGCGAAATACGCGTTGGCCACGGAGCCGACGAGCGCGATCTGCACCGCGCGGCGGCCGTGATCGGTTGCGAGGTAGCGCGCGAAAGCTGCATCGGACAGCGACTTCACGCGGCCGAACAGGTCGATCTCGAACGCGCTGACGCCGACGTTTACACCGTACTGGTTCTGCGTCGTCTCGAACACCGGCGGGTTCGATTGCGAGTCGGCCGGCGTACGCTGGCGCGTGAAGCTCGCGCCGGCGCCGATCGACGGCAGGCGCGCGGAACGCTGGATGCCGTACTGCGCTTCGGCAGCCTGGACGTTCAGCGCGGCCAGGCGTAGGTCGCGGTTGTTGTCGAGCGCGAGCTCGATCAGGCGCTGCAGGCGACGGTCGCCGAACATCGTGCGCCAGCCGAGATCGGCCGCGTTCGCGTGCTGGTCGGCCGCGGCAGCGGTCGTATAGGCGGTCGGCACCGGCATCGCGGGCTTGACCAGCGTCGGTGCCATCGAGCACGCCGACAGCGCGAGGGCGGCGGAAACGGCCGCGGTAAGAATAAGCAATCGCATGGCATCAACCTTGTTGTTCGTGAGTCACGGTGGCGGGCTTCTTGCGGGATGCCTGCCAGGCCGCGATGCGTTCCTGGATGCTCATCACGAACACGAAGAAAACCGGAACGAAGAAGATGGCCAGCACGGTGGCGGTCACCATGCCGCCGAACACGCCGGTGCCGATCGCGTGCTGCGTCTCGGCGCTGGCGCCGGTCGCGATCATCAGCGGCACGACGCCGAGGCCGAATGCGAGCGAGGTCATCAGGATCGGGCGCAGGCGCAGCTTCGAGGCCTGCACGGCCGCTTCAATGAGCCCCTTGCCTTCCTCGCGCAACTGCTTCGCGAACTCGACGATCAGGATCGCGTTCTTGGCGGACAGGCCGATCACGGTGATCATCCCGACCTTGAAGAACACGTCGTTCGGCAAACCGCGCAGCAGGACCGCACCGATCGCGCCGATCAGGCCGAGCGGCACCACCAGCATCACCGACAGCGGGATCGACCAGCTTTCGTACAGCGCGGCGAGCACCAGGAACACCACGATCATCGACAGCGCCATCAGCATCGGCGCCTGCGACGCCGACTGGCGTTCCTGCAGCGACTGGCCGGTCCACTCGACCGCGAAGCCCGGCGGCAGTTGCGCGGCCAGACGCTCCATCTCGGCCATGGCGGCGCCGCTCGACTGGCCGGGAGCGGCCGTGCCCGAGATACGCGCGGACGGATAGCCCTTGAAGCGCACCATCTGCAGCGGCGTCTCGGTCCACACCGGGCGAACCACTTCGGACATCGGCACCATGCCGCCGGCCGCGTTGCGCACGTACAGCTTCATCACGTTGTCGATCTGCATGCGCGCCGGTGCGTCGGCCTGGATGATCACCTGCTGCATGCGGCCCGCGTTCGGGAAGTCGTTCACGTAGGTCGAACCCATCGCCGTCGACAGCGTGTCGCTGAGCGTCGTGAACGACACGCCGAGCGCCTGCGCCTTCGCGCGGTCGATCTCGAGCCGGATGCTCGTGCCGGCCGGCAGGCTGTCGGGGTACACGCCGGTCACGACCTTGCTTTGCGCGGCGAGCTCGAGCAGCTTCACTTCAGCCGCCTTGAGCGCCGCCGGGCCCTGGTTGGCGCGGTCTTCCAGGCGCATCGAGAAGCCCGAGCTGTTGCCGAGCTCGTCGATCGCCGGCGGCAGCAGGCTCATCACCGTGCCTTCGGTGACACCGGCCATCGCCTGCTGGGCCAGCAGGCCTTCCTCGAGGGTCGACGAGCCGCCGCGGTTCTTCCAGTCCTTCATCACGGACCAGTTGATCGCCGCGTTCGGACCCTGGCCCGAGAAGCCGTAGCCAATCACGGAAATGCTCGACTGGATTGCCGGACGCGCAGCAAGATGCTTCTCCAGCGTCTTGACCACGTCATGCGTACGCTCGGCGGTAGCGTCTGCGGGCAGCAGAAAGCTGGTGATGAAGTAGCCCTGGTCCTCGTCCGGCAGGAACGACGACGGCAGGCTGCGGAAGCCGAACACCAGCGCGCCCGAAATCGCGACGAACACCAGCATCACGCGGCCCGTGCGGCCGACCAGGCGGCCGACGCGCGTCTCGTACCATTTCGTCAGGCGATCGAAGCGGCGGTTGAACCAGCCGAAGAAGCCGCGCTTCTCGTGGTGGCCCGGTTCGAGCGGCTTGAGCATCGTCGCGCACAGGGCCGGCGTGAGCGTCAGCGCGAGCAGCGCCGAGAACAGGATCGACACGGCCATCGACATCGTGAACTGCTTGTAGATCACGCCGACCGAGCCGCTTGCCATCGCCATCGGCAGGAACACGGCGGTCAGCACCAGCGTGACGCCGACGATCGCGCCGGTGATTTCCTTCATCGCCTTCGACGTCGCGTCCTTCGGCGACAGTCCTTCCTCGGCCATCAGGCGCTCGACGTTCTCGACGACGACGATCGCATCGTCGACGATGATGCCGATCGCGAGCACCATGCCGAACATGGTCAGCACGTTGATCGAGAAACCCGTCATCAGCATGACGGTGAATGTGCCGAGCATCGCCACCGGTGCGACGATCGCCGGAATCAGCGTGTAACGCACGTTCTGAAGGAACAGGTACATCACGAGGAACACCAGCACCATCGCTTCGAGCAGCGTGTGCAGCACCTTCTCGATCGAGATCTTGACGAACGGCGACGTGTCGAGCGGGATCGAGTAGGTCATGCCCGACGGCATCGACTTGCTCAGTTCGGCCATGCGCGCGCGGATCGCGTCCGCAGTCTTCACCGCGTTGGCGCCCGGCGCGAGCTGCACGCCAGCGAGGGTGGCCGCCTTGTTGTTCTCGCGGCTCACGAACATGTAGTTCTGCGAACCGAGTTCAACACGGGCAACGTCGCCGAGTACGACCTTCGAGCCGTCCGCGTTCGCGCGCAGGACGACCTTCGCGAACTCTTCCGGCGTCGTGAGCTGGCCCTGCGCGGTGAGCGGTACGGTCACGCGCTGGCCCTGCAGCGCGGGCAGCGCACCGAGGCTGCCGGGCGCGATCTGCACGTTCTGCTGGCCGATCGCAGTCGTCAGGTCGCTCATCGACAGCCCGAAATTGATCAGCTTCTGCGGATCGACCCAGATGCGCATCGCGCGTTCGGAGCCGAACTGCAGCACACGCCCGACGCCGTCGATACGCCGCAACTCCTCGGAAACGCTGCGCGCCATGTAGTCGGCGAGCGCGCTTTCGTCGAAGCGGCCGTTGTCGGAGCGCAGGCCGATCAGCATCAGGAAGCCGGACGATGCGGATTCGACGATCAGCCCGTTCTGGCGCACGGCCGCAGGCAGGCGCGGCTCGACCGACTTGATCTTGTTCTGCACGTCGACCTGCGCCAGCGCCGGATCGGTGCCGGGCTTGAACGTCACGGTGATCTGCGCGGAGCCGGACGTATCGGCCGACGATTCGAAATACAGCAGGTTCTTGACGCCGGACAGTTCGCGCTCGATGAGGCTCAGCACGCCGTCGTTCATCGTCTGCGGCGTGGCGCCCGGGTAGTTCGCGGTGATCGTGACGGACGGCGGCGCGACCGACGGGTAGCGCGCGACCGGCAGTTGCGGGATCGCGATCAGCCCGGTCAGGATGATGAAGAGTGCGATCACCCATGCAAACACCGGGCGGCGGATAAAGAATTCAGCCATGACTGGAGGCTCCTCGTGACTCAGTGCGCGGACGCGGTGGTGGCCGCGTCAGGCGACTTCCAGTCGGTCGCGGCGGCCGGTGCGCCGTCGATCAGGCGTTCCATGCCTTCGACGACGACCTTCTGGCCGGCCTGCAGGCCCGACTTGATGCGGTAGCTGCGGTTTGTCAGCTCGCCGACTTCGACTGCCTTCAGATGTGCGGTGCCCTTTGCGTCGAGCACCCACACCTGCGGCTTGCCGCCGGCGCGCACGACGGCCTGTTGCGGCACCATCACCGCGTTCGCGTAGTGCGCGCGCGGAACGCGGGCCCGCACGTACATGCCCGGCAGAAGCTGGCGCTTCGGGTTGTCGACCAGCACGCGCAGCAGCACGTCGCCGGTGCCCGGATCGACGTTGACGCCCGAGAAGAGCATGCGGCCCTTCACGTCGTAGCGCGTGTCGTCGTCGCGCAGCACCTCGACCGGCAGCCCGTTGCCCGAGGCTTCCGGCTGTGCCGCGAGCGCGCCGCGCAGCGATTCGAGCGACACGGCAGGCTGGCGCACGTCCACGTAGACCTGGTCGATCTGCTGGATGCGCGCCATCGGCTGGCTGTCGCCGCTCGACACCAGTGCGCCTTCGGTCACGAGGGCCTGGTCGATGCGGCCCGTGATCGGAGCTTCGACGGTCGCGAACTTGAGGTCGAGCTGGCGGCGCGCGAGCGTCGCGCGGGCCTGCGCGACGTCGGCGGCGGCCTGGTCGCGTTGCGACACCGAATCGTCATAGACCTGTCGGCTGATCGCGTCGGCTTCGACCAGCGGCTTGAGCCGCGTGGTCTGCACCTTGGCCCGTGCTAGCGCGGCTTCCGCGCGCTGCAGCGCCGCCGCGGCCGTATCCATGTCGGCCTTGAACGGAGCCGGGTTGATCTGGAACAGCGGCTGGCCTGCACGCACTTCCGTGCCCTGCTCGAACAGCCGGCGCTGGACGATGCCGCTGACCTGCGGCCGGATTTCGGCGATCCGCACGGCCGCGACGCGGCCCGGCAGGTCTTCGCTTACGTCGAGAGGTGCGGCTGACACGGTCATTGCGGCAACCGGCACGGCCGGTGCGGCAGCCTGCTGTTCGGCGGGCCCGCAACCCGCCAGCATTGCCGCCACCAGCGCGCACACGGCGCTGTAGCAGGCTCGTTTCTGATTCTTCATGTGGACTCCATGGGACGCAGGCACCCGATGGCCCGCATTTTCGGATCGCAGTGTGCGTGCGCCAGATGGAGCTTTTTGTGCGGAAAGATGGAGGTTTGATGGAGGGGAACGCGAGGCGGGAAGGAGGCGGAAGCGGGGTCGCCACGTCGCATCCAGGTTGCGTGCTCCCATAACCGGGAACCTTCGTGCGCTCCCATGAACGGCGCCTGTCGGCGATGCCGAAGGCGGCCGTCGCGCAGGCAGGCAACGCGAGGATTTCGGCGCCGGCCTATCCGGCCTCGGCGATGACCGCCGCGCCGCGCAACGTCACCGCCCGCAGGTGGCGATCGCGATCGGCCAGCCAGTCTTTCCGCTCGCCGCGCCAGCCGACCGCATGGATCCGGTCCATCTGCCGAGCGGCAATGGTTGCCGCGCAGGCCAGGCCGGACAGCGGGATATCGAGCAGGCGCCAGTTGCCGGCATGCGGTGTATCGACCTCGCGGAATGGCCCCGCGAGTGGCGCCAGCGACGCGAGCGTGGCGCCGTGTCCGCTTCCGCACGCATTCGAAATGCTGTCCAGCCGAAGCTGGTCGCGCGATGCAGGATCGGCGATCGTGCCGGTCTGCGCAATGCCCAGCCCGATCGGGCCGCGGGCGATCGCGATCACGATCCAGATGCCGGCATGGCCGACCACGATGTCGAGCCCGTCCAGCACGTCGCAGCCCGCGATCGCGATATGGTCGGCCTCGCGCTCGATCAGCGTCAGCTCGTCGGCCGCGCGGCCGGCCAGCGTCCCCAGGATCGCGCGCAGCGCCGACCGGCCGATCGCGAAGCGGCGGCCGTGCGCGCGATTCGGATGCGTCCTGGCACGCCGCAGCTCCGTCTTCGACAGGTAGAGATGGCCTCGCTCGCTGCTGACGAGCTGCCATTCGCCGCGCAGTCGCCACAACAGGATCTCGCTAGGATCGGGAAGCCGCGACGGACAGGACGCAAGCGTGTGCGAGCCCGTGATCGTCAGGCTTGGATAGCGCATGCCGGCCCTCGTGTCGGTGGCGAATTCAACGTGGCCTGGCGTGCCGGCCCCGTCATGCCTGTTGTCCGGCCTGCCGCGCGTCATTGCCCGAATGCTGCCGCGTAAGCCGCGCGGCGAGCGAGACGGCCTGCCCGAGCGACGCCACCGCATGATGCGGAATCCCGAATGCCTTGACGGCGATCTCTCCTTGCGCGGCCACTTCCGCGCGCCGGTCGGGATCGGATTCGACGCTGACGAGCGCCTTGCAGACGGCGCCCAGCGCTTCCTTGTTCTGCTTGAGCCAGACCGCGCGATGCTTGCGGTCGTCGTGGCTCTCGTCGGTATCGAGCTCGACGTAGACGATCACGAACGGCTCGCCGTGGCGCATCAGCGTGTCGATCTCGCCTTCCCAGCGGGGCGCGTAGCCCGGTGTCGCGTGTTCGGGGCGAAACACGCAGACCGGAAAGAGCTGGATGTCGTGTAACGCGAAATCATTCGGATTGAGAGCGGGCATCGAGGGTTCTCCGGTGGATGAGCGACGCCGAAGCGTCGGGGGGCTGTGCGGCGGCATTCAATGCGCGTTCGCTGGCGCTGCGCCGGCCTGCGCGACCGGCGGCGCATCGCGCCAGCCGACGCCGAGCGACTTGTAGAGCGCGATCGCACCTTGCACCTGGGCGAGCCGGCTGAGTGCGAGCGCATCGCGTGCGCGGTACGTCGCGCGCTGCGCGGTGAGCACCGACAGGTATTCGCCGAGGCCGTTGCGGTACAGCCGCGTCGCGCGCGACTGCGCATCCTGGCTGCTGTCGACCGCCGCGGCGAGCATGGCCTGCCCGTCGCGCGCCGCGCTGATCGCGACCAGCGCGTCCTCGACATCGCGAAACGCGCTGCGGATGCGCTGCTCGTAGGCGAGCCGTGCGGCCTCGGCGGCCGCGCGCGCGGCGTCGACGCCGGCTTTCGCGCGGCCGCCGTCGTACAGCGTCTGCGTGCCGTCGAGCGCGACCGACCAGGCGACGCTCGCACCCGTGAACAGGTCCTGCACGAGGCTCGCCGTCGTGCCGAGGCTCAGCGGAATCGCGAAATGCGGGAACTGCTCGGCGCGCGCGACGCCGATCTGCGCGGTCGCGGCGGCAAGCCGCCGTTCGGCGGCGCGAATGTCGGGGCGCTCGCGGATCACGTCCGACGGCAACGTGACGGGCAGCGCGGGGGCGACCGGCAGGGTCGCGCCGGGCGCGCTCAGCGTGTCGCGCAGCGTTTCCGGAAAACCGCCGACGAGCACGCCGATCGCGTGGGCGAGCCGCGCGACGTCCCGCTGCAGTGGCGGCACCGTCGCCTGCGCGAGCTGCAGCTCGGCCCGCGCTTGCGCAACCGCGAACGACGTGCCGAGGCCGCGCCGGTTCGAACGCTCGGTCAGCCGTCGCGTGGCGTCGAGGCTCGCGACGTTGTCCGTCGCGATGCGCAGCCGCTCCTGGGTCGCGCGCAGCGCCGCGTAATCCGACGCGAGCTCGGCCAGCAGGCTCACGAGGATCGCGTGGCGATCGTCGTCGAGCGCATCGATCTGCGCATCGGCCGATTCGACCGCGCGTCGCGTGCCGCCGAACAGGTCGAGTTCCCACGACGCATCGAAGCCGAGCCGGTAGGTGCGCGACTGCCCGATCCCGGGCGGCCAGTCGAGCGCCCGCGACGAGCGCAGCGCATCGGCGTTTCCACCGGCGCTGACGGTCGGGCCGAGGCGGCTCGCGATCTGGTCGCGTTCGGCGCGCGCCTGCAGCAAGCGCTGGCGCGCGATCGCGAGATCCTGGTTGTGCGCGATCGCCTGCTCGACCAGCGCATCGAGCTGCGCATCGCCGAACGCGCGCCACCAGTCCTGCAACTGCGCGGGGTCGGTCGTCACCGTGTCGCTCGGCGCGATCCAGCCGGGCGGGTGCGCGGGTTGCGGCGCCACGTAATCGGGGCCGACCGTCGTGCACGCGGCCAGCGCGCACGCGCAGGCCGCGACGAAGGCGCGCACGCAGCACGTCGCGCGCAGCGGAGGGAACGGGTGTCGCATCGTCGCCTCCGTCACATCCACGCGTGCAGCCACGACGCGAGCCGGCCGCGCGGCGTGCGCTCGCGCCCGCGTTCGCCGACTTCGACGCTGCACGTCATGCCGGCCGCCAGCAGCACGCCGGCTGGCACCCGGTCGATCTCGATGCGCACCGGAATGCGCTGCGCGAGCCGCACCCAGCTGAAGGTCGGGTTGACGGCCGGCAGGCCGAGTTCGTCGAGCGTGCCGTTTTCGTCCGCGATGCCGCGGCCGATGCTCGTCACGTGCCCGCTCAGCAGCGGATCGAAGCCCATCAGCCGGATCGTTGCGGGCGCACCCGTCGCGATGCGGCGCAGCTTGGTTTCCTCGAAATAGCCGGTGATCCAGAAGCTGTGCGCGTCGAGTACCGAGATGCCGGGCTTGCCCTCGACCGCGTAGTCGCCGTGACGCAGACGCAGCTGCGTCACGTAGCCGTCGACCGGCGAGCGTAGCGTCGTGCGTTCGAGGTCGAGTTTCGCGACGTCGAGCGCGGCCAGCGCCTTGCGGTGCTCGGCCTGCGCGATCGCCACCGCGCGGCTCGAGCGCTGGATGTCCTCGCGCGGCACGAGATCGTCGAGGCCGGTTCGCCGCTGCGCTTCGTCGCGCTTCTGGCGCATCGACTCGGCGGTCGCGGCGACCTGCGCTTCGGCCTGCTCCACCGCCAGCGCGAAGCGCTGCGGATCGATCCGGTACAACACGTCGCCTTTCGCGACGCGCTGGTTGTCGACCACCGCGACTTCGACGACGGTGCCCGACACTTCGGGCGCGATCCGCACGACGTGCGCGCTCACGCGCGCGTCGCGTGTCCACGGCGCGAGGACGTACGCATGCCAGAGCGCGGCGACCAGCACGATCGCGACGGCCACCGTGGCGAGCGTCAGCAGGGAGCGGGTGAGGGGTTTGAGCGACATGACGCGATACGTTCCGACGGGAGGCTAGAAATAGAGGATGAGCGTGGCGACCAGCACCAGCGAAATCGCGAACTCGAACAGCGCCGGATGCCACACGCGGCGCAGCACGCCGAGCCGGGCGAGCAGTGCGCGCACAGCCATGTAGAGCGGCACGGTTGCGCACGCATAGACGAAAAAGGGCGGCAGGTAGATACCGGCCAGCGGGAATTCACTGAGCATCGCGGGCGCGCTCCGGAACGGCGGTGAAATAGGCGGCGTACGTGTGCAGCAGCACGTAGACGTCGGCGAACGCGGCCATCAGCCACTTCAGTTCGGTATTGCCCGGTTGCGCGGCCGCGAGGCCGGCGAGGGCGTGCGCGGCGCGCCGTGCATGCCGGGCTGCGCGCGGCGGGGCGGCTGCATGCCGCGCGAGGCCCGCGAGCCCGGCGTGCACGCACCGCCGCGCGGCGTCGGGCAAACCGTCGCGCGCGGCGCCGCGGCGGATTCGCAGCAGCTCCTTGCCGACGTGCAGCGCCGCGAGCGCCTCGATGCTCGCCTGCGTCATCGCGGCCGGCTGGCCCGCGAGCAGCGCGCCGAGCTGCGCGATGCGGTGCTGCTGGCGCTGCTGCCAGCCCGCCGCCGTGACGCGCCTGCCGGCCACGAGCGCGAGCGTGTCGTCGCGGATCGTGCGGCGCAGCCGCGTGGCGTCGACGGCGAGGTTGCGCGGCAGGATCAACCGGAACGTGAGCAGCGTGAGGAACGTGGCGAGCACCCACGCGACCGACTGGTTGAGGAACAGCGCGAAGTCGGGGCGGAACGGATTGGTCGCGCCGGTCAGCGTGTTGAACGCGACGAGATAGGCGAGGCCCGCGAGTGCCGTCTTCGGCACGCTTGTCGCGTAGATGCCGGGCATCCAGAACAGCGCGAGCGCGACGACGAGCAGCGGAAAGCCCTCGATGCGCGGCAGGATGCCGAACGCGCACACGAACGCGGCCGGCACGGCGAGCACGGTGCCCTTGATGAACGCCTGCGCGCCGGCGGCCGGGTTGCCGGCGGTCGCGAGCAGCGCGCAGTACGGCGCGACGACGAGCAGCATCATGTCGCCCTGGTTCCAGCCCGTCGCGAGCCAGAACGCGCCCGAGATCGTGATCGCGCACGCGGCGCGCACGCCGTTGCGCAGGGCCGCGCCCGTGTCACGGTGAAAGCGCACCCGTGCGGGCCGGTAGCCCGGCCGCGGGCGCTGCAATTCGACGAGCCCGTCCAGCGCCGCGCGGTAGTCGTCGATCTGTTCGATCAGCCGTTCGCCGGCGATCAGCAGCGCCGCGTCGTCGCGCGGATGACCCAGCGCGATGCCATCGAGCGCGTCGCGCAAGCGTTCGCGCGCATCGGCCAGCAGGACGAGCGCGTGCGCCGCGCCGCCGGGGCCGTTGCCCAATGCGTCGGCGGCGGCCTGCCACGCTGCCGCGAGACCCGGCTGCAGCGACGCGACCGCGCGCGCGCCGGGACTGTCGGCCGGCAGCGGCGGCATGCCGCCCGCGAGCGCGCCGAACAGCGAGGCCATCCCGTGCCGCACGGCGGCCGCGCGTTGCGCGAGATCTTCCGATTCGGCCTTGCCGAGCGCGAGCAGATCGTCGATGCCGTAGATGCCGGCGAACAGCGCATGCCGCTTGTCGTCGGCGGGGGCCGCCGCGAGGCCGTTGCGCTGCGCGGCGATGACCCGCGCGACGTCTGCCGTGATGCGCGTCACCAGCGCGTCGAGCTTCGCATGCACGTCGCGCGTGCCGAGCAGCATCGACACGAGGCTCAGGCACAGCACGCCGATCGCGACCGTCGAGCCGCGCCCGATCACGTGCTCGAAGGTCAGCTCGGGATGCTGCATCGCGCCGTAGGTCGCGAGGCCGATCGTGTAGCCGGCCACCACGGTGCCCGACGCGCGGAAGTGCCGCAGCAGCGTCATGCCCGCGACGCAGACGCCGAGCCAGAACGCGAAGCCGAGGATGAACAGCAGCGGCTGCTGCGCAAAGCAGCCCATCAGCACGAACGCGACGACCATCCCGGCGACCGTGCCGACCACGCGCCACACGCCCTTGCCGATCACCGCGCCCTGGACGGGATTGATCACGAGCAGCACCGTCGACGCCGCCGAGTACGGGGTTTCCAGTTCGAGCAGGTACGCGACGCCGAGCGCGAGCGCGGCGGCAATGACCGAGCGCGCGACATACGCGCCGCGCGGCGTGAAGATGTCGATGCGCGCGATCAGCGCCGCGGCCGCGCGATTCAGGCGGCGGGGCGGCGCCGCGACGGCGCGCGTCTGATCTGCTGCGTCATGCACTGCGCTCGCTCCATGAGAAAGGACGAAGCCAGTCTACGGTCGGGCCATGCATGCGGAACAGTGACGTCTTTGCACTCGACGAGTGCGTGCGATGCATGCGTCATGCGTGCGCCGGATGCAGCGCCGGCTGGCCGGTGCACAGCCCGCGCACGACCCGCCGCAGCCACTGGTGCGCGGGGTCGCTCTGGAAGCGCGGATGCCACGCCTGCGTGATCAGCACGGTTTCGAGCGGCACCGGCAGTTCGAACGCGCGCACGCCGAGCCCGGCCTGCACTGCGCCGCGCGCGAGATGCTCGGGCAGCGGCAGGATCAGGTTCGACGCCTGCAGCGCGAAGATCGCCGCATACGGCGTCGGCACGACGAGCAGCACGTGGCGCGCGAGCCCGCGCGCGGCGAGCGCGTCGTCGATCGGCCCCGCCGACTTGCCGCGCCGCGAGACGCCGATATGCGGCCAGCGCGCGAAGCGCTCGGGCGTGATGTCGTCGTCGAAGATCGGGTGGTCGTGGCGCGCGAGGCCGACGAAGGTCGTCGTGAACAGCGGTTGCACGCGAATCTCCGGCCCCAGGCGGCGCGACGCGCTGATGAACAGGTCGATGCGGCCGCTGCGCAATGCATCGTCGTCGATGTCGTCTTCCTCGGGCATGAAGCGCAGCATCGCGCGCGGCATCCCGCGCGCCATCTCCTCGAGCAGCCGGCTGCTGTGCAGGCCGACGAAGATGTCGTTCGCACGCACGTTGAATTGCTTGTCGAGCGTGCCGAGATCGATTTCCGCGGACGGCGCGAGCAACTGCGATGCACGCTCCACGGTCTCGCGGACGACGCCGCGCAGTTCGAGCGCGCGCGGCGTCGGCACCATCTTGCGGCCGGCCTGCACGAAGATCGGGTCGCCGACCGTTTCGCGGATGCGCGCGAGCGTGCGGCTCATCGCGGGCGGGCTGAGGTTCATGCGGCGTGCGGCGCCGACGACGCTGCCCTCTTCGAGCAGCGCGTCGAGCGAAATCAGCAGGTTCAGGTCGGGTGCCATCGGCTTCTCCGTTTCATCGCGTGCATGCGGCGCAATGGTAGTGCGGGATACGCGCGCGCAGCGTGACTGCAGCGCACGCAACGATTGCGCGCGGCATCACGCGTGACGCACGCATCGGTGGGTAAGGGCGTGTTTCCGCCAATCACGGGGCAGCCCCACGAATGAATGCTCAAAGCAGGGGAAGGTGCCTTTCCGCCCGCATTGCGGCGTCGTGCGTCGCTTGTCCCCCGAGGAGATTTCCTTCGGGGTGCTTGACTCGGCCAAACGGCGCTCCTTGCTCATTGCACGCGTGCCAAGGAAGTCCTCTCGGGGGACGGGCGGTAAGGCACGTCCGCATGGCTGTTGTTTGCGGGAACACGCGCTAGCGCCCGGTGCCGACATCGAGCGGCAGCGAGCGGACGGCGGCGAACGCGCCGTTCACGTACATCAGCGGGTTCACGTCGTCGGACATCGCGACGCGCGTGACCCGGCCGACCAGAATCGAATGCGAGCCGACCTCGACCTGTTCGAGCGTGTCGCAGAAGAAGGACGTCTGCGCGTTCTCGAGATAGGGCAGGCCGGTCGCCGCGTCGGTGCGCCACGCGTCGTGCGCGAAGCGCGCATCGGAGCCCGTCGTGCTGCACGCAAGCGCGAGCGGCACGTGGCAGCTGCGCAGCGCGTTCACGCAGAAGCGCCGGCGGCCGGTGATCGACGCGTGAATGCTGGCACCCCGGTTGATGCACACCAGCACGGTCGGTGGATCGAGCGCGACCGACGTGAACGAGCTGGCGGTCAGCGCGCACGGTGCGGCAGTGGCGCCGTCGCCGCCGGTCGTGACGATCGTGACGGTGGCGGCCACGCCACGCATCGCCTGTTTCAGTTGCTTCGCAATGTCCACGGTGTTCGTCATGATGCAATCCTGTCGCGAGGGGCCCCGGTGCCGCGCGGGTCGCACCGCACGGCACCGGGGCGGGCGTCAAAGCTGGTACGCGTCGGCCCAGGTCCAGTGGTAGGACTTGAAGTCGGCGCGGCGCGACTTGAGCTCGGCGTCGCGCGCCTCCTGCTCGGGGCCGTCGGGCAGGTGGAACACGCCGCCGTTGCCGGCCGAGGCAAGCTGGATCCGCGCGCTGCGGTCGATCCGCAGGCGCTGGTACTCGACCAGCGCGGCGCCGAGCGCCTCCTTCGACGCGAGCCCGGTCACGCACCGGCCGAGCACGACCGCGTCCTCGAGCGCCTGCGCGGCGCCTTGCGACTGGTACGGCAGCATCGGGTGGCACGCGTCGCCGAGCAGGCACACGCTGTCCCACACCCAGCGCGTGAGCGGCTGGCGGTCGTGCAGCGACCAGCGGCTCAGGTCCGACGCGCAGCGGATCAGCCCGACCAGGCGCGGATCCCAGCCGTCGAGCTCGGCTTCGAGCGTTGCGCGGTCGCCCTTGCTGCTCCACGATTCGCGCGTGCTGCCGTCGCCCGGCACGATCACGACGAGGTTCAGCAGCCGGCGGTCGCGCACCCAGTAATGGATCGCGTGCCGACCGGGCCCGAGCCAGATCGTCACCTGCGGTTCCTTGACGATCTCGAACACGGGCGAGCGCGGGTCGATCGCATCGGCGTCGATCAGCGCGCGATACGCGTCGTCGCCGCTGTAGTGCGGCGCGTCGTCGCCGAGCAGCGCGTGGCGCAGCGTCGAATGAATGCCGTCGGCGGCGACGACGAGATCCGCGCGCCAGCGCGTGCCGGCCGCATCGACGAGCGTCGCGCCGCTCGGCCCGCACGCGTCGAGGCCGCGCACCGCGATGCCGCCGAGTACGGTGACGGGCGGGCCGGCCGTGTACGGGTCGCGCACGGCGTCGAGCAGCGCGGCATGCAGGTCGGCGCGATGCGCGTTCCAGTACGGCGCGTTGAAGGCGGCTTCGACATCGTCGCCGAGCGGGAAAGAACCGAGCAGGCTGCCGTCCTGCCAGCGGCGGCGGATCGTCGCGGTCGGGGCGACGGCGGCCAGCCGCTGCCGGTCGAGCACGCCGAGCGCACGCAGCGCGCGCGTGGCGTTCGGCACGACCTGCAGCCCGGCGCCGACTTCCCGAAACGCCCGGCTCTGCTCGAGGACGGTGACCCGATGGCCGGCGCGCCGCAGCGCGAGCGCGGCGGCCAGGCCGCCGATGCCGGCGCCGACGACGATCGTGTCGAGTGACAGGGACGGTGTCATGGTCGAGCTCGTGGTGGATCCGGAAGGAATCGGCATGGCGTCATAGTCCCGGCAGCACGTCGCGGGCGAATACCTCCAGGTTGTTGCTCATCAGCTCGTACGGCTGCGCGCCGTAGTCGATGTGCCACAGGATCGCGTCGAGACCGAGATCGGCTTCGAGCGCGCGAATGCGCTGGCGCACGGTGTCCGGCGTGCCGAGCACGGCGGTCGCGTCGAGGTCGGCCGTGTCCATGCCGCCCATCTTGTTCTTCATCGCTTCGTTGTAGCCCTGGTAGGCCGATGACTGTACCTGCTCCCACGACTTCGCCGCTTCCGCGAACTGGCGCCAGTGATGGCGCAGGCGCGGCTCCGCGAGCGCCAGCGCGTGCGCGTCCGACGTGCCGATCATCAGCGGGATGCTGATCGCGACCTGCGGCTTGCGGCCGGTGTGGCCGTGATGGCGCTCGAACGTTTCGCGATACAGCGCCACCATCTCCTGCGTCTTCGCGAGCGCGGCCTTGCGCGGCGGCGCGGCCATCAGCAGGTTGAAGCCGCGTTCGCCGATCCACTCGAAGCTGGACGGCGTGAGCAGCGCGGCGACCCAGACCGGCGGGCGCGGCTGCTGCGTCGGGCGCGGCAGCGATTGCGCGTCGCGGTAGCGGAAGAACGGGGTGTCCTCGCTGGCCGATTCCTCGGCGAGGAGCCGCACCGTCGCGTCGATCGTCTGCTGGAAGCGCGTCTTGCTCGAATCGAGATCGATGCCGAACGCATCGAATTCGTACGGCAGGAAGGCACGCGCGAAGCCCAGTTCGAGCCGCCCGTTCGAGATCGCGTCGAGCTGCGCGGCCTCGGCCGCGAGCTGGATCGGATGATGGAACGACGCCTGGATGCCGCCCGTCATCAGGCGGATCGACTTCGTCTGCGCGGCCACGGCCGCGAGGAACATCAGCGGCGACGGGCTGTAGCCGCCGTACGGCTTCAGGTAGTGCTCGGTCATCTTCACGTACGTGTAGCCGAGTCGCTCGGACAGCGCGCTGAGCTTCAGCGCCTGCGCGTAATAGTCGGCCGCCGGGCGGTCGGCCGGGCCGGTATCGGGCAGAAAGGACACGCCGAACTTCATAGACACCTCACAGGTTGATGTGCTGCCGTTGTCTGCAAAGGGGAAGCGATGCCGCGTCGAATGCGTCCCCTGGTTGGGAAACAAAGTCGCTCGCAATGTACTTGCAAGGATGATCCAATCATAGGATGATTGGGTCTATGCAAGTCTTACACGTCGCAAGATTTGCTGCAAGCGTTGCTCGGTTGTTGCTCCAGTTCCGCCCGCAAGCGGGCACCCCGAGGGCAGGCTGAAGTGAACGGGCCGGCCTCTCCATTTCTGGCGAGGAATCACGGATGAACTCTCTTCTATCGGTATCTGGCAAGGCGCTCAGGATGCGGCGAGTGGTACGCGCCGCGTCGGGCAAGTGTTTGATGGTGCCGCTCGACCATTCGCTCGCGGACGGGCCGATCGCCCATCCGCAGCAGTTGCGGCAACTGGTCGGCGACATTGCCGCGCACGGCGGCGACGCGATCGTCGTGCATCGGGGCCGCGCGCGCTTCCTGGCGCCCGACGTGCTGAGCGATCTCGCGCTCGTCGTGCACCTGAACGGCTGCACGCGCTACGCGGAGGACGCGAACGCGAAGACGCTGTTCGCGAGCGTCGAGGACGCTTTGGCGAGCGGCGCGGACGCGGTCAGCGTGCACGTGAATCTCGGCTCGAAGACGGAATCCCAGCAGCTGCTCGACCTGAGTCGCATCGCGACCGAGTGCGCGCGCTGGTCGCTGCCGCTGCTCGCGATGATCTATCCGCGCGGCCCCGGCCTCGGCGATCGTCCGCAGACCGAACTGATTGCCCATGCCGCGAACGTCGCGGCGGATCTCGGCGCCGACATCGTCAAGCTGCCGTACAGCGGCGACGCCGCGAGCATGGCCGACATCATCGCCGGCTCGTCGTTGCCGGTGCTGGTCGCGGGCGGCGCGAAGCTGCCGGAAGACGAGTTCGTTGCGTTCACGTCGCGCGTGATGAACGCGGGCGCGCTCGGCATCGCGGCCGGCCGCAACGTGTTCGCCGCACCGAAAGCCGCACCGCTGATCCGCCGCCTGTCGGACGCCGTGCACGGCGTCGAGCGGCGCGCCGCGCACCTGGCCGCCTGATCCGGTGCGCCGGGCCGTCGTGCCCGGCATTTTTTCGATCATCGAGGGTTTCCATGCATCGCTATCCGTGGATCGACCTGCGCGCGCTCGGCGCGCAGGCAGGCGCCGTCGCGGCCGACGCAGCAAGGGCCGGCGCGTGCCGCGTCGTGGTGGCCGAGGCCGATCGCGACACGTGCGCGGCCGGCGCGGCGGCGCAACTGGCCGTGTCGGCGGCGGGCGTCGCGACGCTGGTCGACGACGCGCATGCGCCGCTCGCAGGCGTTCGCGTGAGGATCGACGGCGCGGCCGATTTCGACGCCGCGCGCACCGCGATCGCGCGGCACGCGCTCGTCCTGCTCGACTACGCGCTCGCGACCACGATGCCGCTCGAGCGGCTGCTCGCGGATGTCCGCGATGCCGCGTGCCGCATCGTCGTGTCGCTGGCCGATCCGCACGGCGCGGCCTACCTCGCGCGCAAGCATGCGCAGTCGCCGGTCGACATCGCGTTCGCCCCGCGCGATGCGGCCGCGTGGCGCAATGTGCTGGCCGCGTGCGGCGAGCTGCGCCCGCGCGAGCCGCTGAAGCTGAAAGCGTTCGAGGTGCAGCGCGTCGAGCCGCTCGGCGTCGGGCTGCATGCGGTGATCGACGGCTGCTCGCAGCTTGACGGCGAAGAGTGCGTGCTGGCCGGCGCGAGCGCGACCAGCATGCTGCTCGTCGTCGCGGCCGGCGCCGCGCACCCGCCGGGCCGGCCGCTCGTGTTCGGCATCGACGCGGGCGCGGCCGATTCGTTCGTGTTCTGCGGCGGCGACCGCGCGCGCCAGCTTTCGCTGCTGCGTTCGGGCGAGCGGATCCTGACGGTCGGCGCGGCGGGCGACACGCGCGCGATCGTGGTCGGCCGCGTGCGGATCGAATCCGCGCCGCTCGTTGCGCTGCACACGCGCAGCGCATCCGGCGCGAGCACACGCGTCGTGCTGCGCGGCGACCGCGCGGTGCGGTTCCGGACCGACGGCGGCGCGGCCGTCGGTCTCGCCGATGTCGCGCCCGGCGTCCGGCTTGCCGGCTACGAACCGGGCGCCGGCTGGGTGGATTGCCGGATGAGGGCCGCCGCGTCGCGTTCGGTCGTCGCCGTCAACCGCTAGTTTCAATCTGTCATTCAACCTGCGTTATCCCCTTCGAAGGAGATTGGCCTTGAAGAAGCTTTCCTGGATTGACCTGCGCAACATCGGCGAGCTCGCGGACGAGATCACCGAGGAGGCGCTGCATGTCGGCGTGTCCGCATTCGTCGTGAAGGATGCGGAGCAGGCCGGGCGGTTGCCGCCGAGCGCGTGCAAGGTCGCGGTCGTCGATCGGCAGCCGGCCGATGCCGCGCTGCTCGAGCAGGTGCAGATCGTCCTCGTGAAGGATGGCCTGCCGGTCGATTTCGCGGTACCGGACGGTGTCGAGCTCGGTGTGTTCATCGAGGTGACGGGCGAGGCGACGCTCACGCGCGCGTGCGAGCTGTCGGTGTCCACGCCTTGGCTGCTCGTCGAATTCCTGCAGGACCCGAGCAAGATCCCGCTCGAGATCCTGCTGGCAGCCGCCGATCGCGCGACGGGCGAGCTGATCACCGTCGTCGCCGACCTGGAAGATGCGGAGGTGACACTGAACGTGCTGCAGCGCGGCCCCGAGGGCGTGCTGCTCACGCCGACGCAGGTCGGGCAGGCCACGCAGCTCGTGTCGATCTGCAGCGACACGGTCGAGGATCTGGAGCTCGAGGAAATCGAGATCATCGGGCTCACGCACCTGGGGCCGGGCGAACGCGTGTGCGTCGATACGTGCTCGCGCTTCGAGCAGGACGAGGGCATCCTCGTCGGCTCGTATTCGACCGGCATGATCCTGATCAGCAGCGAGACGCACCCGCTGCCGTACATGCCGACGCGCCCGTTCCGCGTGAACGCAGCCGCGCTCCATTCGTACGTCGTCGCGCCGGACAACCGTACCCGCTATCTCGCCGAACTCGAATCGGGCGCGGAGATCCTCGCGGTCAACGTGCAGGGCAAGGCACGCCGCGTCGTGGTCGGGCGCGCGAAGGTCGAGACGCGGCCGCTGCTGCTGATCGAAGCGAAGAATGCCGCCAATCGCGCGATCAACATCATTGCGCAGGACGACTGGCACGTGCGTGTGCTCGGGCCGAAAGGCAGCGTGCACAACATCACGGAGCTCAAGCGCGGCGACCGCATCCTCGGCTATACGCTCGATGCGCAGCGCCACGTCGGCTACCCGATCCGGGAATTCCTGCACGAGCAGTGATCCGCCTGCTTCATTGACGATGCGATCGCCCGGTGCATCACGCGCCGGCGCGGTCGAACCCTGTTCAGGAGTGCTTTATGGAAAATGCGGCAAAACAGGTGCTGGATACGCTGTTCGGGCGGTGGCGCAGCCGGATCCTGTATGCGGGCACGCGACTCGGCGTGTTCGATGCGGTCACGACGGACGTGCCGGTATCGTCGGCCGCGCTCGCGGCGAAGCTCGATGTCGACGAGCCGCTGCTGTACCGGCTGCTGCGCTCGCTCGCGTCGCTCGGCCTGCTCGACGAGGACACGCACCGCGGCTTCCGGGCCACCGCTTCGGGCGCGCTGCTGCATGCGGACGCCCCGAGTACGTTGCGCGATTTCGTGCTGCTGCAGGAAGGCCCCGAGCACTACGCGATCTGGGCGCACCTGCCCGACATGGTGCGCGAGGGGCAGCAGAACGGCTTCGTCCGCGAGTTTGGCGCGATGGCGTTCGACTATGCGAAGGACCACGAACGTTACCGGAGCGATTTCAAGCGCGCGATGTCGAGCTTCTCGACCGTGCAGTCGGAGCAAGTGGTCGATGCGCTGCGCGACGTCGCGTTCGCGCCGGGCACGCACGCGTGCGACATCGGCGGCGGCCAGGGGCACATGCTGTGCAGCCTGCTCCGGCGGTTCGGCGCGCTGACCGGCGTCGTGTTCGACCTGCCGGAGGTGATCGACGGCGACGCGGACGGCTGGGCGCAACGGATGGGCGTGAGCGCGCGCTGCAGCAAGGCGGGCGGCAACATGTTCGACGCGGTGCCGGCGGCCGATGTCTACCTGCTGAAGCTGATCCTGCACGACTGGAAAGACGACGAGTGCGTGGCGATCCTCAAGCGGGCGCGCGAAAGCGCCCGGGACGGCGCGCGCGTGTTCGTGATCGAACGGGTCGTGCCGGCGCCGGGCGTCGCGCATTTCTCGAAGCTCTACGACATCCACATGATGTGCTGGGGAAGCGGCCGCGAGCGCACGCGGGACGAATACGACGCGCTGCTCGCCGCCGCCGGCTGGCGACCTGCGGGGATCCGCTCCGCGCCGGACGGGCAGATCGACGTGATCGAGGCCGTCGCGGCGTAGCGCGTACCGGGCGCGTCAGGCGGCGGGCGTCTCGCGGGTCTCGAGCCAGGTCATTTGCGGCTTGAGGATCGCGAGCGTCGCGCGCACCGCCTTGTTCTCGTCGCGCTGTTCGATCGCGTCGAGCACCGCCTGGTGCGCTCGCATGTCCGGCTCGGGAATCTCGGCTTCGTCGAGTTCGACGAGGATGTCTTCCACGTTCGCCAGGATCGAGCCCGAGAAGTAGCGATACAGCGCTTCGAGCGCGTGATTGTGCGAGGCCGCGGCCACGGCGATGTGAAACGCGCGGTCGCGCTCGACGAACTTCTTCACGTCGCGCGCCGCTTCGCGCTCGCCGCGTGCCTTCAGCAGCTTGCGCAGCGTCGCGAGATCCTCGTCGGTGCGCCGGCGCGCCGCGTAGCGCGCGCATTCCGTTTCGAGCATGCACTGCAGTTCGAGGTGGTCGCTGCGCGCGGCACGATCGACGTTGCGCATCGTTTCGGCCGGATCGACGTTGCGGCGCACATAGGTGCCGTCGCCCTGGCGCACTTCGAGCACGCCGGAATACGCGAGTGTGCGAACCGCCTCGCGCACCGTGTTGCGTCCGACCTCGAGCTGCTTCGCGAGATCGAGCTCGGTCGGAATGCGTTGACCGACGCGCCAGATGCCGGAAGTGATATTGGATTTCAGGATCTCGATCGCCGAATCGACGAGCGAGTGTCGTGTGGCCGGGGGCAGGCTTGACATTACGTGTGTCGCTTGAAACTTGAGGGTGTCACTATCCTATCATCCGATCATTCATTTGGTCGTTCAGGATAACGATATTCAAACGTGACATTTTGTTAATGTCAGACGAATAAAACTGCGGCCGATCGATGCGTGCCGCACATTCGTCGATTGCGTCCACCGGCATTTACCCACGACGCGTCGGCGTAAATGATTCCCATTCGCTGTTCAGTCGAGGTCGCCGTTGCATGAGCGGCCCGTCTCCCTACTCGCGGGCGCGGTGTATTCGCCGACGTCCGTTTCCGCTTTCCGGATAACCCGACATGAATCGATCACACACCGGCCGCCGTGCGCGGCCTGGATTTCCGTTGCCGCGCGCGGCGTTGCGGCGCGCGCCGGGCTGGGCGGCCGCACTGACCTGTGCGGCCGCGATGCCGATCGCCGCGGCGGCTGCGGCGCAGGATGCGCCCGAGGCGGGTGAGCCTGCGGATGCGCCGCTGCTCGCGCCGATCGTCGTCGACGGGCGGCGCGAGACGGGCGTCGGCCCCGTGCAAGGTATCGCGGCCGACGTGTCGCGCGCGGGCACCAAGACCGACACGGCGATCGTCGAGGTGCCGCAGGGCCTGTCGGTCGTCACGCGCGAGCAGATGGATCGGCAGGACGTGCACAGCGTCGGCGACAGCCTGCGCTACACGCCGGGCGCGTACGCGGACTCGCGCCCGGGCGGCGTGCTCGAGAGCGTGTTCCTGCGCGGCTTCGGCGGCTTCGCGGCGGCGGCGATTAATCCGCAGATGCTTGACGGCCTGCCGCTGCCGAAAGGCGTGAACTGGGCCGCGAGCGTCGTCGATCCGTGGACGCTCGAACGCATCGACGTGTTGCGCGGCCCGGCGTCGGTGCTGTACGGGCAGGCGAGCCCCGGCGGCATCGTCGACATGGTCAGCAAGCGGCCGACGCGCGACGCGCAGCACCTGCTCGCCGTGCAGACCGGCAACCGCGATCGCGCGCAGCTGGCGTTCGATTTCAGCGGGCCCGTGACGCAGGACGGCACATGGCGCTACCGGATCGACGGCCTCGCGCGCCGCGCGGACGAGCAGATCGATTATTCGCGGCAGCAGCGGATCGTCGTCGCGCCGTCGCTGACGTGGCAGCCGAACGCCGATACGAGTTTCACGCTGCTGGGTTCGTTCCAGCGCGATCCGCACAACAACTTCGCGGGCTGGCTGCCGGCCCTCGGCACGCTGTGGCCGGACGCGGGCCGGCGGATTCCGACGGACTTCTTTCCGGGGCTGCCCGGTTTCGACACGTACGACCGCACGCAGGCGATGATCGGCTACGCGTTCGAGCATCGTTTCGATTCGACGTGGAAAGTCCGGCAGAACGTGCGCTATACGCATCTCGATGTCGACTTCGCGGGCGCGGCCGTCAACTTCGTCGCGCCCTACGTGGCGCCGGGCGTGCTGAACCGTTCGCTGTCGTGGTCGCGCGAGCACGTGAACCATCTCGCGCTCGACAACCAGGCGGAGATGCGCGTGATGACGGGGCCGGTCGAGCATACGGTGCTGGCCGGGCTGTCGTACGAGCATGCGGTGGCGAACCTCGTCGGGTCGGGCTTCGGTGCGGCGCCGCCGCTCGACACGCGTGCGCCCGATTACGGACAGCCGTTCACGGCGCCGCCGGTTGCGCAGCAGACGCGCCAGACCCCCGACCGGATCGGCGTCTACCTGCAGGACCAGGTGCGCTGGGATCGCTGGGTCTTCACGCTCGGCGGACGCGAGGAGTGGTCGCGCACGACGACCGACGACCTGTTGCGATCCGCGAGCGTGCGGCAGAGCACGCGTGCGTTCACCGGGCGGGCGGGGGCGGTCTATCTGTTCGACAGCGGCTTCGCGCCGTACCTGAGCTATTCGACGTCGTTCGAGCCGGCGCTCGGCACGCGCTTCGACGGCCAGCCGTTCACGCCGACGAAGGCGAAGCAGTTTGAGTTCGGGCTGCGCTACCAGTCGCCGGACCGGTTGCAAAACGCGTCGATCGCCGCGTTCGACATTCGACAGCGCAACGTGCTGACCGCCGATCCCGAGCATCCGTTCTTCAGCGTGCAGACGGGCGAGGTGCGCTCGCGCGGGATCGAGCTGGAAGGGCGTGCGCGCGTCTGGAAGCAACTGGACGTGATCGCCGCGTACACGTATCTCGACACGACGGTGCAGGCCGACACGGATCCGACCGTCGTCGGCAAGCGCGTGGCGGCGGTGCCGCGACATCTTGCGTCGCTGTGGCTGGACTATGCGGTCGAGCGGCCCGGGCTGCGCGGGCTGAGGGTGGGCGGCGGCGTGCGCTACGTCGGGCGCAGCGCGGGCGACAACGTCAATACGTTCGATGTGCCGGCCGTCGTGCTCTTCGATCTCGGACTGTCGTATGACCTGGGTGTCGAACGGCCCGCGTGGAAGGGGTGGCGCGTCGCGGCGCACGTGAACAACCTGTTCGACCGGACTTATGTGTCGTCGTGTTTTTCGGCGGGAGGGTGTTTCTACGGCACGCGGCTGATGGTGACGGGGGATGTCAGTTACCGGTGGTGAGGGAGGGGGACGATCATGATGCCGGTGCAGTCGGTGCAGTCGGTGCAGTCGGTGCAGTCGGTGCAGTCGGTGCAGTCAGTGCGGCGTGTGCGGCCAGTGCGGCGTGTGCGGCCAGTGCGGCATGTGCGGCATGTGCGGCATGTGCGACCAGTGCGACCAGTGCGACCAGTGCGACCAGTGCGACCAGTGCGACCAGTGCGGTTAGTGCGGTTAGTGCGACCAGTACGGCCTGTACGGCCAGTGCGCATGCGCCGGCCCGGCCGCGACGCCGCCCGGATACACTGTCGCCTTCGCAGCACGCATCGCCACAGCCTCGCCCGTCATCCCTGGATTCGTGGAGAGATCGCCCATGAGCATCGTCGTTCGTCGAAACCGGATCGTCATCCAACTGTGCCGGGTGCTTATCCCGGGTGCGTTGATCGCTTCCGTCGCCGGTTGCGCGGCGACGGCAGTCGAAGACACCGCCATTGCCCCCGAACTGCATGAAACCGTCGTCAAGATCCCGGTCGACGAAGGGGGGCGCACACGCGACATCGTCGCCACCACCTATATGCCGGACGGCCCCGGGCCCTTTCCGCTGATCGTGCTGAGCCATGGCAGCCCGCCCAATCCGCGCGAACGGCCGAAGGTGGGCCGCTACCGTGCGTTGCCGCAGATCCGGACGTTCGTGCAGCACGGTTTCGCGGTCATCGTGCCGATCCGCCGCGGGTACGGTGCGACGGGCGGTGTCGACGAAGAGGATGCGGGTTCGTGCCGGCATCCCGATTACCTCACTGCCGGCCAGCAGGCCGCCCGCGATGTGCTCGCGGCGGTGCGGTATGCGCAGACGTTGCCGCAGGTGGATCGAAGCCGCATCGTGCTGGTCGGGCAGTCGGCGGGCGGCTTCGCGTCGCTGGCGGCGGCAAGCTACGCGCCGCCGGGCGTGGTCGCGGTGGTGAACTTCTCGGGCGGGCGCGGCGGGAATCCCACGACGCATCCCGGCATGCCGTGCGATCCGCAGCAGATGGCCGCCACGATCGGGCATTTCGCGGGCACGACGCGCGTGCCGGTGCTTTGGCATTACGTGCAGAACGACAAGTATTTCGCGCCGGAAGTCGTGGCGACGTGGTTTGCCGCGTTTCAGGCGGCCGGCGGGCACGGCGAAATGATCGTCGAGCCGCCGTTCGGCAAGAACGGCCACGGGATGTTCGCGGTCAAGGAGGCGATTCCGATCTGGCTGCCGCATTTCGAGCAGTTTGTCGGGCCGCTTGTTGCGATGAAGTAGGTGGGTTGGGTGAACAGATCGAATCGGGCCAAGGGTTTTCGAAATGGCCGTTGACGACTGTAAAAGGGGGAGTCGTCCATCTCATGCATCGGACCAGACCGCTTCGATCCAGCATCCCGATGAGTGGGAGAGTAGTTTGGAATTCGAAAGAATCTTGATGCGAACAGGCAGTCGTGAGGCTACCGCGTCGCTTGCGCGAGGTTCTGGCGCAAGCAACGCGGCGGCCCCAATCGCGAATCAATCGGTATAGATCACTTTGAGGGTGCCGCCGTGGCTGAGGTCTCCCAGATAGGCCACGACCTTCCGCTTCTGGCCAAGTGCCGTAAGCGCGTTCCCGATCTGGATCAGCAAGGCCGTGTTCGAGGCATCGACTTCGAACGAATTTCCGCCCTCGTTATTGAGCATGAAAGGAAAGCTGCTCGAGCTCTCCCAATAGCCCACCTGGATGGACTCGACCTCCACGCGTTTCCAATCGTTCGCAGTTTCCGCAAACCGGCGAATTTCGCTGAGTTTCACGTTCGACATAATCCTTCTCCTGATGTGAGTTGATAAACCGAAAACCAGGGTGGTATAGCCGTAATCTGGCCTGCGCGATTCAGGCATCGACAATGTTCATCCCGATCTTCGTGGTGGCTCGGGGCGAGTGAGTCATGCGCGACGCTGCTTGCCCACGCATGAAAGTAGGCTGGGCGCGCTGAACGATCAATTACACTCGATTACGGTTGATCCGCTTTAGGAATCCTGGACCGATCCAAGCGCGGTACGACCGTTACCGGGAACGCCGTATCCCGTTTCGCGGCGGAATCGTCCGACAGCGACGGTGCTCGCCGCCCACGGCTTACCGTCCACCGTCAGCCACCCAGCCACCAGCCACCAGCCGCCAGCCACCAGCCACCAGCCGCCCACCGCCCACCGCCCACCGCCCACCGCCCACCGCCCACCGCCCACCGCCCACCGCCCGCCGCCAGTCGCTCGCCACCCGCCACCCAGATCCGAATCTGCCCACCGGATCACACCGGCCGCCCAGTCGATTGCTCACCGTTCCTGCCAAATGCCGACTCCAGCCAAACCCGCATCCAGCCGTCCGCTTCCGGCCTTGCCCCCACATCCCGTGGCCGGTTTTGTCACCAGGTGGGCCGAATATGACAATGGAAACCGGCTCGCCCGGCATTAGGATGGGTCACCTCGCCGCCCGGAGCTGGCCGGTTTTGCCGTATCGGCCCCGTAGCGCGCCTCATTCACCGCCTGATTGGAACATCGACCATGAGCTATAACGCCCCCGTCAAGGACATGCTGTTCGTGCTGAAGGAACTGGCCGGCATCGACGCCGTCGCGCAGTTGCCGGGCTTCGAGGATGCTGGTTACGACACGGCGCAGGCCGTGCTCGACGAATCCGCGAAATTCTGCGGCGAGGTACTGGCGCCGCTGAACGTCGAAGGCGACCGCAATCCGAGCAGCTGGAAGGACGGCGTCGTGACCGCGACGCCGGGCTTCGCGGAAGCGTTCCGCCAGTTCGTCGAAGGCGGCTGGCAGGGGCTGCAGCACCCGTCCGAATACGACGGCCAGGGGCTGCCGAAGCTGATCGCGACGCCGTGCATCGAGATGCTGAACGCGGCGAACCTGTCGTTCGCGCTGTGCCCGCTCCTGACCGACGGCGCGATCGAGGCGCTGCTGACGGCCGGCACCGACGAGCAGAAGCAGCGCTACGTGCCGAAGCTGATCTCGGGCGAATGGACCGGCACGATGAACCTGACCGAGCCGCAGGCGGGCTCGGATCTTGCGCTGGTGCGCTCGCGCGCGGAACCGCAGGGCGACGGCACGTACAAGGTGTTCGGCACGAAGATCTTCATCACGTGGGGCGAGCACGACATGGCGGACAACATCGTCCACCTGGTGCTGGCGCGCACGCCGAACGCGCCGGAAGGCGTGAAGGGCATCTCGCTGTTCATCGTGCCGAAGTTCATGGTCAACGAGGACGGCTCGCTGGGCGCACGCAACGATGTGCACTGCGTGTCGATCGAGCACAAGCTCGGGATCAAGGCGAGCCCGACGGCGGTGCTGCAATATGGCGACAACGGCGGCGCGATCGGCTACCTGATCGGCGAGGAGAACCGCGGCCTCGAATACATGTTCATCATGATGAACGCGGCGCGCTTCGGCGTCGGGATGCAGGGGATCGGCGTGGCCGACCGCGCGTACCAGAAGGCCGCGGAATTCGCGAAGGAACGCGTGCAGAGCCGCCCGGTGGACGGGTCGGCCAAGCAGTCGGTGACGATCATCCATCACCCGGACGTGCGCCGCATGCTCGGCACGATGCGTGCGCTGACCGAAGGCGCGCGGGCGCTGGCTTACGTGGCCGCGGCGCACAGCGACATTGCCCACCGCCATTCGGACGAGGCGACGCGTGGCCGTCATCAGGCAATCTACGAGTATCTGGTGCCGGTGGTGAAGGGCTGGAGCACGGAGATGGTGAACGATGTGGCGAGCCTGGGCGTGCAGGTGCACGGCGGGATGGGCTTCATCGAGGAGACGGGCGCGGCGCAGTACTATCGCGATGCGCGGATCCTGGCGATCTACGAAGGCACGACGGCGATCCAGGCGAACGACCTGGTGGGCCGCAAGACGATGCGTGACGGCGGCGCGGTGGCGAAGGCGCTGATCGCGGAGATCGGCGAGACGGTGGCGGCGCTGGACAAGCTGGACGGCGCGGCGGCTGCGTCGATGAAGGCGCAGCTGGAGAAGGGCGCGAAGGCGCTGTCGTCGGTGGTGGATTACGTGGTGGCGAACGTGAAGCAGGACCCGAACGCGGTGTTCGCGGGCAGCGTGCCGTACCTGAAGCTGGCGGGCGTGGTGCTGTGCGGGTGGCAGATGGCGCGTGCGCTGGTGGCCGCGCAGGCGAACCGCGCGAGCGATCCGGCGTTCTTCGATGCGAAGATTGCGATCGCACAGCTCTATGCGGAGCACGTGCTGGTGCAGGCAGGCGGGCTCGAAGCGTCGATCGTCGGCACGAAGGGCAACGCAGGCGTGCTCGCGTTGACGGAAGACCAGTTCTGATCGATTGACGGTCGGGACGCAGGAGGAGACAGGATTTTGACCACACAGGACTTGCTCGCGCAGTACGGCCCGCGCGAATCGATGGAATACGACGTCGTGATCGTCGGCGGCGGCCCCGCCGGGCTGTCGGCGGCGATCCGGCTCAAGCAGCTGGCCGCCGAGAAAGGCACCGAGATCGGCGTGTGCGTGCTAGAGAAGGGTTCCGAGATCGGCGCGCACATCCTGTCGGGCGCGGTGATGGATCCGCGCGCGATCAACGAACTGTTCCCCGACTGGAAGGAACGCGGCGCGCCGCTCGACGTCGAGGTGACGGAAGACCGCTTCCTGTTCCTGTCCGAGAAAAGCGCGGTCACGACGCCGAACTGGGCGCTGCCCGCCAACTTCCAGAACCACGGCAACTACGTGATTTCGCTGGGCAACGTCACGCGCTGGCTCGGGGCACAGGCCGAAGCGCTGGGCGTCGAGATCTTCCCCGGCTTCCCGGCCGCCGAGATCCTGTACAACGACGACGGCTCGGTCAAGGGCGTCGCGACCGGCAACATGGGCGTGGGCAAGGACGGCGAGCCGACCGAGAACTTCCAGCTCGGCATGGAGCTGCACGCGAAGTACACGCTGTTCGCCGAAGGCTGCCGCGGCCATCTCGGCCGCCAGCTGATCTCGAAGTACAAGCTCGACGCGAACGCCGAGCCGCAGGCGTACGGGATCGGCATCAAGGAGCTGTGGGAAATCGACCCGGCGAAGCACAAGCCGGGCCTCGTGATCCACACGGCCGGCTGGCCGCTGAAGTCGGATACGTACGGCGGCTCGTTCCTGTATCACATGGACAATAACCAGGTCGTGGTCGGCTTCGTGGTCGGCCTCGGCTATACGAACCCGTACCTGTCGCCGTTCGAGGAATTCCAGCGCTACAAGACGCACCCGTCGATCCGCGCGTTCCTCGAAGGCGGCAAGCGCGTGTCATACGGCGCGCGTGCGATTACGGCGGGCGGGCTGCTGTCGCTGCCGAAGACGGTGTTCCCGGGCGGCGCGCTGATCGGCGACGACGCGGGCTTCCTGAACGCATCGCGGATCAAGGGCAGCCACGCGGCAATCAAGACCGGCATGCTGGCGGCCGACGCCGCGTTCGACGCGGTGCAGGCCGGCCGCCAGTCGGACGAACTCAACGCGTACCCGGACGCCTTCAAGCAGTCGTGGCTGTACACGGAGCTGTACCGTGCACGCAACTTCAAGCAGTGGATGGCCAAGGGGCTGTACCTCGGCACGCTGATGGTCGGGCTCGAGCAGAAGGTGATGGGCGGCAACGTGCCGTGGACGCTGCACCACAAGCACGCGGACCACGAGATGCTGAAGCCGGCATCGCAATGCCAGCCGATCGAGTACCCGAAGCCGGACGGCAAGCTGACGTTCGACCGGTTGTCGTCGGTGTTCATCTCGAACACGAACCACGAGGAGAACCAGCCGGCGCACCTGACGCTGAAGGATGCGAACGTGCCGGTGAACGTGAACCTGCGCACGTACGCGGGGCCGGAGGGGCGCTTCTGCCCGGCAGCCGTGTATGAATTCGTGAAAAACGACGACGGCAGCGATCGCCTCGTGATCAACGCGCAGAACTGCGTGCACTGCAAGACCTGCGACATCAAGGACCCGACGCAGAACATTGTGTGGGTCACGCCGGAAGGCGGCGGCGGACCGAATTACCCGAACATGTAACGCAACGCATCCCCGCGCCTGCGGGCGCGAACGAACCGGAGTGAGACGATGAGCAATGCAGCGAAAGAAGTCGTGGTAGTGAGCGGTGTCCGTACCGCGATCGGTGATTTCGGCGGCAGCCTGAAGGATTTCTCGCCGACCGACCTCGGCGCGAAGGTCGTGCGCGAAGTGCTGTCGCGTGCGAACGTGCCGGGCGATGCGGTCGGGCATGTCGTGTTCGGCCACGTTGTGAACACCGAGCCGAAGGATATGTATCTCGCACGCGTCGCGGCGATCGACGGCGGTGTCGCGCAGCACACGCCCGCGCTGACCGTGAACCGCCTGTGCGGTTCGGGCCTGCAGGCGATCGTGTCGGCCGCGCAGACGATCATGCTCGGCGACGCCGACGTCGCGATCGGCGGCGGCTCGGAAAACATGAGCCGCGCGCCGTACACGGTGCCGGCCGCGCGCTTTGGCCAGCGCATGGGCGACGGCAAGCTCGTCGACATGATGCTCGGCGCGCTGCATGACCCGTTCCAGACGATCCACATGGGCGTGACCGCCGAGAACGTCGCGGAGAAGTACGGCATCTCGCGCGACGCGCAGGACGCGCTGGCGCTCGAATCGCATCGTCGCGCGGCGCGCGCGATCGCGGAAGGGCGCTTCAAGGACCAGATCCTGCCGATCTCGATCCGCACGAAGAAGGGCGAGGTCGCGTTCGACACCGACGAGCACGTGCGTCAGGACGCGAGCGCGGACGATTTCACGAAGCTGCGCCCGGTGTTCAAGAAGGAGAACGGCACGGTGACGGCCGGCAATGCATCGGGCATCAACGATGCGGCCGCGGCCGTGCTGATGATGAGCGCGGACGCCGCGCGCGCGCAGGGCGTGAAGCCGCTCGCCCGGCTCGTCGCGTACGCGCACGCGGGTGTCGATCCGGCGTACATGGGCATCGGCCCCGTGCCGGCCACGCAGAAGGCGCTCGAACGCGCGGGCCTGAAGATCAGCGATCTCGACGTGATCGAGGCGAACGAGGCGTTCGCCGCCCAGGCATGCGCGGTCACGCAGGAGCTCGGCCTTGATCCGGCGAAGGTCAACCCGAACGGTTCGGGCATCTCGCTCGGTCACCCGATCGGCGCGACCGGTGCGCTGATCACGGTCAAGGCGCTGTACGAACTGAAGCGCATCGGCGGGCGTTACGCGCTCGTGACGATGTGTATCGGCGGCGGCCAGGGGATTGCGGCGATCTTCGAGAACATCTGATAATCGAACGCTCAGCACCCGAACACACAGGAACTACATGGCCATCGAAATTGTCGGCGTCGTGGGCGCCGGAACCATGGGCAACGGCATTGCGCAGACCGCCGCCGTTGCGGGACTCAATGTCGTGATGATCGACGTCAGCGACGCCGCGCTCGAGAAAGGCGTCGCGACGCTGAAGGGCAGCCTCGAGCGGCTCGTGTCGAAGGACAAGCTCGACGCAGCCGCACGCGACGCGGCGCTGGCGCGTATCACGACGTCGACCGACTACGCGAAGCTCGCGTCGGCCGATATCGTGATCGAAGCCGCGACCGAGAACGTCGAGCTGAAGGGGCGCATCCTGAAGCAGATCGAGGCCGTCGCACGGCCCGACGCGATCATCGCGACCAACACGTCGTCGATCTCGATCACCGCGCTCGCGGCGCCGCTCGCCGATCCGGCGCGTTTCGTCGGCATGCACTTCTTCAACCCGGTGCCGCTGATGCCGCTCGTCGAGATCATCCGCGGGCTGCAGACGAGCGACGCGACCGCGTCGGCGGTGCGCGAGTTGACCGAGCGTTTCGACAAGTCGCCGATCGGCGTGCGCAATTCGCCCGGCTTCGTCGTGAACCGGATTCTCGTGCCGATGATCAACGAGGCGTTCTTCGTGCTGGCTGAAGGCATTGCGTCGGCCGAAGAGATCGACGCGGGGATGAAGCTCGGCGCGAACCACCCGATCGGGCCGCTCGCACTGGCCGACCTCGTCGGCCTCGACGTGTGCCTCGCGGTGATGGACGTGTTCGTGAAGGACTTCGGCGATCCGAAGTATCGTGCGTGCCCGCTGCTGCGCGAGATGGTGACGGCTGGAAGGCTCGGGCGCAAGACCGGGCGCGGGGTGTACGACTACAGCAAGTAAGCAGGGGACCGGAAAGTCTTCAACGCGGGTGCCGAGTCGGGCCGGATGGTGTAGTTCATCCGGTGCGGCTCGCCACCCGCGTTTTTCATTTGGAGCGGGTGGGCGGGCCTCACGTTTTCCGATGCCGGCGCAAGCAGATCCGCTGTCGATGAGAAGAGACAAAAGGATGCCGTGGATCGAGTTCGTTATCCTGACTGTTTTCTCCTCGTTTCGATTTCAATGGGCGAGGAGGCACCGTGATTGATCGCGGATTCGATGAGTGCGGCATCGGGCGCCATCGAGGCGCCCGATGCCGATCCGACGCACGCGCCGATCAGGTCTGGGTCGTGTTCATCACGTTGGCCGGCGTGACGAGATCGAACACCACCGTTTCGGGAATCGCGGTGGCGCCCGAATGGACGCTCAGGTAGTTCGCCGTATCCCTCGCCTGCCGCGCGCCGATACGACAGCGCGATCGACACGCTCCGCGCGTCGCTCGGCGGCGACGACCCGACGCAACCTGTACATGAATTTCAAAGGCAACGGCTGGGCGTATTTCGGGCTGACGCAGGCGTATGAACACGAGGGGATCGAGAACCCGACGCCAGACCAGCGGAAGGACTACGACAGCGCACGGAAACGGCTCGCCGAATACTGTCCGCCGGGCAGTGGGGCATGCGCGTTGTCGCTCGACCGGATGCAGGCGTGCCGTGCCGTGTCGGCCGGTTGAATTGTTTCTCTAATCGATTTAAATCATAAAATAGTTAAGCTAATTAACGAGGATATCTTTCATATCGATTAAATTGACGTTTCAATATGTAATGTTATATCTTGGTTGCCCAAAAACAATCGAGAGAAAATAAAGTGGCAATAAACGAGGTGCTTCAAAAAAGCCGCCGCTGGTCGGCCATCGTCGCGTGGTCGGTATTCGCCGGACTGGCCGGCACCGCGTCGGCCAATACCGAGCCGGCGCAGCAGATGCAGCCCAGGCAGGCGCGCATGCCTCGCGTGCCGCAGAATCTGCCCGTGTCGCCCGAGCAGGCGCAGTACAACCTGCCGCTCAGCGAGCAGGATCGTGCGGCACTGACCAAGCCTTCGCCGCTCAAGCAGCCGGCCACGCGCAGCAAGCGCAGCACGTCGGGCGCCGATTGCCGTGACATGTCGGTAATGATCCAGTATCGCGGCGCGGCACTCGCCGATTACATCGCGAATCTTCCCGATTACGAATGCCATTACGGCCTGTTCTCGGTCGATAAAGCGCAGGCCACACAGATCTTCAATGCCGAAAACGTGCACGCTGTCGCAGGTCGTTTCGTGCAGGAAATCTATAAATACGATGCGAGCAATTTGATCCTGGTCAATTTGCTGATTTACCTGCGCTCCGCTTATTACCAATATGATGTATCGGGCATTGCGAACCCGATTCCGGATCTCGCCGTGTCGCTGCGCCCGTATATCAAGCAAAGCCTGGAGGGCGATGCGCTCTATCGCGACAATTCGCGTGCGCCGAGCACCGCGAACGAGCTGATGAAGCTCATCACGAACATGCGGGACGAAGCGTACTACCTGCCGACGCTGAAGAACCGCATCGCGTCGTACACCGTGAGCGCGGCGAATCCGCAGGCGGCGGCGCCGCTGCTGCAGCGCAGTGCGGCGGGCGGCTTCACCGGCTTGCTCACGGTGTTCTTCTACGCGCACCAGCGCAGCGGCGCACAGCCGATGCTTGACAGTGACGCAACGCTCCCGGAGACGCTCAACCGATTCGTCACCGCGAACCGCGCGAGCCTGTCGAATACGAGCGCCGCCTATCAGTTGGCCGACGCGGCGCGCGAAACGTTTCGCTTCCTCCGCTATCCGACGCAGAAGCCGCGCGTGAAGAAAATGATCCAGGACATGCTCGCGTCGACGAGCATGACGGGCGCGGACAGCGATCTCTGGCTCGCGGCGGCGGAAGCGGTCGACTACGGCGATTCGGGCAACTGCGCGGACTACGGAACCTGCGACTACAAGAAGCGGCTGGCCGACACGGTGCTCTCGAATCGCTACGCTTGCAACGCGGGCGTGCGCATTCTCGCGCAGGACATGACGATGCCGCAGCTGCAGTCGGTCTGCACGGCGGTCGCGCGGCAGGACGACTACTTCCACCGGATGATGAAGACCGGGCGCAAGCCGGTCGCGGGCGATCGCAACGACACGATCGAACTCGTTATTTTCGATGACTACGCGAACTATCGAAAATACGCGTCGGTGATCTACGGCATCAGCACCGACAACGGCGGCATGTATCTCGAGGGCGATCCGTCCGCGCCCGGCAACCAGGCGCGCTTCATCGCGCACGAGGCATCGTGGCTGCGGCCCGAGTTCAAGGTGTGGAACCTCGAGCACGAGTTCACGCACTATCTCGACGGCCGCTACGACATGGCGGGCGACTTCTCGGTGAGCACGGCGAAGCCGACCGTGTGGTGGATCGAAGGCGTTGCCGAGTATCTGTCGAGAAAGAACGACAACCAGGAGTCGATCGACGCGGTGCGCGCGGGCGCGTACCGGTTCTCGGACGTGCTCGGCACGCGTTACGCGTCGAGCGACTACGTCACGCGCGCGTACCGGTGGGGCTATATGGCGACGCGCTTCATGTTCGAACGCCATCGCGCGGACGTCGACACGATCGTGTCGCGCTTCCGGGTGGGCGATTACGACGGCTACGCAAACTATGTCGCGTACATCGGCAATCGCTACGACACCGAGTTCGCCGACTGGGCGCGCAACGCGACGACGGCGGGCGAGCCGCCGGTGCCGGCGAAGCGCTGACCGCCACAGGCCGGCGCCGCGCGATCGGACGCCGGCCACCGTGGCGCCCAACCCACCGGGGCAGGGAGCAGGAAGCGGCCCTCGAACGGGCGTTCGAGGGCTGCGGCGCGTCGGCATGACGCGCCGCCACCGCGCTAGCGATTGGCGCCGTGCAACAGCACCCGGTTGCCGGTCACGAGGCCCGCATCGCGGACCAGCATGTTGGCGATCCGGCTGGCGGCATCGCGCAATTCGCGATACGACCACGTGATGCCCGACTCGGTCGTGATCGCCACGCGATCGCCCCAGCCACGTTCCTCGACTGCGGTATCCAGCAGCGCGGCGGCGCAATTGAGAAACGGCGGAAACTGCAGCCCCGGCAACTCGAAGACAAACGTCGGCCAATCCTCGGCAGGGGGCAAATTCGCGCGGCAAAAGTCGTCCATCATCAACGCTCGCAAGAGTGTGAGTTCGAAGTTCGCGAAGGCGGTGCGGTGCTGCGCGGCCGGGCCCCATCATCGGGCCCGGCCCGCGCAGCCTGAATCGCGATGCCAAAGAGATGTGGTCGGAGCGGCAGGCACCTGTCGCCGAGCGACGCACGGAGAGCCCGGTCAGTCAGGTGATGGCTGGCCGGCTTTTATGGAGGTATACCGTCTCATTTCATTTTATAAATAAACAATAATCGACCGGTTTAATGCAAATCCATTTGAATTTGAAATTAATCGATCAATTGGGTGGGTGTCTAAAAATGCTTGCCGCAAGCTTGGCGGAGGCGATATTGAAAAGTAAATGGAAGAATTGACGGCCGATTGTAATTATTGACTGAAATCGATTCCATTAATCATCGGTATTTTGTGAATTAATCGATTTCGGTAAATCATCTCGCAATTTATTGACTCCGGTGGAGCCAGGCAGCCGGGGCGCTGAATAACGCGCCGCGAAGTTCACCGGGGCGAAACGCACGTCGCTCCACGAAGCGGATTGCCCGTGCGAAAAGGAGCAAGACCTGCACTCCGAGGAGCAGCAGGGCTTGGGTCGATCTGGATGGAGCGTCAGGGATACGGGCGCCGGGGTCTCGGGTTGCGCCCATATGGTTTCTTGTAATTTTATTGACGAATATTTTGTTTAAGACGGGGAGTCGGATATTCGCCATTCGAGGATTCGGGCGCATCCTAGCTGTCAAGCACGGATAGATTCTCCGGCAATGTTCGTTTGAACATCGCGAGAATCCTGCGCGCCGCCTTCGGCGGCAACTCGATCGCATGTCGCACCGCCGCGGCGATCAACACCATCGTCAATTCCGAGAACGCCGCCAACTGCGCGCCGGGCACTGCCGGCGCGAGATCCTGCAACGCACTCGCCAACAGCCCCGCCAGAAACTCGCCGTCCGCCTGGTCGAGGGCCTGCAGTGCGCGGTCGGCCTGCGTGGCCCGCCAGATGTCGCGCATCAGCGGCTCGTCCGCGAACATCCGGTAATAGCTGTCCGTGATGCGGGCGAGCGTGGCGTGCAGGTCGTCGAGCGTCTTCATCGCGGCGAGGTCGCGCCGCACGCAGTCGTGCCCGGCTTCGTTGTAGCGCTCCGCGAGCGTGCCGATCACGGCCGTCTTGTCCGGAAAGTACTGGTACAGCGAACCGAACGAGATGCCCGTGCGTTCGACGATGTCGCTCATCCGGAACGCGTCGCAGCCTTTCTCGATCATCACCTCCGACGCGCACGCGAGGATGCGCTCGAACCGCTCGCGGCTGCGTTGCTGCGTCGGCACCAGCCGCGCGCGCGCCGGCGCATCCGCTGCCGCCGCGTCGGGCTCGTCGTTCTGCCCCGATTTATGTCGGCCCATGCCGCCTCCGGAAAAACTTGACCTTGCTAATGCGAGAGTCTATCGTGTTTTCTGAAACGCGAGACTCTCTCGCATTTTAGTCAAAGGAGACGGTCATGTCGGCACTTCCCACCCTCATCGTCGGCGGTTCGGGCAAGACGGGCGCCCGCGTCGAAGCACGGCTGCGCGCGCGCGGCATCGCGACCCGGCCCGTGTCGCGCACGTCGGCCGTCCGCTTCGACTGGACCGCGCCCGCGACGTGGCCTGCGGCACTCGCGGGCGTGTCGGCCGCGTACGTGACCTACCAGCCCGATCTGGCGGTCGAGGGCGCAGTGGATGCGATCGCCGACTTCGCGCGGCTTGCGCGGGAAAGCGGCGTCGAGCGCGTCGTGCTGCTGTCCGGGCGCGGCGAGCCCCGCGCGCAGGCCGCCGAGGCCGCGCTGCAGGCGTCGGGCGTGGGCTGGGGCGTGGTGCGCGCGAGCTGGTTCAACCAGAACTTCTCCGAGGGCTACCTGATCGACGGCGTGCTGGCCGGCGAAGTCGCGTTGCCGGCCGGCGCGGTGCGCGAGCCGTTCGTCGATGCGGCCGACATCGCGGACGTCGCGGTGGCCGCGCTCACCGACGCGCGCTTCGCGAACCGCGTGATCGAGGTCACGGGCCCGCGCGCGCTGACGTTCGCCGAAGCGGTCGGCGAAATCGCACGGGCCGCCGGCCGGCCGGTCGTCTATCGCGAGATTCCGGCCGATGCGTTCGTGGCCGGATTGCGCGAGGTCGGCGTACCGGAGCCGGTCGTCGCGCTGCTCGACGATCTGTTCGGCGTGGTGCTCGACGGGCGCAACAGCGCGGTGACGCACGGCATCGAAGCGACGCTCGGGCGCCCGGCCCGCGACTTCGCCGACTATGCGCGTGCGACGGCCGCGACCGGCGTGTGGAGCGCACGATCATGATCGCGTTCGTGACGCCCGCGTTGCTGTGGGGCTCGGCCATCGGCTGCGGGCTGATGGCCGGCGTGTACTTCGCGTTCTCGACGTTCGTGATGACGTCGCTCGGACGGATCGCGCCGCATGCCGGCGTGGCCGCGATGAACGCGATCAACGTCGACATCGTGCGTTCGCCTTTCATGCCGCTGTTCCTCGTCACGACGCTGATGGCGCTGGCACTGGTCGTGCTCGCGCTGCTCGATCGCGACCAGCCGGGCGCGATGGCGGCGGTCGCGGGCGGCGTGCTGTACGTGTTCGGCATGTTCGCGGTGACGATGGCCGTCAACGTGCCGCTCAACGATGCGCTCGCCGCGGCCGATCCGTCGACCGCCCATGGCGCGGCGCTATGGACGCGCTACGTGCACGATTGGACGATGTGGAATCACGTGCGCACGGTGGCGTCGGCTGCCGCATGCGTGTTTTTCATCGTGGGGATTGCGGCACGGTAGCGCCGTGCGTCATGCGGTGCGCGCGGCCTGCGCGGACAACCGGTATTCGGCGATCGTACCGGCGTCGAAGGCGATCAGCGCACCGCGTAGCGGATCGTGCCGCCGGGCGATGAAGCCCGGAAGCGCCCCGAGCGGCGTGCCCGACGCCAGGCTCCAGATCGTCGTGCCGGCGGGCGTGGCGACGTACAGCGATGCGCCGTCGCTGAACAGGTCGCCGATCCGCTCGGGTTCGGTCGCCATCGGGATGCGCCGGTCGTGCGACTGCAAGGCTTCGTTCACATCCAGGATGCGCACGCCGGCATCCTGCCCGGTTTCGGCGAATTCATCCTCGTCCCAGTCGGCAAGCCCCCAGTACGCGACGTGCCGGTTGTCGATCCAGCAGGCAGGTGTGTCCCAGTCGTCGCGCTGGGTCAGGCTGACCACCGATGCGCCGTCCTCGCTTTCGAAGGGGTTGGCGTCGAGCCAGGCATCGACCGACCATGCGCGCGGGATCGAAACGGGGTGCCAGACCCATCCGTCGTCGAACAGCCGGCTGCCGTCAGGGCTCGGCACGAGCCGGCCGTGGAAGTAGTCGAGGTAATGCGCGGGCCGGTCGTGGTTGGCGTACGGCGCGATGTCGCGCGGGGTCAGCGATGCGCCGGTGGCCGGGTCGACCGCGTCGAGCCGGTTCCATGCGGTGCGGTGCACGAAGATCGTGCGATCGCGATGGCGGAGGAAGCATGCGCTGAACGGGACGGTATGCGTGTAGTAGTCGCCGCCGTCGAGCTGCATCGTCGGCTTGCCGGTGGCGACGTCGACGACGAGGCCGTGCCGCCCGTAGTCGGTCACGATCGCCGCGTATCGGCCGTCAGGTGACGCGTGCAGGCGATAAGCGGCCGTGCCGAACGCCGTGTGACCCGTCGCAGGCGGGAGCGGCGGCAACGGCACCCGACAGAGCGCCGTGCGTTGCCGCGTATCGAGATCGACGCCGTGCAGCGAGCCGTCCGCCGTCAACACGAGCAGCGGGCCGTAGTCGGCCTGAACGGCGCAGATGTCGACGATCGGCGCGTGTTCCCACGCGAGCGTATCGACGGTCTGGATTGCGTGCGTCGATGCTGACGAACGGTGCGGGCTGATCGTGTTCATGGCCGCGATTCTATCGCCCACGGCGCCCGTGGCGCGCACGACCACGCGCTACGCGTAAAACGCCGACGGCGACACGCCGAAATGCCGCTTGAACATCGCGGAGAACGCGCTCTGGCTGCTGTAGCCGTGATCCATCGCGACGGTCAGCACTTTCTCGCCGTGCGCGAGGCGCTTGAGCGCGAGCAGCAGTCGCGCCTGCTCCCGCCAGCGGCGGAAGCTGAGCCCCGTTTCGCGCCGGAACGCGCGATGCAGCGTACGGACCGACAGGCCGAGCCGGTCGGCCCATTCGGCGATCGTGCGCGGATCGTCGGGCGCGGCGACGAGCGTGTCGCAGATCGTCCGCAGCCGTGCGTCGTGCGGCCACGGCAGGTACAGCGGCAGCAGCGGCGCGACCGTCACCTCGGCGAGCAGCAGGTGCATCAGGTGATCGTGGCGCGAGCCCGGCGCGTAGTCGAGCGGCACGTCGACCGCGGCGAGGATCAGCTCGCGCAGCAGCGGATGCACTTCCACCACGCAACTGCGCGCGGGCAGGTGCTCGACCGTGCCCGGTTCGACGAACACGGTGCGCATCTGCACGTCGCCGCTCATCTGCACCGTATGGTCGAGGCCGGCTTCGAGCCACACGCCGCGCGTCGGCGGCACGACCCACGACGCACCCTCGGACTGCACGTGCATCACGCCCTCGATCGCATAGAGCAGTTGCGCGCGGCGATGGCTGTGTGTCGCGATCGACGTGCCATGCGGGTACGCCGCCGCCATTGCCGACACGGGCATCGGCGTCGATTCGTAGCGCAGGTGCGCAAGCGGCGGGGTGGGCACGAGTGTCCGATTGGCGATAAGTCCTGACATTTTGGCGTGAGACAGGCAGTTGGGCGGGCGGGCACGATGGCGTTCCGATTCACGCCCGCACCCTGTCACGATATTAATCCGTCAAACGCGATGAACAAGCCTCCTTTTCTGTTTCCCTTCTGCGCGATCGCGCTGTGGGCCGGCAACGTGGTCGTGTCGAAGCTGTCCGCATCGACGATCGACCCGTCGGCGATCACGTTCTACCGGCTGCTGCTCGCCGTCGCGCTGATGAGCGTGTTCACGTTGCGCCCCGCGTGGCGCAACCGTGCGGCGCTCGTCGCGCACCTGCCGAAGCTCGCGGTGCTCGGCTTTCTCGCGATGGCGCTGTTCCAGAGCCTGTCCTACGAGGCCGCGAAAACGACCAGCGCGACCAACATGGCGATCATCACCGCGCTCGTGCCGCTGATGACGATGCTGCTCAGCTCGCTGCTGCTCGGCGATCCGCCGGGCGCCGGCATGGTCGGCGGCGGGGTGTTGTCGCTCGCGGGCGTTGTCTACCTGATCGCCGAGGGGCACCCGACGACGATCGCCGCGCGTGGCGTGCATACGGGCGACCTGCTGATGCTGGCCGCATCGGCCGCGTATGCGCTGTACGGCGTGCTGCTCAAGCGCTGGCGCATCGGTGCGCTGCCGGCGTGGCAGTCGACCTACGTGCAGGCGCTCGCCGCGCTCGTCTTCATGGTGCCGATGCTGCTGCGCCTGCCCGCGCAGGCGGCGTGGCCGACGCGCGCGAGCGTGCCGTTGATCCTGTATGCCGGCGTGCTGGCGTCGGTGGTGCTGCCGTATCTGTGGATGCAGGGCGTGCGGCTGCTCGGCCCGAGCCGTTGCGCGATGTTCATGAACCTGCTGCCGTTGATGACGGCCGGCGGCGCGATCGTGCTGCTCGGCGAATCGCTGCGGCTGTATCACCTGATCGGCGGCGGCGTGGCGCTCGTCGGCGTGGCGATCGCACAGCGGTTTCCGTTTCAGGCGAGTGCGTCGCAAGGGGTGCGGCAATGAGCGGCGATCGAGACATGCAGAACCTGATGGCCGCGCTGCCGGATGCGTGCGCATCCGTCGAGGGGCCGGCGCTCGCGCGTCAGCTCGAACGGATCGCGACCGCGCTCGAAGCGCTCGCGGGCACCGGCCGGCCGGCGGCCGTCGATTTCGACGCGGCCGTTGCATTCCGCTGGCGCGGTTTCGGCGGCGGGCCGCGGATGGCGCCGCTCGAACCGGTCGCCGCGCCTGCGCTGATTGCGTTCGAGGCGCTGCGCAACGTCGAGCGTCAGGTGGCGATCGTCGAACGGAACACGCGGCAGTTCGTGCGCGGATTCGTGGCCAATCACGTGCTGTTGACCGGCGCGCGCGGCACCGGAAAGTCGTCGATCGTGAAGGCGTGCCTGCACGCATTTGCGCCGCACGGGCTGCGGTTGATCGAAGTCGGGAAGGAGCAGTTGAGCGACCTGCCGGCGATCGTCGAGCTGGTGCGGGCGCGGCCCGAGCGGTACATCGTGTTCTGCGACGACCTGTCGTTCGAGGCCGGCGAGACCGGTTACAAGGAACTGAAGACGGTGCTCGACGGCTCGGTCGCGAGCGACCTGTCGAACGTGCTCGTGTACGCGACGTCGAATCGCCGCCACCTGATGCCCGAGCAGGCGAGCGACAACGCGAATGTGTCGCGCGCGGAGAACGGCGAGCTGCATCCGGGCGACGCGGTGGAGGAGAAGATCTCGTTGTCCGAACGCTTCGGGATCTGGGTGACGTTCTACGGGTTCACGCAGGATGCGTATCTGGCGGTCGTCGAAAGCCGGCTCGTCGAAGCGGGGTTCGATGCGGAGCAGATCCGCGCGGCGCGCGAGCCGGCGCTGCAGTGGGCGCTGGAGCGCGGTGCGCGGTCGGGGCGGATTGCCGCGCAGTTCGTGCGGGATTACATCGGGCGGCTGGCGGACGAACCTGACGCGGATGAAAAATGAACGCGCACGCGCGCGGCGAGCGAGTTGAGCAGGGCGTTACAACACCCGTTCCGACAACACGCGGAACGCGACATCCGGCACGACGAAGCACAGCGGTTCGCCGGTCGCGCCGATGCGCGCGAGGAACTCGCCGCCGCCCACCGGTTCGACCGGTTTCAGCGGCCGGACCGCATCGATGTCGATCGGCAGGTCGATCGACGCATGGGCGAGGCCGTCGCAGTCCGCGACATGCGCGACGGCCGCGTGCTGCAGCGACAGGTAAGCGACGGCGTCGCGCCAGCTTCCGAAGAACGGTGCGAACGCGGCGGGTAGCGCGTAGTCGCTCGACACGCCCGCCGAGCAGTGGAAATCAGGCGCGCTCCCTGTCCCGCCGGACAGCAGCGTTCGATAACGTCCGTCCTGCGCGGCATGCGTGAAGCGCGCGGCAAGATGCGACGGCAGCGCGTCGCTGAAGAGCCGGCTGCCGAGCGCATAGAGCGGATGATCGAACACGTTCTTCACGAACAGCACCGTGCGATCGGCCGGCACGCCACCCGGCAGCGCATCGACGTAAAGCCGCCAGTTGCTTTGCAGCGGCGACGGGAACAGGCGTCGCAGCGGGCCCGCGATACGCGGGCCGAAATGGCGGTGCGCATAGGTGAGGATCGTGAACGGCGTGCGGCCGTCGCGGCTCGCGAGCGTGACGCCGCGCGGCACCAGGTGCGCGACGGCGGCAACCTCGACGAGCCACGTGCAGTACACGACGTTCTCGACGTCGCTAGCGAGCTGCAGGAACGGCAGCCGCGACAGCAGCGCGCGGCGGGTGCGCAGCAGCGGGCGGTTCGCGACGAGCCGGTTGGCGAGGCGGCCGATGGGGCCGGCGGATGGGTACACGAAGGCGTTGTCTTGGCGCATGAGCGGCATTGTGCCGATGTCGCGGAGCGGGCGGAAGCGGTATCGCGGCGCCCCTGTCGAATCTGTCAGTGCCTGCCTTTGCCGGTCAGAGATCGCGCGCGGCCCGCGCGACGAATGCCGCGATGGCCGAGTCGTCGCGGGCGACGAAGCGCCACTGGCCGACCGTCGTCGCCACGATCAGGCCGGCCTCGCGCAGCACGGCGATGTGTGCCGACACGGTCGATTGCGACAACCCGCTGCGCGCCACAATCGCCGAGAGCGGCACGCCGTGGCACGCGTGCAGGCGTACGTCACCCGGAAGCCTGTCGGGCGACTTCAGCCAGCGCAGCACGTCCCGCCGGAACGGATGCGCAAGCGCCTTGTGGGCGAGCGTGTCGTCGACCATGGTGCGCGCCGGCTCAGCCCCGCCCCCCGCTGCGATGCACGAGCGCGGCGGCGAGCCCGGCCGCGATGCCGAACGCGACCACGCCAGGCCAGCCGACGCGGGCCATCAGCGCGCCGCTGACAATCGCGCCGAGCGCACCGCCGACGAACGTTGCGGTCATGTAGAGGCTGTTGATGCGGCCCTGTGCGTTCGGATCGGCGGCGAACGCGCGTGTCTGGTTCGCGACCAGACCGGCCTGCACGCCGATGTCGAGCACCACCACGCCGATCACGAGCAGCGCGAGCGAACTGCCGGCGCCGGCGAGGATCAGGTAGGAGACGGTAACGATCGCGATGCCCAGGCCGATCACGCGCCGCGTGCCGATGCGATCCGACGCCCGGCCACCGATCGTGGCGGCCAGCGCGCCTGCCGCGCCGATGATGCCGAAGCCGCCGGCCCACGCACTGCCGAGATGCCACGGGCCGTCGGCAAGCAGCGCCGCGAGATTGACCCAGAATGCATTGAACGCGGCCCACAGCAGCGCCTGTACGGTCATCGATTCACGGATCGGGCGATGCGCGCGCGCCAGCGTCCAGAGCGACGCGAGCAGCCGGCCATACTGCAGCGTGGTGCTCGGCACGCCGCGCGGCAGCAGCCACGCGGCGGCGATTCCAACCGGCACCATCGCGGCAGCCTCGACGCCGTACACCGCGCGCCAGCCGGCGTGCGCGGCGATCAGGCCGCTGACCGCGCGGCCGAGCAGGATGCCGACCATGATGCCGGTGACGACCGTGCCGACATTACGTCCGCGTTCGCCGGCCGCCGACATCACGGCCGCGAACGGTACCAGTTGCTGGGGCACGCAGCTGACCACGCCGAGCCCGAATGCGGCGCCGATCAGCGCCCAGACCCCCGGCGCGAGCGCGGATGCCACCGCGAACGCGAAAGCCAGCACGATCTGGCCCAGCACCAGCTTGCGTCGGTCGTAGCGATCGCCGAGCGGCAGCAGCAGCGCCAGCCCGGTTGCGAAGCCGAGCAGCGCCGCGCCGGCCACGAGGTCGGCCGTCGCCGGGTCGGCATGCAGATCCCGCGCGATCAGCGGCAGGATCGGTTGCGTGCAATAGATGTTGGTCACGACCGCGCCGGCAATGGCGGCCATCGCGACGATCCTGCCGCGCGACGCGGCGGCATGCGCTGCGGCGGCCGCGACGGGCGGCATGCCGGAGGCGAGGGGCAATTCGTTCATGGCAGGCTCCTTTCATGGCGATCCGACACCGCCGGCAGCGGAGGCGGCCGGCGGGACGACGTGAAAGCAGCGTACGTCCTTGCTCTGGAAAAGATAATCCACCAGAATCTGGAATCATCTTTCCGAAATTCGAGAGGCAACATGAACCGCCTCGAGTCGATGTCCCTGCTGGTGGCGGTGATCGATGCCGGTAGCATGTCGGCCGCCGCGCGCCAGCTCGGCATTCCGCTGGCGACCGTGAGCCGCAAGGTCGCCGAGCTCGAGTCCTACCTGAATACACGGCTGCTGCATCGCACGACGCGTCAACTGTCGTTGACCGAGGCGGGCGAGTCCTATGTCGCGGGTTGCCGGCGCATCCTTGACGACATCGCGGAAACCGAGCGCGTCGCCACCGGCGAATACGCTGCGCCGCGTGGCGAACTGATCGTCACGGCGCCGATCGTGTTCGGGCGTCTGCATGTCGTGCCGGTGGTGGCTGCATTTCTCGCGCAGTATCCCGAGATCGACGTGCGGCTGGTGCTGACCGACCGTGTCACCCACCTGATGGAAGAGCAGATCGACGTTGCGCTGCGGATCGGCGAGTTGCCCGACAGCAGCTTCATGGCGACCCGCGTCGGCAGCGTGCGCCGCGTGATCTGCGCAAGCCCGGCTTACCTGGCGGCGCATGGCACACCCGTCGAACCGGCCGATCTGGCGCGGCATCAATGCATCACGTTCGAGGTGCTGGCGTCGCGGCGCGCGTGGGTGTTCGATGGCGAGAAGGGCGAGCTGACGGTGCCCGTGCACTCGCGCTTCGCGGTGAATACGGCCGAGGCGGCCATCGATGCAGCCGTGCTCGGCGTCGGGCTGATCCGCGTGTTGTCGTACCAGGTTGCGCAGGCGGTGCGCGATCGCACGCTGGAGGTGGTGCTCGACACGTTCGAATCGCAACCGCTGCCGGTCAGCCTGGTGCACAAGGGGCAGGCGCCGATGCCGCTGAAGCTGCGCGCATTCCTCGATTTCGTTGCGCCACGGCTGCGCGAACGGATCGCGGGGCTGGCGCCCGGTGGTTGATCGACCGGCCAAGGCAGCGGGTGGACGGCCACCGTCCGTCGATCGCCGCGCTATTCTCGCGAGAACAGGCGCCGCTGCGGCGGATCGCCGTTGCGCAGCAGCCAGATGCCGGCGAAGCCGTTGAGCAGCCCGGCAAGCAGCAGCCCCGCGCCCAGCATCAGCCTGAATTCCCATTCGTCCGACATCACCGCGCCATTGAGGCGCGCGATGCCGGGAAAGGCCGGCGACACGCGCAGCCCGTCCTGCGCGAGCGCGCCGCAATACGTGGCCGTCTGCGCGTCGATGCGCGCAGGCGTCGGGTCGTGCTCGTCCGTCAGCGCATCGGCGGGCTGCCACACGGTGGAATATTCTCGTCCGGCGCCGTAGCGGAACCGCGCGCTGACTTCCCAGTACGCGGAGTGCCGGCCGTATTGCAGCGTCGCCGCGCATTGCTCGATGGTCGCCGGCACGCGCGGCCATGCCTGCGCGCGTCGCAGGATCACGGCATCGGTCAACGTGAAGCCGCCCCACAGCACGACCGCGATGCCGATCGCGAGCAGGAAGCCGGATCTCAACCAGACGGAAAGCGTTCTCATCGGACGGGCGAAGGAGCGGCGCGCGAACCGGCGCGCGGGAGCGCCAAGCGTACCACCGCGGCCGCATCAGCGCGGCCGTCGGTAGCCCGCGTCGTCAATACGCCGACTCGCTGCCGCCCTGATCGGTGACGATCGCCACTCCCGAGCTCGTGCCGAGCCGCGTCGCGCCGGCCTCGATCATCGCCAGCGCGGCCGCGCGGTCGCGCACGCCGCCCGATGCCTTCACGCCGAGCACGGGGCCGACCGTGCGGCGCATCAGCGCGACATCCGCGAGCGTCGCGCCGCCGTGGCCGAACCCGGTCGACGTCTTCACGAACGCGACACCGAGGTCGCGGCACATCTCGCACACGCGCACCTTCTCGTCGTCGGTCAGCAGCCCCGTTTCGAGGATCACCTTGAGCGGCACCGCACCGCAGGCGCGGTGCACGGCTTCGATGTCGGCCTTCACGTCGTCGGCGCGGCCGCTCTTCAGCGCGCCGATGTTGATCACCATGTCGATCTCGCCGGCGCCTGCCGCGATCGCGGCGGTGGCTTCGAATGCCTTGGCGGCCGACAGCCCCGCGCCGAGCGGAAACCCGACCACGGCACAGACGAGCACGCCGGTACCGGACAGCTCGCGCGCGGCGAGCGGCACGTTCGCCGAATTCACGCAGACCGAGTAAAAGCGATGCTCGACCGCCTGGCGGCAGAGGTCGCGGATCTGCGCGTCGCTCGCGTCGGGCGCGAGCAGCGTGTGATCGATGGTTTGAGCGAGTTGGGCGTTGGAAAGCGGCATGTTTCAGGACTCCACGGATCGCGTGCCGGAAGGGCACACGTAAAGTTGATGTTTTCACATCGGTTTGTTACAAATACGACATTCCGGCCGGGCCCGCGCGCCCGGCACGACAAGCGACGGATGCGGCGCGCACGCAGGATACTGGCATGGAAACGAAGAAGGGCGAACGAATCAAGACACTGATGAACGTGCTGCAAGGGCAGAACGCGATTCATCTGAAGGAAGTCGCCGAACTGTTCGGCGTATCGGAAATGACGATCCGCCGCGATCTCGCGGACAACCCGCACGGCCTCAGCCTGATCGGCGGCTACGTGACCCGCCATTTCGCCGCGCAGCGCAGCGATATCGGCGAGTACGTGGTCAGCGCCGAGAACAACCGGCAGACCGAGGAGAAGCGCCGCATCGGCAAGCTGGCCGCGCAGTTCGTGACGACCGGCGACACGATCTTCGTCGACTGCGGCTCGACCACGCCGTTCGTCGTCGACTTCATTCCGGACGACCTCGAATTCACCGCGGTCTGCAATTCGCTGAACGTGTTCGCGAAGCTGCAGCAGAAGCCGCATTGCAGCGTGATCCTGTGCGGCGGCGCGTACCATCGCAAGAACATGGTGTTCGAGTCGGTGGCCGAGACGGGCATCCTCGACACGGTGCGCGTGTCGAAGGCGTTCATCTCGGCCGCCGGCGTGAGCGACCGTTGCGGCGTGACCTGCTTCAACTTCCACGAAGTCGACGCGAAGAAGAAGGTGATGGAGCGTGCGCAGAACCGCTTCCTGCTCGTCGACCACACGAAGTTCGACGAAGTGCGCGCGGCCTATTTCGCCGAACTGACCGACTTCAACTACGTGATCTCGGACGGGCAATTGAGCCGCCGCTACGAAACGACGATCCGCGAACACGGGATCGCGCTCGTGACCTGACGCCGCGCGGGCGCGCATCGCGCTTTGCATCGCATCAAGCATTGCGTGCTTCCGCCGCGCTCAGGTAGCCGGTGACGACTTCGAAGCGGCGCGTCGCGCCCGGCGCGAGTGTCGCGACATGGCCCTTGCGGCGTTCGGCCTGATAACCCTCCGGCTCGCAGGTCGACGGCAGCGCGAACGCGGCGACCTGCTGGTCCGCGTTGTGCAGGATCCAGCGCGTCGCATGCGGGAATTGCTCGGGGCGGTACGCGGTGTGGAATGCGCCGCCATCCGGATGCTCGAGCCGGAAATGCGCGACGCCGTTGGCATCCGTTTCCGCACCGTTCATGAAGAACACGATCTCCGGGTCGTACAGCGCGGGCGCATCGAGCGTCTGAAGCCGCTCCGGCTCGCGCGCGAGCGTGGCCGTGTAGTCGCGCCATGCGGCGGTCGGCTTCACGTGCGCGGGCACGCTGTCGCGCAGCCGCAGCCCGCCGTGCGACAGCGACTGCACGAAACGCCCGCCCGGCACGTACGCGTAGTTCAGGTGCGCCATATACATCAGGTCCATCGGCGCGCCGCCGAGATTCGTCACGTCCATCGCGATCGTCATCTGTGCGTCGTTCTCGGCGAGCCGCACCGACGGACGCGCCGCATAGTGGCTGCCGAAACCCTGCACGTATTCGTACTCGCCGGTCACTTCGACGATCGCACCGCGTGCATCCGCGTCGACGACGAGGCTCGCGCGATCCATCGGCGCGCACGGCATCTCGCCGTGCAGCGCGTGCGTGTCGTCCGGCCCCGGGCAGCCGTTGCGCAGCAGCCCGCTGTGGAACATGAAGCAGCCGTAGGTATCGATGATCGAAGTCGCGCGTTTCGGTTGCCGGAACATGTGCTTCATCGTCAGGTCGCGGCCGTCGAACGCGGCGGCCCAGATCATCTGGCCGAGATACGGCAGCACGACGAGGTGGCCGCGCCGGTTCTCGAGCTTCAGCGCCTCGACGCCGGACGGATACGCGAACGCGGTGACGGTCACGCCGTCGGTGCGGTACAGCGTGCGCGGCGTGTCGCGGAAGTCGTCGCGCCGCAGTTCGATTTCGCCTCGCATGCTCATGCTCCCGACGTGTTGCGCGTGGCGGCGTAGCGCGCGGGCGAGTGGCCGTCGGCGGCTGCGTCGGGCGTCGCGGCCGGCAGGTGGCGCAGGCAGTAGAAGCCGTAGTAGACGATCACGACGAAGCACGCGAGCGGCACGACGAATGCGAGCTGCATGTTGCCGCCCGTGTGATCGGAGATCAGCCCCTGGATCAGCGGCACGACAGCGCCGCCGACGATGCTCATCACGAGGATCGAGCCGCCGTATTCGGTGTCCTTGCCGAGCCCGTCGATCGTGAGGCCGTAGATGGTCGGCCAGCACGGGCCGAGGAACACGCTCACGCCCACGGCCGCATAGACGGCCGTGATGTTGTGCACGCTGATCGTGTACGCGAGCAGCGCGATGCACAGGATGCCGTAGACGATCAGCACCTTGGCCGGGCCGACGCGCTTCATCACGAGCGTGGCGATCAGCTTGCCGACGAAGAACGCGAAGAACGTCGCGAGCAGGTAGTGCGACGCGCCGCGCTCGGTGAGGCCGCCGATCTGCATCGCGAGCCGGATCGTGAAGCTCCACACGCCGACCTGCGCGCCGACATACAGGAACTGCGCGACCACGCCCGCGACGAAGCGCCGGTTGCCGAACAGGCGCGCGAGCGTGCCGCGCGCGTCGATCTTGTGCGTGGCTGCGCTCGGGCCGTTGCCCTTGCACGCCGGATACGGTGTCAACGCGAACACGATGAACACGGCGACGAGCACGACGATCAGCCACTTGTACGGTTCGAGCGTGGCCTGAATCATCGCGAGCTGGTGCACGTGGGCTTCGGCCGCCGACATCGCGGCAAGCTGCGCGTGCGACGCGTCGCCTTCCTTGAAGATCAGCAAGCTGCCCATGTAGACGCCGGCCATCGCGCCGAACGGATAGAACGTCTGCGAGATGTTCAGCCGGCGCGTGCTGGTGTCGCGCGGGCCCATCAGCGTCGAATACGAGTTCGACGCGGTTTCGAGGAACGACAGGCCCGCCGCGATCACGAACAGCGCGACGAGGAACATCCCGTACTTCGCCATCGACGCGGCCGGGAAGAACAGCAGGCAGCCGGTCGTGTAGAGCAGCAGGCCGACCAGGATCGTCGTCTTGTAGCTGAACTTCTTCACGACGGTCGCGGCCGGAATCGCGAGGAAGAAGTAGCCGAGATAGAACGCGGACTGCACGAACGCCGATTCGAAATCGGACAGGAAGAACGACTTCTTGAATTGCGCGATCAGCACATCGTTCAGGTTCGCGGCGGTGCCCCACAGCGCGAACAGGCAGCACAGCAGCGTGAATGCGAAGAGCGGCGTGCGGTTCAGGTAATAGCCGTCGGGTGTGTGTTCGATCCTGGCTCGGCTCATGGGTGTCTCCTTCCCAAGTGTCTCGTCGATGAAGGCGCCGTTCAGATGCCGGCGTCGCGGAGGAAGCGTTCGAAGGTCGCGGTGTCGGCGTACGACTTCTGCGTGCCGAGGCCCGTGACCGAATGCGCGGCGTACGCGGACGCGTAACGCATCGCGTCGAGCGCGTCGCGCGACGCGGCGTAGCAGCGCGCGAAGCAGCCGATATACGCATCGCCGGCGCCCGTCGTGTCACGCGCGTCGACCGGCACGCCGGGTACGTGCCGCACGCCGTCGCGCGAAACCAGCAGCGAACCGTTGCTGCCGAGTGTGACGAGCACGTGCTTCAGCCCGCGCGCGACCAGCGCTTCGGCGGCGCGCGCTGCGGTGTCGCGCGAATCGACCGGCATGCCCGACACGATCGCGAGCTCGGTTTCGTTCGGCACGAAGAATTCGACGGTACGGATCCGCTCGAAATCGAGATCGGCCGCCGCGGGCGCTGGGTTCAGCAGCACGGGAATGCCGTGGCGCGCGCCGAATTCGATCGCGTGATAGACGGTGTCGAGCTCGATCTCGAGCTGCAGCACGATCAGTGCGCATTCGGCGAGCTGCGGCGCGGCCGCATCGATGTCGGCCGGTGTCAGGTGGCGGTTCGCGCCCTTGACGATCAGGATGCTGTTGCTCGAATCGGGTTCGACGAAGATCGGCGCGACGCCGCTCGGCACGCCGGCGACCTTGCGCACGTGCGTGGTGTCGATGCCTTCGCGCTCGAAGTTGCGGATCGTGTTGTCGGCGAATACGTCGTCGCCGACCTTCGTGACCATCACGACGCGCGCGCCGAGGCGGGCGGCCGCGACCGCCTGGTTCGCCCCCTTGCCGCCGCAGCCGAGCTCGAAATTCGGCGCCTCGAGCGTTTCGCCCCGGGCGGGCATGCGTGCGACGTAGGTCACGAGGTCGACCATGTTGCTGCCGATGACGGCGATTGTCTCCATCTGCGTCTCTTCCTTGGTATGGGGTGCGCTGCGCGCGTGGGTGGGCGGCGGCATGCACAATGTGATAATAAAATCACATTTGATGTGAAAATGCAATCATATGACGTTAGGAAGGTTGCGCCTGGTGGGGAAGGGGAGGCGCAATCTGGGTGCGGAACGGGCTGCGCGGTGATCGCCGCAGGTTGTTTCGCTGTCGGCCTCGCGACAATCGGCGAGCTGCCAGGCAAAACAGGGGTGACGAGCGTGCCCTCGAGCGCGGCGGTCGTGATCGCCCGTTCGTGAAAGACGTGATTCCCGGAATTCAGCGGCGGATCGTGGAAGAAGTACGGGGTGGCAAGCAGATACGCCATCAGCGCAAAGCGGAGCCGTTGCATGAATCGAGCGTGAGGGCGAAGTGGCCGTCATGTTGACGGCCTCAGGCAATGCGATCGGCTCGGGGGATGCCAAGGACGGCTTCATCGATTCACACCGTGACGTTACCTCGATTGATCAGGTTCGCGTTGTATGCCGGCCAGCTCCTCACGCGGTACCGGGCCTTCGGCTCGCACGTCTTGCTTGTGCCCCTGCGCATCTTCTCGAAACCGGAAATCGAGAATTTGCGCAGGAACCCGAAGTGTTGACAGGTCCGCCGGATCGGGCTGGTGTGCGTCAACGTCAGCCAGCGGCATGCCCACCCGATTGATGCAACAACGCTACGCCAGCCCAGTGCCGCCAGACCCGAGCGCACGGCAAACGCGCGCAAGGTCACCTACCTAAACGGTCAAGCGGAAGATGTCGACACGTAAATATTTGAGTATCTCGTAATACCAGCCTATTGTTTGATTCCCTTTCCACGATTCAATCTCTGCCCACTGATTTACATTCTTGATATTCCAGCAGGCAACTGAATCGAGCTCATTGTCCTCCGGCCACGGTGAAATATTTTCACTCTTGACATAATCCATGACCTGCGATCGCTTCGTATATTTTTCGTTGATTATTTGGGAAACGATCTTATTTGAATTTGGCATGGATTTCGACGAGATCGCAGTGTACGCGCTCGCTACGTCCCCAACCTTCACACGAAAATATGCGGCGGAATATAAATCGTTTTCGAAGGAATGTGTTTTTATCCCGTCAGGTCCGTCAATCGGCGGCAAGCTAACGCCGGTCTCTTCCAGGAATTCACGCCTGGCGCACTTCTCCGTATCGTTTTCGTCGTTTGCGCCGCCAGGCAGAGCATTCAATCCGCCGCCCTTTTTTTGGGTCAAATCAATTCCGTTGTAATTGACCGTTTGTCCATTTTCACTTAAAAAATAGTATGCCCTCGTCCGTTTCCAGGCTATAAGAAATGTCCCGACCTTGTCGTACAAAACCGCATAAGCAGGAGGTTTGGCCTTTGCAGCGGACATACCATCCTCATCGTACGTAACTACCGGATCAGAAGTCATGATCGCCCTCAATTTATGATCTGAATTGAAATGCCGCCCGGTGCGCAACCGGCGTCGCGCGGCATGACTGGTACAGCGCATTGCTTCGCGAGCGCCCGGACTCAGGCCAATTCCGGCGCCGTATCCACTCGTCGGCGATGGTGGCAAAATCATCGGCCGTCCGGCCATCGATCCAGCCCACCATGTTGGCCCTGACCATCTCGTTGCTTCGACAGCCGATGTTGGCGGCTGCACGGCCACCAACATGAATGCCGTAGATGCTCCACTGGCCGGCGTCATTCCTGGCGACGATCGCGGAACCGCTTTGCTCCTGCGCGGTGGAAATCCTGTCGCTCAGGAGGGGCGGTGTGACGTCGGTCAGCGGCCCGATGGCAGCCCACATGGTTTCGCTTTCCTGATAGGCAATCACACCGTCCTTCGCACAAGACCTGCTTAAGCGCGCAACCATCTAACTGCTCCGGTGACATCGGTTTTGGACACGACGCGCGAAATATCGCGCCCGATATAAGTACCCCGCCGCACGCAGCAAATCCATTACATCCCATTACGGCGTGTCGCTACATCCAGGCTGCCCCGATGCATCGATCAGGGGCGTTGTTGTATCAATCGGACGGGACCGCGGTCGGCTGGCGTTGACGCACGACAGCCCGGTTCGGTGTCTCTGTTATGACTTGCGGGTAGTCGCGTGGAGAACCTCGTGCGTCCGCAATCTGTTCGCATTGCCTGAGGTCATCAACATGACGGCCACTTCGTCCTCACGCTCGACTTGTGCAACAACTCCGGATGAATCTGCAGGTTGCGCATGCCGCTAGCAGCGGGCCGCCTCGGCCAGCTCGTATGCGTCGCGCCGGAATTCTTTCGTGGCCTTCACGATGGCCGCGAAAAACCGATGGTCCGCCGCGGGTCGTGCGGCCATTGGCCTGAGCGTCACGATGGGGGCCGAAGGGGGAAACGGCAGCGCGATCTGAAAGATTCGCGGGCAGTCCGCTGAGCAGCGCAGGAGGGTGGCGATCGCTGCGCGTGGCGCGGGGGTGCTTTCCGGGAGATCGAGATTTCTGCCGTTTTATCGTGTGATGCCGTATGACGGCGACGAGGCGAAACCCCGGTGCTGCGGGGGGCTACTGCAGGCAGTCATGCCGCCCTGGCGCGTAGGGTCGCCGGGCGTGTCGGGTCGGCTCGACCGACCCGGCGGTGGCTAGACAGGCGCGTTCGCGTGTTCTTGCCCGGCGCTTATGCGTACGTGGCGATCAGCGCATCGAGATTGCGCTGCGCGCGCGACGTGAGCGATGCGAATTCCGCCGATTGAAACAGCGGGGCCTGCGCGCGCAGATGTTCAAGCGCCTGCCTGCGGCCCGTGCGGAACGCAGCCGACGGCGCATCGGGATCCTGCGCCCACTCGCGTGCGATTGCGCGGTCGTATTCGTGCAGTCGATCGGGCGCAGCCGCGAGGATCGCGAGATCGGCATCGAGAAAAATCCGCCCGGCGCGCTGGAGGTCGGGGGCGGACGCGAACGCATCGGGCAGCCGGTGCGACTTCGTCGCGAGCACGAGATCGTGTGCAACGGACACGTGCGATGCGTGCGCACGCAACCAGGATGCGCTGCAGTGCGCGTTCGTGACCTGCACGAGCCATTGCGCGCTGAGTGCTTCGTTGTCCGCATAATCGGGCAGCGTCGTCGCGTACACGAAGTCGTGCGCCCATACCGTGAGCTCGATCACCGGCCACAGCGGTTCCGCGCGAAATGGTGCGAGATGCGAGAACAGCTCGGCCAGGTGCGCGAGCGTGTGGTAGTGGCGTTGCGGCTCGCCATACGCGAGCTCGACGAGCGGCCAGACGGTGGCCGTGCCGAAGCAGGCGTCGCAGGAGGTGCGCAGCGTGCGGGCGAGGTCGGGGGCGGGGGTGTTCATGTCGGCGATCGACTCGGGCTGGCGATGCGCGCAGCATAGCAAACGCGGCGGCGTGTGCAGTGCTGGCGGCGTATCGATCCGGCAATAGCTGCCGACCTCGTCGTCAGCATATCGCGGCGTGGCGGGCGGGGCGGCCGCACCGCATTTCCGATCCAGTGGTTGCCGGACGGTAGCGGCCGATTCGTCATCGCAACGGGTTGCTCGCGCGCATCGCGATGCTGAAGATCGCGGCGATATTTCCGCCCGGCGCGTCTATACGTTGACGACGCCGCGCCCGAGTTCGATCACGCGCCCACCGACACCGATCGTCCCGCTTGCGCTGACCGACAACCGAAGCAGGCAAGGCCGGCCGACGGCTTCACCTTGCTCGACCTGAAACGCGGCAGGCAGGTCGCGGTTCATCGCAAGCAGCCACCCGCCCAGATTCGCGCAGGCCGATCCCGTCCCCGGGTCTTCCGATACGCTGCCTTGCTTCACGAAGAAGTAGCGCGACACCACCGTGCCCGGACGCTCGGCATCGAACGTGAACACATACGCGGTCTTGCGGCCGAGGCTGCTGGTCGGCCAGATGTCGAGGCCCGCGCTGTCAGGCTGCGCGCGGCGCACGGCTTCGGGATCCTTGAGCGCGACGAGCAATTGATCGGCGCCGGTGTCGACCCAGATCGGCGATGCGAGCAGATCGTCTTCCGTCAGCCCCAGCAACGCCGCCATACGGGTATCGGACAATTCGCATGCCGCCGTCTTCGGCATGCCGGCATGCGGCGCGGTAAACGTCCACACGTCGTCGTGCGCGTTGACGTCGACCACGCCGGCCTTGAATTCGAGTGTGAGAGCGTCGTCCGCACCCAGCAGGTCGCGCACGACATGCGCGGTGCCGAGCGTCGGATGGCCTGCAAAGGCCATCTCGTAGCCCGGCGTGAAGATGCGAACCCGCGCATGCGCGCGCTCCGACGGCAGCACGAAGGTCGTTTCGGACAGGTTGAACTGCACGGCGAGCGCCCGCATGGTCGCGTCGTCCATGCCGCGCGCATCCTCGAATACGCAAAGCGGGTTGCCGCCGAACGTCGATTCGGCGAATACATTGAGCAGGCGGAAGGCATAGGCGGTCATTGGACGCTCGCGTGAGGATGGTGATTACCGTACCTGGGTGAAGTGCGCGCGGCTCGATGCGCCGGCAGCCGCGCAGGGTCGCATGGGTCAGCTCGGCTTGTCGAGCGGCGCAAGCATCGCCTGCATGTCGGGATGCTTGAGGACTTTCCTGTACTCCGCCGGACTCATTGCGTCGATCAACACGCGCCCGCTCACGTCCGCCTTGATGTACTCGACGGCAAGCAGTGCAATGACCGGATTGGTGGTCAAGGTGGCGTGATCGGGTGAATGATCGCCGAATTCAGCCACCACTGCCTCGGTGTTGTCCGCCACGACGACGGCGAGCCGGCGGCCGGACAGCCTCAGCCTCGCGCTCGCTCCGCATTTGGCCATGTCGTAGTGGCGCGGCCCGTTGAGCGTGCGATTGCCGTAAATCGCCACGTGCGTGTCGACGCCCCGTGCCGCGGCGGCCTCGAGCAGCGGCCCCAGGTCGTCGATCTCTTCGTCCCAGACACCCGCGAAAATCTGTGTTTTCGCATTGACGATGACGCGCGCGAACGCGCTGGCGATCGCTTCCCGCCCGCTCAACGACCAGACGAGCCCAGGCTCCTGTTGAACCGGCAGCCGGTCGAGCGCGCCTGCGGCCAGTTCGAGATCCGCATTGAAGCGCGTGCGCAAATCCTCGAGCAGCGACCGGTGGGGCACGGCCGCATAGCGGACGGGCTCGGACCGGTTGACGAGCACCGCACCGCGCGTTTCCAGGCGACCCAGGGTTTCATAGATCTTCGATGGCGGCATGCCGGCGCGCCGGCCGACTTCCGCGCCCGTCAGCGCAGCCTGCCCGACGAGGGCCGCGTAGGCCTGCGCTTCGTACTGGGTGAATCCAAGCCGGATCAACGACGTGATCAGCTCCGTGTTTTCGCTCATGTGTTTCGGCTCCTGCGCCCACGACGACCTGTATGGGGCTTCTTGATTAACTACCGGAGTAGTATACAATCGCTCGAACTTACTACCCAAGTAGTAGGCGATGCTTCTCAACCTGACTGGAGAGATCTTCAAGATGAGAAAACGGATCAGCACCGGCTCCCCGTGGGAGCCCAAGGTCGGCTACTCGCGCGCGGTGGTCGTCGACAACACCATCTACATTTCGGGGACGGCCGGCAAAGGCGCGGACGTGTACGCGCAGACGCGCGATGCGCTGGCGACGATCGACCGTGTGCTCGCGGACAGCGGTTTCTCGTTGTCGGACGTCGTCCAGAGCCGCCTGGTGGTCGCGGACTTCGACAACTGGGAAGCCGCGGCACGCGCGCACGGGGAGATCTACGGCGATATCCGGCCGGCGTTTTCGCTGGTGCATGCGCTTCCGTTCGTCGATCCGGAGATCCTGGTCGAAGTCGAGGCGATCGCGGTCAGGACCACGGCATGACCGTTGCCGGCAACCGCATGCCGCTGTCCCGCACCGCGACGGCGGTGCTTGCAGTGGCGGCGGGCGTGGCGATCGCCAACGGCTATGCGTTGCAGCCGTCGCTGTCGGCCATCGCGAGCGAGTTCGGCGTGGCGGCGTCGCGCATGGCGGCGCTCGCCTCCGTGACGATGCTCGGTTATCTGGTCGGCCTCGCCGTGCTGGTGCCGCTGGTCGACCGCTTCAGTCCGCGGGTGCTCGTCTCGATGCAGATGGGCGCGCTCGCGTTGTTGCTGGCGTGCGCGTCGTTGTCGCCCGGGCCGCTCGCGCTCGACGCCGGCTTTTTTCTGGTGGGCGCGGCAACCACGGTGGCGGCGCAGTGCAGCGCCGTCGCCGGCAAGCATGCAGATCCGCAACGGCGCGGCGTGGCGATGGGGGCCGTGTCGGCGGGCATTTCCGCCGGGATCCTGCTGAGCCGTTTCGTGGGCGGCGTGTTGTCGCAATGGTGCGGCTGGCGCGGCGCATTGCTCGTGCTGGCCGGATGCGTTGCGCTGGCCGCCGTCGGTGGTGCAGTGCTGTTGCCCGGCGGCCGGCCGGAGGGGCTGCCCGGCCGGGCGAACGCGATCGGTGCCATTCCACGGTTGCTGCGCGACAGTGCGCAGTTGAGGCGCCGTACCTGCGCCGGCATGCTCTGGTTCTTCGCGTTCAACCTGGTCTGGGTGGGGCTCGCGCTTCGTCTGGCCGAGCCGCCGTATGACCTGGGTGCCGCCGCGATCGGTGCGTACAGTCTTGCGGGCGTGCTGGGCCTCGGCGTGACGCGCGTGGCCGGAAAACTCGCCGATCGATTCGGCGATCGCGCGGTCATCCGGGGCGGACTTTTCGTCTCGGCCGTGTCGACCTTGCTGCTCGGCGTTGCGCTCGGTCGTCCCGGATGGCTGGCTGTCGGGCTGGCCTTGTTCGATGCCGGCTGCTTTGCCGCACAGGTCGCGAACCAGATGTGTGTCGTCGCGATCCAGCCGGCGCGGGCCGGGGCATTGAGTGCAGCGTATCTGACGCTGTACTACGCGGCCGGTGCCGGCGGTGCCGTGGCGGCAGGGGTGCTCAACGCGCGGGTCGGGTGGGGCGCGATGATGATCGTGACGGCGGCGGCCATCGCGGCGGCCGGGTGGATCGGGTCCGCGGCGGCGGGCGTCGCGGCGCGGAACGAGCCGACGTCCGCCGGTTGAGCGCGCGGACGTTCGTACGCGATCGCGCCGGGCCTCCCTTTTTCGCGCATGATCGGGTGCTTCGTCGATCGGCGGCGAGCCGCTCCCGCCATTCACCTGCCTGCGACGCCGGCGGGCAGGCCGGCGCCGGGGCAGGCAGTCGCGCACGGGCGCGCGCATCTCGAATCCGGCGACAGGCGCGCCGGCTCGCACGGCGAACGGCTTCCATTCGATCCCGCGCGGCGACCGGACGGCTACGCTGTCCGCATACATGCATCCGTACTGCCGGCAGATCGCTGGCGTGAGGATGGCGTGCCCGTTGCGAATTCACGCGTGGCAATTGTGCGAGGCATAGTCGAATGCGGCGGCTGTTGGTCGATCGCAGGGGCGTGTCATTGCCGGATCGCGGGAAGCGAATCAAAATAGGCCAGTACCGCGGGGGGAAGCGCAACCGAGGAAAGATGTCGATGGCGAAAGCCGGAACATCATCGGGTACGCGTCACCGGAAATCGAAAAGACCGGAGTTGAAGCATAAAAAAGGGAATTGCAATGAACGTGAGAGAGCTTCGCAACAAAAAGGAAAATGTCTATCACTGGATCATGATGGTGATCGGAGTCATTCTGTGGGTGGCGATCGCGGAACTGGTGTGGGACTACTGGGGTCATCCGAAATTTGGCGCGACGGTCCATCTGTACGTCGGATACGCCATTGCGTTCGTGGCGTTCCGCTGGGTGGCCGGTGTGATGTATCGCGCGATCGCGTTCGGGAACATGGTGCTGCTTGGCCCGTCCCAGTTTCCCGAGATTTACGCGATGGTGGAGGCGGGAGCGAAGGAGATCGGGCTGGGCGAGACGCCGAAAACGTTTATCTACAATTCGAATGGATTGTTCAATGCGTTTGCCCGACGCATCCTGGGCGGTCGTTACGTCTTTCTGACATCGGCACTCGTGCAGGCAAACAATAATGCGCAGGTGCGCTTCGTGATCGGCCATGAAATCGGACATCATGCTGCCGGACACCTGAACCCGTGGATGAATTTCATTAAACTGCCGGCGCACATCGTTCCATTTCTGGGTAAGGCCTATTCGCGCGCGAGAGAGTACACCTGCGACAGCATCGGCGCGTATCTGTCGAAAGATGCGCACGCATCTCGAAGCGCATTGCAAATGCTTGGATGTGGCTGTCAGCGGCTGAACGACTCCATGAACGCCGAGGCGTTCGCCGCGCAAGAGGGCAGCGTGCCCGAGATTTCCGGGTTTATCGTCGAGATTTGCAGAACGCATCCGCGCCTGACGCGACGTGTCTCCGCAATCAATGCGTGGTCGAAATATGCGGGCGACGGCGAACCGACCTTCGACATGAAGTTGCCGGCCGGGCAACGGTAGTCGCGCGGCTTGCGGCTGAAAGCGTGTTCGCCGGCCCGTCGAGCGATCCTGACGCCGTGTCGATCCCGATGGAGCGGGGCAAGGCCCACATCGTCCATGACGCCGGCGGCCTTCGCCGCCATCACAGTGCCCTTCACGTGGGCCAACAAGCTATCGGGGAAGCGATCGACAACCGGCGTCGCGATGACGTGCTGGCCGCCGTGCCGGCCAGTGCGTCGATCGCGCCGTGGCCGGCAGGCGGGCGCATGCCGACACCGGGCCGTCCGCTCGCCGCGTTGCGCGCGAGCCGGTTTATTTCGACCAGCGCCTCATCGCCCGGCTGAACGCGGAGGTATTCTTGTACCCCAGTCTCGCGGCTATCTCCTTCACCGTGTATTCCCTTTCCGATAGATATCGCGACGTCAGGTCCTGGCGGACAATATCGTACAAAGCACTAAACGACGTGCCCATTTCCTGAAGCTTTCGCTGCAGGCTCCGCATCGAAATGCCGAGTTTTTGAGATAGTTCCGCGACATCCTGGCACGTGGGGTCCTCATACATCAGGCCGAGCAGCCGCCCGATGAGGTCGGAGGGAACCCAGTGCGCCAGTTCAAATTCACGTTTGGCGCACGCCTTCCTTGCCGTTTCGAATTCGAGTGGATGTGCGAGCGGAAGCGCGATTTCCAGCGTCGATGCACTCAATTCGAGGTAGTTCTCGTCGGCGTCGAATTCGATCGGGCAGTTGAAGTATTCCGAGTAAGACTCCGCGTGTGGCGGCTCGGGATAGACAAACCCTATTTTCGAGAAATCGGGATTGCATCCGATCAGGTCGCGTATCTGTCGGCGTACCGCCGTAAATACCATGTCGGTATTGACGACAAGCAGATCGGTGCGATAGGTATAGCCGCCCACCGTGATTCTCGCGGTCTCGCCCGCCGTGGTCACCCGTATCCTGAAATAGCTGATACCGAGCAGCGGGTGCTCGAAGCCCAGGCGCAGCGCGGCGCCCAACGTCGGGCTCACCAGCATCGCGTGGCCACGCAGGCCGTACGACGTCACCGGGATCGCATGGCCGATATGCAGTCCGATCGCGCTGTTGCCGGTCGCCTCGAGCGCATTCGCGAACAGAACCATTTCCTGGGCATGCGTCACCATTGCGCCGGGTCGTTCGATGTCTGATGGAGAAATGCCGGTGCCTTTCAGCACGACGTCGACCGGAACGCCCATGCGCTTCATCAAGTCGAGCGTGATGAAGATGGTGTGCAGTGGCGCTGGACATTGTGCAGCAGTGCGGCGAACCGCGTCGGCTACCGGCTTCATTCGATCCCTTGGATTCTAGTTCCCCAACAACTTTGTAAACACGACCTGACACCCGTACTCGTCCAGATCGCCACGCTTCCAGCCCAGACGCTGGTAAAAGCCATCGGCGCGCGAGCCGGGATCGGTCACAAGCGTGACCTGATCCACGCCCTTGTCCTTCAGCCAGGTCAGCGCACGGGCGAGCAGCTCGCGGCCGATGCCCGCGCCATGGAATCGCGGTGACACGAACAAGGCGGAGATGAATGGCTTTTCAGTGATGACCGGCAGGCAGATCCCGACTGCCTCGTCACCATGCTCACAGATCCAGCCGCCTCCCTGCCTGATCTTCTCGATCAGGAGGTCGCGGTTCAGAAGATGGACTTGGTGGGGGTGAATTCTATTCTCGCGCACGGAGAATCGCACATCATAAAAGGCGCCGACATCTCGCTCGGTCATCGGGCGGTATTTCAGCTTCTCAGCAATGGCCATGTTTTTATTGCCTCTCTTCTCGTTATGTGAAATTTGCGTGCCAAAAAACTGCGCAACTATCTCACGATTTTTGCAAACCCTCCACGATTGAGGATTATCGAGCCGGCCGAAGTCGTGTCGCTGGCGGTTCGCCCTGGTCGGTTGGCACAGTCGGAACCCTTGCTTTCCAGGCGTGCAATCCGGCATCGCGAGCCAGGTGGCTACATCGCGCGCCACGGATTACCGGCTCGGTGTCCGCGCATGGCCCGGTGCGCCGTATTCAGTCATTTCAGCCCGGTGATCGGCAGCCTTAAAATGCCGGGGCGGCGATTTCGGCAAGGCGCGAGATCGGAAATTTCGATATATGCAATAATTCCTAAAAAAATGCAGTATCGCAAATTTATAATGATGATGGCGCACAGGGGTAACACATTGGCGTAATCGGCACATGCGCCGACTATAAATGAGGCTGTCGATTTGGTACGCTTCTTGCCAATCGAACTGAATGATTTGAGGTCGTTGGCAGTGCGCCAAGTCTCCATGCTCAATCTACTGAAGTCGTGGCGGCCGATGGCCAACCCGACGGCGCTCGTCATGCTGGTGGGCGTCGTCCTTCCCGTGATCGTCCTGGCGGTTGTGTCGCTCAGTGCGCCGCGCGACTTCGGCGGCGTGTCGTGGGGCGACTTCACTGTCCGGGCATACGAGCGGATTGTCTTCGATCGGGACTGGGATGGGGCGCGCGTCCTTCAGTGGGGCTATCTCGCCATTTTCGCCCGGTCGATGATCATGGCCGTCCTGACCACCGCGGGTTGTCTCCTGATTGGATTCCCGACAGCGCTGTTCATTGCGACGCGCTCCCCGAAGTGGAAGGCCATGTTGCTGATCCTGATCACGATCCCGTTCTGGACCTGCGTCGTCGTCCAGATGTACGGGTTGATGATCGTCATTGCGGACGACGGCCTTCTGAACCGGTTGTTGTCCGGCGCCGGCCTGATGCATGGCCCGCTCGGATTGCTCTATACCGATCTCGCGACGCTGATCGGCCTGGTCTATGCCTTCACGCCGTTCATGGTCGTGCCGATCTTCGCCGCGCTCGACGATTTCGACTGGCGGCTGGTCGAGGCGGCCTACGACCTCGGGGCTGACAAGTCGGCGGCACTGGCCCATGTCGTCGTGCCGTGCTGCCGTCCGGGCATCATGGCCGGAACAGGGCTCGTCTTCGTTCCGGCACTGGGTTCCTATACGATCCCGGGTCTGCTCGGCGGCAACCATGCTTTCATGATCGGCAACCTGATCGACTTCCAGTTTGCCGGGGGACGGGATTGGCCGTTGGGCGCCGCCATGTCGTTCGCCTTGCTCGCCATGGTGCTTCTGGCGATGCTCGCGTCTCGCCTGGGTTCGTTGTTCCGACGGCAGGAGCGTATGCATGATTTCGCCTGAACTGCGCCGGTTTCCACTGACTGCGGCGATCGCATGCGCGGTGCTGGCGTTCCTCTATCTGCCCATGCTGACCGTGATCGGGATGAGCTTCAACACCGGGCCGTCCGCCCTCATATGGGACGGGTTCGGGATGCAAGCTTACGTTGATGCCTGGGCTGATCCGACACTGGTCCGCGCCGCGAAGAATTCGCTCTTGCTGGCGCTGGCGTCGATGGTGCTCTCCACCACGCTCGCGACGGGCGCGGCAGTCGCGTGGTGGTCGAGAGGCGACCGGCGCGGTTTCGACTCCGCGGGACTCGTCATTGCGCTGCCGCTCGTGATACCCGAGATCGTGCTGGCAATTGCGACCATGATGCTGTTCTCGATGTTCGAGACGGAACTGGGATTCGGTGCCGTTCTGTTTGCTCACGTGGTGTTTTGCGTGCCGCTTGCCTACCTGCCGATCAAGGCGAGACTCGCGACGATCGATCGCACGCTGCTTGAGGCAGCCGCGGACCTGTCGGCCACGCCCTGGGCCACATTCAGGCAAATTACCCTGCCTCTGGCGCTATCCGGCATCGTCGCGGGGGCGCTGCTGTCCTTCGTCGCGTCGATGAACGATTACGTCACCAGCTACTTTCTCGCCGGCGCGGGCATGACCACCTTGCCGATGTACGTCTTCGGCGCGTTAAAGATCGGAATCACGCCGAAGATCAGTGCCGTGTCGACCGTCATCATCGGACTCTCGACGCTGCAACTGATGGCGGTCTGGATCGTCGGCGCCCGAGGCAAAAGAAGATCCAGGACCCAGCAGTCCGAGTTACACCACGCCAATCTCCACGCAATAGGAACAGCATGAAAAAAACAATCGGTGCGATGTTGCTTCTTGCCGCCGTCACGACCCAGGCCGCCGAGTTACATATCGGAAGCTGGCCGAACATCCTGCCTGTCAACTTGCTCAAGAAGTTCCAGGCCGACACCGGCATCGAGACGACGCTCGACACCTATGCGAGTGATGCAGCGTTGACCCAGAAGCTTCAGGCGGGAGGAGGGGGATACGACGTCGTGGTGGGCGGCGACTACTACGTTCCGGTACTCGTGAAGTCTGGCCTTCTGCTCAAGCTGGACAAGAGCAAGCTGCCCAATATCGCCAACATCAAGCCCGAGTACCGTCATCCGTCGTTCGATCCGCAGCGGGATTACGCGATGCCGTTTACGGTCGTCCTGACCGGGTTTGCCTACGACAGCGCGCGCGTGCCGGGCGGCCGGCTCGACGATAGCTGGAAGTCGTTCTTCGAGCCTCCTGAGGCGCTGCGCGGCCAGGTCGGCGATCTGGACGTCGAGGAGGAACTGTACATGGCCGCGAGCTGGTATCTGGGACAGGATGAATGCACCGAGCGTCCCGAGGACGCGAAACGCGTCCTCGATGTGCTGCAGAAGCAGAAGCCGTTCGTGAAGACGTATAGCAACGACGGAACGGTCGATCGTCTCGCGACCAGGCAGATCATCCTTCAGCACGTCTGGAACGGCGCCGCTGCACGGGCACAGGACCGCTTGCCGACGATCCGGTTCGTGTATCCGAAAGAGGGCGTCCGGTTGTTCATGGACAGCTTGCTGGTTCCGGCAAAAGCGCGAAACGTCGATTCGGCCTACAAGTTCCTGGACTGGATGATGCGGCCCGAGAACATCGCGCTGGTGACGAACGCGCTCCGGTACAGCAACGAGATCGTCGGATCGGAACGCTACATCGATCCCGCGCTGCTCGACAATCCCGCGATCAAGACGCCGGAGCAGTACAAGGCGCGGCTCAAGCCTTACAAGATGTGCTCGCCCGCGGCAATTCAACTGCGTAACAAGGTCTGGCTGAAGCTGAAGAGCAATCAATGAATCGCACCGGACGTCGATGACCTGCCGGATGAGCGATTCGCGCGTGCAGCGGTGGAGCCGGGCGCCGCCTCTGCACGCATCACCCGATGCGATCGTCGTCTCCGGCGGCGGTCGAACACGGGGCCGCCGAGCCGGTATGCAGTCGCCGGCGTGATCTTGCGCGCTGGGGCGCGGTGTCTGCATGGGGCCGGACGGAGTTCGAGCCGTCACTTTCCCGATGCGCCATTTCATTCCGGCGAAGACATGCAGCCTCGGTCGCCGCCCGTCCGTGTTCGGTGATTGGCAGGCTTTCGGCACGGGCGGTTCGCGATCACTTCTCTCGATCGCGCTTTTTATTCGATGCGGCGTGGTGCATCAGCCTGATACGGTTCGGACACCTATATTTAATTATTGCGGATGCCGCGAAAAACAGACGATTGATTTTCTTCGTTTCGAGAATACGATATGCAGAGCTACCGAGATTTGAAAGACCAGATCCAGAAACTCCAGACGCAGGCTGAACTTGCGCGTACTCAGGAACTGGCGAGCGCGATCAAGGAAGTACAAAGGTTGATTGCCGAATTCGATCTGAGGCCCGAGGATGTGTTCTCCAGGCCGAAGCTCAGGCCGCGCCCCGTCAAGCGTCGTGGTCCCGCCACCGTAAAGTATCGCGATCCGGAATCCGGTGCGCAATGGAGCGGACGGGGACGAGAGCCCCGGTGGATCGCCGGCCGCGAAAGGGACCAGTTCCTGATCCACGAGGCGCATGAGATCGCGGAGCGGGCGGCATAGCGGGCACGCGAAGCGCCGGGTTGACCGCCGTGCCCTCGTCCGACGTCACGCACCATCCGGAACGCGGTGGTCGGCATCCGAACGCGGGCCCGGTTCATGCGAGCTTATGGCATACCATGTCCAGATCATTGTCGCCTAACCGAATTCGTGGTGCATGGGAACGCATTCGTGCATCGGTTTGGCGTTGCATTCCGGCAGCGTGCCGCAAGTCGGCCGGCCTTCAATCGCCGAGCGCGCTTGTCGCGGATCCGGGCGGGGCCGATGTCGTGCTCGCAGCGACCCTGTCCGCCGTCAGGGCGGAAGCCAGTGTCTCCGAATTAGAAAGTCTGGAAGGTCGGCACCGGAGACTGGCGACCGCGTATTTTCCGAGCGTTCGCGCCCGCATCGACCTGATCGGCTCGCGTGTCCGGAAAGCCCGGCTCCACGCCGTGCGCGCCCGTGCCCATGCCGACGCCGCTGTCCTGATGTTCCTGGGCGGAATGGAGAAGAATCACCCGGGTTCGCCGTTGGAAGGGCTCAAGCGTCACGCCGAGCAAGCGGAACAGGCGCAAATGCTCGCGAGCGATCTCCTCGACATTTCGCTCGCGTTGGAGCGCCGGGAAAAATCCCGTTTCTCGCGACGCCGGTGAAGACACATCCCGAAGTCGGGCCGTCGCGCCGGTCGTCCCGGCCGTGTGGGCGTGCTCGCGCCACAACGTGCCGCCCGTACCGCTTCGTTTTCCAGGTGTTCGGAACGATTCGCCCGCGTGAATCGGACGAATCGATGAGGTAAGCTGCAGATTGGCTGGAGGGTACTTTGATCTCGATGGATGTTCTTCGACATTGATCTGGCAGAGGACATGAAACCCGACGAAAGCGTCCCGAATACCGGCGGCGGGCTTGCACCGCAGGCCGCCCTGGCCGCGCTCGTGCGCGGCGTCGAAAGTCACGGCATTCCTGCCGGCACCGATTGGCCGAGCGCGGAGCACTATCTCGCGGACAACGAAAGGCAGTGGAAATTCTCGGCGGTGCTGGTCGCGATCGTCGCGCGGCGCGAGCCGACGATCCTGTTGACCAAGCGCGCGTCGGATCTCAGCGAATACTCGTCGCAGGTGAGTTTTCCGGGCGGACGCCCGGCGGCGTCCGACCGCGATATCGGCGCGACCGCGTTGCGCGAGGCGTTCGAGGAAATCCGTCTCGTGCCTGATGCGGTTCACGTGGTCGGCAGCTTGCCGATCCATAAAACCAGGAAGCGCAATCACGCGATCTTTCCCGTGGTCGGCATCGTGCCGGAAACGGCTCAATGGGAAGCGGCGCCCGCGGAAGTCGCGGAGATCTTCGAGTTTCCGTTCGCCGCGCTGCTGAATCCGGATCTGCCGCGTCAATACACGGACGGCGAACGCACGGGCGCGTGGTACTGGGCGGAGCAGGCGCAGGACATCTGGGGCGTGACGGCCTTCATCCTGAAGTCGATCGCCGATCTGGCACGCGATGCCGTGCACATCTACCGGTAGCGCGGCCAGATACGGCTGACGGGCATCGATTCGCGGGCCCGGCGCGGTGCCCGATTCAATGCGACGATACGAACACCGCATCCTCGAAGGCCGCCGGAATGGCGAAACTTTCGCGCATGCGCTGTGTTTCCTTTGCCGGCGTCAGGCCGAACAGGCGCTTGAATTCGCGGCTGAACTGCGACGGGCTCGCATAACCGACCGCATAGCCGGCCGCCTCCGCTGTCAGGTCCTCACGCACCATCAGCAAGCGCGCCTGATGCAGCCGGGTCGATTTCAGGTACTGCATCGGCGACACCTGTGTGATCGCCTTGAAGTGGCTGTGAAAGCTCGGCACGCTCATGCCGGCTTCGTCGGCCAGTTGCGGCACGTCGAGCGGCTGCGCGTAATCGGCGTGGATCACGCGCAGCGACCGGCCGATCCGGCCGAACTGCCCGCGCATCGCCAGCGCGCTGCGCATCGCGCTGCCCTGCGCGCCGGTGAGCACGCGGAAATACAGCTCGCGCAGCAGCGCCGGGCCGAGCACCGCGGCGTCGAGCGGCCGGCGCATCGCCTCGACGAAACGCAGCACCGACGCGTGCATCGTTTCATCCATCGGCGTCGACATCATGCTCCTGGGCGCCTGCACGGGCTCCGCGATGCCCTCGCGGTCGATCTGCGCCGCGAGCTCGGCGGCCATCGTGAAATCGAGGTGCAGATACAGCGCGAGCAGCGGGCGCTCGGGCGTGGCGTCGGTTTCCATGCTGAACGGTACGGGAACGGACACGGCGAGGTAGTGATGTTCGTCGTAAAGATAGCGCTCGCCGCCGAAGTAGCCGCGCTTGCAGCCCTGGCACACGATCACGATGCCCGGGTCGTACAGCACCGGCGTGCGCGACAGCGCGCGGTTCGAACGCAGGATGCGCACGCTCGGCAGCGCCGTCAGGTTGTAGCCTTCGTCGGGTGCCAGCGCGCGCAGCAGCGTCACCAGGCGCTTCCGGTCGCGTGGCGACAGCGACGGGGGGCGGGCGGAGGTTGGCTCGGTGTTCATAGTTTTGTGCAAGAAAATCAGCGGAATCGGGCTTATTCGACGCGGTTTGTCAGACTAGTATGCACGCTCCAATCGACATTCGGGAGAGGCTCAAATGGCATCCGGCACCCTCATGCTCATCACCGGCGTCAGCAGCGGCTTCGGCCGCGCGCTCGCGCAGGAGGCGCTCGCGGCAGGTCACACGGTGGTCGGCACCGTGAGAAGCGCGCAGGCGGCGCAGGCTTTCGAAGCACTGTCCGCGCAGGCGTTCGCGCGGGTACTCGACGTGACCGACTTCGATCGCATCGACGGGGTCGTCGCTGAAATCGAGGCGAACGCCGGGCCCGTCGACGTGCTGGTGAACAACGCCGGCTACGGGCACGAAGGGATCATGGAAGAAGCGCCGCTCGAGGAGATGCGCCGGCAATTCGACGTGAACGTATTCGGTGCGGTCGCGATGATGAAGGCGGTCGTACCGTACATGCGTGAACGGCGGCGCGGCCGCATCCTGAACATCACGTCGATGGGCGGGCACATCACGATGCCGGGCATCGCCTACTACTGCGGCAGCAAGTTCGCGCTGGAAGGCATTTCCGAAGCAGCCGGCAAGGAACTCGAACCGTTCGGCATCGCCGTGACGGCGGTGGCGCCGGGTTCGTTCCGCACCGACTGGGCCGGCCGCTCGATGTTGCGCACGCCGCGCTCGATCGCGGATTACGACGCGATTTTCGACCCGATTCGCCAAGCGCGCGAAGAGAAGAGCGGCAAGCAATTGGGTGATCCGGTGAAGGCCGCACGGGCGATGCTCGCGGCAATTGCGGCGGAACATCCGCCCGCACATCTGCTGCTCGGCAGCGATGCGCTGCGGCTGGTGCGCGGTAAGCTGGCGGCGCTGGAGGAGGAAATCCAGGCGTGGGAGGCCGTTACGGTGTCGACGGATGGTTGAACGCGCGTAAGTCGAGACCTGATCTGTCAGTCAGTGTTAGTTCAGGTCTGAGATTGCTTCGATGGCACTTCATCAAGGGCCGTGATCGACCCGTTCCGGCCGATGAGGCTACGGTATATTCGGTGGCTGCTCTCGAAGCTCTACCGGTCATCGAATAGCCAACTCCACCCAGGTTAGGAATCGCAATGGAACCCATCATTCACCACTCTGTAAGCCGTGCCGCAGACGAAGCAATCAAACTTTGGGCATTGGCAAGCGCACAATACCCGAAACGACATAGCTTGATTCTCAATGTCGCGACTGCCAGCATCATTGAGGCGGTAAGTGCATTTTCGCTCAACGCTCGCCGAGCACTGGAAGTCTTACCACAAGGCCAAAAATTTGGCCTTGCACAACCGCGCTGGCAATGGACGCCAACGACGGACGGAGAAATAGTTGCTGATCTATGGGACGCACTCAACCGAATCATCCACGCCCAAAAGCTTGACGTTGGCTTCGAAGAACTACCGAAGAACATTGGCGTCCTTGCTGAGGGCTCCCTCGTCGTCCCATATGTACGAGCCGCAACGGATCGAAGGAAATTAGCGTTCATCGATCCTTTCGCGCTCTCGCATGCATTTCTGTATGGTGCCTTTCCACACATCGTCGATATCAAAAACCGCCCTTCCTCTCCGTCTGACCATTAATGGGGCGGCGCAGACGTTTGAGCGTCCGATTTGCGATAGCAGTGGACGACGCGTATTGGCCGGCTAGCGCCGACGGCAGAGCGCGGCGATCGTCGAGGGCGCAGCCTCTCATGCAATGAGCATAAAGCACCCATTCCCGCGGGAAATGTCGAACGGTAGACTGCGCGTACTGCTATGCTGACTTGGCTGTGCCTTATCCGTCAGTGGATAGGCCTGTGCGACTTTGTTGCTGTTTCCGTAAAACGACATGAATGGTTGCGAGATAAAAGTAGAACATCCAACTCAACCATAGACTTGCGTCGTACCCCGTCTTTTGTTGGTCATTATGATGACGAATCCCGAAATTGTTCGCAAGATTGAATAAATCCTTCTCGTCGGCTGAAGTAAGAAGAGATTTGATCTCGGCGCGAGTGTACTCCAGCACATCAGCGAGGTCGCGTACGGCTTGCCTGCGGTCATCGAGCGTCGCACCGTGGCGACGGTAACGTAGGATCGCAGCGTTGATTCGATTTGATATATTGGAGTCGTTTGAAGGGATGTCAGCATCAAAGATCTTCTCGAACCCCTGTTGTGGCTTGTGAAGTATTTCGCCGTTCTCTGACAATTCAAACGGCTTCGTATAGTGTCCGAGCACAGCATTCACTTTGTCGCGGTACTCGATTTGACCTTGCTGCTTATTGAACGTCTCCCAGTGCATGCCACATTGAGCGTAGCTATGAAAGGAGCCGTCTATCGGCTTTGAAACCTGCTGAAACAGAAATTCGACGACGTCAAAAAAATCGTCTTCCGTGTAGCCTTGTCCGAAGGCGTGCGGAGGCCATAGGTCTTTCTTGCGAACGGTAAGGAGCAACTCGAGATCAATGTCGCTCACGTTGCCATTGATATGCCCAGCGTCCACACACTCATACCCAAAGGCTTCGGAGAAGTATCCGTCTTCGGACATTTGGTCGTACACGCGAATGTAAAGATCAATTATGTCTTTTAGGGGCAGGCCGGATTGATTCGGATTTGTTCCTTTACGCTGGGAGTAGTAGGAGTGCGCCATAAGGACGAGGACGAAGGACATAGGAATTCAAATACTACCCGCAAACACAGACTTTAGGATGCGACGGCGTCATAGAAAGCATGCAAGCCCGGGGTTGGGAGCGAACGACGCACGAATGGCTAACCTTAACCCATGAATAATCGCTCGACTTTGTTTGTCGAATGGCTGTTTGCTGGCACTGAGCCGACGTCTGAACGACCGAACCATGCGCCGAGTGAACGACGCTTCCTGGCCGAATCCGGAAGCTCGAAGTTGGTGGCCAGTCGCCCGCGCTGGCACCGGCCGCCGAACTCCCGCTGCCGACCCCTCCCAGCCGTTCCACATCGATCGTCGCAACGGCTGCTTCCGGACCCGAAGTCACCATTCGACCTCGTACAACCGTAATGACGACTCTCGATCCGATCAATAAGCTGTATGACCGGTTCCGGCTGACCACAATCGATCGACACGTCTTCCCTAACGCCACTTTGGACCCAGGGCGGCTCGAAGCGGCTACACGAGTGCATATTGTGATCATTTGATGGTGATATCGGCCGCGGACATGGAGTCAGTGACTGCCGGCCAGCATTGCATCATTCATTTACTCGCTAACCCATCTCCAGAGTCCGCAACGTACTTCCGTGCCGGAGAGCTACAACGAGTTATCGTCAGCGATTCAACTCATCTTTAATCCTTACCACGTCAACCCTTCGCAGGAAAATATGCCTGCACATACCGAGAAACGGTCGGTTAGGTGCAAGATACTCAGCCCGGATATGTGAGAGTTTTGCAATCACGTCAGACCTGCTCTCGCGCGACTCGGGTTGCGCACGAAACATGACTAGTGAGTTATCAAGGTCAATAATTGCCCGTTGCAGATTTCGGGCATGCGTCTTCCGGCGCTCAACAAGCGGATCTCGCCGCAATCCGTAGTATTTGATCGACGCGACACCCATACGACTTGGTCTGCCGCCAACCATCTTTGCGAATACCAACCCGTCTTCACGAAACTCGAGATGATCGCGTGGGTTGTCCACACACGGGTTCAACAGATCTCGGTACGGCTCTTCCTTTGAGATTGGGTCGCCAAATTGAAGCCGCATCGATTCGTCGGAGAGCGGGAAATAGTTTCCTTTGCCCGATACCATGCGACGCTTCGCCGAACCGGCCTGAATCACTTGATCGTGGTTTTCGCAGCGATTGCAGTGTTGACATGAATAGATCAGATTGCCCCAGTCCGCTGCAAGCCAATAGTAGCCATCGGGATATGTCTGATTCTCGCCGTCGACTTCAAAGTCGATTCCCCCCTTGGGCCTGAAATGCTCAATGTCAAATGCAGCGCCACCGTAATCAATCTCGCAGAAACCGCACTTGCCGTTGAAAAGCGCTTTGAGCTTAGGCTTAACGTCGCCGGATCGATAGGCCTGGAACGGGAAAGACTTTGCTTTTTCCTTCTTCGGTGCGGGATCCCCCGAACTTTCGTCCAAAAGGTCCTCAACTTCTGCATCTGCTTTAGTCCTGGCAGTGATCCTCGCCGCGAAGAACTTCAGAGCGTCCTCGGTTTCCCTTTTACCGATGCTGTCGATGTCCGTGCGTAGGCAATTCGGTATCTCTACGTTTCCACGATCCACTTTAATCATCTGAAGTAGGCTCCCGCTATTATTGCGAGTCAATCAATTTGTCGATGAATTCGACCAGATCTTCATCGAATTCATCGCTGTGGTACGGCAAAGGCCGATCGTGACGTGCCAAAAATCTGTCGATTGCGGCATACATGACCCGATCTCTATCCAACAATGCCGGTAATTCGAGCTTCTTGACCTCACCGTCCAGAACTTGCAACCGGATGCGCGCCTCGTCGCTCAAAGAATTCTCCCGTTCCAGCAGCGAATAGTATTCTTCGAGGGTCGCCCAAGTTTCCGGATCGATAGTACTTTGCAGGCCAAAATGACGTGATGTCAGGATTTGATCAATGCGCATATCGCTGACGGCCGGTAAGTCCTGCACTGCTTCGATGGTCGTATCGTCGGCATTCGTTCTTTTTAACAACACGACCTCACCTTCCTCAAAACCTCGCAGACAGAGAGGATCGTGAGTCGATACAACGAATTGAACCCGAGGAAATGCAGCCCGCAGCCCAGCTACAACCCGCATCTTCCACGTTGGGTGTAAATGATTCTCGACCTCGTCAATCAGGACAACGCCCTGCGCAGCATCCATTGATTCCCAACGCTCGAAAAGAGTCGCCATCACGTCACAAGCGAGCGCGAGGATGCTCTTATACCCTTGGCTGAGGTGGTCAAGCGGATACTGAACGCCCGATCTCTCGAACATGATCGGCGAGTCCTCGCTATCAACCCGCACAAGATAACAGTTGACCGGCAGATCAAGGAGAGATTTGATTGTTGCTGCGGCGAAGTCAAACTGCTCCGGGGTAAACGTCGTTAATATCGCAGACGGATGTCGCAGCGGAACGAACGGATCGAAGAGATTTCTGACCCGAGACATGGTTGACTCGACAAAGTTACGGTGGGCAGCGGTCGGTAGCAGTCGGGTCGCTCCATATGCAAGCATAAGTATCGGAGTCGCATCCTCATTGCGTTCGAGGCTTCCATCGCGCCGAATGGTGACAGAACGTACTGCTTGCGTGTCGAATACGACATGGATGTGACCGGAATCGGTGCCGTCACTGAGGAGTTCATTTACTTTCAAACCGAGCGCCTGCATAGCGTCACCATCGTACAACGCGACAGTAAGAGCTTTCAGAATTGAGCTTTTCCCGACACCATTTTCACCGAGTAGGGCCAGACACGGCGGTCGATCTGCCCTACCCGCAGGCACGTTGATCTTGAGGGAAGATAGACCGAACAACCCTTTGATACTTATGGATGAGATGAGCGGGAAGCTCGCATAGTATTTTGCGTCTTCCAACTCGGCGTCTGAACTCTCAATCGCAGAAACCGACGCACCCACTCCTTCTTCCGGGGTCGGCGAAGGATCACCCGCAGTCTCGGGAGCAACGTCGATATGAATTCCTCGACTGACTTTCAATAACTGGCGCAATGTTCCGCAGAACTCTGCTACATCATCAGTTAGATATTCAGGTAGTCTAGGGTCCGGAAGACTTAGCAACAGTGTCGCAGCTCTTGCTCGACGCTCCACAAGATCCACTCGGTTAAGCTTGAGGATTTCTATCGTGGTCTCACCTTCAAGCGTTTTTGGCCGCAAAAGCCCGTCGGGATCAAGCAGCAGGTGCTTTTCAGGAACGCAGTGTGCCGGATTAAGGATCAGCGGCCGCTCAATAGAGTCCAGATCCGATGTAATTCCCACCGGAGTTCGATCGCTCACAACCGGAAATTTTGCACCTTTTGAGAAATTGCATTCGGGGCAAGCAGCGTAGAGGTTTCCCCAGTCATAAGCCAGCCAGTAGTAGTGGTCTTCTGATCGCTTGCCGCGACTGTCGACAGCACCGCCCAAGGGGCGATAGTGGTCGATATGCATTGCGCTCAGACCTGTCAGCCTTTGCTCACAATACACACATTTTCCGTTTGCTTCTTCGAAAAGCGTTTCCTTCAAGCCAGCTATATCCGCGAAACGCGGGAACGCGACCAGTTGTCTACGGGCAGAAGCACTCAAATGCCGATACTTCGTGAATTTTTCGATTTCGGATTGAACGTTCGCGCTGAAAAAAAATGTTGGCGTAGCGCCCTTTTTTATGCGAATCATGGATAGCGAAAAATGAGGGAAACGGGAATCAGAGCGCTACTGCTCCCCTGAGCGCTGCGAATTCAGCGCCAGGAACGCGTGACGATGACTTGATTTTATCTGAAACTCAGCTGAAAAAACTGCCTATGAAGCCGCGCGCGGGCTTGGCTTGTGCTCCCACCAACTAAAGCTGCGGAAACGTCGACTGTTAATGATGGCAACGTTTAAACACCCTGTGTGTGCTGGCGTCGCATTTTTCTGCGTCAAGGGACGACCAAGGGAAATCCGCCGGCATCGTGGGGGTGATGGGTACTCTCAGCAGAACAGTCAACGCGGTAGCCGAACGCGGTTCGCTCCGTCGGGCGAGTGACCGCTGCGAAAGATCGAAGCGACATCCAAGTGTCAGTGCGACATCGTAGACGAGTGACCGAAGCTGGCCGAACTGAGTCAGACGATCTGACGCTGTCTGTTTGATCTAGTCCAGCCTTATACAGCTGACGCAGCGCGATCGTTCGCCTTTCGGGAGGGAGGCCGTCCACGTTGGCCGGATTGTTTACGACCGCTTGCATCGCAGCATCATCGTTTAACAATACTGTCCGATAATGGCTCCCGGCCACTGCGCCACGTTCAATCCACCTTACAGGAGTCCATCGCGATGCCATACGTCACAACGAAGGATCACGTCGAGATTTTCTACAAGGACTGGGGCCCGAAGGACGCGCAGCCGGTCATGTTCCACCATGGCTGGCCGCTGTCCGGCGACGACTGGGATGCGCAGATGCTCTTCTTCGTCCAGAAGGGCTATCGCGTGGTGGCGCACGACCGGCGCGGCCACGGCCGGTCGGCGCAGGTGTCGGACGGCCACGACATGGATCACTACGCGGCCGATGCCTTCGCGGTCGTCGAAGCGCTCGACCTGCGCAATGCGGTGCACATCGGCCACTCGACCGGCGGCGGCGAAGTGGCCCGCTACGTCGCGAAACACGGCGAGCCGGCCGGCCGCGTCGCGAAGGCGGTGCTGGTCAGCGCGGTGCCGCCGCTGATGCTGAAAACCGAATCGAACCCCGAAGGCTTGCCGATCGAGGTGTTCGACGGTTTCCGGAAGGCGCTCGCCGACAATCGCGCGCAATTCTTCCTCGATGTGCCGAGCGGCCCGTTCTACGGGTTCAACCGCGAAGGTGCAACCGTGCATCAGGGCGTGATCCGCAACTGGTGGCGACAGGGGATGGAAGGCAGCGCCAAAGCACATTACGAAGGCATCAAGGCGTTTTCGGAAACGGATCAGACCGAGGACCTGAAATCGATCTCCGTCCCGACGCTGGTGCTGCACGGCGAGGACGACCAGATCGTGCCGATCGCGGATGCCGCGCTGAAGTCGATCAAGCTGCTGAAGAACGGCACGCTGAAGACGTACCCGGGCTATTCGCACGGGATGCTGACGGTCAACGCGGACGTCCTCAACGCCGACCTGCTGGCTTTCGTGCAGGCGTAACGGTGACGGTCGGCGCAGGCTGGCGGGTGTGTGGTGGCGCTTCGTAGCGCCCGGTAGCGCCGTCGGCAAGGCGACCGGTTCGCCAGCCGCAGGGTTCAGCCCGGACCGTTGAAGCGGATGCCCGGAAACGTCAGGCGCGGCATCCGGCTTTCCAGAAACGCGAGCAGTTCGCGCACCTGCGCGGCTTTGCCGGAGTCTTCCGGCCAGACGAGGTAGTACGCGTCACCGGTATTGACGGCCGTCTTGAACGGCAGCACGAGCTGCTTCTCGTCGATTGCCGTGGCACACAGCGCGAGATCGCCGATCGAGATGCCGTGGCCGGCAATCGCTGCCGCGATCCCCTGTTCGAGCATGTCGAACACCTGCCCGCGCGTGATGTCCACCTCGAGATTATGGCCGCTGCCCTTGAGCCAACGCCGCCAGTCGCGCCGGTCGGGCGACGGGTGGATCAGCTCGCACGCGGCCGGATTCGTGCGTGCGACCGTCGCGGTCGCCCGCGAGCACACCGGAATCAGCCATTCGTCGAACAGCTTCACGCATTGCGTGGCCTCGCCGAACTTGCCTGCGCCGAGCAGGATCGCGCAATCGTAGGATTCGCTGAAGAAATCGACGGTATCGACATCCATCCACACGCTCGCGATCTGCACCTCGAACGCGGGCCGCGTGTTGCGAAACGCGGCCAGCGCGTCGAGCAGCCAGCGCATCGTGAGCGTGGACGGCGCCTTGAGCCGCAGCACGTCGCGCTGCGACTGGAACAGCATGCAGGCTTCCTCGATCTGCCGGAAGCCGCGCCGCAGGCCCGACGCGAAGATCTGCGCTTCCGCCGTCACCGTCATTTTGGGGCCGCGCCGGACGAACAGTTTCCGGCCGAAGTAGGCCTCGAGCGTCCGGACGTGCTTGCTCACCGCGCTCTGCGTCAGGCTCAGTTCCTCGGCGGCAAGCGTAAACGAGCCGGTGCGCGCGGCGCTTTCGAATGCGCGCAACGCGTAGACAGGGGGGAGCGGTTTGGCCTTCACGGGGTTCGAGTATGAATAAAACTCATGTGATCCAACAGGATTTTCCGTTTTTCAGCAGCGGGCCAGGCACGCAATACTTCATAAAACCGTGCAAGCTGCTTTGCTGAATCCCGATGATGCCATCGTAGCGGGCACGCGCGCCAATCCATCCAACAACTTTTTGTCATGGCACTCCATTACCCGCTGCTGTTCGCCTATTTCGCCGCGATCGTGCTGCTCATCGCGACGCCCGGCCCCGTCGTCATGCTCGTGGTCGGCACCGTCGCGCGGCGCGGTTTCCGCCAGGGCATGCTGACCGCGGTGGGCGCGAATGCCGCGAGCCTCGTGATGATCGCGGGGGCGATGCTGATGGTATTCGGCGTCGTGCTCGTCAGCGATCGCCTGCTCACGGGGTTGCACGTGGCGGGTTGCATCTTCATCGCGGTACTGGCCGTCCGGACGCTGCTCGGCGAATGGCGCGCCGGCCGTATGCGCGAGGGCAACGGCGCCGCGCAAGGCGAACCGGCGTCGCAGGCGCGGCGCTTGCCGGGTGTGGTGCGCGGCTTTCTCGTCGGCATCGCGAACCCGAAGGATCTGCTGTTCTTCGTCGCGTTCTTTCCGCAGTTCGTTGCCATCACGCCGGATTCGCGCGTGAGCCTGGCGATCCTGGCCGCGCTGTGGATCGCGGTCGATTTCACGATCATGACCGGCTACATGGCCGCGATCAACCATCCGCTGATTCATGGCAAGCAACGATGGATCACGGCCTCGTCGGCGCTCGCGTTGCTCGTGATTGCGCTCGCCGGGCTCGGCGGTGCGATTGCAGGTGCTGCATAAGCCTGTCGGCGATCTGCGTTACGCTTCGTTTGCCCTTGTTTTTTTATCGAGTTCAATCATGTCCAGCACCGCCCCGACTTACTCCGAGCAGCTCTTTTCCTATGGCACGCTGCAACTCGAACCGGTGCAGCTCGCCACCTTCGGCCGCAAGCTCGACGGTCGTGAGGATGCAATGCCCGGTTACGCGATGACGATGCTGAAGATCGACGACCCGGAGGTGGTCGCGACGAGCGGGAAGACGCATCATCCGGTGGTGGCCTTTACCGGCCAATCGGGCGATCGCGTAACGGGCACCGTGTTTGCGATCACGCGTGAAGAACTGCAGCACGCGGACGACTACGAAGTCGACGCGTATCGCCGCGATCGTGTGGTGCTTGAATCGGGCGTCGCCGCGTGGGTGTACGTGGATGCGAGCTCACCGCGCCCGGAATGAATCCGGCGCACGGGAATGCTCGACGTCGTCGCGTTCTTCCCGCTAATCGTTGCGCAGGAACACGACGTAGCCGCGGAACCACGGGTTCGTCGCGAGGTAAGGCGGCGCGTCCCATTCGCCGCCCTGGATGATGCCGATGCGAAACGGCAACTGCAGCCGCGCGACGCGCGGCAGGTAGTCCGCATAGTCGGGGATCGTGCGGCGGCCCTGGTAGGTCTGCACGACGACTTCGTCGACGATCCCTCGCAACTGGTTGACCTGGTCGGTATCGATGCGGCTGCTCCAGTCGAGCAGCCCCGTGATGCTCAGCCGGCAATCGGCGGGCAGGGTCTCGCGCAGCGTCCGCAGGAATTCGAGGTAATCCTGCAGGTGGCGCGTGCGCGCATCGAAGTCGATCTGGATGCCCGTGATCGTGCGGCCCGACGCGCGCCAGCGCTCGAGCTGCGCGAGCATGATCTGCGTGACGCGGGGCGTCCAGCGCAGCGTATGTGCGCGATAGACCAGCCACACGCGCGCATGCGGCGCGGGCGGCAGCGCGACGCCCTGCGCGATCACGCGCACTTGCGACTCGTCCCGCGGCGATGCCTCGATCTGCCCTTGCAGCACGTAGACGGTGCGTGCGCCGTGCACGACCGCCTGCGGCTTCACGCCCGCCCACAGCCAGAACGTGTCGTACCGCGCGGCATCGACGGTGCCGGCCAGTGCGACGCGTCCGGCCAGCAACAGCGCGATACACGCGATACGCTTCACGCGGCGCTTACCAGTAGTAGCGAAGTTTCTGCGCCCACGGGCTGCCCGCGTAGCTGGCTTTCAGCGTATCGAACCAGCGCTTGCGCACGTTCTTCGGCACGTCCTTGCCGCCGCATTCGTTGGTGCCACCCGGCGCGTAGCACTTGATCGCGCGGTAGTACGCGTAGGCGCGGTCGTTCGGGTTCGCCTGCGCATCGGCCATCACCGTCACGTAGCTCGACATCCGCTCGTAAGGCTTGCCCGCGAACTGCGACGGCGCCGCACCGAGCGTCGGCGGCACGCGTGTGGCGCTCGCCGCTGACGCGTTGCGCATCCACGGGGGCACCGCGTCGCCTTCGAGGTTGGCCGTGAGCGGGTTGACGCGCACGAAATCGGCGAGGCAGTTCAACCCTTTCGGGTCGGCCGGATTCTGCTGGAGCGCCGCCGCGATGTCGCGCGCGGACGGGCACACGTAGCCGTCTTCGTTTTTCGCGCCGGGCGCGATGAACGGTTTCAACGGGTCGGCCGGCGTGCCGGACACCAGCGCGGCATCGGCGATGAATTCGGCGTAGTGCGAACGCGTGAGTTCCTTGTACAGCAGCGCGTACAGCGCGGTGTCGCGCAGTGCGCTGCCGGTCGCCTGGTTTTGTGCCTGCGCGCGCAGCAGTTCCGCATTGGCCGCGCGCCGCAGCAGTACGGCGCGGATCGCGGCGTTCTGCACGGGCGAATCGTCGGCGAACGCGTCGTTGACGAGCCCGGCCTGTTCCAGGTTGATCGCGAGCGCGAGTTCCAGCGCCTCGCGCTGGAAGCGGAATTTCGCGAGCGGGATCAGGTCGCGCCACAGCTGGCGCGCCTTGTCGGACTGGCCGCTATCCTCCAGCGCGAACCCGCGCAGCGCCTGCTGGCTCAGGCCGAAGTAGTCGAGCGGCTCGGCGGGTGTCTGCGGCAGCAGGGCGAGCGCGGCGTCCGGCTTGTGCCCGATCTGGACGTACCAGGTTGCGAGCAGGTAGTCGTACAGCGCGGGCGCGTTCGCGAAGCGCGGCTTCTGCGCCTGCAGGTCGTCCAGGGTCAGCGGCTTGTTGCGGCTCGAATCGCTGTTGTCCGACGTGCGCATGCGCAGCAGGTCGACGGTCGCGAGCACGGTCGGCGACTGGATCTGACGTGCGTCGAATTCCGACCCGAACAGCAGCTTGCTGTCGAGTTCGTTCGCCAGCTGGATCAGCGGCACGTTCGACGTCGCCGGCGACCAGCGCGCGAGCGCATGGCCGTACAGGTCAGCCTGCTGCGTGACGTTGCCGCCGAGCCACGCGACCCGCCGCAACAGCCCGTTCGCGGAGGTCGCATAGCGTCCCTGCGGATACACCTTCAGATAGGTGCGAAACACCGTATTCGCGGCGTCGAGCGATACCTTCGTCACGCGGCCGAGCGACGGCGTGGGGTTGTCGTTGTCGAACACGTTGGCCTGCGCGGCGTTCAGCTGCGCGCGTCCGGCCATGTAGAGCCCGGTTTCCTTCAGCCACGGGTTCGCGCTGTGCGACGCGTTCGAGAAGGCCCGGGTCGCGGTGAGGAAATCGGCGCGGTAGAACGCGTTCGTGCCGTCGAGGTACGCGGCGAACTGCTGGCCGAGCGGTGACTTGACCGGCGGTTTGGTCCACGCGGCGCTCGCGCCGCCGGTGGCGCAGGTCTTCTGCGCGATGTCGGCGCGCGCCGCGCGCAGGCGCGCGGCTTCGTCGGCGGGGAGGCCCCCGGCACCGCCCAGTGCGTCGTTGAACGCGTCGGCGCCCGAGTTCATGCTGCGGCAGATGCTGCCTTCGCCGTCGGCGTACCGGTTCGACTGCGCGTCGGCATCCGCTGCGTTGTCGGACTTTGCGGTCTTGTCGGACTCCTTCTGCCCGATGTAGATCCACCCGGAGAAGTCCATCGGAAACGGCACGATGATCTGGTTGATCCGGTCTTTCGCCGGGATCGTCTTCGGGTCCGGAAACGCCTGTGCGACCTTGGTGCTGTCGACCATCATCAGCATCGCGTTGATGCGCGTGTCGTTGGCGGGGCTCAGCATCGGCAGGTTGGCGCAGGAGTAGGCGGTCTGCCGGAGCGTGGTTGGCGCATAGCAGCCGTCGTCCCCGCTGGCATGGGCGGCCGGAATCCAGAACAGGCCGGCCGCCAGCGCGGCGAACAGGTTTCGGTGCAGCAATGGGCTTTTGGGCATTTTTTCTTGTGCCGGGTGTGGGGCCGCAGCGGCCGGGTCTCTCAGGTGAGGCGTTTCGCCCCGGCGCGTATCGTACCGCACCGGCCGGCCCGGCCGCGAGCGCGCGCAGGCCGGCAGTCGCGTCGAATGCGGGCCGGCGAAAGGGAAGTCCACACAGTGCAGACGCAGCGATCTGCTGACGGTGGCCGGCCGGCGGGATGGGCATTGCCGTTCGGCATGCTCAACAACCGAGCGCGCGATGCCGCTCGCGCATCACGCGCACACGCTGCTTGCGACGTCCCCGTCATCTGCATCGTCGATCGCGGCCCGCAAGTCGTCGATCGCCACCATCAGCTCGCGGACCTGCCGCAACGACGGGTACTGGTGCAGCACCGCATGCCATTGCGGCAACGTCAGCAGCGCGTGCCAGACGACACCGAGGCCATCAGGATCGGCATCCGGCCGCTGCGCGAGCGCGCTCGCGTACTCCAGGCTGGCTTGCGCCGACAGCAACTGCATCCGGCTTGCGGCGCCCAGCAGGCGCGGCGTCGCGTCCGCGGACGCATCGCAGCAATAGAGCACTTCCTGTTGCAGCGTCGCTTCGTCGGTCGTCAGCGCCCGCAGCGACGCACCGTGCACGCGCACCGTGCCCTGGTGCGTCTCGAACGAATAGATCGTGTCGGAGTCGGCCTGCGCGAGCAGGTTCAGGCCGCGCAGCAGCCGCGGCAGATCGGTCGTCGCGGCATCCGCGGACGCTTTCGCTTCGACGAGGAAGCGCACGTTCCATGCGGGCGCCGGGTCATCGCCGCGCGTGCGTTCGAGCAGGATCGCGTCCCATTCGGTTTTCGCGCGGTCGTGTCGGCCCGGTATCGATGACGGCACCCGCATCGACGTGACCACCTGGTAGGTACGCTGCTCGTCTACCGCTTCGAGCCTGCGGGCCAGCGCGTCGAGCGCCTGCGCGGCCAGCGCTTCGACGGCTGCGCCGCGCTGCTGCGATGCGACGCCCTGCGCAACGGCGATCGTGCTGCCTTCGAGCGGCCCCTGGCGGACCCACAGCGCACGGTAGCGGCGCACGTGCTCGTCCGATGCCAGTGCGTCGACACGCAGCATGCGTTCGAGCGCGGGGCTGTCTTTCAGCTTGACGATGTCCTGCTCGAACGCGGCGTCGGTCGTCATGTCGGGCAGGGCGAGCAGCTGCTGCAGCGTCGCGTGAAGATCGGCCCACGACGCGGAGGTCACGGCCGCATGCAGTCGCGCGAGCCCGTCGCGTTGCCACGTCTGCGCACTGCGTTCGAGTTTGGCCGGGTGCGCGATCGCATTGACGGCGGAGTACAGCGCGCGCCGGTCCTGCTCCGCGTGCGCGGACAACGACGCGTATTCGCGCACGCTCGGCGCATCGTGCCGCAGCACCGCGGCCTGAAAGGCGGGATCGCCGGACTGAGGATTCATCGCGTCGCGGATCATTTGCGCGAGGGCGTCGATGAAGCGCTGCCGCAGTGCCGTGCCGGGAGACTCGCCGTCTGTCCGCATCCGGCACGCTTCCTCGATCACGATCGCAAGGGCGGTGGCCGGATTCGCGGCGTCGGTCAATGACGACGCGCTGTCGAGCGGCGGCAGCCGGTAACGACGAGCGACGATGCGCAGGGTTTCGTCGAACAGGGCGGGCAGCGGTGTCAGCGACATGGCGGGCAGGGGCGTGAAAGCGGTTCGCATGCGCAGCGGGCGGTCCCGTGCGCGTGATGATGTGCAACGTTATCACGGCGCGGCCGAATGGACGGATGGCAGGGCCGTCGCGGCGGCGCAGGGCGCGATCGCACGCGGCGTCAGTCCCGCACGATGTCTTTGGTCAGCGTCTCGATGGTCAGGGTGCGGTCGCGCGGTGTGCCCACGCCGGCGTCGAACGGGTAGCCCGACCGTTCCCCGGTTCGCGTATAGCCGCGGCGCAAGTAGAAGTCGATCAGTTCGTGGCGTGCCGACAGGACGACCATGACGGCCTTGCCGATCTGCCAGCGCCGGCTGGCGAATTGTTCGGCTTCGTTCAGCAACGCCTTGCCGAGCCCGCGATCCTGCATCGACGGCGAAACGGCCAGCGTGCCGATATAGGCAACGTTGCCGTCTTTCCTGACTTCGATGCAGCCGGCAATCTGCCCTTCCACGTCGGCGACCAGCAGGGCGGAATCCGGTGCGCGCAACGTATCGACGAGCTGTGACGACGCAATCCGCGGGCCGTCGACGAGCGATGCTTCGTGCGTCCATCCTGCTACAGCCGCTGTCGGGCGGTAGGCTGAATTGATCAGTTGAACGAGCGCGTCGACATCGTGACTGTTCGCCGTCCGGTAGCGGGTGGCGCCTTTGATCGGGCCCGTGCGTTCATCCATTGAAGTCACTCCGTTTCCGTTGCCGCGGTTTGTCCTGGATGTCACGTCGTCCAAGGATAGTTGAACGGTCGGACGGCGTCGACCGGCGACCGGTGCGGCCATTCAACCGGCAATCCACATTTCGCGTCACGCTGAAGCGTTCGCGCCAGACCGGCGGCATCATCTGCTTATGCGACCCGTGCCGAGCGGGCCGATCCCAACCTCGTCATGGACTGCGAACGCGAACCTCCCGACATGCTGCAGCCCGTCATGCCCCGCAGCCCTCCCGCCGTCGCGGACCTGCTCCTGCTCCTCGCGCTTTCGACGTTATGGGGCGCGTCCTACACGTTCATCCGGATCGGCGTCGCGACCATTCCGCCGCTGACGCTGATCGCCGCGCGGACCTTGATCGCAGGCTCGGTGCTGCTGCTTTGGATGCGCGTCACGCGCATTCCGATGCCGCGCGATCTCGCGGTCTGGCGTCGCTTCTTCGTGCAGGCGCTGTTGAATAGCGTCGTACCGTTCACGCTGATCGCGTGGGCCGAACGTTCAGTCGAAGCCGGTCTCGCGACGATCCTCAATTCCGCGTCACCCGTTCTTGCGTTCGCCGGCACCTGGTTGATTACCCGCCATGAACCGCTGACACCGAGGAAGCTGTTCGGCGTCGTCGCCGGGCTCGTCGGCATCTCGCTGGTGGTCGGCGTCAGCGCGTTCGAGGGGCTCGGGCGACAACTCGTGCCGCAACTGGCGATCGTCGCGGCGACCGTCTGCTACGCGGGCGCAGCGATCTACGGCCGGGGCTTCAGCGGATTGTCGCCCGCGGCGCCCGCCGCCGGCTCGCTGATCGTCGGTGCGATCGTGCTGGTGCCTGCCAGCCTCGCCGTCGACCATCCGTGGACGCTTCATCCATCGCCGCAATCGCTGATCGCGCTGGCGGCGCTCGCGGTCTTCTCGACCGCGCTCGCGTTCGTCATCTACTTCCGGCTCGTGCAGACGCTCGGTTCGGTCGGCACGACGGCGCAGGCCTATCTGCGTGTGCCGATCGGTGTCGGCATCAGCATGGCGCTGCTCGGGGAATCGCTGTCTGCGTCGGCGTGGCTGGGGCTCGCTTGCGTCGTCGCGGGTGTGGCCGCGATGACGTTGCCGTCGCGACAGCGCGCGCAGCCACGCACCTGACACCGGCCACGAAGCCGGCCGCGCAACGGTCGCGGCCGTCGCGCTGCGATCAGCGACCGGCGATCAGCGATCAGCGACCGGCGACCGGCGACCGGCGACCGGCGACCGGCGACCGGCGACCGGCGACCGGCGACCGGCGACTGGCGATCAGCGATCAGCTGCGCCCGCGAGCCGCGCGCATCAGGCCGTCAACGTCACAGACAAACTGCCGAGCTCGCCGAAACGGACCGTCAGCGCATCGCCGAGCGGCACGTCGATCGCGCCCGCATACGAACCGGTTGTCACGATCTGCCCGGCGCGCACGGGGTCGCCCCGCGACGCGAGGAAGTTGACGAGCCACACCAGCGGCTTCAGCGGATCGCCGTCCGGATGGCGGCCGTCGATCACGCGGTTCAGCGCGCCTTCGAACGACAGCGCCAGCGTCTCGAGCGGCACGTTCAGCCCGTCGGGCACGACCGGGCCGACGCACAGCCCCTGGTTGAACTGCCCGTCGGCCAGTAGCTCGAACTTCGACGCGCGTGTGGGCTCCGCATAGCGGCAGCCGAGCACCTCGAGCACGATGCGCACTTCGCGGATCGCGTCGCGCACGGCCTGTTCGTCGTACGGCTGATCGCGCGCGGGCAGGTCGCGATCGAGCACGAACGCGATTTCCGGTTCGATCCGCACGATCGGGCCGCCGACGACGCGGTACGGCGCATCGGCCTCGCGGATCGTCGACGCGAAGATCGGCGCGAGGATCACGCGGTCGGGCGGCGGCAGCGCGCATTTCCAGCCGCCGACGGGTTCGCCGAGCAGGTCGGCCACGCGCTGCTGGATCGCGAGCGCGGTCTCGACGTTCTCGGGACGCAGCGCATCGGGCAGCAGCGGGCCGGGCGAGCCGGCATGGCGGGCGGCGACGAGATGCTGGGCGGCGCCGTCCACGCGTTCGGTAGTCGTTGTCATGTCGGTTGAGCGAGTTGAAAGTGGGCCGGCAAATAAGGGCCGGACGAAAGTCGCACATTCGATGATAGCGCCTTCGGCGCGATGACCGCTCGATCCTGGTGCGCACGGACGGCTCACCGCGGTCGCGACACGCCCCGGGATATCCCCTAGACGATCGATTCGCCCCGGCGCTTGCAAGCCGGGCAGGTTGTACGACACAATAGGGAAAGCGCTTTCCCAGATGAATCGAACGACGGGGAAACGCGGGTTTCCGGCGCGAGGGATCGCAGCCGGTTCCCATGCCGCACGGCCCGGCCGCCACACGCCGCTGGGCACACGCCACCGGCCGTGCGCAACGATTCGACAACAACGTGGAGACAGCAGATGTTCAACAGGCTTCGGGCGGTAACTTTCGCAGTCCTTTCAGTGCTGGCGGCGCAGGTGTGCGCCGCGCCGGTCACGCTCGACGTGACAGGCTGGAAGGGCGGCGGCGCCGAGCCCGCCAACATGGCGGCGCTGATCGCGAAGTTCGAGAAGGAAAACCCCGACATCAAGGTCAAGTTCGAATACATGTCGCGCAACGACACGACGACGGTCGCGTCGTCGCGGCTGCAGGGCGGCAACGGGCCCGACGTGTTGATGGTCGACCGCGAGCTGATGCGGCAGTGGCAGGGCGCGCACCAGTTGCTGGACCTCAGCGGCGAGAAGTGGGTGCCGACGATCTGGCGCGGCGTGCGCAACCACACGCAGATCGGCGGGAAGACCTACATGCTGCCGATGGAACTGGTCGGCATCGGCCTGTTCGCGAACCTCGACCTGTTCAAGCGCGCGGGCATCGCGACGGTGCCGACCGACGTCGATCAGTTGAAGGCGGCGTGCGGAAAGCTCGCGGCGGCCGGCATCACGCCGATGCTGCTGCCCGCGAAGGAAGGCTGGGCGCCTGCGGCGCTCGTGATCGCGTCCGGGCTTGCAGCCGGCGGCGGCGACGCGGATGCGCGCGCCGAGTCGTTCGTCGGCGCGGGCAGTGCGCGCTTCGCGGCCGATCCGGCGTTCAAGCAGTCGATGGCCGCGCTGAAGGTGCTCGCGGACGCGAAGTGCTTCGTGCCGCGCCTGAACAATGGCGTGAGCGCGTGGAGCACGGGGCTGACCGAGTTCCAGGCCGGCCGCGTCGCGATGATGCCGCAGGGTGCGTGGAATATCGCGAAGTTCAGCGCGACGAAGGGGCTGTCGTTCCAGTTCGCGCCGCTGCCGGCGCTCGTGCCCGGCAACGGACCCGTCGCGCTCGACATGCTCGGCACCGCGTGGGCGATCAACGCGGCGTCGCATCAGGCCGATGCCGCGAAGAAGTGGCTCGCGTTCTGGGCGCGCCCCGACAACGACCGCCAGTTCCTCGACGCGGAAGCCGGGTTCAGCCCGTTCGAGGGCGGCACCGACGCGATGCCGCCGCAGGCGCAGCCGTATGCGGCCGCGCAGAAGAACGGGCACGTCGTGCTGTATCCGAAGGGCGTGTGGGCCGGCTCGCTGTTCACGGCGATCTGGAATTCGATGTCCGCGTATTTCCTCGACATCGGTCAGGACCCGGCGAAGCTGCTTGCCCGCTGGGATGCGGCTGCGCGATGAACCGCCCGTCCGCTGACATTTCCGGTGCCGCGCGATCTCGCGCGGCACGGTTTGACGAAGGAGGCGCACGATGAAGCGCAACCGGACCTTGCTGTGGTGCGCCGTGCCGGCGCTCGCGCTATACGCGCTGCTGAGCCTGTATCCGCTGTTCAAGGCCGCGCGGATGAGCCTGACGGATTTTTCCGGGGTGGGCGATGCGGACTGGATCGGGCTCGCAAACTACGCGGCGGCGTTTCGCGATCCCGCGAGCCTGCATACGCTCGTCGTCACGTTCGCATACGCGGCGATCGTCGTGATCATGCAGAACGGGCTCGGGCTGCTGTTCGCGGCGCTGCTGTTCTCGCTGCCGCGGCTGCGCGGCGCGTTGCGCGTCGGGCTGCTCGTGCCGAGCATGTTCTCGGCGGTGATCGCCGGGTTCGTGTGGGAGTACCTGTACTCGCCGCTCGGCGGCGGCATCAACGAACTGCTGCATCTCGTGCATCTCGACGCGCTGCAACAGGTGTGGCTCGGCGATCCGTCGGTCACGCTGCCGGCGGTCACGGCCGTGCATGTGTGGATGTACGTCGGTTATTCGACGGCGATCTTCCTGGCCGGCTACCTGAACATTCCGACGGAGCTGCACGACGCGGCGAAGCTCGACGGCGCGAACGCGTGGGTGCGCTTCACGCGCATCGACCTGCCGCTGCTCGCGCCGGCGTTCACCGTGAACATCACGCTGAGCACGATCGGCACGCTGAAGACCTTCGAACTGCCGCTCGTGCTGACCAACGGCGGGCCGGACGGCGCGACGACCACGCTCGGGCTGCAGATCTTCCACAGCCTGTTCAACGACTACAAGTTCGGCTTCGCGAGCGCGCTGTCGATGATCATGCTCGCGATCGTCGTGGTGGTTGCCACCACGCAGAACACGATCCTGCGCCGCCGGGAGGACAACCTGTGAACGTCATCCGTCAACGCTTTCATGCGGACCGTCCGTCCGCCGGCACGTCGGGCGGCGGGCTGCGCGCGAGCGCGCTGCTGCACCGCATGCCGGGGTTCGCACGGCTCGTCGCCGCGATCGCGATCGTCGCGATCGTGCTGCTGCCGACGATCTACATGGTGCTGATGTCGCTGCGCACCGGCGACGACATCATCGCGCGCCCGCTCGGGTTGCCTGACCACGTGTTCTTCGGCAACTACGCGGCCGTGTTCACGCAGATGAACTACTGGCGCAGCGTCGCGAACACGATCGGCATCACGCTCGCGGTCACGTTTCTCGTCGCGCTGCTGTCGTCGCTCGCGGCTTATCCGCTGGCACGCGTGAAGGGCCGGCTGTCGAATGCGGTCTACATCGTGCTGACGCTCGGCCTGACGATCCCGATGTTCGTGAGCCTGACGCCGCTGTACGTGCTGTTCCGCGATCTCCACCTGCTCAACACGTATCTCGGCGTCGTGCTCGCGTACACCGTGCAGAGCCTGCCGCTCGGCGTGTTCTTCTACACGAGCTTCCTGAAGCGCATCCCGCTCGAACTGGAAGAGGCGGCGGTGATGGACGGCTGCAGCCCGCTGCAGGTGTACTGGTACATCGTGCTGCCGCTGCTGCGGCCGATCACGGGCACGCTCGCGATGTTCGTCACGCTGTCGGTGTGGAACGACCTCGTCTATCCGCTGCTGTTCCTGACCGACTCGTCGAAGTTCACGATCACGGTCGCGGTGTTCCGCTTCATCGGCACCAACGACATCGATCCGACCAAGCTGTTCCCGGCAGCCGTGATGGGCACGCTGCCGCTGCTCGTGCTGTTCTTCATTCTCCAGCGCAGGATCGTCGCGGGCATCACGGCCGGCGCGGTCAAGGGGTGACCTCATGAATCCATTCGAATCGCTCGACGGCCGCGTGGTCGTCGTCACCGGCGGCGGCGACGGCATCGGCCTCGGCATCGTCGAAGTGCTTGCGTCATGCGGCGCGCAGGTGGTCGTCGCGGAGAAGAACGCCGCGCGCGCCGATGCGGTGCGCGAACGGCTGGGCGGCCGCGACGCGCTGTTCGTCGAAACCGATGTGGCCGACCCGGCGAGCGTCGCCGCGTTGTTCGAGCGCATCGATGCGCATCACGGCCGGCTCGACGGGCTCGTGAACAACGCGGGCATCACGCTGCACGGCCCGTTCGACGCGTTCTCGCTCGACGACTGCGACCGCCTGTACCGCACCAACCTGCGCGCGATGTTCCAGTGCGCGCAGCTCGCGGCGCCGCGCATCGCGCGTGCCGGCGGCGGCGCGATCGTCAACATCGCGTCGAATCATGCGGGCGCGAGCGTGCCCGGCTTCGAGATGTATGCGGCGACCAAGGGCGGCATCGTCGCGATGTCGCGTGCGATGGCGACGAGCCTCGCGCCGCAGCGCATCCGCGTCAACACGCTGAGCCCCGGTTTCACGCTGAACGCGCCGATCGGCGCGGCACTCGAGCGCGATCCCGCGCTGCTCGACGCATATCGCGCGCTGCATCCCGCGCAGCGCATCAACGAGCCGGCCGATATCGGCCGCATCGCCGCGTTCCTGCTGTCGGACGCGGCGATCGGCATCGCCGGCGCGGATCTTGTCGCCGACAACGGTATGTCGGCGCTGCTGTTCAACCGCACCCGTTCCTCCACATGAAGATCACCGAAATCGAAACATTCGCGGTCGCGCCGCGCTGGCAGTTCGTGAAGGTCAGCACCGACGAGGGCCTGGCCGGCTGGGGCGAGCCGATCGTCGAAGGGCGCGCGGCCACCACGGCCGCCGCCGTGCACGAACTCGCCGACTACCTGATCGGCCGCGACCCGCGCCACATCGAGGACCTGTTCCAGGTCATGTATCGCGGCGGCTTCTATCGCGGCGGCCCGATCCTGACGAGCGCGATCTCGGGCATCGAGCAGGCGCTGTGGGACATCAAGGCGCGCGCGCTCGGCGTGCCCGTCTACGACCTGCTCGGCGGCCCGGTGCGCGAGAAGGCGCGCGTGTATGCGCACGTGAAGGGCGATACGCCGGAAGAGATGGCCGCGAACGCGCGGCAGCTCGTCGAGGCCGGCTATACGGCGCTGAAGATGGGTGTGGTCAACGCGACCGACTGGATCGAGTCGCCTGCTGCGATCGACCGCGCGGTCGCGCGCTTCGGCACGGTGCGCGATGCGATCGGCAAGGAGGTCGGGCTCGGCATCGACTTCCACGGCCGCGTGCGCCGCCCCGTCGCGAAGGCGCTGGCAAAAGCGCTCGCGCCGTTCGACCCGATGTTCTACGAGGAATTGCTGCTGCCCGAGCACAACGATGCGCTGCGCGAAGTCGCGCGCGACTGCGCGGTGCCGCTCGCGACCGGTGAACGGCTGTTCACGCGCTGGCAGTTCAAGGAGCTGCTGCAGGAAGGTGTCGTCGACATCGTGCAGCCCGACGTGAGCCACACGGGCGGGATCTGGGAGCTGCGCAAGATCGCGGCGATGGCCGAGGCATACGACGTCGCGGTCGCGCCGCATTGCCCGCTCGGGCCGTTGACGCTCGCGGCGTCGCTGCAGATCGATTTCTGCACGCCGAACGCGTTCATCCAGGAGCAGTCGACCAATGTGGCCTATCACGACGACAACGCGATGTATGCGTACACGCGTGGCATCCCGTTCGCGTTCGACGCGGGCTACGTCGCGCGCCCGGACGCGCCGGGGCTCGGCGTCGAGATCGACGAGGCGAAGGTGAGGGAGGCCGCCGCGACGGGGCACCGCTGGCGCAACCCCGTGTGGCGTCGCGAGGACGGCTCGGTCGCCGAATGGTGAGCGGCAGCAACGGACGAGGAGAAACCCAATCATGGCAAGTGTGTCGCTCAAGCAGATCCGCAAGCGTTACGACGACGGCGCGGAGGTGATCAAGGACGTCAGCCTCGACATCGAGGACGGCGAATTCATGGTGTTCGTCGGCCCGTCGGGCTGCGGCAAGTCGACGATGTTGCGGATGCTCGCGGGGCTCGAGGAGATCACGTCGGGCGACCTGCTGATCGACGGCCGCCGCGTGAACGACGTGCCGGCCGCGAAGCGCGGGCTCGCGATGGTGTTCCAGAACTACGCGCTGTATCCGCACATGACGGTGTTCGAGAACATGGCGTTCGGGCTGAAGCTCGCGGGTGTCGACGCGGCCGAGACGCGCACGCGCGTCGGGCAGGCGGCCGAGGCGCTGCGGCTGTCCGCATTGCTGGATCGCAAGCCGAAGGCGCTGTCGGGCGGCCAGCGGCAGCGCGTCGCGATCGGCCGCGCGATCGTGCGCAAGCCGGGCGTGTTCCTGTTCGACGAACCGCTGTCGAACCTCGACGCCGCGCTGCGCGGCGGAATGCGGCTCGAACTCGCGCGGCTGCATCGCGAACTCGGCAGCACGATGATCTACGTGACGCACGACCAGGTCGAGGCGATGACGCTCGGGGATCGCATCGCGGTGTTCAACGGCGGGCGCATCGAGCAGGTCGGCTCGCCGCTTTCGCTGTACGAGCAGCCGGCGAACCATTTTGTCGCATCGTTCCTCGGTTCGCCGTCGATGAACTTCCTGCCGTGCCGTGCGCACGGCGGCGCCGATGCACCGCGCTTCGACGTGCCGGGCGGCTCGCTCGCCGCGGCGCCGGACGCGTCGCGCACGTGGCCGTCGGGCTCGCTGCAGCTCGGTATCCGGCCGGAGAACCTCACGGTCGGCGCGCCCGGCACGGGGCTCGACGGCCGCGTCACGCACGCCGAGCATCTGGGCGACGCGACGATCGTCTATGTCGAGCTCGCGGGTCACGACCGGCTGCTGTCGGTGCGACAGAACCGCGACGCGTACACGGTCGCTTCGGGGCAGCCGGTCGGCGTGCGCATCGACATGCGGCACGCGCACTTCTTCGACGACGCGGGCCGCGCGCTCTGAGTCCGGCCTGGCCGGCAGGTTCCGCCCGCCGCTGCGGCGGGCGGCCGAACGCATGCATAAAACAGAATTTCGATGACGACAGTAAAACTGGTACAGGGCGCGAACGCGATCCTGGGAGAGGGCCCGCTCTGGTGCGAACGCTCGGCGTCGCTCTACTGGATCGACATCAAGCGCACCGCGCTTTACCGCTACACGCCCGGTCATGGGCAGACGGGCTTCTGGCTGCTGCCGGAGCTGGCCGGCTGCGTCGCGGGCGTGGACGACGGGCGGCTGCTCGTCGCGCTCAAGAGCGGCCTGCACCTGTTCGACCCCGCACACGGAACGCTCGAGCGGCTGGCCGACGCCGCGCACGCGCGGCCATCACTGCGCTACAACGACGGCGCGGTCGACGCGCGCGGCCGCTTCTGGGTCGGCACGATGGCCGACGACGGCGACGGCCCGGGCGACCTGCATTGCTTCGAGCATGCGCGTACGTCGCGCGTCGCGGTGGCCGGCTTCGCGTGTGCGAATGGAATGGGCTGGAGCCCGGATGGCACGACGATGTATGTGACCGATTCCGGCCGCCGCACCATCTTTGCGTACGACTTCGACATCGACGCCGGGCGCTTGTCGAATGCGCGGCCGTTCGCGACGTTCGGCGACGCGCGCGGCGTGCCGGACGGGCTCGCGGTCGATGCGGAAGGCGGCGTGTGGTCGGCGATCTGGGACGGCTGGCGGCTGCATCGCTACGCGCCGGACGGCACGCTCGACAAGGTCGTCGAGATGCCGGTGCAGCGGCCGACCAGCGTCGCGTTCGGCGGCGCCGATCGCGCGACGCTGTTCGTGACCTCCGCGTCGGTCAACGTGAGTGCGGACGGATTGCTGCGTGGGCCGCTCGCGGGCAGCCTGTTCGAGACGCGCCCGGGCGTGGCCGGGCTCGAACAGCACTGTGTCGCGCGTACGTGGCTAGGCGAAGCGGTCGCGGCCGCGCCGCGTTGACCGGATGAGCGATGTGAGCGGATTGAGTGTGGCGAGCGGTCAGCGGCGCCGCGCGTCGCGCGGCCGCACCGTCGATTCGCGCACGACGAGCCGTGCTTCGAGCATCGTATGCGGGTCGGGCGACTTGCCCGCGAGCGCGTCGAGCAGCGTCGTCATCGCAACCTCGCCCGCGCGCTCGGTTTCGGTGTCGATCGACGTCAGCGTGGGCGACGTGAGCTTGCCGAGTTCGAGGTTGTCGAAGCCGCACACGGCGACGTCGTGCGGGATCGCGATGCCGAGCCGTTCGGCTTCCTTGATGAAGCCGGCCGCGATCATGTCGTTGTAGCAGATCACCGCATCGGGCGGCTCGGCCGACAGCATCACCGATGCGCACACACGCTCGCCGTCTGCCACCGTCGCGCGCGGCACGCTGAACGTGCGCAGCGGCAAGCCGGCGCGCGCCAGCACCTGCTCGGCGCCGGCCCGGCGTTCGTCGTCGCCGCGCGCGTTGGGCAGGCTGATGTACGCGAAGCGCTGGTATTTTTCCATCAGCAGGTGCTGCGCCAGCATTTCGCCCGCGCGGACCGGGTCGGAATGGAGCGTGAGCAAGCCGTCGCGCGGCGCGGAGCCGACCGCGACCACCGGCTTGCCGAGGCTAGCGGTCCAGCGCAGGTCGTCGTCGGGCATGCTGGTGTTCAGGATCAGCCCGTCGACGCGCCGGCTCAGCTTCGTCAGCGCCGGCCGTTCGCCCTTGCGGTTCTCGTCGGCATCGACGATCAGGACGACGAAATCGTTGCGCTGGGCGATCCGGTTCACGCCCTTGACCATCGCGGTGAAGTACGGGTTCAGGATGTCCTGGATCACGACGCCAACCGCGCCCGTCTGGCCGGTGGCCATCGAGCGCGCGAGCGGGTTCGACTCGTAGCCGAGCTGCTCGATCGCCTCGGCAATGCGGCGCTCGACGTCGGGCGAGAAGCGCTTCGTCTTGTTGATGAACTTCGAGACGGTACCGATGGAGACGCCTGCGGCGGCGGCGACTTCGTTGATCTTGGCCACGATGAAAGTGAGTGTCAGTGCATTTTGCCGGCGAGCATAGCATGCGCGCCGGCGGTGGCGACCGCACGGCGGCATCGCGTGAATGCCGCGCGGTCGGACTCGGTAGTATCCCTTGGAGGGCCAGAATTTTCTTGAAAAAGCGCAATCGCGCGTCGACAATGAAAACGCTTTCCCAATTCGCGAGCATAGCACGCGTGCCTTCCGTTCGAAACGTAACGGAAAACGGTACACGACAACCGCCGCGAAATTTTTTTGCTGTCGAGGGAAAGCGTTTTCCCAATCAAACGAAAAGAAGGAGGAGATCTTGATGCGACAGTATGGGTGGATCGCGGCGCTGGCATTGGCGGTGCCGGCGGCGGCGCAGGCCGAATCGAGCGTCACGGTGTGGGGGCGGGTGGGCGGCGACGTGCAGTACCTGAGCGGCGTGCAGAACGGCCCGCATTCGACGGGCTCGCGCTTCTCGGAAGGCAACGACTGGGGGACGAGCATCCTCGGCATCACCGGAAAAGAGGATCTCGGCGGCGGCAACCAGGCGGTGTTCTGGCTCGAATCGTCGATCAACGCGGCGAACGGCAACTACGGCGGCGGCGTGTTGTTCCAGCGCGGTGCGTGGATCGGTTTCAAGAACGAGCGTTACGGCTTCCTGCGGCTCGGGCAGGGCTCGTTCATCAACAGCTATATCTGGTCGTACGATCCGCTGCTCGAGGAAAACTACTCGGTCGAGTCGCTGACGTCGTACCGCAACGGCCCGAAGCTGTCGAACGGGATCCGCTATGAATCGCCGAAGTTCGGCGGCTTCTCGTTCGCGCTGCAGGCGAACCTCGGCAACAGCTCGAACGGCTGGCTGCGCGGCTCGCCGAACAACGTGAACGCGACGGGCCTGTCCGACGGCGCGACGCTCGCTTACACGCACGGCGACTTCGAGGTGCGCGCCATCTGGAACGAGATCCGCAACCAGTACGGCCGCGAAGACAACCTGTTCACCGCGTCGCAGGAAGCGTTCATCGGCGTGCGCGACCGCTTCGGCCCCGCGCTGGTACAGCTCGGCTACACGCGCTACAGCGCGCCCGACACGCCGGCCGGCCTGTCGCGCACCGCGAACTACTACTGGGGCGGCGTGACGTACGACGCGACGCCGTTCCTGCATCTGCAGAGCGCCGTCTATTCGATGAAGATCGACGCGGGCCAATGGAGCGCCGACCACAGCGGTGAAGGGCGCTCGACGATCATCGGCCTCGGCGCGATGTACGACCTGTCGAAGCGGACGTTCCTGTATGCGACGGCCGCACACGTGTTCAACAGCGCGGGGGCGAACCTGGGTGTGAACCCGCAGTCGCCGGGGCTCGGCAATGGCAACGGGCTCGGTGCGTCGCCGATGCCGGGACGCGGGCAGACGGGCGTCTACGCGGGTATCGAGACGCTCTTCTGATATCGGCCCGATGAAGCAGCGAGCCGCAACCGCTAAACAGAGGAATCCTATGCAAGATGCAATGCAACGACCTGACGACGAGGCGCCGGTGCCGCGCCTGATCGCACTCGACTGGGGCACCACGTCGCTGCGCGCGTACCTGATGGCGGATGCGCGGACCGTGCTCGACGAGCGGGCCGTGCCGAAGGGCGTGATGCAGCTGGGCGGCGCGGGTATCGCGATCGCTCACGCATGCGATGCGGCGTTCGAGGACGTGTGCGGCGGATGGCTCGATGCGTGGCCGGCGCTGCCGGTCGTCGCGGCCGGGATGGTCGGCAGCACGCAGGGCTGGCGCGAGGCGCCGTATGCGGACGTGCCGATCGATGCGGCGCGGCTTGGCGCATCGCTGCTGGCGGTGCGCGCGCGGCGCGGTGTGACCGTGCACATCGTGCCGGGGCTGATCCAGCGCGGCGAGATGGCGAACGTGATGCGCGGGGAGGAGACGCAGATCGTCGGTGCGCTGCAGGCAGGCGGTGCGACGCACGGTTCGGCGTCGGTGCGGTGGATCGGGCTGCCGGGCACGCATTCGAAGTGGGTCGCCGTGCGCGGCTCGCGCATCGAGCGGTTCCGCACGTTCATGACGGGCGAACTGTATGCGCTGCTCTGCACGCACAGCCTGCTCGGCCGCACGATGCAGCCGTCGGCCGGGTTCGCGCGCGACGCATTCGAGCGCGGCGTGCGCGCCGCGCAGGCCGGCCATGTGATGGGGCTGCTCGCGACGATCTTCGGTAGCCGCGCACGGCTGCTGGCCGGCGACCTGGCGCCTGACGAACAGGCCGACTACCTGTCCGGCGTGCTGATCGGCCATGAACTCGCGGGGCTGGCCGCAGAAGACGGCGGCCCGGGCGGCGCGGCCCGCGACGATGCGCTGCAACCGATGCTGATCGGCGACGCCGCGCTGTGCGCGCGTTACCGGCATGCGGCATCGCTGTTCGGCTGGCCGCCCGTCGACACGATCGACGGCGCGGCGGCAGCCGGCCTGTGGGTGCTGGGCGAGCGGGCGGGGCTGCTGCCCGCGGCAAGCGAGGAGGGGGCGCCGGTTCGTATCGACGAACCGGTTGCCGGAATGAGCGGCCGGCGCGCGGATCGACCATCGGTCGACCCGGTGCCGGATCACGAATGCAATATTTCGGGAGACTGACTTTGAAACACTGGAAGATTGTCGCAGCGCCGCTGATCGGCGCGCTCGCAGCATGCGGCGGCGGGGAATCGGCGGACGGCGTGGCGGCCGGGCAGCAGCTTGCCGCCGCGCCCGTTGCCGGACAGGCGGCCGATGAGGTACCCGGTACGCTGCACGTCGACTGCTCGCTCGGATCGAACGGAACGGGCTCGCCCGCGACGCCCGGCTCCGCCGCGAATCCGATCCACGATCTCGCGACGCTGAACCGGATCGTGCTCACGCCCGGCATGCACGTGCGCTTCAAGCGCGGCACGACCTGCAACGGCAGCTTTACGCCCGCACCGGGCAGTACCGGCGCGGCCGGTGCGCCCATCGTCGTCGACGCATACGGCGACCCGAAGGCGCCGCGCCCCGTCATCGCGGCCGGTTGCACCGATGCGACGGCCGACCCCGACCAGTCGATCACCGAGCAGCACAAGACGCCAGGCGGGTTCAGCGGCTACTACTCGCTGTGCAAATCAGATAATCCCACCGTGAACCGTGCGGCGATCTATCTGACCAACACGCAATACTGGGAGATTCGTTCGCTGGAGCTGACCAACGATGCGACGACGCCCGGCGGGCGCCTCGGGCTGTATGTGCGGCTCGAGGATTACGGCACGGGCAGCCACTATCGCGTCGACGACGTGTACGTGCATCACGTGCGCGGCTATCTGAAGGACGTCGCCGGCAATACGGTCGGCTCGTACAAGACGACCGGCGGGATGCTGTTCGAGGTGACGCGCGACAACGAAGTCGTCGGGACGAAGGAGAAGCGGACCGGCTTCGACGACATCGCGGTCGAGAACAGCGAGATCTACAACGTCGACGCGGTCGCGCTGTCGACCCGATCCGCGTGGATGTGCCGGGAGGGCGGCGCGCCGTGCGGCGACTATCCGCCGTACAAGGGCAATCCGGCCTACCTGACGAATCCTGCCACGCAGGCATCGTCGGACTATTTCCCGATGACACGTGTCGTACTCCGCAACAACCTGATCCACAACGTCGGCGGCGACGGCATCATCGTGCGCACGGCAACCGCGCCGAAGGTCGAGTCGAATCACCTGTACGACATCTGGATGCGTGCGCCGGGCAACAGTGCCGGCGCATGGGCGATCAACACGGACGATGCGCTGTTCCAGTACAACGAGGTCAACGGCGTAAGGTTGCAGAACAACATCGAGGCCGGCGACGGGATGGCATTCGACGCCGATCTCGGCACGCGCAACACGCGCGTGGCCGCGAACTTCAGCCACGACAACGACGGCGGACTGATGCTGTTCTGCGGATGCGGTTCGGACGGACTGGGCCACGTCGCGCAGGAAACCGGCGCGATCGTCGAGAACAACCTGAGCCTTAACGACAAGCGGCGGATCGTGTCCGCCGCGGGCTCGGCCGATTCCGTCGTGCGCGACAACGTCGTGATCACCCGCACGCCGGGGCTGGTCACGCCGATCGTCGAAAACCTCAGCTACGCGAACGCGTTCCAGGTGACGGGTAACCGCTTCTACAACGCATCCGACAGCGGCGCGATCTTCCGCACGAAGAACTCGCAAGGCAGCTACGCGAACATCGTGTGGAGTGGCAACGCGTACTTCGGTTATGCGGCGGATCCCGAATTCACCGGGCCGAACTATCGTCACGGCGCCGAGCCCGACACGGTCGTGCCGTTCGCGGGGCAGGCCGTGGACGCGGTCGCCGGCGAATGGTCGCGTGCGAGTGGGTTCGACAAGCACAAGTACCGCGCGCCGCACACGCGATGACGCAACCGGGCGCCGGCGCACGGCGGCGTGTGCTGCCCGCGCGGCGCCCTGCGTCGGCCGGTCGCAGCCGGCATGGGCGCCCGCTTGATCGTGGTCAACATTCGAACCCGCCATCCGCCGATGATGGTGACAAGGCCGCGCGCGATCAGACGCGCGGCAATTCACCCCAGCGAGGTTCGCATGTACAAGAAGATCATGGTGGCCGTCGACGGCAGCGGTTCGTCGAAACAGGCGCTTGCCGAGGCGGTAAAGGTCGCGCTGGCCGGCGACGCGCATCTCAGTGTCGTGTATGTGGTGGACAAGTCGGTGCTGTTCACCTACGCGGGCCGTTTTGATCCGCACGCGCTCGTCGAGGAAATCCGCGACGACGGGCGCAAGGTGCTGCGCGAAGCAGAACAGATTATCGCGCTGGCCGGCGCGAACGGCGAGGCCGAACTCGTCGAGACCGAGAGCATCGGCGAGGACATCGCGGAACGCCTGCAGCGCTACGTGAAGGACGGCGGGATCGATCTCGCGGTGGTCGGCACGCACGGGCGGCGCGGCATCCGGCGCGTGCTGCTCGGCAGTGTCGCCGAGCGCTTCGTGCGCGGCTCGAAGTGCCCGGTGCTGCTGATTCGCGGCGACGACGCCGATGTAGCGGCGGTTGCGGCCGCGTAACGCGGCGGGCGCGCGATGATACGCCGCCAGTCCCGGATCGTCGTCGCGGCGATCGCCGTGTTCGTCTCGCTCGCGGGGATGATGGCCGCCGTGACGGGGCTGCTGTTCGACAACGCGATGGCGCTGCGCGGCGGCGCGATCGCGTTGATCGTCGGCGTGGCCGGCTTCGTCGTGATGCTCAATCCGGGTGCGAAAGGCGAGGCGTGACGCGGGAGGCCGCATCTCCTCTTGAAGGAATGCGTGCAGGCACTATAGTGCTCGAAGAACGACAACAACAACGAGAGCGCGACAACAATGAAAACGAGGGACCTTGCGGCCGCTGCCGTCATCATGGGCGTGGCCGCGCTGCCTGTATTGCCTCGGGCCGAAACCGCGGCACCGCCGGCCGGCTTCGGTTCGCAAGCGGCGACCGATGCGTCGGCGGCGAGTGCTCCCGGCAGGACGGCGCAACATTCGGTAGCCGACCGCTATGGCGATCACGCGACGGACTTCACCGATACGGTCGGCGGCATCGACTCGCAGGGTGATGGCATCCGCGACGATGTCCGGAAGTACATCGACGCCCAATTCCCGGACCCGATACAGCGCGCGGCGATGCTTCGCTACGCGGCTGCGCAGCGCGATTTCATGATGCACGGCGACACGCGTGCCAGCGCGATCGCCGGCCTGACACGCGTATTCAATTCTCTTGACTGCGTTGGCAAGCTGATGGGCCGGGCGGGAAGCAATCAGTCGCAAGTCGTCTTCGCGATGATGCTGAACACGAAACAACGCTGGATCGCCAATGGTCATGCGATGGTGAACGCGTCCGGGCACGTTTACATGCAGGCCATCGGCGATCCGTGCGTGCAGTGACCGGTATTGTCTCGACGATCACCGTTTCCGGGTCGAGTGCAATTATATGCCGCTCGTACCGGGCGACGCCGCGCCGTCCGGGTTCGCCTGCGCGTTCAGCCGCTTCAATGTTTCTTCCAGCTCCGCGTTCTTCGGCTGAATCTTCGCCGCCTGCGCGAACGCATCGCGCGCTTCATCCTGGCGCCCCAGTTTCCACAGCACCTCACCCTTGTGCGTCAGCCCGGTTGCATAGGCTTCGCTTGCGCCCTTGTCCTCATCGCCGTCCTTCGCGAAGATCGCGATCGACCGGTCGAACCACGTGAGCGCTTCGTTGTTGCGACCGAGGCGATACAGCGCCCAACCCTTGCTGTCGAGCGCATACGCATCATCCGGTGATTGCGCGAGATGCGCGTCGATCATCGCGAGCCCGCGCTCGACCGCGACGCCGGCGTCGGCGAGCCGATAGCCGAGGTCGTTCAGGCGATCGTCCGGAATCCTGTCGAGATCGAGCGCGGCGGTGACGCGGCCCTCGTCGCGTTCGGCGATCGCGAGCGACAGCAGCTTGGCGACGATCTGCTGCCGCAATTCGCTGCTGATCCGGTCGCCGTTGGCGACCAGGCTGCCGAGGTACTGCGTGTACAGGTCAGGTGCGCCCGGGGCGTTCACGCTGTTCGCGATGGTCACGCCCGGGCCCGCGCACCAGTCGGTGTCGGCCGACCCGGCCAGCATGCCGACGTAAAGATTGACGTTGCGCGGCGTGCGCGATTGCGCGTAGTAGGTGTAGCCGTTCGCATCCGAATAGCCGCACGCCAGATATTCGTTCTCCACGTCCAGCACGTACGGGAAATGGCCGAGCGGTGCCGTGCCGCCCGGATCGACCAGCCGGAACGATTCGCCCAGATCGCCGTCGCCGATGATGGCGTTGAACACCCATTGCTTCTCCGGATGCAGTTTCGGCAGCCGGATCCGGACGGTCCGCCCGGCCGCGTCGGTCGTGCCGAAGATCACACTGTCATGCTGTTCCGGCTTGACGGGCAGCCCTGCGATGACCTGACCGGGCAGGAACAGCCGGTAGCGCGCATTCGGCAGCGGCTGGTGCGTGGCGGGGTCGCGCAGCACGAACTGGTGAACGTAAGCCCCTTTTCCGAACGATGCCGTCGGTGCGACGTAGGTACGCGCATGGGCGGCGGGCAGGGCGGTGCAGCTCAAGGCCGCGGCAACGAGCGCGGCGAGAAGGCGGGATGTCATGAAATTGCGGTTCTTGTTGGTAAAGGTGTTATTGACCGACGGCCGTAAATGCACCGAACGACCTGCGCGCCTTTCGATATCCCGCTGCGAATACCGAGACGGATGGCCGGAACGTCCAGCGCAATTCGATGCGGATCTCGCCCGCCGCAGCGTGAGGCGAGGAAGCGGCAGGCGGATCGCGCGCGAATGCAGTGCGCAGCATAGCAGGCCGTGTTGCTCGCGCCCCATTTGCTTTCGCTGTTTCGAGCCGATCAACGATAGCGTGATTTGTATCAAGTCGTGATACGTCGATCCGCCCGACAATGGGTTTGATCACGGTGAGAAGGAAACAACGATCGAAATTCGGTCGTTCTATACATCTGCTATTTCACCTCCTTGAATAATCAGGGTCTGCCAAAAGACCGGAAAAACGAGATCCCCATGAGCCATTTCCTGGACAGATTGCGTTATTTCTCCACCACGAGGCCACGCTTCTCCGACGGACACGGCGCCGTCACGGACGAAGACCGAAAATGGGAAGACGGCTACCGGATGCGCTGGCAGCACGACAAGATCGTCCGCTCGACCCATGGCGTGAACTGCACGGGCTCGTGCTCGTGGAAGGTCTATGTGAAAGGCGGGATCGTCACCTGGGAAACCCAGCAGACCGACTATCCGCGCACGCGCCCGGACATGCCGAATCACGAGCCGCGCGGCTGCTCGCGCGGGGCGTCCTACTCCTGGTACCTGTATAGCGCGAACCGCCTGAAGCATCCGATGGTGCGCAGCGCGCTCGTGAAGCTGTGGCGCGAACGCCGCCGCACGCTCGGGCCGGTCGACGCGTGGCGCTCGATCGTCGAAGACGATGCGGCACGCCGTTCGTACCAGAGCCGCCGCGGGCTCGGCGGCTTCGTGCGCGCGAGCTGGGACGAGGTCAACGAGATCGTCGCGGCTGCGAATGTCCACACGGTGAAGCAGCACGGCCCTGATCGCGTGGTCGGCTTCTCACCGATTCCGGCGATGTCGATGGTGTCGTACGCGGCAGGTTCGCGCTACCTGTCTCTGATCGGTGGCGTGTGCCTGAGCTTCTACGACTGGTATTGCGACCTGCCGCCCGCGTCGCCGCAAACGTGGGGCGAGCAGACCGACGTGCCGGAATCGGCCGACTGGTACAACTCGACGTTCATCATGATGTGGGGCTCCAATGTCCCGCAGACGCGCACGCCGGACGCGCACTTCCTCGTCGAGGCGCGCTATCGCGGCACCAAGGTCGTGTCGGTGTTCCCCGATTACTCGGAAGGCGCGAAGTTCGGCGACCTGTGGCTGCATCCGAAGCAGGGCACCGACGCGGCGCTCGCGCTCGCGATGGGGCACGTGATCCTCAAGGAATTCCATTTGGCGGGGAAGAGCGACTACTTCGCCGACTACTGCAAGCGCTACACCGACATGCCGTGCCTCGTGCGTCTCGTGCCGCACGGCGACGGCTACGTGCCCGAGCGCCTCGTGCGCGCGTCCGACTTCGACGATGCGCTCGACGAGGCCGCGCATCCGGACTGGAAGACCGTGATGATCGACGACGCGAACGGCGAGTTCGTCGTGCCGGTCGGTTCGGTGGGGTTCCGCTGGGGGCAGCAGGATGAAGCCGACAAGGGCAAGTGGAACCTGCGCGGCGAGACGTCGAAGGGCGCGGCGCTGTCGCCACGGCTGTCGTGCACGGCCGCGCACGACGAAGTCGTCGACGTGCTGTTTCCGTACTTCGGCAACCAGCCGCACGCGCATTTCAATTCGACGCAGCATGCTTCCACGCTGTCGCGCCGGATCGGCGTGCGGCGCATCGCGACGCGCAACGGCGACCTGCTGGTCGCGACCGTCTACGACCTGTTCGTCGCGAACTACGGGCTCGACCAGGGGCTCGGCGGCCGCGACGTGGCCGCGAGCTACGACGACGACCTGCCGTACACGCCGGCCTGGCAGGAAGCCATCACCGGCGTGAAGCGCGCGGACGTGATCTCGGTCGCGCGGCAGTTCGCGGAGAACGCGCACAAGACGCAGGGCAAGTCGATGGTGATCATCGGCGCGGGGATCAACCACTGGTTCCACATGGACATGTCGTACCGCGCGATCATCAACATGCTGATCATGTGCGGCTGCATCGGCAAGCCGGGCGGCGGCTGGTCACACTACGTGGGCCAGGAGAAGCTGCGGCCGCAGACGGGCTGGACGGCGCTGTCGGCGGCGCTCGACTGGAACCGCCCGCCGCGCCAGATGAATGCGACGTCGTTCTTCTACGCCCATACCGACCAGTGGCGCTACGACCCGATGGATCCGGCCACGCTGCTGTCGCCGCTCGCGGACAAGTCGCAGTTCCACGGCGCGCCGATCGACTACAACGTGCGCGCGGAACGGATGGGCTGGTTGCCGTCCGCGCCGCAGCTCGCGGTGAATCCGCTGAAGGTAGGCGCGGCGCTCGCCGATCCCGCGCAGGCCGGCGCCGACATCGCGCAGCAGTTGAAGTCGGGTGTGCTGAAGATGGCGAGCGAAGATCCCGATACGCCGGAGAACTTCCCGCGCAACCTGTTCGTGTGGCGCTCGAACCTGCTCGGCTCGTCGGGCAAGGGGCATGAATATTTCCTGAAGCACCTGCTCGGCACGACCCACGGCGTGCAGGGCGAGGATCTCGGCGCGACGGGCGGCCCGCGTCCCGAGGAAGTGACGTGGCACGACGAAGCGCCGCGCGGCAAGCTCGACCTGCTCGTGACGCTCGACTTCCGGATGTCGACCACCTGCATGTATTCCGACGTCGTGCTGCCGACCGCGACGTGGTACGAGAAGGACGACATGAACACGTCCGACATGCACCCGTTCATCCATCCGCTGTCGGCGGCCGTCGATCCCGCGTGGGAATCGAAGAGCGACTGGGAGATCTTCAAGGGGATCGCGAAGCGCTTCTCCGAGCTGTGCGACGGGCATCTCGGTGTCGAGCGCGACGTGGTGCTCGCACCGATCGCGCACGACACGCCGGGCGAGCTCGCGCAACCGTTCGACGTACAGGACTGGAAGCGCGGCGAATGCGAGCCGGTGCCGGGCCGCACGATGCCGAACGTGACCGTCGTCGAGCGCGACTATCCGAACACCTATGCGCGCTTCACATCGCTCGGGCCGCTGATGGACAAGCTCGGCAACGGCGGCAAGGGCATCGGCTGGGACACGAAGGACGAAGTGAAGCTGCTCGGCGAGCTGAACTACAAGGTGGCCGACGGCACGGCGCAAGGCCGGCCGCGCATCGACACGGCGCTCGACGCGGCCGAGGTGATCCTCGCGCTCGCGCCCGAGACCAACGGCGAAGTGGCGGTGAAGGCGTGGCGCGCGCTGTCGGGCATCACGGGCATCGACCATACGCACCTGGCCGCCGCGCGCGCCGACGAGAAGATCCGCTTCCGCGACATCCAGGCGCAGCCGCGCAAGATCATCTCGTCGCCGACCTGGAGCGGGATCGAATCCGAGCACGTGTCGTACAACGCCGGTTACGTGAACGTGCACGAGCTGGTGCCGTGGCGTACGATGACCGGCCGCCAGCAGCTCTACCAGGATCATGCGTGGATGCGTGCGTTCGGCGAATCGCTGTGCGCGTACAAGCCGCCGATCGATACGGGCAGTTACGCGCACATGCTCGGCACGCGTTCGAACGGCAACCCCGAACGCGTGCTGAACTTCCTGACGCCGCACCAGAAGTGGGGGATCCACAGCACCTACACGGACAACCTGCTGATGCTGACGCTGTCGCGCGGCGGCCCGATCGTGTGGATGTCGGAGGACGACGCGAAGGCGATCGGCGCGGTCGATAACGACTGGATCGAGTGCTACAACTCGAACGGCGCGTTGTGCGCGCGGGCCGTCGTGAGCCAGCGGATTCCGTCCGGGATGGTGATGATGTACCACGCGCAGGAGAAGATCGTGAACACGCCGGGCTCCGAGATCACCGGCACGCGCGGTGGCATCCACAACTCGGTCACGCGCATCGCACTGAAGCCGACCCACATGATCGGCGGCTACGCGCAGCTGTCGTACGGCTTCAACTACTACGGCACGGTCGGCTCTAATCGCGACGAATTCCTGATCGTGCGCAGGATGAACCGCATCGACTGGCTCGACGGCGAAGCAGCCGCAACGGCGACACAGGGTGAGCGCGAAGGAGAAACGTCATGAAGGTACGCGCACAGATCGCGATGGTGCTGAACCTCGACAAGTGCATCGGCTGCCATACCTGCTCGGTGACCTGCAAGAACGTGTGGACCAGCCGCGAGGGGATGGAATACGCATGGTTCAACAACGTCGAGACGAAACCGGGCATCGGCTACCCGAAGGACTGGGAGAACCAGGACCGCTGGCGCGGCGGCTGGCAGCGGCGCGCGGACGGCCGGATCGAGCCGCGTCTCGGCAGCAAGTGGCGGCTGCTCGCGCAGATCTTCGCGAATCCGCACCTGCCCGAGATCGACGATTACTACGAGCCATTCACGTTCGACTACGCGCACCTGCAGGAAGCCGGCAATACGCGCGCAATGCCGGTCGCGCGGCCGCGTTCCGTGATCAGCGGCCAGCGGCTCGAGAAGATCGAGTGGGGACCGAACTGGGAGGAGATTCTCGGCGGCGAGTTCGAGAAGCGCGCGAAGGACACCAACTTCGAAGGAGTGCAGAAGGACATCTACGGGCAGTTCGAGAACACTTTCATGATGTACCTGCCGCGCCTGTGCGAGCACTGCCTGAACCCGGCGTGCGTCGCGTCGTGCCCGTCGGGCTCGATCTACAAGCGCGAGGAAGACGGCATCGTGCTGATCGACCAGGACAAGTGCCGCGGCTGGCGCATGTGCGTGTCGGGCTGCCCGTACAAGAAGATCTACTACAACTGGAAGAGCGGCAAGGCCGAGAAGTGCATCTTCTGCTATCCGCGCATCGAGGCCGGCCAGCCGACCGTGTGCTCGGAAACCTGCGTGGGCCGCATTCGCTATCTCGGCGTGCTGCTGTACGACGCCGACCGGATCAGCGAGGTGGCCAGCGCCGAGAACGAGAAAGACCTGTACGAAGCGCAACTGTCGCTGTTCCTCGACCCGGACGACCCGGCCGTGATCGCGCAGGCCGAGCGCGACGGCGTGCCGGCCGCATGGATCGACGCCGCGCGGCGTTCGCCGACCTACAAGATGGCGATCGACTGGAAGATCGCGTTCCCGCTGCATCCGGAATACCGGACGCTGCCGATGGTGTGGTACGTGCCGCCGCTGTCGCCGATCAACGCGGCCGCGAACAGCGGCGCGCTCGGGATGAACGGCTATCTGCCGGACGTCGAATCGCTGCGCATTCCGCTGCGCTATCTCGCGAACCTGCTGACGGCGGGCGACGAGGCACCCGTGAAGCTCGCGCTAGAACGGCTCCTCGCGATGCGCGCGTTCATGCGGGCGCGCCACGTCGACGGCATCGACGCGCGCGGCGTGCTCGACCAGGTCGGGCTGTCGCTTGCGCAGGTCGAGGAGATGTACCGCTATCTCGCGATCGCGAACTACGAGGATCGGTTCGTGATCCCGACCACGCACCGCGAGTATGCGGAGAACGCGTACGACCTGCGCGCATCGTGCGGCTTCTCGTTCGGCAACGGCTGTTCGGACGGCCGTTCCGAGGCGAGCCTGTTCAGCACGAAGAAGGGCAGCAAGACGATTCCGATCCACGAGGCTTCGCGATGATGAGCACCGCACCCGATCCGACCTACGCGGCGCTCGCGGCGCTGCTCGACTATCCCGACGATACGCTCGTCGCCGCGCTCGACTCGATCGAAGCGCACCTGCGCGAGCCCGCGCGCGCGCCGAAAACGGTGCGCGCGGGCCTCGACCGCTTCTTCGCGTACGTGCGCGAACGCGACCTGCTGACGCTGCAGGAGAACTACGTCGCGCTGTTCGACCGTGGCCGCGCGACGTCGCTGTACCTGTTCGAGCACGTGCACGGCGAATCGCGCGACCGCGGGCAGGCGATGGTCGACCTGCTGCAGATGTACGAGCGGCACGGGCTGTTCCTGAAGCAGGGCGAGCTGCCCGATTACCTGCCCGTGTTCCTCGAATACCTGTCGCGGCTGCCGGCGCCCGATGCCCGCAAGCTGCTCGCCGAAACCGGCGAGATCCTGCGCGCGCTGGCCGGCCAGCTCGCGCAGCGCGGCAGCCATTACGGCTTCGTCGTCGGTGCGCTGCTGCCGATGGCCGGCCTCGCACCGGCCGACGCACCGGGCGCGGCCGCCGACGACGTGGCGGCCGAGCGGCCGAGCGCCGCCGACTATCGCGCGCTCGACGCGTCGTATGCGGACGAGGCCGTGCGCTTCGTCGGCGCGGCCACGCCGGCGGAGGAACCGGTGCGCTTCTACGATCAACGGCCCGCGCGGCGCGCGTAGCCGCGTCGCGCCAACAGGGGAAAGCCATGAACGATTACCTGCATCAATTCCTGTTCGGGATCTATCCGTACATCTGTCTCGCCGTGCTGCTGCTCGGCAGCCTGATCCGCTTCGACCGCGAGCAGTACACGTGGAAAAGCGATTCGTCGCAGCTGTTGCGCCACGGCATGCTGCGGCTCGGCAGCAACCTGTTCCACTGGGGCGTACTGGTCGTCGTGCTCGGCCACTTCGGCGGCTTTCTCGCGCCGCACTGGCTCGTGTCGCCGTTTCTGTCGGCGTCCGGGCACCAGCTCGTCGCGATGGTGGCGGGCGGGGCGGCCGGCGTCGCGGCGATCATCGGGCTCACGATCCTGATCTGGCGTCGCCTGGGCGACCCGCGCATCCGCCGCAACAGCCGCAAGTCGGACATCCTGATCGTGCTGATGCTGTGGGTGCAGCTCGCGCTCGGGCTCGGCACCGTCGTGCTGTCGACGCGCCACATGGACGGCGCGATGTTCGAGCAGCTCACCGACTACGTGAAGGGCGTCGTTACGTTCCGGCCGGACATCGCGAGCCTGCTCGTCGGCGTGCCGCTGACGTACCGGCTGCATATCCTGCTCGGCTTCACGATCTTCCTCGTGTCGCCGTTCACTCGGATGGTGCACATCTGGAGCGGCATCGCGTCGGTCGCGTACCTGATCCGCCCGTACCAGCTCGTGCGCAAGCGCTGAGGAGGCCGCATGAACGACGTTCTCTCCGATGACGTACCTGTCGCATTGCGCATCAACGGTGTCGCGATCGACGACGACGCGGTCGCGGCCGAGGCCGCGCATCACGGCGATGCGCCCGATCCGCTCGACGCGGCCCGGCGCGCGCTCGCGGTGCGCGAGCTGCTGCGGCAGCGCGCGGTGTCGCTCGCGCTGCTCGACGAAGGCGCGCCGCTCGACGACGCGGCCGTCGACGCGCTGCTCGAACGCGAGCTCACGCACGTGCCCGAACCCGATCGCGCGGCTTGCGAGCGCTATTACGCGCAGCATCCCGCCCGTTTTCGCCGCAACGACATCGTCTATGCGAGCCACGTGCTGTTCGCAATGACGGATCGTGTGCCGCTCGCACCGCTGCGGCAGCGCGCGGAGGCCGCGCTCGCCGATGTGGTCGCCGCGCCCGACACGTTCGAAGCGCTCGCGCGCACATCGTCGAACTGCCCGTCGGCGGAAGTCGGCGGCAGCCTCGGGCAGCTGCTGCGCGGCGACACGGTGCCGGAATTCGAGGCCGCGCTGTTCGACACCGTCGGGCTCGGCATGTTGCCGAAACTCGTCAATACGCGCTTCGGTTTCCACATCGTGCGCATCGAGCGCCGCGTGCCGGGCGACGCGGTGCCGTTCGACGAAGCCGCCGCGCAGATCGCCGCGTACCTGTCGGAACGCGTGCGGGAGCGGGCGATGCGGCAGTACGTGGCGATTCTCGCGGGCGGTGCGCGCGTCGAAGGCGTGGCATTCGACGGCGCGAACGGGCCGCTGGTCCAGTGAAACGGGGTGTGATGCATGGCAACTCAACAACAAGGTAACGTGGTGCCGGCCGGCGGCGCGCCGGCGATTCCGCTGCGCGCGTGGTCGGTGCTGGCCGCGAGCACGCTGGCGTTCATGGTGTGCTTCGTCGTGTGGATGATGTTCGGCGTGCTCGGCGTGCAGTTGCGCACCGATCTCGGGCTGAACAGCACGGAATTCGGGCTGCTCACGTCGACGCCCGTGCTGACCGGTGCGCTGATGCGCTTGCCGCTCGGCACGTGGACCGACCGTTTCGGCGGCCGTATCGTGATGACGGTGCTGCTCGTCGTGTGTGCGGTGCCCGTCTATATCGTCAGCTACGCGACGCAGCTCTGGCAGTTCCTGCTGATCGGGCTGTTTCTCGGTTGCGTCGGCGCGTCGTTCGCGGTCGGCACGCCGTATGTCGCGCGTTTCTTTCCGCCGCAGCGGCGCGGGCTCGCGATGGGCGTGTTCGGCGCGGGCACGTGTGGCGCGGCCGTCAACCTGTTCGTCACGCCGCTGCTGCTCGACGCGTACGGCTGGCGCTTCGTGCCGCGCGTGTATGCGGTCGCGCTGCTCGTCACGGCCGCGATTTTCTGGTTCGCGTCGGCGCCCGATCCGGGTGCGGGCAAGCGCGGCGGTTCGCTGCTCGATTCGTTCAAGGTATTGCGCGATCCGCGCGTGTGGCGGCTCTGCCAGTACTACTCGATCACGTTTGGCGGCTTCACCGCGCTGTCGCTGTGGATTCCGCAGTACCTGAAGAGCGAATACGGGATGTCGCTCGTGATGGCGTCCGCGTTCGCGGCCGGCTTCTCGTTGCCGGGCTCGGTGCTGCGCGCGCTCGGTGGCGCGTTGTCAGACCGATTCGGCGCGCACGCGGTCACGTGGTGGGGGCTGTGGGTCGCATGGATCGCGCTGTTCCTGCTGTCGTATCCGGCGACCGACTTCGTGATCCACACGATCGACGGCACCGCGACGCTGAACGTGGCGATGCCGGTGGCCGGCTTCGTCGCGCTGACCTTCGTGCTCGGCGCGGTGTTCGCATTCGGGATGGCGTCGACCTTCAAGTATGTCGCCGACGATTTCGCGGACAACATGGGCGTCGTCACGGGCATCGTCGGGCTCGCGGGCGGGCTCGGCGGTTTCCTGCTGCCGATCCTGTTCGGCGTGCTGCTCGACCTGCTGCGCGTGCGCACGACCTGCTTCATGTTCCTGTACGGGATCGTGTGGGTGTCGCTGATCCTGATCTACCTGTCGGAAGTGCGGCGCACGCCTGTCACGGGCTGACGGGCTTCGATCGATACGCGTGGGCGCGATGCCGGGACGATCCGGGGTCGCGCATCTGCGCCTGTCGCGCCCGCGACGTATCCGGCCGCGCGCGCTTCTGTCAAACTGGCGCCCATGAAACCGCGCCTCGCTTCACCGCCTTCCACCGATTCCGCGCCTGCGCCCGCAGGCTTTCCCGACGCCGACGAACTGGCCGCGTTGCGCGCGTGGTACGCGGGCATGACCGTGCGCCAGGCGGTCGAGCGCTACCTGCCCGATCGTCTTGGCGAAGGGCGCTCGGCGCGCGGCGTGATCGGCGGCATCCGCCGCCGCCTCGTGCGCGTCGCGCGGCAGGCCGGCCGGCCCGATCTCGCGGAGCGGCTCGGTCATCCCGACGGTGAGCGTATTCAGGAGGCGAAGGCGGCCGCCGAAGCGATCGGCCTGCTGCGTCATGCGCGCGCGCCGGTCCCGCAGATCAGCGACGACGTCGGCCTGTGGCTGCCCGCGCGTGCGGTCGTTGCGCTGCGTGCCCACGGGATCGCGACGCTCGCCGATCTCACGGTGCGGATTCCGCGCCGGCGCCAGTGGTGGCGTGCGATCGCGGGCCTCGGCGTGGCCAGTGCACGGAACATCGAGGTGTTTTTCGCCGCCCATCCCGACCTGACCGAACGGGCGCGCGCGCTGATCGCGGCGACGCCGCGCGGCAGCATCGTGCCGTGGGAGCAGTTGAAGCTGCCGCACGAGGTCGATGGTTCGGCCGGCACGTTCCGCGCGCCAAGCGCGACCAGCACGCTCGATGCGGACAACGATTACGCGGCCGTGCATGCCTGGCTATCGCTGCACGAATCGGCTGCGACGCGGCGTGCGTACCGGAAGGAGGCCGAGCGCTTGATCCTGTGGGCGATCGTCGAGCGCGGCCGCGCGCTGTCGTCGCTGACGACCGAGGATGCGGTCGCGTATCGCGCGTTCGTGCGGCGCCCGAGCCCGCACGAGCGCTGGGTCGGGCCGGTGCGGCCGCGCAGCGCGCCCGACTGGCGGCCGTTCTCGGGTGCGCTGTCCGCGCGTTCGGCGGCGTACACGCTGTCGGTGCTCGGCGCGCTGTTTCGCTGGCTGATCGAGCAGCGCTACTTGCTCGCGAATCCGTTCGCGGGCGTCAAGGTGCGCGACACGCGCGGCGCGAACGCACTCGACACGTCGCACGCCTTCACCGAAGGCGAGTGGCTGCTCGTGCGCACGATCGCCGACGGGCTCGAGTTCCGTAAGGGCACGACGGCCGCGCCGCAGTCGGGCTGGACACCGGCCGCCGCGCAACGGCTGCGCTTCATTCTCGATTTCGGATATGCGACCGGGTTGCGCGCGAGCGAGCTGGTCGGCGCGACGTTCGGCGGCATCGAGACCGATGCGCACGGCGACGCGTGGCTGAAGGTGATCGGCAAGGGCAGCAAGGCCGCGCGCGTCGCGTTGCCGCCGCTCGCGCGCACGGCGCTCGACCGTTATCTGGTTGCGCGCCGGCTGCCGGTCACGCCGGTGCGCTGGCGGCCCGATACGCCGCTGATCGCGAGCCTTGCGGAAGACGGCGCGGCCGCGATCACGAGTGTGCGGCTGTGGAAGGTGATGCAGCGTTTCTTCGCGCAGACGGCCGATCAGGTCGAGGCAGACAACCCCGCGCTCGCGCAGAAGCTGCGGCAGGCGAGCCCGCACTGGATGCGTCATACGCATGCGACGCACGCGTTGGCGCGCGGCGCGGAGTTGACGACCGTGCGCGACAACCTGCGGCACGCGTCGATCTCGACGACGTCGATCTACCTGCATGGCGACGACGTGAAGCGGGCGCGGCAGATGTCGAGCGCGTTTGCGGCGGACAAGTAACGGCGTCGCGTCGATGAGGCACGGGCTGCGTGCACGTCATGTCGGCTGTCGGTTTGCGTCGGGCTGCGCGAGGTTTTGCGCCGCACGCGCCACGACCGCATGACGATCGGGCCGCACGCGCTCGAACAGCGCGGACACCGACGCGAGAATGTCCGGCGCGGCCCGCTCGGGACGTCCGCAGTCGAACGGCGGCTCGGGCGCATATTCGATGCCGAGCTGTACCGCTTGCGCGTAGGCCGGGCCGGCCAGGTCGGCCATCACCGAGAGCGCCATGTCGATGCCGGCAGTGACGCCGCCGCCCGTGATGACCGGGCCGTCGCGTACCACGCGGCCTTCGTCGACGATCGCACCGAACGGCGGCAGCAGGTCGCGCCATGCCCAATGGCAGGCGGCCCGCCGGCCTTGCAGCAACCCGGCCGCGCCGAGGACCAGCGACCCGCTGCACACGGAGGTAACATAGCGGGCGCCCAGCGCGAGCCGGCGCACCTCGCGGACGAACGCCTCGTCGGCGAGCGCGTCGATCACGCCGAGCCCGCCCGGCACGCAGACGAGATCGGCGTGCGCGATGTCGGCGAGCCGCTCGACCTCCGCAAGGGTCAGGCCGCTGTCCGCGCGAATCGATCCGCCGCGCACCGAGGCCCGGTGAATCCGCGCGCCCGGCAGACGCCAGAACACTTCGTCCGGCCCGGTGAAATCGAGCTGCGTGACATGATCGAACAATGCGAATACGACGATGAACGGCGTGGTGGACATCACGAACTCCCGAAGACATGAGCGGCCTGTAGCATCGCGCCGCGCGCCGTCCGTCGCAATGTCGTTTCTCCCGCACTTTCTGCCATGACCCATCGCGTCGCCGTGCTCGTGTATCCCGGTTTCCAGGTGCTGGATGCCGCCGGGCCCGTTTCCGCGTTCGAGATGGCCGACTATGCGCGCGCGCCGTATTACGCGGTTCGCATCGTCGCGGCGCAGCCGGGGCTGGTGCGCAGTTCGTCGGGCGTGAGCTGGCACGCCGAGCCGTTGCCGGTTGCGGCGGACCTCGATACGTTGCTGGTCGCGGGTGGCGATGGCGTCGATGCCGCGATGGTCGACGAGGCGACGTGCGCGTTCGTGCGGCGCTGCGCGGCGCGCGGCATCCGCGTGGCGAGTGTCTGTTCGGGCAGCCTGCTGCTGGCCGCGGCCGGTGTGCTGGACGGTCGGCTCGCGACCACGCACTGGGGCTGCGGCGAGCGCTTCGCGCAGGCGTTTCCGCAGGTGCGGCTGGCGCTCGACCGCATCTACGTGAATGACGGGCCGTTCTGGACGAGCGCCGGCATCACGGCCGGCATCGACCTGACGCTTGCGCTGATCGGCGAGGATCGCGGCGAGCGGCTGGCGCGTGCCGTCGCGAAACGGCTGGTCGTGTACTACCGGCGCCCCGGCGGGCAGTCGCAGTTTTCGGCACTGATCGAACTCGACAGCGCGCAAGGGCGCTTCAAGCCGTTGCTCGATTACATTCGCCGCAATCTCGGCGCGCGCTTGCGCGTGAGCGACCTGGCCGAGCAGGCGTGCATGAGCCCGCGTCAATTCGCGCGGGCGTTTCAGACGGAAACCGGCCTTACGCCGGCCAAGGCAGTCGAGAAGCTGCGCGTGGAAGCCGCGCGCGCCGCGCTTGAGAGCGGGGCGGCATCGCTGCAACGCGTGGCGAACGAATGCGGTTTCGGCGATACGGAGAACATGCGGCGCAGCTTTCAGCGCTGGCTGGGCGTCGCGCCGTCGGCGCTGCGTTCGTAGGCGGGCGTTGTCGCGTTGGCACGTCGTCGATCGCGGTCGTCTCGCCCGGGCGCGCGCCGTCATGCAATTGTCAGGACGCGGGGCGATGTGGACCGGGAAGCCCCCGCACGTGTCTTAACGCGCGTTCCGCTGTCGAATGGATGACGCACTGCAGCGCATCTGCCAATCGGGCGGAACGGTCCGGCATACCCTACGGTCATAAACTTTTTACAAGGAGCAGGGATGGCATCGAGCCAAAGCACAGTCGATTTCATCGTCGAGCAGATGAGGGCGGCCGGCACGGTATCGGCGCGCAAGATGTTCGGCGAGTACGGTATCTATTGCGACGGCAAGATGGCCGCGCTCGTCTGCGACGATCGGCTGTTCGTCAAGCCGACACCCGAAGGCCGCGCGTTTCTCGGCGCGTGCGAGGAAGGTTCACCGTACCCGGGCGCGAAACCGCACCTCGTCATCGGCGGCGAGCGCTGGGACGATCGCGAATGGCTGTCGGCGCTGATCCGGATCACCGCCGCGCAGTTGCCGGTGCCGGTGAAGCGGCGCCGATAGCGGCCTTCTCGCGTGCAATGTTGCGCTGCGGCCAGGCGTATTCTGTGACACATGTGCGCGACCCTCGCGCGCCAGGCGGGAGCACAAGAATGAAGACATCCGGACATCCGCGCGGCACGTGGCTTGCTCGCCGCGCCCGGTGCGCGCTCGTCGCGGCCCTGTGTATGGGCTGGACCGCGCTGTCGTTCGGCGCGGACGATGCGGCGACGCTGCTCGACCGTTACCGCAGCCTCGGCGCGCAGCTCAAGGACAACGCGTTTCACCGGCCGCTGGTGCTCGAATCGGCGGAAGCGTCGTCGTCGCTGAAGGGCGACATCTACGCGGTGGTCGACTATCCGTACACGGTCGTGAGCGGCCAGCTCGACGATCCCGCGCAGGGCCCCGCGAACTGGTGCGCGGTGCTGATCCTGCACCTGAACACGAAGTACTGTCATGCGTCGAGCGGCAGCAACGGCCCGGTGCTCGACGTGAACCTCGGCCGCAAGATCCAGCAGAAGCTGTCGGACACCTATCGCGTGCAGTTCCGCTATCGCGTGGCAGCCACATCGCCCGACTATTTCCAGGTCGACCTGACCGCCGACAGCGGCCCGATGGGCACGAAGGATTACCGGATCGCGCTGGAGGCCGTGCCGGTCGGCGCGTCGCGCACGTTCCTGCACCTTACGTATTCGTATGGCTTCGGCACGGTCGGCCGCATGGCGATGAAGACCTACCTCGCGACCGTCGGCAGCGACAAGATCGGCTTCACGAACGTCGGTGGCGCATCGGCCGCGCAGCCGCAGTACGTGGGCGGCGTGCGCGGGCTGCTGGAGCGCAACACGATGCGCTACTACCTTGCGATCGACGCGTATCTCGCGACGCTCGACAAGCCGCTCGACCAGCGCCTCACGCGCTGGTTCGATGCAACCGAGCAGTATCCGCAGCAACTGCATGAGGTCGAGCGAGGCCCGTATCTGCAGATGAAAGCGCAGGAGGTGCAGCGGCAGCAGGCGGCGCGATGACGGTGTGGCCTCCGGTCGCGCCGCCGGGCGTCAGTTCGACGCGCCGCCGACCGTGCGGATGCTGTGCCACTGCCCCTGTTCGACGCGGAACAGCGTGTACGGCGGCTTGATCAGGTCGCCGCGCTCGTCGAACGAGATCTTCCCGGTCACGCCGGTGACCGACACACCGGGCAGGCTCGCGACGATCTTGCCGCGATCGAGCGAATCGGCTTTGCGTACCGCCGCGATCATCGCGAGTGCCGCATCGTAAGAGAACGGCGCATACAGCTCGACGTCCTGGTTGAAGCGCGCCTTGTAGCGCTGCGCGAACGCCACGGCCGACGGCAGCTTGTCGAGCGCCGGCCCCGGTTCGAGATCCTGCGTGCCTTCGCCCGAGGTACCGGCAATCTTCAGGAATGCGTTGCTTTTCAGTGCACCCGCGCCGAACAGCTGTGCGCGGATGCCGAGCGAGCGCATCTGCTTCACGAGCATCGCGCCCTGTTCGTCGAGGCCGCCGAAGAACAGCAGGTCGACGTTGTTGCTCTTCATCGTCGTCAGGATCGCGCGGAAATCAACGGCCTTGTCGTTCGTGTATTCGCGCGACACGATGCTGCCGTGCGCGTCCTTCACGCCTTTCTCGAACGCGTCGGCGAGACCCTGCCCGAATGCGGTGCGGTCGTCGATGATGCCGATCCGCTTCGCCTTCAACTGCTCGACCGCGAAGCGGCCGGCCACCACGCCGCCGACCCCGTCGTGCCCCATCGTGCGGAACACGTTCTTGAAGCCCTGCATCGTCAGTTGCGGATTGGTCGAGCCGGGCGTGATCATCGCGACGTTCGCCTGCTTGTAGACGGCCGACGCGGGAATGCTGCAGCCCGAGTTGTAGTGGCCGATCACGCCGACCACGCCGTCGTCGACGAGCTTCTGCGCGACCTGGATCGCGATGCGCGGATCGGCCTGGTCGTCCTGCACGTCGAGCACGAAGCGCACGGGCTTGCCGCCCACGGTCGGATGTTTCGCGTTCTCTTCGTCGAGCGCGAGTTGCGCACCGTATTGCAGATCCTTGCCGACGCGCGCGACGGGCCCCGTCAGCGGGCCGGCGAAGCCGATCTTGACGGTTTCCGGGTCCGCGGCCTGCGCGGATGCGGCGACCGTGCCGATCGAGCAGACGGCCAGCCAGACCAGCCAGTTACGACGATTCATGATGCCTCTCCTTGCAGTGGTGAAAGTCGCGGCGCGCGTCAGAATCGCGCGGCCCGGTACGGCGTGAGGTCCAGCGGCGGTGCGCGCTGGGCGACGAGGTCGGCGACGATTTGCCCGGTGATGCCGGCGAGCGTCACGCCGAGATGCTGATGACCGAACGCATGGATCACGCGCGCGCTCTTCCGCGCGCGGCCGATGACGGGCACGCCATCCGGCAGCGTCGGCCGGAAGCCGAGCCAGCTGCGCGTCGGGGTGCCGAGCGACGGCACGGCTTCGCGGGCGGAACGCGTGAGCAGCGCGACGAGCGACGGATTCATCGGCGCGTCGAAGCCGCCGAGTTCGACGGTGCCGGCCGCGCGCAGCCCTTCGTCGAGCGGCGTCATGTAGAAGCCGCGCTCGGCCCAGCCGACCGGCCGCGTAACGATCGGCTCGTGCGCGCCGAACTGCACGTGATAGCCGCGCTCGGTATCGAGCGGCACCGTGTCGCCGCATGCGGCCGCGAATTCGCGCGAGCGGGCGCCCGCGGCGATGACGACGTGATCGAACGCGCGCACGGTGCCGCCCGCATGCACGTTCACGCTGTCGCCGGCGGGCTCGATCCGCTCGACGCGCGCGCGTTCGAGCGTGGCGCCGCCGGTGGCGAGGTGCGCGAACAGTGCGCCGAGAAATCCGGATGGATCGGAGAGGTGCCAGCTGCCGACGAACAGCACGCCGCGCGTGAAGATCGGCGCGAGGGCGGGCTCGAGCTGGCGGATTGCGCTCGCGTCGAGCGTCTCGAACGGCACGCCGAGCCGGCGCCGCAGCGCGAGCGACGGCTGCGCGGCGTCGAACGACGCCTGCTGCGCATACAGGTACAGGCATTCGCGCGGCCGCACGAACGCCGCGAGCCGGGACGGGGCAAGCAACGGCGCATAGCCGTCGGCGGCGCGCGACAGCAGCGCGGCCAGCGCAGTCGCGCTGCGTACGTGGCGAGTGGGCGTCGATGCGAGCAGGAACCGCGCGAGCCACGGCGCGCCGTGCATCAGGTAAGGCCAGCGGATGCGCAGCGGGCTGTCGGCGGCGAACAGGAAGTGCGGCAGGTTGCGGAACACCGAAGGGCCGTTCACCGGCACGCAGCCGTACGGCGCGAACGTCGCGGCATTGCCGAACGACGCGCCCTGGCCGACACCGGCCGGATCGAACAGCGTCACGCGATGCCCGTCGCGCTGCAGCCAAGCCGCCGCGCCGAGCCCGATGAAGCCTGCACCCACGATGGCGACATTCGCCATGACGCGCCCCTCCGGTCCACATGATTCACACAAAGTTGCGATCAAGAATCACACAGTAATTTTTTGTGTGCAATCAAAATGAGATTGTGTGGCGCTAGTGTTTACCCGATTCCAACTGACTGATTCAACAGACTTTTCGACTGACGTTTGACGGGGAGGGGATGTCGGATACAATCGCTGGGCAGGTCAAAATGGCAGACAAACGCTTTTTGTGTGGTCACGGGCGACAAATGGCATCAGACAAACTTTCCGGCGAGCGCGACAGCAGCCTGCCGACGCAGGCGAAGCGGCCGACTTATGTCGAGGTATCGAGCTCGATCGAGGAGGAGATCCGCAACGGCACATACCCGCCGGGTAGCCGCCTGCCGCCGCAGCGCCAGCTCGCGACCGAGCTCGGCATCAACGTGTCGACCGTGTCCCGTGCGTACAAGGAATTGCAGCTGCGCGGCCTCGTGATCGGCAGCAAACGCCGCGGCTCGCTTGTCACCGGCGGCGCGATGCCGAGCATCGCGCCGGCCCGCGCGTCGCTCGCGGCGGGCAGCGGCGTGATCGACCTGACCGTGAACCGCCCGGCGACCGGCGAGTTTCTCGCGAGCCTCGCGCAGACATTCGGCACGCTGCCGAACGATCCGCGTTTCGCCGCACTGCAGGAATACCAGCCGCCGCAGGGCCCCGACTGGGCGCGCGCGGCCGGCGCGCAGTGGCTCGCCGCGCCGGGCTTCACGCCGTCGCGCGACCAGGTAGTCGTCACGAGCGGCGCGCAGCACGGGCTGTACGCGGTGCTGAACAGCCTGATCGGCACCGACGGCGTGATCGTGGCCGACCGCCTCACGTACTACGGGCTCAAGGCGCTTGCGCCGGTGTTCCAGTTCGAGATCGTCAGCGCGCCGGCCGACGACGACGGTCTGCTGCCCGACGAGATCGAGCGGATCTGCCAGCGCATGCCGGTCAAGGCGATCTTCGTCGTGCCGAACCTGCAGAACCCGACCGTGACGACGATGAGCCTCGCGCGCCGGATGGCGCTCGTCGACATCGCGCGGCGTCACCACGTGACCATCATCGAGGACGACGTGTACGGCCCGCTCGTGCGCGACCGGCTGCCGGCGATCGCGGGGCTGTGCCCCGAGCTGACGTTTCATATCGGCGCGACGTCGAAGATCCTCGCGCCGGGGTTGCGTCTCGGCTACCTGAGCTGCCCGCGCGACAGCGTCGCACTGTGCGCGGAGGCGGTGCGCACGACCGCGTGGATGCCGGCCCCCACGTCGATGCTGATCGCGACCGTGTGGATCGAGGACGGCACCGCCGAGCGGATCATGGGCGCGCAACTCGCGGAGATCCGTGCGCGCGTCGATCTCGCGCGGGAGCTGCTGCCGGCCGGGCAGCTGAAATCCGACCCGGCGTGCATGTTCGTGTGGCTGCGCCTGCCGCCGCCGTGGCGGGCCGACGATTTCGCCGCGAACGCGAAGGCGCGCGGCGTGATCGTGATGCCGTCGTCGACGTTCGCGGTCGATCGCGCGGAAATCGAGCACGGCGTGCGCATCAACCTCGCGTGCCCGGCCACGCGCGACGAGCTCGTCAACGGGCTGCGGATTCTCGCCGGCACGCTGAAGGACCGGCCGCGCGCGCTGTTCGGTTCGATCTGACGGTGGCCGCTCAGTCGAGCAACCCCGCGACGACGTCGACGATCCGCTGCAGCAGCGCTTCGTCGTAAGGCAGCCACGGCACCGCGCCCAACGGCGACGGCGGCGGCTCGATCGCGGTATCGACGGGTTCGCCTTCGCGCATCACGCGCCCGGTCGCGCAATGCACCGACCACGCGCCGACGCGCACATGCCGCTCGCCGATCGTCATCTTCCCTTGCGCCACCGGCCCGGCGAACACGAGCGACAGCACGTGCCGGCGATGCCGAGCCATCGTACCCAGCGGCAGATCCGACAACCGGTTCAGGCGCTGCCAGCGTTGCGTTTCGCGTTCGCGCTGGCGCACCGGGTCGGCCGTGAGCGCGGCGGTGGCGGCGCGTGTCGCGTCGTCGTCGAGCGCGAACGCGGCGACGCTGACGAGCAGATCGACCGCGCGCGCCACTTCCGAGAACACCACGCGATCGATCTCGCCGATCGGCAGCGGTATCCAGCGCCGCTCGTGCCGGCGTTCGAAATGCAGCCGGCGCGACGTGCCGTGGCTTTCCGAGCCCGGATAGAGCCGCGCATCGACGAAGAAGGTCGCGCGCACGTCGCCGAACTCGCGGACGAGCCCGTCGTCGTAAGCGCGGATCGACCAGCCTTCGCGACGTGCGACTCCGACCAGCTGCCGGCTCGACAGCACGTGGCCTTCGAACATCGCGGAATCGCTGGCCGACGCGTCGCCGTCGGCCGGCACGTAGTATTCGCGGAACGCTTGCCTGACCGGCTGCCGCAGCGTGCGGCCGACGATTGCGCGTTGCCACGCGAGCCGCTCTTCCGCATCGGCCAGCAGCGGGTGCCATAACCGGATGTCGCTGTCACCGGCGATGTCGATCGCATGCCCGGCCGCGTCGCGCAGCACGACCTTGCCCTTCGCGATGTCGGGCATGAACGACTGCGTCGATCCATCGCGGCCGAGCGCGTGCCAGATCGTGCGCGCGGCGAACGCGGCGCCGGCCGGCGCATCGACGAGGCGCTCGCGCCATTCGGCATGGCCGAGCGTCATCGACTGCCAGAAGCCGGCTTCCATGCAGGTGGCGAGCATCGCGAGCTGCTTCTTGTCGGGCTTCGCGTCTAGCGTCATGCGCAGCGCGGTGTGCGGCCGCTCGCCGAGCGCGCGTTCGGCCGGCTTCAGGTTGCGCGCGAGCTTTTTCTGCACGCCGGCATGACGCACGGTGGCGAGCGCATCGCGCAGCGCGCGCACGCTCTCGGGTGTCGGGATCGTCTCGACCGCGTGGCCGAGCGCGATTGCGAGCGACTGTGACGGTGCGGTCTTCGCGGCCGTTGGTGCCACGCACACGTCGGTCAGCAGTGGCCCGATCAGCGGGCGCAGCCATGCTTCGTCGCGATAGGCGGCCACGCGGGCGGCGCGCGCGACGACCTGCGCGTCGTCGGTCGTGAACGCACGATCGGCCTCGTAGGGAACGGCGCCCGCATGGAGCGCCGCGATCTGCCGCGCGGCCTCGGTCAGCGCATCGCGCGCGAAGGCGACGTACGCGGCATCTTCCGCGAGCGTGACGGCCGGATCGCTCAAGTTGAGCCACAGCCGCCTCGACGTGAAGTAGCCGTTGTTCGTCGCGGCCAGCGTGAGCAGTGCGGCCAGCCCGAGTTCGGGCAGCACGTCGAGTTCGCGCACGCGATACGGCGAATCCGCCAGCGTGTGCGCATACTCGTCCCGTCGGGCGGAGAAGTCACGGCGGCCGGCGAACCGGTCGAGCGTATACACGCCATATGTGCTGGACGCCGAGCGCACGCCGCCTTCCTCCGGTTCGCCCGCGATGCGTGCGAGCTCCGCCTGCAGCGCGGGCGACGGCAGCGCGTCGAGGCAGGGCAAATCCTCCAGCGCGCGTTTCCAGTCGCCGGCCGGGATGTCGCGGAACAGTTCGAGTGCGGCATCGGCGTCGACGAGCGGCACGAGTCCGAGCGCATCGATCTGCCGGTGCAGCCAGTGCGCGAATTTGGCGCGCGGGTCATCGAATGCCTGGTCGCGCATCAGGATCTCGTGCTCGACACGGCGCAGGGCCGGCCAGACTGCACCGAGCGTGTGTGCGTCGAGTGTCGACAGGTCGATCGGCGTGCCGGCGAAGCGCGGATGGTCGGCGCTGCCGGTCAGCCGCGCGACGAGCTGGTCGACGAGGGCGCGATCAGTCATCCGCGGCCTCCTTGCCGGCTGCGTTGTTCCGGCGCCATTTCTGTACGTTCCGGGCGGCTCGGATTATGCCGCCGAGGTTGGATGCGTGTTCGATCGTGTGCTGCATGGTCTGACTCCGGCAATGAAAACCGAGCGGACGCACAGTATTGCACCCTAATTCATGCAACCGGGCGAAAGGCCGCGCGGCGGGCGTTCCGGGCCGATCCGGCCGCGCCGCGCAAGGCTTCCGGCCGCCCGGCCATTTCATAAGACGTACAGTTTTCCCGCCATGCGCGATTCGCGCCGAACTGTACTCTTGTTCGCGCGGTCGATGTGTGTACTCGTCGCCAACTGTTCTGCTCTTAAGATTACATCATCAAGGGCACAGTGCCGCAGATCCAGTCGTACCGGAACCCTGTTGGCGCATCTTCAAGAGCGAGCCAGTGCGATGGAAAAGGCAAAACCGGAGGGAAAGATCAGGAATCACGACGGCCCGGCGAGCGGGCGAAACACGTGCGTGTCGGACGCACACGGCGGGGCGGTGCGGCTGCGCAGGCCGGCGGGAGGCGCGCGATGAAACTCTACGAAAAACTCGCGGACGACATCGAACGCCTGATCCGCCAGGGCGTGTACCGGCACGGCGACCGGATTCCGTCCGTGCGGCAGGCGAGCCAGCAGCACCGGATCAGCATCACGACCGTGCTGCACGCGTATCTGCTGCTGGAAAGCCGCGGGCTGCTGGAGAGCCGGCCGCAGTCGGGCTATTTCGTGAACCTGCGGCGCGACGACCGCAATGCGCCAGTGCGCGAGCTGCGGCCGTCGAAGCCGATCGCGATCTCGTCGTCGGTCGACGTGAGCCGGCTCGTGCTGTCGACGCTGCGCTCGATCGGCACCGACGACGCGGTGCCGCTCGGCTCGCCTTATCCGGACCCGAGCCTGTTCCCGTTCGAAAAGCTGAACCGCTACGCGTATGCGGCCGGCCGAGACAAGTCGCTGTGGGGTGTGACGGACGGGCTGCCGCCGGGGCATCCGCGGCTGATCCGGCAGATCGCACGACGCTACCTGGAAAACGGGATGTCGGTGGATCCGAACGAGATCATCGTGACGGTGGGCGCGACGGAGGCGATCAATCTGTGCCTGCAGGCCGTCGCGAAGCCGGGCGACACGATCGCGGTGGAGTCGCCGACGTTCTACGCGATGCTGCACGCGATCGAGCGGATGGGGATGAAGGCGATCGAGGTGGCGACGCATCCGGAATACGGGATCGACATCGCGGCGCTGGCCGCGATCGCGAAGTCGCAGCCGATCGCCGCATGCATGGTGATGCCGAACTTCCAGAACCCGCTCGGCTTCCAGATGCCCGACGAGCGCAAGCGCGAACTGGTCGAGTTCGCGACGAAGGCCGGGATGCCGCTGATCGAGAACGGTGTGTATAACGAACTGTATTTCGGCGATGCGCATCCGAGTTCGCTGAAGTCCTATGACCGCAACGGGATCGTGCTGCATTGCTCGTCGTTCTCGAAGAGCCTGACGGCTGCGTACCGGATCGGCTGGGCGCTGCCGGGCCGTTATCGCGATCAGGTCGAGAAGCTGAAGTTCCTGAACACGCTCGCGACGCCGTCGTTGCCGCAGCTCGCGATCGCGGAGTTTCTCGAACGCGATGGTTATGAGCATCACCTGCGGCGCTTGCGCAAGGCGTATGCGCAGCAGGCGAACCTGATGCGCGCGATGGTGTCGCGGTTTTTCCCGGAAGGCACGCGCATTTCGAGCCCGGCGGGTGGTTATGTGCTGTGGGTCGAGTTGCCCGCGCAGGTCGATGCGATGAGGTTGTACCAGCTCGCGCTGGAGCAGGGGATCACGATCGGGCCGGGCTATATGTTCTCGATCACGGACAACTACCGGAACTTCATCCGGCTGAATTACAGCAGCCCGTGGTCGCCGGAGATCGAGCAGGCGGTGATTACGGTGGGGAAGCTGGCTTCGGCTTGCATGAAGTGATCGGCGCGTGTTGTTGCATGCGGGGGAATGACGAAGCCGGCTTGGGGCCGGCTTTGTTTTTGGTTTGGCGGCGGGGCGGGGAGTGCGATGCGATTTGGCGGCGTTCGGCCAGGATCGGTCGGTGATCCGAGGGGAAAGCGGCCGCTCAACGTTTGGTTAAGGTGTGGGCTTTAGCCCGTCCCTGTGAGCAAAGCGAACGATCTGAACCAGTTGTTATTTGTTTTCACGATTCCAGTCAGCCTCCTTGTGTCGTGATATTAGCTCCTCTTCAATATAGTTTCGAAGAGATTCCGGTTCGATTGTGACCCAGGAAATTTTCACCAGCCCACCTGACTGAACATGTGTAACGATGTTTTCGAGTTTTGCTCCGGTTCTCTCGTTCTTTTTTATTAAATGGTTGCGGACTCTTTGGCGCGCAAGCTTTCTCGTTGTTTTTCCGATGTATTTGAGGGTGAAGACATTGGAATCTCCAGGTGCGGTGAATATCGCGTAAACGTTGGCGCATCCCGCAACGAGATCAAGAGTAAACTCATTTTCCGCGTCGAGTTGCTGGGCATTCCAAGGTGAGATGCTTTGCTGCGGATACTTGAAGGAGATTCGCCTCTCCTCTTGTAGAAGAGCGGCTTCCACTTTTTCCAAATACTCTTCAAGGCTTTTAAGTTGCTCGTACTTCATGTTTTGCGAGTCCCGTCATGCATAACACTTTAATTCTGGTTCGACCCATTATGGCGATTACCCGGAATGAACTTTTGTAGGTCACGTTCACGAAGAGTACTTCTGACCCTGGCCCAAGACGTAGTCCGGATCAAAAGTAGAGAAATTCGGCATTGAGGCTCGCCCCTCAGACCAATCCCACGCGACTTGTGCTGCTTGTCGCCGTCAAGGAGCTACAGCAGGTCAATGCATTGGTTCAAGGTGGTCGCTTCCCGATTTCGTCGACCGGCCTGACCATTATCTACGACGAAAATGGAGCCGGAAAATCCGGCTATTCCAGAATATTCAAACATGCGTGCCGCGAACGGGGCCGCAGAGCGCCTGTCTTCCTGTCGGCCTGCGCACTGAAACGCGTTGCCAAGCAAACGCGACGGCACATTGCTCGGCAGATGCCGCCTGCATGTATGAGATGGCGGCGAGAACGCGAACGCCGTACTTCGCGTGAGCGCCTCGCCTGCATCCATGTCCGTTGCTGAACGACCAACGTCTCTTTCGAAAGTCAGAAGGCCGGTAGTCCAGCAGCGACATGCCTGACACCCTCAATCATCCAATCTCACCGGATGTAACCCCCGCGCGTGCCGTACGACGTGCCCGGCGTCGCCGGAACACAACTGCGAAGATCCCCAGCAGCACGACAACCACCGGTGCTGCGAGCATCAACGGCCGGGCCCGCACGAGCAGCGGAACCGGGCCGCCGCTGCGCGCGACGGCCACGTCGTCGGGCGTCACGGTCACGTCGGCATTGCCATACTGCGCGAGCACGTAGTTCGCGATCGCGGCGATCTGATCGTCCTTCAGCGGCTGGACATAGGAATCCTCTCCAAATGACGGCATCAGCACGTGCTCGCCGCCCGCGTTGCGATCGACACCGTACAGGATCGCCGCAATCAGGTTCGACGGATTGCGCGAGCCCGTGGCGGTATTGTTCGACAGCGACGGGTAGGCCTGACTCGGGCTGCCCTTGCCGTTGGCCTGGTGACAGCTCGCGCAGTAACCGCTGAACAGCGCCTCACCCGTGGTCAGCGTACCGTTCGCATTCAACGCGGTCGTGCCGCGCAGCGTCGCTTCGCTGCTGACCGCGCGCCCATGCGCAAATGCCGGTGCAGACTCGTGCTCGTCGCGAATTGGCTTCGTGCTGCGCAGATACGTGACGATCGATTTCAGGTCCGCGTCCGACAGATACTGCAGGCTGTTCTGCACGGCCTCCGCCATCGGGCCGGCCGCCTGGTTCTTGCCGGGTGCGCGGCCGGTCTTCAGGTACGACACCAGCTCGTCGTCGGTCCATGCGCCGATGCCGCTTACCGGGTCCGACGTGATGTTCGGCGCATACCACGCACCGAGCTGCGCGCCGCCCAGATTGCGGCCGAAGTCTTCGGCCATCAGCGCGTTGCGCGGCGTATGGCACGCACTGCAGTGCGCGAGCACATTGGTCAGGTACGCGCCGCGATTCCACTGCGCGTCGTGCGCCGGATCGGCTTCGAAACGCTTGTTCGTCAGGAACAGCATGTTCCAGCCCGTCATCGCGATGCGCATGCCGAACGGGAACGGCAGGTTCGTCGCGGGCGCGGGCTCGTCGACCGGCTTCACGGCGTGCATGAAGTAGCTGTAAAGCGCGTGCACGTCGTTGTCGCTGAGGCCGCTGTACGACGTATACGGCATCGCCGGATACAGGCGTGCGCCGTCCGCGCGCACGCCTTCACGCAGCGCGCGTGCGAACTGCGCCTCGGTGTAGTTGCCGATGCCGGCCGTTTTCGACGGCGTGATGTTGCTCGAATAGATCTGCCCCATCGGCGACGCGATGCCGTACCCGCCCGCGAACGGCTTGCCGCCGTCGAGCGCCGTATGGCAGGCCATGCAGTCCGCCGCGATCGCGAGTTGATGGCCTTTTTTGATCAGCGCGGCGTCGGCCGACGTCGGCGTCGGCGCCGCACCGGTCGCTGCGTCCTGCGCGAACGCGGGCGTGCCGCCGACGCTGCCAAGCACCGCGAGTGCGACGGCCGCGCAGTAGCCGGCGCCGCGCAGCGTGCGAAGTTGTCGTTGGATCGTCTGTGTCATCGAATCAACCCTTCGCGAGGCTCGCGGAAATCGAATCCGCGGCCTTCAGGCCGAGGGCTGCCATCGACAGCGTCGTATTGACGACGGACGCCGACGGCATCGCGCCGCCGCCCGGCAACCACAGGTTCGCGTGATCGTGCGCGCGGCAGTCGCCGTCGACGACCGAGTTCTTCGGATCGGAGCCCATGATGGTGCCGCCCATGATGTGATTGTTCGCGTTCAGCGACGTCGTGATGTTGAACTCGACCGCATCGAACAGGCTGCCGATATGCGTGAGCTGCTTGCAGGCCGCGTCGTAGCCGCGCCGCACATAGTCGCCGACGTCGTAGTGGATGTCGGGGCACGCGAGGCCGAGCGGATCGAAGCGTGTCTTGCTGAGCGTCAGGCGGTTGTTCGGATCCGGCAGCGGTTCGAGGCTGATCGACAGGTCGACGCCGTAGATCGCGCGGCGCCGGATTTCCTCGTCGAGCGCCTTGCCGACCAGGCCGAGCTTCAGCGCCTGCTGCGTGGCCGGCCCGACGCGCGAGATGTTGTTCAGGATCATCTTGTTCGCCGAATACTGCCCGCGGAAATCGCCGTCGCGCGGGCCGACGATACAGCTGCTCTGCGCGGGGCCACGGCCGAGCCACATCGGCTCGTTCGCGAGGAACGTGCAGTGGAAGCCCGAGTGATCCATCATGTTGCGCCCGACCTGGTCCGAGCCGTTCGCGATGCCGTGCGGATTGCGCTCGTTCGCGGCCAGCAGCAACAGGCGCGGCGTCTCGATGCCGTTGCACGCGAGCACGAACATCTTGCCGCTCGCCTTGTGCGACTTGTGCGACGCGTCGTACCAGTGCACGGCCGTCACGCGATTGTTCGCATCGGTGTCGATCTTGTAGACGACCGATTCGGCGAGCACTTTCGCACCCTTGCGCTCCGCGCGCTCGATGTGGTGGATGCCGTTGTACATCGCGCCGATCGGGCAGATCGGCTGGCAATTGTTGTTGCCGCAACAGACCGGGCGACCTTGCCACGGCCGCGTGCTGCGTGCCTGCGGAATCGGGATCGACCGGTAGCCATGCGCGTTGACGATTTCGGCGAAGCGCCGGTCGCCATGGCCCCACGGCACCATGTCCATCGGATAGGGGCGGCTGCGCTGCGACGGCGACTGCATGGCCGGATCGCTTGGCCCGGCGACGCCCATTTCCTCTTCCGCGCGGCAATAGTACGGCTCGAGGTCGTCATAGGAGATCGGCCAGTCGCGGCCGATGCCATAAGCCGACTTCATCCGGAAATCGACCGGCAGGTGCCGCCAGCTCGACGCGGCCCAGTGCCACGTCGTGCCGCCGACTGTGCGCAGATAGCCCTGCTGGAAACTCTGGCCATCCCTTCCGCTCAGGCCGACGTAGTTGTTCTTCGGAAAATAGAGCGGGGCAGGCGCATTCGCCGCCTGCGGGTAGAGCCCCTGGAAGTCGGAGCCCACGCGATTGTCGAAGGGCATGTTGCGCCAGTTCTCGACCGCCTGCCCACGCTCGATGCGCAGGCCCGATTCGATGATCAGCACCGAATGACCCTGGCTGACCAGCTGGTCGGCGATCAGGCCGCCAACCACGCCGGAGCCCACGATCACGACGTCGGCCGATACGTCGCCGTTCGATTCAAATACAGGAGTTCTCATGAGGTTCAGGCGTGCGTTTGCGGGGGCGGGGTAGTTGCTGACGCAACCGTTTTGCGGGGCGGCGCGACGTCGGCCGGTGGCGGCTCGGCGGTCCACCATAGCGGGCCGTTCGAACAATAGGTCGGTGCGCTCATTCCGTCGTGGACGGTGTCGTACATCAGCGCATCGGCATAGGCAACCATCACGGCCTTCTGGCCATGACCGACGGTGCCCGTGTACCACGCGGCGACGATCGCGAGCGCCGTGTCGTGCAGGCCTGCGCCGTCGGCATCGGCCAGCAGTTGCGCGGGTGTCTGGCCGGCGCGGACGCGTTGCGCCAGCGCAGCCGCACGCGCGGCAAAGCCGGGGTCCGTGCGTCGGAATGCGTCGACGAGGCGCGCAGCCGTCGTCGGGTCGAGGTTCGCATGGCCTGTCAGCGCTTTCGATAGCGCGAGAAAGGTCCGGGTGTCGAGCGACGGCTGCTGCGCGAGTGCGTATCCGGGCGCGGCGGTGAGCAGCCCGACTTGCGTCAGCGCTGCGGCCATCACTTTCAGCGCCGCTCTACGGGTCATGCCGGCGCGCGCGAGGATGCGCGATTCATGTTTGTATGGGGCCATGTCGTTTTCGTCTTTTCCGCGAGACGTTGCTCGCATGTTTTCTTTCTTCCGAATGTTCCGCGTTGGGAGCCGCTCCGGGCCGAAACGACCCGAATGCGTCCCCCCGGCGGCGCTGCGTTACCCGTCCGAGCGCATCGGCAAACGACCATTGCCGGCTGAACAAAGTATTGCACACGCCGCATGCAGAGGTTTTTATCTGTTCAGGCGAGACAGCGTTCGGGCACGAGATTATGGAACCGGTTCCATTCGAGCGTCCAGTGTCGCGCTCAAATTTCATTGCAACGGGGGAGTGTATCGATATCGCACGATTCGCGTATTTTCAACGCGGCATCGGCGTACTGCGACCGGCTTAAAACAAACGTGAAAGAAAAATGTAATTAAAACGTCGGAATTAGACTGTTGTATTGCCGAAATGGGCGGTTCAGCGGCAGCGCGAGCGTCGGCAACGATACGGTTTCGCGACACGCGCGATGACGCGCACCTTACTTGATTGCCGCCGCGCCGGCGGCCGCGATGACACTGTCCTGCACACCCGCGCCACCGCTGGCCCCGATCGCGCCGATCAGGTGCCCGTCGATCACGATCGGGATGCCGCCTTCGCCCGCGAGGATTCCCGGGATGCTGAGGTTACCTGTCGCACCGTTGTTGATGGCGCTTTGCATATCCCGGGTCTGTCTGCGGAATCGGGCCGATGCGCGCGCCTTGGCTTCCGCGATTTCAACCGAGGCGAGTTGCGTCCCGTCCATTTTGTCGCACGAGACCAGGTTCCCGCCGCTGTCGACAACGGCAATCGCGTATTTCCAGTTTCGGCGTCGTGCCTCCGTTTCGGCCGCGGCCATGGCGGTACGCGCCTGCGTCAGCGTAATGGGCGGGCCGTAGGGGATGTCATACGGCAGTTGTTCGGGAATGGGGGCGGACGCGGCGGATTGTGCTGATGCATGAGCCGCGAAAATTGCGCTGGCCGCGATGAGGATCCGGAATTTATTCGAAAACATAGATTGATGATACGAGTGCCCCTGATTATTTCAGGCGCCGGTCAATGAGAATGAATACGATGCGATCCCGCAACGATGAGTTTCCTGGCTCGATTGCCGGGACATGTCGCGATCACGGGGAAAATATATTGCATCCTGGGCCAACGTGCAGTGAAGCGGGGCAACTGCGAACACCACAGGCACCGGCGAACTGTTCGCGGACTGCCGGCACGAAGCGTCGATGGAGCGGGACGGCGCGTGTCGCTATTGCGCGCCGTTCGAGTCGGAGATTTGTGCGTGCACGGCCGACGTGTGTCGCCGCGAGGCTTCTGGATGTCGTACGGCCAGCCGAGGGGATCATCGTGCTTGATCGTATTGAACCTGTTGTTCATCACGCACGATCTGGCTGTGACGGGCGCGACGGCGCACCGCGTGAATCAGTAACGCGTTATGGGTGGCGCGGGAACCGCCGATTCTGAAGTTCATGCCTTCGCCCACGGGCGGACGGCGGCGTACGGTCGATGATCTAGCCGCTTTGAACGGCATCTTTCGTGGACGCACGAGGCATCCTGCGGGCTGCCACGGTCACTGGTGCCAATCGGCACGAATCGATGACGTTCGAGCCCACATCTGATGCGATTCCGGCGGTACCTGGCCTGAACGGCCAGCCGCGCAAACGTCCGAGCAAGTTGCTCGCGGGCTGTGTTTGCACCTTGCCGACGTTATCTGAGACGGCGTGGCGTCAAGGCCCGTATCGCCCGTCGCGGCGTGGAAAGCAGCGAGCAGTCAGGACGGCATCGCTGGGCCGTCGAGCGAACGCATGCCTGGTTCGCAGGGTTCGGCAAGCTCCGTATTCGCGTCGAGCGTTGCCGCGATATTCGCCTCGCTTTGCTCTTCCTGGTTGCGGCCGAATCTGCTCGCGATTCGTGGAAGACTCGTGTCGGCGGCTTTTATCGCGTGTCGGCTATTGATGCTGCCCCGGGTCTCATGGTGAATGTCGGGAGTCGATCCGCAAACGGTCACTGCCAACGATTAATGTCGAAGATCGCCAGCGAGACGCGACCCGCCGCCAGAGCGGCGACGGTCCTCCTCGAAACGTCGCGTCAGCGCGAAGCTGCGCCGTCGCCGAGCGACGATTCTCGACAGCCGACGGAGTTCAGGCCGCTGCCGCTTGTTTCATCGCGTCGTGCTGCTCGCCACCCAGGCTATCGACGAGATCGGTCAACATCCGCGCCAATTCGCCCGTCATCAGCGTGACATCCGAGTCGAAGCGTTCGTCGTCGTTCTGCGCGGTGGGATCCGTCGCTTCCTTGATCACGTCGAGCGGCGTCACACGCTTGATCGTCAGCGATGGTGTCAGCACGAAGGAGATCCGGTCGTTCCAGGTCATCGCGAGGCGCATGCATTGTTTGCCGGCCTCGATGTGCCGGCGCATGTCGTTCGCTTCCAGCGCGTGGCCGACGTATCGCACCGTGGCGCCGCCTTCGCCGCTCGAGCGCAACTCGGCGTCCTGGTCCACGGTGAATCCGCCTGGCGCTTCGCCGGACAGCAGCCAGTCCGTCATCGCGGCGACCGGCGAATGCGCCACTTGAACGCTGGCGAGCGGCAACGGGTCGATCGATTTGACGAGCAGGCCGCGAATGTCGTCAGCGAGCGCCTGCGAAGCCGCATCGATGACGAGCCAGCCGTTCACCGTGTCGATCCACACGCGGGTATCGCGGCGAATGCTGAACGCGCGCGGCATCAGTTCGTCGGTAACCTGCTCCTTGAGTTCGCGCAACTGTTTGCGCCCCAACTTGAAGCCCTGCTGCTCCTCGACTTCAAGCGCCCGGGCCTTGGTCACCTGATTGACGACCGACGCCGGCAGCAGCTTCTTTTCCGCACGAAACACCAGCAGCATCTGCCGGTTGTTCGAATACACAAGCGCGCCGTCGTCACGCGGCGACGCCCATCCGAAGCGCTGCATCTCGATGCTGTTGCACGGCTGAAACGCGTAGGGCGCCAGCCATTTTTCCATCTGGTCGGGGGTAACGGCCCAAGGGGCCGGAAGACGATGAAGCTGAAGATTCTTGAACCACATAGGAGGGCGGGCAAAGCGGCAAAGCGTGCCATTCTATATGACGGGGAGGTGTTGCGGCCATGCGTCGATCGCGTCGATACACACTGACGACCGAGGGCCGCACGAACATCCGCGATGTCATATCAATCAGTGAACGCCCTGGCACGGCCGAGATCTGCTGTTCGGCAACGCCAATGGCCGGATGGCGACATTCGTCGAACGCCAGGCCCGGTTCGTGATGTGGGTAAAGATTATTCGCAAGGACGCTGAGGCTGTAGTCAGCGCTCCGATAAGACACGCCGGCTGAACGATTCCATCCAGCTGCTGCGTCGACCGGTTGAATTCGCCGTCAATGCCGGACGTCGACTTCGCGCGAAAGCGCAACGCTCGATGCCCGCCGTGGACGGGATCGCACCGACAGATGCAAGCGTTGAATGCCGGTCTCGGTCTAAACAGTGGCCGTCCAATCGTGGAGTAGTATTCCCCCCACGTCCAGGTTATTGCTCGGCCGCTCTGGCACACGGGCAGCCCATCCGTGACGGGGGCGGCAAGCGCGTTGAAGGGTTGGGAAGCCGCTTCAACGATACGTGTGGCGGCGTTGGCCGTGACAACGGAATTGACGGGAATGCATCATGTCAACCGAGTGGAAGCACCGCGTCAGACTGTTTATCCAGCGCTTCTGGCAGCCGACCAGTGCGTGCATGACCTGCATGCCGGGGAGCTGGGGCAACATCATGAGCCTTGCCCACTGGACTATCGCATTTCATACAGGTCTGCTTACCGGACTCCTGGCTGTACTTTTGACGTTCACGCCCGCGGTGAAACTCTACGCGCATCGATACGGCAATGCGCTGGTCGTTGGCTGCCTGACGACGTTGGGCGATGCCTACTCGCACACGAGTCACTACCGTATTCCGTATGTCGAGCACATCGTGACGGGGGCGATTTCAGGTCTCTTGACGCTGGTGGCCTCCTATCTCCTCGAGGACCGTGCGCGACGCCTTCGGGCGGTATGGGCTCGGGTATTCGGGTAGCTTGTCCGTTGACTTTTTGAACCCACGCGGCCCAACGGAAAGAGGCTCCCCGGTGTGGCTACGCTTCATGATCGCGAGGCTGCGCATCGACAACGGGACTCGCGAGCGTTACATGCCCCAGCTTCAGGGCGCGGCCAGAAGCGCTCTGTCGACGATCCGGTTGATATCCTCGACAATCTTTATAGCCGTGCCTGATTGCACGAGGTCGCGAACCCGCTTCCGCCGTCGTCCAACCTGTCCTCGCAAGTAACCATGCCACTACCGCTCGTCTTCTTGCCTGCAATGCCGTGCGACGAACGCATGTATGCCCATCAAATCGAAAGGTTGAGCGATCTGGTTGCGCCGTCTGTCCGGGTGCTCGGTTATCCTACGTTTGCCGACAGTGCCGAGAGCCTGCTTGCCTCCGTTGACGGCCCATTCATCATTGCAGGGACGGCCTACGGTGGCTGTCTCGCGATGGAAGTGCTGGCCCGAGCGCCTGAACGTATACGTGGACTCTGGTTGATGAACTGTCAGCCGGGCGCACATCCATATCCGGACGTTGTTCGCGCTACCAGCCGGAGGATTCGGGCGGGCGAGCATGAGCAAGTGATCGCCGAATTCGCCGAGAACGCCATTCCTCCGGAAGATGTCCGGTCGAGAGCAGCGTTTGTTCAAATGGCGCGCGATACCGGTTCGGACATGTTTGCGCGACAATCCGATGCTACGCTGACGCGCTCGGATCGGTGGTCGACGCTGGCAACGAGCAAGATTCCAACACTTCTCATATGGGGCAAGGCAGATCGCTTCGTTCCGGTCGATGTCGGCCTTCGTATCGCCAGGCTGATGCCGCATGCTCGATTCGAGTCGCTCGAAGGATGCGGGCATTTTCCGACGCTGGAGCGGCCATCGTCTTGCACTGACATTGCTCGACGCTGGCTGGTAGAGCAAGTTGTAGGCTGCCGTGTCCACGGTATCGTAGTCGGATGAGAAAAGGCTGAAACTGCCGGCCACGAACGGTTGTTCGACACCGTGCCTCGCCTGGACGACAATCGACCGGCTTCCTGCGTTCGCAGGCCGTCGACAGGGCCCCAAATGCCGATTACAGAAACGCTGCGCCCCCCGGGGGTCATCGTCGTACTCAACGGTCCGAGCAGCTCGGGCAAAAGCACATTGTCCAGATATCTACGCGAGAACCTGGACGAGCATCCTTTGCACGTCGAGCTTGATGTATTCCGGAGCATGGAGCCTGCCAACTATTGGGACGTCGAGAAGCCGTTGGTAGAGATCCGCTTGGCAGCCCTGTGTCGGGCGATCAATGCCACGGCCGCCACATTCTCCAGACATGGTCAGGCCGTGATCGTCGATCACGTTCTATCGTCCGATGCGTGGCGCTACATGCTTGAAGACCTGATCGAGCTACCGGTACTTATTATTGGTGTTTCCTGTGCGCTTGAAGTCCTGATCGAACGCGAACAGGCCCGTGGCGACCGTAAGATCGGACTCGCCAAGTCTCAGTTTCACTCGATTCACGCTAACCGGCACTACGATTACGTGGTGGACACATCGTCTTCGAACGGTGCCGAATGCGGTCAGCAGGTTCTGGAGTGGCTAGAAACCCGACCGACACCCGCTGCATTCACGAAGATGCACCAGCAGTTTTTCGGGTAACCCAGATGGACAGGTGTCGGCCATGTAGCGTCGTTCGCCTATCTCGCTGAACCGACATTTGGACGTCAGCTTCGCATCGGTTATCGGCCGCTCGCGTAACGATAATGCGCGCCACATCATCGGCTTCGCCCTGCCAGGATTGACAGGTATCATTGCGCCATTTCCATAACTATTATCCTTCCATTCACAATAAAAAATAATCGATCAGTTGTCGAAAATGAATTACACAAAAAATTAAGCGCAACTGTTGTAGCAGTAATGTAAGCGTGCATGAGGGGCTTCTTAAACTACCTTTCAAAACGGGGCATGCCATGTCAGACAATCGAGTATCCGGATTTTCTCCCTCGGGATGGATTTCCGGAACGGTCGACAACACTCTGCAGCAAAAGGGCTCTATCTCGGTACTTCCGCCGTTACCAGCTGGCACGATCATCTTGGGGCTGACGGTCTTGCCCATTCACCTTTATTCCAACGACCCACATCCCGAGCCGTTTCCCGGGCTACAGACCAACTTCACGACCGACGGACGCGGATTCATATTGTCGGCTGAGCCTTATAATCCGCGCGATTCAATCCAGTTTTTCATGTGGCAGGTTACGTATGGGACCGCACCGGCGGGCTATCAGCCGCGAGGCTGGAAATCCGGCGTGACCTCGAACGCTTCGTTGCCACAGAAAATCAATACGCAAATCTCCCCCAATGAGGCCATTGCCGGGGTCACAGTTCTACCAATTCATATTTACTCCAATGATCCGAATCCCGAGCCTTGGGCCGGCCTGATTGCCGAATTTACGGAATCCGGCTCGATATTTCTCAGTTCGGACGGGACGAAGGCGCGCGACAGTATCGACTGGTTCTTATGGCAGACTTTTCTGGGACGTCAAGGCGCGAGCCCGACCCGAATTGGCTGGAATTCCGGCGTAACAGGTAGCGCCGATCTGCCTGCACGTATTAACCCGACGATTCCACCGGGTTTCGGTATTGTTTCGGTGACGGTCTTGCCGATTCATATCTACAAGAACGATCCTAAGCCGGAACCCTGGCCAGGATTGCGTGTGGACTTTCCGACGCCACAAAGCTTCACGATTCAAGCGGTAGCCAACGACCCTCGCGATAGCATCGATTGGTTCGAATGGCAGGTTACTTATGCTGCGCTGGGTTGATGACAAGGTGGCCGTCCCCCGGTTTCCTGGACAGAGGCTGCAGCGTTAGTGTTCGAGCTTTCATGAGCCTTCGGCGTACGGCCGAAGGCTTTATTGTCGCGCGAATGTGCGCGGTGTCAAATCCTCGAGGGGGATGAGCAAGGTTCGTGATCGTGCTCTGCAGAGCATAAGGCAGAGATTCTTTGATTGGCGGTCGCGGCAACCAGCGCATCGCCATCGAAGAAACCCGTTCAAGCGAAGCTGTCACGACGCTTACTCCCAATCCAGGGTCAGGAAATCAGTTCAAGATGCTTGGCGCCGTTCGGCACGGCATCGTCATCAACCAGGTGCCGATCGAAGGTCGCCAGCTTGCCCTTGTGAGCACGAGCGAGCGCAAGCAGGTACGTGTCGGTCAGTCGAGCGGACGACAGCACACGGGTGGCGTCGACGTGTTTCCATCCAGCAAGCTCACGTCGTCCGGCCAGAAAGTGTGCCCCGCGTGGGCTGGCCGTTGTACGACGAGTGGTGAAACGGCTGACGGCAAGCCCATCGTGTTCATGTATTTCGGATTCCAGATAATTTGAGGCGTGCCGTTTTCGGTGAGGGGGCAGGTGGCCTAGGCAGAATGACCTGATCGGCCAAACCAGCATGCGCCGGCTCGTGCTGAACGTGTGCCGGGCCAAACGGCCGCTTCGGGTAGTTAGCCGAGAAATACCAACGGAATTCCACGAATCGCCACGTTCCCCGACGTCCACATCATTCCCGCCCGCCCAGATACTCACAAAGAAAATCCACGAACACCCGCACCTTTGCCGACAGGTTGAGCCGCTCCGGATACACCGCATAGATATCCGACGGCGGCAACGACCAATCCTCGAGCACGCGCGTCAGCGCGCCCGAATCGATCAACGGTTGCGCGTCCCATTCGGATCGCACCAGCACGCCGTGCCCGTCGATCGCCCAGCGCAGCGTCGCTTCGCCGTCGTTGCTGCTCATCACGCCATGCACCTTGACGAGTTCATGGCGCTTGCCCTTCGTGAAGTGCCACGTGCCGTATGCGGTGTCGTTCTCGCGCAGCACGATGCAGCGGTGGCCGCGCAGGTCGCCGGGCACCTTCGGCGTCCCGTTCGCCTTCAGGTAAGCGGGTGACGCGCAGACGAAACGGCGGTTCGCGGCCAGCTTGCGGCCCACCACGCGCTGGTCGGGCAGTTCGCCGAACCGGATGCCCACGTCGTACGCGAACTCGGCCAGGTTCATCGGGCGGTCGGTGAGTTCGAGCTGGATCTCGACCTCCGGATGACGATCGCGAAACGCGGACAGCGCGGGCACGATGTGGCGGCGCCCGAACCCGAAAGTCGCATTGACCTTCAGCAGCCCTTGCGGCTGGTTGCGGCTGCTCGACACCGTGCGTTCGAGTTCGTGTACCTGTTCCAGCAACTTCGAGCCGGTCGCGAGATACACCTCGCCCTCGTTGGTCAGCGCGAGCCGCCTCGTGGTGCGGTTCAGCAGCTTCACGCCCAGGCGCCGCTCGATCTGGTTGAGCCGCGCGCTGACGGCCGGCGGCGTCACGCCGAGATCGCGCGCGAGTGCCGACAGGCTGCCGTGCGTGACGAGCCGCGCGAAGAATTCCAGGTCTGCGATCGGATCCATCTTAAAGTTTCATTTAATAATGGGTTAAGCCGTGCCTCATTTTAAGGCGTCACCCTCCAAATTACACTTGCCGAAACGTCCGCACCAGGGCGTTTTCGCAAGACAGACCGGAGGAACGATGGGACAGACGCTTTACCGGAAGATCGTGGCGAGCCACACGGTGTTCCGCGTCGACGAGCAGCATGTCGTGCTTTATGCCGACCTGCACATCATGAACGAGTACACGAGCCCGCAGGCGTTCGCGGGGCTCGCGGAAAAGAACCTGCCGGTGCGCCGCCCGGAAAAGCAGATGGGCATCGTTGATCACGTGATCCCGACGCATCCCGTTCCGGTCGGCCAGCGCACGATCGTCATCGACGCCGCTGCCAGCCAGGCCGCCAACTTCACGCGCAACTGCCGCAAGCACGGCATCCACCTGTTCGACGTGCAGGACACCGAACAGGGCATCGAGCATGTGGTCGCGCCGGAGATCGGCCTGATCCGGCCCGGGATGGTCGTGCTGTGCGGCGACAGCCACACGACGACGTACGGCGCGCTGGGTGCGCTCGGCTTCGGCATCGGCACGTCGGAAGTCGAGCATGTGCTGGCGACGCAGACGCTCGTGTACCGCGTCGCGCGCGACATGCGTATCCACGTGGGCGGCGCGCTGCCCGCCGGCACGACGTCGAAGGATCTCGTGCTCTACATCATCTCGCGGATCGGCGCGCAGGGCGCACGCGGTTTCGTCGTCGAATACGGCGGGCCGGCGATCGCTGCGCTGAGCGCCGAAGCGCGGATGACCCTGTGCAACATGACGGTGGAAGCCGGCGCACGCGGCGCGCTCATCGAACCCGATGAAACGACGCTCGCGTATGTCCGCGAGCGGGTCCGCGACCTGCCGGCGGCGCACATCGACGAAGCCGCCGTGCAGTGGGCGCAACTGAAATCCGACGCCGATGCGCAGTTCGACATCACGCATCGCTTCGATGCCGCGGACGTCGCGCCGTTCGTGACCTGGGGCACGAGCCCCGACCAGGCAATCGCGATCACCGCGTGCATTCCGGCGTTGTCGGCCGAACCGCTCGAACGCGACAACGCGCGCAAGGCGCTCGACTACATGGGGCTCGATGCCGGGCAGCCTATCGATGGCCTGGCCGTCGATCACGTGTTCATCGGTTCGTGCACGAATGCGCGGATCGAGGACTTGCGTGCGGCGGCGGACGTCGTGCGCGGCCGCACGGTCGCGCGATCGGTGCGCGCGATGGTCGTGCCGGGTTCGGTTGCGGTGCGGGAGCAGGCCGAGCGCGAGGGCATCGCGCGCACGCTGATCGATGCCGGTTTCGAATGGCGCCAGCCGGGCTGTTCGATGTGCCTCGCGATGAACGACGACATCCTGCAACCCGGACAGCGCTGCGCGTCGACGACGAACCGCAATTTCGAGGGCCGCCAGGGCCGCGGCGCGCGCACCCACCTGATGAGCCCGGCGATGGCCGCTGCCGCCGCGCTGGCCGGCCGCATCGTCGACGTACGCAAGGAGTTCGACCATGTCTGAGCATGCATTCGTCACCGGCATCGCCGCGCCGCTGCCGCTGAACAATCTCGACACCGACCAGATCATGCCGAAGCAGTTTCTGTTCGGCATCGACAAGTCGGGGCTCGCGCGCGGCGTGCTGTACGACCTCCGCCACGACGGTTCGGGCGTGCCGCGGCCGGATTTCGTATTGAACCGTCCCGAGTATCAGCGGGCCCGCATCCTCGTGGCCGGCGCCAATTTCGGCTGCGGCTCCAGCCGCGAGCACGCGGTGTGGGGCCTGCAGCAGGCGGGCTTCGAAGCGGTGATCGCGCCGAGCTTCGGCGAGATCTTCTACTTCAACGCGCTGAACAACCGGCTGCTGCTGGTGATGCTCGATCCCGCCGTCATATCGGTGCTCGTCGGGCAGGCCGGCGACCCGGCCACGAGCACGCTGACGATCGACGTGCTGCGCCAAGTCGTCAGGATAGCAGATGGATCGGAATACCCGTTCGATCTGCCCGAGCGACAGAAGCGCATGTTCGTCGAGGGGCTCGACATGATCGGCATGACGCTCGCCGACCGCACCGCGATCGATGCGTTCGAGGCACGCCACTACAAGGCCCATCCGTGGATGAAGATCGATCTGCCGAAGCAGCAACGCGGCGTGACCGAAGCGCCATAGCGCCCGCTATACGGGGCCGGACGCGCGGTTTCGCCCGGTCTTGCCGAAGTGCGACTGGAACATAAAAAAAGGAGACATGAGATGGAAGCTTCCCCCGTGCAGACGAGCGTTCCGCCGCCAACGCGACGAGCGTCGCTGCTGACCCTGAAGATCGGCGGGATGCCGCTGCCGATGTTCATTGCGATCGCGATTGTCACGATGCTCGCGGCCGTCACGAAGCGGCTGCCGAACGACATGATCGGCGGTTTCGCGGTGCTGATGTTGTCCGGGCTGCTGCTCGGCGAGATCGGTCGCCGGATTCCGGTGTTCCGTCATATCGGCGGCCCCGCGATCCTGTGCCTGTTCGTGCCGTCGGCGCTGCTCGGCTACCGGCTGATGGACGATGCGATGCTCAGCGCGATCACGGTGACGATGAAGACGGCAAACCTTCAGTATCTCTACATTGCGTGCCTGGTCGCCGGGAGCATCCTCGGGATGAACCGGACGATCCTGATCCAGGGCTTCCTCAAGATGTTCGCGCCGCTCGCCGTCGGCACCGTGGCCGCGATCGCGGCGGGGGTCGCCGTCGGCCTCGCATTCGGCTACGACCCGCGGCACACGTTCTTCTACATCGTGATGCCGATCCTCGGTGGCGGCATCGGCGAAGGCATCCTGCCGCTGTCGATCGGCTATTCGGAGATCACCGGCGCCGCGCAGGGCCACCTGATCGCGACGATGGTGCCGGCCGCGCTGATCGGCAACGTCGTCGCGATCCTCGCGAGCGGCATGCTGAAACGCTTCGGCGAAAAGCACCGCGACTACAGCGGCGACGGCCTGCTGGTGAAGACCGGCGAGGATCGCGCACTGCTTGCCGCGCAGAAGGCCGAGGCGGCACTCGACCTACGGCTGATGGGGTTCGGCCTGCTGCTCGCGTGCACGTTGTTCATCCTCGGCGCATTGCTGGCACCGCTCACCGGCATCCCGGGCCCGGTGCTGATGATCGTCGCGGCAGCCGTGCTGAAAGTGTGCCGCGCGATTCCCGAGTCGATGGAGATCGGCGCGTACCAGATGTACCGATTCATGTCGACGAACCTGACGTTCGCGATCCTCGTCGGCCTCGGCACGCTGTTCGTGTCGTGGGACAAGCTCGTCGGCGCGTTCTCGCCCGGCTACTTCGTGATCTGCGCATCGATCGTGATCGCGATGGTGGTGTCGGGCTTTTTCGTCGGCGCCGCGCTGAAGATGTACCCGGTGGAATCGGCGATCATCACCGCGTGCCACAGCGGGCTGGGCGGCACCGGCGACGTCGCGATCCTGTCGTCGTCGAACCGGATGGGGCTGATGCCGTTCGCACAGATCTCGACACGTATCGGCGGCGCTGCGATGGTCGTGTTCGCGACGATCGTGATGAAGTGGCTGCATTGATGCGCGCGGGGTTGCCGGCCCGTTCGTGCGGCCGGCCCCGTTCAATTCGATACAACGCCGGCCTCCCGGAGCCAGCGAACCCGGCTACCGCTCGCCGTTTTCCTGAAAGCCGGTCAACGGGCTCGCAGCAAGGGAGCACCGCACGGTGCTGCGCGGGCGACCCGTCCCGGGGCGCGTGATTACGACGGGTAACGCCGGGGAAGGGTAGCTGCGACACGCACCGCTCAGAGGCTGTCCAGGAACGCCTGCGTGACCGCGACCCACGGGCCGTTCCCGTCGTTGTTCGCATCGTATTCGACAGCGGGATTCTGGCCGCCCCAGATGATCAGGCCGGCCGCGGCGGTGCTGCGGATCGTGTTCAACATGCTCTGCCAGGTCGAAGCCGGGATCAGCGTCGTGTTCTGGTCGTAGTACTGCGGCCAGATGTACGGAAACACCGGATGCGTGCCCGTGCTGCTCTGCCGGTCGATCGTGCCCGTCGTCGCGAGGTCGGCGTTGAGCTGCGGCGCCCATGCCGCGCCCGTATACGGCGACGTGCCGTTGGCCTTCACGTATTCGCTCGGGAAGTACGCAGTCCTGCCATTGTTGAGGTCCATCAGCTGCGCGATGTCACGATAGGCGCTGGCCGGATCCACGGTGCTGATGTTGGCCGCGTTCGCGAGCCCGTACCACCCGAGCACGCGATTGGGGCGAATCGCCTGGGTCCACTGCTGGAGTTGCTTGAGGATCGCGAACCGGTTGGCGATCGTCGCCGTGCTGCCGGTCAGGTACAGCTTTTCGCAGTCGAGCACGAGATAACCGGGCGCGTCGGCCGGTGTCGGATCGTAGGTGTTGACCAGCGCCTCCCAGTCGCTCTGCGACGGCAGCTTGACCTTGCCCGTCGACGCATCGTACGTGAGCGGCTGGCAGTAGCGGGCCGGGATGAAATTGGTCTTGACCGAGCCGTGTCCGAGTGAAACATCGGCGTATGCGGTGTTGTCCAGCACGGTAAACGACGGCGCGGCATCGGCGTCGAGCGGATGGGTGAGCGCAAGCGCGAGCAGCGCGGCCGTACCGACACTTGCTGCGATCGGAATGCGCGGGCGGAAGGATCCGGATGGCATGGTTCGACTCCTGGTTGGCAAAGTGGAAGAGCGTGGCGCGGCGCGCAAGGCCAGCGCGGCCGGCCACGCGGGCTAGAACACTGTCTCGATGCCGGCATAGACGCCGGTTTGTCCATGACCCGGCGCCGGGTTCGTGCCCCAGCCGGCGTTCATCGGCCCCAGGCCCGGGCTTTGCGGGTTGACGCCGAAATTCGCGTTGGCGCTGTTGAACACGTGCGCGGCCATGCTGTACAGGAACGTCCGCTTCGACAGGTCGTACATGCAGCCGACGCCGACCATCGTCACGCGCGATTCGCCGTCGTGGTCGGCGGTCCACTTGCCGGGGCCGACCTTCATCGTGTAAGCAGCACCCTGCAGGTGGAGAAAGGGGTTCACGTCGTAGGTTAGGCCGGCCCACCAGAGATCGGCGCGGTCGGACAATCCCGCCGGTGTATCCGGCGCGGAGTAGTGCGTGTAGGCGGCCTGCACGCGAAACGGGCCGAACCGGTCGCGCACGCCGACGAACAACTCGCGCGAGTAGCTGAACAGGTTGTTCTCGATGCCCTGGGCATTGCGGATCTCGTCCCAGACCACCCGCACCTGGAAATCGCCGTGCGTGTAGGCACCGCTGAAGCCGTCCGCGCGCCCGGCCTTGCCCGCGTTGCCCGGATCGCCCGCGTTGAAGCTGGTCGGGCTGTTGCCCAGGTTCAGCTCCGCATCGAACGAGAAGCCGTGCAGGTCGGGCGACAGGTAGCGGATGCCGTTGGACAGGCGCGAGCCGTTCCGGTACGCGACGAACGACTGGGCGCCGAAGTTTTCCTCGAGCAACGGGTCGTATTCCCACACGTAGTTGTTGAGCATCGGCCCCTGGCCGAACCGGATCGTGCCGTACGTGTCGTTCTTCAAACCGACCCAGGCCGCACGCTGGAAGATCAGCCCCGCGACCAGCGAGCCGGTCGGCGTGAAAGCCGATTCGAGCCAGAACAGCGCGTGGTTCCCGTTCCCCAGATCTTCCGTGCCCTTCAGCCCGATGATGTTGACGCCCCAGTCGCTGCCCTGCGACCAGCGGGACGCGGTGCCGTGCGGTGTCTGCACGCCGCTCGTGTACTGGACGTCGCCGCCCAGGCGTCCCCACAGCAGGACGCTCGATTGCGCATGCGCGAGCGTCGTCGCGAAGCACGCGATCGCGAAGGCGATTCCCCTTTTCATTTATTTAGCTATCCATATTTAATAGGGCAATAAAGAGGCGGCCGACCACTGGCACGACCGCCATTGCGCAAGGCCGCTCAGCGCGTCTGCTGCACCGGCAGCGGCCCGTCCGCCAGCGGCTCGGCGCGGCGCGACGCCGGGCGGACGAACTGTCGCTGCTGATCCTGCGTCAACCCGAAGAACCAGGTGAGCACGAACGCCGATGCATACGCCGTCGCCGTTGCGAGGCAATAGGCCGCGACGCTGCTGCCGAGCCCCATGGGCCCCGTGACGAGCGGAATCAGCATCAGGTTGGCGGGGCCGATTGTGGTCGCGCCGACGAAATCGCCGTGACTGGCGAGGTATCCGAGCACGAGCGCGCCGATGCCGCCGCCGATCGACGACGTGACGAGCGGGCGGCCGAGCGGCAGCGTGACGCTGTAAAGCAGCGGTTCGGACACACCCAGCATGCAGGTCGGCAACGTATCGCGGATCCGCTGTTTCAGTCCCGCGTCCTTCACGCGGAAATACAGCGCGAAGGCGGCGCCGGCTTGCCCGCAGCCGGACATCGCGAGGATCGGGAACAGCGCGGTGAAACCGTACTGCGCGATGAGTTGCGCATGAATCGGGATCAGCGCCTGATGCAGGCCGAACATCAGGAGAACCACGAACGATGCGGCGAGCACGAACGCGGCCGGCATGCCGCCGACATTCAGCAAGCGCGTGGTGAGCGCGCTGACGCCGTTCGTCAGCACGTCGGCCACCGGCATGAGCACGAACAGCGTCGCGACGCCCGCGACGAGCAGCGACACGGTCGGCGTCACCAGCGTCTCGATCGCCGGCGGGATTCGCGTGCGCAGCTTGCGCTCGACCAGCGCGACCAGCACGCCGGCCAGCAGCGCGCCCATCAGTCCGCCCTGGCCGGGCCGCAGTACGATCTCGCCGAGCAGCGGCAACGTGAACGCATGGAGCTTGGTCAGCGTCGGCACGATCATCACGCTCGCGGCCGCACCGCCGAGGCTCGGCGTGCCGTCGAACTCGCGCCCCGCGTTCATGCCGACCTGGATGACGAGGAACGCGAAGAATGCCGTGCCGATCGTCGACGCGACGGTCGCGAGAAAGGTCAGGTCGCTCGCGCTGTCGGCCGGCGAATGGCGGGCCCAGAGCAGCAGCAGGCCGCCCAGCGCGTTGATCAGCCCCGCGCCGACCAGCGCGGGGATCAGCGGCGTGAAGATCGACGCGATGCGGCGCAGGAAACCGCGCACGGCGTGGTTGCCGCGCCTGGCAGCCGCGGTCGGCTTCGCGGCCCGCGCATCGTCTTGCGGATGCGCGTCGCTTGCATCGTGTTCGCTCAATGCCTGCGCGAACGCGCCCCATACCTGCTTGACCGCGCCGGGGCCGATCACCACCTGGAGTGGATCGCCGGTCACCACGCCCAGCACGCCGGGCAGTTGCCGCAGCACGGCGGGATCGGCGAGCGCCGGATCGACGAGGTTGACGCGCAGTCGCGTCATGCAATGCGTGTGATTGCGCACGTTCCGTGCGCCGCCGATTGCCCCGAGAATCGCGCGGGCCAGTGTCCCGAACTGCTCTGCCGTGTCCGCCGCCATGCCTGGCTCCTGTGAAATGCCGAATCGCCCCTGTCCGGAGGCGAGTACGTTGAATTGTCGATAAATTGGAACGTACCAATTCACATATTGGTTGGCAATAGGTAGTTTTGTAGAAGCTGTCCAGGGATCGGATGGATAGCTTTTCAGTCTCGGAGATAACGGGGTCAGGGTGCGGTCCTGAACCGCTCGCACATTGAAATCTAATTCGTATCAGTGGTTTGACGATGTTTCGTTGTCGGCGTCAGCGAAGTTACCGGCTTCAACGATGCGACGCCCGATGAATTGGCGATTTACAACCAATGCCATACCAATTATGATCAAACCCATCTTTCGCCCAACCTGTGGAGTGCCGCCATGCCGCTGGATCGTTTGATCACCGAGCAGCCCAACGTCTTCAGCGCGAACCTCGATCAGCTCAGCATCGAAGAAGGCGTGGCGTTGATGAATCGCGAGGATGCGTTCATCGCGCCGTGCGTGGCGCGTGCGTTGCCGTCCATCGCGGCGGGGGTGCGGGCGGTCGCGCAGGCACTCCGCGCGGGCGGCCGGCTCGTCTACATCGGCGCCGGCAACAGCGGACGGATCGGCTATCTCGATGCGCTGGAATGCCAGCCGACCTTCGGCATGTCGCCGAAGGAGGTCGTGGGCATCGTCGCGGGCGGTTTCGTCGGCATGTCCGAGGGCATCGAGGATTCCGCGGCAAGAGGGCAGGCGGATCTGGAGGACATCGCGCTGCGGCGCGAGGACGTCGTGGTCGGGCTGAGCGCGAGCGGCCGCACGCCCTATGTGATCGGCGCGCTTCGCCATGCGCGGCACATCGGCTGTTCGACGGTTTCCGTGGCCTGCAACAGCGGGAGCGAGGTCGGTGCCGTGGCCGATGTCGCGATCGAAGTGGACTGCGGCCCGGAGATCCTGGCCGGCTCCACGCGCCTGAAGGCCGGGACCGTGCAGAAGATGGTCTGTAACATGCTGTCGACGCTGTCGATGGTCGCGCTCGGCAAGACCTATGGCAATCTGATGGTCGACCTGCAGGTGCACAATCACAAGCTGCAGCTCCGCGCGCAATCGATCGTCGCGCAGGCGGCGGGGGTCGCGCCGGACGTCGCGGCGCGCACGCTCGCGGAAGCGGGCAACCGCCCGCGGATCGCGATACTGATGCTGCTGGCGGGCTTGAGCTGCGGCGAAGCCGAGGCGTTGTCCGTCGAGCATGGCGGGTCGATTCATCACGCGCTGCAGTCGCGCAAGCCGTCCTGATGCCGTGCATCGCACCGTGTCGAATGTCCTCCAATCCTGACCAATTTTTAGTGTATCGATGACGGAACGCAGCCTGGATGACCCTCTTTCGCGCGACCCGCAACCCGGCGCGCCGTTGTTCGGCGCGGCGCAGGTCGCCGAGCTGCATGCGCCGTCGACGGGCGGCGCGCGCATGCCGATTGCGTCGCGACTCGCCCGGATGCTGCGCGCGACCATCGTCGACGGCACGATGAAGACCGGGGAGAGCTTTCCGCCCGAGCGGGAACTGGCTGCCCAACTGCAGGTGTCGCGCGACACCGTGCGGCGCGCGATCGAGGAACTGATCCGCCAGGGGCTCGTCGAAGCGCGGCAGGGCGCGGGGACGTTCGTCGCCGCGCGCGTCGAGCAACCGTTGACCGAGATCACCAGTTTCTCGGACGACATGCTCCGTCGCGGCTTCCGTCCGGGGTCGCACTGGGTCAAGCGCGAACTGCGCCGCCCGACGCCGGAGGAGTCGCTCGCACTGGGTCTCGCGCCGGATTCGGTCGTCATGCACCTGGAGCGTGTCAGGACGGCGGATGCGGTGCCGATGGCGATCGAGCGCGCGGTGTTGGCGGCCGACCTGCTCGGCGGCAACCTGGAATTCGGCGATTCACTGTACGGGGCGTTGAATGCCGCGGGCATTTGCCCGGTCAAGGCGCTCCAGCGGCTGCGCGCGGAACTGGCGTCCGGGCCGGACGCCGAGTTGCTCGGCATCCGCAGCGGCGATCCGGTGCTGCATATCGAGCGGCGGTCGTTTTCGATCGAGGGGCGGCCGCTCGAGCTGACGCGGTCGTTCTACCGTGGCGATCGTTACGATTACCTCGCGGTGATGGGAAAGGCGTGATTCCCAAGAAGACGGACGGCGACTGAATATCGCGCGCGACACGCCCGGCTTCGGGCAAGCACTGAACGACTGAATGCGCCGGCATCGATTTCGACGCCGGCACATTCAGCGTATCGGTTGCCAGGTTGCTGGGGGTGATCGCCTGCCCCGCAGCGGAGCCGTGTCGCGATTCGATGAGGACTCCAACGTGTTGCGTCACCGCTGCGAAACGCTGCGGCACGTTACGCGTCGTACCCGCGCGTGGCCCGAATCACATCACGGCCGCGAACCCTGTCATCCCGCTGCGCGCATTGGCGTCGGCCGCGAGGCGTCGTTCCCGTTCCGTCGCATGGATGCGGTCCCATGCGAGTACCTTGGGGGTCATCAGCCGGTGCCAGAGCGGCGGGATCATCGCGACGACGATCGTCGTCAGGTAGCCGCCGATCATCATCGGCGCATCGGCAAACGGCTTGAGATCCTGGTAAGGCACTTCGCCCTGCGCATGATGATGCGAATGGCGCGTCAGGTTGAACATCGACCACGAACTGATGCGCCGATTGGTATTCCATGAGTGGCGCGGCTGGACCGGCGTGCCCGGATCGCGAACGATACCGTAGTGCTCCATGTAGTTGACGATTTCCAGCAGTGCCTTGCCCCACAGCGTGCAGAGCAGGAAGTACATGCCCGTTCGGTACCCGCCGATGCTCCATGCGCCCGCGAGCAGCAGCACGCTCATCAGGTGGCCGCGAATCACCGCGTTGAACGGCGTGAACGCGCCGTGCCCGGCCCGCTTCAGGCGCTTGCCTTCGATCTTCCACGCGCTGACGTTGCCTTTGACCGTCGAGACGAGGACATGCAGGTAGACGTTGCGGCCGCGAGGGGCCGTGGCGGGGTCTTCGGTCGTCGACACGTAGCGATGGTGCCCATACACGTGCTCGATCGAGAAGACCGTATCGAAGCTGAAGGCCAGCAGCCAGCGGCCGATGAACATCGACACCCGGTCCCACGTGCGATGGGTCAGCTCGTGCGCGGGGATGGTGCCGATCATGCCGATCATCAGGCCGGTGAGCACGACGCCGGACACGTGGTGCCACCGGTTCGTCGCCGCGCGCGCCGCCAGCGCATCGTATCCGGTCAACCGTTGAACCAGTGTGCCGAATCCGAGCGGATCGGAGGCGGCGATCGACCAAACCGACGCAAGGACGATCAGCGACAGCAGCGGCAGTGCCATCCAGAGTTGAAACGTCAGGATGCCGGGATGGCGCAGCACGGGTGTCGACGTATCGTCGCCGCCTATCGCGTCGCCGACGATATAGAACGCGAGGATCGCGACGAGATCGAGCGTGATCCACGCCCCGCCCGCGACGAAGGCGACGATCGCGGAGATGCCGATCACGTGGAACAGGAAGTACTTCAGGTAGTGGTGCATGGGGACGTGTCTCCTCCGGGTTGGTATGGGCATTCAGGCGACTGCCTGCGTGTCGTGTTGCGTGGTGAACCGGTCCGCGTGAATGTGTTCGCGGGCAAGGCCGCGGGCCGTCAGCACGTCGGTGGCCGCGTCGATCATCCGGGGCGGCCCGCACAGGTACGCATGGGCATCCGCCGGCAGGTCGGCGGCGATGCCGTCCGTCACCCACCCGCGCGCACCGCGCCATGACGAATCGTCCGGCTCTTCGGAAAGGATCGGCAGGAAATCGAAGCGGTCGCGCCAGCGGCGCGCCAGATCCGCAATCGTGTCGAGCGCGTACAGGTCGCGTTGGGCGCGCGCACCGAACAGCAGCGTGACCGGACGCGCCACGCGTGCCGCCGCGCCGTCTTCGAGCAGCGCGAGAACGGGCGCAAGCCCGCTGCCGCCGGCGATCAGGATCAACGGGGTCGTGGCGGGGCGCATCCAGAAGTCGCCGAGCGGACCTTCGACGGTCACGGTCTTGCCGGTCAGGTCATGGCCGTGGACATGGCCGGAAAATACGCCGCCGGGCACCTTGCGCACGAAAAAGACGGCCTGCGCATCCGGTCGTACGCCGGTCGCGAACGAGTAGCTGCGCGCCTCGCCCGGCAAGGACGCGATCGACAGCTGCGCATACTGCCCGGCCTTGTACGGAAGCGCTTCGTCGAGCTGGATGCGCAGGCGCACGATGTCGTGCGTCAGCCGGTCCTGGCCGATCACGCGGCCGCCGACCTTCCGTCGCGCGCCGTAGCGGCTCAGGTCGACGGCGATGGTCACGTCGGAGCGCGGGAGGCTCTGGCAGGCCAGGATGAAGCGCTGATCGAGATCCTCGTCGGGCAGGATGTATTCGGTATGCGTGAGTTCCTTCACGCGGCCGTGGATCAGCCTGCATTTGCAGGTCGCACACCCGCCGACCCGGCAGCTGTGCGGAAAGTCGATGCCTTCGCGCAATGCCGCCTGCAAGAGTGTTTCCCCCGGCTGGACCGTGATGGTGCGATCGTTGATGACGGCCGTCACAGTCTTGGGTTTTGTCAGGAAGCTGAACATGGTGCCTTCCGGTCGGTACGGTTGAGGTACGTTCATCGTAGGGAACCGGCCGCCGTTACGGGAGTGCTCGAATTGACATCGATGGCGCATTTCAGGTCAATTGATGTCCGTCACCCACCGAGGATGTCCGACATGTCCGAGACGGACTTTTTTCTTCAACCGCAATACGCGCTCCAGATCTCGGATCAGGTCGTCCGGATGGGGGCGCGCTTGCCCGACTGGTTCGTGCAGCTGCAAGGTCCCGGCGCGACGGGCGAACTGACGGTCCGGGATTTTTCCTTCGACGCGTTCAAGCGGCTGGTGAGCGATGCAATCGACGCAACGCGCGAGCCGGCGTTCGGGCTGCTCGTGGGGGAGCGCCTGCGGATCGGCAGTCACGGGATACTGGGTTACGCGATGGCCAACAGCGTGACGCCGCGACAGGCGCTCGAACTCGTCGAGCGTTTCGTGCAGGTGCGGACCACCCTCGTTTCCGCGAAGCTCGAGACGGCGGGCGAACACGTGCGGCTCGTGTTCGTCGAATGCCATCCGCTCGACGACATCCGGCAGCCGGTGATGGAAGCGATCGTGTTGACGATCAAGAACCTGCTCGACTACATCACGCGGGGTGCGAGTCCGGCTTCGTTCGTGGCTCTCCCGTTCGATTTGCCCGGTTATGCGGATCTGGCGAGGGAGCTGTTCGGTTGCGACGTCCGGTATGGCCTCGACTGGGCGGGCCTGGACTTCCAGGCCGGCGACCTCGATCGGCCACTCGACAGCAGCAACGCACGTGCGCTGACGGAGGCGGTTCGCATCTGCCAGGTCGAACTCGCGAACCTGAGCCGGCAGCATGCGCTTGCGTCCAGGGTCCGGCGGCTGATGCTCGAGCGGGTAGGCGCGTTCCCGTCGCAACAGGCGACCGCCCAGTTGCTGAACATGACGCCGCGCACCTTGCATCGGCGCTTGACCGATGACGGAACGTCGTATCGCGAGATACTCGAAAGCGTGCGCCATGCGCTGGCGGTCGAGAGCGTGAAGTCGGGCAAGCTCAGCCTGCAGGAAATCGCGTTTCTGCTCGGCTACGACAGTCTCGGGAATTTCCGGCGCGCATTCATCCGCTGGGAGGGCATGTCGCCGTCCGAATTTCGCCGGGCCGCGACCCGTTCGTGACGCGTCGCCCGCGGCGATCCTGTCGTGGTGGGAGTCGATCGCGATCGTGCGCGAACGGCATACGGGCGTACGCACCGGGTTGACTGAACCCGGGATCGGTGTCGCGACGGCGAAGTGGCCGACGAGTGTCTACCGGTATCCGGCGTCACCGGGATTCCGCCCGTCGCGATTTCACCCGCCCGTCACCGGCGGGAAAAACGCGACCTCACTGTCTTCCCGCACGACGAATTCGCCCGTCACCATCTCGAGGTTCACGGCCGCCCGCACGGGCCGGTCCATCCGCAGCGCGTCCGCGCTGCGGGCGTCGCGCGCGGCCAGCGTGCTGCGCAGTGCGTCGACGGTGAGTTCGCGGGCGTCGACCTCGAGGGTTTCCTCGTCGCGCTCGAGTTGTTCGCGAATGCTTGCGAAGTATTTGATCGTCAGTTTCATGGCGATGTCTTGAATGGAGTCGGCGGGAACGGAAAGCGCATGGCGGACGGGCTCAGCCCCAGCGTCGCATGGCCTGGTCGTCGTGTGCCTTGGCCTCGACCCAGCCGGATTCGCCGTCGTGGCGGATCTCCTTCTTCCAGAACGGCGCGTGGGTCTTCAGGAAGTCCATCAGGAATTCGCACGCATCGAACGCGCACGCGCGATGCTCGGCGGCCACCACGACCAGCACGACGGCCTGCCCGAGCGGAATGCGCCCGACGCGATGCACGATCTTCACCGCTTCGAGCCGCCAGCGCGCGCTGGCTTCCTCGACGATGCTCCACAGGGCCTGCTCGGTCATCGTCGGGTAGTGCTCGACTTCGAGCGCGACGACGTCGTCGGTGTCGCCTTCCTTGCGCACGACACCGAGGAAATTCACGACCGCGCCGACATTCGGATTGCGAACGATCGGCGCGAGCTCGGCGCCCGCGTCGATCGGCGCGTACTGCACGCGCACCTCGAAGCCGGCGGTAATCGCGGGCGGCGGTTCGGGGTGCGGGTCGGCCGCATCGACGGGAGGCGGGTGGCCGCCGGCACGCAACGGATCGTCCGGCAGCCCGGCACGGGATTCGGTGAAGGTCGTCATGACTGGTTCTCCATTAGGCGGCGCGTGCCGTGTCGCGCGGCGGCCCCTCAGCCGCCGACGAGCGACATGCGCACGGTCGGATAGGTCTTGCCCGGCGCGCGGGCCGGCTGCGCGGCCCGGCGCTCAGAATAGCGGTCGTCGCGGTGCGTCCAGCGATCGCGCACGGCGGCGGCGAGGTCGGCGCTCGACGCGGCTTCATCGAGCCACGGCCGCAGGTCGGTGCCTTGCGTCGCGAACAGGCACGTGTAGAGCGTGCCGTCGGCCGACACGCGGGCGCGCGAACAGGTGCCGCAGAACGGATGCGACACGCTCGCGATGAAGCCGACCTCGCCCGCGCCGTCGATGTGCGCGCATCGGATCGCGGTCGCGTCGTGCGCCGGTTCGCCGACGAGCACGAGCGGGTAGTGCGCCTCGATCAGCGCGCGCATCTGCGCGGCCGGCACGACCTTGTCGCCGGACCAGAAGCTCGCGCCGCCGACATCCATGTATTCGATGAAACGCACGGCCACGCCCGTGTGCCGGAAGTGGCGCACGAGCGGCAGGATCTGGTCGGCGTTCACGCCGCGCTCGATCACCGCGTTGACCTTGACCGGCGCGAGCCCGGCCGCCTGCGCGGCCTCGATGCCGGCCAGCACGCGCGACACGGGCACGTCGGCGTCGCTCATCCGGCGGAACATCGCGTCGTCGAGCGCATCGAGGCTGACGGTCACGCGCGACAGGCCCGCGTCGCGCAGCGTGCGCGCCTTCGCGGCCAGCAGCGAGCCGTTGGTCGTCAGCGCGATTTCGACGGGCTTGCCGTCGACGGTCGTCAGCGCGGCGAGGCGTTCGATCAGCGCTTCGAGGTTGCGGCGCAGCAGCGGCTCGCCACCCGTGATGCGGATCTTCTCGACGCCGAGCGACGTGAACGCGCGGGCGATCTTTTCCAGTTGCGCGAACGACAGCCGTTCGGACGACGGCATGAACGCATAGTCGGCGCCGAAGCTTTCGCGCGGCATGCAGTAGCCGCAACGGAAATTGCACTGGTCGATGACGGACAGGCGCAGGTCGCGCAGCGGGCGGCCGAGCGTGTCGGCCGTGCGGGGGAAAGCGCCGGGCGATGCGCCGCCGGAAGCTGCGGCGGCGGCCGGCGCGGCGGAAACGATGGCATTCACGATCGGTTCGTCGGCCTGCATGAAGTAAGCGAAGGGGCGTCGCCGTTCGGCCGTGCGCGTGCCGAGGTGGCGGCGCACGGCGCGTGACGAGCCTCATCGTGAGGATAGTCCGCCGGGTTTTTCCGGCAGGGACACAATCGCGCCCGAATTGCAGGAATACAGTTCGCGGCGCGGGACGCGCGGCGCATGCGCTGCAGAGGGCGAGTGTCGGAGGGCACGCTCATGCGAGCCACGGCGAGAATTCGTAATACGGGACCGTGTCGCCGTGCGCGATGCGCCGCCCGGCCGGCAGCCGGGCAAGCCCGCTCGCCTGCACGAGCGACTGCAGCGTGCCGGCGCCTTGCTGGCGCAGCGTATCGAGTACCGGCATGCCGTCGAGGCCGACGGTGCAATGCACGCGTACGAAGCGCTCGCGCTGCGCATCCGGTTCGAAGTCGGCATCGATCGGCAGCGACGGCACGACCGGCATGCGTGCGTCGCGCCCTTGCAGGCGGCGGATCAACGGTGCGACGAACAGCGCGAACGCGGTCATCGCGGCGCCCGGGTTGCCCGGCAGCAGCACCACCGGCCGCGTGTCGAGCCGTGCGAGTGCAACCGGCTTGCCCGGTTTCATGCGCACGCCGGCAACGATGAACGATGCGCCGAGCGCGTCCAGCGTGGGGCGCAGCAGATCCTTGTCGCCGACCGACGCGCCGCCGACGCAGATCACCAGGTCGCAGCCCGCATGCAGATCGCGCAGTGCGCGATCGACGGCGGGCGCGGTGTCGGCCGCATGCAGGTTCATCGCGACCTCGGCGCCGGTGCCCGCGACCAGCGCGGCGAGCATCGGCGCATTGCTGTTGTAAATCTGTTGCGGCGCACGCGGCTGGCCGCACGCGACGAGTTCGTCGCCGGTCGTCAGGATGCCGACGCGCAGCGCCGGACGCACGTCGACGCGCGCGAACCCTTGCGCGGCGGCCACGCCGACATGCATCGCGCCCATGCGCACGCCGGCCGGCACGAGCAGGTCGCCGGCGCGCACTTCCTCGCCCCGGCGGCGGATGTGCGAGCCGCTGCGCTGCGGCGCATCGAACGCGACCCAGCCGTCCTGCTCGTGCGCATGCTCCTGCATCACGACGGTGTCCGCGCCGGGCGGAATCAAGCTGCCGGTGAAGAGGCGCGCGGCCGTGCGCGGGGCCAGCGGCGCCGGCGTGTCGCCCGCGTAGCAGCGCTGCGCGACGTGCAGCGGCTCGCCCGCTGCGAGATCCGCGTGACGCACGGCGTAGCCGTCCATCGCGCTCTGGTCGGCCGGCGGCTGGTCGAGCACGGCGGTGAGCGGCGCGGCCAGCACATGGCCGGCGGCCTCGCCGACGGGGATGGACGTGGTGGCCTCGAGCGGCGCGAACGCGCTGGCGAAATGCTGCTGCGCGGTATCGAAATCGGTCAGTGGTTTCATCAGGAGAAAGCCGGGCGCGCTTGCGCAAGCGCCGGTGGGTCGGGTTGAACGGCGTCGGGCGACACGTACTCGACGAAGCCGTCGTTGCGGCAGAAGCCGAGCAGGCGCACGCCGGCTTCGCGGGCGACGTCGATCGCGAGCGACGTCGGCGCCGAGATCGTCGCGATCATCGGGATGCCGACCCGCGCGGCCTTGCGCACCAGTTCGTAGCTCGCGCGGCTCGACAGGAACACGAAGCCTGCGTGCAGATCCGCGCGGCGCCGTGCGAGCCGGCCGATCAGCTTGTCGAGCGCGTTGTGGCGGCCGACGTCCTCGAACACGTCGAGCACGGCGCCGCTCCGGTCACACCATGCGGCCGCGTGGATGCCGCCCGTCTCGCGCATCAGCGCCTGATGGGCCGGCAACGTTCGCGCGGCGCGTGCGATCGCGTCGGCGCCGATGCCGGCGGCCGTGCCGGCGGCGGCGATGCGCGGCGGGTGCAGGTCGAGCTGCGCGATGCTCTCGATCCCGCATACGCCGCAGCCCGTGCGGCCGGCCAGTGCGCGCCGGTGCGCCTTCAGCGCCATGAACGCCTGCTGCGACACGGTAAGCCGCACTTCGGCGCTGCCGGGCCGGCATTCGCTTTCGATGTCGAACACATCCGACGCGCGCTCGACGATGCCTTCGCTGAGCGCGAAGCCGAGGCCGAACGCGTCGAGGTCGATCGGGGTCGCCATCATGACCGTGTGCGCAATCCCGTTGAATACGAGTGCAACCGGCGTTTCGTCGACGACGCGGTCGACGGTGTCGCGCGCTTCGCCGGCACGGTGACGTGTCACATGACACGCGGTGCTGCCGGTCGGCTCGTCGCGGCGGATGCTGGACTCCATGCAGTTTTCTCCAGGCGGATCGGCCGGCGGGCCGGCCGGGTCGGGCGCGTACGCCGGACCAGGGAAATCGAGGCTGCCGGGCGGGCGCCGCCGAGGGGCGCGCCGTGGCCGTTGGCAAGCGTTACACCGAATGTTAGCGGGGATGCGCTGTATGCCGGATGCACAGCGCTGCAATGCGGAAAGCAGTACAGCTGACCATCCCGCAGTCACGAAATGTGTTTTCCGTACACACATCTTCGGCAGTGGAAGCAGCACAGTTTCAGCGCACGTTCGAACGATTGCGAGTATCGTTGCAAACGCGATATCGTCATTCACGCTTCGATGCCATGCGAGTGACCGTTTGTGTTCGCATGTGTTGTCGCCAAGCCGTCGCGCGATTTCCTGCTTCGAGCGTACGTCCTCACAACCACGAGCAAATTACGGTCATGGAAATCTTCGATGCGTTCCATCTCGCCCGATTGCAATTCGCATTCACGGTGTCGTTCCACATCGTGTTTCCCGCGATCAGCATCGGCATGGCGAGCTTCCTGGCGGTGCTGGAATGGCGCTACCTCGTCACCGGCGACGCCGCCTACAAATCCATGTTCCAGTTCTGGTCGAAGATCTTCGCGATCGGCTTCGGGATGGGCGTGGTCTCCGGCGTCGTGATGGCGTACGAGTTCGGCACGAACTGGGCCGGCTTCTCGCGCGTCGCGGGCAACATCACGGGCCCGCTGCTCACCTATGAAGTGCTGACGGCATTCTTCCTCGAAGCCGGCTTCCTCGGCGTGATGCTGTTCGGCTGGCAGCGCGTGAGCCCGCGCGCGCACTTCTTCGCGACGCTGATGGTCGCGGTCGGCACGCTGATCTCGACGTTCTGGATCCTCGCGTCGAACAGCTTCATGCAGACGCCGCAGGGCTACAAGATCGAGAACGGCCTCGTCGTGCCGGTCGACTGGTTCAAGATCGTCTTCAACCCGTCGTTCCCGTACCGCCTCGTGCACATGACGATCGCGGCGTTCATCGTCGCGGGCTTCATCGTCGCCGCGTGCGGCGCGTGGCACCTGCTGAAGGGGCGCCGCGACGAGCCGGTGAAGCGCAGCTTCTCGATGGCGCTGTGGATGCTGCTGATCCTCGCGCCGATCCAGATCGTCGTCGGCGACGCACATGGCCTGAACACGCGCGAATACCAGCCGGCGAAGATCGCGGCGATCGAGGGGCTGTGGGAAACCGAGAAGGGCGGCACGGCGCTGAACCTCTTCGGGCTGCCCGACATGCAGGCCGAGACCACGCGCTATGCGATCCAGGTGCCGCACCTCGGTAGCCTGATCCTCACGCACAGCTGGGACGGCGAGATTCGCGGGCTGAAGGAATTCCCGCCGCAGGACCGCCCGTATTCACCGATCATCTTCTGGACGTTCCGGATCATGGCGGGCCTCGGGATGCTGATGCTGCTCACCGCGCTGCTCGGGCTGCTGCTGAGAAAGGGCGGGCGCCTCTATGAAACGCGCTGGTTCCAGTGGTTCGTGGTGGCGATGGGGCCGTCGGGCATCGTCGCGCTGCTGGCCGGCTGGATCACGACCGAGGTCGGGCGGCAGCCATGGACCGTCTATGGCGTGCTGCGCACCATCGATTCGGTTGCGCCGCTCAGCGCGCAGCAGGTCGGTGTGTCGCTGCTGATCTTCGTGGTCGTGTATTTCCTGGTGTTCGGAACGGGTATCTACTACATGATGAAACTGATGAAGCGCGGGCCGGCTGCCCAGGCCGGGTACATCGAGCTGCACCGGCATCCGGGGCTGCGCAAGAGCGCGCTGTCCACGCCGCTGAACGTGACCGAAGCGGAGTAAGCCATGCAAATCGATCTTCCTGTCGTGTGGGCCGCGATCATCGGCCTCGGCGTATTCATCTACGTGATGCTGGACGGCTTCGATCTCGGTATCGGCCTGCTGTTTCCGTTCTTCGATGCGAAGGCCGAGCGCCAGGTGATGCTCGATACCGTCGCGCCGGTGTGGGACGGCAACGAGACGTTCCTGGTGCTCGGCGGCGCGGGGCTCTATGGCGCGTTCCCGGTCGTGTATTCGACGCTGCTGCCCGCGAACTACCTGCCGCTGGTCCTGATGCTGGTCGGGCTGATCTTCCGCGGCGCGGCGTTCGAGCTGCGCGCGAAGGCCACCCGCACGCAACACATGTGGGATCTCGCGTTCATCGGCGGCTCCGCGCTCGCGGCGTTCTGCCAGGGGATCGTGCTCGGTTCGCTGCTGCAGGGGATCAAGATCGTGAACAACCAGTTCGCGGGCGGGCCGTTCGACTGGCTGTCGCCGTTCAGCCTGATGTGCGGGATCGGCGTGCTCGTCACGTACGCGACGCTCGGCTGCGGCTGGCTGATCCTGAAGGTCGACGGCGAACTGCAGCGCAAGATGCGGCTGCTGATGAAGCCGCTCGCGGGCGTGCTGCTCGCCGTGATGGGCGTGGTCAGCCTGTGGACCGTGATCGGGCTGCCGGCCGTCGCGCACCGCTGGTTCGGCAGCGGCGATCTCGGCTGGTTCCTGCCGGTGCCGATCCTCGTCGTCGCGTGCGTGTGGGGCATCTTCCACACGGTGAAGCGCGAGCACGAGGCCACGCCGTTCCTGCTGACGCTCGCGCTCGTGTTCCTCGGCTACACGGGGCTCGTGATCAGCATCTGGCCGAACATCGTGCCGCCTTCGCTGACGATCTGGGATGCATCGTCGAGCCCGTCGAGCCAGAAGTTCGCGCTCGTCGGCACCGTGATCGTGCTGCCGATCATCCTCGTGTACAACGCGATGCAGTACCGCGTGTTCCGCGGCAAGGTGCGCGAGGGCGACGTCGGTTATCACTGAGCGCCGCACGATGTGACGGGCGCGGCGCGCGCGGGCGTATCATCTCGCGCAGCACGGCGCCCGGCCCGGCATTCACCCGCCAGCGGCCCGCCATGCGCGGGCCGTTGCGCATCGGGCGCCGGCGTGCAGCCTGACGCATTTCCCTGGCAGTCGAGAAAACACCATGATCGTCCGACCACGACAAAACTGGCTCAGGATGCTGTTCGTCTGGAACGGCTCCGTATTGCAATCGATCATTCCGCAGCTCGTGTTCATGGCGATCGTCAGCACGCTGGCGGTCTTCACGAACGGGCGCATCTTCGGCGAGAAGATTCCGCTGAACACCGCGCCGTTCACGCTGTTCGGGCTCGCGCTCGCGATCTTCCTCGCGTTTCGCAACAACGCGAGCTTCGAGCGGTTCAAGGAGGCGCGGCATCTGTGGGGCAACCTGTTGATCGCCGCGCGCACCGTGACGTCCCAACTGAACCGCTACCTGCCCGACGGCGTCAGCGTTGTCGAGCGCAACCGGCTCGCCGATCTGCTGATCGCGTTCACGTATGCGCTGAAGCATCAGCTGCGCCATACCGATCCGACCGCAGACCTTCAGCGCATTCTCGGTGCGGAGCGCACGGTCGAGCTTGGCGGCAAATGCTTCAAGCCCGTTGCGATCCTCGACGAGCTGCGCGGCGGCATCGTCCGCGCGCTGGGCCGCGCACCCGGCAGCGACACGACCTGCTGGATGTTCGAGACGCAACTCGACGAGCTCGGCAAATCGGTCGGCGGGTGCGAGCGCATCCTGTCGACGCCGATCCCGTTCTCTTACAGCGTGCTGCTGCATCGCACCGTGTATGCGTATTGCGTGCTGCTGCCGTTCGGGCTCGTCGATTCGACGGAGTTCTTCACGCCGCTGATCTGCGTGTTCATCTCGTACACGCTGATCGCGCTCGAGGCGATCGCGAACGAGGTGGCCGAGCCGTTCGGCCTCGCGCCGAACGCGCTGGCGCTCGATGCGATGACGCGTACGATCGAGCGGTCGGTGCTCGAACTGGGCGACCGTCCGATGCCGGAGGAGTTCGTGCCGGCGTCGACCTACCAGATCACGTAAGCGGGCGCGCGCAAGCGCGCAACGAGCGGATCGCGTCGGGCGCTAGAATGGCGCTTGCCTGTTCTTCGGACCTGACGCAATGACCCTCGTCGACACCTATCTCGCCGGCCTGCGCGCCGCGCTGCCCGACACCGACAACGCGGCACTCACCGCCGCCACGGGCGCGACGCCCGCACAGCTCGACGCGCTGCGCGCCGCGTATCCGCAGTGTCCGGCCAGCCTGCTCGAACTGCTCGGCAAGCTCGACGGCACCTACTGGCGCGACTACGGCGGCACGACGATCAATGTGCTGGTGCTCGGCTCCGACGTCTACGAATACCCGTATTACCTGCTGTCGGCCGGACAGATGCTCGAGGAAGGGGCGAAGTACCGCGACAGCATCGCGGAGATCTACGGCGACGACGCGAACGACGACGGCGAACTCGTCGATCCGCGCATCGACATCGCGCTGCCGATGGGCCGGCGGCTGTGCTTCTCGCATTGCATGAACAACGGCGGCACGTCGCAGCTCTACATCGATTTCGAGCCGGCGCCGGGCGGCAAGGTCGGGCAGGTCGTGCGCTTCCTGCACGATCCAGACAGCTATGCGGTGATCGCCGACGACTTCGACGGCTACCTGCGCAAGCTGATCGACGACGGTTATGCGTTTGTCATCGATTTCGACGAAGAATAGCGAAGGGCGGGGCGACGCCCCGGTTTCGATCATCCGGCGTGGCCGGGCGAACGATGTTCGCCGGTTGCCGTTTCAGGAGCATGCACGATGCGAATCTACGTGACGAACGTGTTCGTCGACGACCAGGACAAGGCGTTGGCGTTCTATACCGACAAGCTCGGGTTTCAGGTCAAGTACAACGTGCCGGTAGGCGAATTCCGCTGGCTGACCGTGGTGTCGAAGGACCAGCCCGACGGCACGCAGTTGCTGCTCGAGCCGAGCAATCATCGCGCGGTGGGGCCGTACAAGCAGGCGCTGTACGAGGACGGCATCCCGGCCGCATCGTTCCAGGTCGACGATCTCGATGCGGAGTTCGCGCGACTCAAGGATCTGGAGGTCCGCTTCACGCTGGAGCCGATGGACGCGGGGCCCGTGCGCGTCGCCGTGCTCGACGATACGTGCGGGAACCTGATTCAACTGATGCAGATGAAGTGACGTAACGCGCCGCGCGCGGCGCGTTCAGCGCACCGCGACCGGCGGCGCATCGTGCATCCAGCTGCGCTCCTGCGTACGGCTCCGGATGCGCCACCCGCATTCGGTTCGCACCAGCAGGTCGCGATACCAGAGCCCGACGAAGCACACGCGATCGTCGCCGGTTTCATCGGCCGAGATCATCATCGCCTGGCCGGCCGTTCGCGCGGTGGCGGCATCGCCGTCGACGATCAGCAGCGACGTCGAGATCGTGTGCTGCGTGCCGCGCATCGCCGATGTCATCCGTTCCAGGTAGGCGGCGATTTCCGCGCGGCTGCCGGCCGGGCCGCCGAATGCCGTGTAGTCGAGCGTCGCATTGGCCGCGAAGAGGCGCTCGAATTCGTGCCAGTCGTGACGGTCGACGGCGTGGCAATAGCGGGTCAGCAGATCCTGGATCTCCATCCGGTCGATCGTTTCCTGCGGCGTCATGGTGTCGAGGGTGAGTGGATGACGGGGAAACGATAGCGGGGGCGTGCGGGTGCGGCATCGGCGGAGTGGACTAAGGGCCGGCCCGCTGCCGGCGTGAACGGCATCGCATGTGACGCTGTCGGGCGTTCACGTATCGCCCACAAGCGGCAGGGGTGACTTCGATGCGAAAGGCCGCGCTCAGGTAGACTCGTGTGCCCTTCAACGGAGTAGATGCAATGCAACTGCTTGATCACGTGTCAATCAGCGTGCCGGATGTCGACGTGGCACGCCCGTTCTACGATGCCATCATGGCCGCGCTGGGCGCATCCAAGGTCTATGACCGGGGAACTGCGCTGGGCTACGGCGAACGCTGCAATGCCAACGACACCGCATCGACCTGTCTGGCGGTCTACCTGGACCCCGCTGAAGTTGGTATGAGCAAGCGGCACTGGTGCTTCAAGGCCGCGAGCCGCGCGCAGGTGGATGCGTTTTTCGAGGCCGGCCTGTCGACGGGCGGGCAATCCGACGGTGAGCCCGGCTTGCGGCCGCATTACCACGGCGACTACTACGGTGCGTTTCTCGTCGACCCGGCCGGCAATCGCGTCGAGGCCGTGTGCCACGCGTCCGTGCCGGCGCACGCATCGTGACGCGGTGCGGTTGTCGCGCCGCCCGCTCGCGCACGTGACGCAGTGACCGCCACGCGCCGGCCCGATACCGTCCGGCGCGCGGCGCGCATTCACGCACTTGCTGCCTGCGCCGCTCAATCGAAGTAGTTCAACCCCATCGCGCCCTTCACCTCGGCGAGCGTCGCGCCGGCCACGTCCCGCGCGTGCATCGTGCCGCGCTTCAGGATCGCCATCACTTCGGCCTTGTCGGCCTCGAATTCGCGGCGGCGCGCACGGATCGGCTCGATCAGCGCTTGCAGCCGCTCGTTCAGCACGCGCTTGACGACGCTGTCGCCGAGCCCGCCGCGGCGGTAGTGCGCCTTCAGCTCGTCGACCTTCTGCACATCGGGCTCGAACGCGTCGAGGAACGTGAACACGACGTTGCCCTCGACCTGGCCGGGATCGCTCACGCGCAGGTGGTTCGGGTCCGTGTACATGTCCTTCACGGCCTGCGTGATCTCGTCCGGCGTCGAGCCGAGCGTGATCGCGTTGCCGAGCGATTTGCTCATCTTCGCCTTGCCGTCGATCCCCGGCAGCCGCGTGACCGCCGACAGCACGGCCTCGCATTCGACCAGCACTTGCTTGTCGACCGTCGCGTTGAAGCGGCGCACGAGTTCGTTGGTCTGCTCGATCATCGGCAACTGGTCGTCGCCGACCGGCACGTGCGTTGCCTTGAACGCGGTGATGTCGGCCGCCTGGCTCACCGGGTAGGTCAGGAAGCCGGCCGGGATGTCTCGCTCGAAGCCGCGCAGGCGGATCTCTTCCTTGATGGTCGGATTGCGTTCGAGGCGCGCGACCGTGACGAGGTTGAGCAGGTATTGCGACAGCTCGGCGAGCTCGGGCACCTGCGACTGCACGACGATCGTCGAGATCGCCGGATCGATGCCGACGGCGAGATAGTCGAGCGCGACTTCGATCACGTTCTCGGTGACGCGCTGGCGGCGGCCCATGTTGTCGGTCAGCGCCTGCGTGTCGGCGAGCAGCAGGAACTGCTTCGCTTCGTGCTGCATCTGCACGCGCGCGCGCAGCGAGCCGATGTAGTGGCCGAGGTGCAGCGGGCCGGTCGTGCGGTCGCCGGTGAGGATGGTCGGTCGGGTGGTCATGTTGGTCGTTGCTCCGGGTTATCGAAGCCGCCGGCCATGACGTCTGCGCAGAAACGCAAATGCCGCCATGGCTGGCGGCATCACGTTCGGGTCATGCAAAAGGAAACGGGCCGCCTGGGTCAGGCGCGCCACCAGCAATGCACGTTCGGCGAGGCGGGTTGGGTTTCCATGGCGCGAGTATAGCGTAGTGCGGGGACGGACGTGCCGCGTCAGCGGATGACCGACTCCATCGCGAGGCAGGCGGTTTCGGCCGACGGCCACAGCAGGTACAGCAGGCCGGCCATCAGCAGCAGCGCGCCGGCACGCACCAGCGGCGTGCGGTCTTTCTCGCGCGGGGGGCGGGTGGGCGGCTTCGAGTTCTTCATGCTTGCTGGCGCGCGCGGCGCCACTCCAACGGTTGCTGCAACGGGTCGCGTGAGGCGACGCCGGGGTGTTGCGGGGTTCGACGGGGGCTGGGGTGCGGTCGGGCACCGTGTCGCCTGGGCGGGACGGCGGGGTTGGCCGCTTGTGGGCATAAAAAGGGACGGTTGAACGCCCTTTGGCTGCCGTCCATACCGACGCGACCGGCATCCTACCAGTTCGGCGCTGTGGTGACAGTCAAGAATTGTCGGAGACAGGGGCCGCAGGGGGCGCGCGGAATGGCCGGAATTGCCCTCCGCGAGCCTTGACCCGCACACGCGACAGCCGACGACCGTAAGGTACCCGTCGGCCGATTGCATGAATAAACGCCGTTACGCACCCGTGATTATCCGGTGTCGGTTTTTTACGATCTCGTCGTAAATGGCTTGGATTATTCATGAAAATTAAACGGGCCAATCGCCACTTCAGATTCCGCATTTTTTTGATAATTTCGCTCGCCTTTGCCTTGCGAAAACCAATTCCATCTGCTTTATTTACTCATACCAAATCAGGATAAAACGCTATCGGGGTATCTCGGCTACTTTGCCAGGCATTCGTGCCTGCCGAATCGGCATCGATTCACCACGGCATCCCTGCGATCTGAAGGCGCAGCCCCTTTCCAGAGGGCGGGCTACGCCTGTTGCGCGTGTCCACGCCACTCATGGAGGCGATCAGGCGACCACGCGGGCCTGCCTATGGCCCGCTGATTAATGCTTTCAAAATGCCAGGCGATATTTGAATAAAAATAATTCTATTGAAAGCGAGTTTCGCTGATTTATTAATTACCCGTTTACGTTCAAAACCTGGCGGCAAAACCGTAACGCTACCCACGAAGGAGGCTGGATACATCATGACTAACGCATCTGGAGTCAGAGTTCGTCCGTCGATCGAATCGTTGCAAGTCGAATATCGGAAAGGCAACAAAAAGCCGCTGGAAGACGTGATGCGCGCGTGGAAAGGCATCAAGGAATTGCCGCCCGACGATCCGAACTCGTTCTTCATGATCGGCGGCTTCCACGGCGAACCGTTCCGCGGCGCCGGCTGGGGTTCGGCGTCTTACTGGGGCGGTTATTGCAACCACGGCAACGTGCTGTTCCCCACCTGGCACCGTGCCTACCTGGTGCGGCTGGAACAGGCGCTGCAGAGCATCCCCGGTTGCGAGCAGGTGATGCTGCCGTTCTGGGACGAAACCAGCGAAGAGTCACTGACGAAAGGCATTCCGTGGGCGCTGACCGACCCGGATTTCGAGCTCGACGGCGTAAAGATTCCGAACCCGCTGGCCTCCTTCACGTTCAACCGGGCGATCACCGACCACATCAACGGCGACGATCCGAACTACAGCAAGCCGCTGACTTACGTCACGGTTCGCTACCCGCTATCGGGGCTCGTGGGTACCCCCGAGGACCGGGCCGCCACCAAGGCGCACAACGACAAGTTCCCCGACGCCACCCAGAACGTCATGTTGCTGAACCGGAACATCGTGGACTGGCTCACGTCGTACATCGTCGTGAAGGGCGAGGTGGTGCCGACCAACGTGAAGCGCATGTTCGAGCAGTGCCTGGACGCGCCGAACTACACGTTGTTTTCCAACACGTCTTCCGCGGCCCAGTGGAACGACAATGTTCCGGAAGGCGCGATCCCTGTCGTCTCGCTCGAGGAGCCACACAACAAGATTCACCTTGCGGTCGGCGGGTTCGACGTGCCTTACGGTCCGAACAAGTACGACCGCTCGCCGATTCCGGGCGCCAACGGTGACATGGGCGAAAACGACACGGCGGGCCTCGACCCGATCTTCTATTTCCACCACTGCTTCATCGATCGCGTGTTCTGGCTGTGGCAGAAGCGCCATGGCTTCACGCAGCACCTCGACCTCATCGCCGAGTATCCGGGCACCAACTCCGTCGACGCGCAGGGGCCGACGCCGGGCACGGTGCCCAACTCCTGGCTCACGCTCGAATCGCCGCTCGATCCGTTCAAGAAGAGTGAGAACGGCAAGGAGCGCGCCTATACGTCGCTCGACTGCATCAACATCGAGGAACAGCTCGGCTACACGTACGGCCCCGGTTCGCTGGAAAGCCTGCCGAAGCTTTCGCTGGCGGCGACGACCGTGCCGGCCGGCAACAGCAGCAAGGTCGTGCGCGTGACCGGGCTGAATCGTGCGCCGATTGCCGGGTCGTTCCTGGTTTCCGCGTACGTCAACGTGGACGGCGAGCGGCAGTTGCTCGGCACGCACGCCGTGCTGAGCCGCTGGAGCGTGCAGTCCTGCGCGAACTGCCAGACGCACGTCGAAGTGAGGGCGTTCTTTCCGCTGAACCAGTTCACTGAAAGTGCGGTGGAGGATGCCCAGTACGAGGTCGAGGTCCATACGCGTGAGGGCGTACGCCTGCAGACGCAACCGGCTTCACCGCCCGCTTCGCAAGCCGTCGCCGGTGCGGCTCCGCAAGCTGCTCCGAAACTGTTCCGGCTCGAGGTCCGGTAACCACGGCGCGTGACGAACCGGCGCCATCGCCTGGCGCCGGTTCACCTCGGCACTTCGACAACGCGGACATGAAGGGGAGAGGCAGGCATGAGCTACACACCCGAAACCGGCAGCCTGGTAGGCCAGTGGACCTATCGCAGTTTCCTGAACGATCCCGACCCGGCCACCTCGTTCAACGACCTTGAATTCGGCCTCGGCACGATCGAGATCGCGCAGGCACCGGCGGGCATTTTCAAGGGGCGCATTTTCGGCCCGGGATGGGCGCTGCAGCTCAACGGCTGGATCAGCTACGGGAATCCCGGCACCGTGCGCTTCCAGGGGCGCGGCGTGGTCAACGGCGAGGAGTGGGTCTACGACTATGTCGGGTACGTGAGCGCGCCCTGGCCCAATGGCATCGATCAGCGTCCGGCGCTGACCGGTTCGATCGTCCGCACGGTTCCGCATGCGAGCGGCAACGGTGGTGTCGCGCCGGCCGGTGTGGTGTGCTCGTGGTATGCGGTCATGCGAGATCCCGCCTGAACGGCCATGACTGCTCCGACTGCACCGCCGGCCGACCCGGCCAGGCGTCCGGCAACGGTGACGGACGCGATCCGCGCATGCGTGGGCACCGGCATCGGCCCTGTGCGAACGGCCATGCTTTCGATGCCCGAACGCGTGCGCGGCGCGATGGCGTTCGCGATTCTCGGTTACCTGGCCTGCGACTTGCCGACCAGGCTGCATGGCGCTCCTTCCAGCTGGATATGGAGCGGCATCGGTGCGCTTGCCTGCGGTATGGCGGGTTATGCGACGAAAAGCGGAGCGCCGGGCAGGTGTGCGCGCCGGTCGATGCTGTGGTGCATGGCCGCCATCTGCGCGGGGTTGACGCTCGATGCGATGCGGGCGCCCCTCGAGGCCATTCTCGACATCTGCGGTGGAACGCTCGATGCCGGCGCGATGTGGAGCACGCTCGTGCTCCATCTCCAATGGTTTCCGATGTCGATGCTGGCCATGCTGGCGCTGTTGATCCTGCGGGAGGCCGACCGCCAGGACAGGCATCGACGCAGCGCGGTACGCGTGCTGGTTCGGGTTCCGGTTCGGGTCGCGCTTGAATTTGCGGGGATGTTGCTCGTCATGGCACTCGGCATGACCGCGATCAAGGGATTGGCGGTCGGCCTGGGGCTGCGTTGGGATACGAGCGGCGTCGCGTTCTCGATGCTCGTCAGCATGCTGGCGTTCTACGCACTGAGCGATCGAGCCGCACTCGCAGAGGTATCGCTGAAAAACCGCTTACGAAATAAAAACGGCCAAATTACTTAGGATGACAAAAATATATCGGAGATCACATTCGACGGAACATGATCGAGGCGTAGGTCAATTCCAATAAAAAAGACCACGCGCCCGGCGGCGAGTGAATGGAGCGCAACGGTATCAGCCGGCCTGCGCGGGGCAGCTTCGTGCCCGCGCATTGCCGCATCGTGCGTCGTGTTGCGTCGAGTTACGTCGCGCGAGCAGCGGCGTTCGCGCCGGCTCCGGGCAACGAGCGTGTCCACGAGAGGAACGGCGCGCCTTCGTACGGGCGCCGCTTGCCGCACCCGCGGCGACCAGATGCAACGGGGAACACCATGAGCATTTCAGCGCGCGACGAACAGAATCAACCCGTCGATACGTGGTTCGCCTACAAGGTGCCGAAACTCATCGGCGGCCAGACCAGCGCGGGCGCCACCGGCTACGAATACGCGTACTACGACCGCAAGGTGGGCGCGTTCGCCAAATCGCCGAGCCTGATGAACGACAAGCAGGGCGCGCTGTTCTACACGCTCGACGCCGTGTTCGGCAACCCGGCCGGGACGTACGGCTGGGTGCTCTACAACGACGAGATGCCGGCCGATGCCGGTGTTTTACGGCCCGCGTTTCCGTAACGTGAACCCGCCGGCGTAGGCGCGACGCACGGCGAAGACCGACTTCACAGACCCCTCGCACGGTTCGTCCCTGCAGCGGTCCTGCCGAAATTTCCGGCAGGGCCGCCGCCTGTCCATTTCCCGGAGAACACCATGCGATATCCATTGCAGTACGCAGGCCGAGGCGCCCCGGCGCTGCGTCCATCCGCACCCGAACCGCACGCACCGGCGCCGTGGGCGGCCATCGAGGAGGCGTGAGCCATGAGCAACGACGCACTCGACCCCTTGCTGCGGCAGTTCGCGGAGAAGCGATTGGGACGGCCCCTCGAGCCGGGTGAGGAACGGGCGCTGCTCGAGCGGCTGCCGAGTCGTCACGGAACCGAGCCGGCGCCGGCCGCCGGCACGGCCACGCAGGCGAGCGCCGCGAACCCGCCATTGCCGCGCTTGAAAACCCGGCAGGAGGCGCGCGAGCAGGTCAAGCATTTTCTGCAGCTCAACCAGCAGAAGGCGTACGAGAAGATGCGCGGCATCCTGCAGACGATCGACGCGCAGAACGAGACGACCCTCGGCATGCTGGCGTCGGAACAGCAAAAGGTGTCCGGCGTACTCGACGCGCACGAGCCGCCGGGTGACGCACCGGCATCCGGTGCGGCCGACATCCAGGACAGCACCCGCGAGGCGCTGGCGATGATCGGCGAACAGCTGACGGGCCTCATCCGGCAGGAAATCGACGCCTGCTTCCGGCAGCACGTCGATTCGCTCGCCGAACGGCTCGCCGTGCGGTTCGACGAGATAGACGAGCGGCTGCAACGCATCGACGCCCGACCGGCCGAACTGCACGAACCGGCCGCTACCGCCACCGCCCCCACTTCTGTTCACGATACCCCCGGGCCAGCGTCCATGGAGTAGCACACGGGGCATGCGGTTGAAGTCAGGCGGCCGAGGTCCGGCAGCTGAACGCAAAACCGGCCGGCCTCGATGTGCGACCTCTCAACTACGTGAATCAAGGAGCAAAAAATGGGTGATACGTGTCAGGTGTGCCAGGTCAATCCTGCGATTACCGATGCCGTCACGCAGGTCAACGTCAAGGTGGTCGCCGAGGCGCCGGCAATGGCGATGGGCTCGCTGTACCAGGCCCAGAGCCATTCGCTCAGCATCCTGTTCGAGAACGCGGTGCAGCAGCAGTCGCAGGCCGCGATCCAGTCGCAGACGTCGACGAACGTGGGGACGATGCAGCTCTACACGATCGGGCCGGAAAGCGCGGGGGCGGCCGCCACGGAAATCGGCGCGAACGGGATCATCTCCATTCTGGCCGACGTGATCGCGATCGGGAAGGCGATGCGCCCGTAAGGCGCGGTCGCAACGCCGTGGTTGAGCGGCGGCGCAAGCGGCAGGGGCCGCCGATACCGCCGCCGCGCCGCCGATCCGCAGCACGGCCGCCGGCGCCTGAACAGCGGTGCCGCGCGGTGTTCCGGAGCAAACGACAGAACGGGTAGAGCCGATTCGATGCGGCGCCCGTTCGCAAACCAGGAGAAATACGATGGCAAATGATACAACCGACCCGACGGACAAGAAGGATCCGAAAGACCCCTGCAACTGCAAGACGTGCGCGGTCAATGCCGCGATCACCGACGCCGTCACGCAGACCAACGTCAAGGTGGTGGGCGAAGCGCCCGCGATGGCGACGGGCTCGCTGTACCAGGCCCAGAGCCATTCGCTCAGCGTGCTGTTCGAGAACGCCGTGCAGCAGCAGTCGCAGGCCGCGGTACAGCTGCCGACCTCGACGAACGTGGGCACGATGCAGCTCTACACGCTCGGGCCGGCGAGCGCCGGCGCCGCCGCGACGGAAATCGGCTCGAACGGCGTGCTGTCCGTGCTGGCCGATGTGCTCGCGCTCGGCAAGGCGCTTGTCTGACGCGTAACCCGGCGTCGACGCCGGGCGGCGGCCCCGATTCTCGTGGCTGCCGCCCGGCGCCTGTCGTCATGCCGACGCTCGCGATGGCGAGCACTCGCGCGTACCGATGCTGCCGCCCGGCGCACGTCGCCGACCGACCCATTCATGCGTTCGCCGTGACTGCATCGCAGCGGCGGGCAAACCAGGAGCAACGACATGCCGGAACAGGTTTCCGCCGCGGTGACCGATGCGGTCACGCAAGCCAACGTCAAGGTGGTGGGCGAAGCGCCCGCCGTGGCCTTGGGCACGCTCATGCAGTCGAACAGCCATGCGTCCGCGATCCTGCTTCACAACGCGGTGCAGATGCAGGCGAATCAGGCGATGTCCAACCTCGCCGCCACGACCGTCGGCATCATGCAGCTCTACGCCGGCTCGCCGGTGGCGGTGGCCGCCGCGGCGCGCTCGGCGAACGACAACTTTGCGTCGCAACTGACCGCCGTCGCGCAGTTGATGAACGCCATCGGCCACTGGCGCGGCTGATCTTCGCCGCGCGCCGCGCAACCCGGCGCGCGCGACCTCCTGCCGCCACGGCGCGTCACGGCGCACGCGCCTGACGCGTCAATTGGCGTTGACGATGGTCCGGAGCTGCTCCGGTTTCTCGATCGTCACGCCGTGCTCGTGAAGCCGGATCAGGCCGTCGCGCTGCATCTTCTGCAGGCTGCTGTTCAGTCGCGGCCGGCTGACGTTGAGCATCGCAGCGAGAATGCTCTGGTTCTCCGGTAGCCGCACCTCGAGATCGTTCCCTTGCATGCGGTTCAGCAGATGGCGCGCAAGCCTTGCTTCGAGCCGGTACAGGCACGCCGATTCGATGAAGTCGCTCAACTGATGGACGTGCCGGCACAGCTGCTCGTGGATGCGCTCCATGAAATCCGCATTGGCCAGCAGCGGCGCGAAGTACTGGCGATGCAGCAGCGACACGCGGCAGTCCGGGCTCAGCTGCGCGGTGAAGCTGCGCCGGTGGGCGCGAACCAGCGTGTTTTCGCCGATGAGTTCGCCCGGCAACGAGTGGCCGAGAATGAGTTCGCGTCCGCCGGGTTCGTGCAGCGTCTTGTAGACGCGGCCGCAGTGCACGAAGGCGACGAAATCGCCCGGATCGCCCTTGAAGAACAGCAGCCGATTGCCGTGTTCGGGCCAGGGCGAGAGATGCCGCTCGATGTGAGCGAGCAGGCTTTCCGGAAGATCGGCGAGTATCGGTATATTGCACAGCGTTCGACCGTTGACGAGGGCAGGCATGTTTTCCGTGCAAGGTTGTTTGACGATGCGGCCACCTAGCGAAAAACGTTGCCTTTGGCATTGCGTGAAAAATGAATGATGGAAATAACCAGATAATGGGAAAGTGGTCCCGGTATGGCTTTGCTTCGGCGCCAGGGACATTTGGTCGACCGACATCGACAGCAGCGTGCCGGCGTAAGCGCATCGCGGCGGCAGTCGCTATTTTTCATCGAAATGCCATTCTTCACGCTCGACGGCGCGCCCGAATCGACGGATGAGGAGAGGCGAGGGAATTAAAGTTTCCGTTAATAATAATCAAGAAAATTTACAGGGGCCGATTATCTTGATAACGGTGTTACGCGGGTAACAGCGTCATTCTCGGCATCGAATCGATTCTGTGTTTTCCATGAAAAAGGAAGGCACGGGATGACAACCTCGAACCAGCACGCTGTTTCGACGCCTGAGTCACCGGCGCAGCAGCTCGATCACACGTGGCGGGAAATGCAGGCGAAATTGCGGCGCCGCGCGCGCCTGTTGTGCAAGGGCGATATTCACCGTGCCGACGAACTGCTCTCCGATACCGCGCTCAAGGTCCACATCTACCTGCAACGTTCGCCCGAGCGCGTCCGGAACCTGGCCGGCTTTCTCTTTCTGGCGCTGAACCACGCGTTCCTCGATGGCGCGCGCCGTCGTCTGCGCGAAAGCGGCATGCTCGAATTCGACTCGGGCTGGGACGACGATCACACGGCCGAGCTGGCTGGCCACGCGCCGTCGGTGGAGCAGCAACTGCTGCTCCGGCAACAGCTGCTGCGTCTCGAGCAGGTGCTGTCCACGCTCCCGTCGCAGCAGCAGATGCTGTTCACGCTGAAGTTCGAGGAGGACCGGCCCTATCTGCACATCGCGGCGACGCTCGGGATCAACGAGCCACTGGCCAGAAAGCGCGTCGAGTTGCTGCGCAAGAAATTGCGCGAGGAACTCGCATGAGCGCGTTCACGAACGCGGGCATGCAGCGTTCCTAACGGCATGCGCGGCGTCGATGGCCTGCCGGCCCGCCGTTCCTTCAATCGCATGCCGGAGCCGAGATCCGAGGAGGCCTCGTGGCAGACAAAGTCAATGAGCAGGTTACCGACGCGGTGACGCAGACCAATGTCAACGTCGTCGCGGGATCCCCGGCCCAGGCGCTGGGCACGCTCTACCAGATGTTCAGCCAGGCCGTCGGCATCTCAGCGCAGAACATGACGCAGCAGCAGGCGGCGCTGAACCAGATTTCGAACGCCGTCGTGTCGAAGGCGGTGGCCATGATCCTGTCCGTCGAAGCGTCGCCGAAGCCGGCATCGGGCGGCGCGGCGCAAGCCCCGGCGGCCGGGCCGCAGACGGGTTCCACGCATTAGTCGACTCTCGGGATACCTGAACCATGAACATGAAAGGCCTTTTGGGCGGACGCGGCGACGGTGCGCCGCAGGCGCCGCACGATGGCGCGTCCGCAGCAGCAGGCGCAACCACGCCGGCCGACGCCACGACGCCCGCCGAGGTCGCGCCGCACGTCGTGGCGTCGAAGGCAGGCGCACGCGCGTGGCCGGTCAACCGGCTGCGCAGGCTCACCGATGCGCTGAAGGCACCGAACCAGGTCGCCGGTCCGGCCGGAGCCGGCGGCCCGGCGCTGCAGACCGTGCAGGCGATCAACGCGGAGGCTGCGTCCTACGCGACGACGCAGATCGCCGTCGGCCCGAACATGATGATCACGCAGGCGGGCGGGATGGTTGCGCAGGCGGCGGCCAACTACTTCGAGGCGACGACGTCGCTGGCGATCGCGGGCAAGAGCGTGCTGATGAAGGATCTGGCGCAGAAGACCATCGACGAGAACGTGGGTGGGATGGCGATGGATGCGGTGGGCCTGCTGTTGACGGACCTGTTCGTCGCGACCGCGGCGATCGTCGCGGGTGCCGCGGAGGCGATCGAAGGGGAGGCCGCGAGCGTCGCGCTCGACAAGATCGACGAGAGCCTGCAGAGGTACCAGTCGCTGCTGGACAAGAAGGGCCCGTAGCGTGCGACCGCGCGCGCAGCGACGAGGAATCCATCGACACGACCCGCGGGGCCGTCAGGCTCGATGCGGGATGTGAGCGACGGGAACGACGCGTGTCCGTTTTCCCGGACACGCGTCGTTCCCGTCACCGGCAGTCCCATCGAGTCAAGTGAGGAGCCCATGCCCTACGACATTCAGAACGTACAAGGTCCCGCGCCGCTGGCGGTTGGCGAGCGCATCTGGGGAGATGCGACGGAAATCGATTTCGGCGCGATGACGAGCTGCATCGCGCTCGTCGAGCAGGTGCCGGGCCAGCCGGCGTCGGTGCGCGCGATCCATCTGTCGATCGTCAGCGCCGACGGCACGCAGGTGTACGACCCGTCGGCGAACGTGGCCGGGCAGGTCGAGACGATCATGCAGCAGAGCGGCGACCTGCGTACCTGCCTCGGGCGCATCGATCTCTGGCAGGCCAGCCAGTCGCAACAACTGCGTGATTTCTTCGCCGCGCTGATGCTGAGCCTCGACATGCAGAACTGGGTGCCGTTGCCGGACGGCAACCTGCGGGTGCGGATCAACGGCGGCGTGATCGAGTATCGGCAGGGCGCCGGCCCATGGGCGCACGCGTAGCCGGCGCGACCGGTCGAAGCCGACGCCCGCCATCCGGCGGGCGCCGGTGCAACACGGGCTCGTCGTCCGGTGCCGGTCACCGCCCGCGCCCCCCAGCTTTTTGCTCATCAACACCAACAAAAATCATCATTTCGCCGCAAGCGGGGTGTCAGCAGAATGTCTCCATTCCAGCTCACGCGACAGCACGCACGTCGCACTGAGCCGCACTTCAGAAGGAGACAGCCGTGGCAGTCGAAACAACCTCAATCGATACGCTCGTCGTCGGCGCCGGTCAGGCCGGCGTGGCCATGAGCGAGCATCTGGGCAAGCTGGGCGTGCCGCATCTCGTACTGGAGCGCAGCCGCATCGCCGAACGCTGGCGCACGGGGCGCTGGGATTCGCTGGTCGCGAACGGCCCCGCGTGGCACGACCGCTTCCCGGGGCTCGAATTCGACGGCCTCGATCCCGACGCGTTCGCGTCGAAAGACCAGGTCGCGGACTACTTCGAAGCGTATGCGCGCAAGTTCGACGCGCCGATTCGCACCGGCGTCGAGGTGAAACGGGTCGTGCGCAATACGGGCAAGCCGGGTTTCGTCGTCGAGACGTCCGACGGCACGATCGAGGCGAACCGCGTGGTCGTCGCGACGGGGCCGTTCCAGCGCCCGATCATTCCGCCGATCGCGCCGGACGACGCGCGTCTCGTGCAGCTCCATTCCGCCGACTATCGCAACCCGGGCCAGCTTCCGGACGGCGCGGTGCTGGTGGTCGGCGCGGGTTCGTCAGGCGTGCAGATCGCCGACGAGCTGCAGCGCGCGGGCCGGCAGGTGTACCTGTCGGTCGGCCCGCACGATCGCCCGCCGCGCGCGTATCGCGGCCGCGACTTCTGCTGGTGGCTCGGCGTGCTCGGCGAATGGGACAAGGAAGTCGCAACGCCCGGCCGCGAACACGTGACGATCGCGGTGAGCGGCGCGCGCGGCGGCCATACGGTCGATTTCCGCAAGCTCGCGAACCAGGGCGTGACGCTCGTCGGGCTGACCAAGTCGTTCGACGGCGGCGTGGCCACATTCGAACGCGATCTCGCGATCAATCTCGCACGCGGCGACGAGAACTACCTGTCGCTGCTCGACGCGGCCGACGTCTACGCGGCGCGCAACGGCCTCGACCTGCCGGAAGAACCCGAAGCCCGCCGCATCCTGCCGAACCCCGACTGCGTCGCGCACCCGATCCTCGCGCTCGACCTCGCCGGCGCGGGCGTCACGTCGATCGTCTGGGCGACGGGCTATGCGGTCGACTACGGCTGGCTGAAGGTCGACGCGTTCGCCGAGAACGGCAAGCCGCAGCACCAGCGCGGCGTGTCGAAGGAGCCGGGCATCTATTTCCTCGGGCTGCCGTGGCTGTCGCGACGCGGCTCCAGCTTCATCTGGGGCGTGTGGCACGACGCGCGGCACATCGCCGATCACATCGTGACGCAGCGCACCTACCTCGAATACCACGACGCGTCGCAGCGCCGCTCGGGATCGCGCACGGAGCAGGGCGGCGCCGCGTCGCACGCCGACGCGCAGCCGCTTGCCGACGCGGTGAACTGACCGGACCCATGCTGCCTGCCTGCTGCACCGCGTTCGCATCCGGTGCGGCGGCGCGACCATTGACGACCAAAGGATTTCGATGAGCCAACCCACCCATACCCGTATCCGCATGTTCAACACGAAGGATACCTACCCGAACCAGACGCTCGACAACGACCTGTGCCAGGCCGTGCGGGCCGGCAACACCGTCTATGTGCGCGGCCAGGTCGGCACCGATTTCGACGGCAACCTGATCGGCCTCGGCGACGCGCGCGCACAGGCCGAGCAGGCAATGAAGAACGTCACTCAGTTACTCGAAGAAGCCGGCAGCGACCTCACGCACATCGTGAAGACGACGACCTACCTGATCGACCCGCGTTATCGCGAGCCCGTGTACCAGGAAGTCGGCAAGTGGCTGAAGGGCGTGTATCCGATCTCGACGGGGCTCGTCGTGTCCGCGCTCGGCCAGCCGCAGTGGCTGATGGAAATCGACGTGATCGCCGTGATCCCGGACAACTGGCAGCCGAACCGCGCATAGGAGGCGACATGACTTTCTCCATCGTCGGGCGCTGCCCGGAGACGGGCCAGCTCGGCATCGCGATCAGCTCGTCGAGCATCGCGGTGGGCGCGCGCTGCCCGTGGGTGCGCGCGGGCGTCGGTGCCGTCGCGACGCAGAACATCACGCTGCCGGCGCTCGGCCCGCAGATCCTCGACCTGATCGAGCACGAGCAGCTCGCGCCCGCCGCGGCGCTCGACCGCGCGCTCAGCGCGAACGGCTGGAGCCAGTACCGGCAGGTCACGGTGATCGACGGGCAGGGGCAGACGGCGTGCTTCACCGGCAAGGAAGCGCTCGGCACGCATCACGCGGTGCGCGGCGAACAGTGTGTGGCGGCCGGCAACCTGCTGGCTTCGCCGGCCGTGATCGACGCGATGGCGCGCGCCTTCGAACAGGCGCCCGGCCTGCTCGCCGATCGCCTGCTGGCCGCGATGCACGCGGCGATGGCGGCCGGCGGCGAGGCGGGGCCGGTGCATTCGGCCGCGCTGAAGGTGGCCGGCGACGTGACCTGGCCGATCGTCGACCTGCGCGTCGACTGGGCCGATGTCGATCCGGTCGGGCAACTCGATGCGCTGTGGCGTGCGTATCGGCCGCAGATGCAGGACTACCAGACGCGCGCGCTGAACCCGACCGCCGCGCCGAGCTACGGAGTGCCCGGCGATGAATGACACGTCGAGCCGCGCGTTGCTCGAACGGCTGATCGGTTTCGCGACGGTCAGCCGCGATTCGAACCTCGAGATGATCGGTTTCATCCGCGACTATCTCGCGGGCTTCGGCGTCGAGAGCGAACTGTTCTACAACGCGGAACAGACGAAGGCGAGCCTGTACGCGACGATCGGGCCGCGCGATCGCGGCGGCATCGCGCTGTCGGGCCATACCGACGTGGTGCCGGTCGACGGGCAAGCGTGGACGGTCGAGCCGTTCCGGCTGACCGAGCGCGACGGCCGCCTGTACGGCCGCGGCACGGCCGACATGAAGGGCTTCATCGCGTCGGTGCTCGCGGCCGTGCCGGCGTTCGTCGCCCGGCCGCTGAGCGTGCCCGTGCATCTCGCGTTCTCGTACGACGAGGAAGTCGGCTGCCTCGGCGTGCGGCCGATGCTCGACGCACTCGCCGCGCGCGAGCACCGGCCGCGCCTGTGCCTGATCGGCGAGCCGACCGAACTGAAGCCGGTGCTCGGCCACAAGGGCAAGCTCGCGATGCGCTGCCACGTGAAGGGGGCCGCGTGCCACTCGGCGTACGCGCCGTCGGGCGTCAACGCGATCGACTATGCGGCGAAGCTGATCGGCCGGCTCGGCGAGATCGGCGCGGCGCTCGCGCGGCCCGAACGGCACGACGGCCGTTTCGATCCGCCGTTCTCGACCGTGCAGACCGGGCTGATCAAGGGCGGCCGCGCGCTGAACATCGTGCCGGCCGAATGCGAGTTCGATTTCGAGGTGCGTGCGCTGCCGGATTTCGATGCGCACGACGTGCCGAGGAAGCTGCAGGACTATGCGGAATCCGAACTGTTGCCGAAGATGCGTGCGGTGCAGCCCGATACCGACATTCGATTGCAGCCGCTGGGCGCGTATCCGGGGCTGGCCACCGCGCCGGACAGCGAAGCCGCACGCCTGCTCGCGATGCTGAGTGGTTCCGACGCATTCGGCACGGTTGCATTCGGCACCGAGGGCGGGCTGTTCGGGCAGGCCGGCATTCCGACCGTGGTGTGCGGGCCCGGCAGCATGGACCAGGGGCACAAGCCCGACGAGTTCGTCACGCTCGACCAGCTGCACGGCTGCGACGCGATGCTGGGCCGGCTGGCCGCGCATCTTTCGTCGGCCGCCTGAAACCGTCACCGCCGACACGCACGCACTGCCTCGCGCGGTGCGTGCGTGTTTGCGCTTGTTATCGCGCCGTTTCCGCGACGATCTGCGCGAGCCGCTCGCGGCAGAAATCGACGAACGACTGCGCCTGCTTCGTGAGTTGACCGCGCTTCAACCGCGCGCTCACGAGCCCCGACGGGCTCACCGTTTCGCTGAGGCCGATCGTCACGACCCGCTGGCCGTCGTACGTGTATTCGGAATGCGGGCGCGTGACGAGCAGCGAGAAACCGAACCCCTGGCCGACCATCCCGCGCACCATCTCGATCGAAGGCGACCCGAACACGATGTTCGGCGTCAGCCCGAGTTCGTGAAAGAGGCTGACGAAATACGTGCGGCTCGGCTGCACGTCGAGCAGGATCATCGGCTCGACGCAGAGGTCGCGCAACGACACGTGCGCCTGGCCCGCGAACCGGTGGTTCTCCGGCAGCAGCACGTACGGCTGCTGCGGCGGCATCAGCGGCTCGGTCTCGATCGTGCCGTCGAGGTCGTGGTCGTACATGAGCGCGAGATCGAACGTGCCGGACGTCAGGCCCTGCACGAGTTCCTGCTGGTCGCCGTCGCGCAGCCGGATGTTTACGCCCGGGTAGCGCTCGCGAAAACCCGCGATCAGTTGCGGCAGGTAGAGCGGCGCGACCGTCTCGAAGCAGCCGATGTCGATCTGCCCGGTGATCACGTCGTTGTCGGCGAGCGCGTTCTGTTCGAATTCGTGCGAGATGCGCAGCAACTCCTGCGCTTTCCGGTAGAAGCGCGTGCCGCTCGGCGTCAGCGACACGCCCTGCGCGTGATGGCGGATGAACAGCTTCACGCCGAAGCTTTCTTCCAGCCCCTTGATCGCGCTGGAGATCGACGGCTGCGCGATGAAGAGCTGGCGCGATGCCTCGGCGACGCTGCCGGATTCCACCGTCGTCACGAAGTATTTCAGTTGCCGCAAAGTGTAGTGAGCCACACGCACCTCTGATGCACGGCCCCGGCGTGCTGCCGCGGGCGCAATCTGTCCATGGTTTTGGGTAGCACCTTACCTGAAAGCCCCTCGGTGCCGGAGGTTCCGCTGCAGAGCTTTTTCGTATGTCCCGGAAATATTTTTAGTATTTTCCGGCCGCGAGGCACGTGGCGCACCATCGTCTCCAACCTGGATCACGAAGTTCACGACGCGGCCGCGCATGCGCCGGCGGGATAGATCATCCGTCCCCGCCAAGCGCATCGTCCGCTTCGTGCGACACCGCCGCCCGTGCACGCGGTGCGTCGTCGTTCGCGTATCCGGACCCGATTGCAGGCGCGCACCCCGACGCGCGCCGGCTGACACGGCACGCGCGCATCGCCGCGCAGGACAGGAGACATCACCATGACGAACGTGGACCGCAATGCGTCCCCGATGATAGAGAAGCACACGATCGGCTACGTGCCGCCCGCGGAGCGCCACGGCAAGGTGCGCGACCTGTTCACGCTCTGGTTCGGCGGCAACATCGCGCCGCTGCCGATCGTGACCGGCGCGCTCGGCGTGCAGATGTTCCACCTGAACCTGATGTGGGGCATCGTCGCGATCGTCGTCGGCCAGGCGGTCGGCGGCGTGCTGATGGCGCTGCATTCCGCGCAAGGGCCGCAGATGGGCATCCCGCAGATGATCCAGAGCCGCGCGCAGTTCGGTTCGTGGGGCGCGCTGCTCGTCACGGTGATCGCGGCCGTGATGTACGTCGGCTTCTTCGCGTCGAACATCGTGCTCGCCGGCAAGTCGGTGCACGGCATCGCGTCGTCGGTGCCGGTGCCCGTCGGCATCGTGATCGGCGCGGTGGGTTCGGGGCTGATCGGCATCGTCGGCTACCGGTTCATCCACATCCTGAACCGGATCGGCACGTGGGTGCTCGGTATCGGGATCATGGTCGGCTTCTGGATGATCCTGACGCACGTGACGACCGACGATTTCCTGACGCGCGGCGGCTTCAGCTTCGCGGGCTGGCTCGCGACGGTGTCGCTGTCGGCGTTGTGGCAGATCGCGTTCGCGCCGTACGTGTCGGACTATTCGCGCTATCTGCCGGAAAACGTCGGCGTGGCGTCGACGTTCTGGGCGACCTATCTCGGCTGCACAATCGGCTCGACGCTCGCGTTCATCTTCGGCGCGGTCGCGGTGCTCGCGGTGCCGGCCGGCGCGGACACGATGGATGCCGTCAAGCAGGCGACGGGCCCGCTCGGCCCGCTGATGCTCGTGCTGTTCCTGCTGAGCGTGATCAGCCACAACGCGCTGAACCTGTACGGTGCGGTGCTCGCGGTGATCACGTCGGTGCAGACCTTCGCGTACAAGTGGATTCCGACCGCGAAGGCGCGTGCGGTGGTGTCGGTCGTGATCTTCGTTGGTTGCTGTTACGCGGCGATCGGCGCGTCGACGAACTTCGTCGGCAACCTCGTCGATCTCGTGCTCGCGCTGCTCGTCGTGCTGGTGCCGTGGACCGCGATCAACCTGATCGACTTCTACGTGATCCACAAGGGCAAGTACGACATCAAGTCGATCTTCATGGTCGATGGCGGGATCTACGGCCGCTTCAATCCGCAGGCGCTGCTCGCGTATGCGATCGGCATCCTCGTGCAGATTCCGTTCATGAACACGCCGATGTATGCGGGCCCGATTCCCGCGCATCTCGGCGGCGCGGACTTGTCGTGGCTCGTGGGGCTCGCGCTGACGTCGCCGCTGTACTACTGGCTCGCGAAGCGCGACAGCGCGTATCGGCGCCGGCAGACGGGCGCGACGATGCCGCCGACGGCGGTGCGCTGAACGGGGCATGCCCCGACGCGCGCGAGGCGGCCACGGTGGCGTCTCTTGCGCTGCGCTGTCGAGGGCGCGGGCATGGCGGAGGTCGGCATTCCGTGTGGTCGCAGCGTCGCGGCCCCGGCTCTGGCTCTGGCACCGGCACCGGCTCTGACTCTGACTCTGACTCTGACTCCGGGGCTCCGGCTCCGGCTCCGGCTCCCGCTCCGGCTCCCGCTCCTGCTCCCGCTCCTGCTCCTGCTCCTGCTCCCGCTCCCGCTCCTGCTCCTGCTCCTGCTCCTGCTCCCGCTCCCGCTCCCGCTCCCGCTCCCGCTCCCGCTCCTGCTCCTGCTCCTGCTCCGAAAGGCAATGCGCCGGTCGATCGTGACGAGATGGGGAAACCGCCGATGGAGTAGAGTGCATCGGCCGGTCCGGCCGGACGCGCGGGATACGCATCGATTCAGCCGCGCGTACTGCCACACACGACCGGATCGCACCTCTTTCCGCCGACGCCAGTACCCGGCCGACGCGAGCCCGACAAATCGATTGCGGAGCAGGAGCATGCCCCTTCAACTGCATCAACCGGCCGGCGTCGCCGTGCCGTTGTCCCGTTACAGTCATGGCGTCTCGGCACCGGTCGAGGCGCGCTGGCTGCACATCTCCGGCCAGGTCGGGATCGCGCCCGACGGCAGCGTGCCGGAAGACCCGGAGCGGCAGATGGAAATCGCCTGGGACAACCTGTTCGCCGTGCTGGCCGATGCGGGCATGGCGGCTTCGGATCTGGTCAAGGTGGACGGTTTCCTGACCCGTCCCGATCTGGTGCCGCTCTATCGCACGGTGCGCGAGCGGCGGCTGGGCGGCCACGCAAGCGCGTCGACCGTCGTGATCGTCAGCGGCCTGGTCGTGCCGTCGCTGCTGGTCGAGATCCAGGCGGTCGCGGCGAAGTAGCCGGACGAGGCGTTCGGCCCGCATCCGGCCAGACGTTCGCTGCGGTCACGACGTCGCGGGAAACAGGTGCCCGGCCATGAAGTCGACGAATGCCCGTACCCTGGGCAGCAGTTGGCGATTGGACGGCCACAACACCCAGAACGTGCTCGACGCGTTCGTCCATGCGTCGAGCACCGTCGTCAGCGTGCCGTCGTCGATGGCGCGCTGCACCGCGAAATCCGGCAGGCACGCGATCCCGTGGCCGTCGATGGCCATGTGCAGCAGGGTCTCGACATGGTTGCTGGTCATGCTGGCCGGCGGCAGGACGCCGGGGTCGCCGGGCTGCCGGTGCAACGGCCATTTCTCCAGCAGGCCGGTGGTCGGGAAGCGGTGCAGCAGGCACGCGTGCTGCGCGAGTTCCTCCGGCGCGGCAGGGGGCGCATGCCGCCGGAAATACCCGGGCGAGCCGACACACAGGAAGCGGCTCGCGCCCAGGCGCCGGCTCTGCAGCCGGGAATCGCTCAGCTCGCCGGTCCGCACCACCGCATCGAAACCCTCGTCGACCACGTCCACCAGACGGTCGCTGAAATCCAGGTCGAGTTCGATTTTCGGATGGCGTTCGGCGAAGGCGGACAGCACGGGCAGCATCAGTCCGCTGACGAGCGGCAGGCTCACGCGCAGGCGCCCTTGCGGGCTTGCGTGCGTACTGGCCAGTTCGTTCTCCGCGGCAGCGACTTCGGCGAGGATCCGGCGGCAGCGATCGAGGAACAGCGCGCCTTCCGCCGTCACGCTGACGCTTCGGGTGCTGCGCTGGAACAGCCGGACGCCGAGCTTTTCCTCCAGCCGCGCGATGGCCTTGCTGACCGCCGACGCCGAAATGCCGAGCTGGCGCCCGGCCGTCGCGAAGCTGCGCGTGTCGGCCACCTGCACGAAGACGGTCATGCCGTTGAGGCTGTCCATTCGATACTCCGATTCATGACAGATCCGTCATCTTAGTCCTGAAATGAGCGTGGATTATCGGCGACTGGTTCCTCGATAGAATCAATCGCCAGCGCCATCACGCAACTGCCGCCGCGCGATTCCAGATGCCGGGCGGGCGCGGATGGTCCCCGTGACTTGCAGGAGCGCGTCCGATGACGACCACGACTACCCCCGCCACGACGGCCGCCGCGACGCATGTCGCCACCCGCCGCGTGCCGTTGATCCTGACCGGCTGCCTGACGGCGGCGGTCATTCCGTTGAGCATCGCCGGCCCCGCGGTTGCCGTCCCGTCGATCAATCATGCGCTGGGCGGCAGCACGGCCGAGCTGACCTGGATCATCAACGCGTACCTCGTCACCTACGGCAGTGCCACGCCGGCGGCGGGGAGCCTGGCGGATACCTACGGACGCAAGCGGAGCTGGCTGGGCGGCATGCTGGTGTTTGCGCTGGTCACGGCGGCCATTCCGTTCATGCCGTCGGTGCTGTGGCTCGACATCCTGCGGCTGATCCAGGGGCTGGGCGCGGCGGCGGCGTTCGCCGGCGCGATGGCGGCGCTGACCCAGGCGTTCGACGGCCATGCCCGCACGCGCGTGTTCAGCCTGATCGGCACGACCTTCGGCGCGGGCGCGGCGTTCGGGCCGTTCGTGGCCGGCGTGCTGATCGACAGCGTGGGCTGGCAATGGGTATTCCTGCTGCCGGCGGCGATCGCCGCGCTGGTGTCGGTCATGGTCGCGCTGTTCGCGAGCGAATCGCGCGACCCCGATGCCACGGGCCTGGACTGGCCCGGCGCGCTCACCTTCACCGCCGGCCTGGCGGTGTTCACCTACGGCATCGTGCTCGTGCCGGAGAAGGGCTGGGGCGATGCATCGGTCCTGTCCGCGCTCGCGGGCGCCGTCGTGCTGCTGGGCACGTTCGTGTTCGTCGAGCGGCGGCGCGACAAGCCGCTGCTCGACCTGTCGCTGTTCGCGAACGTGCGGTTCGTCGGTGTGCAGGTGCTGGCGGTGGCGCCGGCCTATACCTACGTCGTCCTGCTCATCGTGCTGCCTGCGCGGTTCATCGGCATGGAGGGCCACGGCGCGCTGGAGGCCGGCCGGATGATGATTGCGCTGTCGGCGCCGCTGCTGGTGGTGCCGTTCCTGGCCGGGCAGCTCGCTCGCTGGATCAACGTCGGCGTGCTGTCCGGGATCGGGCTCGTCATCGCGGCGGCCGGCCTGGCGTGGCTCGGCGTCAGCATCCACGACCGCGCCCATGACGGCCGGCTGCTCGCGATGCTGGTGATCGGTACGGGGATCGGCCTGCCCTGGGGGCTGATGGACGGTCTTGCGGTGAGCGTGGTGGCGAAGGAGCGGGCCGGCATGGCGGCCGGCATCTTCAACGCGGTGCGTCTGGCGGGAGACGGGCTGGCGCTCGCGGCGGTGAGCGTGATGCTGTCGGCGCGGATCGGCACGGCGCTGGCGGCGTCCGCGCGCGACGGCGTGCCGGGACTCGCGCCCGGCGGCCGTCTCGTGGAGGTCGCGAACCGGCTCGCCTTGAGCGATCTGAGCAACGCGATGGCCGGCGTGCCCGAGACGGCGCGCGCGGCGCTGCTGCGCGCGTACGAGAGTGCGTTCGGGTTTCAACTGTTCGTGCTGGCGGCTGCGGCAGCCGTGACGGCACTGCTGGTCGTTCTGTTGCTCGGCAAGGTGAGGAATACGAACGACGTGCATCAGGCGCAATAGGCGACAGCCGGCCACGTCGCGTGCGGACGCGGCCGAGCCGCACGCGGCGCGGCGTCGCGCGCCGGCGGCAGACGCGCGGGGTACATCGAGCCGCGCCCGCGCGCGCCCGCCGCTGGATCAGACTACCGCTGACCGCGCGACATGCACCGGCACCGACTTGTACGACGGCGTACCGCTTTCCTTGTCGATGTAGTCGAGCGGCACGAGCACGTTCGCTTCCGGGTAGTACGCGCCGACCGAACCCGGTGCGATGTCGTACTCGATCGCGGTGATCTTCTCGAGACGCAGCGTGCGACCCGATGCGGTGATCGTCTCGATGTCGACGAGGTCGCCGTGTTCGAGCCCGTACTTCGTGAGATCGGCTGGGTTCATGAACAGCACGTCGCGCCGCCCGAACACGCCGCGATAACGATCGTCGAGCCCGTAGATCGTCGTGTTGTACTGGTCGTGGCTGCGCAGCGTGATGAGCCGCAACACCTGCTCGCCGCCGAGCACGTCGGCATCTTCCTTCACGCCCTTGTAGACCGAGAACATCGCCTTGCCGGTCGGCGTCGGCCACACGCGCTCGGTGGGCGGCAGCGGCAGCCGGAAGCCGCCCGGCGTGCGGATGCGCTCGTTGAACGCCTCGAAGCCGGACACCGTACGGTCGATCAGGTCGCGGATGCGGTCGTAGTCGGCGATCAGGTCGAGCCACGCGACCTTGCTCGTCGGCAGCGTCGCATGCGCGATCCCCGCGACGATCGCAGGCTCCGAGCGCAGCTGGTCCGACGCCGGCTTGAGCTTGCCGGCCGACGCATGGACCATCGACATCGAATCCTCGACGGTGATCGACTGCCGGCCGCTTTCCTGCATGTCGAGCTCGGTGCGGCCGAGCACGGGCAGGACGAAGGTTTCCTTCGCGACCAGCAGGTGCGAGCGGTTCAGCTTCGTGCCGAGATGCACGCTCAGGTCGAGCTTCGCCATCGCCGGGAACGACTGCTCGGGATCGGGCAGCGCGACCGCGAAGTTGCCGCCGAGGCACAGCAGCGCCTTCGCGGTGCCGTCGATCATCGCCTGCATCGCCTGCACGGCGTCGTGCCCGTGATGCGCGGGCGGCGTGAAGCCGCACACGTCCTCGATCTTCTTCAGGAACTCGGCCGACGGCTTCTCGGTGATGCCGACCGTACGGTTGCCCTGCACGTTCGAATGGCCGCGCAGCGGGCAGACGCCGGCGCCGGGCTTGCCGATGTTGCCGCGCATCAGCAGCAGGTCGGCGATCAGGCGCACGGTTGCCGTGCCCTTGTTGTGCTGCGTGACGCCCATCCCGTACGTGATGATCGTCGCGTTCGACTTCGCGTAGGCGAGCGCGACCTGTTCGAGCTGTGCCTGGCTGAGCCCGCTCGCGCGCTCGATATCGTTCCACGACGTGGCTTCCAGGTCGGCCGAGAACGCATCGAAGCCGTCGGTATGCTGCGCGATGAAGTCGCGGTCGAGCACGTTGCCGCGTTCGGCTTCGAGCTGCAGCAGCGCCTTCATGATGCCCTTCAGCGCGGCCGCGTCGCCGCCGGCGTCGACCTGGTAGTACGTCGATGCGATCCGCGTCGAGCCGAACGACGCCATCTCGATCATGTCCTGCGGATCCGCGAAGCGTTCGAGCGCGCGCTCGCGCAGCGGGTTGAACACGATGATCGGCACGTTGCGGCGCGAGCACTCGTGCAGCGTGCCCATCATCCGCGGGTGGTTCGTGCCGGGGTTGTGGCCGATCGAGATGATCAGCTCGCACTTGTCGAAATCCTCCAGCGACACGGTGCCCTTGCCGATGCCGATCGACTGCGGCAGGCCGACGCTGGTCGGCTCGTGGCACATGTTCGAGCAGTCGGGGAAGTTGTTGGTGCCGAGCTCGCGCGCGAACAGCTGGTACAGGTACGCGGCTTCGTTCGATGCGCGGCCCGACGTATAGAACTCGACCTGCTCGGGCGGCAGCGCGCGCAGCACTTCGCCGATGCGCGCGAACGCGTCGTCCCATGTGATCTCGCGGAACGTGTCGGTCGCGCGATCGTAGACGAGCGGATGCGTGAGCCGGCCCATGTTCTCCAGTTCGTAGTCCGACATGCGCAGCAGCGACGACACGGTGTTCGCCGCGAAGAACTCGGGCGTCACGCGCTTGGTCGTCGCTTCCCACGTGACGGCCTTCGCGCCGTTCTCGCAGAACTGGAACGTCGACTTGTGTTCCTTGTCGGGCCATGCGCAGCCGGGGCAGTCGAAGCCGTCGGGCTGGTTGGTCCGCATCAGCACGATCGGCGCCTCGATGGTTTCCATCTGGGTGCGCACCGCGTCGGCTGTCGCGCGAAGCGCGCCCCAACCGCCGGCGGGCCCGTCGTACTTCCTGATGCCTGGCACTTCGCGTCGATTTGTCATGTGAATCTCCAATTGCCGGACCCGGTGCGGGCGGCTCGGTTGCGCCATGTCGCGGCGTGGGGCGGCTCCGTCCGTTGGACGGAGCCGGTCATGCATGCCCCGGATTGCAGGGCACGCGTTTTTTAGTGCGCGTCCTTCTTCGCGCCGGACGACTTCTTGCCGGACGGCTTCGCGGCCGGCGCGCGCGGCGGCGCGTCGGCGGGTGCGTTAGCGGGAGCGTCGGCGGCTTTCGCGTCGCCGGCGGCCTTGGCTGTCTTGCCGTTCGGTTTCGCGTTGCCGCCGGCGTCCTGCTTCGTGTCCTTCGCCTCCTTCGCTTCAGGCGCCGCGAGCTTGTTGAACTTCACTTCGTCGCTGGCCTTGTCGTAGTCGACCTCGCATCGGTCGCCCGACTGCAGCCGGTCGGCAAGGATCTCCTTCGCCAGCCGCGTCTCGATGGTCTGGCGAATCTGGCGCTTCAGCTCGCGTGCACCGAACTCCGGCTGGTAGCCGGCTTCGGTCAGGTGCTCGACGAGCGAATCGCCCATCACGAGCGTGATGTCCTGCGCGGCGGCCGTACGCACCACGCGGTCGAGCTGGATCTGGACGATCGAGCGGATGTTTTCCTTCGACAGCGCGTGGAAGACGATCACCTCGTCGATCCGGTTCAGGAACTCGGGGCGGAAATGGCCCTTCAGCACCTGCATCAGTTCCTCGCGGATCGCCTTGTCGGTCTTGCGCGCGGCCTCCGGTTGCGTGAGGTTGTCCATGATGATCGCGGCGCCGAGGTTGCTCGTCGCGATGATGATCGTGTTGCTGAAGTCGACCACGCGGCCCTTGCCGTCGGTCAGGCGGCCGTCGTCGAACACCTGCAGCAGCACGTTGTAGACGTCCGGGTGCGCCTTCTCGATCTCGTCGAGCAGGATCACGCTGTACGGGCGCCGCCGCACGCGCTCGGTGAGCTGGCCGCCTTCTTCGTAGCCGACATAGCCGGGCGGCGCGCCGATCAGCCGCGCGACCGCGTGCCGCTCCATGTACTCGGACATGTCAATCCGGATGATCGCCTGCTCGTCGCCGAACACGGTCTCGGCGAGTGCCTTCGCGAGCTCGGTCTTGCCGACGCCCGTCGGCCCGAGGAACAGGAACGTCGCGATCGGCCGGTTCGTCTGGCCGAGCCCCGCGCGCGACAGCCGCACGGCATCGCTGACGGCCACCACCGCGTCGCTCTGGCCGACCACGCGCTCGCGCAGTTGCTCTTCCATCTTCAGCAGCTTCTGGCGTTCTTCCTGCGTGAGTTCGGACACGGGGATGCCGGTCAGCCGCGACACGACCTCGGCCACCGATTCGACCGTCACCTCGAGCGTCTCGGAGCCCGTCTTGCGCTGCCACGCCTCCATCATCTCGTCGACGGCCTTCTGCTTCGCATTGATCTGCTCCTCGAACTGCTTCGCTTCGTCGAAGCGCTTGCGCGAGGTCGCGTAGTCCTGCTCGCGCTTCAGTTGCGCGATCTGCGCTTCGCCTTCCTGGATGTCGACCGGGCGCGACGTCGCGCCGATCCGCACACGTGCGGCGGCCTGGTCGATCAGGTCGATCGCCTTGTCGGGCAGGAAGCGCGACGTGATGTAGCGGTCGGCGAATTCCGCGGCCGCGACGAACGCGTCGTCGGCGAACGTCACCTGGTGATGCGCCTCGAGGCTGTCGCGCAGCCCGCGCAGGATCACGATCGTCTGCTCGACGCTCGGCTCCGGCACGAACACCGGCTGGAAGCGCCGCTCGAGCGCGGCGTCTTTCTCGATGTACTTCTGGTATTCGTTGAGCGTCGTCGCGCCGATCAGGCTCAGCTCGCCGCGCGCGAGCGCGGGCTTCAGCACGTTTGCGATGTCGAGGCCGCCTTCGCCGCCGCCCTGGCCCGCGCCGACGATCGTGTGCAGCTCGTCGATGAACAGGATCAGTTCGTCCTGCTTCGCAGTCACTTCGTCGATCAGCTGCTTCGCGCGCTCTTCGAATTCGCCGCGATACTTGGCGCCGGCCACCATCGAGTTGATGTTGACTTCGACGAGCCGCTTGCCGCGCAGCACCTCGGGCACGTCGCCGTTGACGATCCGCTGTGCGAGCCCTTCGACGATCGCCGTCTTGCCGACGCCCGGTTCGCCGATCAGCACCGGGTTGTTCTTCTTGCGGCGCGCGAGCACCTCGATCGTGCTCTCGATTTCCTGCGCGCGGCCGAGCACCGGGTCGAGCTTGCCCTGGCGCGCGATCGCGGTGAGGTCGCGGCCGAACTTGTCGAGGTTCGGCGTGCCGGTCGGTGCATCGACGCGGCCGTCCTCGGCACCTTTGCCGACCACCTTCACGACTTTCTGGCGCAATGCCTCGGGCGTCACGCCGTATTTCTTCAGCAGCGTGCCGGCGACGCTGTCCGGCACCGACGCGAGCCCGATCAGCAGGTGCTCGGGGCCGATGTACGAGTGGCCGAGATCGCGCGACGCCTGGAACGCGTACTGCACGGCCTTTTTCACGCGCGGCGAGATCGACAGCTTGTCGAGCGGCGCATCGGCGGCGGCCGTGCCGGTGTGTGCGTGCTCGTCGATGTAAGACCGGATGTCCTGCGGTGACAGCTTCAGTTCCTTCAGCAGCGCGGCGCACACGTCGGTGTCCGCAAGCGCGTAAAGCAGGTGTTCGGAATCGAGCTCGCTGCGACGCAACTCGTGCGCCTTCTCGGCCGCGCGCTGCAGCAGCTCCAGCGTCTGCTCGCTGAACGCGTCGGTCGGGTCGACCGATTCGCGCGGAACCTCGGCGGCGAGCGGCGATTCGTCGCCGAGCCCGCCGAACAGCGACGACGAGCCGCCACCGCCGAGCAGCGAATCGAATGGGTTCAGCATGCTCTGATGCCGCATCAGCTGACGGAAGTGGTAATCGCAGATCGAGATCGTCTTGCGCTCGCCGTCCTGCATCACGGTTGCGCGCGCGACGGCCGGCCGGGCGTGGCAGATATCGCAAAGTGCGGGCATGGTGGTCTGGCTCCTGTCGGTGAAAGTGGGTCGAAGGGTGAAGTCCCGATGCGGTGCGGCGCTTGCGCATCCCGACCGCGAACGCACGTCATGTGGCACGGCGGCGCGGCGGCGCGCGGGCCGCGACCGGGCTGTCGCGCAGCGCGCGCCGACGTCGTGCAAGGTCGCGGTCAGGACGGCAAGCGTGCGTGCCGGGAGGAGCCCACGGCATCGCTTCGACTGCGTTCAAAATAGCGAATCGGCGGAGGCCATCCAAGACACAGTTCCGCGCCGGCTCGGCCGTGAATTGCACCCTCGGATGCGGGTGCGAACGGGTGGCAAGGAGTACAGACGGGCAGGTACGCGGCGGCACGGGCGTGCGCGGCACGCGTAACGTGCGGTGACAGGAAAGAGGGGCGAGTGCCACGCGAACGGCGCGCGGTGCGACATGGGCGCGCAGGGCGCCGGTTGCCGGTGGGTGGAGAGCACCGCGGGTGGGCGGGCGTGACGGAAGCGCCGCAGGGGGGACGTGCGTCGACCGGCCAAATGCGATCACGCACGCACCGCAGACGATGCGTGTGTGGCGGCTGAAGGAGCGGGCGGGTTGCACGGTCCGGGCCGGACACGGCGCAACCGTGGTGTGCCGCGGTCAGTCCGGGAGTGTCATCGCGAGCCGTTGCCGGGCGATCTGTTTCACGTCCGTTGACAGTGCCGCATCCGGCAGGCCATTGGCCCAGACGGAGAACGAATCCTCGATCAGGTTGCGCGTGTCGGGCGGCAACTCGGCCAGGACCAGCGACATGACGGTGAACAGCACGGCGGTGTCGCCGGCCTGGCTGCCCGCGTTCGCGTCGACCGCCTTCTTCAGGTGGTCGACCGACGCCTGCAGCGCCTGCAATGCCTCATTCGACTCGCTCATCACACACTCCATGCAAAGTGGGTTCGATCGGCGACGAACATGCGGCCGGCGGTGCGGCTGGTCGCGCGCGACGCCGGGCGGGCATCGCGCGCAGGCAACCGCGGTCAGGCCGCCGTGCTGCCCTGCGGCGCCACGGCCACCGATGCTTCGCTCGTCAGCATCAGGAACGTGAACGTTTCGCGCAGGTACAGGCGGACGACCTTGTCGGTATGGCTCGTGTAGCCGATCGATACGTCTTCCCCGAGATGCAACTCGTAATCGCCGCCGCGCGTGGACAGCACGCAGCCGCCGCTGATCGCCGGCGCCCAGATGATCTCGCCGCTGACGATCCGCTTGATATGGCCGAGGACCGGATAGCCCTGGTCGCGCGCTTCGCTGAGCGCCGTGTATGCATCCGAGCCGAGCACGACCGAGTAAGGGCCGTCCACGCCGGCCAGCCGCAGTGCCTCGAGCGCGTCGCTGATCGCGTCGGGATACGCGCCGACGTCCGCCGGCAGCGTGAGCTTGCGGTTCGACGTGCCTTCGCGGATGCCGACGATGCCTGCCGCGTGGTAGCCGTCGAAGATCGCGTTGTCTTCGGCGAACGCGAGCCGCTGCGCGGCGTCCTTCGCCGGTTGCCAGTCGGCGTCGCGCGCGCCACGCTCGACGCTGTCGATCGCATCGCGGCTCAGCTCGAACGGCACCGTCAGCTCGACGATCGTGCGCACTTCGCGCAGCCGCGCATGCACGTGCTCGCGCGGCGCGTCGACTGCGACCAGGTGCCCGGTGCCGACGGCCGACAACTCGGGGCCTTCGGGGCCGTCGACATCGACCACGCGGCGGCCGGCCACCGATCGTTTGAACGTGCGTGCCACTTCCTCCTCGATTTGCTCCCAGGCGGAAGACGAGATCGGGGCGAGTTCGCGGTGCAGGTTATTCATGGATTTGGATTGCCTCACGTCAGCGGAAACACTTCATGGCGGGCCGATCGGCTGAGGGGCTGTGCGTGATGTCAGGCCAGCCGATCGCGGATGAAAATGCATATTAGCAGGCTCGATCGACACCACTGCAGCACAAATCGAAACGACACCGTGCGGTGGCGCAACTGTTATGCAATTCGCGCGGCGCGGGTGTGGGCGAGTGCGGAATGCCGCGACTGGATTGCCGCGATACAGGGGGCGTGCCGGTGGCATCGTCGCTCGGGCCGCGTTCGACGCTGTGCGGAATCAATTCCGGTCGACGTCCTGTCGCGAGTCGTGCATTCTTACGAACATTCATCCAGCCGGGTTTCTGCCAGCAGGAGGGGTTGGGCGGTCGTCGGCGCCGGGCCCGGATGAATCATAGACGCAGCCTATTGAAGCTTCACAACAAGTGGAGGTCGTTCATGGCATTACAACTCGTCTCGCCCGAAGACAAATACATGCTGAAGACGGGCGTCATCAATCACGAGGATGTCATCGGGCATTTGCGGCAGGTGTTGAACGCGTTTGCCGCGAAGCCGGAGTACAGCAAGTTCTATATCGGCATCACCAGCGACCTGTACACCCGGCTGGCGAAACATCGCGCCACCAAGCCTGACTTCAAATTGATGGCCCCGATCTATCTCGAAGCGCACAACCTGGTCGGGAACGCGTTCGACCGTCTGGAGCGCAAGGCCATCGAGACATTCCGTACCGGTATCACGCACCCCCAGTCCGGCGAACGGCTGCTGGCATGCAGCAACGGCCCGGGCGGGGCGCTGCCGAAGAACTGGCTCTATATCCTGGTGGGTTGATTCGCGTGGGCGGCGTGCAGGGAATGCAAGCCTGCGCGCGTAGCGGCCCATACGCGGTGGCACGGCGGAAGGGGCTGTTGCGCAGCGCCGCACGCGTGCGCGCCGGCCGACTGAACCGCGGCCGTTCCGGACAAGCCCGGCGCGCGGTTGCGCGCCGGACGGCCATCGGACCCTTGCGTTACGACGGGACGCCTTTCAGCGAGCCGATTTTCAGCGAACCGTCGCGTTGCGGCGCGGACGGCGAGGCTTCCGGCTGAGCGGCATCGGCGGCCGGCGCCGCGCGATCGGCGAGCGCTTCGAGCAGGTCGGCGGACGGCACGAAGAACAGCGAGCCGGTGACCGCGCGGCTGTAGTCGAGCAGGCGGTCGTAGTTGCCGGGCGGGCGGCCGACGAACATGTTCTCGAGCATCTGCTCGATCGGCGCCGGCGAGCGCGCATAGCCGATGAAATAGGTGCCGAATTCGCCTGAACCCGGGCGCCCGAACGGCATGTTGTCGCGCAGGATCTTCACTTCCTGACCGTTCTCGTCGAGCGTGGTCAGCGAGCTGTGCGAGCACGACGGCTTCACGTCCGGTGCGAGTTCGATGTCGGACAACTTGGTGCGGCCGATGATGCGCTCCTGCGTCTCGACCGCGAGCGCGTTCCAGCCGGCCATGTCGTGCAGGTACTTCTGTACGATCACGTAGCTGCCGCCCGTGAATTCCGCGTCTTCGTCGCCGATCACCGTGAAGTCGACCGCCTCGCGGCCTTCCGGGTTCTCGGTGCCGTCGACGAAGCCGATCATCGCGCGCTGGTCGAAATTGCGGAAGCCGTGCACCTCGTCGACCACCGTGACGGCATCGCCGAGCGCGCCGAGCAATTGCGTCGCGAGTTCGAAGCACAGGTCCATCGCTTCCGCGCGAATGTGCAGCAGGATGTCGCCCGGCGTCGCGACCGCGACGCGCTGCCCCGCGCCGAATTCGCGGAACGGATGCAGCGCGGCGGGGCGCGGTTCGCCGAACAGCGCATCCCATGCGTCGGCGCCGAAGCCGCACACGCAGGTGAGGTTGCCGCCCGGCACGCGCTTGCCGACCGAGCGCACGAGCGCGGCGATGTCGCCGCACCATGAACGGATCGTGTCGGCGTGATCGGCGCCGGGATTGATCGTCGCCACGAGGAAGATCGCGCTGCGCGTGATCGTGCTGTGAACGGCCTGGGAGAGCGGGGGAGGTGTCTGCATCGTGGGCTGCCGGTCAGTCATGTCGGGACGGAAGTGCCGTGGCGCGCGCAGGCGAACGGTTGAACTGTGTCATGCGACTGTTCTCTTTGTGTCATGCGGATGAAGGACGTTGCGCGGACCTCGCGCAACGGGCCGCGGCGGTGGCGGCCGGCCGCACGGCGCGTGACCTGCCCGCACCGCGTAACGTCGTCGAGCAAGCAATCTAGCAGCTTCGGCGGGGCTTTGGAACCCGTATCGCCGAACTGTCATGCGAATGCGTCAAACAGGGCCGGATTTTGGGCGGCGCCCGCGCAGCTGTACTCCTGGCGCGCGCGGCGCTGTGCTCTTGAGCGTGCGTGCCGCGTGCAGTAGATTAAGTCCCGCTGCGCCCGCCGACGAGGAGCGTCATCATGAACCTGCTGGAAGCGATGCGTGTGTATGTCGCGGTGGTCGAGCATGGCGGCCTGGCCGGCGCGGCATCCGAATTGCGGCTCGACGAAGCGCAGGTGAGCGAACGGATCGACTGTCTCGAACGGTATCTCGGCTGCCGCCTGCTGCTGTGCCGCGAGCACGACGATGTGGCCTGCACCGATGCGGGCGTCGCGTTCCACGTGTGCTGCCGGCGGACGCTGTCCGCGGTCGATCAGGCGATCGGCGCGGCCGGCCCGCATGCGCCGGCAGTGTCGAACGTGCCGGATGCGCACGATACCGATTCCGGCCCTGCCACCGCGCGCGACGCGACGTTTCCGCCGCCCGGCGCCGTTCAAGCTTCATCACCGCGACTGTCACCTTGAATACGACCACCGTTTCCTGCTCGCCGGCCGAGCGCATTCGCCGCCGCTTCGGCCATTTCCTTCACGCGGCCGAACTGGCCGGGCTGATCGTGATCGGTCTCGCGACCGCGTTCGCGATGACGCAGGAAGCGTGGAAGGTCGTGCTCGCGGGCGAAGTGTCGCTGACCGACCTGCTGCTGATGTTCCTCTATCTGGAAGTGCTCGCGATGGACGTGCGCTACCTGCGGCTCGGCCGGCTGCCGGTGCGGTTTCCGCTGTTCATTGCGATGACGTCGCTCGCGCGCGACCTGATCCTGCGCGGTGCGACCGACAGCCCCGAGCGGATGCTGATGACGACGTTCGGGATCGTGCTGCTCGCGGTAGGTGTGCTGATCCTGAGTTTCGGCCAGCATCGCTTTCCGGCGGACGTCGACGATGTCGAGGACGATGTACATGCGCGCAGGTGAGGGGCGGGCGGCAAGCCGCATGCATTTTCGATGTCCCTGCAAGGAGGGTGCGGGATGAGCACGCGTTCCGTCGAAACGAAACAGGCGATCGCACGGCAGCACGAGGCGTCGGACGCCTACCGGCTGGCGCGCGACGCGTACGATGCCGATCCGGCACACACACGCGCGCCGTCCGTCGCCGGGCTGCAGCGGGCGGCTGCGCACGCGTATGCCGATGCGGTGCGCGCACGTGTTGTGGCCACCGGCATCTGAAGCGAACCCCGGCGTGCCGTATGCGGCGCGGCGATTGCAACTGACCAAACCGATCATTCAACCGAGCGAGGTGTCGAATGACCAAGCAACTGATCGTCGCCGTGTTCGGCAGCGTCGACACGGCCCGCCAGGCCGCGAACGATTTCGAGGCGCTGTCGGACAAGCATGAGGGATTCCACATCGAGAACGGCGTCGTCGTCGAGAAGGACGCCAACGGCAAGCTCGCGGTGCTCGATGCCGAATCGCGGCCGTTCAAGGGCGGCGTGATCGGCGCGATCGCAGGCGGTTTGCTCGGCCTGCTCGCCGGGCCGCTCGGCGTGGTTACCGGCATGGCGGCCGGCGCGGGGGCCGGGATTCTCGCGCAAGCGGCCGGCAACGTGCTGCTCGACGGCACGTTCGTCGAGACGATTGCGGCACGGCTCGTGCCCGGCAGCGTCGCGGTCATCCTCGAAGCGAAGGAGGACACGCCGTTCTCGGTCGACAACGTCGTGACGGGATTCGGCGGCAAGGTCTTCCGCCAGACGCTCGATTGAGGCGCTTCCTTTCGAACTGCTTCGGGAGAACCGCATGCGCATCGATCAATCGTACCGGCGCTTCGATATCGCGGCGACGCTGTCGCCGCTGCCCGGCACCGGCAACCGCGCGATCGCGGCCGTCGACGTGACGACCGACGATCCGGCCCGCCTCGCCGATCTCGGCACCGGGCAATTCCTGCAGATCCGCAAGTGGGTCGAGTCGAACGACATCGCGCTGCTGACGGTGGTGTTCGACGAGTGCAAGGTCGCGATCGACCACTACGCGGACAACGTCGACGACGCTTGAGTTCAAGCGGGGCCCGCGCATGACCGGGCTTCGCGTGACTGCCGCCCGCGGCTGGCGGCAAGCCGCGACGACGCGCGCCGGGATGGTGCCCGGAGAACGGCCTCGCGCGATCGCGCGGGGACCTTCGTTGTCGCGTCCGAATCTGTTCACCCCGCCGGCCGGAATTCACGTTTCCCCGCCAAACTGTCACTTACATTCGTCGAAATGACGCAGTAGGATGCCGAACCTTGTCTAGATGAGATTCGCATTGCTATCCGCCTTCAATTTCGATAACGGACGAGGTTCGCACCGGGATACCCGCGCCCGGGCACGGCTATCCGGCTTCGTGCACCGGCGCGGCCACGCCGCCCATGCATCGCAGGCCGGTTCACCGCTGGCGGGGCGAGGCGGATGAAGCTCTACGAGAAATTTGCAAACGACATAGAGAGACTCATCCGGCAAGGTGTATATCGACACGGCGATCGTGTGCCGTCGGTGCGGCAGGCGAGCCAGCAGCACCGGATCAGCATCACGACCGTGCTGCACGCGTATCTGCTGCTGGAAAGCCGCGGGCTGCTGGAGAGTCGCCCGCAGTCTGGCTATTTCGTGAACCTGCGGCGCGACGACGGCCATGCGCCGGTGCGCGAACTACGGCCGTCGAAGCCGATCGCGATCTCGTCGTCGGTCGACGTGAGCCGGCTCGTGCTGTCGACGCTGCGCTCGATCGGCACCGACGACGCGGTGCCGCTCGGCTCGCCGTATCCGGACCCGAGCCTGTTTCCGTTCGAGAAGCTGAACCGCTACGCGTATGCGGCCGGCCGCGACAAGTCGCTGTGGGGTGTGACGGACGGACTGCCACCCGGGCATCCGCGGCTGATCCGGCAGATCGCGCGACGCTACCTGGAAAACGGGATGTCGGTGGACCCGAACGAAATCATCGTGACTGTCGGCGCGACGGAGGCGATCAACCTGTGCCTGCAGGCCGTGGCGAAGCCGGGCGACACGATCGCGGTGGAATCGCCGACGTTCTACGCGATGCTGCATGCGATCGAGCGGATGGGGATGAAGGCGATCGAAGTGGCGACGCATCCGGAATACGGGATCGACATCGCGGCGCTGGCCGCGATTGCGAAGTCGCAGCCGATCGCCGCGTGCATGGTGATGCCGAACTTCCAGAACCCGCTCGGCTTCCAGATGCCCGACGAGCGCAAGCGCGAACTGGTGGCGTTCGCCGCGAAAGCCGACCTGCCGGTTATCGAGAATGGTGTGTACAACGAACTGTACTTCGGCAACATGCATCCCAGCACGCTGAAGTCGTTCGACCGCCACGACATCGTGCTGCATTGCGCGTCGTTCTCGAAGAGCCTGACGGCCGCGTACCGGATCGGCTGGGCGCTGCCGGGCCGCTATCGCGAGCAGGTCGAGAAGCTGAAATTCCTGAACACGCTCGCGACACCGTCGCTGCCGCAGCTCGCGATCGCGGAGTTTCTCGAACGCGACGGCTACGAGCATCATCTGCGGCGGATTCGCAAGGCGTATGCGCAGCAGGCGAACCTGATGCGTACGATGGTGTCGCGGTTTTTCCCGGAAGGTACGCGCATTTCGAGCCCGGCGGGCGGCTACGTGCTGTGGATCGAGTTGCCCGCGCAGGTCGATGCGATGCGGCTGTACCAGCTCGCGCTGGAGCAGGGGATCACGATCGGGCCGGGCTACATGTTCTCGATCGCGGACAGCTTCCGGAACTTCATCCGTCTGAACTACAGCAGCCCGTGGTCGCCGGAGATCGAGCAGGCGGTGATCACGGTCGGCAAGCTCGCCGCATACTGCCTCGACTGACCGTGCCGCCGCGTATCGTGCGCGGCGCCGGGCGTCACGTCAGCCGGTACGACTGCGCGCCCGTTCCCGCGAGCGTGCCGCCGTCGACGATCAGGTATTCATTGCGGATCGGCTTGCCTTCGAACCAGCATTGCAGGATCTCCAGCGTGCCGGCCGCATAGCGTGCCTGCGCGGACAGCGACGTGCCGGAGATGTGCGGTGTCATCCCGTTGAACGGCATCGCGCGCCACGGGTGATCGGCCGGCGCCGGCTGGGGGAACCACACGTCGCCGCCGTAACCCGCGAGATGCCCGGACGTGACGGCATTCACGACAGCGTCGCGGTCGACCAGCTTTGCGCGCGCGGTGTTGATCAGGTACGCGCCGCGCTTCATGCGCGCGATCATCGCCGCGTCGAACAGGTGCTCGGTCGACGGGTACAGCGGGATCTGCAGGTTGACGATGTCGACGGCGCTCGCGAGCGACGCGGCATCGGCGTGATAGGTGAGCGCGAGTGCCTGCTCGACCGATGCGTCGAGCCGGTGGCGCTGCGTGTAGTGCAGCTGCAGGCCGAACGGCTTCAGCCGGCGCAGCACGGCGAGCCCGATGCGCCCCGCGCCGACCGTGCCGAAATGCATGCCTTCGACGTCGTAGCTGCGCGACACGCAATCGGCGATGTTCCAGCCGCCCTGCTGCGCGATCGCATGCGACGGCAGGTAGTTGCGCACCAGCGCGAGCGTCGTCATCACCACGTGCTCGGCCACGCTGATGCTGTTCGAGCCGGTGACTTCGGCGACGGTGATGTGCGCACGCGCGGCGGCGTCGAGATCGACGTGATCGGAGCCGATGCCTGCCGTCAGCGCGAGCTTGAGCTTCGGCGCGCGGGCGATCCGCTCGGCCGTCAGGTACGCGGGCCAGAACGGCTGCGAGATCACCACGTCCGCTTCGGGCAGCCGGCGCTCGAATTCGGAATCGGGGCCGTCCTTGTCGCTCGTGACGATCAGCGTGTGGCCGTGCGCTTCCAGATAGCCGCGCAACCCGAGCGCGCCGGACACCGAGCCGACGAGTTCGCCGGGCCGGAAGCCGGGCGGGCCGGCCGGCGTCGGCGCGGTTTGCCCGTCCGCGTAGTGCGTGATGACCGGAATCGCATCGCGTACGTAACGCGGCGGATAGCCGTCGACGGGATCGGGGTAGAGCACGCACAGGATGGTGGCCATCGGGTAGCACTCCTGGTGACAGGGTGAAGGGGCGGTATGCGGATTGCTCAGGAGGCGCGATGTGCCCAGCAAGCAGCCGGCGTGTTGCGCCGCAATGTTGATGACGTTCTACGCCCGTCATGGCTCGCGTACAAGCTACAGTCGGTGTTTGCGTGCGCTGCGGGGGCGTCTGTACCTGTTCTTTTCATGGGGGACGCCGATAATGGGATCGTTACCTGACTCTGCGGGAGCGACGTCATGTCCGGAAGCGATTCCTCGTCTTCACGCCCCGATCTCACGCAAGGCGTCGCGCTCGACGATCTCGCCGACGGCGCGATGATCGAGGGCCATGTCGGCGACGCAGCAGTGCTGCTCGTGCGCCGCGCCGACGAACTGTTTGCCGTGGGCGCGCAGTGCCCGCACTACGGCGCGCCATTGGCCGACGGCCTGCTGGAGGGCGACACGATCCACTGTCCGTGGCATCACGCAGCGTTCTGCCTGCGCACGGGCGAACTGCTGCGCGCACCGGCGCTAGACGGCCTGCCGTGCTGGCGCGTCGAACGCCGCGATGGCCGCGCCGTCGTGCTCGATGCTCGGCCGGCCGCCGCGCCGCCCACGCTGGATGCGGCCGGACTGCCCGCGTCGGTGGTGATCGTCGGCGGCGGCGCCGCCGCGATCGCGGCCGCCGTGACGCTGCGGCAGGCGGGCTATCCGCACCCCGTCACACTGCTCACCGCGGATGCCGATCCTCCGTACGACCGGCCGAACCTGTCGAAAGACTATCTCGCCGGCACGGCCGACGCCGACTGGCTGCCGCTGCGCGCGCCGTCGTTCTACACCGACCATCGGATCGACGTGCGGTGCGGCACGCGTGTCGCGCGGCTCGATCCCGCGCAACAGGCGGTCGAACTGGCCGACGGCAGCCGCGTCGGGTACGGTGCGCTGCTGCTGGCAACGGGCGCCGAGCCGAACCGGCTGACCGTACCCGGCGCGGATCTTCCGCACGTGTGCGTGCTGCGCTCGCGCGCCGATTGCGATGCGCTGATCGGCAAACTGAAGACGGCACACCGCTGCGTCGTGGTCGGCGCGAGCTTCATCGGGCTCGAGGCGGCCGCTGCGCTGCGCACGCGCGGGGTCGACGTGCAGGTCGTCGCGCCCGATGCGCATCCGATGGCGCACGTGCTCGGCGAAGCGCTCGGCAGCACGATCAAGGCACTGCACGAGTCGCACGGCGTCGTGTTCCATCTCGGCGCGACGCCGGTGCGGATCACGCCGGACAGCGTGACACTGTCGACCGGCGACGTGCTGCCGGCCGATGTCGTGGTGGTCGGCATCGGCGTGCATCCGAACGTGGCGCTCGCGCAGGACGCGGGGCTGGCCGTCGAGCGTGGCGTGACGGTCGACCGCTTCCTTCAGACGAGTGTGCCCGGCATCTACGCGGCCGGCGACATCGCGCGCTGGCCCGATCCGCTGACGGGCGAGCGCATTCGCGTCGAGCACTGGGTCGTTGCCGAGCGGCAGGGCATCGTCGCGGCGCGCAACATGCTCGGCCAGCAGCGCCCGTTCGATGCGGTGCCGTTCTTCTGGAGCCAGCATTACGACCTGACGATCAACTATGTCGGGCATGCGGAGCAATGGGATCGTGTGGAGATCGACGGCGACCTCGGCGCGCACGACTGCTCGATCGCGTACTGGCGCGGCGACACGCGGCTCGCGGTCGTGACGATCGGCCGGGATCTCGACAGCCTGAAGGCGGAAGCGGCATTCGAGCGGCAGATTGCAGCCGCGTGACAGACGCGCACCCGCCGCGTAACAGCGGTGTGACGACATGATTCGAACCTGGAGGCGAGATGAGTCCCGAAGTCCGTGCACGTTTCGAAACCGAGTTCGCGCCGCGCGTTGCGGCGCGCGTGCTCGGCCTGTATCAGCCTGGTGAAGTGCGCGTGAACGTCGTGCCGCACAACGGGCAGGGGAGCCCGACCTGCGTGGACGTGATCGGCCTCACATCGACGGTCGGGCTGCCGAACCGGCTGAACGCGCGGCTTGCGTGGCGTGACGATGCGATCGATGCGTTGCTGGCCGAGCCTGACCGTAGCCGCTTCGACCGCTATCTCGCGGCGCTGCCGGTCACGATCGAACGCTGGCAGATGGCATTGCCGGTCGACTTCAGTACGCGGACCCAGCGCGACCGCGAGATCCTGATCGGCGATCTCGATTTCGATGCGTGAAACGTGCGGTGTGACGCTGGCCGGCGATGCGCCGATGAACCGCGCGACGTTACCGGTCGCGCGTCTTGACGATCACGCGGCCCTGGTCGATGCCGCCGCGCAGCGCTTCGTCGCACGTGAGCCATTCGGGTGTGACGAGCTCGGGCGCGGGCAGGTCGACCGGCGCGCCGTCGCGGAAGATCCGCACCTGCGCGACCCACGCGCCGTTCGCGTTGCGCGTCGCGTCGACGCGAATCTCGTGATCCATGAAGGTGTCGGTGGCTTGCATCGGTCGGGGCCCTCCGTCGTGCTTGAACGCGGTGCGTCGATCGTAGCAGCATGGCGCGCGAAGTGCGCCGGAAACGAAGCGGAACCTGTGCGCGAATCGACACGCGAATCGACACGCGAATCGACGCGCAAATCGACGCGCAAATCGACACGCAAATCGACACGCAAATCGACACGCAAATCGACACGCAAATCGACATGCACATCGACACATGAGACGGGAGCGAACCTGTGGCCTTCGACCTGACCTTTTCGATCAAGGTGTTCGCGGCGCTGTTCGCGATCATGAACCCGATCGCGAACATCCCGGTGTTCCTGTCGCTGACCGAAGGTGCGGCGGATGGCGTGCGCCGCAAGGTCGCGCTGACGGCCGCGATCGGCGTGACGGTCGGCTGCATCGTGTCGGCCGTCGCGGGTGGCGCGATCCTGCACGTGTTCGGCCTGACGATCGACGATTTCCGCCTCGCGGGCGGGCTGCTGGTGCTGCTGATCGCGCTGTCGATGCTGCACGGTGCGCCGAGCCGCCAGCATTCGCCGGGCGACGACGAAGGCGCCGACCCGGCGGCGGCCGAGAGCGTCGCGATCTATCCGCTGACGATCCCGCTGCTCGTCGGCCCCGGCACGATCGCGACGATGATCGTGCTCGGGCACAGCGCGTTCTCGACCGGGCAGGAACTCGCGTTCGCGCTCGGGCTCGTCGCGTTTCTCGTGTTGCTGGCCGTTTCGTTACTGTCCGCGCCGCTGATCGGCCATTACCTGTCGCCGCGCGTCACGGCGGTGACCCAGCGCCTGATGGGGATGATCCTCGCGGCGATCGCGATGCAGATGATCGTCGCGAGCCTGAAGGCCGCGTTCGGGTTGCCGCATTGAGGCCCGCCAGTTCGGCATGCGCGAGCGCTTTGTTCGAGCTACATCCCTGTTCGCGGTCTTTGCGTGGCCTATCCTCTGCACTACGCTGCTCGCGGGCGTCGCACGTGGCCGCTATCTGATCGACAAGCGCATCGACGACGATTGAGCCGCTCGGTAGTCGCGTGTCGTGACGGCGTGGCGTGGCCTCACGTTGCGCAAACGCGCAACGGCCGTTTGCGGCCGGACGAAACCGGCGGCGATCCCGCGCGGGTGCCGTCGGCGAAGCGGGCGGTTCAGGGGCGCGCCGCAATCTCGTCGAGATGCCACAGCAGATCGGCCGGATCGTCGTACACGCGCAGCGCGCCCGCGCGTTCGAGTTCGTCGCTGCCGTATCCGCCCGACAGCAGCCCGACGCCGAGCGAGCGGCAGCGGGCAGCAGCCAGCATGTCCCAGATGCTGTCGCCGACCACGACCGTGTGTTCGATCGGCACGTTCAGTTGCGCGGCGGCGGTCAGGAACAGGTCGGGGTCGGGCTTCGCGTACTTGACCTGGTCGCGCGTGACCACGACGTTTTTCGCCGGATCGACGCCGAGCGCCTCGAGATTGATGGCGGCCGTTTCCATCCGCCCGCTGGTCGCGATCGCCCAGCGAATGCCCGCCGTCGACAGCGCGGCCAGCAATTCGCGCGCGCCGGGCAGCGGCCGGACCTGCGCGCGCAGCCGCTGGTACGCGGCCGCATGCAGCCGGGCGAGCCGCTCGACGCGCTCGGCGTCGAGGTCGCCCGACGTCTCGCGCAGCAGCTGATTCAGGAACAGGCCGCCGCTCATGCCGATCTTGCGGTGGATCCGCCACACCGACAGTTCGATGCCTTCGGCATCGAGCGCTTCCTTCCACGCGAGCACGTGCTGATAGACGCTGTCGACGAGCGTGCCGTCGAGATCGAACAGAAAAGACGTTTCAATGCGCATGTGAATCTCCTGGTCCGGTGACAATCGGGCGAAGTGTCCGCAAAAAATCCTGGTCGACACATTATCGGCGCACGGCCGTGTCATCGCCATGTCCCGCCGCCGTGCCGTGCCGCGGCGTGTCATGTGCCGCTGGTACAATCGCGCCGATGCGCCGGGCCCGGCCTTCTTCATCGGGGCCGCGCCATACGCACCGTACGCCCCCAACCCTCGTCTCGTCGATTCCACGCATGGCAACACCGGACGCCATCAGTTCCAGGCACTCGTGGTGGGGCGTACTGGCCCTGGCACTGACCGCCTTCATTTTCAACACCACCGAATTCGTGCCGGTCGCGCTGCTCAGCGCGATCGGCGGCAGCCTGCAGATGAAGCCGACCGCCGTCGGCCTGATGCTGACGATCTACGCGTGGGCCGTTGCCGTCGTATCGCTGCCGCTGACGTTCGTCACGCGTCACGTCGAGCGTCGCAAGCTGCTGGTCGGCGCGTTGCTGGTGTTCATCGGCAGCCACATCGTGACCGGCGTCGCATGGAATTTCACGGTACTGATGATCGGCCGGCTCGGCATCGCTTGCGCGCATGCGGTGTTCTGGTCGATTTCCGTCCCGCTCGCGGTGCGGCTCGCGCCGAGCGACCGCAAAAGCCGTGCGCTGAGCCTGATCGCGATGGGCTCGGCGATCGCGATGGTCGCCGGCATTCCGCTCGGGCGCGTGATCGGCGAGGCGTTCGGCTGGCGCGTCACGTTCCTGATCATCGGGGGCGCCGCGGCCGGTGCGGCGCTGTTGCTGCGCGCCACGCTGCCGGTCCTGCCGAGCCAGGGCGCCGGGTCGCTGAGCAGCATCGGTGTGTTCCTGCGCAAGCCCGCGCTGGTGGCGCTTTATGCGATCACCGTACTGGTCGTGACCGCGCACTTCACGTCGTACACGTACATCGAGCCGTTCGTCCAGAGCGTCAACCACGCGAGCAGCAGCCGGATCACGTACGTGCTGATCCTGTTCGGCATCGCCGGCCTGCCGGCGGCGATCTGTTTCAATCGCGTGTACCCGCGCGAGCCCGACAAATTCCTGCTCGGGTCGATCGTCGCGCTGGCGGGATGCCTGCTGATCCTGTTCCCGTGCGCGCTGAACATCGTCACGCTGTCCGTGCATACGCTGGTGTGGGGCGGGGCGATCGTCTGTTTCGGCCTGGCCATGCAGGCGTGGGTGCTGAAGCTGGCGCCGGAGGGAACGGACCTGGCCGTGTCGATCTTCTCCGGGCTGTACAACGTCGGCATCGGCGCCGGTGCGCTGATCGGCAACCATATCGCCGGTGACTTCGGGCTGCCGTGGGTCGGCACCTTTGGCGGTGTGGTCGGCGCGGTTGCGGTCGGGATCGCGTGGCTCGCATTGCGCCTTCACGCGAAGCGGGCGGTAGCGGAGCCAACAATAGCCACCGGCGGGCAGTGAAGGCGGCATGGCTCGAGGCATTGGCTTCCCGTGTGAACAGGGGGGCGCGAACCGATAGCGCGCAGGCGGTTCGCACAGTCAGTTCGAGCTGTCGGTTCGCGCGGTTGGGTCGGTTATGCAACGATGAGCGGTCACGGCATGCCGGATCGCGCTTCAGGTGTCATGCAACCGAGTAGCCGCCGTCGGCCACGTGCGCATGCCCTGGCACATAGCTGAAGTTCGCCAATCCGACGGGCTGGGCGCCTGATATCGACGGCATCGACGGCATCGGTGCACCGGCCAAGCAGTAACGTGCGCGTGGCCCGGCGACCCTGCCACGGGTGACCGCGCCCTTCGCAGGAACACATGCGGAAAGCCGACATAATGCGGCATCATCATGGTGCCGCCGCACCCGCACGCGGTGCCCGATATTCGACTGGAGACCCTGCATGCCGATAGCCCGGATTGAAACCCGCGACGCGATGGGCGACCCCGACGAGGTCTATCTGAACCCGCACCACGTGCTGTGGATGTCGCTGCCGAGCGCCGCGCAGCGGCGGCCGGGCGGCATGGCCATCCGCGTGGACGACCGCGTGAAGGGCGGGTCGTTGCTGATGGCCGACCATCCGCCGGCCGCCCGGCTCCTTCAGGATCTCGGCCCGTTCGTGACGGTGACGCTGGCGAACCCGTCGTCCGACTATCCGGACGGTCTCGTGCATATCCGCGCGCATGCGATCGTCAAGATCGCGACGGACAACGATGACAAGCCGCTGGCCGAGCGCACGCTCGGCTGGGTCCATGTCCACGACGGCTCCGCTTTCAAGGTCAGGAATTACGCCGCCGTGGCCGCGCAATGGCAGGCGTCGGTCGCGGCGGCGTCATGAACCTTTCCGTATCCGATATCACGCCGGAGGAACTCCGGCTGTTCGGCGACATCGTCTCCCGCCTCGAGGAACTGGGGCCGGTCGTCGACGTGAGGACGGTCGTGCTGCCCGCGATCACGCAACTGATGCGCGCGGATTTCGCCGCGTCGTTCGATTGCGACGAACAGACCGGCCTGTGGTGCAACGGGTTCTCGTACAACGTCGATCCGTTGCAGATCGCGCGGTACGAAGCGTGGTTCCAGCATATCGACCCGGTCACGTCGCAATTGCGCGCGCGCCGCGTGGCGACCTGCGTCGACGAGGTGGTGAGCCGGCGCGAGCTGGAACGGACCGAGTTCTACAACGATTTCCTGTGCCGCGACGGCATGCACCACGGCATCAACGTCTACGCGTTCGACGGCGCGACCCACGTGGGCGACCTGCGCATCTGGCGGGCGCAAGGGCGGCCCGATTTCACCGAACGCGACAAGCTGCTGCTGAACGGCATCGAGCCGTTTTTCCGGCGCGCGCTGCTGCGGCGGCGTCACGCGTGCGCCGGGCTGACCGATCGCGAGAGCGACGTCGCGCGGCTCGTCGCCGCCGGTTATACCGACAAGGACGTTGCGCGCACGCTCGGTATCGGGCTGTCGACGGTCCGCACGCATCTGCGGCGCGTGATGGCGAAGAAGGGTGTCGCCAACCGCGCGAGCCTGGCGGCCGCATTGGCGTGACCGGCTGCGCGGCCGTCGGCCGGGGTCATCCATTGTGATGATGGGCGTCAAAATCGGCGCATCCTACCTTGTGACGATCCCCCGTGACGAGGAACGACGACGATGCCCACCCTGGGACCCCTGACGCTCACCGAAGCCCGGAACGCGATCCTGCGCCGGGAATTTTCCTGTGTCGAATACGCGTACGCGTTGATCGAGCGGCACGCACGCTGGCGCTACCTGAACGGCTTCACGTGCGTCGACGATGCGCGGCTGCTCGCCGAAGCGGCACGCTGCGACCGCGACCTCGCGACGTCGGCCACCCCGCACGCGCTGCTGGGCCTGCCGATCGCGATCAAGGACAACATCGACACCGCCTGCCTGCCGACCGGCAACGGTACGCTGGCGCTGCACAACCGCGTGCCGCCGCAGCATGCGCCGGTCGTGGCGCGGCTGCTGGCGAACGGGGCGCTGATCGCCGGCAAGGCCAACCTGCACGAACTGGCATTCGGCGTGTCGGGCAACAACCGCGTCACCGGCGCGGTACGCAACCCGTACGACTTCAACCGGATTCCGGGCGGCAGCAGCAGCGGCTCGGGCGTGCTGGTCGGCGCGGGCGTGGTGCCCGCCGCGCTCGGCACGGACACCGGCGGCTCGGTGCGGATTCCGGCCGCGTTGTGCGGCGCCGTCGGCCTGCGGCCGACCGTGGGGCGCTACCCGTCGGGCGGCGTGGCGCCGATTTCGCGCACGCGCGACACCGTCGGCCCGATCGCGCGGTCGGTCGAGGACATCGCGCTGCTCGACGCGATTCTGTCCGGCACCGGCGTGCCGACGTCGATGCCGACCCGCAGCACGACGCGCCCCGTGCGCCTGGCGGTCCCGCGCACGACGTTCTGGCGCGGCCTCGCGCCGGACGTCGACGCGGTGGCGAATGCCGCGGTGGCAAAGCTGGAGCAGGCGGGATTCGAGTGCGTCGACCTCGACCTGAACGACTATCCGGGGTTCTTCGACGACGAGCCGGCCATCATCGCGATGTACGAATTCCGTTCGTCGATGCACGCGTATCTGGTCGAGAACGGCTACGACCTGTCGGTCGACGACATCGTCGCGAACGTCGGAAGCCCGGACGTCGCGCAGATCGCCCGCCATATCACCGGCCCCGGCGGTATCGGCGAAGCGGCTTATCGCACCGCGCTCGACCGGCGGACGCGTTCGCGTGCGGCGTACCGGCAGTGCCTCGCCGACAGCGGCGCTGATGCGCTGGTCTTTCCGACCACGATCGCGACCGCGTGCCCGATCCCGTCGGGCGACACGATGATGCTCAACGGCGAGCCCGCCTCGGTGTTCTCGACCTACATCCGGAATACCGAGCCGGGCAGCAATGCGGGTGTACCGGGCATGACCGTCCCGGCCGGCCTGACGGCAACCGGGCTGCCGGTCGGCCTCGCACTGGACGGGGCGGCCGACACCGATCGCGAACTCATCGCGGTTGCGCTGGAGGTCGAGCGGGTGCTCGGGCGGCTGCCGCTGCCGGACGACGGATTTGGGGTCGAGGGCAAGCTGGCCGGGTACCCGGGCTGACACCATGCCGCCGGGCCACCGAGCCGCCGGGCCGCTGCACCGCCGTGTCGCCGCGCCGGGGACGTGGACGGGCCGGCGGCTGAATCGCCGAAGCAGGCAGCGCTCGCCGCGAAGCCGGCCGGCATGCACGACCAGCGGATTCCCGTGACGCCGAACTGCCGTGGATCGGCACCTTGGGCGGTGGGGGCGGCGCGGTCGCGGTCGGGATCGCGTGGTTCACGTTGCGGCCGCATGAGAGGCGGGCGGTGGCGCAGGCGCTATCGCCGCACGCAATATCAAGGCGCGCCGGCGTTCGTGATTCCCGCTGCATCGAGCTGCCTGAGCTTCGCATACAGCGTGGTGCGCGAGATGCCCAGTTGCCGCGCAGCGGCCGACACATTGCCGTCGTGCTCGTCGACCGCACGGCGGATCGCGTCGAGCGACTGCTCGTGCAGGCTTGCCTGCGGGCTGGCGGCCGGTGCCGTGCTGCACACGTCGGCGGCGTCTTCCAGCGCATCGGATTGCCGCCGCATCGTCGCCCGATCGAGCGGCGCGCGCACGGCCCGCACCCAGACGTGACTGCCGTCGTCGCGCGCGATCCGCTGCGGCGTACGCGCCGGTGTCAGCAAACGACGCTGCTGCGCGGGCGTCGCGCCGGGAAAGAGTTGTCGGAGATCGCGTGGTTCGATCGGCCCGGCAGGCGCGAGCTCGAGCATCTGCCGCGCGAGCCGGCTCGCCGCGCGCACGCGGCCCGCCTCGTCGAGTGCGACGACGCCCGCGAGCGGCGTGCCGAGCCAGCGCGGATCGTACTGCACCTGCAGCAGATGGCAGTCGCGCAGCATCGCATACAGCCGCTGCTCGGCGGACAGCGCCGCATGCCGGAACCGTTCGCGCAACTGCACGACATTGCGCCGGCCGATACCGGTGATGTCCAGCGCGCCGATCACTTCCCCGTCGAAACCGACCAGCGGCACCGCGAGACAGAACACGCGCGACAATTCGTCGAGATAGTGCTGGGCGCCCGCGACGACTGCCTCGGTGCCGTCGTGAATCACGCAGCTCGGTGCGGTCGTACCGATGTTCGGCTCGACGATCCGGCGCCCGGCGACGATCGGCGTCAGCAGCGTGTCGTCGCAATGCGGGCTGCGCCGCGCGTGGACGATCGTGCCGCGCGGATTGACGCAGAAGATCGTCCACTCGCTGCCGCCGAACGCGGCCCACAGCTGCTCGATTTCCTGCGCGACGCAGCGGGTCAGCCGCCGGTCCGCGCGCGACGCGTCGAGTTCGCGCTGCATTTCGTAGCGGGCGGTTTGCCACGGCCGGAGCCCGGCGTCGCGCGAACGCAGCCACGAGCGCGCGACGCCGGCCGGCAACGCCGTTTCCGGCAGCGGCTCGCCCGCCGCGAAGCGGGCGCGGAGCCGGGCCAGGTCGAGGTCGAGGTCGACCGGCCGCGAGGGGGATTCGGGTGCCGTGTTCACGCTGCGCTCCATTGAGGGTCGAAGGTCCGGGCCGGGCGTACCGGCGCGGTGTGTCGCGCGAATGCGTAATATAGCCCGGCGCCCGAAGCGGGGTATTTTCCCGAAGGGGCGCCGCCGTGTGTCGCCGGGCGGTGCCCCCGCGCTCAATGCGGCAAACGCAGGATCGGCTTGAGCGTGATGCCGCTGCTGCTGTCCTCCGCGGCCTGGTTGATCTGGTCGAGCGGATAGAACTTCACCAGCCGGTCGAACGGAAACCGTCCTTGCAGATGCAGCTGGACGAGCTGAGGAATGAACGTTTGCGGCACGCTGTCGCCTTCGACGATGCCGCGGATCGTGCGGCCGCCGAGCAGCAGGTTGTTGACGTCGAATTCCGCCTTCGTCCCGAGCTTCGGCGCGCCGACCACGCCCATCGTGCCGCGCGAGCCGAGCGCTTCGATCCCTTGCGACAGCACGGCGGGCAGCCCGGTCGATTCGAGCGCGAAGTCGACGCCGCCGCCGGTGATCGCGCGGATCGCGTCGACGACATCGACTTCCTTGCTGTTGATCGTGTGCGTCGCGCCGAGCTCGAGCGCCAGCGCGAGCCGCGACGGCACGATGTCGACGGCGATGATGGTCGTCGCGCCGGCGACGCGCGCGGCCATCACGGCGCTCATGCCGACTGCGCCCGCGCCGAAACTCGCGAAGCTGCTGCCCGGGCGCACCGCGAGCGAATGGATCACCGCGCCGGCGCCGGTCTGGATCCCGCAGCCGAGCGGCCCGAGCAGTTCGAGCGGTGCTTCCGGCGGCACCTTGATCGCGTTGTTCTCGCGCGCGAGCGCATAGCTGGCGAACGACGACTGCGCGAAGAAATGATCGTGCAGCGGCTGCCCGTGTTCGTCGCGGATCGCGGTCTGTCCGTCGGCGTCGGCGCCGCCGAAATTCAGCCCGAAGAAGTGCCGGCAATACGCGCCGTGACCGCCGACACAGGACGGGCAGTGGCCGCACGCACCGTAGGTGAGCACCACGTGATCGCCCGCGGCGAGCGCCGTCACGTTCGGGCCGACCGCCTCGACCACACCGGCGCCCTCGTGACCGAGCACGGCCGGCAGCGGCACCGGGTAGTACTGGTCGCGCACGATCAGGTCGGTGTGGCACAGGCCCGTCGCGACGACGCGCACCCGCACCTCGTCGCCGCGCGGCGCGCGCAGGCGGGCGGACTCGATCGAGAAGGGCGCGCCGGCCGCACGCGCGACGGCCGCGGTGACGACGCGTGTATCGTTTTCGGTGTACATGTTCGGTCTCCTTGTCAAATCGGATACAGCGGCGCTTCGCCCTTGATCGTCAGCCACTGCCACTGCGTGAACTCCTCCCAGTTTGCCGCGCCGCCGATGCTCGATCCGTTGCCCGATGCACCGACGCCGCCGAACGGGTTGATCACTTCGTCGTTGACCGTCTGGTCGTTGATGTGCAGCAGCCCGGTGTTCAGGCGCTCGCCGATCCGGAGCGCCCGGCCGACGTCGGCGGACAGGATCGCCATCGACAGCCCGTATTCGGTGCGGTTCGCGAGCGCGATGGCGTCCTCGTCCGTATCGAACGGCACGACGACCGCGACCGGCCCGAAAATCTCCTCGTCGAACGCCGGGTTGCCCGGCGCGACGCCGCTCAGCACGGTCGGCTCGAAGAACAGGTCGCGATGGCCGCCGCCCGTCTCGACGCGCGCGCCCGCGCGACGGGCCGCGTCCACCAGGCTCGCCGCGTGGTCGAGCTGTGCGGCGTTGATCAGCGGCCCGAGGCCGACGTCCGCGCTCGCAGGATCGCCGACGCGCAGGCTTCGGGCCTTCTCGACGAGCTTCGCGACGAAGCGGTCGTGAATGCCGCGCTGCACGAGCACGCGGCCGGTTGCCATGCAGATCTGGCCTTGATGCAGATACGCGCCCCACGCGGTATTGGCGACGGCGCGCTCGAGGTCGGCGTCGTCGAGCACGATCAGCGAGTTCTTGCCGCCGAGCTCGAGCGACACCTTCTTCAGGTGGCGGCCGGCGGCTTCGCCGACCTTGCGCCCCGCCGCGGTGGAACCGGTGAACTGGATCATCGCGATGTGCGGATCGGCAACCAGCGCGGCGCCGGCCGCGCCGTCGCCGGGCAGGACGTGCAGCACGCCTTCCGGCAGGCCGGCGAGCTCGAACACGCGCGCGATCGCGACGCCGCCGCACACGGCGGTACGCGGATCGGGCTTCAGCACGACCGCGTTGCCCAGTGCGAGCGCCGGCGCGACCGCGCGCATCGCCAGGTACAGCGGGAAGTTGAACGGCGAGATCACGCCAACGACGCCGCGCGGGCGCCGCCGCGCAAGCGACAGCCGGCCGGCCGCTGACGGCAGCACTTCGCCGGCCGCGCGCGACGGCAACCCCGCCGCCTCGTGAAGCGCCTTGATCGTGACGGACGTTTCGAACGATGCTTTCGCGCGCGTCGATCCGCTTTCGCGCACGAGCCAGTCGACGATCGAATCGAAGTGTGTTTCCGCGACGGCCGCCGCGCGGCGCAGGACGGCCGCGCGATCGTCGTACGGCAGGCCGAACCACGCCGGCTGCGCGCGATGGGCGGCGGCTGCCGCGTCGGCCACCGCCGTGCCGTCCGCGAGGCCGAGGCGGCCGAGCGTGTTGCCGGTCGCGGGTTCGATCACGTCGGCCGCGTGCGGGCTGGCGTGCCAGCGTCCGTTGAAAGTCTTGCCGTGCCAGACGTCGGCGTCGAACAGTGCCGTGTTGCTGCTGCTATCCATGTACGCTCCTGATGAAATTCCGACTCGCCGGATCGGGCCTTGCATCGTCCCGACCGGCATGCGCGCGAGGGTAGGCGGCCGGGAGGAAGCGGAGCTATCCGGGTTTGTTCCCACCCGCCGCGCCCGCGCCGGTCGGTGGGGGCACGCGTCGACGTGTGCGGAAACTGAACACGCCGATACCGCCGGGCGAACGGCGTGTCGTTTCCGCCCTCACGGCGACAGGGACGCCAGGGACGCGCGCCGGCGAGCGAAACAGTAGGTGTCGCCGCACGAATCGGCGGGGCGTCGATATCCGCGTACCGACTTCCTTCCGATCCTTCACCGAAGTCGAAGTCGAAGTCGCAATCCGGAAGGCCAGCCACGCCGTTGTTCCATCAGGAAAACCCTGATCCCCTCCCGGCCGGCCGCGGATTTCGGCCGGATTCCCCGGCTCGGGGAGCCGCCGCGACACGCTCCCGCGCAAGCAGCGGCCCGAGCGCGCGCCCCCCGTGCCATCAAGCCTTCTGGCTCATATGCCTAGCCGAATCAGGTATGGCGCATCGCAATATTTCGCGTATCCAGTCTTATTTCAATACCTGTTAGGTATCGAAAATCACGCCCAAAAGTATTGGACGGTGCATTTGAGCGGCGCGTATAAATCCGTCCCATGAACTCCCCACACGCAGCGTGCCCCATGTCCTCCGTCACCATCGAACGTATCGAAACCCGCCTCGTCGACCTGCCGACGATCCGTCCGCACAAGCTGTCGGTGGCCACGATGCACGGCCAGACGCTGATGCTCGTGAAGGTGTTCTGCAGCGACGGCGTGACGGGCCTCGGCGAAGGCACGACGATCGCCGGCATGGCGTATGGCCCGGAAAGCCCGGAAGCGATGAAGCTGGCGATCGACGCGTACCTCGCGCCGGCGATCGTTGGCAAGGACGCGACGCGCATCCAGACGCTGATGGCGTTCCTCGGCAAGCTCGCGAAGGTCAACCACTTCGCGAAGAGTGCGCTCGAAACCGCGCTGCTCGACGCGCACGGCAAGCGGCTCGGCGTGCCGGTCAGCGAGCTGCTCGGCGGCCGCCGTCGCGATCGCCTGCCGGTCGCGTGGACGCTCGCGTCGGGCGATACGGCCACCGACATCGCCGAAGCCGAGCGGATGCTCGACCTGCGCCGCCACAACGTGTTCAAGCTGAAGATCGGCGCGAAGTCGCCGGAGACGGATATCCGGCACGTGGCCGAGATCAAGCAGGCGGTCGGCGATCGCGCGTCGGTGCGCGTCGACGTGAACATGGCGTGGAGCGAAACGCAGGCCGCGCGCGCGATCCCGGCGCTGGCCGATGCCGGTTGCGAACTGGTCGAGCAGCCGGTGGCCTCGGCCGCGGCGCTGGCGCGCCTGATGCGCCGCTTCCCGGTCGCGCTGATGGCCGACGAAATCCTGCAAGGCCCCGACAGCGCATTCGAGATCGCGAAGCATCACGGCGCGGACGTGTTCGCGATCAAGATCGAACAGAGCGGCGGCCTGTTCGCCGCGCAGCGCGTGGCCGCGATCGCGGATGCGGCCGGCATCGAACTGTACGGCGGCACGATGCTCGAAGGCGCGTTCAGCACGGTCGCCTCCGCGCACCTGTTCGCGAGCTTCGCGAACCTGCAGTGGGGCACCGAACTGTTCGGGCCGCTGCTGATCACCGAAGAGATCCTGACGCAGCCGCTCGATTACAGCGACTTCGAACTGACCGTGCCGGACGGCCCGGGCCTCGGCATCGAACTCGACGAAGACAAAGTCAGGCGTTTCACCCGCGACGGACTCACGAGAGTCGCGCGGTAGCCCGAGTCAGGCACAGCCGTCATTCCCCCCAAATACACGTGGAGACACCATCATGAGCGTCAAAGTTTTCGAAACCCGGGAAGTGCAGGACCTGCTGAAGGCCGCGTCGAACGCGGGCGCGGACAGCACGAAGGGCGGCAACGCGCGGACGCAGCAGGTCGTGCTGCGCCTGCTCGGCGACCTGTTCAAGGCGATCGACGATCTCGACATCACGCCCGACGAAGTGTGGGCCGGCGTCAACTACCTGAACAAGCTTGGTCAGGATGGCGAAGCAGCGCTGCTCGCGGCCGGCCTCGGCCTTGAGAAGTATCTCGACATCCGGATGGACGCCGCGGACAAGGCGGTCGGCCTCGACGGCGGCACGCCGCGCACGATCGAAGGGCCGCTGTATGTGGCCGGCGCGCCGGTGCGCGACGGCGTCGCGAAGATCGACCTCGACGCGGACGAAGGCGCGGGCCCGCTCGTGATCCACGGCACGGTCACGGGCCTCGACGGCAAGCCGGTCGCGGGTGCCCTGGTCGAATGCTGGCACGCGAACTCGAAGGGCTTCTATTCGCACTTCGACCCGACCGGTGCGCAGACCGACTTCAACCTGCGCGGCGCGGTGAAGACGGGCGCCGACGGCAAGTACGAATTCCGCACGCTGATGCCGGTCGGCTACGGCTGCCCGCCGCAGGGCGCGACGCAGCAACTGCTGAACGGCCTCGGCCGCCACGGCAACCGCCCGGCGCACGTGCACTTCTTCGTCGACAGCCACGACCACCGCAAGCTGACGACGCAGTTCAACATCGACGGCGATCCGCTGATCTGGGATGACTTCGCGTATGCGACGCGCGAGGAGCTGATCCCGCCCGTGGTCGGGAAGACCGGCGGCACGGCGCTCGGCATGAAGGCCGATGCGTACCAGGACATCGAGTTCAACTTTGTGCTGACACCGCTGGTGCAGGGCAAGGACAACCAGATCGTCCACCGCCCGCGCGCAGCCGCGACGGCGTAACCGCCTGACGGCGCGGCGCGCATGCGCCGCCGCCGGCCGGGTTCCCGCGAGATTCAACCGATACCGATGCGAGCGTGCTTGCAGGACGCGGCACGCGCATGGAAGGAGCCAACATGTCCGCCACGATCGACCAAGCCAACGACCTGGATCACCTGCTCGCCACTGCCGTGCAGGACGACAAGGAGGCCGGCGTATTCCGCTGCCGCCGCGACATCTTCACGAACGCCGAGCTGTACGAGCTCGAGATGAAGCACATCTTCGAGAGCAACTGGGTGTACCTGGCGCACGAAAGCCAGGTTCCGGACAACAACGATTACTACACGACGTGGATTGGTCGCCAGCCGATCGTGATCACGCGCGACAAGACCGGCGAGCTGCACGCGGTCATCAATGCCTGCGCGCACAAGGGCGCGATGCTGTGCCGCCGCAAGCACGGCAACAAGGGCAGCTTCACGTGCCCGTTCCACGGCTGGACCTTCTCGAACACCGGCAAGCTGCTGAAGGTGAAGGACGAAAAGACGACCGAGTATCCGGTGCAGTTCAACACGCACGGCTCGCACGACCTGAAGAAGGTCGCGCGCTTCGCGAACTATCGCGGCTTCCTGTTCGGCAGCCTCAGCGCCGACGTGCTGCCGCTCGAGGACTATCTCGGCGAGGCGCGCGTGATCATCGACCAGATCGTCGACCAGGCGCCGAACGGGCTCGAAGTGCTGCGCGGCAACTCCTCCTACATCTACGAAGGCAACTGGAAGATGCAGATGGAGAACGGCTGCGACGGCTACCACGTGAGCACCGTGCACTGGAACTACGCGGCGACGATGGGCCGGCGCAAGGAAGACGGCACCAAGGCCGTCGACGCGAACAGCTGGAGCAAGTCGGTCGCGGGCGTGTACGGGTTCGACCACGGCCACATCCTGCTGTGGACGCAGACGATGAACCCGGAAGTGCGGCCCGTGTACCAGCATCGCGATGAAATCAAGGCACGCGTCGGCGACGTGCAGGCCGATTTCATCGTGAACCAGACGCGCAACCTGTGCGTGTACCCGAACGTGTTCCTGATGGACCAGTTCAGCACGCAGATTCGCGTGGTGCGGCCGCTCGGCGTCGACAAGACCGAAGTCACGATCTTCTGCTTCGCGCCGAAGGGCGAGAGCGAGACCGACCGTACGGTCCGCATCCGCCAGTACGAGGATTTCTTCAACGTGACGGGCATGGGCACCGCCGACGATCTCGAAGAGTTCCGCGCCTGCCAGGCCGGTTATGCGGGCATCACGGCGATGTGGAACGACCTGTCGCGCGGCGCGCCGCTGTGGGTCGACGGGCCCGACGACAACGCGAAGAAGATGGGGCTGAACCCGCGCATCTCGGGCGAGCGCAGCGAGGACGAAGGGCTGTTCGTGTGCCAGCACGAACACTGGGTGCAGGTGATGCGCGATGCGCTGAAGAAGGAACGCGGGGAGGTGGCAGCATGAGCTTCGATTACCGGACCATTTGCGCGGCGCTGTATCGCGAAGCGCGCCTGCTCGACGATCGCCAGTGGGACGAGTGGCTGACCTGCTACACGGAGGACGTCACGTACTGGATGCCCGCGTGGGACGACGACGATCGGCCGACCGACGATCACCAGAGCCAGATCTCGCTGATGTACTACCCGGATCGCGGCGGCCTCGAGGATCGCGTGTTCCGGATCAAGACCGAGCGCAGCGGCGCATCGACGCCCGAGCCGCGTACCAGCCACAACGTGACGAACGTCGAGGTGCTGGCCGAGCGCGACAGCGAAGTGGACGTGCGCTACAACTTTCACACGCTGAACCACCGTTACCGCGTGACCGATCACTTCTTCGGCACGATGTTTGTCACGATGCGCCGGGCGGGCGATGAACTGCTGATCTCGCACAAGAAGATCGTGCTGAAGAACGACTACATCCGGCAGGTGCTCGACGTGTATCACGTCTGACACCCGTTGCCTTGTCATGAAAAGAAGTGGAGGTGACACCATGTCCAGCTACACGATTGCACTGAATTTCGAGGACGGGGTAACCCGCTTCATCGACTGCAAGGCCGGCGAGAAGGTTCTCGACGCGGCCTTCCGCGCGAAGATCAACCTGCCGATGGATTGCTCCGACGGCGTGTGCGGCACCTGCAAGTGCCGCGCCGAAAGCGGCCGCTACGACCTCGGCGACGACTACATCGACGATGCGCTCACCGAAGACGAAAAGGACGGCGGCCTCGTGCTGACGTGCCAGATGGTGCCGCAAAGCGATTGCGTGATCGCGGTGCCGACGTCGTCGGTCGCGTGCAAGACCGGCCAGAGCGGGTTCGCCGCCACGGTGACGAAGGTCGAGCAGCACAACGATGCGGCCGTCGTGCTCGAACTCGACGTCGGCGCGGCAGCACCCGTGTTCCTGCCGGGCCAGTACGTGAACATCGACGTGCCGGCGAGCGGCCAGCATCGTTCCTATTCGTTCTCGTCGGCGCCGGCCGACGCGAAGGTCAGCTTCCTGATCAAGAAGATCCCCGGCGGCGTGATGAGCACGTGGCTCGAATCGGCGCAGCCCGGCGACACGCTGGAACTGCACGGGCCGCTCGGCAGCTTCTACCTGCGCGACGTGCAGCGGCCGCTGCTGTTCCTCGCGGGCGGCACGGGGCTCGCGCCGTTCCTGTCGATGCTCGAGGTGCTCGCGCGCACCGGGTCGCAGCAGAAGGTGCACCTGATCTACGGCGTGACGCGCGATCTCGACCTCGTGCTGGTCGAAGCGATCGAAGCCTACGCGGCGAAGCTGCCGAACTTCAGCTTCGCGACGGTCATCGCAGATGCGGAGTCGAGCCATCCGCGCAAGGGCTGGGTCACGCAGCACATCCCGGCCGATGCGCTGAACGACGGTGACGTCGACGTGTATCTGTGCGGGCCGCCGCCGATGGTCGACGCGGTGCGCAAGTATTTCGACGACGAAGGCGTGAAGCCGAACAGCTTCCACTACGAGAAGTTCACCCCCAACGTCACGGCAAAGGCGGCATGACCATGCAACGATTCTCCGGCAAGGTCGTCGTCGTCACCGGCGCGGCGCAGGGCATCGGCCGAGGCGTCGCGATGCGCGCGGCGGCCGAGGGCGGCAGGGTGCTGTTCGTCGATCGCGCGGATTTCGTCACCGAGGTGGCGACCGAGGAGACCGGTTGCGAGACGGCCGGATTCGTCGCCGATCTCGAAACCTACGAAGGCGCGCACGCGGCGATTGCGTACGCGGTGCAGACGTTCGGCGGCATCGACATCCTGATCAACGGCGTCGGCGGCGCGATTCGCATGCGCCCGTTCGCCGAATTCGAGCCGGCGCAGATCGATGCGGAAATCCGCCGCTCGCTGATGCCGACGCTCTATACCTGTCATGCGGTGCTGCCGCACCTGCTCGCGCGCGGCGGCGGCACGATCGTCAACGTCTCGTCGAACGCGACGCGCGGCATCCGCCGGGTGCCGTACTCGGCGGCGAAAGGCGGCGTCAACGCGCTGACGTCGGCGCTCGCGATGGAATACGCGGCGCACAACATCCGCGTCGTGGCCACCGCGCCGGGCGGCACCAGTGCGCCGCCGCGCCGCGTGCCGCGCAATGCGGCCGGCGACAGCGAACAGGAACAGGCATGGATGGGCGAAGCCGTGCGCCAGGTCACGGAATCGACGTTCTTCAAGCGCTACGGCAGCCTCGACGAACAGATCGCGCCGATCCTGTTCCTCGCGTCCGACGAGGCAAGCTACATCACCGGCACGGTGCTGCCGGTCGCGGGCGGCGATACGGGTTGAGCGGCGCGCCGCGACGCCGCTTGCCCGTGTTCGAGATGTTCATCGACAACCAACCCACCAACCAACCGGCCGGCGCGAAGACGCCGGCCACGGAGACCGTCATGCGTGATCGCAAAGCCATCGTTCCGGCGGGAATGGAAGCGGTGTACGAGAAGATCGGCTACGCGCCCGGCCTGAAGGTCGGCGATACGCTGTACGTATCCGGCCAGATCGGCCGCGATGCGGCGATGCAGCTCGTCGAAGATCGTGAAGCACAGATCGTGCAGGCGTTCGAGAATCTGAAGGCCGTGCTGGAGGCTGCCGGCGCATCGTTCAACGACGTGGTCGACCTGACGACCTTCCATACCGACATGCGCGACCTGCCGGTGTTCATGCAGGTGCGCGACCGCTACCTCGATGCACACCCGAAGCCGGCGTGGACGGCGGTCGGTGCGCACATGCTGGGCGGCGCGCCCGGCTATATCGTCGAGATCAAGGCAGTGGCGGTGTTGCAGGCGTGATGCGCGTTGACGGGAGGCGGGCGCGAGGAGCCGCATTCCACGCATCGAATCGACTCGTCGCGGGCTGAAATGGAGCGGGAGACTTCGCAATCCACCGCGCAATCCTGACGAAATGCTTTCTCGCGAGCTCGAGCGTGCATCGTTGCTCCGCCGTCAGCGACAAGTCACGCGAGTTCGTTTATGGTGCGAGGGAACGCAGCATCGTCTCTTTCCTTCCGCCGAGAATCCGCGATGAAATGCCTGCCACGCGCCATCTTCGCCGCCCTCGCTTTCACCGTCGCACAAGCCGCGCTCGCCCAGGTGCCCGCAACGGTGCGGCTCGAAGACCTGACCTGGACCGAACTGCGCGACAGCATCCGGGCCGGCAAGACCACCATCCTGATTCCGATCGGCGGCACCGAGCAAAGCGGGCCGTACGTCGCACTGGGCAAGCACAACGCGCGGGTCGGGGTACTGTCCGAGCGGATCGCGGAAGGCCTCGGCAACGCGATCGTCGCGCCCGTCATCGCCTATGTGCCCGAGGGGGGCTATGCGCCGCCGACGTCGCACATGCGCTTTCCGGGCACGATCACCGTGCCCGACGACGTCTTCGAAAAGACCCTCGAATCCGCCGCCAACAGCTTCCGGGTTCATGGCTTCACGAACATCGTGTTTCTCGGCGACCACGGCGGCTACCAGAATGACATCAGGCAGTCGGTAGCCCGGCTCAACAAGTCGTGGGCCGGCACGGGCGCGCGCGCGTTCGTGCCGGCCGAGTATTACGGCACCAGTTCCGACGGTTACGACCAGATCCTGCGCGAGCACGGTGTGCCGGCCACGGATATCGGCACGCATGCGGGGCTTGCCGATACGTCGCTGCTGCTGGCGGTCGCGCCGCGCATGGTCAGGGTCGACAAGCTGCGCAACGCCGCGAAGCCCGGCGCTGTCGACGGCGTTTACGGCGGCGACCCGCGTCATGCGAGCGTCGAACTCGGCCGGCTGGGCACCGACGCCATCGTGGCGCGCACCGTCGACGCGATCAGAAAGGAAGTCGCCGGCCGTTGACGCAACCGCGCCACCGCGCCACCGCGCCACTTTTGCCGTCGTTCCATTCAATCGAACCGGGACATCGTCATGCCACTGCGCTTTGCCCGTCACATCCGCTTCCCCCGTCCCGCGATCGTCATCGCGGCAGTGCTGGCCGGTTTCGGTGCGCATGGTGCGATCGCGGCGTCCGCCGTCGCGGCCGTACCCGGCATGCCGCCCGTCATCCACCCCGACAACCTGTACAGCGAGGCCCAGGCCGGCCGCATGAGCGCGGCGGTGTCGGGCGCGTTGCCGCGCATCTATGTGCCGAACCTGAGATCGAACGACGTCTATGTGATCGACCCGGCCACGTACAAGGTCGTCGACCGGTTTGCCGTCGGCCGCAGTCCGCAGCACGTCGTGCCGGCGTGGGACCTGCAGACGCTGTGGGTCGCGAACAATGCGGAAGGACGGACCGACGGCAGCCTGACGCCGATCGATCCGAAGACGGGCAAGCCCGGCCCGGAAGTGAGCGTCGACGATCCGTACAACATGTATTTCACGCCCGACGGCAAGGATGCGATCGTGGTGGCCGAGGCGCATGCACGGCTCGACTTCCGCGACCCGAAAACGATGGCGCTGAAATCGAGTCTCGAGGTGCCGCAATGCAAGGGCATCAACCATGCCGACTTCTCGATCGACGGCCGGTATGCGCTCTTCACGTGCGAGTTCGGCGGCAAGCTCGCGAAGATCGACATGGTGGACCGCAAGGTGATCGGCTACCTCGAACTGGACCGGAAAGGGATGCCGCAGGACATCCGCGTGTCGCCGGATGGCAAGGTGTTCTATGTCGCCGACATGATGGCGAACGGTATTTACGTCGTCGATGGCGACCGCTTCACGAAGGCCGGTTTCATCCCGACAGGTGTCGGCACGCACGGGTTGTATCCGAGCCGCGACGGCACGAAGCTCTATATCGCGAATCGCGGCTCCAATCTCGTCCACGGGCCGCGCCACGGCAAGGGCAGCGTGTCGGTGCTCGATTTCGCGACGCGCAAGGTGGTCGCGACCTGGCCGATCCCCGGTGGCGGTAGCCCCGACATGGGCAACGTCAGCGCGGACGGCAAGACGCTGTGGCTGTCGGGCCGCTTCGATGATGTCGTCTACGCCATCGACACCACGAGCGGCGCGGTTCGATCGATTCCCGTCGGCATGGAGCCGCACGGCCTGACGGTGTGGCCGCAGCCGGGCCGCTATTCGCTGGGCCATACCGGAAACATGCGGTAGGGCGGCGGCCGGTCGGCGCGTATCGACGCGTATCGGCGCGGCCGTTCGACAGGCGGGCCGCACGGCGCGCCGATGAAAAGGGCGCGCGGTTCGCGTGCCTGCCCGGCCCGTTGCCGCGCATGGCGGCCGCTGCTGCCGGGCACACGGGGGCGGACGAACGAGACGCATCCGGCGCGCGCGGCAACCGTCGCGGCGGCCGCGCGGCGCCCCAACCGGAGAAAGCCGATGACCGAACGTCAGTCCCCCGACACGACGCCGCCGCATGCGGAGCCCGGTGCGCACGACGCGCTCGAGCACTTGCTCGGCAGCCTGCACCGGCATGGATTCCTGCATCTGGCGAGCGAGGTCGTCAGCGCGAATGCGCGGCTGGCCGACACGTTCGTCGATGCGCTCGACAAGCCGGGCATGCAGAGCGGCATGCAGAATCTCGCGGTGCTGCTGATGGCGCTGTCGCGCATTCCACCCGAGCAGTTCGGCAAGGCGGTGTTCGCAGCCGCCGACGCGCTGCACCACGTCGGCGCGTGGCAGCCGGCGCAGCACGAGCATGTCGCTCCCGGCGTGCGCGGCGCCTACCGGCTGCTGCACGACGAAGCGCTGTGGGACGCGTTGACGCCGTTGCTCGAAGGATTGAAGGTGTTCGCGCAAGGGCTTGCGCGCGATCCGGAGACGCCCGTCACCGCGCCCGGCGAGAAGACGAACGGCTCGTGACGGTGTCCGGTGGCGTGCCGGCATCGACGTGCACGAACCCGAGCGGCAAAGGTCGTGGGGGCCGTGCACGCGCAATCGTCGGCGGGCAACCGGTCAATGCGAGCGGTCGAGCGGTGTGTGACGCGACAGGCTGCATGTGATGCAGCACGTCATTCCCACGCGTGCTTGCTGAACTGATAGCCCTTGCAGCGGATCGTCTTGATTCGCTTCGGTTCGGTCAAGTCGTCACGCAGCTTGCGGCGCAGCTTCGAGATGCGGCCGTCGATCGAGCGGTCGAAGCCGTCGAACTCGATGCCGCGCATCAGCTGCGTCAGGTCTTCCCGGCTGACCACCTCGCCGGCGCGGCAGACCAGCGCCCACAGCAGGTCGAATTCGGTTGAAGTCAGGCGCGGCGCGCTACCGTCGGGAAGGCGAATCTTGCGATCCGCCCGGTCGATCGAGAACTTGCCGAACTCGAATCGCTGGGGCGATGCCGGCGCGCTGTCGGCCGGGCGCACGCGCATCCGTCGCAGGTGGGCCTTGATCCGCGCGAGCAGAATGCGCGGCTCGACCGGCTTGCGGAGAAAGTCGTCCGCGCCGAATTCCAGGCCGAGCAACTCGTCGAACTGTTCGTTGCGGGCCGTCATCATGATGACGATGCCGTCGTACTGCAGGCGTGCGTCGCGGCAAATCTCGAAGCCGTCCTTGCCCGGCAGGTTGATGTCGAGCAGCACCAGGTCCGGGCGACGCGCGACGATCGTGGACACGGCGTCGGTGCCGTCGAACAGGGTGTCCACCTCGTACTGATGCATGCGCAGATAGTCTGCGATCAGCGAGGACAGGTGGACGTCGTCTTCGACGAGCAGGATTCGGATGGGCATCGCTAAACGAGGGGGTGAAACGGGAAAGTGGCGAGCGCTCAGGCCCGGTCCGAACATGGGGCAGCCGAAGAGAGGCGCATGATACTGAGAAACATTCCGGCGGAATGTGGCGAAATATGCATCGGTCGGTGAGCCCGTCTGCATGCACCGCTTCGCCGCCGTGCAAAGAAGCGGATGCATGAAGGTGCGGAGTCGTGTCGTCGTCGAGCGACGCGACGACGGGTGAACGGGCTCGGAGCGATATCCGGCGCGCAACCGGCAGGGATGCCGGGCGACGTTTCGGTCGCGCGAAAACGTTTGCGAAATGAGTGCGCACGCGGGGCGTCGCACACGCCGCCAGACCCAAGCCCGGTAAAGGTTACTCCACATATCATTACAAAATATTACCTACTCGGCGACGCGGGGCTCCCTACAATCGTCGCAACTGATTCGCGAGCGTGGCGCACACTGGTTTCCGCATGATTTCAAAGGGCTTTCATCGACGAAGGCGGCCACCGATCGCGCGCCGTTGCCCCTCGGTCATCCCCATTCGGCGCACCGCTGCTGGTGTCGAACGCGTGCGGATCGGTGTTGACATCGTGCTGGCCCTGGCCTTTCAGGAAAACGGCACAATGTTCTGATAGGAATGCGAAATGATACCGCTTGAAATCATCCAGAATCTCGATTCACTCACGAACGCGATCGAAGTCGCGGTCGCCCGTGCCGACTGGAGCGAAGCCGTCCGGGCCGCAGAAACGCGTTCGAAGTTCCTGATGACGCTGGTACCCGATCAACCGGACGAGGTTCGTCTGGCGATCGGCAGAATGCAGGAAACCGATATGCGGATCTCCACCGCCGCACGGGAAATGCTGGAAGCGCTCGTCGCCGAGGGCTGGCAGGCGCTTTACGAAACCCGGCTGGCGACGAAGGCGCTGGCGGCTCAGTCGCTGTCGCCCGGGGCGGGAGCCATGGCGTCCCGATCGCCTTCTTGGCCCGCATGAATTTCACGGCCCCTCGCGGGGCTCATGCTCAATACGCGGACGGGTCTTTGGACGTGCCTGTCAGGTCTCAACGTTTCGGTGGCGGTATGCGATTTCGAAAGCGCATCAGTTATGTCGATGCAACACGATGGTTCGCCGATGGCGATCATGACCGGGTGGCGAACCGTCAAGGCGGACGGGCGGTCGCTACCCCGGAAGGCTGGCGCCCGGTGAAGCCGGGCGACTGGATATTGATTGATGACTGCGGCAACTGCTGGCCGATGGACAACGGGCTCTTTACCAGTCTTTATGAAGCGGTCATGGAGTGAGCGGGGGTGAAGCATCGGTGCAGCAAGCCGATGCGGCACGCCCGCGATAACCGGTTGACCGGTACGCCGTTCAGCCTACCGGCTCGCGCGCGAAAACAGCAATGAGTCGGTGTCGTTGAACCGGATCCCTATCGGCTCGCCATAACCGGCTTTCTCCGCGACACGGATCGACGCGACGTTGGTCGGCGCGATCACGCACACGCTGCGCTCGAACTGCTGTTGTCCGTCGAGCCATGCGAGCGCGGCCGCGAGCGCCTCGGTCGCGTAGCCCTTGCCGTGCGCCCATGTCGCGAGGGCCCAGCCGGCTTCCGGCACGCCGCGAATCGACGGCTCGATGAGCCGGTGGAAATCGGCGAAGCCGAGATCGCCGACATAGCGGCCCGACGCCTTCTCGCGAATCGCCCAGTAGCCGTAGCCGAGCAGCGGCCACAGCCCGCGATACGCGAGCATGCGCATCCACGAGTCGCGCGGCGCGGACGGCTCGCCGTTGAAAATGTGCTCGACAACCTTCGGCTCGGCCCACATCGTGGCGAGCGCATCGAAGTCGCCGAGCGGATGGCCTTCGAGGATGAGGCGCGGCGTGTCGAGAACGGGTGGGGATGAGACAGGCGGCATTGTGGTTTCCGGAAAGAAGGGGGGAACGGCCTGGACGTCAACATGTCGATGCCGCGCTGGTTGGGACCCGTTCACGCACCCGTTGGCAGATCGGGTAGCGATGTTGCTCGGCGAGCGGCGGCGTGCGATCGACGGCACGCGACGGCGACACGCTACGAGCGGGCATGTCCAATGCGGCAAGACAGGGAGCCGGAATGATAGCAAAACGCTTGCCGGGACGGGCGGTGCGTCCGGCGGCCTGGAGTGGCGCCGGTGCATCGACGACGTCGAGCAGCAAACCTGCGCGATTGCATCGGCTTACCGCGCGATAATCGGACTTTCATGCGGTATGCGCCGCACGTCCGATGTGCCTTCACCACTCGACATGACACGCGAATCCGACTGGCTGAGCCGCTTCATGGCGCTCGTCACGGTTACCGGGAAGCTCGAAATCCGCTGCGCGTTCGGCGCGCCGTGGGCGGTCACGTATGAACGATCGCCTGCGTGCGAGATCCCGTATCACGTGGTGCTGCGCGGCCGCGCGATCCTCGAGAATCCCGACGACGGCACGGTGCGCGAACTCGGTGGCGGCGATCTCGTGCTGCTGCCGCACGGTTCCCCGCACGTGCTGCACGACGGCAGCGGGTTGCCGCCGGTGCCGGCGGTCAAGCGGCCCGGCGGTCACGTCTTCATCGGCGAGAACGCGGGCACCGGCGAGCGGCTGGACATGCTGTGCGGGCGTTTCGTGGTTGCGCCGCCGCACGACCGGCTGATCCGGCGCCACCTGCCGGCCGATCTCGTCGTGCGCGCGGTGGCGGATAGCCGCACGCCGGACGCGCTGGCCGCCACCGTGCGGCTGACCGCCCTCGTGGAGCTGATGCGCGCCGAGTCGCTCGAGCAGCAGCTCGGCGGCCTCGCGATCCTGAACGCGCTGTCGGCGGCGCTGTTCGCGCTCGCGCTGCGCGCAATCAGCGATTCGGGGCAGGCGCCGACCGGCCTGCTGGCGCTGGCCGGCCAGCCGCGCCTCGCGCCCGCGATCGTCGCGATGCTCGACGATCCGGCGAAGCCGTGGACGCTGCCCGAACTGGCCGCGCTGTGCAGCATGTCGCGCGCGACCTTCATGCGCCACTTCCAGTCGAAGCTCGGGCACTCGGCCGCGGATCTGCTGACGGATATCCGGATGAGCCTCGCCGCTAATGCACTGCGCCAGCCGTCGGCCAGCGCGGAGGCCGTATCGGCCGACGTCGGGTATCAGTCGGTGGCGTCGTTTCGCCGCGTGTTCACGCGCTGGGCCGGCATGACGCCCGGCGACTGGCGGCGCCAGTCGCTCGGTGGCTCGCGCGATGCGGTGGCGGATGAGGGTGTTGCCGACGATGCGGAGTAGGCGGGAAGGAGGGCGTCGTATCCGAGGGTGTTCGCGAACACGGCAGGCGCGGGCGGATGTGACGGGCTGCCAGGCAGCATCTCGACCTGCGCTCGGTTCGACGAACCAGAATTTCACCGCAGGACGATCGCATCGCAGCGCCGGGAAATCGGCGCGGATCCGGCGAATGTCCTGATGCCCGGTTATTCCTCATGTCATTGCGCGATCATGGTGAATCTTCCGACGGGCAGTTCGACTCCGTTACGTGGCGACGCTGCGCCACGTTCCGCGCGACGGGCCACCGGCCGGCCGAACACGCACGCCGTACTAGAATTTGCGCGGACGGCTGCCGACTTGCGCGGCACGTGCAGCATGGCAGCACGGCAGGGCCGCACGGAACCAGGATACGGAGACGCAGCGCATGGATCGACTCGCCGCAATGGAAACCTATGTGAGCGTCGTGGAAGCGGGTTCGTTCTCGGCGGCCGCGAAGCGGATGAATCTCGGCCAACCGGCGATCTCGAAATCGATCGCGCAGCTCGAGGAGCGGCTTGGCGTGCGTCTGCTGTTGCGCTCGACACGCGGGCTGACGCCGACCGACGCCGGACAGCGCTTCTACGAACATGCGAAGCGGGCGATCCGCGAAGCCGACGAAGCCGAGCACGTCGTGCGCGACGCGTCCGCGAGCCTGTCCGGCAGGCTGCGCGTGAGCGCCGCCGTGAGCTTCGCGTGCCTGCACGTGCTGCCGCGACTCGACACGTTCCTGAACCGTCATCCCGATCTGGAAATCGACCTTGCGCTCGATGACCGCAACATCGACCTGCTCGAAGAGGGCACCGACGTCGCGCTGCGGATGGGTACGCTGATCGACTCGTCGATGATCGCGCGCCGCATCGCGCGCAGCCCGCGGCTCGTCGTCGGCACGCCGGCGTATTTCGAGCGGATGGGCACGCCGGCCTCGCCGGCCGATCTCGCGCGCCACCAGGCGATCGTGTATTCGCAGCGCGGGGGCGGTGAAGCCTGGTCGTTCAGCCGGAGCGGCACCGAAGTCGCGGTAGCGGTGTCCGGGCGCTTGCGCGTGAGTGCGGCCGAAGGAATGCGGACCGCCGTGCTCGGCGGCATGGGGCTGGCGGTCGCGTCGCGCTGGATGTTCTCGCCGGAGCTCGCGTCCGGTGCGGTACAGGCGGTGCTGACCGACTGGGCGCTGCCGCCGGTCGACCTGTGGGCCGTGTTCCCGTCCGGCCGGCTCGTGACGGCGCGCGCCCGCGCATTCGTCGAATTCGTCGAGCAGGTGCTTGCGGAAGGCGAACCTGTGGCAGAACAATAACGGCGTACGGGCAGGGCCACTGTCGCCGCCGACACTCGGCCGTCGCCCGGCACGACGCGTCGCCGGAAGCGCGAGCGCCGATGCGCCGAGCCGTCCGGCAAGCGAGCGTCCGATCCGCTTGGTCGTGCCGGCGGGGAGGAACGTACACGTAGTCGTGCAGGACGCCCAACGGTACAGCGAAGCGGGAAAGGGCCGCCGCGTCGCGTGCGGCGGCGCGGCGGCTTGCGCTCACGCGTGCACGGCCTTTTCGATGACCGGGAGCATGTCGGACGGATCGGGGCGATGCGTGTAGTCGGGATTGACTTCCGAATACAGCACGATGCCGTCCTGGCCGATCACGTAGCGTGCCGGCATCGGCAGCGTCCAGCCTGGATCGTTGTTGAACGCGGGCAGGTCGTTCTTCAGCATCTTGTACAGGTCGACCAGATAGTCGGGCAACTGGAAGCGCAGGCCGAACGCTTCGCCCGTCTCGCCGTTCACGTCGCCGAGCACCGGGAAATCGAGGTGATTCGTGCGGACGGACTTGCGGCTGTTGACGGCCGTCTGCGGTGAAATGGCCACCACGTTCGCGCCGAGCGCGGCGAGTTGCGGCAGCGCCTCGTTCAGCGCCTGCAGTTCGAGGTTGCAGTACGGGCACCAGACGCCGCGATAGAACGTGACGACAAGCGGCCCCTTCGCGAGCAGGTCGACTGACGACACTTCGTTGCCGTCCTGATCCTTCAGGCGGAACGTCGGCGCGCGATCGCCGGCCTTGATTGCGCGGGCGGCCTGGCCGCTCGCGATCAGTTCGGCCGTCGCGCGCTCCATGATCGGGTGGATTTCCGGCGGCGCGTAGTACGGCGGCTTGCCGGCCTTGAAGTCGGCCTTGAAAGCGTCGAGCTTGTCCTGGAGCGACATGGCGATTCTCCTTCGAGTGACGTAACGTCGGGTTGCGTGGCGGGCGAGCGTCGGCTCGTCGTGGAACCCATGTTCGGCGAAGCGCTGTCGCGTCGGTAGCAGGCGCGCACGCATAACTTCCATTCCCGGCGGGAATGGCGCGGCGCGATCGCGTGCGCGCCGCCGTGAACGCCACGCGCCCGTCACGGCAGCGGTGCCGGCGACGGGCGCAATCGAAATGCCGCTGCGGGCCGGCATCGCGACAGCATGCCGGCACTGCCGCGATGCTTACTTCACGGGCGGGAAATCGACGACCGTGTCGTTGATGCGGTTGAACGTGTTGGTGAAGATCGTCAGTGCGATCGCGAGCGAGATTTCCGCGAGTTGCGTGTCCGTGTAGCCGGCTTCGCGGATCGCCGCGAATTCGTCGTCGGTGATCGTGCCGCTCGACCGTTGCAGGTTCAGCACGAAACGGATCAGTGCGTCGCGCTTCGCGTCGCCGGTGTTCGGCTCGCGCGAACGGATCGCGCGCAGTGCGTCGGCCGACAGGCCGGTCATCTTGCCGAGCAGGTTGTGCGCGGCGACGCAGTAGTCACACCCGGTGTCGGCGCTGACGAGCAGCTTGATCGTTTCGAGATCCTGCCTGGAGAGCGTGCCGCCGGCGAGTACACCTTCGGCATTGAGCACCGCCGCGAGCGCGTTCGGCGCGAGATGGCCGACGGCGGCGAACAGGTTGGGGACGGTGCCGCCGGCGACCTTGCGGACTTGTGCGTACACGTCGGCAGTTGCACCGGTGGCGGTTTCGATGGCGGGGATGGCGATGCGGCTCATGACTGGCTCCTTGATCGGAAAGTGGGCACCCGTTCGTTCGGGGTGACTCCACTTTAGAAGCGCAGGGCGATCCTCATAAGGCGCACAATCGCCATTGTGATGCTCAAAAGGATCAAGCTGATTCGCTGCCGCTTGCGATCTACTTCCGGCTTTTCAGGAAAGTCCGCCCTTCGGGCGTGATCGACGCGCCGGAGCGGCCGTGTGCGGAATGGCTGACGAAGCCCGCGCCGACGAGCTCCCGCGCGATCGACCAGCCGAGCGCGGGCGCATCGCGCCCGTAGCGGACGTCGGCGAGGCGCTCGAGCGCCCAGATGGCGGAGGCCGACAGGTTCGGGGTGTTGGACGTGAAGTTGTCGCTCATCGCTTCCTCGTGAAAAGGGGATTCGGGGTGGGCGGGATGCCGTGACGTCGGGTGGTGCACGGGTCAGCGGGCCTGCAGGACGGGCAGCAGCGCCTGCAGTGCCGCCTGCTCGTCGGGGCCGGTGGCCAGTACCTGCGCGGACGTGCCGCCGTGCACCTGCAGCGCCGCGACGGCGGCGCTGTCCTTCGCATCGCTGCTGATCCCGTTCGCGATCAGCAGGATGTCGCTTTCGAAGCCGCGCGCCGCGTCGACGGCTGCTTCTCGTGCGGCTCCGCCGCGGTTGCGGTTCCATGCAGGGCCGATTTCAACGTACACAACGGTTGCCACGATGTCGGAAAGCCTCTGGACGGGGGAATCGGTGTGCGGCGCCGGGCCGGCAGTACGCCAGGCACGCGTGAAATACGCTTTCCGGCACGACTCAGGGGCGCCGGCAGCGAGGCCGGGGTGTGTCATCCTGCTTGGATGTGCCGGCATTCTCGGTGAAACGGGGCGCAAGTCCGGCGAATTGCGCGAAAGCGGTGATTATAATACAGCGTTTAAGATATGTGTATTGCATTATAATGCCGTGTGCGCCGATGGCGGCCCGCCGATCCGTCGGCGCGCGCCGCCAGGCCGGCCGGGCGACGCTGCGAGCCTCGCCCGGCATTTTTATCGACGATCCACCTCCTCCTGAATGGAAGCTGCAATGAACGCCGCCCCCGCCTGCCCGCAATGCGCGATGGAAAACACTTACCCGGACGGCACGCTGACCGTATGCGCGGACTGCGGCCATGAATGGTCGGCCGGCGCCGGCGCCGAAACGGGCGACGAGCCGGCGGGCGACGTCGTCAAGGACGCGAACGGCAACGTGCTGTCGGATGGCGACTCGGTCGTGCTGATCAAGGACTTGCGCGTGAAGGGCTCTTCGATCACCCTGAAGATGGGAACCAAGGTCAAGAGCATCCGGCTCGTCGGCGGCGATCACGAGGTCGATTGCAAGACCGACATGGGCGGCTTCATGCTGAAGGCCTGCTACCTGAAGAAAGTCTGAGCGCTCACGCCCCGATCGACCGTTCGCAATCGACTGCCCACCCATGGCTGAGGAACGAATTTCCTACGATGCGTTCGTCAGGTTCCTGGCGACGCCGCTGAACGACGGCCGGCCTTTCGTGCTGGAGACGCAGCACGCGCTTTCGCTGCACTTCGACCATTTGGGCACGCAGAGCTTCATGTCGCTGCGGGATCCGGGCCGGCTCGAGCTCGGCTATACGCGCGTGATGATGGGCTTTCTGCTGCTGCAGCCGGTGCCCGCGCACATCTGCATGCTCGGGCTCGGCGGCGGTTCGCTGGCGAAGTACTGCTACCGGCACCTGCCCGGCGCGGCGATCGACGCGGTCGAGATCAACGCGGACGTGATTGCGCTGCGAGACGTATTCAGGATTCCTGCCGATGACGGCCGGTTCACGGTGGTGTGCGCCGACGGCGCGGATCATCTGGAAAGGACGGATGTCAAGACGGACGTGATCCTGCACGACGCATTTGTCGCGGACGGCATGCGGGGCCGGTGTACGGGCGCCGCATTCCTCGCGGCATGTCGGGAGCGCCTGAGCGAAAACGGCGTACTGGCGATCAACTTCATGGACGACGATCCGGCGTTGCCGCAGCATCTCGAGCAACTGCGAGCGGTGTTCGGCGCCTCGTATACGCTGGTGCCGTGCGGCGACGACAACAACTTCATCGCGTTTGCGTGGAAGAACGGCAACCGGCTGCCGTCCTTGCGTATCCTGCTCGAGCGCGCACTTGCGTTCACACAGGCCGGCGAGCTCAAGCTGGCGGCCACGGCGAGGCGGATGAAGGCCGGCGAGGGCGTCGAGCCGCGGCGGCTGGTGCTGCGTGCGCAGCCGCACGGGCGGTGGGAGATTGGCGCGTAATCGGCACGTAATCGGCGCCGCGCGCGTGGCCGGTGCGGCCGCGCTTACTTCACGCGCTTGCCGAGCGCGCTCTTGGTCTTGTACGTCACGCCGTGACGGTCGAGATACTCGCGGATCAGTTGCCGCACGACTTGCGAAGGCGTGAGATCCTGCTCTGCGCAGAGCATCTCGAAGGCTTCCTTCTTCGCGGGGTCGATCAGGACGGTCAGGCGGGCGGTTTTCGTTTCCATTGCGAGGCGAGGGTGGTCGGTATGTTAATCAAATTATAATCGATCAGCCTGCTGCGCCGCTGCCGGAAACGCTGCCGGATGTGCGGTCAACGCTTGCTTCGGAGCAGCACGAGCAGGTCGTCGATCACCGGTACGATCGCGAGCGTGACGAGCACCGCGGCGAGCGGCACGGTCGATACGTAGCCGGCATGCTTGAAGCCGATCGCGCCGGCCAGGCCGCCGATGAAGAACGATGTGAGCATCGTGGCGTGAATCCGCAGTTTCGAACGGTTGGCGACCACCGCATGCGCGTCGACGTCGATCGCCGCCCGGTTCCAGTAGAACAGCTTCCCGAGCTCGATGCCGAGGTCGGTCACGATGCCGGTCATGTGCGTCGTGCGGATCTCCGCGCCCGACAGCTTCGTGATCGTCGCATTCTGCAGCCCCATGATGAAGCACAGCAGCGTCACCGTCACCGGCACGAAGAAGGTTTCCCACAGCGCGAGGTGGCTGCCGAGCAGCCCGAACAGGAGCAGCAGCGCGGCCTCGACCAGCAGCGGCAGCATGAACTGGCTGTGCAGGCCGCGGCGGCGGCCCCAGTTGACGAGGATCGCCGAGCAGCTGGCGCCGATCAGGAACGATCCCAGCGAGCTGATGCCGGCCAGTGCGAGCCGCACGTCGCCGAGTGCCGTCTGGTCGGCGATCGCCGATACGATGCCGCTCATGTGCGATGTGTATTGCTTGACCGCGAGGAAGCCGCCGGCATTGGCCGCGCCGGCGACGAACGCCAGCGAAAACCCGAGCTGACGGTTCGCGGTCGTGCTGCGGTGTTTTCCGGTCAGGTTTCGAAAGTACTGCGCTGGCATAGGGGCTTCGCTCAATCGCCGCGGATCGCGGGCACGGACGTGAAGACCGGCGCCGGGCGGCAGGGCGGGCAGGCCGCCTGCGCGCAGGCACCGGGTCTCTCGAATCATGTGATGAACATGATAATGCCATTATCATACTCTGTTGGCCCGATGGGGCTTTCAGTACAATGTCATGCGGCGCGGCCTGACGGCGGATTCGCTGCCGCATTGCCGCGCCGCCCGCATTCGCGATCACCTCTGCCTACCGTTTCATGACCCCGATCAAGTTCATTCTTCGCTACACGGCGATCCCGTTCACGGCCATCGTGGCCGTGGTGATCTGGACTGTCATACCATCGTCGAAAGAGATCGATGCGAGACAATACGCGGCGCTGTCGCGTGCGTACGCGAGTTTCCCGCTGCCGTTCCGGCGCGAGATCTCGGAAACGATGGACCACGGCCGGATCAACGACCGGCGCTACCAGGCGCTCGTGCGCGATTCGCTGGGCAATGGCGTCGCGCTGGACTGGCCGGCGTCGGGCGTCGGCGAGCTCGCCGACGAGCGGCAAAAACTGGCCGAACTGATTCAGGCCGATTCCGATCTTCAAGGGCATCACCAATGAAAACTCTGCTGGTTTCCGTGGCATTCGCGATGATCATCGCAAGCCTGATCTTCGCGCTGTATTTCATGAATCATGATCGCGGCAAGTCCAAGCGGATGGCATGGTCGCTCGCGGCACGCGTCGGGCTGTCGGTCTCGCTGTTCCTGTCGCTGCTGATCGCTTACAAGCTGGGCTGGATCGAGCCGACGGGGTTGCCGATCGGGCGCTGAACGACGGACGCCCCGTTGCATGCGGGGCGTTTTCACAAACTCAAGTTTGAGTCCTTAATAAGGCTATTGTGATAAGAATACTTATCCCGACATCGCGATCAGATCGAAGGGCCAGGAATTTGGACAACGTGCCACCATCAATTTCCTCGCTGCGACAGGGTGGCGAGCAGTTGATGACTGACCTGCGGCGGAATTGTGTAGCCAGTTAAGCAGTGAGTCGCATGTCGATATTATCGGACGCCAGCCAAGCTCGACCGACCGTGGACGGAGGTTGGTAGCGGTGAGCTATGCGGGCGTCGCTCGTTGTAAAGCTGTCGCCACTGCTCGATGACAGCACCAGAATCACGTGCTGCGAGTGCAGGCTGGCGCCGACCTCGATCGCCAGACATTCCCGCGTGCATTCATCTATTACGCACAGCATCTTCAAGACCTGGTCGTCCACCAGCTGATCATGGACGAGGTCGTAGCGCCAGACCGAATTAGGCCACGTCGCACCGGGCAGGCGAATGTCGCTGCCTCAGCGTCGCCTGCGCGGACGCCGTCTCGGAATGCTCAGCTTCAGGGCTCGCCACAGGCGGCGCACCCGCGACTCGCCCAACGACAGCCAGGCCGAGATACGGCGATACCCAAAGCGCGGCACCTCCCGAGACGCTGCGGTCAACTGCTCGCCCAGAAGCCGATCTTTCTCTGGCCGCTTGGGTTCATAGGCCGGCACCGGCAACTCAACCCCAGGTAACGACATGCCTAGCGTTGTGACAACCCCCGCCGGATCAGGACTTCCAACGCTTCGCGCCGTCCCGTCGGGGTGTTCTTTTTTTCGGTTGAACGCGTTCAGACCATCGATCACCAGCAGTTGCTCGGCGACCAAGCGCTTGAGCCGCTCGTTTTCCGATTCAAGTTCTTTGAGCCGACGGACTTCAGCCACATCCATGCCGCCGAATTTGTTTCGCCAGTGCTAGAACGTTTGCTCCGTGATGTTGTGCTGCTTGCACAGATCTTTTACGGCTCTTCACGGCTCTCGGTTTCCCGAGGAATACGGATGGTGTATCGCTTCTTCGTCGAGTTCTCCTTGCCTCCAGGATAAGAGAACTCACTTGCCGTTTGGCTACACGATCCATCTCAGGTCACATCCCCGTGATTTCAATGCAGATTACGACGGTAGCGCCATCCAGGCGTGACAATGACTAGCGGTCACTAATCCAATATTATTTTCAATAAAATCAGATAGTTTCTGTCTGGTCTTTTTGTGTCGCTTGAGAAACGGTCTGGAGGGGATTATCCGGCTGTCAGGTGCCTGGACGGGCGTCATGTGGCATGTTTGGCATGCGTTAATTGATAAATTAATCGGTGCAACGGTGGTGGCTTTAATTACGGTTTACGGCAATGCCGGAAATATTCCCCGGCTCGCCAACGTATCTGTATACCATTGTCGGATATACATCGAACCGCACTCCTGGTGAGTGTGCATATTGATTCAGATTCAATAGCGCCACGCTCTCCCCACCTCGATCGCACCGGATGCCATGTCGACCTGTCTTGCCGCCGCAGTCGATCCGGAACTTCAGCGCAAACTTGTCGACAGCGAAAGGTCGCTGCTGCATGTCAATCCCGCCGCAGCCGGCGTGGTATCGACAACGCGCGCCCCGCCGGCCGTGCTCGACGACTGGCGCGTACTTGCAGCGGTGCGCTTCATGGAGCAGCACCTCGATGCCCGGATGCGACTCGACGATATCGCCGCCCAGGCGGATCTCAGCCCGCATCACTTCCAGCGCTACTTCAAGAAGCTGTTGGGGCAGTCGCCGGCCGCCTATCGCCGCCGTATCCAGCTGGAGCGTGCCGCCCTGCATCTATGGATCACCGGCCATCCGGTGATCGATATCGCGTTCATGGCAGGCTATGCGAGCCACGAGGCGTTCGTCAGAGCCTTCCATGCCCAGTTTGGTCGCGTTCCGTCGGAGTACCGCATCCATGCTCGCCAACAGGTCAGTTTTCCGACTGGCGAGGAGCGGGGACGCGTGGCGGAAATCCGGGTGTGCGAGCAGCAGCAGGTTCCGTTGCTGGCGATGCGTTTTTATGGACCGTATGCAAGTGTGGAAACGCACTGGCAACGGTTCGTGGAACGCCTGCACGTACTGGGGATCGCCCCCGAACGGTTCCAGGCGATCGGCATTGCGTACGACAGTCCGGAGATCGTCCATAACGCATTTATCCGCTATGACTGTGCGATTGTCACGTCCGATTACGATCATCGCCGTTCGGGTCTGGCGCGTCTGCCGTTCAGAGCAGGAGCCTACGGAGTGCTCTCGCACGATGCGCCGTACGACCGGATATTTTCGACCTATCGCGTATTGAGCACCGCGTGGCTGCCGACGATGGCGGACGAATTGCGCATGGAACTCACCTGTGTATACGAGTGTTACCGCGAACCGCCGTGGTTGAATGTGGGCGGTTCGCAGCGCTTCGATCTGATGCTGCCGGTTGCCTGGCTGCGAGCACCGCCGCGACCCACAGGTGCACGCGCCAGGACCGGAAACGTGGTTTAGCCGCCGACCACAGGAACGCAGGCTGTCACGCGGTCACGCCTGAAACGGCGCTTGTGCCGGCCTGGCCGGCTTCGCCGAGCGCGCGGGAAAACTCGATCACCGAGAGATCCTTCACGCCGCCAGGTATGCCAGGTGTGTCGTCGTTTCTTCCACACATGAAGAGGGTTAGATTCGACGCTCCCGTCACGATGCTGCCCGCCCCGTAACGAAAATGAGGGTCCCTGATCTTCGTCCGGTTTTCCGCCAGGACATGCCGGTTCGACAGCAACGTTATCGCGCGCTTGTCGAGGTCGATGCGGTACAGACCTGCCCAGTCGTCGATCGCCTTGGGGTTCAAATCGCTGCCCTCCAGATCGCCCGCCAGACTCAGCAGATAGAGCGAACCGTCTTCGGCCCTCAGCAGATTCATGTTATCCGAGCCGTGCTCCGTTCGCGCCTCGAACAGCGGCTCGAGCGCGAATTCGGGGTCGTCGAGAAGACAATTGTTGCTGAGATAAAAATGGACGTCCTTTGACTGGTTGATCGCGACAAGGTATCGCAGATCGTCGAACGAGCCGACATCGACGACTGCGATCGACGCGACACTGATACCTGGTTCGAGCAGCGCCGGCATGCGGATCGGACGATGCAGGTCGGTCAGACCGCCAAGCCAGAAGATGTTCAGGTAGCTCGAGCCCGGATCGGTGGCCGGCCACACGCGCTCCACTTCGACAAGCAGGTAGTCTCCCACCAGTTGACAGCCACCCGGATGATTCCACCAGTCCGGCTTCGTCGTGGTTCGAAGCTCGCGTCGTTCGACGGCCGCGTCGCGATTCACGATACGGATTTCTCCGTTCGGCTGGGCGATGTCGCGGGAGTCGTGGGTGAGAAGATCGAACTGGTTCCAACGGGCCATGCCCTGATAGTGGCTAATCCCGAAGTCGTATTCCATGTGGGTGTACCTATGCCGATAGACGCCGGAGCCGTCGATGTTCAGCCGCTCGAAAGCCTGTCTCGGATCGGTCAGCCGGTTCGCGGAGAGCCGCCCCGTGTCGGAGCTTTGCGCGAGGCTGCGGCCGTCGTTGTGCCAGAGGCCGCCGGGCACGTCAGTCCGGTTGTCGCACCACATCACGACGCGCGGCTCCTGATTGTTGTCGATGCCGAGCACCTGAAGATTGCCGTCTGCGCCGCCCGCCAGCCTGACGGAGATCGCCTGCGTCGACGCGGGTTGCGCTTTGGGCGTCTGCCACTTGCCGTCACCGTCGGTCCACGCGAGCGGCAGTGCGCGACCGCCGCCCTGGACGCCGACGAGATACGCTCGCTTGCCGAACAGGATCGAATGCATCGCCACATAGTTATAACCTTGCAGCGTGACCGGCGTGAACTCCTGGTGCCAGTTACCGTCAGCGTCTTGACGGGAAATCCTGACGATCTGTCCTTGGTTCGTTAGTCCGAAGACATAAAGATTGTGATGAATGTCGTGCTGAACGAGGATCTCCCGATAGGACGCGCCGGCGTTGGAGCCGAGACGCTGGTTGCGCTCGCCCACCGGATTCCATTGGTGCGAGCTGTCCTGCCACGCGATCAGGTAGGCGAAGCCGTCCGTTGCGCCTATTCCGATCAGTTGCGGAAGATCGTAACGTCCGCTGCCGCTACCGACGCCCAGCTGAAGTGTCCGGTACTGCCGTTGATACGTCAGTGGCTCGTTGCCGCCTGCGTGCCAGCTACCGTCATTCGACTGCGTGACGGCAAGGTACGGAAGCCGGTCAGTCTGTCCCAGGCCGATGACTTGCAGACCGTTGGTGCCGGGCCCGCAGGCTAGCTGTTCGACGTAACCGCGATCGGGGCCCAACGGGCCAGCCGCATAGCCGCTGGGCGCTCGCCACTCGCTGTTGTAGTACGCCGCCAGGTAAAGGCGGTGCGTGGACGAATCGGTGCCCAACGCCTGGAGATATCCGCCGTTGCCCGCTACGAGCTGAATCTGACCGTACGACCGCCCGCCGGCGAAGGCGAGCGCGTTGTAGCTCGGCATCATCCACGCACCGGACTGCGCCTGCCACGCGTAGCCGTAGAGTCGCCCGGGCGACTGGGGGTCGTTGCCGATTCCGATCAGCTGGACTATGAAAGGGGCATGGTCCGGCCGGTCGCCGAACGAACCCGCCGTTAGACTGACCGCGGTGGGGAATTGAGTGCGCATGTCTTTCTCCTTGGCAAAGATACGGTGAGCACGTGGAGCTGTGGAGCGCGCCACCTGCGATGCCGTCGAGCGGACGCGGGGCGTGTCGGTCGCGAATCTATCAAGCGGTTGAGGGCGCGGCTTGATAATTCTTGCGATCCGTATCGGGCCGGGCAGCGCGTATGCATTGCGGGTACCTTGATGCTGCAGCCGGGTCTCGTTGGTGTATGCCTGAAAACAGGCATGGACCGCACGCGGGTGACCATCCCGCTGCTGAAGTCCGTCATCTGTCTGGCTTTAATCCGATTCGGCGGCGCGGCGGCAGCCTTTGTACTCGCCTCGGCCGGTGGGGCTTGGTGGCGGCTGCGGCCCCTATCGGTTGGTGGTCGTGGCTGGCCAGGCCGGTCCCCAGGAATGCCGAAGCCGGCGGTGGCCGGATGGTGGCTGTGATCCACCCCTCTATCGCGCTGGCCTCCACTGTCGGGGGGGAGAGCGCCACCAGAAGCGCTAGCGTCCCGTGCGACGACACTAGCCGCCCGACTCGCTCGTGATGTCGTGGCGATAGGCGCGGGGAGAGCAACCCGCGATGCGTTTGAACGCGTGTCCGAACGCGCTATCCGAGTCGTAGCCGAGCATTTGCGCGATCGCCGATATCGATGCGTTCGAGCGTCGCAGTTCCCGCATCGCGAGCTGCACGCGCCAGCGCAGTACATACTCGAGCGGCCCGAATCCCAGCCGCCGCTTGAAATGCAGTGCGAACGTCGAACGCGATACGTGGCAGCAGGTCGCGAGTTCGTCGACCGTCCAGCGTCGCGCGGGCTCCGCATGAATGGCGGCCAGTGCCGTGCTCACCCGGGAATCCGCGAACCCGGCGAGCCATCCGACATCGCTGTTCGCGCCGTCGTCCACGTAGCGGCGCAGGATCTCGACCAGCATCATGTGACCGAGATGTCGAACCATCAACGACGCCCCCGGCGATGGCTTGCCGAATTCATGTGCGAGCCGCTGCAGCGCCCAGCGCAACACCGCCGCCTGCTCGGAGTCGCCGCTCACGACCACCACGGGCGGCAGGCTGCCGAGCAGCAGCGGCATGCCTTCCTCGTACGAGAAGCGGCCACCGATAAGAAAGCAGTTCACGGGTTCGCCATAGTGCGCGATGCCGCGTTCGAGGTTCCGGTACACGTCGGCGGCGGGGACCGGCATCACCGATGGATCGCTCGCCAGCGAAAATGCCCGCGGCGCTGCGAGCAGGAAGCAGTCTCCCGTGCGCAGCCGGATCGGTGCTCCGGCGCCGTCGACGGTCAGCCAGCAACTTCCTTCGACAACCGCATTGAACTTGATTCCCTCGGGCGGGGGAATGGCAACCGCCCACTGGCCGCCGGCTCTCAGGCCGGTGAAATACGAGTCGCGCGTTTCCAGCAGCGACAGCACTTCCGATAGGGGATCCACGCTCAAGCTCCGGACGATCTCGACGAAAAACCGGATTCTATTGCATTCACAGTCCGGGGGCGTCGCCGGAAAATGGCCTCGTGCAGTGACGCGACCGACAGGCGGGCGCGTGCTTCACGCATCGTTCCAGGAGCCTTCGATGACGAGCAGGCAACACCCCCTTCATTCCGGATTCGGCGCCGCATCGACGGCAAGCGACGTACTGGCCGATCTCGACCTTCGTGGCAAGACCGCCATTGTCACCGGCGGCCATTCGGGTCTCGGCCTGGAAACGACGCGCGCACTGGCGCAGGCCGGTGCGACCGTCGTGGTCGGCGCACGGCGCGTCGATGCCGCGCGCGACGCAACGCGCGGCATCGACGGTGTGGAGATTGCGGCACTCGACCTTGCCGATCTCGCGAGCGTGGCCGCATTCGCGGCGCGGTTCGTCGATGCGCGGCGCGACGTGGACATCGTCATCAACTGCGCGGGCATCATGGCGTGCCCGGAAACGCGCGTCGGCGACGGCCGGGAAGCGCAGATGGCCGTCAATCATCTTGGTCATTACGCGCTCGTCAACGGGCTGTGGCCCGTGCTCGCGCAGGGCGGCGGCGCCCGCGTGGTCGCGGTGTCCTCGCTCGGGCACCGGCTGTCGCCGATTCGTTGGGATGACGTCCAGTTCGCACACGGCTACGACAAATGGCTCGCGTACGCGCAGTCGAAGACCGCCAACGCACTGTTCGCAGTGCAGCTCGACGCACTGGGCGCCCCGTTCGGTGTCCGCGCCTATTCGCTGCATCCGGGCAAGATCGCGACGCCGCTGCAGCGTCACCTGGCACGTGAAGAGATGATGGCGCAGGGCTGGGTGGACGAGCACGGCGTGCCGGTCGATCCGACTTTCAAGACGCCGGCCCAGGGCGCCGCAACCCAGGTATGGGCAGCAACGTCGCCACGCCTTGCGGCGATCGGCGGCGTCTATTGCGAGGATTGCGACGTCGCGGTCGTCACGCAGGGAAACGAGGAATCGGGCGTGCGGTTGCATGCGATCGATCCGGAGGAGGCGGCGCGTCTGTGGGCGTGGTCCGCGAAGCTGACCGGAATCGATGCCTTTGCGGCGCGCCCCTGACGCAGGCGTTGGTACGAAACGATGCTTCGTGGCCTGGCGCCGTACGATATCGTCAGGTTTCCGTACGAAATCAGAGGCACCGGACAGGTGTTTCGCGCGCCAGCCGTCATGACATCGCGGCTGACGCGCGAGCGCCGGGGGCCGGCAGCCAGTTACCCGCGCCCCTGCCGCAGCGCGCGGCCCATCTCCGCGATCGGCATCGAGACGATCGAGTTCAGCAGGCGCATTTCCCCGGCATCGGGGCGCGCGACCTCGCGCACTTCGTCGAGCGTCTGCGCGACGCTGCGATCGAGCGGTTCGAGAAAGCGCAGCAGCTCGTTTTCGGCGGCCTTCTCCCTGAGCCCGAGCGCGTTGCCGAACGCGACCAGCGCGCCTGTGTCGATGTCGGAGAAGCGCGTTGCCGCGCCGAGCGGCATCGTCAGTTCGCAGTGCGGCCAGTGATCGCCACGATGATCGGGCCGGTGCGTGGGCGTGTGATAGACGACCGTGCTGACGATGTCGTAGAACGGCGCAAGCCGGTAGCCGCGCGCGTCGACGAAGAACGACAGGTTCTTCAGGTGCGCGTCGCCGTTGCCGACCACCACGTTGAAGATCGTCCAGCGGAACACCGACAGGCGCGCCAGCGCGCGCGTGCTGGTCTGCCCGATCGCGCGGCCGAGTTCCTCCGCGTTTGCGCGCTGGTACTTGAAGCCGCGATCGTAGTTCAGCAACTGCATCGTATCGATCGTATGCAGGCGCGTGGCCGGCTCCCATGCCGTATCGCGGTCGAAGCGGTCGATCACGTAGCACGCGGACGGCACGCGCAGAAAGTGCACGTCGGGCACGTCGAGGCCCATCCGCTTCGCGAGCTTCATGCAGAAGAACTCGTTGATCGCCGAATGCGGATAGCCGGCGGCGCGCATGTCCGGCTTCAGCAGATGCATCGACGGCTCGCTGCCGACCGGTTCGAACAGCGTGTAGTCCGGCGCGTCGCCGCGCAGGATCAGCAGCAGCTTCTGCTGCGCGCCGGCCGCCGACATGCGCTTGGGCGCGGTGGCCGTCAGCGCGCGCTCGGGCATCGCCTGGATGCGGCGTTCGAGTTCGTCGAGCGGGAGCGGCTGCATGCTGCCGGTCGCTTCCTGTTCGCCTTCCGCGAGCAGCGTGAGCGCACCGGCCGATTCGCGCCCGAAGTACGCGAGCAGGCCCCAGGCGTCGGCGGCGTCGACCCTGGCCTCGCGCGCAAGCGACGTGCGCATGCCTTCCTCGGGCAGCAGGTTGTCGAAGAACCACTGGACCGGGCGATCGGTCGAGGTGTCGGTGAACGTGCCGGCGCGCAGCGGGAAAGCCGGTGACAGCGGGTACGCGCGTGGCGATGCCAGCCACTGTGCGTCGTACGTGAACGACCAGACGCCTTTGTCGTCAGCCAGCGTGCCCATGCGCAGCCCGTTCGCGGATGCGGTCAGCGTTCTACTCGCCATGGCGACTCCTGCGGCGTTGCGCGGCCTTCAGCACGTTTGCCGCCGAAATCTCGATGGACGATTGCGCGAGCAGGCTGATGCCCAGTTCGCCGAGCAGCAGCAGGATCTTGCCGACTTGCGCGGTGGGTTTCCCGGCTTCCACCTGGCTGATGAATTTCGGCGAAAGCCCCGTGGCGTTCGCGAGCGCGTCACGCGTGAACCCCTGCTGGAGCCGGGCCGCGCGGATGAGGTTGGCGAGTGCGCCGATCGTGCTGACAGGCAGGATCTCCTGCATGACGTCCTCCGTGCTTCGTATCTGATCGGGAACAGTATTGCACAACTCGCTGGTGCGGGCAGCAATTCGTATCCGTTCGGAAACGAATTGATCGTATGGGCAATGGAATGCCTGCTTCGTTCCCGATCGGGAACCAGATGTAATGAAACGACGATCGGCGGCATGTTCGTATCCGAACGGATACGCGATGGAGCGACTGAATGTCCCGAAGACGGCCCGGGGCAGCGCACGTCGCCATGGTTGGAATGACCGCCGCACATCCGTTCATTCCGTGGCCCGTCACCAGGCCGACATGCGCCCATGACCCTGCAAGAACTCGAAAAACTGATCTGCGCCGGCGTGCGCAAGCGCGGCATCGACGATCCGGCCGGCGTGGTCAGCCTCGGCTACCGGTATGCGCGGCTCGGCGCGCAGATCCTGTACGACGGCAAGATCGTCACGAATCCCGGGCGCGTCGACGTCGGGACCGCGCGCGGTGTCTTTCACGACATGCTGATCGACGCCGACGGTCACGTGCTGTGGGGAAAGAACTACCGCAAGCCGTTGCCGGGGATCGACGTCCGAAGCCTGCGCTTTCTGAACTGGGCGTTCGCGGTCGACGACCAGCGCGTGTACTACCGGACCAACACGAACCTGGCCGTGTGCGAAGGCGTCGACCGTGCGAGCGCGGAGATCGTGCCGCCGATACGCATCCGCGACAAGCACGGGCTGATCGACATCCGGTATCCGGAGGGCGCCGTGCACGTACCCGCCCCGTCGACGGAGTCGTGACGGTCGTGACGGTCGTGATCGACCGGGTTCGGGTTCGCCACGCGCGATCGTGCTGCTCCGGGGCATCGCGCGACGGCTCGACGGCGCAATGACGTAATGACGCATTGACGCGATCGCGTGCGACCATTCCCGGCGCACGCATAACAAAAGCTGAAATCGGTTTTTCACGCGCGCCGGGGGCGTCCCTATACTTGGCGGTGCCGACCGTGCGCCGGTTCGCGGATGCCGCGATTACGCCGCGCAGCGGCATTCCCGAACTTTTCGTACAAGGAACCACCGAATGACCGCCCGTGATGCCGTCGATCCGCGCGACGCGTTGCGCGATGCGCTCGCCGCACTTCCCGATCTCGCGAACGCGATCGGGCACGATGCTGCGCAACGCGAGGCGCGTCGCGAACTGCCTTTCGAAGGGTTCGCAATCTTCCGGCGTTCGGCGCTGGGCGTGCTGCGGATTCCGGTCGCGCGCGGCGGCCTCGGCGGCACGCTGGTCGACCTGTTCGACACGATCGCGACGCTGGCCGCCGCCGATTCGAATCTCGCGCACGCTCTTCGCATCCACTACGACCAGACCGAGACGCTGCGGCTGTCGCCGCGCACACCGTTCAACGACGTGCAACTCGAACGGGCGCTGGCCGGCGCGATCTTCGGCGGCGCGTCGACCGAGCGCGGCACGTCGCGGCCGGGCGAGAACACCACCGTGCTGCGCCGCGACGGCGATCACTATCGCGTGACGGGGCGCAAATACTATTCGACCGGCACCGCGTTTGCCGATTTCGCGCGCATCAATGTGGAGAACGAGCAGGGCGACGCGGTCGCCGTGATCATTCCCGTCGCGCGCGACGGCGTGCAGGTGCTCGACGACTGGGACGGCATGGGCCAGCGCATGACCGCGAGCGGCAGCCTGCTGCTCGACGACGTGCAGGTGTTCGCGGACGAAGTGGCCGCGCGCGACGGCTCGACGCTCGTCGGCCGCCATTGCGGCGCGCTGCGCCAGCTGCATCTCGTTGCGACGGGCGCAGGCATCGTGCGCAACGTGGTTGCCGATGCGCGCCGCTATGTGCTCGCGCACGGCCGCCCGGTGCTGCACAGCCCGGCACCGACCGCGCGCGACGATCATTTCATCCAGCAGATCGTCGGCGAGCTGTCTGCGCACAGTCACGCGATCGACGCGCTCGTGCGCGAAAACGCGCGGGCGCTCGACCGTTCCGCCGACGCGATCGAAGCCGGCGACGCCGATGCGGATGCCCTTGTGCTCGACAGCGCGCTCGCAACGGCACGCACGCAGCTTATCGTCAGCAAGCTCGCGCTGCATGCGGCGGAGCGGCTGTTCGAGGTCGGCGGGGCATCCGCGACGGCGCGCGAACACAACCTCGACCGGCACTGGCGCAACCTGCGCACGATCTTCAGTCACAACCCGTTGCTGCACAAGGCGCGAGTAATCGGCGACTACGCGCTGAACGGCGTGACGACGCACCTCACTGAAGGGCGCGTGTTCTGACCCGGTCGTGTTGCAACGGTGAGGGTCGCAGTGCGCGATGCGTCCGTGGCCTGTGTCAGCGCCGCGCGGAATCTGCGCACGATCTTCAGCCACAACCCGTTGCTGCATAAGGCGCGCGTGATCGGCGACTACGCGCTGAACGGCGTGACGACGCACCTCACCGAAGGGCGCGTGTTCTGACACCGGCCGTGTCGAATCGGTGAGCGTCTCGGCACGCGATGCATCCGCTGCCTGCGTCAGCGCCGCAAGCCGGCGTCGCGCAGCAGCGGCAGCACGCGCTCGCCGAAGAAGTCGAGGTCGGGTTTGAAATCGTAGAAACTCAACTGGATCCCGTCGATGCCAGCACGGTGCAGTCGCACGATGGTGTCCGCCACTTCCTCCGGCGAACCCGTTATCGAAATATTGCCGCCGATCGCGCGTGCCGCGGCCTGCGCACGTTGCTCGAAGCCGCCGCGCCACGCATGCGCGTCGCTGTCGAAACGGTGGAAGCTGCCTTCGTCCGCATGGGCGACGATCGCGTCGCGATACGCGCGCGCTTCGGCCGTCGTCTCGCGGCAAATCACGAGCGGGTTGAGCAGCGTGCGGATCGTCCGGCCGCGCGCAGCGGCGGCCGCCTTCACGCGGGCGGTATGCGCGGGCAGTGCGTCGATCGCGCGTTCGGCGTCGGGGCCCGCCGGGCTCGTGACGAACACGATGTCCGAATAGCGCGCCGCGAACTCGATGCCCGCGTCGGAGCCGGTCGCATTGATCAGCAGCGGGCGGCCGTAGCGCGGCTTCGGCGTGACGAACGCGCCGCCCAGCCGCCAGCTCGATAGTGCGGGCGTATAGCTGAAGTTGTCCGGTTGCGCCCACAACTGCTGGACGGCATCGAGGAACTCGGCGGCCATCTCGTAGCGCCGGTCGTGTTCGATCCGGTTCCAGCCGAACATCTCATGCTCGATCGCGCGGTGGCCGGTCACGACGTTGATGCCCCAGCGCCCGCGCGAGATGTGATCGAGCGTCGCGGTGAACTTCGCGAAATGCAGCGGGTGCCACGGCCCGTACAACACGTGGTTCGTCGCGACCAGGATGATCCGTTCGGTACGCGCGGTCAGTGCGGCCAGTGTCATGAACGAGTCGAGCGCGTGGCCGTCGAACACGCCGCCGTAGCCGCCTTTCGGCAGCCACTGCGACAGCGCGAACACGAGATCGAAACCGAGCGCCTCCGCGCGCGCGACCAACTCGGCGTTGTAGTCGAACGTCCAGTCGGTCGTGCGCGGCAGCGTCGATGCGCTCCAGCCGCCGGCCTGGATCGGCAGGAACAGCCCGAGCATCAGCGGCTGCGTGAGGACGCGCGACACAGGGCTGTCGGGGAAATCCGCCGGCGAGCGAACGTCGACGAACGGCGACGACGCGACCGGAGTGGCGAGGGCGGTGGCGCTCATGATGGCTTCCTTGCGGGTTGGGCACGCACCGCACAAGAACGGCAGGCACGTGCGGCGGCGAATCGCCCGGGTGCGATGCCCGATGCGCCGGCGAGGCGGCGCAGTGCCGCGCGCCGGCTGCTGCGCGGCGCGCGGGGAGGGAAACGGGAGTCGGTCATGGTCGAACGCGTGTCGCACGCGGCGGGCCGCGCACGGAGAAAAGCACATTCTCGGCAACCGGCTACGGTGCGGCAAACAACGATTCCCGCTTTGCTTATCGTGCCAACGGCGCTTGTTACGCCGCACCGCGCTCGATGCGCGTGCCGTCAGAACTTCACGCGCAGCCCGCTGACGAGTGCGACCTGGCGGTTCGTCGACGACGCGCTGCCGATGTTCGCGATCGCCGCGATCTTGCGATAGCCGCCGGACGTCGCCGTGCTCGCATCGCCGGCCGCGAGCTGGTAGATACCCGACACGTAGATGTCGGTGCGCTTCGACAGCGCGTAGTCGAACCCGAGCGTGAACTGGTGCCAGCGCGGCTTCAGCGTCTGGCCGCCGGAGCCCGGCAGGCCGCTCGCGCGCCCGTCGGTGAACGTGTAGACGCCGATCAGCGTGGTGGCCGGCGTGAGCTGGAAGCGCGCGTTCGCGTCGTAGTTGTTGAACTTGCGCGACGAGCCGTCGACGTAGTCGAGCTGCGTGTGGCTCCACGTGAAGCCGAGCGTCGCGCGGCCGAGCGCGTAGTTCGCGCCGACGGCGCCGATCTGCTGCTTGAGCACGCCGCCGTTCAGCCCGTAGAAGAACGCGCCGCTGTAGTCGTTGCCGGTGGTCGAGGTCGCACCGCCCACCGCGCCGCTCGTGTTCGACGTCGCGTTCGGGTGATTGAGCCGCACGTAACCGCCGCCGACCGACAGCGGGCCGTTCACGTAGTTCGCCGACACGCCCCACGCGTTGTTGTTCGAGAAGCCGCTACCCGCGCCGCCGTTCGCCTGGTTGCTGAACGCATAGAGCAGGTCGGCCGTGAAGCCGGCGATCGTGTCGCTGCGGAACTTCACCGCGTTGTTCAGGCGGAAGCTCTGGTTCAGGTTGTCGTTGTCGCCGACGTGCGTGGCCGGCGACCAGAAGCCGGACCCCGAGTACTGTGCGACGAGATCGGTGATCGGCTCGTACTGGCGGCCGAAGGTCAGTGTGCCGATGCCCTTTTGCGCGACACCCACGTACGCGGAGCGGCCGAACAGGCGGCCGCCCTGGCCGAGCCCGCCGTCGCTCGGCCGGAACCCGCTCTCGAGCGTGAACACCGCCTGCAGGCCGCCGCCGAGATCTTCCGCGCCTTTCAGGCCCCAGCGGCTGCCGCTCAGCTTGCCGCTCGTCTGCTGGATGTTGCTCGCGCCGCCCTGGTTGTTCGTATAAGCGAAACCGGCATCGACGACGCCGTACAACGTGACCGAACTCTGCGCATGCGCGCTGACCGAACCGATCGAAACCAAACCCAGGATTACCGTTTTTTTGATCATGAATTTCCTCTGTTTTTATGGGTGAAACTGTGAGGAGAACGATGCTATTGGTGGCGGGTGCCCTGCTGAACGTTCGATCCGTGGTTTGTAAATCGCGGCATCGCCGATTTGTAATGTGCATTGCCGCAAGCCCGGCACGTGCGTCGCGATCACGGCCGGCACGCATGCTGCGGCGAACGCACCGCACGAACGGCGAACGTCGGGCGCAGGCAATTCGAAGCCGCCGTCATATCGATCGATGAAATCGTTCGATGACCGCAATGCCAGCGATGCAACGGGCGATGCTTTTACGCAACGGTCGTCTGTGCGGCGCACGATCGATGCGCTACGCGCGCCGGCATATCGATTTCGCAAAACGTTGGTAGGGCAGTGCGGCGCGCAACGGTACAGTCGGGCATCCGGCCGCGGGCCGGACTGCTCCGGGACCACGACGGCGCCGACGTGCGCGTTCGTCCCGGTTGAACCACGAACACGGGAGCCGTTTGACATGAGTCGCGATGTACTGTTTTTGCTGGAACCGGGCTTTGCCGACCCGAAGCATCCGGGCCAACGTTTCGTCTGTCCGCATGGACTGTCGATCGAAGGGCTGCTGGCGAGTGCGCCCGAGCACGCGGGCCGCATCGACGTGAAGCGCGTCGGCTTCGAGCGGCCGCGCCACGCGGTGATCGAGGCGCTGGACGACGCGCACCAGGGCCTGCCGGTTCTCGTGCTCGGTCGCGACCGGCCGGCGCCGGACGACGCGCAGACGCTCGGCGACGTGCGCTTCGTCACCGACGCACGCCGCATCCTCGAACTGCTGGCCGAGCGCCACGGGTTTCCGGTGCTGCATTGAAGCGGCCGCGCTGACTTCCGCTCACTTCGCAACCGATCGACAGGAGAATTCGATGGCGTCAATTTCGGCGGCGCGCCGCCGTTTGCTGCTTGCAGGTGCAGCGGCCGTGGCGGCCCCATTGGCCGCGAAGGCAGCATTCGCCGCGCCCGCCGTCAACGCCGATCTTGCCGGCACCACATTGCGCGTCGCGACCTACAAGGGCGGCTGGCGCGCACTGCTGCAGGCGGCCGGCCTCGGCGATACACCGTACCGGATCGAATGGCGCGAACTGAACAACGGCGTGCTGCACATCGAGGCGCTCAACGCGGACGCGCTCGATATCGGTTCGGGGAGCGAAATTCCGGCCGTGTTCGCAGCGCGCCAGAAGGCCAACGTCCGGCTCATCACCCGCGTGCGCGAAGACCTGAACAACCAGGTCACGCTCGCGCGCAAGGACACGCCGATCCGCAGCATCGCGGATCTGAAGGGCAAGCGCGTCGGCTATGTGCGCGCGACGACGTCGCACTATTTCCTGTATCGCCAGCTCACGGAGGCTGGCCTGAGCTTCGACGACATCCAGCCGATCAACCTGTCACCGGCCGACGGCTTGTCCGCCTACGATCGCGGCGACATCGACGCGTGGGCGATCTACGGCTACAACGGCCAGCTCGCGCGCAATCGCTACGGTGCGCGCGTGCTGAAGACAGGGAAGGGGTATCTGTCGGGCAATTTCCCGGTGTACGCGAATCCGCGCACGCTCGACGATGCGCGCCGTCGTGCGGCGACGGGCGATCTGCTGCTGCGGTTTCGACGCGCGTACGCGTGGGCGAACGGGCATTTCGGCGACTATGCGCGCGTGCAGAACCACGAGACACGCGTGCCGGTGGCCGATCTCGTCGCGATGTTCGACCAGCGCAGCGACGACTATGCGCTGCTGCCGGTGACACCCGACGTGGTTGCGCAGCATCAGCAGGTCGCGGATGTGTTCGCGCGGATCGGTGTGCTGGATGGGCCGGCGAATGTCGCGCCGTTGTGGGATACGTCGTTCAATACGCTGGTTGCGTCGGCGTGACGCGATGCGCGGGGAAGATGCGCACGTGACCCGGCGGCTTCACGCCCGGCGCAGGCCTCGTCGGGCGTTCCGGTTCGGCCGGATCAGGCGAACGTCGTCGCGACCATGATGCCGAACACGAGCCCGAGCGCGATCCCGCAGAGCCGGCCGTAGATCGATGCACGCACGTTGTCGTCGAGCACGAACGGCGAGCGCTTGTGCTTCCACACGGTGCTGAATGCGACCGGGCGGGTCAGCAGCGCCACGCAGGCGAGCAGCACCGGCGTGGCGACCAGCATCGCGACGCGCTGCCCGTTCCAGTCGACGCCGTGCATGGCGAGCGACACCAGCGCGGCGAGCGGAACCTCGACGCACAGGCCCAGCAGCGAGCCGTTGACGAATGAATCTCCCGGGGTCTGGAACATGATCGGTCGTAGCGTCCGGATGAAATCGGCACCCGGTTCAGGCACCTGAAAAATAAAAGCCACGGCCGGAGTCCAGGGTCGGTCAACCGTGATCGGCGTCAGTCGAGATGACGGCCGGATGTTAAGGCAAATTGCCGGCCCGTTGTCGGTCATTCAAGCTATTTAACAAATGTTCGGGATCGCGACGCATTTTCGGGTCGCGCGGGAATATCGCGCCGTGGTAAAAATCGTGCATCCATTTCCTGGCGACCGGCCCCGGCGAACGCGGCAGCCGCCGAATGGATATCGCTCGCAATCGTATGACGATAACGGGTGTTCGACTGCCTTCCGATAATCGGCGTCGCGCGTAAAAGAAGACCGGCAGCCGGACCGATCAGAAATCCGGACTTATCAATCTCACCACACGCATGAACACGTCCGACAACAACGAGACCCATCGCCATCACCTCGTCGCCTTCGCGATCGACGACAACTCGCAGGCCTGGTACGAGATGGTCATCCCGTTCATCGTCTCGCTGCGCGCGACGGACTACCGGGGGCGCATCGGCGTCATCGGCTACGGGTTGTCCGACGAGAAACAGCAGCGGCTGCGGGCGAACGGTATCGAGGTCTATGCTGCGGCGGGCGTCGGCGACCTTGCGTGGGACCGCTACATCTCCGCGGCCGCGATCTTCGACACCGATCCGGCGTTGCAGACGCTCGCGCTCTACGATGCCGACATCTGGTTCCCGGGGCCGCGGTTCGACATCTTCGACGTCGTGCCGCACGACGCGGCCCTTCACGTCGCGCCCGACGCGCACTTCTGTGCGTTCGTGATGGCGCCGCTCATCGGCGAACGGCGCGACGCGCTGATCCACCAATGCGTGCAGGACGTGCTCGGGCGGCTGGGGCAGCCGCTGCAGGCGGGGCTCGTCGTCGGCGGCCGCGAACCCTGGGCGCGATTCGCGCAGTATGTCCGCGAACAGGCGGGCAGGATCGGCCAGGACTTCGCGGCGATCCACGGGCTGGACACGACCTTCCTGCATCTGTGGGGCGGACTCGGGCACGTGCGGCTGGTGGGCTGCGAGCAGAATTTCGTCACGAAGTGGGGGCTGCACGAGCGGCACGATTTCGACGCGGTCCGCATCGTGCTCGAGCACCAGGGCAAACCGATCCGTGGCCTGCACATGACGGGCGACGTGCGCTTCCTGAACCACTGGCGCTACCTGGCGCGCCATGCCGAGCACGCGCTCGCGCTCGGGCAGGCGTTCGCGCTGGCGCCCGAAGCCGGCAGGCGGGCGCAGCCGGCCGACCCCGGCCTGTTTCAGCCCGAACGCTTTGCCGCGAGCGGGTTGTCGGTGCTGGCCGCGCACGAGGACGTGCTGACGAACGTTCCGCGTCTGGCCGCGGGGCCGTCGTTCCGCAACCCGCAGGGCTGTGCGCTGAATGCGTGGGCGTCGCACGCGGTCGAATTCGCGGTGACGCGCGAGCGGATGGTACTGGACATCTGGCTGTCGCATCTGAGCGGCCAGCCTTCGGCGCCCGGCGTGCAACTGGAGCACAACGGCGCGACGGTCGCGCTGCTGGCGCCGCAGAAGCTCAGCGTCGCGACGCAGCAGGGCGATCGGGTCGTGCTGCGCGCGCTGACGCTACCGGGGCAGGTATGTCACACCGCGTGGGATATCGTCGTGCGCCACGCGTGACGCGTCGCGCTACGCGCGCGATCGACCGAAAGCGGCGCGCGCCGCCGACCGGTCACGCGCGCCCCATGATCCGCGTGCCGAGCGAGATGCCTAGGTCGGACAGCGAAGTATTGGTCGCGAGCTGACGGCTTTCCCAGCGTGCCAGCGCGGCGTCGAATGCGGGGCCGTGCGCGACGCCGCGCAGCGCCTCGGCGAGCCCGACCGCATTCTCCGCCGCTTTCGCGACGCCCGCGGCCGTATGCGGCCGTACGAGGCAGGCCGCGTCGCCGAGCAGCACCGTGCGGCCGAACGCCATGCGCTCGACCGAGAGATCGAGGATCGACTGCGCGAACGGCGCCTGTGTCGCGTCGACGAGTGCGGCGAGCGTCGGCGCCAGCATCCGGCGGCCCGCGTCCACGAGTTCGAGCCGGTTGTCGTCGCGCATCGCGCCGGGCGGCAGCGAACCGTCGCGCTGCGTGCCGTCCTGCGCGAGGAACAGCGACGGCAGTTGTGCCGGTGCGAGCCGCCGGTACCAGACCCAGTTCACGCGGCGTTTGCCCGGTTCGATCGCGCCGTCGCGGCCGGGGACCAGGTAGGTGAGGAACAGATGCGCGTCGCCTTGCTGGAACGTGAAGCGGTCGCGCAGCACCTTCAGCACCGGGTCGGGCAGCCGATGCTCGTCGACGAGCCCGCGCCACGCGACATAACCTGCATACGCGGGCCGAGCATCGGGCAGCAGTTGCGCGCGCACGTTCGAGCGGCCGCCGTCGGCACCGACCAGCAGGTCGGCCGGCTCGACCCGGCCGTCCGCGAAGTGCGCGATCACGCGGTCGCCATCCTGCTCGAAGCGCTCGAACGACACGCCGCCATGCACGACGCCGGCGGGCAGCGCGCGTTTCAGCGCCGTATAGATCACGTTCCACGCGGTCTGCGTTTGCGGCATGGTCAGGCGTTGCACGATCCGGTCGTGCTCGTCGAGATAGATCCGGTCGACCGAATCGACGCCCGCATCGTGCGGCACGGACACGCCGCCGAACGCGAACGCGCGTTCGATCGGCGTTTGCAGCACGATGCCGCCGCCTCGGCTGTCGAGCTCGTTCGGCGATTGCTCGAAGACCTTGACGCGCCAGCCGGCCGCACGCAGTGAAGTGGCGGTGAACAGCCCGCCCACCGATCCGCCGATCACGACCGCCAGCGGGCCCGAAACGTCGCTCATGATCCCTCCTTCCCGATGATTTGTTGCGTGCGCATCTAATCAGCCTTCCCAGTGCTTCAGGAAGTCGAGCAGCAGCGCGTTCACGCGCTCCGGCTGCTCCTCCTGCGGCAGGTGCCCGCACTGTGAGATCGGCTCGGCGCGCAGGTGCGTCGCCATGCTTTCCCACACGGATTTCATGTCGAACATCTTGCCGGCCGCATAAAAATCCTCGCCCCAGAGCGCCATCGTCGGGCATGCGATTTTGACGTCCGCGTCGACGAGATCCTGCTGTACGTCCTCGGCGTTCGCGCGATAGTCGGCCGGCGCGAAACCGGCGCGGCCGCGAGTGCCTTTCGAGGATAGGCGAAACGTGCGACGCGCCGGATAAATTGTTCTGAATTCGCGTGATTGCGGGCACGGCCGGAACCGACTGCTTCGTCACGTTCAGGTCGTGGCGGACGTTTCCCGATCCCCGTGTGATGCGCGTGGCAAGCGGCTTGCCGCCGCGTGTACGCCCGACGAAGACGCGCGAGCGTGAATCTGACGGATGACGATTCGACCGTCGTCGGCCGGCACGCCCGCCGCCCGCGTCAGTTGCGCTTGCGCCGCCGCGCGCTCGCGTCCGACGCGAGCTGCTTCAGCGCAGCGGGCGTGCCGTGCAGGAACGCGTCGATCAGCCGTTCGATCTCGGTGTCGAGATCGTCGGGCACCGGCAGGCCGTAGACCCACTTGCGCACGCCGAAATAGAAGATGCTCGCGTGCAGGCTCCAGACCAGCTCGACCTCCGCGTTGCGCTGGGCCTCGGTGGCGGGTGTCGCGATGTCGTATTCGTGCCGCAGCTCGCGCAGCACCGGCAGGAACACGCGTTCGCGCAGCCGCGACAGGTAGCGCGTGTTGAACCCCTCGCGGCTGAGCCCCGCGAAGATGAACGTGCGGATCCATTCGCGCCGCAGAATGGTTTGCGCATAAGCGCGGTAGAACGCGACCAGCCGTTCCTGCAGCGATACCGTGCGGTCGGCGATCAGTTTTTCCCAGTCGGGGTTCCACGTGTAGATCTCGTCGTACACGCGGTCGATCAGCGCTTCCTTGCTCGGGAAGTACCGGTACAGCAGCGGCTGGGTGACCCCAATCTGCCGCGCGAGCTCGCGCGTGCTGCCGGAAAAGCCGTGCGTCGCGAAGTGCTCGATCGCCTTCTCGACGATCTGCCGCTCGCGCGCTTCCGGCGCGAGCCGGCGGCCCGGCGTGACGGTGTTGCCGTCGGCGTCCGTCCCGCGCTCGCGGGCCGGCGTGCTGCGTTTTCTTTCGGTCATGCATCGGCTCCCGATGGTGCGCCTGCGTTAACTATCGATCGAAAAATAACACGATTGACGCGCGGCATGCCGCGCGCGGCGCGGCTTTCGTCGCGGCACGGGGCCTGGTGCGGCGTCGATCCGTGTCGTGCCGGGCCGGCGCAGGACCGCCGTCGATTCAGAAAAATTCAGGCGGGCGCCATGACATTCAGGCCAGCCTTCACTAGTCTTGCTCCCGAACCGCCGCACGGGCCGGATGCCAGTCGGCAAGCCGGGCTGGTCGGCGCAACCGGAGCGGAACATGGGTTATCAGATCTCGCCGGGCGCCCGCTGTGCGTGCGCCGGCGCCGTCGGCACCATCCAGGAAACCGGGTCATGCCGTCGCAGCCGGTAACCGCGGGCGCCGTGCCCGACCGCGTGCGCGGCGAGGACGTGTTTCTCGCGTCGATCGCGGGATATGTCGACACGCTCGGCTTCGTCGCGCTGTTCGGCCTGTTCACCGCGCACGTCACCGGCAACTTCATCCTGATCGGCTCGGGGCTGGCGGGTGTCGGGCAAGGGCTCGCGATCAAGTGGCTCGCGTTTCCGGCCTTCATCGCGGGCATCGTCGTCGCGCGCGTGCTCGACCACCGGATGCGCTCGCTGGGCCACGGCGTGCGCGCACGTTCGCTCTATGCGCTGCAAGCCATGCTGCTGGCCGGGTTCATGCTGGCCGGCGTCATGGCCTCGCCGATCGCCGACGCCGACGCGCCGCGGACGATCCTGTGCGGCCTGCTCGGCGCCGCGGCGATGGGCGTCCAGAACGCGCACGCGCGGCTGACGGCCCGCTCGGTCGTCGCCAATACGGTGATGACGGGCAACGTCACGCAGGCGGTGATCGATGCATTCGACTGGCTGGTGCCGCTCGCCGCGCCGGCCGAACGCGAAGTCGCGCGCGTGCGGCTGCGGCGCACGCTGCCGCCGGTCACGGGCTTCGCGCTCGGCGCCGGCGCGGGTGCGATGGCCTATCTGTTCGCGGCGTTCTGGGCGCTCGCGCTGCCGCTCGCGGTGCTGTGCTTCCTCGCCTATCAATCCGGTCGGCCCGACGAGCGGCCGACGTCACGCTGAATGCGCGCGCGGCATGCGGCCGCGCCTGCCACTTTCAAGGAGAACCCGATGATCACACTGAAATTGCAACAGGCATGGCGGCTGACGGCCGCGTCGGCGGCCGTGCTCGGCGCGCTGCTGGCGACCGCGCCGGCCCAGGCCGACGAGACGCGCCTGCTCGACACGTCGTCCGCGAAGGTGCCGGCCGTCTCGGTCGGCCCGCAGTACGACACGACGCACGTGTGCGTCGCCCCGGAAGATTTCGATCGCTTCACCGACAGCTTCGTCGCGACGTTCGGCGGCAAGAAGTCGCAGCAGGGTGTGTTCCAGGTCACGCCGACGCCGAGCCAGACGATGTCGCAGCTCGTGTTCACGCCGGCCGGCACGATCTCGGTGTTCGGCTTCAAGACGCCGATCCCCTATCCGTTCTGCCAGGAGCGCACCGGCTACCTCGTCACCGACATGGACGTCGCGATGAAATCGGCGCGCGCGCACGGCGCGGACGTGGTCGTCGACACGTTCCCCGATCCGATCGGCCGCGACGCGATCATCCGCTGGCCGGGCGGCGTGAACATGCAGCTCTACTGGCACACGCAGGCGCCGAAATACGACCCGCTGCAGACGGTGCCGGAAAACCGCGTGTACGTGTCGCCGGAAAGCGCGAGCAAGCTGGTGCACGACTTCGTCGCGTTCTCGCGCGGCAAGGTCGTGTCCGACGTGCGCAAGGCACCGGGCATCGAGATCGGCCGGCCGAACGATACGTATCGCCGCATCCGCATCGAATCGGGTTTCGGCAAGATGACCGTGCTCGCCACCGACGGCCATCTGCCTTACCCGTTCGGCCGCGAGAAGACGGGCTACGAAGTGCCGGATCTGGCCGCGACGCTGAAGCAGGCGCAGGCCGCGGGCGTGACCGTGCTGGTGCCGACGTTCACGTCGGACGGGCGTGATGCGGCGCTCGTGCAGTTCCCGGGCGGCTACGTCGCCGAGATCCACGCGCGGTCGAAGTGATGGGGCGCAGGTCGATGGGGCGGGCCTGGCGGCGCGTGCTGCCGGCCGCCGTGCTGGCGGGCGGCGTCGCGAGCTACGCCGGTACGGCGGCCGGGGCCGAGGATGCCGCTTCAGCGGCTTCGACAGCTTCGCCGGTTTCGCCGGCTTCGACGGCTTCGACAGCTTCGACAGCTTCGATGGCTTCGGCAGCTGCGACGGTTTCGCCGGATTCGACAGCTTTGCCGGTTCCGACGGTTTCACAAGCTTCGACAGCCTCGACAGCTTCGACAGCTTCGGCCGCCGGCACGACGTGTACCGCGAAGCGGCCCACGTTGCTGTTCAACCGCTGGCAGGAAGACTGGTCGGTGCTCGCGAATCCGTGCGTGCCGCGCCAGCCCGGCGATGCGCTGAAGTACATCCCGCTCGGCGGCGACCCGTCGACCTACCTGTCGCTCGGCGCGAACCTGCGCGAGCGCTTCGAGCTGAACAACGCGCCGCTGTTCGGGCTCGGCGCCGCGCACGACGACAACTACATGATCCAGCGTGCGACGGTGCATGCGGACCTGCGTTATGCCGGGCATGTCCAGGCGTTCGTCCAGTTCGTCGATGCGCGGCCGTTCGGCAAGGACACGGTGTCGTCCGTCGACAAGGATCAGCTCGATATCGAGCAGGCCTTCGTCGCGTACGTCGACCAGATCGGCGGCGGCACGTTCAAGGCGCGGATCGGCCGGCAGGAGATGGCGTACGACCTGCAGCGGTTCGTGTCGGTGCGCGACGGCCCGAACGTGCGCCAGGCGTTCGACGCGCTGTGGGCGGACTACGAAATCGGCAAGTGGCGGCTGATCGGCTATGTGACGCGCCCGGTGCAGTATCGCGACGACGCGGCGTTCGACGACGTGTCGAACCGGCACCTGCGGTTCGACGGCGTGCGTATCGAGCGCAGCAACACGGGCCCCGGCGACCTGTCGGCGTACTGGTCGAGGTATACGCGCGACAACGCGCGCTATCTGGACGGGGCCGGTACCGAGCGGCGCGACGTGTTCGACATGCGCTACGCGGGCAAGTCCAGCGGGTTCGACTGGGACGTCGAGGCGATGCTCCAGACCGGGCACATCGGGCAGGACACGATCGGCGCGTGGGCGTTCGGCGCGCTGGGCGGCTACACGTTCGCGAAGACGCCGGGCACGCCGCGTGTCGGCATCCAGGTCGACGGCGCGTCGGGCGACAAGCATCCCGGCGACGGGCGCATGGGCACCTTCAACCCGCTGTTCCCGAACGGCTATTACTTCACGCTTGCGGGCTACACCGGCTACAGCAACCTGGTTCACGTGAAGCCGTCGCTGACGTTCAAGCCGTCCGCCAACGTGACGGTGCTGACCGCGGTCGGTTTCCAGTGGCGGCAAACGACGGCCGACGCAATCTACGCGCAAGGGATGCAGGCGGTGCCCGGCACGGCCGGTAAGGGCGGTTCGTACACGGGGATGTATGCGCAGGCCCGCGTGGACTGGCTCGTCAATCCGAACGTGGCGCTGGCCGTCGAGGCCGTGCACTTCCAGATCGCCGATTCGATTCGCGCGCTCGGTGCGCGCAACGCCGACTACGTCGGCGTCGAGGCGAAGTTCGGCTGGTAGCGTGGCTGGCAGCGCAGCGCAGCGCGCTGCGTTGTACGGCGCGACGCTACGCGCGCACCAGCGCTTCGACGAAATCGATGAACGCGGTCACGCGTTTCGAGCCGCGCTGCGTCGGCAGGTAGAGCGCGGTGACGACCGAGCGGGCCGTGCCGGGCGTCACGTCGTATTGCTCGAAGAGCCGGCGCAGACGGCCCGACTGGACGTCGGCATCGACCAGCCAGTCGGGCAGCAGCGCGATGCCGGCGCCATCGAGCGCCGCATCGCGCAGCACTTCGCTGTGGTTCGACTTCAGGCGTCCGGCGACGCGCACCTGCGTCGTGCCGTGCGCATCGGCGAACGACCACGCCTGCTGGTCGCCGCCGAAGTGAAAGCGCAGGCAGCCGTGATCGACGAGCTCGCCCGGCGTGGCCGGCGTGCCGTGCGCGGCAAGGTAATCGTGGCTCGCGACGACGTAGCGGTGGAACGTGCCGAGCGTCCGCGCGACGACTTCGGCGGACGGCGCCGCTTCTCCGAGCCGGATCGCGACGTCGATGCGGCCCGCGACGAGATCGACGCGTTCGTCGGTGAGCTGCAGGTCGAGGTCGAGCTTCGGATGGCGCGCGAGGAAGGCCGCGACGTGCGGCGCGATGCGGCGCACGCCGTACGCAACTGGCACCGACACGCGCAGCGGCCCGGACGGCTCGTCGCCGCGATCGGACACCAGCGCGTCGGCTTCCGCGAGTTCCTCGAGCAGCTGCTTCGCGCGTGCGTAGTACATCGCGCCGGCATCGGACAGCGTGACCTGGCGCGTCGTGCGGTTCAGCAGCACGGTGCCGAGCGATGCCTCGAGCGCATCCACCGCGCGTACCACCGACGACGCCGCGAGGTCGAGGCGGCGCCCCGCGCTCGAGAAGCCGCCGGCTTCCGCTACTTCGACGAACGCGCGCAGCGCGGAGAATTTGTCCATGTCGTGCTCTTCGAGTCTTCGTGTCTTTGTGCATGCCGCAACGATGCGTTGCGCGCCGTTCGCATTCTATCGCCGGCGCGCAAGCGCTATCTTCTGGGCTGCAATGTACAGGAGATGACAATGAAACCCGTCGAAGTAACCGTGACCTACGACCTGATCTGCCCGTGGTGCTGGATCGCGGAGCACCGGCTCGCGGAGGCGATCGAAGCAGCCGGCCTGGCCGGTAGCGTGAGCGTGCGGTTCGTGCCGTTCGAGCTGAACCCGACGATGCCGGTCGGCGGCATCGACCGCAAGGCGTACCGGAGCGCGAAGTTCGGCAGTTGGGCGCGTTCGCTGGCGCTCGATGCGCATGTGGCCGATGCCGGCCGCGCGGCGGGCCTCGTGTTCGACCACGCGCGGATCGCGCGCACGCCGAACACGCGGCTCGCGCACCGGCTCGTCTGGTTCGCGCAGCAGCGCGGCAGCGCGGTCGCGCTCGTCGATGCGTTGTTTGCCGCGTATTTCCGCGACGGCCGCGATATCGGCGATGCGGACGTGCTGGTTGAGATCGCGGCTGGCGCCGGCCTGCCGGGCGACGCGGTGCGTGAATTCCTCGCATCCGGCGAAGGGCTCGACGCGGTGGTCGCGCTCGAAGCGGAGGCGGTGCGTGACGGCATCGCGTCGGTGCCGTCGACGCGCATCGGCACGACGGTCGTCAGCGGCGCGCAGCCGGCCGACGTGTTTCGCGCCGCGTTGCTCGACGCGCAGCGCACGCGGAATCAGGTCGCGTGAATCGGGCCGGCGCCGTCGGGCGCCGGCTTTCAGAACGATTCATGCCGCGTTCGGGATTAGTGTGAAACCGGCCGGTAAGCTCGGTGTCGCGCGCCGTGACGCGCGGGGTGCGCGCGTAGCGGCGGCGCGCGGCCGCTGCCGCTACGCGTCAGCGCGTCAGTTCGCGCCGCCAGGCGCCGGGCGGGTGGCCGACGATGCGCGCGAACACGCGGTTCAGGTGGCTCTGGTCCGCGAAGCCGCACACGGCCGCGATTTCCGCGAGCGACATGTCGGTCGTCTCGATCAGTTGCCGCGCGCGGATCACGCGCTGTTCGAGCAGCCATTGATGCGGCGTGCGCCCCGTCGTGCGCGAGAACGCACGGATGAAATAACCGCGCGACAGATCGCATTCGCTCGCGACTTCCTCGATCGACACGCCGAGATCCGCCTTCTCCATCAGCAGCTCCTTCGCGAGCGCCGCCTTCGCCGGCGACAGCAGGCCCTTGCGCTGCAGGTCGCGCGCACTCGTGTTGCCGTACTGGCGCGCGAGATGCGTGCCGATCGCGAGCCCCATTTGCTCGACGAACAGCGCATTCAGCGCGCCGGGCCCGTCGAGGCTGTCGGCGACCGCGTGCGCGAGATGGCCCAGCACCATGTCCTGCACGTCGGGCGCACAGGTCAGGCCGCCGATTTCCGTACCGTCGTGCTCGCGGCCGAGGCTGTCGAGATAGGTGTGCGACAGCTCGACCAGCAGAAAGTCGAACTGGCCGTACAGGTCGGCACGGAAATTCCGGGAAAAGTCGCGAATGTAGATCGAGTTGTGCTGGAACCGTCGCTCGGAACGGGATTGGCCGGCCCCGCCGTAGATCGTGCGCCGATGCCCGCCGTTGAGCGACACGCCGATCAGGAAGCCGCGATCGCTGGCCGCCATCTCGATGCGCTCGAACTGTTCGTCGCGCATGCATTTGCGATGGAGCGTGAGGCCGCCGACCGACCGTTCGACATCCTTGGACAGCAGGCTCGACAGGCAGCCGAGCGTGTCTTTCGGCAGTGCGGCCGGGGGCGCGACGAGGGGATCTGGCATGGCGGAACAATCCTTCGTTGGGGGCGGCACGCGAGCATTTTGACGCGAAGTTTATACGGTGTGCCCGATCGGCCCAAGTTAACTTGAACAAATGTCCACTTGCTGACGAAATGCTTGCTATTGGCTTGCCCCGTGCCGCGCGGGCCTCGACGGGCACGCGAATGCGCTGCTGCGGCCACCATGCGGCCACTATTGCCCTATTTATGACTGCGCGGTGCGCGCCGGTGCGGATAAGGCCAGCGCATTTTCCTTCAAGATTTTTGTTTATACGGCGTTTACACTCCGTCCACATTTTGAGACTTTGCACCCGCCCGCAGGGCAGGCCGGGTGCGGACTCCCGCCCCGGTGAACGGCCGTGTTCACATGGCGGTCATCGTGGGGAACCTGGAGGCGGCCATGATCCAGATCGGGACGTTGTCGGTGGATTTCGAGCAGCGGGACATTCGCCACCACGGCGCGTCGCTGCGCATTGGCGCACGCGCGCTTGACATACTGGAAGTACTGCATCGCGCCAACGGTTCCATCGTGTCGAAGGACGACATCATGGATGCCGTGTGGCCGGGCCTGATCGTCGAGGAAAACCGGCTGCAGGTCCATGTCGCGACGCTGCGCAAGGCGCTGGGCGCGGACCGCGGCCTGATCAAGACGGTGCCGGGCCGCGGCTACCTGCTGATCGCGAATCCCGCCGTCGCGCACGAGGCCACGCCGCGCGCGGCCGCGTTGCCGGCCGACCCCGTCGCGACGGCCCGTCCGGTTCCGCTCGTCGGACGCCAGGCGGAGATCGGGCAGATCGTCGACATGCTCGAACGCGCGCCGGTCGTCACGCTCGTCGGCGCGGGCGGCATCGGCAAGACGAGCCTGGCCGGCCGCGTCGCCCACGAGCTGCGCGAGCGGTCCGGCGAGCGCGTGCTGTTCGTCGCGCTCGCGAGCGCCGCGACGCGCGACGACGTACTGCTCGCGATCGCCGCGGAACTCGGGCTCGGCACGGACGGCGTGCCGGGCATCGACCGGATCGCCGAAGCGTTCGCTGCGTCGCCGGCCCTGATCGTGCTCGACAACGCGGAACACGTCGTCGATCTGGTGGCCGACTTCGTCGATACGCTGACGTCGCGCGCCCCATCGCTGCGCGTGCTCGCGACGAGCCGCGAACCGCTGCATATCTCGGCCGAAGCCGTGTTTCGCGTGAGCCCGCTGGCGGTGCCGGAAGGGGGTACGCCGGTCGACGAGATCGTGCGTCATTCGGCCGTCGAACTGTTCCTGGCGCGGATCCGCGCCGCCACGCCCGACTGCGAGGTCGATGCAGCCGGCATCCGGCTGGTCGGCGACATCTGCCGGCGTCTGGACGGGCTGCCGCTCGCGATCGAACTGGCTGCCGCGCGCGTCGCGACGCTCGGGCTCGAGATCGTCGCCGCGCGTCTGGACGACCGGCTGAACCTGCTGACCGGCGGGCTGCGCTCGGCGCTGCCGCGCCACCAGACGTTGCGCGCGACGTTCGACTGGAGCTACGTGCTGCTGGATGCGGCCGCGCGCTCGCTGTTTCGCCGCATGGCGTGCTTCGTCGGCCCGTTCACGTTCGATGCCGCGCGCGAGGTCGCGATGGATCCCGGCATGTCGGCCGCCGAGACGATCGCGGTGCTCGGCGAACTGGTCGCGAAGTCGTTGGTGACCGTCGAGTTCCATGGCGCGCAGGCGCGCTACCGGTTGACGGAATCGACGCGCGCGTACGCGTTCGAGAAACTGCACAACGAAGGCGAATTCGACGTCGTCGCCGAGCGTCATGCGCGCTATGAACGCGAGCAGGGCGAAGCGCGGATGCCGCCGCAGGCCCCGGACCTCGCGAGCCCGCGTGTCGCCGCGGGCGTGTCGGCGCCGCGCGAGCCCGTCGCGGCCGAGCCGCGGGTGCGGGAAGCGGACGCGCTGGCGCTCGCGTTGCTGGAGCCGGCGCGGATGCGCGAATGCGCGCAACCGGCGCGGCGGGCGCTCGACGCGATCGAGGCCGGCGACGCCGGCGGCATCGACGCGGCGCGCGAGATGCGCCTGCGCGCGGCGTACGCGACGGCGCTGCTGCATACCGACGGCGATACGCACGCGGCCGCCGCGATGTGGGACCGGACGCTCGTGCTCGCAGGCCGGATCGGCGACGAGGCGTTCGACGCGTGCGCGCTGGTCGGGCTGTGGAACACGATGCTGACGCGTTCCGACATCCACGAATCGCTGCGCTACGCGACCCGCTTCGAGCGCGCGGCCGAGCGGCGCGGCGACCGCCCGCAGCGGCTGCTGGCGAACGCGATGGTCGCGACGTCGCTGCATTACTTCGGCGAGCACGCGCAGGCCCGCGAGCGGCTGGAGGCCGCGACCGCCGAACTGGCCGTGGCCGGCGAACCGTCCTGTGCGGAAGCCGCGCTCGGGATCGACGTCGCGACGCTCGGCCGCACGATGCTGACGCGGCTTGTCTGGATGCAGGGCGATCCGGAATATGCGATGCGGCTGGCCGCGCAGGCGGTCGAATCCGCGCGCCGCACCGGGTCGGGGCCGGCACTGTGCGTCGTGCTCGGCGCCGCGGCCGTGCCGATCGCGTTGCGCTACGGCGATCACGACGTGATTTCCGACTATCTCGGCACGCTGCGCTCGACGGCGGAGGCGAACGGGTTCGACATCTGGCTCAGCCACGCGGAAGGCCTTGCCGGACAGTTCGACATGCAGGCCGGGCATCCCGGCGCCGGTCTCGCGCGGCTCGAGCCCGCGCTGCGGCGCATCGAGGCGAGCGGCTTCCGGCGCCTGCTCGCGCCGCTGGTCGTCGCATACGCGGAAGGGCTGACGCGCACGGGGCGCGCGGCCGAGGCGTGCGCGAAGCTCGATGCGACGCTCGCGCGCTGCCGCGCGCACGGCGAGCACCTGTTCGTGCCGGAACTGCTGCGCGCGCGCGGGCTCGCGATGCTCGAACAGGCCCGCACCGCGGACCCGGATGTCGCGATCGCGTACGAAGCCGACGGGCACCGGCATCTGCTGGCTGGAATTCATACCGCGAACGGTCAAGGGGCCGCGATGTGGGCGCTGCGCGGCACGCTCGATCTCGCCGATCACCTGATCGAGCGCGGGCGGACCGGCCAGGCGTCGTCGCTGGTGGCGAACCTGTCGGGGCATTTCGATCCGCAATCGCGCGCGTTCGACGTGCGCCGGCTCGCACGCCTGCAGAACTTCGTGCGCCCGGAGCCGGCACCGCCGGCGGGCCGGCCGCGCATGCGGCACGAGGCGGCGGACGCGATGCAGCAGGTGGCGTAACGTCATGCCCGGTTCGCGCAGGACGACACCGCGCCATCGCGCCGCGGCCCGTCGGTCCGATCGTTCAATGTTCAAGGGGGAGTGGATGGTCCGTGTATCGTCGAACCGGAGGCAGGCGGCGTGCGGCCGCGTGCCGGCTTGCGGCGCAAGCGGAGGGCCGGACGGTGCTTAAGGCGACGGATTCCGCCGCGGCGGCGGACCTCATCGTATGCAACGGCAAGATCGCGACGCAGGACGACCGGCAGTCGTTCGTGACCGCGCTCGCCGTGAAGGACGGCCGGATCCTCGCGGCCGGCAGCGGGCACGACGTGATGCGCCATGCACACGCGGGCACGCAGTGCATCGACCTGAACGGGCGCACCGTGATCCCGGGGCTGAACGATTCGCACCTGCACATGATCCGCGGCGGCCTGAACTTCAACCTGGAACTGCGCTGGGACGGCGTGCCGACACTGGCCGACGCGCTCGCGATGCTGCGTCGCCAGGTGCTGCGCACGCCCGCGCCGCACTGGGTGCGCGTGGTCGGCGGCTGGACCGAATTCCAGTTCGCCGAAAAGCGCGGGCCGACGGCGGCCGAACTCAACGCGATCGCGCCCGACACGCCGGTTTTCATCATGCACCTGGGCGACAGCGCGCTCCTGAACGCGGCCGCGCTGCGCGCGATCGGCTACGGCCGCGATACGTCGAACCCGCCCGGCGGCGAGATCCAGCGCGATCGCCTCGGCCGGCCGACCGGCATGCTGATCGCGCGCCCGGACATGGCCGTGCTGCACGAGGCGCTCGAACGGGCCCCGAAGCTCGGCCACGACGACCAGATGAATTCGATGCGGCACTTCATGCGCGAGCTGAACCGGCTCGGCGTGACGAGTGCGATCGACGCGGGCGGCGATTTCCAGGCCTATCCGGATGACTACGGCGCGATCCTGGCACTCGCGCAGCGCGGTGAAATGACCGTGCGCGTCGCGTACAGCCTGTTCGTGCAGCATGCGGGACGGGAACTCGACGACTACGCGCGCTGGGTGACGCTCGCGAAGCCCGGCGACGGCGACGCGTTCCTGCGGATGAACGGCGCCGGCGAACTGCTGGTGTATTCGGCCGCCGATTTCGGCAATTTTCTCGAACCGCGACCCGACCTGCCGGCGGCGCTGGAAGCCGAACTGGCCGCGGTGGTGCGGCTGCTGGTGCGGCACCGCTGGCCGTTCCGGCTGCATGCGACCTACGACGAATCGATCGGCCGTTTCCTGAACGTGCTCGAAGCCGTGAACCGCGAGATGCCGTTCGACGGGCTGCGCTGGTTCTTCGATCACTGCGAGACGGTGTCGGATGCGAACATCGCGCGCATCGCCGCGCTCGGCGGCGGCGTGACGGTCCAGCACCGGATGGCGTTCCAGGGCGAGTACTTCATCGCACGCTACGGCGCGCAAGCCGCGATGCGCACGCCGCCGATCCGCGCGATGCTGGCGGCCGGGCTGCCGGTCGGCGCGGGTACCGACGCAACGCGTATCGCGAGCTACAACCCGTTCGTGTCGCTGTACTGGATGGTGTCGGGGCGCACGGTCGGCGGCACGGCGCTGTATCCGGAACGCAACCGGCTCAGCCGGATGGAAGCGCTGCGCTGCTATACGGTCGGCAGCGCGTGGTTCTCCAACGAGGACGACTGCAAGGGCGCGCTGGTGCCCGGCCACTACGCGGATTTCGCGGTGCTGACGGACGACTACTTCACGATCGACGAAGCGCGGATCAAGTCGCTGTCGTCGGTGCTGACGGTCGTCGGCGGCAGGATCGTGCACGCGGACGACGAGTTCGCGCCGCTCGCGCCGCCGCCGCTGGCGGTCAGCCCCGCGTGGTCGCCGGTGGCCGAATTCGGCGGCGCCGGCCAGCGTCGTCCGGCCGAGTCGCCTTCGTTGCGCGCGGCGGCCGGCGCCGGCACGCAGGTCGGTGCCGCGCGCGGGCTCGGTATCGGCATCGTGCAGCGCCTGCATGCGGCCGCGACGGAAACCGTCGAGCAGTGCGAAGCATCGGCTTACCCCGGTTTCGCGTTCTAGGGCGACGCCGTACCGGCCGATACGCCGGCTGCGTCGGCGCGTGCCGCACGAAGCATGGACAATTTTCCGCCTCCGGTTGGGGGGCAGAAGGAGAAGAGATGAGTTCTGCGCATACGTGCGCACCGGCCGACGACGAAGTCGCCGGCATCCGCATTCCACGGACGCCGATGGCGATCGAAGCCGCCGAAGCGGCCTGCGCTTCGCTGCCGCACACGATCACCGAGCATGCGAGCCGGGTGTTCGTGCTCGCGTCGCTGGCCGCGCAGCGTGCCGGCGAGACCTGCGATGCCGATGCGCTGTACGTGGCCGCGATGTACGCGAATATGGGATTGAGCACCGCGTACGGCCGCTCGAGCGCGCGCTACGAGCTCGACAGCGCCGATGCCGCCGATGCGTTCCTGCTGCGCCATCAGACGTCGCAGCGCATGCGCGACGACGTGTGGCGTGCGATCGCGCTGCATACGACGCCCGGCGTGGCCGCGCGCGTGTCGCCGCTCGCGCGTGTGCTGGCGGCCGCCGTCTCGACCGACCTGATGGCCACCGATTTCGACGCGTATTCGGCCGACGAGCGGCGCGCGCTGCTCGCCGCCTACCCGCGCGGCGAAGGCTTCAGCGACGCGTTCCTCGATGCGGTCGCGCGCGGCGTCGCGCACCGGCCGGCATCGACGTTCGGCACGTGGAGCGCCGATGTGCTCGAACGCGCCGATCCGGATTTTCACCGGCCGAATTTCTGCGGGCGCGTGCTCGGCGCGCGCTGGAAGGACGCCTGACGGCGTTCGGCTAGGTCCGGCGAGGTCCGGCGGCGCGCGCGGGGCGCGACGCTGCCGGTTCAATGCTCAAGCGCCCAAGTGCTCAAGTGCTCAAGTGCTCAAGTGCTCAAGTGCTCAAGTGCTCAAGCGCCCAAGCGCCCAAACGCCGAAGTGCCGAAGTGCTCAAGTGCCCAGGTGCCCAAGCACCCAAGTGCCCAAGTGCCCAAACGCTCAAGCACTCAAGCACTCAAGCACTGACCCCCGCCGCATCGTGACGCGCATAGTCGACGTAGCCCGCGCGGTCGCCGCCGTACCAGCCGACCGCCTTCGGCGCGGCGAGCGGCGCGTTCGCCGCGATGCGTTCGACGAGGTCGGGGTTCGCGATGTACGCGCGAGCGAATGCGACGAGATCGGCGTCACCCGTGTCGATCAGCGCGTGCGCGGCATCCGGTGCGATGCCGCCGTTGACGATCAGCGTGCCGCCGAAGTGCTTGCGCGTGTTCGCGACGATGCGCGGCAGGTCGGGCTCGCCGCTCCAGCCGTTGGTGTCCGCCGCGTGCACGTACGCGACGCCGGCTTCGTCGAGCATGCGGCCGACGTAGGCGTACGTCGTATCCGGATCCGCGTCGCGCACGTTGTTGTACTTCGCGTACGGCGAGATGCGCACGCCCACGCGGCTGAGCGGCATCACGCCGCCGACCGCGTCGACGATCTCCTCGAGGAAGCGCGCACGGTTCGCGACCGAGCCGCCGTACCGGTCGTCGCGGCGGTTCAGCGTCGACGACAGGAACTGGTGCGGCAGGTAGCCGTTGGCCGCGTGGAGCTCGACGCCGTCGAAGCCGGCCGCCATCGCGCGGATGGCCGCGTCGCGGAATTCGTCGACCGTGTCGGCCACCTCGTCCGTCGTCATTGCACGCGACGGCGTCGCGTGAATCTTCGTGTAATAGCCGTTCTGCAGCTGCGCCCACACCTGCAATTGCTCGAGATCGTCGTTGACGCCGGACGGCGACAGCGGCGCGTCGCCGCCGAGCAGCGTCAGCGAGCTCACGCGGCCGCCGTGCCACAGCTGCGCGAAGATGCGGCCGCCGTTCGCATGCACAGCGTCCGTGATCTGCTTCCAGCCGGCCGCCTGCTGGTCGGTGACGAGCCCCGGCGTCAGTTCGAACGATGCGGAAGCCGGGCTGACGTTGGTCGCCTCGGTCACGATCAGGCCGGCGGACGCGCGCTGCGCGTAGTACTCGGCCATCAGTTCGGTCGGCTGGCCGCGCGACGGCGCGCGCGAGCGCGTCATCGGCCCCATCACGACACGGTTGGGAAGCGGCAGGCCGCGCAGGTCGTAGTGGCTGAGCAGGGTAGACATGATGGATTCCTTTTTGCGTGAGGCAGGGCGGTGCCGCGTGTCGCGCGACAGCGACCGGTCAGGCGGCGGGCCCTGCGGATAGTTCGGGAAAGACGGGGATGACGTGCCGGCAGCGTTCCGGCGCGCGAGCGGCCCCGGGGGGCGTCGCGCGTGAACCGGTGCCGGCGCCGGTTCAGGACTGTGCGTGGCGTCGTGCGTGCGGACGCCCGATCACGAGGTAGTGGGCGAGCGCGATGATCGGGAACGTGCCGGCGACCGCGGCGACGAGCGGCCAGCCGCCGTGTTCGTACAGCGGGCTCGCGAGCGCGGAGCCGATCGCACCGCCGACGAAGATGCTCGTCATGTACAGCGCATTCAGGCGGTTGCGGCTGGCCGCGTGCAGCGCATAGATCTCGCGCTGGCCGAGCACCATGTTCATCTGCACCGCGAAGTCGAGCACGATGCCGGTGACGACGAGGCCATACAGGCCGGCGCCGTGGATCAGCGCGACCGCGTACGACAGCGCGCCGGCGATCAGCGCGATCAGCGTCGCCCGCACGCCGTGGCCGGCATCCGCGAGGCGGCCCGCGACCGGTGCCGACGTCGCGCCGATCGCCCCGACCAGCGCGAACAGGCCGATGGCCGATTGCGACAGGCCGTAGTGACGCGTGAGTTCGACCGGCACGGCGGTCCAGAACAGGCTGAACGACGCGAACATCAGGCCCTGGTAGAACGCGCGATGGCGCAGCACCGGCATCGTGCGAACCAGGTGCAGCAGCGAACCGATCAGCTCGAAGTAGGTGGCGCGGTGATCGGGCTGGCGCGACGGGATCGTCAGCGCGAGCACGGCGGTCACGAGCGTCATCAGCACCGCGGCGGCCGCGAACACGAAGCGCCAGCCGAACGCGTCGGCCACCACGCTCGACAGCGGGCGCGCGAGCAGGATGCCGAGCAGCAGCCCGCCCATGATCGTGCCGACCACCCGGCCGCGCGAATGATCGGGCGCGAGGTGCGCGGCGAGCGGCACCAGGATCTGCACCGCGACCGAGCTGAAGCCGATCAGCAGCGAGATCGCGAGGAACAGCCCGGGCGTCTGCACGACGGCCGCCGCCGCGAGGCTCGCGATCGACACGACGGCGGTGATGATCATCAGCTTGCGGTTCTCGAGCAGGTCGCCGAGCGGCACGATGAAGAACAGGCCGAACGCGTAGCCGATCTGCGTCAGCGACACGATCAGGCTCGCGGTTCCGCCGGACATGTGCAGGCTCGGCGCGATGAGTTCGGTGATCGGTTGCGCGTAGTACAGGTTCGCGACGATCGCGCCGCAACTGAACGCGAACAGCATGATGAGGCCCTGCGTGAGCTTGGCCGCGTGCCCGTGGGGCGCGAGCGGGGTGGATTCTGCTGACATGGTCGACTCCTTCGAAAGAGATGTCGGGTGCCCGGTCGTCGGGCGGGCGTGGCGTTGTTGGGTGTTCGGGTGTTCGACGCGGCGTAACGGAAGCCGCCGCATTGCCGTCAAGATTATTGATCGATCGATAACAAGGGAATACGCCCGGTGCGCAATCGAGCTTTGCGCGCCACGCAAAGGGGTCGGACCGCGGCCGGATTCATGCGCATGCGCCGAGGCCGAGATCGGTCGCGAACCGCACGCCGGCGTCGGCGAGGCCGGCCGACGCGACCCGGCGCGCGGCCGCCCAGGACGCGGTGCGTCTCGTAACGTCGTGCGCGCACGACGGCAGCGCCTGCGCGAGGGTGACCGCGTCGGCGAGGGCTTTCGACATGCCGGATGCCGTATGGGGCCGCAGCGTGCAGGCCGCGTCGCCGACGAGCGCGATGCGGCCGTTGGCGAAAGCGGGGCTGAAGACGTCGAAGACGGCCTGGACGGACGGCGCGGCGGTCGCCTCGACCAGTTGCGACAGCACCGGCGGCAGACGCTCGCGCGCGAGTGCGCCGAGCGCGGCGTGTGCGCGGGTCGACAACAGGCCCGGTTCGGCCGACGCGTCGTGCAGGCGGCCGCCGAGGTCGGCCAGATGGTCGCGCAACGTGTCGAGGTTTGCTTCGGAGCGGTACCAGATCCAGTTGAAGCGTTGCGCGCGAGGCCCCGGCATGCCGTCGGCGGCGGGAATCTGGAACGCCATGAACAGTTCGCCGGGCTGCCGGTAGAGCGTCAGGTTCTCGACGAGCATTTCGATGGTCTCCGCATCGAACGCGGCTTCGTCGACGACGCCGCGCCACGCGAAGTAGCCGGCATAGCGCGGCGCGTAGCCGGGAAACAGCGCTGTGCGGATGCGCGAGCCCGCGCCTTCCGCGGCGACGAGCAGGTCCACCCGCTCGCGCGTCGCGCCGATCTGCAAGTCGACACCGTCCGGGTCGCGGTGCTCGACCGTCACCGGGCTGCCGTAGCGGATCATCCCGTCCGGCAGCATCGCGCACAGCGCGCGATAGACGATGTCCCACGACGAAAACGGCAGCCATTGGCACGCGTCGTCGACGATTCCGCCCGCGCGGTCGATCCAGCGCCGGCGGCGCGTCGGGACCGTCGCGATCGACAGCCGCTGGCCGCCGTGCGCATCGAGAAATGCCGTCATGCGGCGCAGTACCGCGACACCGCCGCCATGATCGGGCACGCGCCGGTCGCGGCGCTCATGGACGACGACCTCGTGACCGATGCAATTCAGCGTGACGGCGGCGGCCAGGCCCGTGATGGAGCCGCCGGCGATCGCGATCTTCATGATGCGCCTCTCGAAACGGGCTTCCGGCGCGGATATCGCGGGTAGCGAAGCCCCATGAGAGCAGTCTGGATCGAGCCGACTGAATAGTCCTAAACCGCGTCTTAAATCACTTGATTTCTGCGGTGCGCGCGGCGGTGTTGAGTCGGAGGACGACACAATGCCGCTGGTGCTCGGCCATAGGTCGGAATCCGAGTGCTTCGTAGGCGAGCTTCTGGTGGTTGGCGAGCGTGTCAGTGGGGCGTCGTACCGCGCGAGCAACGTACCCAAGTCAGGCGGGGCGATGCACAGTTGTGTACCGAGATGCTGACACAGCCGTTCCGGCATGAGCCTTGTACGGCGCCCTTTGCAGGCTGACCTGCCTGCACAGCCCGAATCGTGAATCTGATGTGCAGTCAATCGGCTGACAAGAACGATTCAAGCCTGGACTGACAATCGCAGGAGGCATGCAAAAACGACGCCAGGCGCGGTACCGGTCACGTTTGTGAAGATATTGGCATCAAAATCGTTGCGAATTCAATCATGTATTATTAGAATTTTTTGTCACGGGTAGGTGAATTTAATTTCGGCAAGAGGTGCTCATGAAAATTGCTTACATCTTGGCGTCAACGAGTCACGGGATGCTTATCGTCAACAGGAACGACGAAAACCATAACGTAGAATATGGAAATTATGGTGTGGGATGGAATATTCTGGAAACTGGAGGTTTTTATACGAGTGATGTTGAATTACTGACATCGATTCTGAAACTAAAGAAGCGCAAGGCGGATGGTAGACGTCCGGTTATCGCAATCGACTGCGGCGCCAATATCGGAGTGCACACGATTGAGTTCGCGCGGGTACTTGGCGAAGCAGGAAGTGTTATCTCGATTGAGGCGCAGAGATCGGTGTACTATGCGCTATGCGGGAATATTGCCATTAATAACTGTTTCAATGTCGATGCAAAAAATGTTGCGATCGGCGGAGAAAATGGATTGTTGAGAATACCATTCGTTGATTATCATAAGAAATCAAGCTTTGGAAGCCTCGAGCTTGTCAGGAGTTCTGTCAATGAAGATATCGGGCAGCGGATTGATTACGACTGCGGATATGATGTTCCGTTAATTACGCTTGATTCCTTGGGGCAATCGAATGTCGATCTCATAAAAATCGACGTCGAAGGCATGGAGGAGGCCGTCATTGATGGTGCATTGGCAACATTGAACGCTTCTCGTCCGATCATGTTCATCGAAAAGATCAAGTCGAATTCCGGCAGGATGTATCAGACGTTGGTCGATCTCCAGTACGAAATCCATGACCTCGGCCCCAACATACTCGCGATCTCGAGCGGTGATCCGATATCGGAGGATGTCCACCGCCTGCTTGACGGTCAGGGCTGATTGCCGTCCTCGGAGAATGCCGGGTCGGATTCCCTTGACAGCGTCACGTCAGGCACCGGACGCGATCGGTAAGGTAGTTGGGACCCCGTCGACTGCGTGCTTCAGCGGCGCTGGCCCTGCAGCGTCGGAATCTGCGCGAACAGGCCAGCGAGCCAGTCGACGAAGATCTTGAGCTTGACGGGCGTATGCCGGTTGGGCGGATACAGGATCGAGATCGGCCGCGGCGGCGTGTTGAAATCCGTCAGCACCTCGCGCAGGCGCCCCGATTGCAGGTACGGCTCGACCAGGTACAGCGAGGTCTTGATCAGGCCGATGCCCGCGACGCCGCACGCGATGTAGGTGTCGGCATCGTTGACCGCGACGGTGCCGCACATCTGCATGATGCGCGTTTCGCCGTCGACCACGTAGTCCCACGGCCGCGGCCGGCCCGTGTCGGCCGAGATGTGGCTGACCGCGATGTGTTGCGTGAGATCGTCGACCGTTTCAGGCGCGCCGCAGCGTTCGAGATACGCGGGCGCCGCGCACGTGCAGGTGGTCAGGCTGCCGATCCGCTTCGCGACCAGCCCCGAATCGTCGAGCGCGCCGACGCGCACGACGCAGTCGACGCCTTCGCCGACCAGATCGATCTGGCGGTCGGTCACGCCGAGTTCGACCGAGATGCCCGGATTCGCGGCGAGAAATTCGGGCAGCGCGGGCACCATGATCTGCTTGGCCATCGCCGGCGGCAGGTTCACTTTCAGGCGGCCGCGCGGCACGTTGCGCGCCTGCGAGACGGCCGCTTCCATGTCGGCGATTTCACGCAGCACACCGACGCAGCGCTCGTAGTAGGCCTGCCCGTCCTCGGTCAGCGAGATCCGGCGGGTGGTGCGGTTCAGCAGCCGGCAGCCGAGATGCTGTTCGAGCGTGCTGAGCAGCGCGGACACGCGCGGCGTCGTCAGCCCGGTGGTGTCGGACGCGCGCGTGAAGCTGCCCGTCTCGACGATGCGCGTGAACACGCGCATCGAAAGCAAGGTATCCATCGTTGAGAAATCTCCAACCTGTTCGTTGCCGGCGCCGGTCTGTGCCGGCGCGGCTTTTTTGTTGAGGTGCCGCCGCTACGCGTCGATGCGCTTCCTGAGCCCGTCGCCCGCAAACGGCATTTCGCGCAGCCGCTGGCCGGTCGCATCGAAGATCGCATTGGCCAGCGCACCCGCGGTCGGCCCCATCGACGCTTCGGCCGCACCGAGGAACGGCGCGCCGGGACGGTTGATCAGGTGCACCTTGATGCTTTGCGGCGCCGCGCCGAAACGCAGGATCGGGTAGCTGCTCCAGTCAAAGCTGCGGATGCGCTGCGTATCGTATTTCAGCGCCTCGTACAGTGTCCAGCTCGCGGCCTGCACGATGCCGCCTTCGATCTGGTTGCGGATGCCGTCCGGCGACACGACCTGGCCGGCGTCGACGGCCACTTCCGCGCGGTCGAGCGTCACCTGGCCCGTTTCCGGCACGACCGTGATCTCGATCGCCATCGCGACGTAGGCCATCAGGTTCTTGTAGCGGCCGAACGCGAAGCCGACGCCACGGTTGCGTTCGCGCGGCGGCCGCGGCCAGCCGAACTTCGTCGCGACGAGCTGGATCACCTGGCGCGCACGGTGGTCCTGCATGTGCCGCAGCCGGAATTCGACCGGATCGACGCCGGCGGCGTGCGCCAGCTCGTCCATGAAGCTTTCGATTGCCCACACGTTGGTATGCGCGCCGAGCGAGCGCATCGCCGAGGTCTGCAGCGGCATCGTCGGCGAGAAGTTGTTGACGATGTGCATGGTCGGCAGCGCGTACAGCGGAATCGCGTTGCGATCGCCGCCGCCTTCGGGCTGCAGCATCGGCGTCGACGGCGCGGACACGAACGGCGGCTCGAGCATCCGCGCGGGCAGCAGCCGGCCGGCATTGACGATCCGCTCGTTGTGCGAGCTGCTCCACAGCGCGTAGTTCCAGTCGACGATATGGCCGCTCGCGTCGAGCGACGCGCTGAGCTCCGTGACCATCGCGGGCGTGAAGTGGTCCCACGTATGTTCCTGCTCGCGCATCCATTGCACGCGGATCGGCTTGCCGGGCAGCGCCGCCGCGATCAGCGCCGCATGCGCGGCCACGTCGTCCGCGCCGTTGTGCCCGTAGCAGCCGGAGCCTTCGGTATGGATGCAGCGCACGCTCGTCTTCGGCATCGACAGCATTTCGGCGAGCGCGTCGCGCAGCGGATACACGCCCTGCGAGTGGGTCCACACGGTCAGCATGCCGTTCTCGAGATGCGCGACCGCACACGACGGCCCGATCGAGCCGTGCAGCAGGTAGTTCTTCAGGAACGTCGCGGAGAGGGTCTTCGTCGCCGGTGCGGTGTCGCCCTTCGTGTTCGCGATCTCGATGCGCTGCGTCGCGATCCGCTTCAGGTCCTGGTGCACCGTGTCGCGCTCGGGCAGCGCGCGGCCGGGCGACCAGCGGCTGCCGGCGGCCAGCGCGCGCTGCGCGACGACCGCCTGCCATTCGCCGCGCGCGACGACCGCGAGGAGGCTGCCGTTGCGCACGATCCGCACGACGCCCGGCATCTTCAGGATCGCGGCTTCGTCGAACGACAGCAGCTTCGCGTCGTACACGGGCGGCATCACGACACGCGCATGCAGCATGTCGGGCAGTGCCATGTCCTGCACGTAGCTGACGCCGCCCGTGACCTTGTTCGGGATGTCGACGCGCGGCAGCGACGTGCCGATCACCGAGAACGTGGCGGGCGGCTTCAGCGGCGACGTCGGCGTGGCGCTGCGGTGCAGGTCGACCGTGCGCACCGCGTCGCCGTAGCGCATCGTGCGGCCATCCTGCGCCTTGATCACCGCATCGGCGACGGTGAGCGTGCGCGGATCGACGCCGAACTGCTTCGCTGCGCCGTCGACCAGCAGCCCGCGCACCTGCGCGGCCGCGTTCAGCAACGCGGAGCCGCTGTCGGCCATCGTGTGGCTGCCGGCCGTCAGGCCCTCGTCCGGCGACGCGCCGGTGTCGGCCGTCAGGAACGTGATCAGCGAGGGCTTCATGTTCAGCTCCTCGGCCGCCACCTGCAGCAACGCGGTACGCACGCCGGTGCCGAGCTCGACCTTGCCGGTGAACACGGTGACCTTGCCTTCGGGCGTGATCTTGATCCACGCGTCCAGCAGCGGGTTGGTCTTCAGGCTGCCGGCCAGCGTTTCGGTCGCCTTGCCGACGTGGACGGCGGCGCCTTCGTCCGCGATCACGAGCTGCGCGGCGGCACGCGTGACCGGCGCGAGGCTGAACGCGACGAAGAGCGCGCCGGAGACCATGAAGTGCCGGCGGCCTTCGTCGATGTCGTCGGGTGGGTTCATCAGAGTCCCTTGCTGATCATGACGGGCGCGCCGGCCGGCTCCGGGTCCGGCAGGCCGGCGACCTGGCGGATCGCCGCCAGGATCCGCATGTGGGTGCCGCAGCGGCACAGGTTCGGTTCCATCTGCGCGCGCAGTTCGCGTTCGGTGGGCTTCGGGTTGCGTTCGAGCAGCGCCTGCGCGCGCATGATCATCCCCGCGATGCAATACCCGCACTGCGCGGCCTGGTGATCGATGAACGCCTGCTGCAGCTTGCCCGGATGCTCGGCGGTGCCGAGGCTTTCGAGGGTCCGCACGCGGCGCTCGCCGAGCGCGGCCACCGGAATCAGGCACGAGAACATCGGCTTGTCGTCGACGATCACGGTGCATGCGCCGCATTGCCCGAGGCCGCAGCCGAACTTCGCGCCGTGCAGGTGCAGGTCGTTGCGCAGCGCGTACAGCAGCGGCGTGGACGGATCGATGTCGAGCGTGTGCCGCACGCCGTTGACGGTGAGGGTAATCATCGCGCGCTGTCCTCCTTTCTGAGCTTCGCGGCCAGGGTGTCGACGCCGCTCCATGCGGGACGATCGGAGTACGCTTCGCGCAGGTACGCGGCGAGGTCCGCGATCTGCGCGTCGTCGTACTGGTCGATGAACGAAGGCATGTAGTTCAGCGTGTCTTCGCCGTGCCAGCCGATCCCGTTGAACATCATCTGGATCGCGTTGCGCGGCGTATCGGCGGCGACCGCCGTGCTGAACGCGAGCGTCGGCCGCTCGCCGATCGCCTGCATCGGCGACGCCGGCCCGTGGCATTGCGCGCACGATGCCTGGAACAGCACCGCGCCGCGCTGGCCGGCGGGCGTCGTCGGGCCGTGTCCGGCACCGGCGGTCGCGGGCCTTGTTGCGGCCGGCTTCTGGATCGACAGGATGTACGCGGCGATCGCCTCGACGTCCTCCTGCGGGACGGTCGCGAGATCGCGCGTGACGGGCAGCATCGGGCCGGCCGCCGCGCCGTGCTCGTTCGCGCGGCCGGTGCGCAGGTAGGTGACCAGCTGCGCCTGCGTCCACGGCTTGACCGCGTTGCCGAGCGCATTGAGCGGCGGCGCCTCCCAGCCGTCGACGATGCCGCCGTCGAACGCCTTGCCTGCCTGTTCGCCGCCGATCGCATTGAGCGGTGAGTGGCATGACGCGCAGTGCCCGAGGCCGTCGACGAGCAGCTTGCCGCGATTCCATTGCGCGGATTGCGACGGGTCGGGCCGATACGCGCCTTCGCGCAGGAACAGCACGTTCCAGAACGCGACCAGCGGCCGGAAGTTCAGCGGAAAGATCAGCTCGTTCGGCGGCGTCTTCGTCTGCACCGGCTCACGGGTCATCAGGTACGCGTAGGCGGCCGTGATGTCGTCGTCGGACATGCGCGTGAAGTGGATGTACGGAAACGCCGGGTAGAGCGGATGGCCGTCGCGGGCGATCCCGCTGCGCAGCGCACGCGCGAACGCGTCGCGCGACCAGCGGCCGATGCCGGTGTCGGCATCCGGCGTGATGTTGGTCGCGTAGATCGTGCCGAACGGCGTCGCGAGCGGCAGCCCGCCGGCGAACGGTTTGCCGTCCTTCGCGGTGTGACACACGATACAGTCGCCGAGCGCGACCACACGCGCGCCGGCGCGAACGAGTTGCGGATCGAACGACGCGCGGGCTGGCGGATCGATCGGCGCAATCGACGGCTTGAACATGATGCCGATCGCGATCGCCAGGCCGACAACCGCGATGCCGGCCGCGCCGAACCAGAGTCGTTTGTGTTTCATGCGTGCTCCACGCAAACCGGTCCGCCTGCGATCGTTCGACAGGCGGGGCAATGGAGCGGATGCCTGTCGCGCCCGGCGGCGCGGATCCGGCTGCCGCGACAGGCGGGCCAGCGTGGGAGGCCGGGCGCGCGTGTGCCGGCGGCGGTCGTTCCGGTCGGCGTCGCCGGATGACGGCGACGCATCGCCGGGCGATCCGGCCATGACAAGCCGGCCCGGCGGCAGCGATTCGCGGCGGAGATCATGTCGTTGCTCCAGGTGTGGGGAGGCCGCGCAAGCAAGGGCGCAATCGCGTCATCGTGTGCACGGCGGATGATGGAGGCAGTCTACGCGCGCACCGGCGCCATTTCCTGAAGCTGCGCTGAAACGTTCTGAACCCTGCCGAGACGCTCGCCCGGCACGGGCGTCGCCGTGTCAGCGCGGCGTGCCGAGGCCGAACGCCGCGGCCAGTTGCGGGCCCTTTTCGAGCAGCGACGTCACTTCGTCGCGCCGCCGCGCCGACCATTGCGCGAGGCGCGCGACAACATCGGTCGTATCCGTCGGCAGCGCTTCGGCAAGCGACACCGCATCGCTCGCGGCCTTCGACGTGCCCGACGCCGTGTGGGGGCGCACGGTGCACGCCGCATCGCCGATCAGTGCGACGCGACCGTCGACGAACGCGGGACTCAACGCATCGAAGATCGCCTGGTTGAACGGCATGCGCGTCGCGTGAACCAGTTGTGCGAGCGTGGCGGGCAGGCGTTCGCCGGCGAGTTGCCGCAGCGTCGCGACGACGTCGTCGGCGAGTTGCCCCGGATGCACGGACGCGTGATGGACATGCCCGGCCCGATCGGTCAGGTGGTGGCGCAGCGCATCGCGATCGGCTTCGTTGCGATACCACAGCCAGTTGAAGCGACGCGTGCCCGGCACGAGCGAGCCGTCGAGTGCGGGAATCAGGAACGCCATGAACAGCTCGCCCGGCGCCTTGTGCAGCGTCATGTTCTCGACCAGCGGCGCGATCGACGCGGCGTCGAAATCCGCTTCGTCGACGATCCCGCGCCACGCGAGGTAACCGGCAAACGACGGCGCATAACCGGGAAAGAGCTGCGCGCGCAGGGTCGAGCCGGCACCGTCGGCGGCGATCAGCACGTCGGCGCGGATCCGTTCGTCGCCGAGATGGACGTCGACGCCGTCCGCGTCCTGGTCGAAGCCGGTGACCGTGCGGCCGTACCGGATGTGCCCGTTCGGCAGCGTTTCGCACAGCGAGCGGTAGACGGCGTCCCATGACGAAAACGGCAGCATCTCGGGCTCGTCGCGCGTGACGCTGCCGTCGCGATCGATCCAGCGCCGCCGGTGCGTCGGCACGCTGATCGCGTGGCGGCAATGCCGGCCGTGCTGTTCGAGAAACGCCATCATCCGGCGCAGCACGGCCACACCGCCGCCCTGGCCGCGCAGCGGCGACGGCGAGCGTTCGCAGACCGTCACGTCGTGTCCGACGCAGTCGAGCGTCAGCGCGGCCGCGAGACCGGCGATCGATCCGCCTGCAATGACTATCTTCATCGTGGGTGACTCCGGTGTACGGCCGGCGACGTGCGCCACCGGCCAGGCGTCGTGACGCGCGGCGCCGCGCGCCCGCGCATCACGGTTCGGCGGATCATGCCATGTCCGGCCACGCGCTGCGCCGACCGTGCAAGCGCGGCGGTCAAGACGCCGCGCGCCCGCCCGCTAGATCCGCAGCAGCTTGCCCGCATTGCCGCCGAGGATCATCGTGCGCTGCTGCGCGCTCAGGCCGACACGGTCGAGAAAGCGGACCGGCTGCTCGTAGCCCATGTCGAAACAGTAGTCGCTGCCGAGCACGAGCCGGTCCACGCCGACGTTCTCGATCAGGAAGTTCAGCACGGGCCCCGAATGCGACACCGTGTCGTAGCTGAAGCGCCGCAGGTAGCTGCTGGGCTTTTGCGCGAGCCGGCGGGTTTCGGGCCGCACGGTCCAGCCCGCGTCGAGACGCCCGACCAGGATCGGCAGCGCGCCGCCCGCGTGCGGCAACGTGACTTCCAGCGTCGGGTAGCGGTCGAGCACGCCGCCGAGGATCAGGTGCGAGCCCGCGATCGCGGTATCGAACGGGTTGCCGAGCAGGTTGCTCAGGTAGAAATCGCCGAGCCGTGCGCCGCCGACCGTCTGCTGCGGATGCAGGAAGACCGGCAGGCCCAGCTGCTCGATGCGGGCAAACACGGGCGCGAACAGCGGATCGTCGAGATCGCGGTTGTCGATGTTGGTGCCCATGTACACGCCGCGTACGCCCGGCAATTGCGCGGCGCGTTCGAGCTCGTCGATCGCGTCGGCCGCGTTCAGCATCGGCAGCGTCGCGAGCACGACGAAGCGCGTCGGGTGCCGCTGGTAGACGCGCGACGCGGATGCATTCCAGTCGCGCGCGAGCTTCGCGTTGAACGGCCGGTCGCCCCAGTACGCCATCGGCACGCTGAGCGACAGCGCCTGCACGTCGACGCCGGACGCATCCATGTCCTTGAGCCGCGCATCGATGTCGATGAACTTCATCGGCAGCGGCCCGAGGCCGCCGGCGGGCGTGCGGAACGTGAACGACGCGTCGTCGCACACGAACGAACCGCCGAAGCGCTTGCCTTCGCCGCCGACCAGGTCGCAGAAGCTTTCAGGGTAGTAATGCGCGTGGATGTCGATCGAGCGCGGCCGGTGCGTCGGCAGCGCGGCCGGCGTGGCCGGGGCGTCCGGTGTGCTCGCGGTGCCGGCGGCCGACGCGGACTGTCCGGCGACGGCGGTGCCCGCGAACGCGGCAAGCGCGCCGAGCAGGCGGCGACGTCCCGGCGACGGGCAGCAGGTGCAATTCAGCATGGTGTCTCTCATGGTGTATCGAGGGTGCGTGGCGTGCGGCTCAGCCGCGTTGCGTGATGCCCGTTGTGAGGGCCGTTGTGGTGCCGGCTGTTGTGCCCATCTCGCACGCGACGAGCTGCGTGTCGAATTGCGCGCGCTCGCGTTGAGCGCGCGCCGAGCGATCGGTGACGGAGAACACGAAGACGCCGACGAACGCCGCCGCCATCGAGAACAGCGCCGGATATTCGTACGGATAGATCGCGTGCGCGTGGCCCAGTACCTGAACCCAGACGGTCGGGCTCAGCACGGTGAGCGTCACCGCGGTGGCGAGCCCGAGCAGGCCGCCCAGCACCGCGCCGCGCGTCGTCAGGCCGCGCCAGTAGATCGAGAGCAGCAGCACCGGGAAGTTCGAGCTGGCCGCGATCGAAAACGTGAGGCTGACGATGAACGCGATGTTCTGCTTCTCGAACGCGATGCCGAGCAGGATCGCGAGCACGCCGAGCACGACGGTCGTGCCGCGCGCCACGCGCATTTCGTCCTGGTCGGACGCGTGCCCGCGCCGCAGCACGTTCGCGTAGAGGTCGTGCGAGATCGCCGACGAACCCGCGAGCGTGAGCCCGGCGACCACGGCCAGGATGGTCGAGAACGCGACCGCGCAGATGAAGCCGAGGAACACGTTGCCGCCGACCGCATGCGCGAGGTGGATCGCCACCATGTTCGCGCCGCCGGCGATCGCGCCGGACGCGTCGTGGTATTGCGGATCCGACGCGACGAGCGCGATGGTGCCGAAGCCGATGACGATGATCAGCACGTAGCCGGCGCCGACGATGCCGGTCGCATAGAGGATGCTCTTGCGGGCCGCCTTGACGTCGCCGACCGTGAAGAAGCGCATCAGGATGTGCGGCAGGCCCGCAGTGCCGAAGATCAGCGCGAGACCGAGCGACACGGCCGAGACCGGATCGGACACCAGCCCGCCGGGGCGCATGATGGCCGCGTGTTTCGGGTGGACCAGAATCGCCTGCGCGAACAGCGCGTCGAGGCTGAAGCCGAAGCGGCTCAGCACCATGATCGCCATGAACGCGGCGCCGGCGAGCAGCAGCACCGCCTTGATGATCTGGATCCAGGTGGTGGCCAGCATTCCGCCGAAGAACACGTAGACGACCATCAGCACGCCGACGATCAGCACCGCGACCGTGTAGTTCAGGCCGAACAGCAGCTCGACCAGCTTGCCCGCGCCGACCATCTGCGACACGAGATACAGCAGCACGATGACGATCGAACTCGACGCGGCAAACGCACGGATCGGCCGTTGCTGCAGGCGATACGACACGACGTCGGCGAGCGTGTACTTGCCGAGGTTGCGCAGCGGCTCGGCGATCAGGAACAGGATGATCGGCCAGCTCGCGAGAAAGCCGACCGAATAGATCAGCCCGTCGTAGCCGCTCGTGAACACCAGCGCGGAGATGCCGAGCAGCGACGCGGCCGACATGTAGTCGCCGGCGATCGCCCAGCCGTTCTGCAACGCGGTGATCTTGCCGCCCGCCGCGTAGTGGTCGGCCACGCTATGGTTCTTGCGCGCGGCCCAGCGCGTGATGAAGAGCGTCGACGCGACGAATACCAGGAACATGCCGATCGCGACCGGATTGTGTCCGTGCGCGAGCGCGGCGGGACCGGCCGCGAACGCCGGTGCACAGCCGCAGGCGGCGAGCAGCGCGAGGAGCAGGCGTTTCATGATGCGTCTCCGTGGCGAAGGGCCGCGACGATCGTGTCGTGCTCCGCATTGGCGCGGAACACGTAAAGCGCGACCAGCGCGAAGGTCGCGACGAACATGCCGAACCCGACCGGGATGCCCCACGGGGTCGGCCGGCCCGGCACGATCGGCGTGCCGAGCAGCGTCGGCGAAAACGCCAGCGTCAGGATGAACGCGAAATAGAGGGCGAGCATGACGAACGTCAGCGACCAGGCGAACCGCCTTCTGCGCCGGACGTGCTCGCGAAAGCGGGCATCGCGCAGCAGCGGGTGCGTGGCGTGTGACGGTGCGGCTGGTTCGGGCGCGGTGCCGGCGGTAGCCGGAAGCGGGTGGTTCACGGTGTCTCCTTCTGGTCTGGAATGGCCGGGCGACGGGCGCCGCGCGTGTCGCGCACGGCGCCCGCGCGTGCTCAGAAATGCGGCGGAACGGCGGTTTCCCGCATCACGACTTCCGGCGTGCGATAGCGCTCGGCCATTTCGCGCTCGGTGTCGTTCTTCAGTTGCGCCTGCATGTAGGCGCCGAGGTGGCGCGCGTGCTGCACGATCGCCGCGCCGAACGCCGTGCGCGTCTCGCTGTATTCGCACAGCGCGTCGAGCGTGTCGGCGCGCGTGGCGAGCGCGGTGACGAGCGCGAGCGCATCGCCGGCGGCCTTCGTCACACCCATCCCGCAATGCGGCCGAGCGACGAACGCGGCGTCACCGAGCAGCGCGATCCGGCCGAACGCCATGTTCGGCACTTCGAGGTCGTAGATCGGCTGGAACAGCGGCTGCGTCGCACGCGCGACGACCTCGGCGAACTGCGGCGCCAGCAGCGCATGAGCGGCTTCTTCCATGTCGTCGAGGACTTCGCGCCGGATCAGCGTCGGCGGAATGCCGCCCGCCCACAGCTTGCCGGTCGCGTCGGTCAGCAGGTTCGGCAGGTCGGTGTCCTCGCGGGTTGCGCGATACCACACGTAGTTGTAGCGGCGCTCGCCCGGCTTCGTGCTGTTGCCCTGGCCGGCGACCGGATAACCGAGGATCTGCTCGTGCGGCGGCAGGCCGAACGCGAAATTCCCGAACAGCGTCGCGTGGGTGGACTCCGACAGCCCGAGTTCGTCGACCAGCCCGCGCCACGCGACGTAACCCGCGTACTGCAACCGCGCGTCCGGCAGGAATTTCTCGCGGATCGCCGAGCGGAAGCCGTCGGCCGCGATGACCAGGTCGGCGTGCACGACCGAGCCGTCGGACAGCGTGACCGACGCGTGCTCGGGACCGTCCGCGACGTCGGTGACGACCGCGCCCGCGCGGTAGTGCTGGTCGGGCAGCGCCGCGCGCAGCACGTGGTACATCTTGCTCCACGCGGTAAGTGTCTGCGGCATCCTGCGTTCCGACACGACGGTGCCGTCGCGGCCCAGCGTGATCCGCGATTCGACCTTCACGCCGATCGATGCGTCGATGCGCACGCCCGCGGCGAGCATCACGTCGAACAGTTCGGGGTGCGTGACGATGCCGGCGCCGCGGCCCGACAGCGCCTCGGGCACCCGTTCGAACACGTCCACGTCCCAGCCGTTGCGCAGCAGGAGATTCGCGGCAAACAGGCCGCCCAGCGAGCCGCCGACGATCGCGGCCCTGCGTTTGCTCGAAGTGCTGTGGTTCATGTCAGTCTCCGTGTCCGTGGGAGTCGCCGGCCGGTGCGGCGGCGGGAAGGGTCAGCCCCGCGACTTCGGCGGCAGGGAAGTTGAGTTCGATCGTCACGCCGGACGGATCCTCGACGAACACCTGGTGCAGCCCGAGGCTCGGCACCGTGCGGTCGCGCCACGCGACGTTTTCGGCGCGCAGCGTGTCCCACATCGCCTCGACGCCGGTCGCGAGGAACGCGATGTGATCGACGGTGCCGGTGCCCGTCGCCGGCAGCGCCTTGTCGCCGAGGTAGGCCGCGAGCCCGTCCGGGTTGGCCGGGTCGACGCCGATGATGTGGACCGTGCCGTAGTCGCTTTCGTCGTCGCCCTTGTAGAGCCATGCGCCGGGAAAGTCGAACGGCGGCCGGTAGCCGCGCCTGAAGCCGAGCACACGTTCGTAGAACCGGCACGATCGCTCGAGATCGAGCGTGCGGATCGAGTAGTGCGCCAGTCTGGATACAGTCATGGTGGACCTCTTGTTTATCGATAGATAAGTTATCGTTCGATAAATATTAGTCGAAAAAAGCGGCGGGAAGAAGCCGCGATCGAACCGTGTATACCCTCGGTCGAAAACGGTGCCGGATGCCGGTGCGCGGGGCGTTACGGCGTGATTTCGCCGGCCATCACGTCGTCCGCATAGCACCAGACCCAGTGCTCGCCGGGCTCGATCGAACGGGCGAGCGGGTGAGTCGTTTCATGAAAATGCCGGCTGGCGTGACGATTCGGCGACGAATCGCAACAGCCGACGTGCCCGCAGCTCAGGCACAGGCGCAAATGCACCCATCGGCTGCCGGACTTCACGCATTCCTCGCAGTAGTCCTTGTCGGTGTTCAGGATGTGCGCTTCACCGAGATGGGTGCAGGTCGTGGTCATCTTCCGCTCCGATGCCGGCACCGCGGGGCGCTCGCAGCGCGGCCGGCGCGAAGCTGCGAGCGGGGGGACACGATTCATTGTGGACGGCGCGCATCGCGCGCGGACCTTAATTCTTATGAAACGTGGCGGCCGCGACAGGATGACGACGTACAGTCACACGTACGGCCGGCGCGGGAACCGGCCGGGATCCGACACGCGGTCACCGGGAGACGCTCATGGCGCAGTCGCAGCATGTCAAGGTCATCGGCCTGCCTCACAGCAAGGAGGCCTACGCGATCCGCGACTTCCTGAAGCGCGGCGTGGTCGAGTACGAATGGTGCGAACTGACGTCCGACACCGATTGCGTGCGCGAGCTGGGCATCGCGCCGCTGCGCGACGTCCGGCTGCCGGTGGTCGTCTTTCCGGACGGCACCTGCATCTACCAGCCGACGCTGCCGGAGATCGCCGCGAAGCTCGGCTGGGTCGCCCGGCCGCGCTTCATCGAATACGACGTTTCGATTTACGGCGCCGGCCCGGCCGGCCTGTCGGCGGCTGTCTACGCGGCGTCCGAGGGGCTGCGGGCCGTCGTGATCGAGCGCGACGCGATCGGCGGGCAGGCCGGCACGAGTTCGCTGATCGAGAACTACATGGGGTTTCCGGAGGGCATTCCGGGCGCCGAGCTGGCGGAGCGCGCGCGCCAGCAGGCGGTGAAGTTCGGCGTCGAGCTGCTGATGATGCGCGAGGGCGTGCACGCGACGTTCGTCGACGGCAAGATCCGCGTCGACATGGCCGACGGCTCGATCCTGACCGCGCGCTCGAACATCTGCGCGACCGGCATCGAATACCGCAGCCTCGGCCTGTCCGACGAACCGAAGTTTCTCAACGCGGGCCTGTACTACGGCGCGGGCTCGAGCGAAGCGCCGATGTGCGAGGGCAAGCACGTGTTCGTCGTCGGCGGTGGTAATTCGGCAGGCCAGGCCGTGATGAACTTCGCGCGTCACGCGCGCGAAGTCACGATGATCGTCCGGGGGGCGTCGCTCGCGGCGACGCTGTCGCGCTACCTGATCGACCGGATCGAGCGCATGCCGAACGTGACGGTGCGCTATGGCACGACCGTCGATGCGCTGCAAGGCGACGGGCGGCTCGAGGCGATCGTGCTGCGCACGGAAGACGGCGCGCGCGACGTGCTGCCGGCCACACACCTGTTCGTTTGCATCGGCGGTGCGCCGAACACCGAATGGGCGCGCGACACGAACATCATTCGCAATCCGGGCGGGTACCTGGTGACGGGCAGCGATCTGTACGACTGCCCGGACTTCGAGCGCGTGTGGCCGCTCGAGCGCCGGCCGTACTACCTGGAAACCAGCGTGCCCGGCTCGTTCGCGGCGGGCGACGTCCGTTCGGGGTCGGTCAAGCGGGTGGCGTCGGCGGTCGGAGAAGGGGCGATGGCCGTGACGTTCGTGCACCGGTTCCTCGGCGAGGACGCACACCGGCCGAGCGGGACCTGAACCGCGCGGCGCGGGTGACGGCCCGCGTCGGTGCGTTACATCAGCCCGCCGTCGACACCGGCAGCCGGAACGTCAGGACGGACCCGCCATCGCCGCGCGGCGCGGCTTCGAGCGTGCCGCCATGCGCTTCGACGATCGAGCGGCAGATCGCGAGCCCCATCCCCATGCCGTGCGATTTCGTCGTGAAGAACGGATCGAAGATCCGGTTCGCGATCCCGGCATCGATACCCGCGCCGCGGTCGGCAATGGACACGGTCGCGTAGCCGTTGCCGGCCTGCGACGCGATGTCGAGCTCGCGCGACGCGGCCAGCCCGTCCATCGCGTCGAGCGCGTTGGTGACCAGGTTCAGGATCACCTGCTGGATCTGCGTGCGATCGGCCATCACGCGGATGCCGGCGCAATGCAGGTCGACACGCAACGTGACCTGCTTCGCGTCGATTTCGGTCGCGGTGAGGCGCAGCATGTCGCGGATCAGGTCGTCGATCGCGAGCGGTGCGAGCGCGGGCGGCGTCTGGCGGGCGAGTGAGCGCAGCGCGCGCACGATGTCGGCCGCGCGCAGGCCGGACGCGCGGATGTCGTCGAGGCTCGCGAGCGCCTCGCCGAGATCGGGCGGCGTGCCGCGCAGCCAGCGCGCGCACGCGCCGACGCTCGACACGATGCTCGTCAGCGGCTGGTTGATCTCGTGCGCGATCGACGCGGCCAGCTCGCCCATCACGGTCATGTGCGCGGTGCGCGCGAGCTCGGTGCGCGCATGCCGCAACGCGGCTTCGGTTTCGAGCCGGCGCGCGTTCTCGTCGATCAGTTCCGCATAAAGCCGCGCGGATTCCAGCGCGTTGGCCGCCTGCGGCGCGAGCATTTCGAGCATCGCGATGCGGCGCGGCGAAAACACGCCGTTGCTCAGTGCGTTCTCGAGATACAGCACGCCGATCAGCACGCCCTGTTTCAGCAGCGGCAGGCAGAACAGCGACCGCGTGGGGTGCGCGTGCAGGCTGTCGACGTGATCGGGCAGGCCTTCGCGCTGCGCGTTCGCGAGCACGACCGGCTTGCGGGTTCGCGCGACGGTGTTCAGGATCGACAGCGGCACATCGTGTTCGGTGGGTTCGCTGCGGGCGATCTCGACAACCACGTCGCTGTCGACGATCCGCGCGGCGGCCTCGATCGTCAGCCGGTCGTTGCGGGCGAGCAGCAGCAGGCCGTAGCCGGCGCCGGCGTACACGATCATGTTGCGCATCAGCGTCTGGATCAGGCGCTCCAGCACGATTTCTTCGGATAACGAATGGGATGCGCGCATCGCGAGCGCGAAATCGAGGTCTTCGCGCGCGGGCACGGACGCACCGCCCGGCGGCGACTCCATCACGAGGAATGCATGCTGCGCTTCCAGCGCCTGCGCCTTGCCGGTCGCGCCCCAGCGCCGGTAGCACGCGTGCGCGAGCCGCCATTGATGGCGCGCGGGGCCGGTGAGCCCGAGCGACATCGCGTGGCGCGCGGCCAGTTCGTGCGCGAGCGCCTGTTCGTGCACGAAACCGCGCTCCGCCGCAAGGCTGGCCGACGCCTCGTACTGCTGCATCGCCACGACGTGGTCGCCGCGCACGCGTGCGAATTCGGCGTCGATCAGCGCGAGCTTGTTGCGGAACGTCGCCGGATTGCGTTCGCTCCAGTCGACGAAGCGCGCGTGCTGCGGCGCGAAGCGTTCGAGCAGCGGCTCGGGCGGCGTCGCGCCGCCGTCGGCCGCGATGCCGGCGAGCACGCTGAACAGGTGGAAATCGGACAGCATGATGTGCGCGGGCGTCGACCACGCGCTTGCCGCGGCCGCATCGAGTGCCGCGCGTGCCGCGCTCGCATCGCCGAAGATGAACGCCGCCTGGCCGGCGAGCACGTCGGTCCAGAACTGCAGGACCGACATCGGCGTTTTCGTCGACACGCGCATGCGCCAGGTGCCGACCGGCTGGTCGTAGCCGAACTGCAGCGCATCGACGAATTCCGACTGGGTGGACACGAGGTCGACGATGTCGTCGTAGCGCGCGCCGCGCGCGATCGCGAGCAACGGATCGATCTCGTCGCGAATCGCCGGCAGCGCTTCGCCCATCGACAGCAGGTCGCTGACGATGTGGTTGCAGCTGTAGCACATCCAGCGCAGCTCGGCGCTCGCATTGCCGGCCGCCTTTGCTTCGCGCGCGCGGTCGAGCGCGTACGACAGCGGCCGGGTCCACACGCTCACCTGGTCGAGCGCGATCAGCGTTGCGGAGCGGTAGCGCTCGAAGCCGTGGCGATCGACCAGCGCGAGCGCAACTTTCGCGAATTCGAAACCGTCTTCATACGCGCCGTGATGCTCGGCAATGCTCACGCCGTACCACGCGAGCCCCTGTACCGATGCGGCGGTGACGCCGTGCTGCAGCGTCAGCCGGACCATCGTCGCGAAATGCAGCAGCATCAGCCCGCCGCTCGGGTAAAACATCGCCGCTTCGAGCGCGGTCAGCAATGCCATCGTCGCTTCGACGCGCGTGTCGGTCGTCACGGGCAGCTCGACCAGATCACCGATCGCGCGGCCGGCGAGCGCGTCGCGCACGGCGTCGCAGGCCGCCGCGAGATCGGCGGCGCTCGGCTCGGCCGGCAGCGTCACGCCGAGCAGCGAGAGCCCCTGCAGCGCGACGTCGACCGCCTGCCGGTAGCGCGACTCGACGGTGAGCTGCGCGGCCTTCAGCCGGTGGGCCTCGGCGCGGTCGGCCGGCGTGCGCGTGCGCGCCATCAGCTCGTCGATCGCGGCGGAGGCCAGCGCGGTCGCGCCGGTCGCGAGCAGCAGGCCGCCGCGCAACATGCCGATGCGGCTCGCGAGGCCGTAGTGCTGCGACCACGCGTGCGGGCCGAGCAGCGTTTGCGCACGCGAGAGAAACGACAGCGCGCGATCGCGCGCGGCAACCGTGGCCGCCGCTTCCGCGGCTGCGACCAGCGCGTCCGCGAACGCGAGCGCGAGCGTGCGGTCGAGCGGCGCGGTGTGTGCCTGCTCGATCTGGGCGGCCAGTTCCAGCAGCGCTTCGGTCGATCGCGCGTTCGTGCGCGCGAGCATCGCCGTGGCGATCCGGGCGTGGCACTGCGCGCGCTCTGCGCGCCCGGCGAGCGCGTGAGCGGCCTCGAGGACGCGGTCGTGCACGCAACGCCATCGGTCGTCGGAGCTCGACACGAGGCCCGCCTGGCGCGCGGGGGCCATCCAGAACGCGAGTTCGGCGCGCGTCTTGCCGGCGGCGGCGCACAACAGCGCGGCGTCGGCATCGGTGCCGGTGCAGGCGAGCAGCGACAGCAGCGTTCTCGATTCATGCGGCAGCCGCTGCATGCGGACCGCGAGCAGGCTCACGACATTCTCGGCGAGGTGGTGCGCGTCGAGGTCGGCCGGCTGCCACTGCCACGTCCGTCGCACCGGGTCGTACGCGAGCAGCCGCTCGTCGATCATCGTGCGCACGAACTGCTGCACGTAGAACGGATTGCCGCCGGTCCGGCGGGTCACGACGTCGCCGAGCCCGGACAGCCGGTCCGGCGTTTCTCCGAGCAGGCCGGCCAGCATGTGCGTGACGCCGGGCGCGTCGAGCGGCGCCAGCGTCAGCGCCGACACGCGGGCGGGATCGAGCTGCTGCAGGAAGCGGCGGAACGCCGGCGGCTGGTCGAGCTGCGATCCGCTGCGATAACCGGCGACGATGCAGACGTGGGCCGGCGGATCGAGCGCGATCGACGCGAGAAACGCGAGCGTCGCGTCGTCGGCCCACTGGATGTCGTCGAGCGCCATCACCAGCGGCTCGACTGGCGTCGCGAATGCGCGGAACGCATTCGCGACGATCCGGCACAGGTGAAATTCCGGAATGGCATCGGTATGGCCGAACGCGACGGGCTCGACATCGAGTAGCCACGCGATCTCCGGAAAGAGGCCGGACAACAGGCTGGCCTGATGGCCGACGCTTGCGCGCAGCCGCGCGACGATCGCGGCGATTTCGTCGTCGCGCCGGGCGAGCGCGCTGCCGAACAGCGCGCGCAGCGCCTGCAGCACCGGCGCGTAGGGCCGGGCGGGCTGGAACCGGTCGACCTTCGCCGACGTGCGCCAGGCCGTGGGCGATGCCGCGCGCGCCCCGCGCATGAAATCCTCGGCCAGCGCGGTCTTGCCGACCCCGGCCGGCCCGTCGATCAAGACGATGGCCGTCTCGCCGGTTTGCAGGACGGCGGCGAGCGCGGCCGCGAGCCGGCCGGATTCGGCTTCCCGGCCGACCAGCCGGTCGGGCGTACGCAAACCGGCGAGCGGATCGCTGCCGCCGAGCGCGAACGGCTCGACCCGGCCGGCGGCCTGCCGGTCGCGCCGGATACGTTCGAGATCGTGCTGTACCGCGTCGCAGGACGGGTAGCGTTCAGCGGGCTCCTTCGCGATCAGTTTCAGCAGCAGGTCGCTCAGGATCGCGGGCAGGTCGTTGCGCAGGCTCGTGGCAGGCGACGGCTGCATCGCGACGTGCGCGTGCACCCATTCGGACGTCGACGCGGCCTTGTACGGCAGCGCACCCGTCAGCAGCCGGAACAGCGTGATGCCGAGCGCGTACAGGTCGGAGCGCTCGTCGATGCACGTGCCCTCCGAGACTTCGGGGGCCGCGTACGCGGCGAATTCCGCGCGCAGCGGATCCGTCGCGGCGTGTTCCGTCCGACGATTTTGCGCATGCGCGAACGAGCGAAGCATGACCGTGCCGTCGGTTGCGGCGACGAAACTGGCCGGTTGCAGGTCGCCGTGCAGCCAGCCGCGCCGATGCAGCGCACCGAGCGTGCGCACCGCCTGGATCGCCGTGTCGAGGAAGGCGTCGAGCGGCAGCCGCCCGTCCGCGAGCGTGTCGAACGCATCGCCGTCGACGCGCGGATAGACGAGCACCGGGCCGTCCGCCGCGCGGATCAGCGCGACCGGCAGCAGTGCCCATGCAGGGTCCAGCACGCCGTTCAATGCGTACTCTCGATCGAATTGCCGGCAGCGCCGGTCGGATTCCCAGCCGGTCCGGCACGCGGACCACACGCGCCCGGTTTCGGCATCGGTCAGGTCGAAACACAGCACGTCGTCCGCGCGGACCGCATTCGACAGACGGGCACGCGCCAGCCAGTCGGCATCCATTCGCTTCGTGTCGTCGGGGTTATGCAAGGGTGGGTTCACGATCAGGGCAGGCTGGGTGGAACGGAGCAAAAACGGCGTGTCGACGGGCAGCGTCCGGGCTCGATCGCGCGCGAGGCGTGCCCGTGCATTGTCCGACAGCCTGCGGAAATCTGCAGGACCCCCTCCCGCGATTTCCGGCGCGCGGGCCGCACGGGGGCCGACTAAACCAATAGATAATGGCCGGCGCGCGCGCCACGCCATACGATAGGTTCATGCCTGCCGGCCCGCATCGATGCGGCCGGACGGGCGGAACAGGGGGTGCCGCCTCGCGGGGCGGCGCACGATGCGGAGCAGCATAAGGCGAGTGCGGATCATGTATACGTTCGGGCGGGTGACGGTTTCCCTTGAGTGCCGCGAAGTCTGCGTCGACGGGCAGCCCCGGTATATCGGCGCCCGGGCATTCGAGATTCTCGAGCTGCTGGTGAAGGCGGCCGGCAGGCTCGTGTCGAAGGACGAGATCATGGAGGCCGTGTGGCCGAACACGATCGTCGTCGAGAACAACATCCAGGTGCACATCTCGACGCTGCGCAAGCTGTTCGGCGGCAAGCACGGCTGGATCCGGACCGAGTCGGGCCGCGGCTACCGGCTCGCGCCGCCGGCCGACGCGGCCCATGGCGGGCGCCTGCCGGACGCGCTCGAGCCGGTGCGCGGTGCCCGCGCGGGTGCCGCACCGCGCAAATGTCCGCTGATCGGCCGCGAGCAGGAAGCGGCCGAGCTGCACGCGCTGCTCGAACACGAGGCGTTCGTCACGCTGGTCGGCCCCGGTGGCGTCGGCAAGACGCATCTCGCGCTGGAGGTTGCCGCCGCGTGGTCGGCCGTCCGCGGTATCGAGATGATCCGGATCGACCTGGCCGGCTGGCAGGGCGGCGCGACGCTGGAGTCCGCGGTGCTGGACGCGCTCGGCCTGCCGGGCGGCCCGGCCGCCGGGCCGGCGGACGTCGTGCGCGCGATCGCCGGGCAGTGCGTGATGCTGGTGTTCGACAACGCCGAGCAGCATGTCGGCGAACTGGCGGACCTGTGCGAAGCGATCGCCGACGAGAATCCCGACGCGATCCTCGTCGTGACCAGCCGCGAGCCGCTGCGGGTCGCCGGCGAGCGCGTGTATCGCGTCGGGCCGCTGCCCGTGCCGCCGGCCGGCGCGACCGAAGGCGAGATCGTCGCGTGCGGGGCCGTCCGCATGTTCCTGGCACGGGCGCGCGCGATGGGCACCGACGTGCCCACCGAAGGGAAGACGCTGGATGCGATCGCGACCATCTGCCGTCGCCTGAGCGGCCTGCCGCTCGCGCTCGAACTCGGCGCGGCACGCGTCGCGCTGCTCGGGATCCAGGGGCTGGCCGCCGATCTCGACAAGTCGGTGCTGTCGTTGTCCGGCGGCCTGCGGACCGCCCATCCGCGCCAGCAGACGCTGCGGGCCACCATCGAGTGGAGCTACCGGCTGCTCGGCGATGCGGAGCGCACCGTGCTGTGCCGCCTCGCGGTGTTTCCGGATGCGTTCCGGCTCGACGCGGCGTGCGCGCTCGCTGCGTGCGACGAACTGGGCGCCGCGCGGGTGCTCGACTGCCTGGTCAGTCTCGCGTCGAAATCGTTGCTGGTCGTTCATTCGGTCGGGCTGTCGAAGCGTTATTCGCTGCTCGAGGTCGTGCGCGCGTATGCGCTCGAGAAGCTGACGGAGTCGGGGGAGGCGGGCCGCGTGCATGCGCGGTGTGAGTCCTTCGCCGACGACGAACACACGGATACGCGGCCGCCGGCGCCGGCCGGGTCCGCCCAGCCGCTGCTGGCGGCAGGGCCGTGGGCATGACGCACTGATTCCGGCGACGGGGTAACGCCTGTCGGTGCAGCCCCGCATTGCATCGCGATGTACTGGATTGACAAAATTTTCAGGTTCTCATTTCATGGCCATTGTTTGCATCATCGATGACGATGCGTCGGTCCGTAAGAGTCTTGCCAGCCTGCTGAAATCGGCTGGCCATACCGCATTGCCGTTTGCGTCGGGCGAGGACTTCCTGGCTGCCGATGCGCTGGACGACGCGGCTTGCGTGCTGGTCGACCTGAAGATGAAAGGGATGAGCGGGCTCGACGTCCAGCGCCTGCTGATTCAGCGCAAGGCGACGCTGCCGGTCATCTTCATGTCGGCGCACGGCGACGACGAATCGATCCGCCGCGCGCTGGCGCAAGGCGCGATCGCGTTCCTGCGCAAGCCGTTTCCGTCGGACGACATGATCAACCTGATCGACCGGGTCGCATCCGGCGCGCCGCCCGCATGAACGGCGTCCCGCCGACCGGCCGCGCCGTCCACCGTGCGGCGGTTCCGCCCGGCTTCGGGTTAGTTTATCATTCGATAATGAAGCGGATGCCTACACAGGGAATGCAATGGCGAGTACGCCGGACATGACGTCGATCGGCCACGGCGGCGCGGGAGACGCCGCGCCGATCGTCTATGTGGTCGACGACGACGAAACGCTGCGGCGCGCGTTGAGCGCGCTGTTGCGTTCGGCGGGATTTCGCGTGGAGACCTTCGCGTCGTCGCGCGCGTTTCTCGCGTTCGAGCGGCCCGACGTGCCGAGCTGCCTGATCCTCGACGTGCGGCTTGCCGACGAGAGCGGGCTGGCCGTCCAGGAGGCGGCGGTGCGCGCGGGCCTGAACGTGCCGATCCTGTTCATGACGGGTTATGGCGACGTGGCCACGACAGTCAAGGCGATGAAGGGCGGCGCGCTCGATTTCCTCACGAAGCCGTTCGACGACGACGCGATGCTCGATGCCGTCGGCCGTGCGCTGGAGCGCGACCGCACGCTGCACACGGTGCGCGGCGCCTATGCGTCGTTGACGCCGCGCGAGCGCGAAGTGATGAGCCAGGTGGTCGCGGGCCTGATGAACAAGCAGATCGCCGCGAATCTCGGCCTTCAGGAAATCACGGTGAAGGTGCATCGGGCACAGGTGATGAAGAAGATGCAGGTGCGCACGCTGCCGGATCTCGTGCGGCAGGCCGATGCGCTGGGCGTGCGCCCGGCCGGCGCGCGCGACTGAACGCGCTGGCCCGGCCGTGCGGCGCAACGGCGCGGGCTTCGACGCGGCGGGCCGCGCCGCGATGACGCGGACGACGGCGCTCATGCGGCCACCGTGCTATCGGCATCCGCGGCGTGCGTGACCGCGCGCACGTCGGGTTGCACGGCCGGCCGCGCGGCGGGCGTGCCGTCGAACGCGGCGACGAGATGTTCGGCGAGCGCGCGAATGCGCGCGGGCAGGTTGCGGCGCGAGTGATAGAGCAGCGATGCGTCGAGATCGCCGACCTGCCAGTCGGGCAGCAGGCGAACGAGTGCGCCGTCGCGCTCGAGCGGCCGCGCAACATGCTCGGGCAGCACCGCGAAACCGGTGCCGCGAGCCGTCGCGAGAATCAGCGTGTCGAGGCAGTTCGAGCTGATCGCGCCGGCGAGACGGATCTCGGCGATCGCGCCGCTGTGCCGGTGCCGCAGCGGCCATGCCGAACCGGCGGTGCCCGTCTTGCCGCCGTGCGGGTCCATGCGTTCGAGCGCCTGCGGCGTGAGCGCCGCGCCGCTTGCAGCGCGATACCGCGGGCTCGCGTAAAGGCCCATCGGGATGCGCCCGAGACGCCGCTCGATGCACGTGAGGCTCGACGTGCGTTCGGTGACGATCGACAGGTCCGCTGCGCCGTTCAGCGCCGCGCTCGGATGATCGGCCCAGTCGACCCGGATCCGCACCAGCGGGTATTGCCGGTTGAAATCGGCGAGCACCGGCACCAGCCGGTCGGCGCCGAACAGGTTCGACGCCTCGATCGAGATCTCGCCCTGCATCTCGCTTGCATTGGCGTGACAGCAGACGGAAAAATGCTCGTATTGCTCCAGCAACGCGAGCGCCTGTTCGAGCACGTCGTGGCCGACGCGCGTCAGCGTCACCTTGCGCGTCGTGCGGTGAAACAGCAGCACGCCGAGCGACGTTTCGAGGCACTGGATCGAGCGGCTGATGCAGGGGACGCCGAGCCCGTGAAGCTCGGCGGCTTTCGTGAAGCTGCCGTGCTCGGCAACCGTCTTGAGTATCTCGAGCGTTTTCAGGCGATCCATGACGGGTCCCGCTTCGGTGAATTCGATACGCTCAATGTAGGCAGCGAACCGGCGCCGGGCAACTCAAAAAACGTTAGGTAAGCTTAAGAGCGACTTTAAGATTCGTGAGGCCATCCGAACGAACGAATGAACGGCCGGCACGTCCGCGCATTGCGGTTTTTTCAGAGCCGGTCGGCGCGTTGCGCACCGTTTTCCGGCGCGGCGGCGGGCGGCGTCCACCCACCGCCCAGCGCGCGCACCAGGGCGACCGTCGCGATCGCGAGCGCCTGGCGGCTGTGGATCAGTTGGCGTTGCGCGTTCAATGCATCGCGGTCCGCGTCGATGACCTCGAGATAGCTGACATAGCCGTGCGCGTAGCGGCTCAGCGACAGCCGCGCCGCCGCTTCGGTCGAGCGCGCCGCGCTGTCGTAGCGCACGATCCGCTCGTTCTGCGCGGCGATGTCGTTGAGCGCGTCCTGCACCTCGCGCAGCGCGCCCAGCGCGGTTGCACGATAGTTCGCATCGGCGAGTACCGTGCCGGCCGTCGCGGCGGCGACCGCCGCGTCGCGCTTGCCGCCGTCGAACAGCGTTTCGGCCACGCTCGCCCCGAGGCCCCACAGCGAGCTGTTGCGGTCGAGAAACGAACCGAGGTCGCGGCTCGCGAACCCGCCCTGGGCCGTGAGCGTCAGCGTCGGCAGCCACGCGGTGCGAGCCACGCCCGTTTCGAGCGATGCCGCATCGACACGCCGCGCTGCCGCATAGACGTCCGGCCGTTGCGCGAGCAGCGCGGACGGCAGGCCGGGCGGCACCGCCGGCAAGCGAATCGCGGCGGCGGTCGGTGCGACCGTGAAGCCGGTCGGCGACACGCCGGTCAGCACCGCGAGCGCGTCGACGAGGTTTTCGCGCAGCCGCCGGCTGTCCGCGAGATCGGCGCGCGCGGTGTCGAGATCGGCCGCCGCGCGCAGCGCGTCGAGGTCGCTTGCCGCGCCGGCCCGCACGCGCGCGGCGATCACGTCGAGCGCGGTGCGGCGCAGCTCGATCGCGCGGGCGAGCGTCGCCAGATCCTCCTCGACGAAATGCAGCGTCAGGTAGTCGCTCGCGACCTCGGTCGCGACGCGCAGCCGCACGGCCGCGCGATCGGCGTCGGCCTGCAGCACGTTCTGCCTGCCGATCTCCGCGTCGCCGCGCAGGCGGCCCCACAGATCGACTTCATAGCTCGCGTTGAACGGCACCGACCAGTTGTGCATCATGCGCTTCGGCAGTGCGTTGTCGACCGTGCCGGACACGCGCGAGCGGTTGAACGACGGATCGACGCCGACGGTGGGCGACAGCGCGGCTTCGCGCACGCCGAGCAACGCCTGCGCCTGGTCGACGCGCGCGGCGGCTGCGCGGATGTCGTCATTGCCGGCGAGCGCCGCGTCAACGAGCGCGACGAGCGGCGCATCGCCGAACGACGCGGGCCACCCGGCGAGCGACGGGGCCGGTTCGCCGGGTGCATCCGCATGGCGGAACCGGTCGGTGCCGACCGGGACGGGCGCGAGCGGCTGCGGCGCGATCGTGCAGGCGCCCAGCAGGCCGGCGGCGAGCAGCGCGACGAGGCGGCTCATGGCTGCTCGCGGCCGGGTTGCAGCGTGACGACGACCGACAGGCCGGGCCGGATACGCGGCTCGGTCGACGCCTGCCCGTCGAGCAGGATCTTGACCGGCACCCGCTGCGTGACCTTCGTGAAGTTGCCGGTCGCGTTGTCGGGCGGCAACAGCGCAAACTGCCCGCCGGTCGCGGGCGACAGGCTGTCGACGTGCCCGCTGAAGGTCAGGTCCGGCAGCGCGTCGAAACGCAGGCGCACGGCGTCGCCGGCGCGGACGTGCTCGAGCTGCGTTTCGCGGAAGTTCGCGACGACCCACGGGTGCGGCTCGACCAGCGTCAGCAGCGCCTGGCCGGGCGCGACGTGCTCGCCGGTCTCGACGGTCTTCTTGCCGACGCGGCCGTCCGATGGCGCGACGACGGTCGTGTACTGCAGTTGCAGCTCCGCGTCGCGCAAGTCGGCGTCGCTCTGGTGCGACACTGCGTCGGCCGCCTGCCACGCGGCCTGCGCGCTGCGCTGCAGCGCTTGCGCCGCGTCGATGCGCGCACGCGCGGACTTGCGCGCCGCGTTGGCCGCGTCGAATTCCTGCTGCGAGAGCCCGCGCGGCGTTTCGCGGGTCAGTTCGCGCGCCCGTGCGTAGTCGAGTTCGGCCTTCTCGGCGTCGGCATGCGCGGACACGAGCGTCGCGTCGGCCTGCTCGACCTGCGCCTTCGTGCGCATCGCATCGGCGCGTGCCTGCGCGACGCGTGCTCGCTGCAGTGCGACGCGCACGTCGAAATCGCGCGGGTCGAGCCGCACGAGCGGGTCGCCCGCATGCACGAACTGGTTGTCGTTTACCAGCACACGCTCGACCGTGCCGGCCACGCGCGGCGAGATCACGTGCAGGTGGCCCGTCACGTACGCGTCGTCGGTGCCGCGCTCGTGCGCATCGAATTCGTAGACCAGCAGCGCGACGAGCAGCAGCGCGGCTGCGGCGACCAGGACGATCGGCCACCGGCGCGCGCGCGCGGGGGAGGCGGGCGGCGGGTTCGACGCATTCGGCGGGTTCGTGCTCACGATCGGGTGACTCCATCGTACGGACAGGGTTCTTCACATCGCGCTATGCTTGCGCGAGCCTCAAATGCGGGAGCCGCACGACGATGAACACCACGTTCGCCCCCGGTGGCGCGACACCGGGGCCGGCCGCCACGCCGGCCGCCGACATACCGACGTTTCGTTCGATCGCCGCGATCGCGGCCGTGCTGCTCGGCGCGATCATCTCGACGCTGACGTCGCGCATCACGTCGCTCGGGCTCGCCGACGTACGCGGCGCACTCGGCGTCGGCTTCGACGAGGGCGCGTGGATCAACACCGCGTTCACCGCGTCGCAGATGTTCGTCGGGCCGCTCGCGATCGCGGCGGCCTTCGTGTTCGGCACGCGCCGCGTGCTGCTGGCGGGCGCCGCGGTGTTCCTGGCCATCGAAAGCGTGCTGCCGCTGTGCACGAACTTCGGCACGTTCATCGTGTTCCAGAGCGTGGCGGGTTTCGCGTCCGGCGTGTTCGTGCCGCTGACCGTCGGGTTCGTGGTCCGCACGCTGCCGCCGCGGCTCATTCCGTTCGGCATCGCCGCGTATGCGATGAACCTCGAGATGTCGCTGAACCTGTCGGCGACGCTCGAAGGGTGGTACAGCGAACACCTGAGCTGGCGCTGGCTGTTCTGGCAGAACGCGCTGCTGACCGTGCCGTTCATCGTGTGCCTGATGCTGTCGCTGTCGACCGAACCGATCAAGCGCTTCGCGTCCGGTATCGACACGCGCGGCATGCTGCTCGGCGCCGGCGGCTTCGCGTGCCTGTGCATCGCGCTCGACCAGGGCGAGCGGCTGTTCTGGTTCCAGTCGCCGCTGATCGTCACGCTGTTGGGTGTCGGCATCGTGATGGTGGCCGCGTTCCTGATCCACGAGCTGGCGTCGCGCAGTGCGGGCCTCGATCTCGGCTACCTCGCGCTGCCCAACGTTGCGTGGCTGATCGTGCTGGTCGGCCTCGTGCGCTTCACCGTGCTCAACACGAGCTTCATTCCGTCGGCGTTTCTCGCGAGCACCTACGGGCTGCGCCCGCTGCAGATCGGCGACACGCTGCGCTGGATCGCGATTCCGCAACTGCTGTTCGCACCGTGCGTCGCGTGGCTGCTGCAACGCGTCGATCCGCGCCGGCTGATCGTCGCCGGCTTCGTGATGGTGGCGTTCGCGTTCGCACTCGGCGCGCGCCTCACGCCCGTGTGGGCCGAACCCGATTTCATCCCGTCGCAACTGCTGCAGGCGCTGGGCCAGACGATGGCGCTCACGTCGGTCATCTTCTTTTTCGGCAAGCACGTGACGGCCGAGCACGCGCTGACGTTCGGCGCGGTCGTGCAGACGACGCGCCTGCTGAGCGGGCAGCTCGGCACGACGTCGATTGCGGTGATCCAGCGCATCATGGAGGCTACCCATTCGAATCTCGTCGGTCTGCATGTCACGCTGTCGGATCCGCAAACGCTGGAGCGCCTGCGGGCCGGCGCGGCGTCGCTGGTCGCGCACGGTGCGACTTTCGCGACCGGCGACCAGGCGACTTACGCGCTGCTCGACCGGGCGGTTCGCGTCCAGGCGACCACGCTCGCGCTGGCCGACAACTTCCGGGTCGCGATGGCGTTCGCAATCGCCGGGGCGTTGATCGGTTTGCTGCTCCGGCCGGCGCGTACCCAGTGAGCGCCCGCCGCAGCGCGTGCCGCGTGCATCGACGATCTTAGCGACGGTGCACGTGGCAGCGGAATCGCGGCGGCCTGAAAATTCCTGAAAAATGCTGAACGGCGCGCCGGCACGACGGACGGGCGCGCCTTGTCGCGCGGCTTACGCCTTCAGGAACGCGAGCAGTTCGGCATTGATCCGGTCGGCATTGACGACGCACATGCCGTGCGAGCCGCCCGGGATCACCTTGAGTTCCGCGTGCTTCACGATCTTCGCGGACAGCCGGGCCGAATCGTCGATCGGCACGATCTGGTCGTCGTCGCCGTGCAGGATCAGCGTCGGCACGTCGATCTTCTTCAGGTCTTCCGTGTAGTCGACCTCGGAGAATTCCTTCACGCACAGGTACTGGCCGTACGCGCCGCCCATCATGCCCTGCGCCCAGAACGCGTCGATCGTGCCTTGCGACACCTTCGCTTCCGGCCGGTTGAAGCCGAAGAACGACACCGCGAGATCCTTGTAGAACTGCGAGCGGTTTTCCGCGACGTTCTTGCGGATCCCGTCGAACACGTCCATCGGCAGGCCGCCGGGATTGGTCGCCGACTTCACCATCTGCGGCGGCACGGCGCCGATCAGCACGGCCTTCGCGACGCGCTTCGTGCCGTGCCGCCCGATGTAGTGCGCGACTTCGCCGCCGCCGGTGGAGTGGCCCACGAGCGTGGCTTCGTGCAGGTCGAGCGCATTCATCAGCGCGGCGAGATCGTCGGCATACGTGTCCATGTCGTTGCCCTGCGACGGCTGGCTCGAGCGGCCGTGACCGCGGCGATCGTGCGCGATCACGCGGTAGCCGTGCTGCACGAGGAACAGCATCTGCGCGTCCCACGCGTCGGCGCACAGCGGCCAGCCGTGCGAGAACACGACCGGGCGGCCACTGCCCCAGTCCTTGAAGTAAATCTGCGTACCGTCTTTCGTGGTGATCGTATTCATCGCATGGGTTCCTTGGTGGGCGGAAGCGGCGTGTTTGGGTGCGGCGGCGACTGCCGGCAGCGCGGCGGCTGCAACGGCGGTTGCGCCGGCGAGCAGCATGTCTCGGCGGCGTGCCGAGGGAACGGCGTCGGTATCTGCGGGACGCATGAAGGCTCCTTGAACGTGCGGTACAACGATGCCGCGTTGGATGGTGGGTTCGAATCTGCCCGCAGGCGGCAATCCTGCCGGCAGCCGGCGTGCGTTCGACGCCGCGCGCAGGCCGGCGCGCGAACGTCACGAACGAACGCCGACAGGAGCCTATCCCGCGGCCCTGCGGGCTGTACTGAAATTGCGCTGAATTTTCGTGAACCCCCATGCGGCGCACGCCGCATGCCGCATGCGCGCACCGACCAGAAAAATTAAGTCTCGAATCAAGACTCTTCAGCGGCGGCCCGCTATCGTCAGCATCAGATCACCCCGTCGCGGGCCGGTGCCGGTTCGCGTCGGCGGATAACGATCGCGTTGCGGGCGGGTGCGAGGCATCCGGCCCGCGTCACCTGCCTGGATCTGCCATGGACGCATTCAATCGCTGGGAGCACGTGATGACGCTGCTCGACCCGTCGCCGGCCGCACGCCGTTGTGCGCCGTCGCTTGTGCGCGACCCGGACGCCGCGCGCCGCCGCCATCGCGACGATGCATCGACCGCGGCGAGCGGCGGCGTGCGCCGTCGTTGCGCGATCATTGCCGCCGAACGGCAGACCGATTCGTCGGTCCTGGTGTCGTGGAGCGACCCGACGCGCTGCCGCTATGACGAGCAGCGCTGGATCAGCGCGAAGTCGCGCGCGCTCGCGCGCTGCGCGCTGACCGGCATGACGATTCACACCGGCGATGCGATCTACAAGCCGCAATGGCGCGGAGCGAAACGTCCCGCGAACTACTGGGAGGTGATCCTCGCGTCCGAGATGGACCGCTTCATCGGCCGGCTGTCGCGGTCGTGACCAGGGACGCGGCCGCCCGTCCGCCGGCCGACGCCGGCGGGCGCCGCCTTTTCATCACTGAGGAATCCGTATGAGCACGTTCACGACCCGCGACGGCGTTTCGATTCACTACAAGGACTGGGGCGCCGGGCGCCCGGTCGTGTTCATTCACGGCTGGCCGCTGAACGCGGATATGTGGGACGTCCAGATGCATCATCTCGCGTCGAACGGCCTGCGCTGCATCGCCTACGACCGGCGCGGCTTCGGCCGCTCCGGCCAGCCGTGGACGGGATACGACTACGACACGCTGGCGGACGATCTCGCGACGCTGATCGAAACGCTCGGCCTGCGCGACGTGACGCTCGTCGGTTTCTCGATGGGCGGCGGCGAGGTGGCCCGCTACATCGGCCGGCACGGCACGCGCCACATCGCGAAAGCCGTGCTGATCGGCTCGGTGACGCCGCTGGTCGCGCGGCGCGACGATCATCCGGACGGTGTCGACGTCGCCGTCTTTGACGGGATTCGGGCGGGCATTGTGGCCGATCGTGCGGCGTTCTTCGAGCAATTCTGGCCGCTGTTCACCGGCTCGAACCGGGCCGCTTCGACGATCTCGCGCGCCGCGCTCGACTGGACGTCGTTCATGGCGCTGCAGGCCGGGTTGAAGGGGACGCTCGACTGCGTCGGCGCGTTTTCCGAAACCGATTTCCACGCGGATCTCGACAAGTTCGACGTGCCGACGCTCGTGATTCACGGCGACGACGACCAGACCGTGCCGGTCGCGCTCACGGGCGCCGTCGCGGCGCAGCGCGTGCCTCACGCGACCCTGAGCGTCTATGAGGGCGGCCCGCACGCGTTGTACCTGACGCATGCGCAACGCCTGAACGACGAACTGCTGGCGTTCGCACGCGCATGATGCGGCAGAGGCGGCAGTGATGCGGCCGGGCGGCCGGCTCACTCCGCCCATTTCGATCCGAGTACCAACCCGCAGAAATTCGTCCGACGATAGTCCGGGTCGCAACGCTCGAGCACGTCGGCGCACACGTTGCCGAACGCGGTAGCGGGGCGATGGGCGGTGCCCGCGCCGAGCGCTTCGAGAAACAGTTCCTTGAAGCCCGGGCCGCGTGGCCATGCGCGCAGGATCGCGTCGCGTTCGGACAGGCTTACCTCGTCGAAATGATGCGCGAAGAGATCGGTCTCGACACCGGCGCCGAGCAACGCCGTCAACGGCGTCATGTACGGGTGGATCCCGAACGCCGTATGCAGCGCGATCGCGCGCCAGACCTCCGCCGCATCGTCGGCGGCGACGCCGTATCCTCCGACGAATGCGTGCGCCGCATTCGCGCCGTCGATCTCGAAGCGCCGGCGCGAATGCCGGTAGCGCTCCGTCAAGCCGAAGTGATGAAACAGCGCGGCGACGTACAGCAGTTCGGCGTCGAACGCGATGGCACGATGCAGCCCGATGATCGATGCAAATACGAACACGCGCATCGCGTGCCGGAACAGCAGTTCCGGTTCGCACGCGCGCACGGTGTCGGCGGCTTCCCGTGCGAGCGGGCCGTCGGGAATGCTGATGCCGGCGATACGGTTGCCCATGGTCGTTTTCCTCGTGGCGTGACGGCAGTCGCTTGACGCCCGCGCCATCGATCCATCGTCGCGCGCCGCGCCGCTGAATGTCCTGAGCGGCGCCTGAATCGTTATGAACGGAAAATCCGACCGGCCGTCGCGCGCGGAATCGGTTTCACCGCGTCTTGCACGTCTTTTTTACCTGCTAATTTATCGGCAAATCACGCGTACCGTTTTTCCAATTAACGAGCCGGAGAATTAATTCCGGCAATTCACGTGTTTTATCCTACGAAACAGGTTCATGGATGAATCACTGTTTCGCGTGTCGTGAATGCGGCAGGCCGCGCCGCGCTAGGCGGGTTGCGGTGCACGTGTGCGGAGGCGCCGGGAAAATCGTGGTTTTCGTCGATTCAAAAAATTTGCTCAGTAGATTCTGATTATTTGAATCATCGCGACAGGCAAATGCCGTAGCATTGGCGTCAAATCGATGTCACTTTTGACAGGGCATCGATGCACGCAATCGATTGAAAATTCTCATGATCCGGATTGGAACGCTACACGTATTTCTTGACAGGCGTGAAATTCGCTCGAACGGCAAACTGCTGCGCATCGGCAGTCGCGCATTCGAAATTCTCGAACTCCTGATTCGCGCGAACGGCGCACTGGTCTCGAAAGACGAGATCATGCAGCGCGTGTGGCCGCACACGGTCGTGGAGGAAAACAACCTGCAGGTGCATGTCGCCGCGTTGCGCAAGGCGCTTGCCGACGATCGCAACCTGATCGTCACGGTGCCGGGGCGCGGTTATCGGCTGGTCGGTGGCCAGGCCGACGTCGCGGCCCCCGCGCGTGCGGCGACATCGCGGCTGACGGCCGCGCCGACCGTGCTCGTCGGCCGCGAGCAGACCGTCGCCGAGGTGCTGGCGGCGCTCGACACCGCGCGTGTCGTGACGCTGGTCGGGGCGGGCGGCATCGGCAAGACGCGGGTCGCGCTCGAAGCAGCCCTGCGCGCCGAAGCGCGTTTTCCGGATGGCGCCGCGTTCGTGTCGCTGGCCACGGTCGCTTGTCCGCAATTCGTGCCCGACGCGCTGGCGGCGGCGTTCGGCATCGCGCAACCCGCCGGATCGCTGACGCTTGAAGCGGTACTGGCCAGCGTCGCGGATCGCCGGATGTTGCTGGTACTCGACAATTGCGAGCATCTGCTCGACGCGGCCGCGCGGATCGCGAGCGCGCTGACCGAATCCGACGCCGGCTTGTGCGTCCTCGCGACCAGCCGTGAGGCGCTGCGTATCCAGGGCGAACGGCTGTGTCCGATCCCGCCGCTCGACGTACCGGGCGAAGGCGCCGACGATGCCGAAACGCTGGACGCGAGCGCGGTGCAGCTGTTCTCGGCGCGCGCGCAGGCCGCCGATCCGCGCTTCCCGCTCGACGAACGCAGCGTGTCGCTGATGGCGTCGGTGTGCCGTCGCCTCGACGGTCTGCCGCTCGCGATCGAACTGGCCGCGGCCCGTGCGGCCGTGCTCGGCATCGACGTGCTCGCCGCGCATCTGGACGACCATTTCCGGTTGCTGACCGGCGGGTTCCGCACGGCGTTGCCGCGTCATCAGACGCTGCAGGCGATGTACGACTGGAGCTACCGGCTGCTCGGGGAGGCGGAGCGCCTGCTGTTGCGATGGCTCGGCGTATTCCGCGGCACCTTCTCGATCGACGCGGTGCGGGAGATCGTCGGAACCACGCGGCTGGCCGATGCGGACCTGCTCGACACGATCGCCGGCCTCGTGTCGAAGTCGCTGCTGAGTCTCGAAAGCGCGCACGGCGCGCCGCGCTACCGGCTGCTGACGACCACGCGTGCGTACGCGCTGCAGCAGCTCGCGAACAACGGCGAATGCGCGGCTGCCGCCCGTGCCCATGCGAACTACTTCCACGCGTTGTTCCGGCTCGCGCCGGCAGACGACGGCAGCCCGCGCGCCGAATCGCGGCTCGACGTTGTCCGGCGCGAGCTCGGCAACCTGCGCGCGGCGCTCGACTGGGCGTTTTCGCCGAACGGCGATGCGGAGGTCGGCATCGCGCTGGCGGCCGTGGCGGTGCCGTGCCTGTTCGACCTGTCGCTGGTGGACGAGTGTCGCGAGCGAGCCCACGCGGCGCTCGATTCGATGCGCGGCATCGATGAGGCGCACTCGCGCGACGATGCGCGCGTGCGTCTGCTGGCCGCGTATGCGGCCGCGCTCGCCCATACCGCCGGGTCGACCCAGGTCGTGCACGACGCATGGTCCGAAGTGCACGCGCTCGGGTTCGACACGGGCGAGAGCGAGTTGCCGCCGCGCGAATCCTAGCCGCGCGGCCAGCGCGCGTTCAGAACGTTTCAGGCTGAACACAGGACCGGGCCGGCCGGTGCGTCTACATTGGACGCACGCAGACCGTTGGCGATGCGCGTGCGTGCGGGCAGGCAATCGGCTCGCGCGGCAGCGTACCGCGGTCGCGCCGCCGCTGAATGCCGGAGCGGGGCGGCGGCCGGCACACGTGCCGCCCGCGGCGGCTTCGCGCGTCATCGAACGACTACCGCATGAAACCTGTCCAGTCCGACCTTTCGCGCCACGATTCGCCGCAGGCGGCCGCACGCCGGAGCGCGTCGTGCGCGTCGTGCGCGATGCGCGCGTGCGGGCTCCGCGCGCGTCGCGCCGCACGCATGCCGCCCATTCCATCATGCTGAACCTGTCCGCCACGGTCGCTTATGGCGTACCGATCGTCGTTGCCGATCTCGTCGCATGGCGGCTGCTCGGGCCCGGCCGTTCGACGACGAAGGCGATGTGGCGCTGCGCGTCGTTCGCCGCGCTGACCTATGTGCTGTTCGCGACCGGCGTGAGCCCGCTCGCGGTCCCGCCGTCGCCCGACCGCCTCGACCGGCTGGCGATCCAGGTGATCGGGGTCGCGTGGTGGCTGCAGTGCGCGCTCGTGTTCAGCCTGATGCTCGACCATCTGCTGCTGCCGCGCGCGTGGCGCACCCAACGGCTGTTTCACGACATCGCCGCCGGCGCCGTGTTCGGCGCGGCCGCGGTGGCTGCGCTCGGCTACGTGCTGGGTCTGCCGCTGAGCGGGCTGGTCGCGACCTCGGGCGCGGTGGCCGTGATCCTCGGGCTGGCTGTCCAGAACACGCTGAACGACGTGTTCTCGGGCCTCGTGCTGAATACCACCCAGCCGTTCCGGCTCGGCGACACCGTATCCATCGGCGAACTGGAAGGGCGCATCGTCGAAAGCAACTGGCGCGCGACCAAGCTGATCAACAGCCTAGGCAACCTGGTCGTCGTGCCGAACAGCACGGCGGCGAAGACGACGATCGTCAACCTGAGCGAACCCGCGAACGTGCACGGCGTGACGCTGACGATCGAGATCGATCCGGAAGTGCGGCCGGCCATCGTCGTCGATGCGCTCGATCGCGCCGCCGCCAGTTCGCTGGACGTGCTGGCCAGTCCCGCGCCGGTCGCGGTCGTCAAGGCGTTCCGTACCAATTCCGTCGAATACGAACTCGTCTGCTACGTCGACGCGCTGCAGAAGAAGGTCGCGGTGCGCAACCGGCTCTACGACCTGGCCCACCGGCACCTGTCCGCCGCGGACATCGCGTTGCGCCCGTTGGGCGGGGCCGCCGCGACGCACCGGCCGGTGTCGCGCGGGCAACGGCTACTGCGCGCGGTCGAGCTCTTCCGGCAGCTCGGCGACGACGATCTGGCGGTGCTCGCCGAGGCGCTCGCGTCACGCGTGTTCCACAAAGGGGACGTGATCTACGCATCGAATGCCGATACGCGCCTGCTGACGATCGTCGGGGCCGGCGTCGCGTCGGTGTTCGTGCCGGGCGCGACGGGCGACATCGAGGTCAGGCGGATGGCGCCGGGCGATGCGATCGGCCAGTCCGTCGTGCTGGCCGGCACGCAACTGCATGCGAGCGTCTACGCGGTGACGACCGTGACGGCCTATCAGCTGAGCAGCGGCGACCTGTCGCCGCTGATCGCGCGCAAGCCCGAGCTTGGGCGGCTGATGTGCGAATCGCTGTCCGAACACATCGCGACCGAGGAGAAGATGATGATCCCGCCGGCCGCGAGGGCGCATGCGTCGTTCAACCTGATCGAGTGGCTCGAGAAGGAGATGAAGCGCCTGCACGATTCGTTCGGCTGATGCGGGGCGGCGGGCTGCGGGAATCAATCCGGGCCGCGGTGCGGTGGCCGCGGGTGGTGCAATCAGGCGAGCGCGGTAAACCGGTCGACGAGATCGGGGCGGGCGAGCTGGTCGACCCACCAGTGCAGCGCGCGTCCGGCCTCGTCGCCGCGCCACGCGATATAGCACTGCGTCGTGTCGCGCATGCCGGTCACCTGGCGGGCGACGAGCTTGCCCTGCGCGATCGCGCGTGCCGCGATGCAGTCCGGGAGCGTCCCCACCGCGAGCCCTTCGCACTGCGCGGCGAGTTTCGCGGCGAGGGTGGGGACCGCGAGATACGGCTGCCCGGCATCGATCGCGACCGAGCGCGGCTGCAGCTCGCGCGACGTATCGCTGATCACGGCGCCGCGATACTCGACGACGGACGCCATCGACAGCGGTTCGGGCAGTGCGGCGAGCGGATGGGTGGGCGCGACGGCGAACACGTGCCTGAGCGTGCCGATCGGCCGCGCGACGATGTCCGGCAGTTCCGGCGGCTCGCCCGCCGCGCCGACGACGAGATCCGCGCGACGCGAAATCAGCGCATCCCACGTGCCGCCGAGGACTTCGGTGGACAGGCGCAGCCGCGTGTTCATCTCGAGCTCATAGAACGCATGCACGTACGGCCACAATGCCTCGAAGGGCAGGATCTCGTCGATGCAGATGCGCACCTCGGTTTCCCAGCCTTGCTGCGCGCGCTGCGCCTTCAGTTCGAGCTGCTCGGCCGCATGCAGGAGCCGGCGGCCTTCCTCGACGACCACGCGGCCCGCGTGCGTGAGCTTCGCGCGGCGCCCGCTGCGGTCGAACAGCGCGACGTCGAGATCGCTTTCGAGCTTTTGTACGAGATAAGTCAGCGCGGACGGTACGCGGTGCAGCAACTCGGCGGCTTCGGCGAACGTGCCGGTGCGGTCGATCGCGTCCAGTGCCTCGAGCGCTTCGAATGACAGCTTCATGATGAATTCCACGGGGGGACATCGGGCTGTCATGTTATCGCCAAGCACCGCCGGCTCCAAGACGGATACGACAATTCATCCGCGTAACGCGATCCGGGCGCCCTCGATCGGCGCGCGTCAGGCCGGCGTCGACGGCTCCTTCTTCGCGGCGGATCTCGAGGCCTGCGCACCGGGCAGCGGGCCGAACATGTGCTGGCCGCACTTCGCTTCGCTCCACGCGGTTTTCAGCTGGATCCCGGACAGCACGCGGCGTGCGACCGGCAGGATCTGTTCGCCGGCGAGGATGCCCAGCAGGCCAGCCAGCGCGACGGTGGGCGGCGCCGGCGACGGCACGCCGATCAGCGCATAGACGACGCCCGCGAGAATGCCGGCCAATAACGATGCAATATAGGACGTCATGATTCGGATAAGGGCAATGACAACCGTGTGAAAAATACGGATAAATACCGATCGGTCAAAGATCGGGAAATCACTTTGGAGCGTAGCAGGTCTGCTCCGGCGACGTGTATTCAATTCGGAGATTTTAAGATCTTTTAAGGCGGGGATTTAGGGTTTTTATTAATCAAATCGATTAATTGGCGCTACGATGAATTCGCGTGTTGAATGACACCGGCTGGTAGGCGAACTTCCCGTCACAGCGCAGTGGGCGCCTCCCGGTTGGCCGGCGAGGCAGGCTCTCTTTTTTCCCGCGTCAAAGGATATGACCGCCATGAGCAATCCGAAGCTTGAAGTACTCACCCCCCACAACAGCCAGATCATCTTCATCGACCAGCAGCCGCAGATGGCGTTCGGCGTGCAGTCGATCGATCGTCAGGTGTTGAAGAACAACGTCGTCGGGCTCGCGAAGGCCGCGAAGGTGTTCAATATCCCGACCACGATCACGACGGTCGAGAGCGCGAGCTTCTCGGGTCATACCTTTCCCGAGCTGCTCGACGTGTTCCCGAACCAGAAGACGCTCGAACGCACGTCGATGAACTCGTGGGACGACCAGAAGGTGCGCGACGCCCTGGCCGCGAACGGCCGCAAGAAGGTCGTCGTCGCCGGCCTGTGGACGGAAGTCTGCAACATGACGTTCGCGCTCTGCGCAATGCTCGAAGGCGACTACGAGATCTACATGGTCGCCGACGCATCGGGCGGCACGTCGAAGGACGCACACGACTACGCGATGCAGCGGATGATCCAGGCTGGCGTCGTGCCGGTGACGTGGCAGCAAGTGCTGCTCGAGTGGCAGCGCGACTGGGCGCACCGCGAGACCTACGACGCCGTGATGGCGATCGCGAAGGAGCACTCGGGCGCGTACGGGATGGGTGTCGACTACGCGTACACGATGGTCCACAAGGCTGCGCCGCGCACCGCGACGCCGCACGAGTCGATTCCGCCGGTACCGGCGAAGTAATCGCGGGCAGTTGCGACTGCCGGTGCCGATGCCGCGTGCCTTGCATGAATACGCGCGTCGGCGCCAAGAAAATCGCGGGCGGCGTCCGTGACCGCTTCACGGATGTCGCCCGCGCCTGTTTTCCAGGGCGTAGTGCCTGCATTCCAACCTGACCGGGACATTGATCGTATGGAACCTTATCTGGTTTCCCTTGGCGCGGGCTTGCTGATCGGCGTGATCTACAGCGCAATCAAGGTTCGTTCTCCGGCGCCGCCGCTGATTGCCCTTGTCGGGTTGCTCGGCATGGTGATCGGCGTGCAGGCCATTCCCGCCGTCAAACAGCTTTTTGGCTTCTGATCGATACGAGGTGACGCACATGACCGCAACCGAGTCCCAACCGGATCTGATCCTTCACAACGGAAGGTTCACGACCCTCGACCGCGCGAACCCTGTCGCGACAGCGGTGGCGATAACCGCGGGCCGCTTCGTCGCGGTCGGCCACGACGCGGACGTGATGCCGCTCGCGGGCCGCGCGACGAAGGTCGTCGACCTCGGTGGCCGCGCTGCGCTGCCGGGCCTGATCGACAACCACTGCCACGTGATTCGCGGTGGCCTGAACTACAACATGGAACTGCGCTGGGACGGCGTGCCGTCGCTCGCGATCGCGATGGACATGCTCAAGCGGCAGGTGGCGATCACGCCTGCGCCGCAGTGGGTGCGCGTGGTCGGCGGGTTCACCGAGCACCAGTTCGCCGAGAAGCGCCTGCCGACGATCGAGGAACTCAACGCGGCCGCGCCCGATACGCCGGTGTTCATCCTGCACCTGTACGATCGCGCGCTGCTGAACGCGGCCGCGCTGCGCGTGGTCGGCTACACGAAGGACACGCCCGAGCCGCCGGGCGGCACGATCCTGCGCGATGCCGCGGGCAACCCGACCGGGCTGCTGCTCGCGAACCCGAACGCGACGATCCTGTACGCGACGCTCGCGAAGGGGCCGAAGCTGCCGTTCGAATACCAGTACAACTCGACGCGCCACTTCATGCGCGAGCTGAACCGTCTCGGCGTGACGGGCGTGATCGACGCGGGCGGTGGTTCGCAGAACTATCCGGACGATTACGAGGTGATCCGCAAGCTGCACGACGCAGGCGAGATGACGATCCGGATCGCGTACAACCTGTTCACGCAGAAGCCGAATGCGGAGAAGGAAGACTTCGTGAACTGGACGAAGAGCACGAAGTACCACGACGGCACCGACTACTTCCGCAACAACGGCGCGGGCGAGATGCTGGTGTTCTCGGCCGCCGATTTCGAGGACTTCCGCGTCGCGCGCCCGGACCTGCCGGCGCAGATGGAAGACGATCTCGAAGGCGTCGTGCGCGTGCTCGCGCAGAACCGCTGGCCGTGGCGCATGCATGCGACCTACGACGAAACGATCAGCCGCGCACTCGACGTGTTCGAGAAGGTGAACCAGGACATCCCGCTCGAAGGGCTGAACTGGTTCTTCGATCACGCGGAAACCATCACCGAAAAATCGATGGACCGCATTGCCGCACTGGGCGGCGGCATCGCGGTGCAGCACCGGATGGCGTACCAGGGCGAATACTTCGTCGAGCGCTACGGCGCGCAGGCGGCCGAAGCGACGCCGCCGGTCGCGAAGATGCTGTCGAAGGGCCTCAAGGTGTCGGCCGGCACCGACGCGACGCGCGTGGCGTCGTACAACCCGTGGGTGTCGCTGTCCTGGCTCGTGACGGGCAAGACGATCGGCGGGCTGCGCATGTACCCGCAGCGCAACCTGCTGGATCGCGAGACGGCGCTGCGCATGTGGACCGAGTACGTGACGTGGTTCTCGAACGAGGTCGGCAAGAAAGGGCGCATCGCGGTCGGGCAACTTGCGGACGTGGTCGTTCCGGACCGCGACTTCTTCGCGTGCGCGGAGGACGACATCGCGGGCACGAGCGCGCTGCTGACGGTGGTCGGCGGCCGGATCGTGTGGGGCGCGGGGCCGTTCGCGTCGCATGACGCGCCGATTCCGCCCGCGATGCCGGACTGGTCGCCGGTGCGCGAGTACGGCGGCTACGGCGGCTGGGGCGCGACGCAGCGCGGCGGCGCACCGCTGCAGCGCGCGGCGGCGGCCGCCGCGATGTGCGGCTGCGCGAACGCCTGCAACGTGCACCAGCATGCGCATGCGGGTGCGTGGGGCAGCGCATTGCCGACGTCGGACGCGAAGGGCTTCTGGGGTGCGTTCGGCTGTTCCTGCTGGGCGGTCTGACATGCCGACGACAACCGGCCGGTACAGCCCCGCGTGGATTCGTGTGCTGCTTGCGCAGCCATGGGTCGGCGTGCTGGTTCGACTTGCACTCGTGTCCGCCTTTCTGATCGGCGGGGTCAACAAGGCGATGCATTTCGACGCAGCCATCGCGGAGCAGGTGCATTTCGGTTTGCACCCGCCCGCGTGGTGGGCTGCACTGGCGGTGGTCGTCGAGATCGGCGGGTCGCTGTGCATCGTGTTTCGTCGCTTCACGTGGCTCGGCGCCGGCAGTCTCGGCATGCTGACGCTCGTCGCGATGTTGGTGGCGAACGACTTCTGGAACCAGACGGGTGCCGCGCGTTTCATGGCGCTCAACAGCTTTTTCGAGCATCTCGGGCTGATTGCGGCACTCGTGCTCGTCACGATGCTCGGCGATGTTCGAAGCGGGGAAGGGGACGGTCGCGGCTGATCGTCTTCTCTCCCACCGCGCGGCGGCGATATCGATTGACGTGCAGTTCTCGGGTTAGCGCGATCCAGTCTGCATGTGGGGTTCCGGACTGCCCTCAATAAATATCGGGCTTGGCGTCACGCCAAAGGGGAATCAGATCGAGGTAGTCGGGATCGACGCATGACGCAGGTCATCGCGAACTGTCGTCGGTGTTCGTCATGCAAATCGATCGTTCAATCGCCTCACGGCATTCGCGCCCACGTCATATCGATGACAGAAATCGTTGTTTGCGGGCGGATCGTGCTGCGCGCTAGATTGGCCGATCCGGCGTCGGCGCTTGCCCGGCGCACGGCCATGTTCAACGTGGATCGACGTGGAGGCCGAAGCCGATGAGTCGCGACATGCGGTTCCCGCCAAAACGGGATTGCACCGGCACAACGCGGCCGACCGTACGTTTCCCGCGCCCGCACGGCATCGCGCACATCACGCCGCTCGCCGAGCGTCACCTCTTTCCGGCACCGCATTGACGACGACTTCATCAATCCTCCGCGTTGATCGACAGCATCGCGTCGCGCAGCCGCCCGTCCTGACCGCCATCGGCGTGTCGAAGCGCTTCGACGCGACGACCGCGCTCGCATCGCTCGACCTGTCGATCGGTGCCGGCGAGGTCGTCGCGCTGATGGGTGCCAACGGCGCGGGCAAATCGACCTTCGTCAAGATCCTGAGCGGCGTGATCCGTCACGACGGCGGCACGCTGACGCTGCGCGGCGCGCCTTACCGGCCGGCGTCGCCGTACGCGGCCAGGCAGCTCGGCGTCGCGACCGTGCATCAGTCGGTCGCCGACGCGGTGGTGCCGACGTTGTCGATCGCCGACAACCTGCTGCTCGACCGGCTGTGCGATCCGGCGTCGCCGTGGCGCGTGCCGCCGGCCGCCCGGCGCGATGCCGCACGGCCGCTCGCCGAACGCGTCGGGCTCGATGCCGACCTGGCGGCACCGCTCGCGTCGCTGTCGCTGGCGGACCAGCAGCGCGTCACGCTCGCGCGAGCGCTTGCCGGGCAGCCGGGCCTGCTGATCCTCGACGAACCGACCGCGAGCCTGTCCGCGCCGGAGGCGGAGCGCCTGTTCGCGCTGCTCGATGCGTTGCGCGACGACGGCGTCGCGATCCTGCTGGTGTCGCACCGACTCGGCGACCTGCGCCGTATCGCCGATCGCGTCGCGATCGTGCGCGACGGACGGATCGTCGCCGATCTCGCCGCACCGGTCGATTTCGACGCGGCGGTCGAAACGATGATCGGGCGACCGTTGCCGAACGCACGTGCGCGGGGCACGGCGCCAACCGCGCGGCCCGGCGACCTTGGCCTGAGCGTGCGCGGGCTGTGCCTGACGTCGGCCAGCGCGCCGTTCGACCTCGACGTGCGGCGCGGCGAGATCGTCGCGATCGCGGGGCCCGTCGGCGGCGGCAAGTCGCGCCTCGCGAACACGATCTTCGGTGCCGTGCGCGCGGCGCGGGGCGCGATGACGCTCGACGGCCGGCCGTGGCGCCCGCGTTCGCCCGCCGACGCGATTCGCGCCGGCGTGTTCCTCGCCGGCGAGGACCGCTGGCGCACGTCGCTGTTTCCCGACAGCGTGCCGTTCGCATCGATCGCGGGCACGATCAGCTTCCCGTTCCTGTCGCGCTGGTTCGGCGGCGGTGCGGTGCGCGCCGCGCACGAGCGCGCGGCCGCCGCCGCCGCGATCGCCCGCTTCGGGATTCGCTGCACGGGCCCCGACGACCGTCTCGTGAGGCTGTCCGGTGGCAACCAGCAGAAGGTCGTGCTCGCCCGCTGGCACGCGGAACCCGCGCGACTGCTGCTGCTCGACGAACCGTTCCAGGGCATCGACGCCGGTGCGCGCGCCGATATCGTCGATACGTTGCGACGCAATGCGCACGAACGCGCGACGCTCGTGTTCGTCAGCGATCTCGAGGAAGCGGTCGAAGTCGCCGATCGCGTCGTCCGGTTCGATCGCGCGACGCTCGATCATTCCTCCACCCACCCGTCCGACTGATCCATTGCGATGCTGAAATCCGCCACGTCTGCCGTTGCACCCGATGCGCCTTCCGCCAGGCCGGCGCTGCCCGTGTCCGCGCGCCTGCGCGCCGGCCTCGAACGCACCGGCATCCTGCTCGTGCTCGCCGCGCTGGTCGTCGTCTTTAGCGTCAAGGAGCCCGCGTTCCTGAACGTGGACAACCTGTTCAGCATCCTGCAGGCAGTGTCGATCGTCGCGTTGCTCGGGATCGGCGTGACGATCACGCTCGCGGCGGGCGGCTTCGACCTGTCGGTGGGCAGCATCGCCGCATCCGCGCAGATGGCGGCCAGCTACGTGCTGGTCGTCTGGCATGGCAGCGCGCTCGCGGCGGTGGCCGCCTGCGTCGCGCTCGGCGTGGCAGCCGGCCTGTTCAACGGCGTGCTGATCACGCGCTTGCGCGTGCCGGACCAGCTCGCGACGCTCGGCACGCTGTTCCTGCTCGCGGGCCTGCAGTTGATCCCGACCGGCGGGCGTTCGCTCGCGACCGGTTCGGTGCTGCCCGACGGCACGGAAGCGAGTGGCACGTTTCCCGACGCGTTTCTCGCGCTCGGGCGCCTGCGCGTGTTCGACGTGGTGCCGTTGCCGGTTCTGATACTGGCCGCGGTGACGGTGCTGGCCTGCGTCGCGATGGAAGCGACGCGCTGGGGCCGCGTGATCTATGCGATCGGCGGCAACGAGACGGCCGCGCGGCTCGCCGGTGCGCCCGCGGCGCGCTACCGGGTCGCCGCGTATGTCGTATCGGGCGTGATCGCGGCACTTGGGGGCGTGCTGATTGCCGCCCGCGTCGGGCGCGGTGACGTCAGTGCCGGGCACTCGCTGCTGCTCGACGCGGTGGCCGCCGCGCTGGTCGGGTACGCGGTGTGGGGCGCGAAACGGCCGAACGTGTTCGGCACCGTGGTCGGGGCCGTGTTCGTCGGCGTGCTGCTCAACGGACTGACCATGCTGAATGCGCCGTACTACCTGCAGGATTTCGTGAAAGGGGCGTTATTGGTGCTCGCACTGGCGTTCACGTTTGGCATCGGCCGGCGCGCGGACGCCCGCGCCTGACGTGAGAGGCGGCCACAGCGCGCGGCGGCTCACGCGGCGCGCACGCGCCGCTCCATGAAGCTCAGCGCGAGTACCGCGAGGATCAGCGCGCCGGTGGCCACCTGCTGCCAGTAGAAGTTCCAGCCGATCAACAGCAGCCCGTTGGCGACGAGGCTGATCAGCAGCACGCCGAGCAGGGTACCGGCGACGCCGGGACGGCGCGTCGGCGACAGCGTCGTGCCGATGAAGGTCGCACCGATCGCGTTCAGCAGGAAGCCGTTGCCGGCCTGCGGCACATAGGCCTTGACCGTCGACGACAGCAGCAGGCCGACCACGCCGTAGACGAGCGCGCTCGCGACGCACGTCGCGACGACGGTCGCCGCGACCGGCAGCCCCGAATAGCGCGCGACGCCCGGCTGCGCGCCGAGCGCGGCGCTGTGGCGCCCGAACGCCGAGTGCGCGAGCGCGACGTGCACGACCACGGCGAGCACGATGACGCACCACAGCGGCACCGGCACGCCCGCGAGCGTGCCGTGCGCGAGCGCGCTGAACAGCGGCGGCAGCGCCAGGTTCAGCAGGTAGACGGGCTGGCCGCCGCCGGTGGCGAGCTGCTGGACGGTCTGGCCGATGAACAGCGTGCCGAGCGTCGCGAGAAACGGCGCGATCCCGAGCCCGGCGATCAGCGCGCCGTTGAACGCGCCGACCAGCGCCGCCGCGCCGAGCCCGCCGAGCAGCGCCGGCAGCACGCCCACCTGGTGCGCGATCAGCTGCACGAACACGAGGCTCGCGACGTCGATCGCGGTGCCCAGCGACAGGTCGACCGCGCCGATCGACAGCGCGAGCGTCATCCCGAGCGCAGCGATCGCGAGCAGCGCGAAGTTGTTCACCAGCACGTCGGCGAGATTGGCGGGCCGCGCGAACCCGGGCGCGAACGCCGCGAAGAAGACGATCACCGCGAGCAGTGCCGCCACGAGCGAGAACCGCTGCAGGCGGCCGATCCGTTCAGTCATGGGCATGGTGTTCCGTATGGCGGCGCCGAATCAGTGCGGTGGTCGCGACGACGAACAGGATCAGCGCGCCTTCGACGCCATTGACCCAGTAGCTCGACACGTTGTCGAGCTGGAAGCCGTTGCCGATGATGCCGACGAATAGCGCGGCGAGCAGCGTGCCCGGTACGGTCGGCACGAGCCGCCGCGAGAACACGACGCCGAGCAGCGCGACCGCGACGACGGCCAGCAGGTTTTCGCCGGCGCCGGGCGAGCTGCCGCTCAGCAAGGCACTCGACGCCAGCGCGGCCAGCGCGGCGGCGACGCCGCTCAGCACGTAGCTGGCCGCGACATACGCGTTCACGCGCAGCCCGGCCGCGCGGGCGGCGTCGCGATGCGCGCCGGTCGCAGCGAGCCGCAGGCCGAAACGGGTCCGGTGCAGCAGCACGGCAAACAGCAGCGCGACGATCAGCAACGCGGACGCGAGATGCGGCACGTCGAACGGGCCGCTGTCGATCAGGAAGGTCAGTACCGGGCTCCCCGCCGCGACCGACGTGTTCTGCGTCAGCACCAGCTCGAAGCCGGCGCACAGATTCATCGTCGTCAGCGTGGCCAGCAGCGGGAAGATGCGCAGCGCGATCACCGCGAACGCGTTGATCGCACCGACCGCCGCGCCGGTGGCCAGCATCAGCGCCAGTGCCGCGCCGTCCGGTAGCCCGTCACGCAATGCGACGGCCTGCACGGCTGCGCAGAGGCCCATGTTCGCCGCGACCGACAGGTCGAGCCCGCCGCGGATCGGATCGGGACCGCCGCCGATCAGGACGGCCGTCAACCCGAACCCGAGGACGCCGACCACGGCCGACTGCTGCAGCACGTTCGCGAGGTTCGTGACGGTGAGAAAGAGCGGCGAACTCGCGGCAAACACCGCGCACACGACGGCGAACGCCAGTCCCGCGCCCCAGCGCAGCCAGAAGTGCGCGCCGAACGTGCCCGGCGGCCGCACGAACGCCGCTCCGGGCGGCGCACGATCGAGGATCCGGTTCATGCGGCTACCTCCTGCCGCGGTGCGTGGCCGCGTGCGCCGGTCGTCCACGCGAGCAGATCCTGGCGCGTGGTGTCGCGGGTCGCGACGTCGCGCACGATCTGGCCGCGCGCCATCACGAGCACGCGATCGGTGACGTCCAGCAGTTCGATCAGGTCGCTCGAGAACAGCAGGATCGCCGCGCCGTCGCGTGCGAGGCCATCGAGCAGCCGGTAGATTTCCGCTTTGGCGCCGATATCGACGCCCACCGTCGGCTCGTCGAGCAGATACACCGGCGACGCGCGGTCGGCGCCACGGCTCAGCCATTTCGCGAGCGCGACTTTCTGCTGGTTGCCGCCGGACAGGTGGCGCACCGGCGCGTCCGGGCCGGGCGCCCGCACGTCGAGCGCGGCGATCAGCCGTTGCACCGCGTCGTCCTCGCGGCGCCGCGCGACCAGGCCGAAGCGGGTGAAGCGCGCGAGGCTCGCGAGCGTGATGTTCTCGCGTACGGACAGGCTCGGCGCGATGCCGTGCGAGCGACGGTCTTCCGGCACGAACGCGATGCCGCGACGCACCGCGTCGCGCGGGCTGCGTAGCCGCGTGACGCGGCCGTCGAGCGTCACCGTGCCGCGCACGCCGCGTTCGAGACCGAACAGGCTGCGCACGACCTGCTTGCCGCCGGAACCGAGCAGCCCCGTGACGCCGACGATCTCGCCGCGCCGGATTTCGAACGACACGTCGTCGAACCGGCCGGGCGCCGCAAGGCCGGCGATCCGCAGTACGGACGGGCCGGGCACGCGCACGGGCACATGCGACCGTGCCGCGATCTCGTTGCCGATCATCGCCGCGACGAGCGCCTCGGTCGGCGTGGTCCGCGCATCGACGTGCGCGACGTCCGCGCCGTCGCGCAGCACGGTGACGCGATCGCAGATGGCCGCGATCTCGTTCAGGTAGTGCGACACGTAGAGGATCGTCAGCCCGCGGCGACGCAGCCGGTCGAGCGTCTGCAGCAAGCGGTCGACCTCGCTGCTGACGAGCGCGGCGGTTGGTTCGTCGAGCACGAGGATGCGCGGGTCGCGCATCAGCGCGCGCGTGATCTGCACGATCTGTCGCTCGGCGACGCTCAGCTCGGCGATCAGCCGGTTCGGCGGCAGGTCGAGGCCGAAATGCGCGTGCAGCGCCTCGCTTGCATCGCGTCGCATCCGGCGTGCCGCCAGCAGCCCGAGCGGGCCCGCGCCAAAGGCCGGTTCGTTGCCGAACTGCAGCGCCTCGGCGACCGTGAAGGTTGCCGGCAGCAGACGCTCCTGATGGATGAACGCGATGCCTGCCGGCGGTGCACGGCGTGCGAGCGCCTGTGTCGCGCCGTCGATCGCGATCGTACCGGCGTCGGCCGTGTCGACACCGGCGAGAATCCGGATCAGCGTCGACTTGCCGGCGCCGTTCTGCCCGATCAGCCCGTGCACGGTGCCGCGCGCGACGTCGAGCGACGCGCCGCGTAGCGCCGGGACGCCGTCGAAGTGTTTGACGATCCCGCGCAGCGCCAGCGCGGGCGTGCCGGCGCTCATTTCTGGGCGGCGGCCTGCCCGAGCGTCTGCTGGGCCGAGCCGGCGTTGTCCTTCGTGACGAGCAGCGACGGGACATACGTATAGGGCGGCAGCGTGCGGTCGCCGGCCAGGTAGCGCGCGACGTTGTCGACCGCGGTCTTGCCGATCAGCGCGGGCTGTTGCGCGACCACGGCCGCCGCGCTGGATTTCGGGTCTTTCACGAGCGCGACGACATCGGGGCTGCCGTCCACCGCGTAGGTCCTGATCTCGCTGCGGCGCGCGGCGTCGACGGCCTGCGTCGCGCCGACCTGCGGCACGTCCCACGCGGCCCAGATCGCGGCGATCTGCCCCTTCGGGTATTTCGCGAGCAACTGGCTGACCTGCGCGTACGCGCTCTGCACGGTGTTCGGAATCACATCGCGCAACTCGGGCTGCAGGATCTTCACCTTCGGGTAGTACTTCAGCACCGCCTTCAACTGGTCGTAGCGGATCGCGCACACCGGCACGCCGTAGAAGCCGTTGAACACGAGGATGTTGCCTTCGCCGTGGAGGTCGTTGACGAGCTTCAGCGCGAGCTGCTCGCCGATGAAGAAGTTGTCCGAGGTCGTGACGTTGAGGCTCGACGGCGACGCCGTGTCGATCGTGAACAGCGGAATGCCGGCCTGCCGGATCTTCTGCAGCCACGGTTCGAGCACGCTCGCCGTGCCGAGCTGCTCGATGATCGCGTCGGGCTTCTGCGCGATCAGCGTCTGGATCTGCGCGATCTGGCGGTTGTCGTTGCGGCCGGCGTCGAGCGCGATCGGCGTCCCGCCGAGCCGCTTCACTTCGTCGATCGCACCCTGGTATGCCTTCAGGTCCCAGTAATGATCGGTGCCGATTGCCGTGATGCCGATGCGCTTGCCTTTCAGCGACGGCACGGCGGCGCTACCGGCCGTTGCATCGCCTTGCGCGCGGGCGGGGGAGAGCGTGGCGACGGTGGCGAGCGTCAACAGGGCAGCGGCAAAGGCGCGACGGGTTCGGGCGGGACGGGGCATGGCGTTGATGGGGGCTGGAAGAAACGAGGGGGCTGAACTGCACGACTTTAATGACAACGCTCGCGCGCGCTAACCATCGATTCCTGCTACACATATCACGCGTGCGCTCGATTGCTTGTTCCGCGCTCGACGCGGCCGGCCGCCGACGATTTGCCCTCCGAAGGAATATCGATTGCCGAATCGCTCGGTTTGAACCGGTTCGCCGCGCTGATAGATTTTCCGGATACCGACACCCGCCAAGGAGGACCCGCATGGGATTCCCGTTTCGTCGTCCATCGCGCCCCGTCCGGATGATCCGCGCGCTGGCGCTCCTGTCCGTTGCCGCGCTGACCGTGCCCGTGTCACACGCAGGCCCGCTCAAAGGCGCGCCCGCGCCGTTCGACAACGGCGGCGTGAAGGTCGCGCTCGTCAACTACCTGTCGACCGGCGATTTCTTCCAGGCATACGAGGCCGGCGCGCAGAAGCAGGCGAGGGCGCTCGGTATCGACCTGCGCATCTACGAGGGCCGCCAGGACGCAGCTGAGCAGCGCGAGCAGATCCAGCAGGCGATCAGCGTCGGCGTGTCGGCGATCATCGTCAACCACGGGCTTCCCGAATCGCTGAAGGACGTCGTGCAGCGCGCGCTGGACAAGGGCATCAAGGTCGTCGCGTTCGATGTCGACCTCGGCAACCCGAAGGTGCCGCAGATCGAGCAGAGCGATCGCGACCTCGCGAACCTGCTGCTCGAACAAGCGGTGAAGGACAACGGCGATGCGTTCTCGGCCGGCTACGTGTACGTCGCCGGGTTCGCGCCGCTCGACCGGCGCGACGCCGCGTGGCGGGACTTCAAGCGCGCGCATCCGAAGGTACGCGAGCAGGCGCGCTGGGGCACCGTCGACAATCCGATCGCGCAATCGGTCGCGAACCAGGCCGCGGCCGCCTATCGCGCGCATCCCGACATCCGCGTGGTGTTCGCGCCTTACGACGAATTCGCGCGCGGCGCGAAGCTCGCGGCCGACGAGGCGAAGCTCGCGTCGAAGTTGCGCATCTACAGTGCCGACATTTCGACCGCCGATATCGAGGCGATCCGTGCGCCCGGCAGCGCATGGGTCGCGACGGCCGCAACGAATCCCGCAGTCGTCGGCGCGGTGTCGGTGCGGGCCGCGGCGCTGCTCGTCGCCGGGCAAGATCCGGGGCGGCGGATCGCCGTCAAGCCGGCGCTGATCACGCGCGATGATCTCGTGAAGAACGACATCCACACGATCGCGGAGCTCAGCGCGAAGTTTCCTGCGTTCCGCGCAAGCGAAGCGGTGACGGCCCCGTGGATTCCGGCGACGGATTAACGCGTGGTGGATTTTTGTCCACGGTACGTGACCCTACCCGTAGCATTGGTGGGCTTCGATTCTCGTGCGCCTTTCCGGGTGGGCGCCAGTCATCCTGACTTCAGGCTGCCCACCATCGCACGGGGGATCAGGATCGTCGCGCCGCGTTCCTTCGTCGTTTCGTAGATGATGTAACGCTTTCCGGAGACTGTTCTTCAGCGTACCGACTCGACGAGCCGTCGCGATGCACGATGACGTTCGTCACGCTCTTCTGCCGGGCGCGGCTCATGAAATATCCGATCTATATCACGCCGCACGGGAAGCCCCGCTATCGCGGCGCGCTTCCGGATTTTCCCGAAGTCGATGTGGAGGGCGACTCGTATGCCGAGTGGCAGGCGTCCGCCGCGCAACGGATCATGGCCCGCTACGACCGGCCCGCGCGTCTCATTCCTTCACCGACCACGGACGTGCCGGTATTGCAGGCGTCGGATATCGATGTTGGCGATGGTGTCCGGCGGTTCTTCGACATCGATCCGGGCCGGATGACGTCGAGTTCCGTGCGGATCGCGCTGTGCCTGCCGAAGCGCGTCGTGCACGACATCGATCGGACAGCGAACGCGCTGCATACGATTCGCGATGCGTTCGTGCCGATGGCGTGCGGCTCGCCACCGGCGAAGCGGCGGTACGGCTTGGTCGTGACGCCGGGGGCGGCGCAAGCGGTGCTTCCTTGACGCGGAAGGTTGGCGTCCGCGCCGGTACGTTAGCGGACGGACTGCGCGCGATTTACCGCCCATCATGAGTTGACGTTTCGAATTTCATCGAGATGTCAGCGCATGGGCCTCCGTGCATCGTGCCGGAACGGACGGTGCAGCGGCACCCATCAGGAGATGATCATGAGAAAGCTACATTCCGCTGCAGTCGAGATGGCGACAGTCGCCATGACGATTGTCGTGCTGGCGGGTTGCGGTGGGATGTCTCACCGCGGAACGGACACCGTGATCGGTGCGGGTGTCGGCGGCGTCGCCGGCGCAGTCCTGACGGGCGGCAGTGCCTTGGGCACGGTGGGCGGAGCGGCCGTTGGCGGGGTTGTCGGCAATCAGGTCGGGAAGTAGGCAGGCTGCAGAACAGGGAATCAGTACGTGCACTCGCCGTCACGGCGACGCGCGCGCGACGAGCGTGACCCGGAGTGCGACCCGTATGTCGGCATTTCTCCTGAACGGTGAGCTGAAGCTGTCCTGGTGGCAGTTTGCGTGGGTCGTGCTTGCGCTCACGCATGTCACGATCATCAGCGTGACGGTGTACCTGCACCGTTGTCAGGCTCACCGGGCGCTGGATCTGCACCCGGGCGTCAGTCACTTCTTCCGGTTCTGGCTATGGTTGACGACCGGCATGCTGACCCAGCAGTGGGTCGCCGTGCATCGCAAGCATCACGCGAGGAGCGAGACCCCGGAAGATCCGCATAGCCCGCGAACCCGCGGCCTCGCGACCGTGCTGCTCCGCGGGGCGGAACTGTACCGGGCGGAAGTGCGCAACGAGGAAACGCTACGCAGATATGGATCGGGTACGCCGGACGACTGGCTCGAACGCCACGTCTATGCCCGCTATCCGAATCTCGGCGTCGGGCTGCTGGCCGTGATCGACGTCGGGCTGTTCGGGCTGCCCGGCGTGTCGGCGTGGGCGATGCAGATGATGTGGATTCCGTTCTGGGCCGGCGGCGTGATCAATGGTTGCGGCCACTTCAACGGTTATCGGAATTTCGCGACGCCCGATGCGAGTACCAACCTTTTCCCGCTGGGCATCCTGATCGGCGGAGAGGAGTTGCACAACAATCACCACGCCTACGTGACGTCCGCCAGGCTGTCCAATCGATGGTTCGAGTTCGACATCGGCTGGCTGTACATCCGCCTGCTGGCGGGAGTGCGACTGGCGACCATTCGGCGAGTCGCAACCAAACCGCGGCTGCTCGCGGACAAGGCCGTGATTGACGGCGCGACACTGCAAGCGATCATCCGAAACCGCCATGCGGTGATGGCCGCCTATGCGCGCATGCTCGAGCCCGCCTGCCGGCGGGAGCTGCGCCGCATCAAGAACATGAGCCGCGACGACAAGCGCGCGTTCGCGCTCGGCATGAAACACTGGCTTCGCCAGACCTGGGGCCATCGGGACAAGCCCGATCTGCGGGCGTTGACGAGCCCCAATGCCAACCGGCGAATACGCGTGTACGTGGACATGTATGAGGCGTTGCTCGAGCTATGGACATGGTCACACGCATCGCACGACCAATTGCTGGCTCAGCTGCAGGATTGGTGCCGTTGCGCGGAGCACAGCGGCATCGACGCGATCGCCGATTTCTCGATACGCCTGCGCCGGTATGCGTGATCCCGGCCGCACCGCACACTGCGATGCCGGACCGGCGTGCCACGGCGCGTGGCGCATGCGTCGTTCATCTCGCCCGATTGTCGGGACGCGAATAACGCCACTTGCTCGCATTGGAATTGATGCCGGCATCCTGGTGGATGCGCTTTTCGGCGCGTTCGATGTCGGCACGAGCCAGTTCGTCCCGCTCCTTTTGTCGGGTCGCGTCATCGCGTCGATCCACCGAGGTGGGTGAGTGGTATTTCATAGAGCCTCCCGAGTGAGATGTTCTCGTGTCGCGAGACGCCGCATCAAGGCGGATGCGGCGGACGGATCAGATCGCCGGAGGGGTGATCTTGCCATCCACGATGTCCTTGCCGAATTGCATTGCCAGATCGAGTGCGAGCGCCGCCGTTTGCGGCGCGCCATGCTCGAAAATGGTCGAGTAACGCGGCGCGGCCGCCGCGGTTGCCGGAACCGTGTCGATGCGCACGATTGAACCGAAGCGCTTCGGACCGGGAGCGTGGGGATCACCGAACGGCGGGAAAAGCATTTGCGAATAGACGCGGAGTTCGTGTCCGCGATACTCGAGCGTGGGGATGGTCATGGTGCGCTCCTGACAGAGCAACCGTTGGCGCCGAAGGATTCAAAGGCGCCGATGCCTCGACAACAAACCGGCAGATACGTCGAGTGTGCGCGCTTGACACCGGTTTCGCAAGACAAACATCGGATGACGAAATATATTTCGATGCCGATAAGTCAACGGATTGCGGGGCGGCATCAACGACGGTATCGGAAGAACCCGCTATCAAATAGTCGATACCGTACAGACGCACCCGTGTCGCCCGGTTCACGATGAAGTCAACACCGAGGAGGCCGCCATGTGCATCCCGCTTTCACCCGAGGTCGTCGAGACCCTCAGATCGCTTGATCGAATTCCCGATTCCCAAGCCGTTATTCCCCGCGCCATAGCCAATGAACTCTTGACTCACGGGCTTGCATACGAGTCGCGCACCGGCGGCACGATCAATATGACGGCCGCTGGACGGCTGTGGCTGAATCGGTGCGCCGACTAGCGAGCACGCGTGACGACTATCCGTCACAGGAGTACGTCGCCCGATCGCGCGGCGCGTCGGAACCCTTCGCGCGAACCCTCTACGGCCGCCTCTTGAATTGCGCTTTCGCGTCACCGAATGACGCTTGTGTCTTGCCGACGACCTGCTCGACCTTGCCCTGCATTCTGGTCGTTCGATTGCCCATGATCCTGCCGACCATCTCCTTCAACTTGCCTTTTGCTTCCGCGATGCGGCCTCTCACCTGATCCCTGTTCATCACACTGCTCCTTGACATGGGTCGCCTGTTTCACCGGTGCGACATCCCGAACCATCGAGGCGTCGTATCGGACGCTTCAGCGCGGAACAACCAGCGCGCCCGAAGGCATCCTGCGCGCGATCGAGAGGGAAGTCGGTACGATGCCGTACGCGAATCGGCGCCGGCTCGCCGGCGTATGCACGCGGGCGGCGATCGGGTCGATCGCCGCGAAGAGGGGGGGCATGTGATCCGCATTGCGCGCTTGGTACGCTTTCGTACCGCATTAGCGTTCACCTGTGTGTAGCGTCAGGGATATCCACGAACAATCTGAGGGAAGCATGCTGCGACGAACATCGAAGGTCTCCAGGCTCAAGTCGCTGTAACACGCGGCAAAGGCAGGGAGGCTTTTTATCCCTGTGTTGTTTTCAATCTTGCGGAGGGCGTATGCACATTCTCACGAGCGCGGGCCCACTGGTTTCGCTGATCGCCGGCATTCTGATTCTTGTGGTGCCCCGTCTGTTGAATTACATCGTTGCGATCTACCTGATCGTCATCGGATTGCTCGGGCTGTTCGGAGGACATCTCCACTGAACCGTGTTTCCTGCGAAACAGCAGGTGACGAACCTCGCACGCGGCACCCGCGATGACCCGCGTGCGTCCGGTACGTTGCGGGACAGACTCCACGCCCGCGTCCGTCTACTTCGATATCGAAAGCGTCGATGCATGTCCCGAACCGTTCGCCCGACGCAGGCATCGTGCCACTGCGCCGGCCATGGGCTCATGCAAAACGGCGCATGAGCGGCGTGGCTGAAATGCCGTGCAGCACGATCGATACGGCAATGATGGTCAGTACCCAAGGAACCAGCGGCAACAGTTCCGCGCGCGGCCCTTGCTCGATCGCCAGCGTCAGGTAATACAGGGAACCCACGCCGCGAATGCCGAACCAGCTGATCAGTCGGCGCTGGTGGCGCGACGCCCGGGAGCCGATCAGTGCGAGCCGGGTGGCGGCCGGCCGGATGAAGAACAGCAGTGTCGCGACCACGGCCGCGCCTGCCCAGGTGAGCATGTCGGCCCAATAGCGGGACACAAGTGCGCCGATCAGCAGGATCAGCACCGCTTCGGCGACGTGTTCGAGCTCGATCGTGAATCCCATCACCGATTCCGCGACGAAGGCATGGGCTTTGTCAGGATCGGTGGCGGTGGCCTCGACATTCTCGCTGTCCACGACGCCGACCGTCTCTTTCGACGTCTTTCGGCCGCTCGTTCGATGCTCGACGCGCCGCATCGCGACGCCCGCGGCGAACACGGCCAGGAACCCGTAGCCATGAATGGCGAGCGCCACGCCGTACGACAGCATGATCAGGCCCAGCGCGAAGAACCCTTCGAGGCCGAGCGCCTGTCCGTGACGACTGCGCAGGAATGCAACGAGCCGGGCGGTGACGAAGCCGAGCAGCCAGCCGGCGCCCACACCGGACGCGATGCCCCATGCAATGCCGCCGACCATGCTCCAGTGAAGCGCCGACGTCGCGCCCGAACTGCACACAAGCAGGCCGAGCATCGCGCACGGGTAGGCCGTGCCGTCGTTGATCCCGCCTTCGCCGGACAACGAAAAGCGCACCAGTTCGACGTCACCCGCGTCGCGTACGCCGACGTCATGAGCGAGCACGGGGTCGGTCGGCGCGATCGTCGCGCCCAGCAGTACCGCGACGCCGAGACTCAAATGCAACACCAGCACGCCGAGCGCGGCGATCAACGCGACGGTGAAGATCATCGCGACCACGCCGAGCCGCAGCGGCAATATCCAGCGAGGATCGGCGGGCGGGACGCGCAGCCTCAGGCCGATCGCGAACAGCGAGATCAGCAGGCCGATTTCGGCGGCGATGCGCAAGCGCGTGACGTCATCCGGCAAGGTCATCGACAGCAAGCCGGTGCCGGCCGGTCCGATCAGGAAGCCGATCCCGAGATACACCATGGCCGCGCTCAGCGGCAGGCGCTCGAGCGACGATCCGATGAGTCCCATGACAATCAGCAGGGCTCCGAAGATGAGGCATCCGATCGTTTCAGTCACTTTGCATACCCGGCATGAATCGCGCCACGGAATGACGATACGCCGCTCGTACCACGTTCGCAGCGAGCCGATCCGGCGTCTGTCCGATGGCGGACAAAGGATCGGGCGCGGCCATTGCGATCGCAGGGACGCGTGCCTGCGGCTGAAGCGGCCGGGAAGGCTTGCCCGAAGCGGCACGCATGCTCTGTACGGTAGCGGGCAGAGTGGGGCTGCGTCTCGTCATAGAGTGCTCGTCGATCCTCACGACAACCGGAGCATTGCCATGGCCACCACCGCAATCGAGGGAGACCTGCGTTCACTTGAGCGACTCATTGAACGCGTCACGCTCGGTGAACCTGCGCCATTGGCACGCTGGCGAATTCGGCTGGAGTCGATTCTGGAATACGGTGGCCTGACGCCCTCGGACCGCTCGCATTTCGTCAGCATCATCGCCCTTATCCTCATGCTTGAGCGTCGAGCGGGCAGGCCGGCCGCACATGGAGCCTGTCCGGCCATCCGGTACCGAGGATCTCTACCGGATCCATGCGGAAAGCTTCAACGGCGATGATCACGGGGCGCGCATCGTGTCCGATGCCCGGTCGATGGTCGACGCGGGGCTCGATGCGGGTACGCGCCAGCCCGGTGGCGGCTCGAACGCCTGATCCGCACACCTGCCGTACACGATTTAGGCTAGCAGTTTCAGCGCGCGGTCGCAGACGTTCTCGACCGTGAAGCCGAAATCGCGCATCAGCTCGGCACCCGGCGCCGACGCGCCGAAACCCGCGACGCCGAGCACGTCGCCCCGATCGCCGACATAGCGGCGCCAGCCTTGCGATACGCCCGCTTCGATCGCCAGCCGCGCGCCGACCGACTTCGGCAGCACGGCGTCCTGATACGGCTGGGACTGGGCGTCGAACAATCGCCAGCAGGGCAGCGACACCACCCGGACCGCCACGCCGCGCGCGAGCAGTTCGACTTGCGCCGCCAGTGCGAGCGCGACTTCCGAGCCTGTCGCGATCAGAATCAGCGTGGGGTGGCCATCGGGGGCATCGGCCAGAACGTAGCCGCCGCGCCGCAAACCCTCGGCCGGCGCAAACCGCAAGCGATCGACGGTCGGCACGTCCTGGCGCGTCAGGACCAGCGCGGTCGGCTGTTCCCGGGCTTCGAGCGCCACCCGCCACGCAACGGCGGTCTCGTTGGCATCGGCCGGGCGAATCACCAGCAGGCCCGGGATCGCGCGCAGGCCGGCAAGCTGCTCCACCGGCTGATGCGTCGCACCGTCCTCGCCGACGGCCAGGCTGTCGTGCGTGAACACATAGATCACCTGCAGGCGCATCAACGCGGCGAGCCGGATCGGCGGACGCATGTAGTCGGAAAAGATCAGGAAGGTCGCGCCGAACGGCAGGATGCCGCCATGAGCCGCCAGGCCGTTCAGGATCGCGCCCATCGCATGCTCGCGCACGCCGAAATGCAGATTGCGGCCGCTGCGGCTCCAGCCGCCGCCGTCGGAACCTTGCTGGTCGAGCGGGCTCACGCCGGCAGCCTCGAAATCGCCGAGCCCGGTCAGTGCAGTGAAGGTGGAGGGATTCAGATCGGCGGAGCCGCCGACCAGCGAAGGGACGCGGGAGGCGAGTGCATTCAGCACCTTGCCGGAGGCAACCCGCGTCGCCATGCCTTTCGGATCGGCCGGAAAAACCGGGATATCGCGGTCCCACCTGTCGGGCAGCGTGCCGCGCACCGTGTTCAGCAGTGCAGCGGCCAGCTCGGGAAACGCGTTTGCATACGCTTCGAACCGCGCATTCCAGTGATCTTCCCATGCGCGCCCCTCCGTCAGCGCGCGACGAAAATGCGCGAGCGCCGGTGCGGGGATATGAAACGCAGGGTCGGGCGGCCAGCCGAGGTTGTGCTTGGTCAGACGCACCTCGGCGTCGCCGAGCGGCGATCCGTGAGCCAGGTACGTGTCTTGCCGGTTGGGCGAGCCGTAGCCGAGATGCGTGCGCACAAGGATCAACGACGGACGCAGTGGCTCGGCCCGCGCGTTGACCAGCGCCGCGTCGATGGCGGCCAGATCGTTGCCGTCGTCGACCGTTTCGGTATGCCAGCCGTAGGCGTCGAACCGTCGCGCGCGATCTTCGGTGAAGGTGAGGGCCGTGCCGGCGGACAGCGTGACCCGATTGTCGTCGTACAGGCAGATCAGCTTGCCGAGCTGGAGATGGCCGGCAAGCGATGCGGCCTCCGCTGCGACGCCTTCCATCAGGTCGCCGTCGCTGACGAGCGCGTAGGTGTGGTGATCCACAATCTCGAAGCCGGGGCGGTTGTAGCGCGCAGCGAGATGCGCTTCGGCCATCGCCATCCCGACGGCGTTGGCGAAGCCCTGGCCGAGCGGGCCGGTCGTCGTCTCGACACCCGGCGTGAGGCCGCGCTCCGGATGACCGGGCGTGAGGCTGCCCGATTGCCGGAAGCGCTCGATCTGATCGAGCGGCAGATCGTAGCCGGTCAGGTGAAGCAGGCTGTACAACAGCATCGAACCATGTCCGGCCGACAGGATGAAGCGATCGCGATCGAGCCACGCCGGATTGGCGGGATGATGCTTGAGATGGCGCATCCACAACACATAGGCCATCGGCGCGGCGCCGAGCGGCAAACCTGGATGGCCGCTCGCCGCTTTCTGCACGGCATCGATCGACAGGAAGCGCAGCGTGTTGATGCACAGCGCATCGAGTGCCGAACCTTCTATTGACGGGAAATCGGTTGAGGTCATGCAACTGCTCCCTGGCGTCCGGTCATGCGATATCCCGCACGGGATCGTGGTGGCGTTGGTTAACCATTGCGCGGATCTGCGTTATCGGTCTCCGGACCAATAGCCGTGCTTGCCGTAGAACTCATGCAATGCGATCTCGTAGCCGCGATGAACGAGCTGCGAGTCGTCGTATCGAGGGCTTCGGCGGATTGCGTCGCGCGTGAGCGTGGCCGATACCGTTTCCGTGGGCCAGTCCACCTGGTCGAGCCAGTGCGTCGCGATCAGCACTTCGTTGCCGGTCGACCACCAGCTCGACGTGTCGATCGCCAGATAGCGGATCACCCACGCTTCATCGTCGTAAATGAAGTCGGATACGTGACCGATATGTCCGTCCGTGGCTTCGAGCCGATATCCGTCGACCTCGCCGGTGCTGCGCAGATGCGTATCCGCCGCTGCACTGGCCGGCGCGGTGTGCGAGAACAGCGGATTGCCCGCGTCGGGGTCCTGCGACGGCCCGGCGGGATCGAAAGCCGGGTACGCGCCCATCCCCCAAAGGTTCGGACCGCCCCAGTAAGTCGGGTAGTTGTAGTAACGCAGGTACTCGATCTCGTGCTGACGGGATACCGGCTTGTGCGTGTCCAGATTCGGGCTGTCTCTCACCTGCTGTTGCGTGAGGCTGACGTATAGCGTGCGGGTTTCGGGATCGGCGTGCGTGACGGAATACGGCGAGACCAGCACCTGCCTGTCGTGCAGCCAGTCGCCCGTCTCGACGACGAGGTAGCGGATGCACCAGTTGTCATCGTCGAAGTAGGCCTGGTGGATGTGCCCGATATCGCCGTCCTTCGCTCGAACAGTGTCTCCGTGCAACCTTCGGATGCTTCGTAACATGATGTCCTCGCCAGAGCGATGCTCGGCACTTCGGTGATCCGGCCGACCTGCCTGCCGTGCGGTGGCATCCAGCCGTTCGTCCGCCGATGCGGAGCGATTCCTGCCGAGCGCGTCCACCCGGATAGCCGGCATGTTTGAAACGCTACACGCGCCGCATGGCCGATGCGGTACGAAACCGTACAAAGCACGCATCGGGGCGAGCGCGGCGAGCGGTCCCGTACGGCCTGTCGCGACACATCCTCTCAAGCATCATCATCAGGATCGCGAAGCAGTGAGGATTGCCATGTCGATGTACTGCCGGACGAGCAGGGCTGCCTGATCCGGTTCGTGCGTCAACGTAGCCGCAGCGGTATGAACAGCGAGATGCCCGGCGCCGGTGCCTGCGCGTAAACCATCGGAGGCGGGCCATAGGGATTAACATCGCCCCCGTCATAGCCGCCGCCTGCATACCGGCGATGATCGTAATGATGACCGCCCTGATGCGACATACGCTCGTGATTGCCCTGGTCCCCGCCGTGATTCATTCTCTCCGCATGCAACCGCGGTGCGGCGACCAGGCAGCCGAGCGCAACGATCAGGCCGACGATTCGCATACCCGATCCCGGCATCATCGTGATTCGACGTGCATGTCCGATAGAAACGTCCAGCTCGGTAGCGTAGCTATACGCGGGACGTGTGGGCTCAGTCTGTCCGATGCCGGACGGTGTGCCGGTGCGAGTGGCGAGCGGAACCGGAACTGGCCCTGCGCTTGCGCGGACCGGCATGCGCGTTTGGCGGCGTTGCGAACGTGCTCGACTTTCGTTGTCCGGTGTCTTGCGGCAGATCACGATCGTGCTCAGCGGAATTTTCAAATCGAGCCTATGCTGGCGTCGTAATCGGCGGCATCCCACGCTGGCGGGCCGTCCGCACGTGGCCAGTCGAATCCGGGCCAGCCTCGTCCGACAATCCGTTCCACGGAGGCGGTTATGCGCAACAGGTATCGAGAGCAGCATACGAACGGCGGCAAGAGCGAACGCAATGTCGACGAGGCGGTCGAGGGGACGTTTCCCGCCAGCGATCCGCCGTCGATAGGCGGTGTCACCAGGATAATTGCCAGCCCGGCCCATCGAAAGCATCACCGGAAGTCGTCGCACATCAAGCACCGCTAGTGCTGGTTGCGCGGCGCGGGTCAGCACCTTGCGCAGACGACGGCGCCATGCCGTCGTGACCAGGTTCCGTCGAGCCGAACCGATATTCCGGATGTGTCCAGGTACGGAACCGTACCGACTTCCGATGCCGGTGCGCGCAGCGTTTTCTCGTACGTCGAGTGTCATTGTCAATGTCGAGACCGTGCGCGAAATGGATATTCCGGGATCTTGTCCAAGGAGGACATCATGAGGATGCTCAACACCCCCGATCCATCCGGGGAGGGCAGCAAGGGGGCAAGCATTGTCGAAGGCGGCACCGTCGATGTGCCCGGCCGTATGGTGACGACCGCGGATGCCCTGAAGGGCAGTAAGATCATCGCGTCGGGCGGTGAGGATATTGGAAATGTTTTCGACATCGTGCTCGATCTGCACCACGGCAGAATTGCCTACGCGGTTGCTTCCAGCGGAGGTGTGGGCGAGATGCTTTGCGCCATTCCGTGGAGTGCGATGAAATACGATATCGATGATAAATGTTTCCATCTGGATGTGACCGCAGCGCATGTCAAAGGCACCCCGGGCTTCGACGACGAGCACTGGCCGGTGATGACGCAGTCACAGTGGGGATTGTCGCTTCACCAGTACTACAACCGGACGCCGTACTGGGTCGTTCGAGGCTAGCCAAGCGATAGCGTCGAAAACGGCAAGGTGTCGATCCTCCGCCTCCACGCGATCGGAAGCGTCAAGGGCATCTGCGGGGACGGCCGGTACGCTGCGGCGCCGCAGCGGCTAGAGTCGCTTCAGGTCGGGAAGCAGGCGATCGAATTCGCGTTTGACCACGCTGTAGCATTCGCACACGCGCTTTTCGAGCCCCGGCCGGTCCAGCACCTCGATATGACCGTAGTTGTAGCGGATGAGGCCCGCGTCCTGCAGCTTCAATGCCGCTTCCGTCACACCTGACCTGCGCACGCCCAGCATGTTGGCGATCAGCTCCTGCGTCATGCGCAACTGGTTCGAAGGCAGGCGGTCGAGACTGAGCAGCAACCAGCGGCACAGTTGCTGATCGATCGAGTGATGCCGGTTGCACACTGCGGTCTGAGCCATCTGCGTAATCAGCGCCTGGGTATAGCGCAACAACAGGCGCTGCATCGCGTTGCCGCGCCGGAATTCTTCTTTCAGGATGCTCGCGTCGAGCCGGTAGGCTTGCCCCGCGCTTTGCACGACGGCGCGACTCGGCGTCGTTTCGCCGCCCATGAACAGCGACACGCCGATCATTCCTTCATGGCCGACGATCGCGATTTCAGCAGACGAGCCATCCTCCATCACATACAGCAGCGACACGATCGACGTGGTCGGAAAATAGACGTGATGAAGCTGGCCGCCCGACTCGTACAGCACTTTTCCCAACGGCATCTCGACGAGCGTCAGGTGTGCGGTGAGGAGGGCGCGCTCGTTCTCCGGCAGCGCGGCAAGCAGGTGATTTTCGGTGATGGGCGGGTTGTCCTGCATGCGTGGCTCCTGCGCCTGCGCCCGGCTAACGATGAAGAATCCGGCCGATGTGGGCGCTGCGGGAATCGGCGGAAGGAGCCAACCATCAAATCTTGCCGATCCGACGACCAGACGGGACAGTGGCGGCAATGTGTCCCCTTTCTTGATGAATTCGGGACGACCGTTCGAATACGAATCGACCTTCAAAAAATTATAGTGCCGACACATGTCTGATCAAGGTTCGCGCAATCGCGCATTGCTCGATGCGGAACCGATATTTCACGGAGCGGTTGACGGGAAATATCGGTCGCCAGGCAGGCTCGTTCGCCCAACCGGCCTCGAGCGTGAGCGCTACAGCGCCGTCGGCTTCGTGACCTTCGTTCCTTCAAGCGTCACGCCCGCCCTCAACCCGCTGTTCGTCAGCACGAACGCTTCGATCGGCACGGTCGCGGTGCTGGTTTCGACATTGCCGTTCGCGCCGACCGTCAGGACTGCCACCGATACATCGTCGCCTGAAGACCAGCCTTCGCTGCTACGGAAGCGATCGAGCGCATCCGTGATCATGAGCAGGAAGATGATGGCTTTCGATTGCGCACCGATCTGCGGACCGATCGAGCCGGTCGTGGTGCTGTAGTACCCGACCGTGCTGCCGGGTGGACCATCCTGCTGACGTATCCACTGTTCTTCTGGCAGACGTCTCAGGAGGTCGAGGAATTTCAGGCGAAGAACGGACAGCAGGCGCTGACGACAAAGCCGTCGCACGGATCGGCAAACCTGAGCCATACGGGAACAGTTTTACGCAAAAGAGCGGCAGCGGCCCGTGGATTCCATTTTGAATCATTTTAATTTTACATAATATGTATTATCGTCAAAATGGGGTCGGTGTTAGAATTGCGGCTTCACACCGGCCTCACTTGTCGGTTGCCGGCTCCGCCGAGATAATTTCCCATCCGGCGCCAACTGGTGCCTGTCAACGGAACACATGACCAAAGATCTGGGCACGCCCGTGTGGGCTGATGATTATCGTCACTGGTTCGCCGAGCTCAAGCAGCGCGTCGAGCGTGCGCGACAGCGCGCCGTGGCCAGCGCGAATCGCGAACTGGTCTCGCTGTACTGGCAGATTGGCCGCGACATTCTCGACCGGCAGCAAAAACAAGGCTGGGGTGCCGGCGTCGTCGATCAACTCGCGCGGGATCTCAAGGCAGCGTTTCCTGACATGCGCGGTTTTTCTCCGCGCAACCTCAAGTACATGCGCGCCCTTGCCCAAGCTTTTCCGCAGCCCGAATTTGTGCAACAGCCCGTTGCACAATTACCTTGGTCGCACGTCGTGACACTGCTTGACAAGCTTGACGACGCCCCACAGCGGCATTGGTATGCGGAAAAGTCGCTCGAGCACGGTTGGTCGCGCAGCGTGTTGACCATGCAGATCGAGACGGCCGCCCATGCACGCGCCGGCAACGCCGTGACGAATTTCGCTGACCGGCTGCCGCCTTCGCAGTCGGATCTCGCACGAGACGCGCTCAAGGATCCTTATATCTTCGACTTCCTCGGCCTGACCGAAAGTGCCCAGGAGCGTGACATCGAACGTGCACTCACACAGCACATTACACGTTTCCTACTGGAACTGGGCGCCGGATTCGCATTCGTCGGGCGGCAGTACCGCCTGGAGGTGGGTGGTGATGAGTTCTTCATCGATTTGCTCTTCTACCATCTCAAGCTTCGCTGCTATGTCGTCGTCGAACTGAAAACGACGCCGTTCAAGCCCGAATACGCGGGCCAGCTGAATTTCTACCTTTCCGCGCTCGACGCGCAGGTCAAGGCGCCGGAAGACCAACCCACCATCGGCCTGCTTCTGTGCAAGGAAAAGAATCGGCTTGTTGCAGAGTATGCGCTGCGTGGCGTGGCCAAGCCGATGGGTGTCGCCGAGTACCAACTCATGCGCAAGGTACCCGCGTCGCTAGAGACAGGTCTCCCGACCATCGATCAGATCGAGGCAGAGCTTCGTCCCGATCTTCCAGATGCCGCGGAGTAATTCGTTGTCCTTTGCTCTGCCTGCTTGTCGATCCTATCGTCAAAAACGTCGAATACCTGGATCATATGAGCGATGCCCTGCAGGATCGAATACCCGTATTCGCCGAGCAATCCGCGGACCTGGTTTGTCTGCCCGTGCGAGCACAAACGGAACCCTGCCGTGTGCGATGCAAGGCAAGCACAGCCCTGTTGCTCGACGTTCTTGATAGGCACGAAGCCCATGTTCGGTCGTGTCACCGCTTCGGAAATCGCATCAGTGTCGGCTGCATCGTTCTTGTTTGTCTTGACATAGGGTTTGACGAACTGCGGTGCTATCAACCTGACGACATGCATTTGGACATGCACAACTCCATTTGGGCACGACTGCGTCGTTTCGAGTGGGGGCGTCCATCCCATTGCTTTTCGACCCATCGTAAGCCGGCGGCGGTTTGAACTGCCGGAGCGCCTCGTGGGCCAACCTGGACTGCTCACCATGAGCATGCGGGAGCTGGATCGTCTGAAGGTTGTGGAAGCCGTGATCGAGCAGCGTCCGACGCCTTGGCGAGCCGCGGAGCGGCTCGGGATCAGTCGACAGCAGATTGAACGACTGGTCGCCCTGTATCGTGCTGCGGGTCCGGCCGCACTGGTTTCGCAGCGTCGTGGCGACGCGAGCAACCATCAACTGCCCAGAAGATCTGGCGCATCGAGCCTTGAGCCCGATAGCGGGATATACATCAGGACTTCTGACTGAAAGTCCCGGGCGCCCTGCAACCCATTCATGGCTTTTACTTGTCGGAACCCACCACCGGGCGTATGGTTAATTTCTCTTCCGCCCTTTTTCCGAGAGATATCAAAATGGCTGCCATGCAATCCGCGGCCACGCCCCTCTCCGACGAGGAAGCCCGGCGCCAGTTGCGCCGCGCCGTCATCGCCAGCACGATCGGCACCACGATCGAATGGTATGACTTTTTCCTCTACAGCACGGTCACCGGCCTGGTCTTCGCAAAGCTGTATTTCCCACAGTCCCACCCGCTCGTCGGCACGCTGCAGGCGTTCCTGATCTATGCCGTCGGCTTTGTCGCGCGGCCGGTCGGCGCGGCGATCTTCGGCCACTACGGCGACCGCATCGGACGCAAGGCCACGCTGATCGTGACCCTGTTGCTGATGGGGCTCGCCACGTTCGCCGTGGCTTTCGTTCCGACCTATGCAGCGATCGGCATCTGGGGTGCCGTTTTCCTCACGGTGCTGCGCTTCATCCAGGGCGTCGGCGTCGGCGGTGAATGGGGCGGCTCGGTCCTGATGTCGATGGAGTGGGCGCGCACCAATGCGCATCGCGGCTTCATCGCGTCGTGGCCGCAGTTCGGCGTGCCGGCGGGATTGTTCCTCGCCAACCTCGCCGTGCTGGCCATGAGCTGGTTTTCCGGCAGCAGTTTCCTCGTGTGGGGATGGCGCGTGCCGTTTTTCCTCAGCATCGTGCTGGTCGCGATCGGGCTCTATATCCGCCTGAACATTCTCGAGACGCCGATCTTCGCGAAGCTGCTGGCCGAGCGCCGGATCGAGAAAACGCCGATGCTCGAAGTGCTGCGCAAGCAGCCGAGGGATATCGTGCTGTCGGCGTTCGCGCGGATGGCCGAACAGGCGCCCTTCTATATCTATACGGCGTTCGTGTTCACTTACGGGATCACGGCGCTGGGCGTGTCGCGCGAACTGCTGCTGACGGCGGTGCTGGTGGCGTCCGTGGTCGAGTTCTTCACCATTCCGCTGTTCGGGCACGTGTCGGATCTGATCGGGCGGCGGCGGATGTACATGATCGGTGCGGCTGCCGTCGGTGTGTTCGGATTCCTCTATTTCGCGATGGTCGACAGCCGGAACCCGGTATGGATCTTCGCGGCCATCGTGCTGTCGCTGGTCCCGCATTCGATGATGTATGGGCCGCAGGCTGCATTGATTGCCGAGTCGTTTACCGGGCGGTTGCGATACAGCGGTGCGTCAATGGGTTATCAGCTCGCTTCGGTCATTGCGGGTGGCCCGGCACCGCTGATCGCGACGGCACTGTTTGCCTACTACCATTCGGGGTATGCGATCGCGGTGTACGTGCTGGTTTGTGCGGTGCTGAGTGTGGTCGCCGCATCGAAGCTCGGGGACTACACGAACAAGGATATTTCGCGGGAATACGACGACGCGCGGGGGCTGCAGGATCATGGGCACGCGCCGCCGCTGACCTGACGGATTGGCCGGCTCGTTCGATGTATAAGGTGACGAAGCGGCTGCCGGCCCGCCTTCCGCAACCGGTCCCGATTCAGGACAACGTGTGCGCCCGCAACACCACGGCAGCGGCTTGATGACGGGCATCCACGCCCACACCCGCTCAACCGCGCGTCACTCATTGCTTGTGATCCGCGTGAACGGCGCCCAGCGCTTCGAGCAACGGTCGGAGCGCATCGAGTTCCGCGCCGAAGCCGGCCCAATCACCCGCCTTCAGCCGCTCGATCGCACGATTGTAGTGGGCCAGCGCTTCGCGGGCGCGCGCATCCGCTGCGGCACCGGCCGGCGCAGCCGGCGTCGTTCCCGGCCCCGTCTCCTTGAAGAGCGCCGCGAGCGCCTCGCTCAGGTTCTCCTCCATCACGACGCGATCGCCATAGGCCGCGATCACCCGTTTCAGCTCGGGCAATTGGCCCGACGCCGCGCGCAGATAGAGCGGCGACACGTAGAGAATCGAGTGCTCGATCGGAACGACCACGAGATGTCCGCGGATGACGCGTGAGCCCATCTGGTTCCACAGCGAGATCTGCTGCGAGATTTCGGTGCTCTGCTGGATGCGCGCCTCGATCTGGTACGGCCCGTAGATCAGCTTTTCCTTGGGGAACGCGTAGACGATCAGCTTGCCGTACCCGGGCGGATCGCAACGCGCGGCCAGCCACGCGATCATGTTCTCGCGCTGGCTCGGCACCATCGGCAGCATGAGCACGAAGCCGGCCTGCGCATCGCCGGGCAGCCGCATGATCGTGTAGTACGGCGCCATCTGCGTGTTCGCGGCGTCGCCCCCGTCGATATCGCCCGGCGCGCGAGGAAACTGCCAGAGGTCCTCGCGGTTATAGAACACTTCCGGTGCATCCATGTGATACGCGCGGTAGAGGTTCGCCTGGATCAGGAACAGATCCTCGGGGTAGCGGATGTGCTGTTGAAGATCCCGCGGCATCGCGTCGAGCGGCTTGAACATGCCGGGGAAGATGCGCGCGTAAGTCCGCACCAGCGGATCGGAAGGATCGCTGACGTAGAAGTCGACCGTGCCGTTGTACGCGTCGACCACGACCTTGACCGCGTTGCGGATGTAGTTGGCGCCATCGCCGACGCCGGGCGGCGCATACGGAAACCAGTGGCTGGTCGTATAGGCGTCCTGCATCCAGAACAGGCGTCCGTTGCTTGCCACGACATAGGGGTCGTGGTCGAGCGCGAGAAACGGCGCGATTGTCCGTATCCGCTCCCGGATGTTGCGGTGAAAGAGGATCCTGCTCTGGTTCGTGATGTAGTGCGTCAGCAGGATGTTGGGATCGCCGAACTGCCATGCGAACAGGCTGCGCCGCACCGCGCCGCCGATCGCGACACCATCGCGCCCGCTGTAGGACGTGTAGACGTTGCTGTCGCCCTTCGGGTAGTCGAATTCGGGCACACTGCCCTTCACGATCACATAGCCCTGCCCGCCTTCACCGAAGTAGATGCGCGGTTCGTGGATCGCCGGTCCGCCATCGGCGACGGGCGGAATGTCGCGCAGATAGAGCGACGGCAAGCCTTCCGTGGATTTCTCCGTGACCGGCGACATCACGATGCCGTTGCCGTGGGTGAACAGCAGATGCAGGTTCACCCAGGTTCGGGCGTTCTCCGGCAGCATCGTCTGATCCAGATCGCGCGCCGACAGCATGACCTGCCGGTAGCCGGAGTCGAGATGGTAGCGATCGATATCCACGGAAAGGAACTTGTAGTAAGTCCTGATCTCCTGCAACTGCGCATAGGTATCCATCAACGGCTGCACATCCCACAGGCGGATATTGTCGACGGTCGCGCGATTGGCCTGCAGCGACGCAAGATTCAGGCCCTGCTCGGCCGCGAACGGTTTGACCTCGATCTGCGCGAGACCGTAAGCCTGCCGCGTCAACGCGATGTTGTGCTGGATATAGGGCGTCTCGAGCTGCAGCTCGCTCGGCTTGACGTAGAAGCGCTGGAACAGCGCGGGATAGACGATACCGAGCGCAAACGAAGTGCCGAACACGAGCAGCACCGCAGCGGCCGGCAACCGATAGCCGGGCCGGCGCATGTTGACCAGCATCGCAACGGCCGACGCAGTGGCGAGGCCGACGAGCAGCCACAGCACCGGCAGCATCACGTGGACATCCGTATAACCAGCACCGACCACGACACCGTTGTTGTCGTAGAGCAGCAGAAAGCGTTCGAGCCACCAGGAACAGGCTTTCAGCAGGAAGAAGAGCGCCAGTAGCGCCGACCCGTGAATCGCGGCTGCCGATGAAAGCCCCTTCGGCGGGCGGAGCATGATGTCGCCGCGCAGCCAGTAGACGCTGCCCGCGACGATCGCGCTGCAGACGACCCCTTGCAGCAGCAGGTTCTTCAGCACGATCCAGGCGGGTAACGCGAACAGGTAGAAACCGATGTCCTTGCCGAAGATCGGATCGTGCGCGCCGAACGGCACCCGATACAGAAAACGAAGCACGACATCCCAGCTCGACATCGCACCGGCTGCGATCGCCAGCCCGAGAATGACGGCACCCGCGGCGATGACCGCCCGCCAGGGAATGCGCGACGCGACCTCCCCTGCCAGCGCCCGCAGGACATCCTCCGCGCGCGTCGACGAAGTGTCCGCCACCTGCCAGACATCAACGGGCCTGGCATAACGATGCGCGAGCCACCCCGACGCGCCGATCGCGGCCGCCGAGACGGCGAACACCGCGACGAATAGCAGCACCCTCGCGGACAGGATCGTCCAGAAGACGCCGGCATAGCCGATCGACGAGAACCAAAGCCAGTCGACCAGGAGGCCGGTGATGCGCCCGACGACGATCAGGCACGCGATGACGATCGCAGCCGCGATCCCGTAGCGTCTCAGGCGTGGGACGGACGTTGCTTGCGAGCGCATCGAGGCTCCTTTGCCGGGCCGCCATGCGTGGCCGGCTGCGGCCGGACCGGGGTATGCCGTCGATCCGTCAGTGAGAATCGCGGCCGGCCGCCTGTCTGAATGCTACGCCCGTTGCCGACACGTCGCCATCGGGCGGCATGCGCGACGTCACCTGGGGCGATCGAACGCGGTGCACTGCACCGCAGCAAATTCGATCTTTTCCCCGCGGGACGCGATGCGAAGCCAGGGGAGCGCACGGTCAAGGGGCGTTTGCACGCCATCGGGGTAACGCTCGCAATGCGTGCTCGGGCGGCTTGCCGCGCCGGAACGGACGGAAGGCGAAATGGACGATCCCCATGATCTTCAGGGCTTTGTCGACGCACAGGATGCGGGGTATGCCCGGGTGTGCGACGAGCGAAGGCACGGACACAAGCGAAGTCACTGGATGTGGTTCGTGTTTCCGCAGATATCGTCGTTCTATAAGATCCGCCGCTTGCCTTTCATTCATCAGGGGGCGCATCCACTGCCGACGCTTTCCGAAATATCGGCGCGCAGTGCATTTGTTTTAGTGGTCGATGCAATTATCGAGCGGCGCGAAATATTCGCGAAACTCCGGGTTAAAGCGTAGCGCGCGGTGCTCGACGCAAGCATGCATCTGCTATCCGTACGATGTTGTTTTTTTATGACAGGGAACGCGGGTTCCAGGATAGGTATATCGAGTCGGCCGATTATTCGAGATTTCGTGTTCTATTGATGCGATTGATTCGAAAAATCATTTGCAAATCGATGACGACTCCCCTCCCGTCGGGCAGTTCGCCGGGGCAGGATGTTGTCCTGTTCGAGTTCCCGCTTCACACGATCGACTGCAGCTTGTGTTGCGGCGCGGCGCTTGGCATTCGACATGGAGATAGTTCGCGCGATCGCGATGACGAATGCAATCGTGGGGGCTTGGCCTGTAGCGGCAAAGCTGTAATCCATGGCCAGTTCCTGATCACGATGGCGATCGATTATCCTATTCAGGACCCGTCACGCGCGTGATCAACGATTGAAATGCGCGGAGCCCCCGTCGACAAACCCGCCGCGCTCGCTCGCCTGCCGCTGCGTGCTACTCTCGCAAACGGCACCGGCCAGGACAGTTCTGTGGTGCGCGACCAGTGAACATTGTGGATTCACGCATCATGTACTCGATCTTGCCCGCGTTTGTATCTGCGTTGTTTCTCGGGTTTGGCCTCTACGTGCTGGCCACCAAGGGCCTCACGCGGGTATCCGTCCCGTTCGCCTTGATGTGCGCGACGACTTTCGTCTGGCAGGGAACGTGGGCCTTCCTGTTCCAGACGACCGACGCCGACGTCGCCGACGTGTTGGTCAAGGCCGGCTATCTGTTCATCCTTTTCCTGCCGACGACCTTCTATCATTTCATGACGGAGATCGTGTCGCGTCGGGACGAACAGCCGATCGTGTTCGCATCCTACGGCCTCTGCGTCCTGCTGGCTGTGCTGCTGGTCACGAGCAACGGGGTCGTCGATGGATTCCGCCTGCATTTCTTCGGCCCGTATCCCAAGGCGGGCCCACTGCATCCGTTGCACGTCGTGCAGACCGTGCTCCTGGTCGGCCGCAGCGGTTGGCTCCTGATCGAGGCTAGACGAAAGGCGCGAGCGCGAGACGTCCGGCAGCTGCTCACGCTATGTCTCGTCAGCCTGGGCCTCTACTCGCTCGCGGCCACCGACTATGCGGTGAACTACGGCGTCGAGTTCTATCCGGTGGGCGTGCTGTTTATCGCGGTCAGTCTCGGGATTCTCGCGACGTCGATCGTCCGCTATGGCCTGATGGGCCCCTATCTCCTGGCCGCGACGGTCGCGCATGAAGTGGCCACGCCGCTGGCGGCGATCGGCCTGCACGCGGACGAGCTGCGCAACGTCCTGCCGGTGCTGCTGCGCGGGTATCGGCTGGCGGTGGAGCACCGGTTGTGCGCCGACGGCTTGTATCCTGGGCAGCTGGAGCGGCTGCCGGCGCTCGCGTCGTCGATCCGGCGCCAGGTCGACACCACGAGTACCGTCGTCGAAATGTCCCTGGCATCCTTTACGCTGGACCGACTCGATCGCCACGGCTTCGCGGCCTATCCGATACGGGCCTGTGTCGACGCCGCGGTGGAGCGCTTTCCCTTCCGTCCTGATGAGCGAGATCGCGTATCGGTCGACGCTATCGATCCGGACCTTCGGTTCTCCGGATCCGACTCGCTCGTGATCTTCGTCATCTTCAATCTGCTGAAAAACGCCCTGTACGCGATCCACGCGAGCGGCCATGGGCAGATCGAGATCGACGCCTATAGCAGCGAAGGTTACTGCGTGTTGCGCTTCAGCGATACGGGCCCGGGCATTGCCCCCGATGTGCTCCCTCAAATCTTCGACGCCTTCTTCTCGACCAAATCGCACGGTCGCGGTGCCGGCATGGGCTTGAGCTTCTGTCGCCGCGTATGCGAAGCGCTCGGCGGCACCATCACGTGTGAATCCATCCCCGGGGTCCGGACTACGTTCACGATCCGGCTGCCGGAGCCCGGTTCGCCGGCGGATCAGGCATTGCGCGATCCGCCGGCGCCCACCCGGCGCTATCGCATCGGGTAAGGCAGTCTCACATTCAGTTCGCGGCGGACGGCAGGATCAGTTCATACGCCCTGACCCGCTCGATGATGCCCGCCGGAAAGCGGCTGATCCGCTTGTCGGGACCGGCAAACACGATCTGCTGATACCCCAGCGACACCTGTTGTCCGTCAACGTAGAAGCGAAACAGCAGATAGGCCGAGCACTGCCGAACCTCGAACGTATTGAGATAGCAATCGACCCGCTGGAACGGAAACGTCTCGTGGACGTATTCCTGATGCGCGCGCTTCGTCACGAACGAACCGCCGGCCGCCAGCAGGTTGTTGTGGATGCATTCGTGAAACCAGCGTTCACGGCACACGCCCTGCCATTCGAAATATCTTGCGAAATAGGTGTTCATAAAGGCATTGGAATCCTTGAGGTAAATGTCGACCACGTGGTGGAAAGTTTTCTCGGACTGATGGGCCGTTTCGTTGGAAAGGACGTGAAGAATCGCGTCTTGCGTCAGCATGGATAACTCCTTGAGTCGCTACTGGCGGTAGCGGCGCATTCCTTCAAAAAGAAGGAATGGCCCGATTCTCCCCGTGCAATTCCGTTGAGTGGCGTGGTCAAAACGTGTCGAATTCGAGGTTGACAAACAGTTGATATGCATCCCACTTTCGCCGGATAATTGGCGCGGTCGTGAAACGCGGCCATCATTTGCGGAAATGCGTCTCCGTTACCGAATCCTCTTCTGCTGATTTATCGACACTCGTATGCAAACCTTCGTCAGGCAGCCGGTGCTCTATCCCGTGTCCGTGGTGTTTGTCGACGACAATCCGGATTTCCTGCAGGCGCTGCGGGGCGCATTCCCGGACGAACACCTGAACCGCTTTTTTACGCACCCCCAGGCGGCGCTCGACTTCGTGTCGTCGCGTGACGCGGAAATGCCGCCCACGGCCGCGGACTATTTCGGTGCGGAGGAAAAAGGCGGAAATGCGATCGGCCAGGACGCGCTCACCGATCCCGCCCGATTCGAGGCAGTGGGCGCGGTGGTCGTCGACTTTTCAATGCCGGAGGTCGACGGCATCCAGTTTCTGTCCTCGATCCGCAACGCGAACTGCATGAAAATCCTGCTCACCGGCATCGCCGATGAGCGCGAGGCGGTGGACGCGTTCAACGCGGGACTGATCGACTGCTATCTGAAGAAAACCGACGTCGAGATGGCGCGCAAGCTGGCAACCGTGCTGGACAACGCGAAACGCAAGTACTGCGCGGCCCGCGGGCACATCAGCCTGCATGAAGTGGGGGCGACCTACCGGGATCCGCGGATCGTCAAACTGATCGACGAGGTGGCCGCGCGGGAAGACATCGTCGAATACTACTGGCGGCCCAATCAGGACGCGGTGCTGATGTTCGATGCCGCCGGCGCCCCCAGTGTATTTCTCGCGTGGAGCGAAGAGGACTGGTCGTTCCACTGCGATATCGTGTCCGACGCGAACGGGCCGGCCGAATTGCGCCAAGGCATGGAAGCGCGCCGCATCATGCCGCTGTTCTGGCCATCCCAGGCCTATCGGCCGGGCCTCGCGGACGTTCACTGCGCGGCCCCGCTACCCGTGCCGGGATGGAGCGGCACGTTTTATAGCTGGACCCGTCTGGATGATGCGGCCACCGAGCGCGAACTGCCCACGTTGGCAAAATGGCGTCACGCGTAACCGGTGATCCGCGTATCCCTGAACGGAATGGGTCGGCGAGGCGGTACTGTCGTCGGCTCGCTAGCAACTCGAATGGGAACAAATCCTGTCAACATTGACAGTTATCAGCGGCACGGACTTTTGTTCCAATAGCACCCTATTCCGGGGGCCACCCACTATTCCAATTAGACGGCACATCCATTCGAGGCAGGCTTTAGAAGCAAGAAAAAGGTCAGCCAGCAAGCGACTCATACAGTTGAGTATTGTTTTAGGCGCTGATTGATAAGCCTTGTCGGATCTGGATCGACCTACGCCGTTAAAACGCAGCACAATCCAGGGGCCTTTTAATATCCCCTCATGACCTCGATCGATCGGCGGCACGTTCCCGGCCCAGCCACATGAATGTGGTGTTCGCGGAGCAGATCGCACTCGACGCGATTGATGACCGTATCGACCGACACACCCCACGAAAAAGGGACGCCGCGACGAATCGCGGCGTCCCTTTTGTTTGCGCGCTTGCGCCGGGCGCGGATCCTGAAGCCTTCGGGGTCCGCAGCCCTGCGTAGCGATCAGTTGTTGTACTGCCAGGTGTTGATGTAGTAATCGCCACCCGCCTGCCAGCCAAGCTGGACCTGAACCGCCGATTCCGCGTTCGCGTTGGCCGTCGAGGTCAGCTGATCGACGAAGCCGCTCAACGTGCTCGAGTATGTCGTCCCGTTGACCTTCGGCGTGGCCCAGTTCATCACGTCGTACGGCTGGGCCTGATACGTCTGGACGCCGTTCGTGAACACCCCGGCGCCCTGCGAATTGATCGCAACCCACGGATTCGGATAGGCGAGGCTGGTCGTCGGCACCGTCCAGTCAATGTTGGCCGTCGGCATCGTCATGGACGAGGCGGTAGACGTACCCGAGCCGCCGGCCGTCAGCAGGTTCGCGATCACGTCGCTGCCCAGCGTCTGCCACGAAACGGTCGTCCCGGCTGCGGCATTCATGTTCGACGCGATGTTGAGCACCTTCTGCGGCGTACCGATCTGCTGACCGTTGGCATCGTACAGCGTGATCGTGTACACCCCGTGCTGGCGGATCGTCGACACGTCGACCGGTGCCGGCGCGTATTCCGGCGTGGTCGGCGTGAACGCGCTGGCGCCGCCGGACAGCGAAGCCCACGACCACTTGTACTGCGTGCTCATGCCGACGTCCGGCCAGGACGGCGTGCTCGTCGAGACATGGGCGGGCGGCGCAGTGACGGCCTTCAGCGGGAACGCCAGATAAGGTCCGATGCCGGCATTCGGGCTGAGCATGTAGACCCCGCTTGCCGGCAGTCCGGGACCGGTCACGAGCGCCGATCCGACGTACTGGGTGAGACCGTTGACCTTCATGTTCACCGGAATCTGGATGTTCAGGCCGGATTCGAGACGACCGTTGCCGGCGTCTGCGGCGTTGGTGAACTGCGTGCGGCCGACGAACGATGCAATGTAGATGTCGTATTGCGCCTGGTTGCCGATGATGTCCCATGTACCGTTCGGAAGTTTCTGCACGACGTCGCTTGCGAAGTTCGGCGTGCCGTCAGCCTCCGTGACGAGGAAATACACCAGCGCAGCGGGGTTGCTGATCGCAGGCAGCGTGCCCGCCGGCAGGAACGCGACGGTCTTCACGCCTTGCAGCGTCGTTCCCTTCGTGAACAGCGTGTGGCGCGTGCCGAAGCTCTTGTAGCCGTCGTTCAGGTAACTCGCATCGATGGCCGACGCGCACGCCGCGTTGGTCGTGCCCGGCGTAGCCTGCATCGCGTTCATGCACTGGCCGAGTTGCGAGACGAGCGTCGCCAGGTAGTTCGCGGGCTGCGTCGGCACGGACAGTGCCGCCGGGGCCGTGGTGCCCTGGTTCAGCGCGATCGGCGTGTCCGGATCGGCCAGGCTCGTGAGCTGCAGACCCGTGCCTTTGGCCGACGGCGCCACGGCGACCGCATCGATCACGGCGTCAGCGCCGCTCTGGTTCGGCGTGAAGGCGCCTCCGACCGGATCGAACGACGAGGCGGACAGGCCGTTCGCATTCAGAATCTGCGCGAGCGCCTTGTCGAGCGTGGCGATTGCCGTCGACACGGACGACGACGTGACGGCAGTCAGACCACCCGATTGCGTGAGCGTGAGCGGGTTGCCGCTCGCCGTGAGCAGCGCTGCGACTGCGGTCGTCAGCGGCGTGACGTTGGCCGTTACCGGCGCGCCCTGGCTCGTCGCCGTGCTGGCCACGACCGAATACAGCGTTCCGGACGCGCCGGACGGATCGGTGGCGGTAATCACGAAAGGTGCCGTGAGGCCGCTGATCGATACGCTGTAGGTGCCGTTGCTGCCCGATGTCACCGTCGTCGTTTTGCCGGTGGCGTCCATCACCGTGACCGGCGCGCCCACGAGCGCGTTGCCGATCGCGACCGTGCCGCTCATCGCGCTTGCGGCCGTGGTGTTCGAATTGCCGGGTGAGCTGGACGAGCCGGAGCTCGATCCGCCATCGCCTCCGCCGCCGCATGCGGCGAGCACTGCGGTGGCGGCAATGCACAGCGTAAGCCGTGCGATCCCCGAGGAGTCTTTCTTTTTCATATTCTTGTTCCGGTTGAAATGGCGGGTTTCAATCGAAACCCGAATGAGCAACTGACACGCCGCTTGATGCATCCGTTCATGAGCAACTTGTCGTGTTTGCTCAACGGATGTGCGCGGCCCACGAGTGGCGTGCCAAATGATCATCCGTCGCTATATCGGCGCCGGAACGTATTGCTGAAGAGTCTTTAATTCAATTAATTATTTTTTGTTGAATTGAAAATTAATTGTTGGGGTTTTGCAAGGCGATGTTATTGGAAATGAGGGAGTGTCGAAGCTTCCAAGCGTGCTGCATTCTGCCGGTGGCTAGTGAGAGCCATGTTCGCGGGCATCGTCGATTTCAATGCAGAGATAGCGAATCGTGTTTTCCGGCTTCATATATCCGGGCAGCAATTGCATCGCCCGAGGATTCTTCGTTCACCTGTAAATTGGCGAAGCTTTTAGGTGGCGCATCGTGTGCGTGCCGTATGCGGTATCGTCGAGGCCAATCGGCCACGTGGCTTCCGTGATGGACGTCCTGCATCTGCACCCGCGTAAGACTGCGTGCTCGAAGCTTGTTATCCATTGCAAGATTGAACATCGCGAGCTCACTAGCGTTCGACGCCATCCGACGCCGCGTCGGGATCGTCCGGTTTTCCACTCGATTGTCAACAAGCTTGTTGGGCTCGCTTGAAGACTGGTTGCCGGGGCGAGGAGCATTTTTCGTACCGTCAGCGATATCGTCTGATCAACTGAGCAGTTATTGAGCATGCCGCCCCAGTCATCCTTTGCATGCAAGGGGCCATTTCGACCTTTACATCATCGCTGACATTCCATCGAATCCGCCTGCCCCGCTCCTGGAAGCAGGTGGCCGACATGGGCGTGCTCAGCGCCAACGGCGACAAGATCTACCCGTACATAAACTTCGACCGGATCGCGGACTTCAAGGAAGTGGCCGATACGCTACAGATGTAAGCGTGCTGCGAGGCCACGGCGTACGATGATGCGCGCCGTAGAACCATGTAATGGCGCCACGGGCTCGATGCTCGCGGCGCCATTTTTTTATGTGGCGTCAGTGCGGGGCCCCTTCCGAAAGATGTATCCTGAATCTGGCGCGGTTTCGCAACGGCGCGTCGGCACCGGTCGCGCTTATGTTCTGTCAAAACCACTACAGGAGTGGCGATGAGCAACGTAACGTGGATTGTGGTGGCTGGAGAGGGTCGCGCACGCATCTTCGCATCGGGCAATGGGTCGTCCGCGCCGCAGCAGATCGACGATATTTCCAACGCAAATCAAAGCGCGGTATTGCTCACGGACAAGCAGGCCGAGGCGTTTTCCGAGAGCGAACGCAAAGAGAAAGAGCGGGACAAGTTTGCGCTCCAAGTCGCGAAGTACCTGGAAGACGGGCGACTGCATCAACAATTCGGCAATATGAGGATCATTGCGGAACCGAAGTTTCTGGGGATGTTGCTCAGCTATCTGGATGAGCAGACCAAGAAACTCGTGTCCAGCCACGAGAGCAAAGACTATTCGAGTTTGAGCACGAAGGAGGTCGAGGAGATTCTTGCGCGGGGGGGCTGTCAGTAGTTTCGTGTTCAAGGCATATGATGCTCCGAAGGAGACTATATGCCTCGCAAACCGAAAGCCAAACCGATAGACCTGCCGGCGATTCCCGCCGAGTTGCTTGAGCAATTCGGCAGCGGTCCCATGACGGCTGCAGCAATCAACGCCGCAACGCTGGCCCTCAAGAAGGCGCTGATCGAGCGAGCGCTGGGCGGCGAGATGAGTCGCCATCTCGGCTACCCGCCTGGCGCGGCCAAGCCAGGTACCGTAACCAACCAGCGCAATGGCACGGGCCCCAAGACAGTCCTGACCGAGCACGGCCCGATCCGTCATCAATCTAACGGTGTCCACGTGTCCTGAGTTACAGGGGCAACTCCAGTGGCCACGCGAGCAACCATCAGTTACCCGAAGATTTGGCGCTTCGTGCCTTGAGCCTGATCCGTGAGCGCTACGTCGATTTCGGGTCAACGCTGGCTTGCGGGAAGCTTTGGGAGTGCCATGGTATTCCGTTGGCCAATGAGACGGTCAGGAAGCTGATGACGGACGCTGGGCTCTGGATTCCGGGCCGGCGACGGCCGACCTCAGGCGGCGTGTGTCCGGATGGCGGCATAGGCCAAGCGACTACCCACTTCAGTTGCCTTCATTCGTCCGCTTGCCGAACAAGTTGACATTACCAGCCCAATCACTGAGAGACGCATAGCGGAATGGCTCCGACGCCGTTCGTGGCTGGCATCTGACCCACTACGACCTCCCCCGGACCCGGACCGCCGCAAGGATGAGGGGGCCCGTGATTAATCTGATTGGACATTCCCGGGGGGCGAGTACCAAGCTTAGCAATATCTCCCGACCTTTCGATAACGTCCTGCCGCGCCTTATCGTATGTCTTATGCGCCGCTGTATCGATTTCATCCAGTTTCTTCAGCATTTGCGCCGTTTGTTCAGGCGTAGCTTTGGCCTCGGGCGGCCGCTGACCATCTTTCCAAGGGTACATCCATGCCCAGTCGATCAGTTGGTTGTCGAGCAAAGGCCCCATCTTTACGAATCCTTTTTCCAGCGTCAACTCCCCGACTGGACCGCAGGAGAACTTGGCAAACTGCGGCACCAACGGATGATTCCCGCGCTCGACAATTCTTGAAGTCCGTCCATCGCGGTAGATAGTGACATTCGCAAGCTCGGAATACTGATCCGTGGTGCAGTTGACAAGAAGCTGCCTCACTACCGAATAGGGTTCTTTGGGCGCTTCATAAACGATCATTAGATCGACGTGCCTGACCGGATTCGAGGAGAGCGCATCGATGACTCTTTGTGCGAAATAAAGGGTGCGGGTTGGCTTGTCGCCTTGAGCCCAGATCAGATACCGTGCTGTCGGCTCTGGGCGCTGGTCAAGAGTTTGCGAATCGACCGCACTACAACCAGTAATCACTGTGCAGGCCACAGCCGAAAGCAGCAACGACAAACGACTGGCCCATGAGGGACGACGCACGAGCGTCGACAGGCGCGCCTGTTGGTCGAACCGGATCTTGACCTGCTGGCCGGTCATGTCCTCGGGGCGAAGGTCATGGCGATGGGACAGCAGGTCGCGGTGGATCTCGGGCATCCGGTTCACGTGCTCGTCGACGACGGCGGCGCTGACCAGCAGCACGTCCGAGCCGAGCGGCTTATCGAGCGTCACGTAGCGGTTGAGCCGGGGCAGGCGAGCAGAGTTGGCGGCGCCGTTGATCGCCTCGGCGACCGCGCCGGGCATCTTGTCCATCAGCGAGAAGCCGGTTTGCGCGAGCTGCATCGCGCGCTGGACGGTGTCGACGTGCCAGGCCAAACCAGCCAACGAGCCAAACTGTCCGGCGACACCGGAGGCGAGCGAGCCGCCGAGGCCGCCCAATGCACCGCTAATCGGCGTCAAGGCGCCCAGCGGGCTGCCGCCGAGCCGTGGCGGACGACCGCCATTCGGAGCGAAACTCATTTTTTTGTTCATTCCTTCTCAGGTTCTGCCCGACAGGCCAGCCGGCCCGAGGCCCCGCTACTGTAGGAGAAAGGCCGACAAAACAAAAGACACTATCTGGCCCCTGATTCCATCGATGAACCGATAGGCTATGACCAGCGGCGGAAGGATTTGTTGACGTCTGGTCTGTCCGCTCGCCCTCGCGGTGAACCGCAAAAATCGGCCCGCATCATTACCGCCCGCCGCGCCAACTGGCCCGGCAGGTCTTTCTTTTCCTCTCGGTTTCCCTTGTCGTTGCGCGGTCAGCCGCGCCAACCGGTAATCGTGATAGGCGATGCGATTGCGTCTTGATACAGATTCTTTCTCGAGCCTCTGCCGCGATAGGGGGCGATACCAACAGGCATTCTCACCGGCGCAATCCCCGGCGTGTATCCGCGTGCCTTCTCGCTCACCGTCATCCCTCCGATGATGCGACCGTCGGGATTCGGTGCCTCAATCAAGACGCCAAAAGAGCATTCTTCGACGGTCCAACCGGTGGGGAGATCGACGGGTAGGTTCAGATCGCTCACGACGATTTTCCTAACTTACGTCCGAAAATCCGGCGACGGCGGAGCCGTATCCGGTGCGGGTGCATGACTCAGCCCGAGCACGTCGAGATACGTGTCGAGCGAGCGTTGCGCAGATTCGGCAACCAGCCGCGTGATGTCGCCGTAATCGCCACGAACGCAGGCTTTGTCGAGCGAGTCATAGTAGGCAAGCCGATCCTCTTTACGGATGATTGCTGGCGGATAGCCAGCCTTCATCAACTCGAAGTTGAGCAGCAGCCGCCCCGTCCGCCCGTTGCCATCGATGAACGGATGGATCTTCACGAATCGCGTGTGCAGTTCCGCCGCACGCTCGATCGGATGCATGTCTTCAGCCGCCTCATACCAGTCGATCAGCGCGGCCATTTCAGCAGGCAGATGCATGAAGTCCGGCGGGGTCGTACTCGCACCCGCGTTCACCACGTTTTCGCGGCGATACCGGCCTGCTTCTTCAGCGTCGATGCCTTTCAACGCGAGACTGTGGATGTTGCGGATCTGCCATTCCGACAATGCTTCCGTTTTCGCCACGATGTCTTCGACATAGACAATCGCGTCACGATGGCTTGTCGCCTCGACGTGCTCGCGAAGGGACTTTCCGCCGACCGTAATGCCTTCGAGTACCACCTTGGTTTCTCGCAGCGTCAGCGTGTTGCCCTCGATCGCGTTCGAGTGATACGTCCAGTCAAGCAACAACTTTTCGCGCAGCGAGGCAACCGTGTGCTGCGGCAGCGGACGCGCGGCGTCGAGTGTCGCCTTGTCGGCATCGATCGTGTTCAGCATCGCGGAGGTTTGATTCGGCATTTGCTTCTCAAGGCGAGGTTCACTATTCGCCAGCACATATCCCAATGGAGATGGTCAAGCGGGTTTCCGCATTTTCTGCCATTGCAGGATTTCCAGCACATATGATCGGCCCATATCGGGCATGGTGCGCGAGTCTGGCGAGTCTGCTGGCAGAAGCCACTTGTCCAGCGTCCGCACGGCAATGCTCAAGCACGCGGCAAACTCCGCTCGCGTCATACCCAGTCGATCCATCGCTACGCGCAGCAGCTACTGCCGGGGAAGTGCTGCGAGATCTTCTTTCGTTGTCGTGCGATGAGCGGCACGGTAGGCATAAGTCCCTGCCACTTGCTTCGGTCGAGCGCCGTTACTTTGCCGCGCTTCCAGCGCCATTCGATGTACCGGTCCAGGGCAGCGACGGTTTTCGGATGACTCAGAGAGACGCAACAGGCCTTCGAGCCTTTGACGATCGCGCCTCGAACGCTCACTGCCTCGCAGCGCCCACGGCCATCGCGCGACAAGGCCAATTTTCGGCCGATCCTCGCGCGGCGTTAGAATAGCGCCCCTTGTCATGGGAGACGAAAATGTCCTGGTTCGTTTACGAAGTACCCGAATACCACGAAGATGCTGCGCGCATCGAGCCCTTCAGCGACCTGCGTAGCCGTGTGCTGAAAGATGCTGGCCTTGCCATGGCCGAAGAACTGGAAAGCGTTCGCGAGAACGCCGCGGCGACGGCGGACACGCCCGAGCGCCCCCTGCGTACTCCGGAAAATCCGCATGTCTTTCCGATTCCTTACGCCGAGTCCATGATCCTGGTCGGGTTCATCTTCGATCTGAAACGCGAATTCCGGCAAGTGGTCGTGTCACCCGTGGAAATGCCCTGGCTGAACGAAGCGTAAAAGGTGGCCGGAATGGAAGCCGGCGGGAGCGTCGTGCCTGTTCTGGAGCCGTGTCCGAATATCCAGCGTACGCTTTCGGATACACATGCCGCGAGCTGGAACCGCGCGTCGAACTGAATCGCGCCGCGCAGTTGTTAAAGCAGGGGTAGCTGCCGTGGATCGCGAGTGCGTACCGAGACGCATTCGACATCTATCCGGACACGTTGCCATCCAGGCGACCACGGGGACGTGCGCCCCATCAACGATCAAGTCAAGTCGAAGGCAGACGCTTCAAACCCCTCCCGCACAAGATGCGTCAGAGGCCGCCACGCCGGCGTCCAACCCACGCTGCCAATTGACGATTGGTCAGGCCCGGCACGCACTCATGGACGAAACAGATACAGGCGTCGGGCACCGGCGCGGCAGGGAACGTCGGCGGTAACGCGAAGGCCGACAGTCGCAAGGTGCCGGTCATCCACGGCTCGCTACAACAACGACAACTGAGCCGGTATGCTTGCGCGGCCTGCCTGATCGCTTTCCTTTACCGCTGAGCTCTGCTGGTCCGTGGACTGAGTATTCCCGTCATCCGGTCGATACTTCCGCACCCAATCGACGCCAAGCACATCAGATGAGAACACAACGCCGGGCGCAATCCGAACAAGCTGGCTCATCTGCGGATTCTCCTAAGCAGTCTGAACGTCGAAGTGCGCGGCTGCATAGCGCGCACTGCAGTTCCACACTTCGACGCCGTCACGGGTGAAGGTTGCCCATCCGTCTTTGACGATCACCTCTGCACCGGGAAATACGTCACCGTATCCGTTTGCCGTAGCAGCGAAAACCGTCCGCTCGCGACACGTCACCCAGTATTTCCCATCGGCTAGCGTTAGTGGCTTTGTGCTCAACCGTCAACTCGACTCACTGTTTGATCAAAAAACGATCGCGGCTCTTTGCTCCCGCAATCCATTGAAGGCCCTGCCACGTCCGCTTCATGTTACGCCAGTCTTCGGGGCGCGTTACTTCGGCGCGACCGGCGCGCTCGTGTTCGTCGCAACCGCATCGCGCCGCCTGAAAAGTTGCTCGGCCGTGATGCCATATTTGGTGAACTGATCCGGATCGACGATAGCGGCAACCGTGCCATCCGGGCACGCAGCCACCTTGCCTCTGAACGTCCAGTCGAGATCAATTATTCCATTCACGCAATCGCCGAACACGCTACGCGATTTCAACAGGACCTAACCCCTACCCCACCGATCGCTTCAACCGCATCGACAACGAGAAACTGTCCGCCGGGTGCACCGTCACGGAGAATTCGAACGCGTCACCGGCGGCGTCCAGGTAGCGGCGCGAAATCTTCAGCACCGCCGCGCCGGGCGCGAGCCTGAGTCCCTTTCCGATGCGCTCGTCCGCGAGCGTCGACGCGCGCACCTCCTGCTCGATCTCGGCGATCTGCCGGCCATAGTGCGCTTCGATCAGCGCACTGACCAGGTCAGTCGTCTTGCGCACCCGCTCGCCGATGTCCGCGTACGCCGGGTCGATATAAATGTCCGTCCAGGCCATCGGGGCGTCAGCCCGGCCTTCCTCGAGACGGATGCTGGAGATCCGCAGCAAGGGCGTCCCCTCCGGGCAGCCGATCTCGCGCGCCAGTTCTCCTTTCACCTTGACCGTTCCCACCGATTGCACGTGGCGGGAATGCTCGACGCCGAACTGGACGAGATCGTCCACCGAGGCAAGCGTCGGCCGGAACCGAGCCTGGGGCCGCGACGCCTCCACGCGCGTGCCCACATTCTTGCGGCGCGACACGAGCCCCTGGTCCTGCAATTCCTGCAGCACGGCGCGGATCGTGTAGCGGCTCGCGTTGAACTGCTCGCACAACTCGAATTCAGTGGGGAGCAGCGTGCCGACCGGGAAGCGCCCGCTGGCGATCCCGTCAAGAAGTTGTCCGGCAATCTCCGCCGCGTTGGTTTTGCTCATCTGGTTGGCCAACATCAGTTTTCATTCGAATTGGGTAAACCCGGATTTGCTAATTATGTTCGAACATATCTAATGCGATTTGTTCGAACATATTAACCAGCCCGGCTTCCCACCACAAGGTCGCACCATGCTCCACAACGCCATCCCCGCCGCCAGCACCGTCGTCGATTCCGCGCTCTTCCGGGATGCCTTCGGCACGAAGAAGATGCGCCAGATCTTCTCCGACGGTGCGCTCGTGCAGCGCTACATCGACGTCGAGATTGCGCTGGCGAAGGCCGAGGCGCGCGTCGGCGTGATCCCGAACGAAGCCGCCGATGTCATCGCGAGCGAGTCGCGCATCGACCGGATCGACTTCGACCACTTGCGCGAGGAAACCGACATCGTCGGCTACCCGATCCTGCCGCTGGTGCACCAGCTCGTGGCGATGTGCGGCGAAGCAGGCCGCTACGTGCACTGGGGCGCGACCACGCAGGACATCATGGACACCGCCGTCGCGCTCCAGGTGCGCGACGCACTCGACAGCATCGACGCCGACATTCGCGAACTGCGCGGCATTCTCGCAGATTTGTCGACGAAGTACCGCGATACCGCAATGGCCGGCCGCACTCACCTGCAACAGGCGCTGCCGGTGACCTTCGGCTACAAGACCGCTATCTGGCTGGCGATGTTCGACCGGCACCAGCAGCGTCTCGCCGAACTGCGCCCTCGCGTGGCCGTGGTGGAATTCGCCGGCGCGGCCGGCACGCTGGCATCGGTGGGCGAGAAAGGCTTTGCGATCCAGCAGGCGCTGGCCGAGGAGCTGGGCCTGGGCGTGCCGGCCACCACCTGGCACGTGGCGCGCGACGGCTTTGCCGAGGCGGTCAACCTGCTTGCGCTGGTCACCGGCTCGCTCGGCAAGATCGCACTCGACATCATGATCATGGCCTCGACCGAGTTCGCGGAAGTCTACGAGCCCTTCGTCAAGGGGCGCGGCGCCAGCAGCACGATGCCGCAGAAGCGCAACCCGATTTCCAGCGAACTGATGCTGGCAGCCGCCAAGGCCGTGCGCCAGCACGCCGGGCTGATGGTCGATGCGATGGTGCAGGACTTCGAGCGCGCCACCGGCCCGTGGCACGCCGAGTGGATCGCGATTCCGGAGAGTTTCATCCTGACCTCGGGCGCGCTGCACCAGGCGAAATTCGCGCTGGGCGGGCTGATCGTCGACACCGCCCGGATGCGTCACAACCTCGGTATCTCCAACGGCCTGATCGTGGCGGAAGCCGTGATGATGGGCCTGGCGCCGCATATGGGCCGCCAGCAGGCGCACGACGTGGTGTACGACGCCTGCCGCACCGTCAACGAAGCCGGCGGCACGCTGGCCGACGCGCTCTGCGCAGTGCCGGTCGTCATGAAGCATCTCGACCGGGCAGCCATCGAGCACCTGTGCGACCCGGTCAACTATCTCGGGCTCGCCCCGCAGATGGTGGATCGCGCCATCGAACTCTCGAACAAGGTGGCCTGACCACAGGCCCCGGTGGAGGTAGACATCATGCAAGACCCGACCATCCAGACTCCCGCCGCGCCGCCAACCGCTCCACGGCTTCCCTGGTATCGCAAGCTCGGCATGCAGGTGCTCGTCTCGCTGCTCCTCGGCATCGGCGTCGGCTTCGTGTTTCCGGCCTACGCCGCGAAGCTGAAGCTGCTCGGAGACATGTTCCTGTCGCTCATCAAGGTCGGCGTGGCGCCGCTCGTGTTCCTGACCATCGTGCACGGCATCGCGTCGGCAGGCGACGTGAAGAGCGCCGGACGTGTGGGCTGGCGGTCGATCGTCTACTTCGAGATCATCTCGACCATCGCGCTGGTGGTCGGCATGCTCGCGGGCAATCTGCTGGAGATCGGCAAGGGGATGGCCCACGTCACGGGCAGCGCCGTCACGCCGGCGACGAAGGCCGTCGCGCCGCAGGGCTTCCTCGAATTCATGATGCACATCGTGCCCGACAACTTCGTCGGCGCATTTGCGAAGGGAGAACTGCTGCAGGTCGTGCTGCTGGCGGTCATGGTCGGCATCGGGATCCTGGCCATTCCGGAGGCGCGCCGCGCGACGATCAACAACGGCCTCGACACCCTCTCCGACGTGCTGTTCTCCTTCATCAATCTCGTGATGAAGCTGGCGCCGATCGGCACCTTCGGCGCGGTGGCGTATTCGGTGGGCATCAACGGCGCGGCCGTCCTGGTCGCACTGGCGCAATTCGTGTTGAGCTTCTACGCGGTGGTGGCGCTGTTCATCGCCGTCGTGCTCGGCATCGTGGCCAAGGTAGCCGGCTTCAGCCTGTGGCGCTTCCTGCGGTACATCAAGGACGAGATCCTGATCGTGCTCGGCACGGCCTCGTCGGAAAGCGCACTGCCGCGCCTGCTGATCAAGCTCCAGCGGCTGGGCTGCGCCAAGCAGACGGTCGGCCTGGTGCTGCCTACCGGCTACGCGTTCAATCTCGACGGCACGTCGATCTTCATGGCGATGGGCGTGATGTTCATCTCCCATGCGTACGGGGTGCCGCTGACGCTGGACCACCAGCTCGGCATCCTGGTGCTGATGCTGCTGACGTCGAAGGGCGCGGCCACGGTATCCGGCGGCTCGTTCGTGGTGTTTGCGGCGACGGTGACGTCGACCGGGGTGCTGCCGGTGGAAGGGCTGGCCGTGATCTTCGGCGTCTACCGCTTCCTGTCGATGGCCATCTCGACCTGCAACACGATCGGTAACAGCGTGGCGACAGTGGTCGTCGCGAAGTGGTCGGGCACGTTCGATGCCGAGCTGGCGAAGCGCCACCTGTATCCCGAGCGCTATCCCGACATGGCCGCGGCGGACGCCGCGCTCGACGACGGCGCCCTGCCGGGCGGCGCGGCCCATGCGGCCGATTCACATGCGTCCGGCACCCCGCTGCAACGCAGCACGGCTGCCTGAACTGAACGACCTTCGCTGAATTAATCATGATAACGTATCGTATCGAGAATGACTCGTCCGGCCCGGCGGACATCCCCGCCGACCGCTATTGGGGGGCCCAGACGCAGCGTGCGCTGGCCGTGTTCGCGGTCGGGGAGGAACGCTTCCCCGATTGCCTCGTCCATGCTTTCGGCCTGCACAAGATGGCCGCCGCCCGCGCCAACATGCGCTGCGGCGTGCTCGACGCGTCGCTCGGCGAAGCCATCGTGGCCGCCGCGGAAGAGCTGCGCAGCGGCCGATTCGACGATCACTTCCCGCTTTCCATCTGGCAGACCGGCTCGGGTACCCAGACCAACATGAACGCCAACGAGGTGATCGCGAACCGGGCCAACGAGCGGCTGGGGCAGCCGTTGGGCACCCGGTCCCCCGTCCACCCGAACGACCATGTGAACGCGTCGCAGTCGTCCAACGACAGTTTTCCGTCGGTCATGCACATGACCGCTGCCATCGAACTGGAAGACCGGCTGGCCCCGGCGCTTCGCCTGCTGCGCGACAGCCTGCACGAACGCGCCGTCGCGTTCGCCGACGTGCTGAAGATCGGCCGCACCCACCTGATGGACGCGGTCCCCACCACGCTCGGTCGTACCTTCGACGGCTTCACCGCGCAGATCGACAATGCGCTGGCGCGCGTGCGCGACACGATGCCCCGCCTGCTCGTCCTGCCGCAGGGCGGTACCGCGGCGGGGACCGGCCTGAACGCGCCGCCCGGCTTCGACCGTGCGTTCTGCGAGGAAGCGAGCCGCCTGAGCGGCCTGGCATTCCGTCCGAATCCTTGCAAGGTCGAAGGCATGGCCGCACACGACGCGTTGCTCGAACTCTCGGGTGTGCTCAACGTGATCGCCGCGTCGTTCACCAAGATCGCGAACGACCTGCGCTGGATGGGCTCCGGCCCGAACTCCGGCATTGGAGAATTGCTGCTGCCGGACGACGGGTTGACGTCCTCGATCATGCCGGGCAAACGCAATCCGACCATCGCCGAGGTCATGGTGCAAACGGCGATGCAGGTGGCCGGCAACCACGTGACGGTGACGATGGCAGCCTCCTCCGGCAGCTTTGAACTGAATGTGGCCAAACCGGTGCTGATCTACAACGTCCTGCAGTCGATCCGGCTGCTGGCGGACGGCGCGAACATGGTGGCCACCCGCCTCATTCCAGGTCTCCAGCCGGCGGGAGAACGGCTGGCGCGTGACCTGCAAAACCCTTTGCTTGCCGTCACCGCCCTCAACCCGGTGCTGGGATACGACAAGGCCGCCTCCATCACCCGCCATGCCGCTTGCCGCAGGATCGCGCCGCGCGAAGCGGCGATCGAACTCGGCCTGCTGGATGGGGAGACGTTCGACAGGCTGGTGGATCTCCGGCGCATGGCGGGGGCATGACGCGGCGTTGAAGCCGGGCAGGCCGTCGGGGGATACCGTCGGCCAACAGGTCGGATCCGAAGGCTGGACGCCGGACTTTGGCGGGGCAGATCCGGATCACGCGACCGATGAAAGGCGCGTTCTCCGATGCAACGTCGGGCGCGCATTGACTTGCCGTGCCGATCGGTTCGAGGTTTTCGATCGCATCGCGCCCCCCGCCCCCGCGCTAGCCGCATCGAGCTCGCCAATCTCGATGCGCGCCGCGACGAGTGGCGTGAATCCGGCCGCGAAAGTGTTCGCGGATCACGTGCGTGCCGGACTGGACGGCGTTTGCGTACCCGGCATGGTGTCGGTGAAACCGCCGCTCCGACGACGCCGTCTGGAGATGCCGCACGTCAATTTCAAAGCACGGAATGGATGCGCGTTAACCCTTGCTGTTGACCTGCGACGCCCGGAATAATCCAGGCCACGTTTCTCATCCGATTCATTCCGGAGTCCAGGTGTTTCATCAAGTACGTACCGGAACCAAGCTCCAGGTGCGCGCCCTTCGTCGCACCCGTTTCGCTCGCCGGCAAATGCCAGCGACGCGTAGGCGCGACGGAGCGGCACCATGAAAATCACGCCCGCCCGCGCCCGGCGGAGACAAGCGCACAAACCGCGCTATGCGCCGGCAATGTTGCAATATTGTCCTCTGAAATACAGCAATGGCTGCGTAGCAGCCACTTCTTGCAGGTCTAACGCTTTCACTTCACCAATCACGATCAGGTGATCACCCGCGACGTGTTCGGCGTAAATTTCGCAATCGAGCCAGTGAAGGCTGCCGGCAATGATCGGGTTACCCAGCGGCGACGCCTGCCATTCGACGCCGTGCCACTTGTCCGTGCCTCGTCGAGCGAATTGGTTGGAGATCCCGACTTGCGCGTCCGACAGGATATTGACGACGAAACGACCTGCCTGGCGGATTTTCGGATAGCTTGCCGAACTGGACATGACGCTGAACGACACCAGCGGCGGGCTCACCGACACGCTATAGAAAGACTGGCAAGTGAAGCCGATCGGTTCGCCATCGACGTGTGATGCAATCACCGTGATACCGGATGCGTAATGCCCGAGCGATTCGCGAAAGCTCAAAGGCTCGATGACCGTGCTGGAAAATGACATGGTAGATACCGAATACTGGGCGGCTCCGAGATATCAAGGCGGCGTATTCCGACAGATTCGGGGGGCCATTTCAAGGCACTCCCCGACATCCGCACCGCCCTCGACTCCCCGAGCGCGACTTCCGATTTCAGCTTGGAACTAGTTCGAGAGTTCTTGTCGGACGATTTCCGCGCCCGCGCTCAAAGCACTCAGCTTGCCTCTTGCGATTGCGCGCGACAACGGAGCCATGCCGCAGTTGGTGCACGGATAAAGCTTGTCGGCATCCACGAACTGAAGGGCTTTCCGCAACGTGCTGGCGACTTCCTCGGGGGTTTCAATGGTATCGCTTGCCACATCGATGGCCCCCACCATCACCTTCTTGCCTCGAATGAGCTCGATCAGCTCCATGGGAACGTGAGAGTTGTGGCATTCCAGCGAAACCATTCCGATACTGGATTTTTGCAGCTTGGGGAAGGCTTCCTCGTATTGCCGCCACTCCGACCCCAGCGTCTTCTTCCAGTCCGTATTGGCCTTGATGCCATATCCATAGCAAATATGCACGGCGGTTTCACACTTGAGACCTTCAATCGCCCTTTCCAGGGTCGCGACGCCCCAGTCATTCACCTCATCGAAGAAAACATTGAATGCGGGCTCGTCGAATTGAATGATATCGACGCCGGCAGCCTCCAGTTCCCTGGCTTCCTCGTTCAGGATCTTCGCGAACTCCCAGGCCAGTTTTTCACGACTCTTGTAATGATCGTCGTAAAGCGTATCGATCATGGTCATCGGGCCCGGCAAAGCCCATTTGATGGGCTGCCTGGTTTGTTGGCGCAAAAACCTGGCATCGTCAACAAAAACCGGCTTTTGTCGGGCAACCGCATCAACGACCGTCGGCACGCTTGCATCATAGCGATCGCGGATTCGAACGGTCTTGCGATTCTGAAAATCAACGCCGCTGAGGTGTTCGATAAACGTGGTCACGAAATGCTGGCGCGTCTGCTCGCCGTCACTGACGATATCGATGCCTGCATGTTGCTGCTCTTGCAACGACAAACGCAGGGCATCCTGTTTGCCCTCGATCAATCCCTCGTCCTGCAATTTCCACGGCGACCAAAGTGTCTCGGGTTGTGCAAGCCAGGAAGGTTTAGGCAAGCTGCCAGCGGTTGAAGTGGGTAACAATTTTTTCACGGTAGACGGCCTTGCGTTTTGTTAGTCAAAGAGCGTAGTCAGCGGACCACTGTTCAAGAATGGCCTGGTATGGCTTGATAAATTGGTCCTCGACAAACCTTCCCTGCTCGACAGCCAGCCGGCTACGTTCTTCCCGATCGTAAACAATTCGAGTCAATGAAAAATCCTGGTGCTTCAAACTGGGTTGATAGGATTTTCCCGCCGGGGAATTCGCATTGTAAATCTCCGGCCGGTAAATCTTCTGGAAGGTATCCATCGTGCTGATGGTGCCGATAAGTTCAAGATCGGTGTAATCAGCAAGCAAATCTCCGGAAAAATAAAAAGCCAAAGGTGCAGCACTGTTCGGAGGCATGAAGTAGCGAACCTTCAAACCCATCTTTTTGAAATATTCGTCCGTCAGAGAATATTCGTCCTGCCGGTACTCGACGCCCAATACCGGGTGCTGATTGGCAGTCCGGTGATAAATCTTGCCGCTCGAAACACTCAGGCATACGACGGGCGGTTTGGCGAAATTATCTCTGTAAGCGCTGGAGTTTACGAAGCACTTGAACAGTTTTCCATGCAGGTCGCCAAAATCATCTGGCGTACTGAATCCGGGTCGATCCTTGTTGTGCTCCAGCAATACCACGCTGAAATCGTAATCTCGCACATAAGAAGAGAAATTATTTCCCGCAATACCTTCAATGTGCTCGTCTGTTTTTCTATCGAAAATATTCGTTTTCAATATCTCGATCAAAGGGAGCGCGCCGCCGCCACCCTCCCCTTCGATATTCATTTCAACGGAAATGATTTCAAGCTTGACCGCGTAACGATCGCCCTCAGGATTGTCCCAATGCGCCAACGAATTGAAACGATTGTCAATCATCCTGAACGTGTTGCGTAAATTCTCCTGGCGGCTCTTTCCTCTGGCCAGGTTGGCGAAGTTGGTCGTGATGCGTGTACTTTCGGAAGGGTGGTAATCTTCATCGAAACAGATGCTCTTAATGGCAAAGGTAAATTCTTTATTCATTGCGATCTCGCACCCAGGTTTCTGAAATAAACTTCGTTTACTCTTTTCTTTCCAATGCTTCCCGCTTTTCTTCTCTGGCTTTTACTCGGCGGCCTCATTGGCACCGGCATTCAGTCAGGACGAGCCTGACGTCGAGTCACGGTCGACCAGGCATGAATCGATTTCATGCAACCATTAATCATGTTCATGGCGCGACCTACGTGAATCTGCGTGGTGACCATGTGCTTCGTGTTAATCAGAAGGAAAGTGACTGGCAGCGATGATATAGTTCCTATTGCATGAATAAAAATGGATTTATTTCATGCAAACATTAAAATTGTTCATGGAGTGAGCGATGCTGGATCGCAGTCATCTGATGGTTGTGCGGGAAGTCGAGCGGCAGGGTTCGCTCACGGCCGCCGCCGATACGCTCAATCTCACGCAGTCGGCGCTCAGCCATGCGGTGAAGAAGCTCGAGCAGCAGCTCGGTACGCCGGTGTGGACGCGCGAGGGACGTTCCATGCGGCTCACGCAGGCAGGACAGTACCTGCTGAGCCTCGCGAACCGGTTGCTGCCGCAGTTCGAACTCGCCGAAGAGCGCATGAGGCAGTACGCGCAGGGCGAGCGCGGCACGTTGCGGATCGGCATGGAATGCGCGCCGTGCTATCAATGGCTGCTGAAGGTCGTGTCGCCGTATCTCGCGCGCTGGCCGGATGTCGACGTCGACGTGAAGCAGCGCTTCCAGTTCGGTGGCATCGGCGCGTTGATCGGCTATGAAATCGACGTGCTCGTGACGCCCGACCCGCTCAAGAAGCCCGAACTGCATTTTCAGCCGGTGTTCGATTACGAGCAGGTGCTGGTGGTCGGCGATAACCACACGCTGGCCGGAGAAGCGTATGTCACGCCGGAGCAGTTGCAGGATGAGGTGCTGATCACGTATCCCGTCGAAACGGACAGGCTCGATATATACACGCAGTTCCTCACGCCCGCGAACATGGTGCCGAAGCGCCACAAGGTGATAGAGACGACGGACATCATGCTGCAGATGGTGGCGAGCGGCCGTGGCGTGGCGGCGTTACCTCGCTGGCTCGCGGAAGAATACGCGGGCTGGATGCCGCTGACGCCCGTGCAACTTGGAGAGAAAGGCATTGCAAAGCAGATTTTCCTCGGCACGCGCAAGGCTGATGACGACATCGATTATCTTGCAGCGTTTGTGAAGGCAGCGCAGGAGTGGAAATGGGCGGAAGCGAAGATGCGAGACTAATGTTGCATTGGGACATGAACAAAACTAATTGTTCGATGAAAAGATACCATTTCATCTTGCACGGCTCAGCCACTATCATTCTCGCCGGAGCGCTTTAGCCGGTTGTCCATTTTTCCACGTGTGACCCCATACCCCGCGCCACACCACCACGCAATGCTTGCGCCTGTCAATCAGCCGTGAGCGTCAGATGCTTTTTTCTTACAGGACTCCAGTCCGATGTTCGAACGTCGTCGCTGCTCACTTGCCGAACATGAGAAAGCAATCAACTCGGCGATTTTCCCTGGCATCCAGGGTGGCCTGCTGATGCATGCGATCGCGGGCAAGGCCGTCGCATTCATCGAGGTTGCATCGCTGGCGTTCAACGCGCATCAGCAGCAGATCGTGCGATACGCGGCAGTGATGGAGTGAAGTAAAACGATGATGACCCACTCCAGCGAACGCAATTCCCTGCCCTTACCGGGCGGCCATCGGAAGGTTTTGCTGCATTCGTGTTGCGCGCCGTGTTCAGGGGAAGTCATGGAAGCCATGGTCGCTTCGGCGATCGATTTCACGATTTTCTTCTATAACCCGAACATTCATCCGCGCAAGGAGTACGACCTGCGCAAGGATGAAAACATCCGTTTTGCCGAGAAATTCGGCATCCCGTTCGTGGATGCCGACTACGATCGCGACAACTGGTTTGCGCGCGCCCGCGGCATGGAGAACGAACCCGAGCGCGGCGTTCGCTGCACGATGTGCTTCGATATGCGCTTTGAGCGCACGGCACTGTACGCGTACGAGCACGGCTTTCCGGTGATGACCAGTTCGCTTGGCATTTCGCGCTGGAAGAACATGCAGCAGATCAACGACTGCGGCAAACGCGCTGCTTCTCACTATCCGGAACTGTTGTATTGGGATTACAACTGGCGCAAGGGCGGTGGTTCGGCTCGCATGATCGAAATCAGCAAGCGCGAGAATTTTTATCAGCAGGAATATTGCGGGTGCGTCTATTCGTTGCGCGACACCAACGAGCATCGCATCGCTACAGGACGCGAGCGGATCAGGCTGGGCGAGTTGTACTATGCGCAATCTTCAGCGGAGGAGAAAAGCGCACAGCCCGTGGCGCTGTCCGATCCGGACGCTTCATCGCCGGGATGACACCATCCCACGTTATTGCGCGACCCAATTCACGGCGAGATCGAACCCCACTTGCGTTGAGAGCGAGATTGCGGACGGGCTGGAACGGGCCTTTGCCGAGCATGGTGGTCGTCACCACGGTCTCCATGGCACGCGCACAAATCGTTATGCCGCCCGCAACCCGGGTTGGTGTTTCATGCGCTGCGAGCGATCCATTCACCATTCCCTCGCAATTTCCACGAGAAGATTTTATTTACTCACTTACTTTTCAATCGTGGGCCATCCACTCACCGCACACGGCAATTTTCGCCCCAATAAAATCGAGTTCACTCAAACCCATCTCCTTTCCATCATCTTGCTCATTCACCTCAATCGTTTCTCAAACAAAAATTGATTGATTTGGCGAAACCGCATTCGCATACTGCGCAAGCTCCGTTCGCAGTGCGTTGTCGTTGTCCTGGATCGATCCTGACGCGCTGTGCCAGTAGCAAGCGGGATCGATATCGCGCGGTTTCCACTCTCTCGATGGAGAAACGTCATGGGCGTTACCGTCATCCCCCGGCTGCTCGGCCTGAAGAACGAGAAGAAGATTGCCACCACCGTTGGTGAAGCCCGGTTGAGCGGGATCAACTACCGGCATCCCGATTCCGCGCTGGTGTCCTATCCGGTCGCCGCTGCCGGGCCGTTGGGTACGCTGCCCGCCGGGAACTACAAGATCGCCATCGTCGGCGGCGGAGCGGGCGGCATCGCCGCGCTCTACGAACTGGGCCGACTCGCTGCGACGTTGCCGGCAGGAAGCGGCATCAACGTGCAGGTCTACGAGGCGGATCCCGATTCGTTCCTGCATGACCGTCCGGGAATCAAGGCGATCAAGGTACGCGGCCTCAAGGCGGGAAGAGTGTCGGCGGCGCTCGTCCATAACGGCGACCCCGCCAGCGGTGACACCATTTACGAAGTGGGCGCGATGCGCTTTCCGGAAATCGCCGGATTGACCTGGCATTACGCGTCCGCCGCTTTCGGGGACGCGGCGCCGATCAAGGTCTTTCCGAATCCCGGCAAGGTGCCGACCGAATTCGTGTTCGGCAATCGGGTCGATCGCTATGTCGGGGGCGATCCGAAAGACTGGGAAGATCCGAACTCGCCGACGTTGAAGGTGCTGGGCGTCGTTGCCGGCGGGCTGGCGGGTAACCCGCAAGGCCCGGATGTCGCCATGTATCCGATCGCAAATGTGGATCCGGCCAAGGTCGCGGTGATCCTGAATTCGGCTACGCCGCCGGGCGATGCCCTCGAGCGTATCCAGAACAAATACTGGCCCGAATTCATCGCGAATTACGATGGCCTGACGCTCGGTGCAGCCGTCCGCGAGATCGTCACGGCCGCGTTCGAGAAAGGAACGCTGCCGCCGGTTGACGGTGCGCTCGACGTGGATGAATCGATCAGCTACTACGTCGAACTGTTCGGCCGCTTCGGTTTCGGCACCGGCGGCTTCAAGCCGCTGTACAACATCTCGCTGGTCGAGATGATGCGGCTGATTCTCTGGGACTATTCGAACGAATACACGCTGCCGGTCGCGGAGAACTTCGAGTTCATCCGGAATCTTTTCCAAAAGGCTCAAGAGACCGGCGCCGGCAAGCTCACCGTTCAGGTTCGTCAGGAACGCGTCGCGAACGCCTGTCATGCCGGTGCCGCGTTATCGCGCGCACAACTGCTGTCATACGACAGCCGGAACGCCGTCCATACCGAAGCGTACGATTTCGTGATTCTCGCCGTCCCGCACGAACAGTTGACGCCGATCGTCAGCCGCAGCGGCTTTGAACTTGCCGCCACCCAGAATCTGGGTGACGCCGGCCTGGGCCTCGAAACGCGCACGTACAGCCAGGTCTATCCGCCGCTGCTGCTCAGCAATAGCAGCCCCGTCGCGAACGCCCGGATCGTCACGGCCATCGGCCAGCTTCACATGGCACGCTCGTCGAAGGTGTTCGCCACCGTCAGGACCGACGCGCTCAACCAGCCGTGGGTCCCGCAATGGCGCGGCGAACCGATCAAGGCCGTCGTCTCCGATAGCGGCCTCGCAGCGAGCTATGTGGTACCGAGCCCCATCGCCGAAGAGAGTCAGGCGCCCGAGTATTCGAGCCTGCTGGCCAGCTACACGTGGGAGGACGATTCGACCCGGCTTCAGCACGATTTCGGGTTGTATCCGCAAAACCCGGCAACCGAGGCCGGTACGGCGGACGGGATGTACCGGACCATGTTGAATCGCGCGTATCGGTACGTGAAATATGCGGGCTCGCCGAACGCGCAACCGTGGTGGTTCTACAGGCTGCTCGCGGAAGCACGCACGGCGGACCGCTTCGTGTTCGACTGGACGACCAACAAGACGGCCGGCGGCTTCAAGCTCGACATGACGGGCGACCATCACCAGAGCAACCTGTGCTTCCGGTATCACACGCATGCGCGCTCCGCGTCACTCGACAACCGCTTCTTCATTGCCAGCGACAGCTACAGCCATCTCGGCGGCTGGCTCGAAGGCGCGTTCATGAGTGCACTGAATGCCGTGGCGGGCCTGATCGTGCGCGCCAATCGCGGTAACGTCAACGCGCTGTCCAGCGCCGCGCGCCCGCTCGTGACCGGTTTGCGGCCCGTCGTGAAGATTTCCGCAGCGGAAGTGACCACCAGCGAGTAATTCGCCAGCGAAGAGACGCGCGCGTCGCGCGTCAGCATGCGCCCGCCGCCCGGCGGGCGCGTTTCATCGGGATCGAAACAGGGAAAGCGGCCGGACGGCGAGATCGGTGTAACCGGGTTATCGCTCGCTGACCTTCACGCGCGGCAGCCATTCCGCCTCGGCACCCTGCGTGCCTTTCAGTTGGGCGGGAATCGCGTCTTGCACCTGCGCGTCGATGCGGCGTACCGCCTCGGTGTCGAGATGCCGGCCGTCGAACGTCGACTGGCGACGGGTAATCATGTTGATGCGAAAGCGTTTGGCCGCCATGGTCGGTCTTCCTTGAAAAATCGGCACCCCGCCGACTGGCGAAGTGCAATAGATGTACGCGAGAAAGATGTCGCTTCGATGACGCAATGTGCAACGCACATTCCCACCATCGTACGGCGGCGTCGCACGCACCGCAATGACCTCGAGCAAGCATCGCAGCCCACGCCGCCGTGATCCGCTTGCCGCCCGACACGGGATCGGACAGAATCGCGACGATCGAATCGGACTGGACGTCCGCTTTGCGCGGCGCGGCGGTTCTCAATTGGGTGCGCAATGCCTCCTGCAATCGAAGCCATCCTTGGCTGGACTACCGTCGTGCTTGGCGCACTCGGTATGCTCGCCACGATAACCAGCGTGTTGACCCCGGACCGGTGGATGTTCGACGCCGGCTATGCATGCATTCCCGACGGCCGGGATCTGATCCTGTCGCCGCGCCGCGTGCGCATCAACCGCTTCGTCTGGTGGTTGCTCGGCTTCGGCTTCGGCACCTTGGGGCTGGCCTGTTTGATCGGCGCACCCGCGTTCGTCGGGCTGCTGACCGGAGACGAGCTGCATGCCTGGTACGAATGGCTCGCCCTTGCCGCTACGGTGGTACTCATCGTCGGCTTGGGCGTGCTGATGCTCTGGATCGGCTTCAAGCTGATGCGCGCGCGATGGTTCGGCGGCCCGCTGCGTGAAACCCGCTTCTGCTGGCGAGACGGGGAGCGCTGGATCGATGTCACCACGACGCGGCTGCTGCGCAGGCCGGTGCGGGATACCTACGCGTGCCGCGATCTCGAGCATCTGCTGATCGGCGCTCGCCGGAGCCTGGACGGCGCGGTCGTGGGTGGCTCGCTGACGACACTCCAGCAAGACCTGGCACAACTGATCCTCGTTTTTCACGCCCATCCACCGGTCGACCTGATGGGCCGGTTCAACGATGGCGCCGGAGCGCACCGCATGATCGACATGATCGGCACCTGGTGCGGCGTCGAAGTACAACGGGTCGAAGGCTTGCCGGACGTGACGCCGTTCAACTTCGACCGGATCTGACCTGGCCGACCAAATCCTGATCGGGCCGCCGTTATAATCGTCGCGACGCTACAGCGGCCGCGCTTGTCAGCCGCCGGTTGCGCCGGGATGATTCCCGTTTCGGGCGGAACGCGCTCGAGGATCCGTTTCTTCCCGGCTTGAAACGCCTTACGCAATTCTCCGCGCCATGCAATTCATGGTCATCCACGTGACGGGGGATGGTGGCGCGAGTGACTTCAAATACAACGGGTTCCCATCGCATCACCGGGTTCATGGGAATCCCTGACAAAAAAACAGAGAGCCTCGCCGATGCCGGATTCCACTGGTTTTGATCGCAACGCATTCAGGGCGTATCCGCTGGATGGCGCGCTGCTGCGCTTTCACCCCGCGACAGGAACGCACGTCCGGATCGAGAACGCGGCGACCCGCCACTTGCGGCGCCGCGCACCTCGAGTCGTGATGTTCGGGATTACGAACAAGTGCAATCTTTCTTGCGATTTCTGCTCGCGTGACGTTCGGCGCGATAGTGCCTGGTCTGTCCAGTCGGCCGCCGACGTGCTTCGCAACCTCGCCGCGGCAGGAACGCTGGAAGTCGCCTTTGGCGGCGGAGAGCCGTTCGCGTTCCGTGGATTCTCCGAGTTGATCGACATCCTCCATGACACCACGCCGCTTGCACTGAACGTCACGACCAATGGAACGCTGATCCGGCAAGACACGTTTGCGCGCTACGCCGGCCGCTTCGGCCAGGTCCGCGTCTCCCTCTACGACGACGTACGCTGGCACGACGCGGCCACGGTCTTGTCGAACTATGGGCAACGGTGGGGAGCAAACCTGATCGTCGATGACGCCGTGCTGCCGGGCCTTCCCGCACTGCTGGCTGAACTGGCCACGCTGGGTTGTCAGGATGTCTCGTTGCTGTCTTACATCGGCCCCGATTTGCGCAGGCACCTTTCGCCACGGGGGCGAGCGCAGCTTGCGGCTATCGTGCAGGATTCACCGATCGCATGCCGCCTGTCGGTGTGCTTTGGCGACGCTGTTCCCGTATCCAGATTGTTCGATGGCGCCGATGGAAGCGGCGACTGCGGCGCAGGTCTGGACTTTGTCTCCATCACGCCCGATCAGCGCATGCAGGGCTGCTCGTTCCAGGACGGCGGCCTGCCCGCCGCCAGTGCGGAAGAAATCCTGCATGGCTGGCGGAACGAGCGTGCGCGTCTCGAGCAACCCAGCGCGCGACGCGGTTGCGCACGGCGTGGCGCAGACGCCCGTCGAATCCGTTCCACGCCATCGGTCAGCGTGTGGCAGGCATTCTCCGGCAACAACAGCGGTGAATGCGTGATGGTCGCGAAGTTCGAGACCATCGCGGATGCGGATGCCTACCTCGCACAACTGCTGCCGTCATGGGCGCCCGATGCCGAGTATTCGTCCGGGTGGAAGCGCCTGTTCGAGGAGGAAGCGGTGGCGGGACCGGGATTGCCGGGCGGAGGCTCGCCTCGCGAGCTGGCGGCGATCGGCCGCTCGGTGATCGCGACGGGATACGACGCAGACGACCTGTTTCCGGAATTGCGTGCGCTGGCCTGGAAGAAAGGCGCATACGTGGTGCCTGGCGGAATCCACGCCCACGACGTGTTCCTGCTGGCAGCGGTGCGTGCGTCAAGCGCGGATGACGCCCGCAATCTGGCCGCCCGGCAGCCCCATCCAGCCGCCAGGACCTGGCTGCATGGCGATGTGATTCTCGTCACGCTCGAATTGCAGGGTGATGGCGCACCAGGTGAACTCATCGAGATTCAGCAGTTGCTCACCGCCTATTCGGCCGGCCGCCCGCTCGCCGCAGAGCTCGTATTCGACGACTTCGACGAGGCTGCCATGCTGTCGGTCATGAAGCGGCTCGGTGCGGAAATCGGCAGCCTGCCGAGGCTTGCCTTGCACTTCGGATGGCGTGAGGAATCCGGCCAGAAAGCGGTTCGATTCGCGCAAATGATCGGAGAGGGCCAGACGAGCGTCGCCGGCGCATGTGTACTGGTGTCGGGACTCCAGCGGCGAAAGCGGCTCGCCGTGCTGGCCTATCGGCAGGGGGCGCATGTCAGCGCCATCGACGGCTCGGAAGTGCGTGTCAGCGCCTATTTTGTCGTGCCTGATGCCATGCCTCAGAAGGGCCGGCGCGCAGAACCCGGCGAGATTGATATCGACCGGGTTCGCGAAGCGCTACAACAACGGTTTCCGAGTGGCGTACGCATCGAGGTCAGGGCGGGATATCGTCGAAGCATGGCCTTCATGAACGTCGTCACCGCGGACCCTGGATACGCGTTCACTCAACTCGAACAGCTTGCGGCATTATTCGATGCCAGGCTCACCATCGGCGTTCACGAGGTCGATCCGCTGGCGTTTGCCGTTCGACGCGTGATCGCGGACGTGCATTCCTGATCTGCCGCGCAACCCGCCGGGCGCATGCGATCGCCATCCTGACACTTGCGTATTCGGGAAGGGTTTGACGGCGTCTTGGCACCGCCGCCCCGAAATCCAGGCGACGCCCACTCGATATCGTTGACAGGATGGTGGTATGCATCGACTCGAACAGTACTATCCCGGCGACGCGAGTTGGCAGCGGTTCGTCGCCGTATTCAGCCAATCAAGGTCCAGGCAGGAAGTCGTGGATCTCGCCCGATCACTCGATGGTGACGTCGACCTCGCGACGGTAGTCTACGAAGTGGTCGGCGCCGGCTACGACAAGTGGATCCGCGAAAAGGTGCCTGCGATGGACGATCTCGCACCGATCGACTGCGTCCGCTCCCCCGCGCTGATGAAACGGCTTCGCACCGCCTTGATGCGTTTCCCCAGCTAAACCCGATCACGATATGGCGAGGTCAATTTGAGCGTGTATCCTAATTTCGCGACCGAGATTGCCGACGCGGCGAGAGTGACGTATCGAGCCCTTCTTGCGGCACACCCCCAGGATCATTTTTACGCGTTCGCCCTCTACACCGACAGTGGCGCCATGACCGTCGTGCCGGCCGCCAATTCCGACGAAGGGTTGAAGCGGGTTCGCGAACGGATGGCAGTCGGCAACGACGAGAAGGCGCCGGAGTTCACCTGGGCAACCGGCGAATGGGCATATGAATCCGCCGAGGCGGATTCGTTCAATCCGCTCTGCAAACGGTTGGCCGATACGGTACTCGGTCCGAACCTGCCCGAAGCGAAGTTCGACGCGTTTTTCAAGGAACTCCAACGCGACATGATCGAGGCACTCAGGCAGCTCGATCGAGAAGGGTTGTTCGGAACCGGTGCGGAGCGCGAGAAGATCACGCTGTTCGTCACGATCAGTGATGACAACGGGGCCGAGGCACTGGAAAACCAATCCGCCCAAATCCTGAACCCGCCCGCCGTCTTTGATCGCTTTATCAAGCGCTACGACTAGCAGCAAGTCCTTTTGACTTTTCGATGCGCATCCGCTTGACCCGACGCCCCTGCATCCGAATCAGCATCGCGTTCATCCGGCTCACGCAGTGACCGCATCAGGACAACGCAAGGCAATCTCTCGCCGGCACGCTCATCCTCGACACGAGTACCCGTGCGCGACAACGGATGTCGGATCCTCGGCGACCGAACCCGTCGCTGCGTTGTCGCTCACGCCCGCCTGCTCGTAGCCTGCGCAGCCAGCGCGGCCCGCTCGATCCAGCGGATGGCCGGCGCGTCGTGCTCGCCCGGCGCGGGCTTGCCGATCAGGAAGCCCTGCACCTCGCGGCAGCCGGCATCCGTGATGCACGCCAGTTGCGCCTCCGTCTCGACGCCTTCCGCGACGGTCGTCACGCCGAGACGCTTGCCGAGATCGGCCACCGCGCGCACGACGGCCGCGCAGTCCGGGCGCGTGACCGCATCGCGCACGAAGCTGCCGTCGATCTTGATCTTGTCGAACGGGAACGCGCGCAGATGTGCGAGCGACGAGAAGCCCGTGCCGAAGTCGTCGAGCGCGACGCGCACGCCCATCGAGCGCAGCGCGCGCAGGTCCGCGACGGCCTTGCCCTCGTCATGCAGCAGCGCGGTTTCCGTCACCTCGATTTCCAGCCGGTCGGGCGCGAGGCCCGCGCCGGCCAGCGCCGCCGCGAAGGCCGGCACGACCGTGCCGTGGCCGAGCTGCGCCGCCGACACGTTGACGGCGACACGCGCGCCGTCCGGCCAGCGCGCCGCCTCCCGGCATGCGCGGTCGAGCACGAAGCGGCCGAGCCGGTCGATCAGGCCGCCGCGCTCGGCCACCGGAATGAAGCGGCCCGGCGAAATCCAGCCGGCGCGCGGGTGATGCCAGCGCAGCAGCGCCTCGCGCGTCGTGATCTGGCGGGTCCCGACGTCGACGATCGGCTGGTAGAACACGTACAGCCCCTGGTTCTCGTCCAGCGCGACGCGCAGCTTCGATTCGAGCGCGACCCGCTCCTGCGCGCTCGTTTCCATGTCGGGCGAGAACATCCGGTACGTGCCCTTCCCGGCTTTCTTGGCCGCATAGAGCGCCATGTCCGCGCGCGACAGCAGCACGCCGGCGTCGTTGCCGTGATGCGGCGCCAGCACGCAGCCGATCGACGCGCCGATGCGGAACTGCCGGTCGGTCGACGGCGCATAGGGAGCGACGAGCGTGTCGACGAGCCGCGCGGCCGCGCCCATCGCGCCGTCCGCGTCGGTGTCGCGCAGCAGCACCGCGAATTCGTCGCCGCCGATGCGCCCGAGCATCATCCCCGGCTCGGGGCACTGCCCGCGAAGGCGTTCCGCGACCTGGCGCAGCACCTCGTCGCCCGCCGAATGCCCGCACGCGTCGTTGATCTGGTTGAAGCTGTCGAGGTCGATGAAGAGCAGCCCGAGCACCTTGTCCGAGCGGCGCAGGCTCGCGTCGAATTCGGCAAGGAAGGTCGCGCGGTTCGGCAGGCCGGTGAGCGAATCGTGATGCGCGAGCTGATGGATGCGCGCCTCCGCCTCGGCCTGCTGCGTGACGATCGACCACGACAGCATCGGGCCGATGTAGCGCCCCTCGGCGTCGCGCACCGCCGAGACCTGGATGTCGAGCACTTCCGGCCCGAGCCGGATGCGCGCGCGATGCGGCAGGTTTGCCGGATCGGCAAGCAGGCGGCGCTGGTGCTGCGGGTGCGGGTGGAAGAAGTCGATCGGTGCGCCGAGCGCATCGTCCGCGCGGATCGGCAGCAGGTGCTCGATCGTGCGCAGCAGGTTGCGCGACGTCGCGTTCAGGTAGTTGATGCGGAACGTCTCCGGGTCGGCCGTCATCACGGCCACCGGCATATCGTCGATCATCCGCATCAGCCGCGTCTGCGCCTGCTCGCGCAGCCGCGATTCGGCCTGCGCATCGACGGTGCGCAGGAAGCCCCGGTAGTTGACCGAGATGACGGCGATCAGCGCCGCCGACACGAAGGCCATGTTGACCGCGGTGGCGACGAGCGTCGGCTGGCCCGTCGAGAGGAAGAACGCGATGAACGCGACGTTGACGATCACGGCCACGATCAGCGCGGCCGTGCGCAGGTACATCAGGCTGAAGATGCAGCCGATCACCGTGATCGCCAGGTAGAACGCGACCTGGGCCTTTTGCCATGCGTCGCCGTACGGGAACAGCAGCAGCGCCCAGGTGGTGAACGTCATCGCGACCGGGATCACCAGCCAGTTCGTCATCGTGAGCGCGCGCAGCACGGTGTCCGGCGTCGGCTCCAGCAGCCGGGTGCGATACCAGTGCAGCAGCCGCGCGAGCGCCGCGAGCGTCATGGCGGCCGGCATCGCGACCGACAGCCACCACGGCGTGCTGCCCAGGTGCGTGATGGCGAGGCTCCAGGTGCTCGAGATGAGGATCAGGTACGACACCGGGATCTGGCCGGCGAATACCCGGTACTGCGCCGCGAGCAGGTCCGGGTTCCGGGCCGGTGCCGCGATGCTCGCCAGTCTTGCCATCCGTGCGTAGAGGATTTTCATGTGAGCCTGCCTGCTGCAACCCGGGTTCGGGTTGCCGTGTCCGGCGTCATCGGTTACCCGCGCGGGCCCGGTTCCATCTCGGCCTTGACGGCCGATCCGGACGCGGGAACCGGCGCGCTGGCGCGGTTGCTGCCGGTCAGCGCGATCTGCCCGCTGCCGACAATCTCGTTGAGGGGTGCGGGCCGGCCGAGCAGGAAGCCCTGCGCTTCGTCGCAGCCTTCGTCGGCCAGCAGCGCAAGCTGCTCGCGCGTCTCGATGCCTTCGGCCAGGATCGGAATGCCCAGGCTCTTGCCGAGCGCGAGCACGGCGCGGATGATCGCGCGATCCTGCGGTTTCGCCTCCGCGTCCGCGACGAACGACTGATCGAGCTTGATGCGGTCGAACGGAAACGAGCGCAGCGTATCGAGCGACGAATAGCCGGTACCGAAATCGTCGAGCGCGATGCTCACGCCCAGCGCCTTGATCTGCCGCAACGTCTCCAGCGCGCGCTCGCGGCCGGCGAAGATCGTCGATTCGGTCAGCTCCAGCTGCAGGCGCGACGCCGGCAGGCGGGTTGCCTCGAGCACGTCCGCCACGAGCGCGGTGAGGTCCGCGTGCATGAACTGCACGGCCGATACGTTCACCGCGACGGCATAGGGCGGCTCCCACGTGGCCGCCCGCGCACATGCCTCGCGCAGCACCCATGCGCCGATGTCCAGGATCACGCCGTTTTCCTCGGCGAGCGGAATGAACTCGGCGGGCGGAATCGTGCCGAGCGTCGCATGCTGCCAGCGCAGCAGCGCCTCGTAGCCGCGGATCTCGCCGGTCGCGAGCGAAGTCTGTACCTGGTAATGGACGCTCAACTGGTTGTCGGCCACCGCGCGGCGCAGGTCGGCCGCGAGGCTGCGGCGCGCGCGGACGATCAGGTCCATCGCCGGCTCGTAGAAGCAGATCGTTTGCGCGATGCTGCCCTTGGCGCGGTACATCGCGAGATCCGCGTTGTTGATCAGGATGGCCTTGGTGGTCGCGTCGTCCGGGTAGATGGCGACACCGAAGCTCGCGCCCGGCACGACCTCGTAGTCGTCGAGCCTGACCGGCTTGTAGAGCGCCGGCTCGAGCCGCTCGAGCAGATTCATCACGCGGGTGTCGTCATTCATCCGGCAAAGTGCCGCGAATTCGTCACCGCCGATGCGGGCGACGAATTCGCCTTCGCGCAGCAGGTTCGTCATGCGGCGTGCAAGGATGCGCAGCACCTCGTCACCGGCGTGGTGGCCGCGCAGGTCGTTGATTTCCTTGAAACGGTTCAGGTCGATGCCGATCAGCGCGAGCTTCGTGCCCTGCCCTTGCGCAAGCGCGATTTCGAGGTCCAGCCGCTCGTTGAAGCTGGCCCGGTTCGGCAGGCCGGTCAGCATGTCGCTCAGCGCCAGCCGGCGCAGGTGCTCGAGCGATTCGGCCCGCACGTTGCTGTCGATCACGTAGCTCACGAGCCCCGTGCAGACGATCACGAGCGACGTGCCCGCAACCGCCAGCGCCAGCGGGCGCAGTTCGCTCACGTCGGTCCATGTGCCGTCGAGTGTCAGCGGCGTGATGCGCAGTGCGGACATCCCGGTGAAATGCAATGCGAGGATCGCGAGCGACAGCACGCCGGCCATCTGGTTGACCGCATGCGGCGACGGCCGCAGCGCGAGGTGCAGCGCGAGCGCCGCGAGCGTCATCGCCAGCAGCACCGACGCGATCAGGTAGCCGACGTCCCACGACACGATCCCCTCGACCCGCCACGCGAGCATGCCGGTGTAGTGCATCAGCACGATCGCCACACCGACGATCGCGCCGCCGAGCGCGGGCGCGACCTTGACGATGCGACAGGTCGTCAGCGCGAAGCCGATCGTGCTGCCGCCGACCGCGATGACCAGCGACACGAGCGTGAGCGGCAGATTGAAATGCACGGGCGCGCCGGCGTCGAAGCCGAGCATCGCGATGAAATGCGTGCACCAGATCGCGACGCCGGCCGAAATGGCCGTCAACACATGCCAGCCGAGCCGCTGCGTGCCGGACGTGTTCACCGTGCGCTGGAACAGGCGCGCGGTGACCCACGAGCCGGCCCCGCACAACAGTGCGGCAAGCAACACCAGCCAGTGATTGTGCCGTTGAACGATGCACCCTAAAACTGTCAGCAAAACCTTCCTTCCCCTATCCGTCGCATGGGCTGATGCCGTTCCGGATCGAAGCGGCGGGAGCGATGCCGCTTCGATCAGGAGCGCCTCCGAGATATCGGCATGCGATGAATAAACTGAACGCCGCACGGTCATGCGCAAACGATTGCAGGCCAGATATTTTTTCGGAAAAAAGGTGCCGGAACGAGGCGGGGTGCGGTAGCGGAGGGTCGGCCGATGACGGGTCGATCGACCGGGTGGTGCAGACGATTGATGAGGTGGCTGGATTGCGCTGCGGGTCGCCGTCAGGTTTTTCCAAAGTTCATCGCGCATTGCAGGGGAACGCGGCGCGACGCTGGAGGAGGATGGTTTCGTCGTCGCGGTACGCGCGCCCTTCTCCTTCCGCTTCGCTTCCGGCCGTCCACGCCGAGTGACGACAAGCCTCGGCACGTGGATGGCTGCCGGCGCGATCCTGCCGGCGCGCGGCGCCGTTGCACGGGATACGTGGTGGACGCGATGAAAGCCGGGGGCCAAAGCGCAACCGCCTGCAATCGCAGGCGGTTGCGCTCCATCCGTGCGTCAATTGCCCGCGTGTCGCGTGGCCTCGATCGGCTTGCCTTCCTCCGACTCGACATACCGCCACGCGATCTTCGGGCGCTCAACGCACTCGCTCAGGCGCCGTCAATTCACCCCGACCGCACTCCACGCGCGAGCGACCGTCGCGCTTTCAGCCGAGTTCGTGCCGTACAGGTCGTTCGCCGCCTGGATCGATGCACGTCGCGCGTTCGGGTAGCTGGAGTTGGCGTTCAGATACACGGTCAGCGTCCGGTACCAGATCTTGCCGGCCTTCTCGCGGCCCAGCCCGCTGAAGGTCGTGTCGCCGTTGCAGACCAGTTGCGACTTCGACAGACCGGTATCGGTCGACGGCACCGTCGGGCCTTCGGCCAGCAGGTAGAACAGACGGTTGCCGACGCCCGACGTGAAGTGCGGATCATGGCGCGGATTCGACCACGAGAATCCGCCGGACGGGTAGCAGCTGAACGACCGGCCATCGAGATCCTGCTTGTACATCTTGCGCAGGCCGCCGCTCACCACGCGCGCACCGATCACGTAGTTGCCGGGATCGTTCGGGTTGTTCGCGTAGTACTTGACGAGCGTGCCGAAAATGTCGGACGTCGACTCGTTCAGCCCGCCCGCATCGCCCGAATAGTTCAGGTTGGCCGTGGCTTCGGTCACGCCGTGGCTCATCTCGTGACCGGCCACGTCGACCGACACGACGGGCTTCGGCAGGCTCGTGCCCGGCTGGCCGTCACCGTACACCATGATGTGCGACGGCATCCATGCCGCGTTCGCGCCGGTCGTGCCGCTGCCGGTGTCGAACACCACGTGCGCGAAGCTCTTCACGCCGCGCCCGTCGTTGAAGATGCCGTTGCGGTTGTGCGTCGTCTTGTAGTAGTCCCAAGTTAACGCCAGACCGTAATCGATGTCGGCGGCGACGGTCTGCCGATCGGTGGTCGTGTTGTTGCCCCACGTGTTCGTACTGCTCGTGAAGATCTGCAGGTCGGTCGCTTGCTCGACGTCCTCCGCGATCAGTCCGCGGCCATCGTACACGGAGCCGCTGCCACGGTTCGGATCGAGCATCCGGTACGCGTTCGTGCCCGTCTGGTCGGTGGTGAGCGTCAGGTTGCCGTAGTACAACGAGCGTCCGGTGCCGGTTGCGGCGGCGGTCTTGATCAGGTCCTGTGCGTCGAGCACGGCACCCGTACGCGCATCGACGTAGTACAGCACCGCATCGCCATGCGCGTCGGTCGACTTGCCGTAGACGCGCACCGCGTAGGCCAGCGTCGGCGTGACGTCACGTGCGAACACGACGAGTTCCGCGTCATCGACGCGGCGCACGTCCGAGTTGAAACGTGCGGCCGCGATGCGCTTGACCCTGGCGTTGCCGATATCGGGCGCGTTGCGTACCACGGCGCGGTTTCCGACCTTGCCGATCGTGCCGGCGAGACTGATCGGCGCGAGCTGGGTCACGCTCGCCTGCTTCAACTGCCCCTTGCTCGAATGGACGACAACGTCACCGCCGATCACGGGCAGGCCCGCGTAGAAGCGGTCGAAACGCACGTGCTCGGTGCCGTCGGGATCGACGATCACGTCGCGTACCTCGAATTGATCGCTGTCCGTCGGCGCACTCGCCTGCGGCCCTGCGAACTTCAACGTGCGTGCTGCGCCGCCAGCGGCGAGACTGAAGGCGGACGGGTTCTGCTGGATCAGTTGCAGTGCCTTGTCGACCGTAGCCGACGGGTCGCCGGCCTGGGCAAAAGCACTGAGACTCGCGACGGTAATCGCGGTGATGGACAGCAGGCGAGACAGTTTCTTCATGTAATCCCCCGGGTTATGAATGGGTGATGTTCGAGGAATGCATCGAGTACAGATGTTGATCCAAGACATGTCACGAACTGCAGAGGGATGCTAGAAGGTCATTTTTATAATTACAAGATATTTTCTGACAGATTAATGTTTTCTGTCATTGAAGTTAATCGAGTCATGATTTGGTGAGAAATTTGAAATGATCTCGTCGGCCGCGCTGGCGATATCGACACCGTTGCATCGGCGGGACGTGCCCGGCGAGCCGGGTGCTACTCGGGCAAGGCAGTGCGAGGCGCGGATCAAGCGGGACGGACGAGCGACGTGAAGGCCAGGGTATGGCGGCCGGCACTATTTGCTTTATTAAATATTGATTTTGATTGTTGCCATCCCGGGCGCGCCGATGCGATTTTTAATGCCCCTTCCATTCTCGCCTTTGATGGCGATGCCTTTTAATTCGTAGTGAAAGCCTGAAGAACGGCGTACGAGAAACTGTTTTCTACGAATCTTTCGTTCAAGCGGCGCGGCGCAGCCGACAGCATGGGCGCGTCACACTTGCTCTTGCATCGGGATGTCCGCGCAACGTGAAACGGGCGTGCCGTGGCACGCCGCTGTTTTCCTGGGAGACGCACGCGGCCGATGACCCCTCCATTGACGTCGGCCGCCTATCTGCCCTTCACCTTCACCTGCACCACCAGCCATGTCAGCGTCCCCAGCACGAACACGGCGAGCGTCCACGTACCGCCATGGTGCTGCAGCACCGCCGCCGTCGCGGCGATGCCCGCCAGTCCTTGCTGCAGGAAGCCGCACAAGGCCATCGCGTGCGCGCCATGTTCGTGCGCATCGCTGACGGCGGTCGCCATGCTGTTCGGAAACAGCACCGCCTGGCCGAAAATCGCCAGGCAATACAGCGCGATGAAGATCCACAGGCCGGTGAAATGAGTCAGCAGGCCACCCAGCCACGACGCCAGCATCAACGTGGTTGCCAGCGCAAGCAACGCGGCGCCGGCCTGCATCAGCCGGACCCCGCCGAGCCGTCTCACGAGGCGGTTGACCAGCATCGCCCCGCTGAAATAGGCGATGCCGAGCAGCAGGCCGATACTGCCGAAGCTCGTCACGGCCAACTTGAAATGCTCCTGGAACACGAACGGACTCACTTCCTGCAAGGTGACGGTGGTCGCGAACCCCAACCCGCCCGCGCACGCCGGCCACAGGAAGCCCGGGCGCCGCAGCAGGATCCAGTAAGTGCCGGCCATGCCAGACGTGTTGGCCGTACGGCTTCCCGCCTTCAACGGCAACGCGTACGACAGGCCGATCGCCAGCGCGGCGATGACGGCCATCAGCACGAAACCCGTTTGCCAATGACTGTATCGGCCGATCAGCCCGCCGACGAACTGGCCGCCGCCCAGGGCCGTGATGAAGGCGATCGACAACACGGAAAGGCGTCGCGCCAGTTCGTCACCGCGCCAGTTGTCGCGGACGATGATTCTGGCGATGATCGCCGCACCGCCCCCGCCGATGCCCTGGATGGCGCGCAATACGAGCAGCGCCGGTGCGACCGTGCAGCTGGCGAGCAGCAGGCTGCTGACAGCAAACAGCAGCAGCGAAATAAGCAGCGGGCCACGCCTGCCCCAGCGTTCCGCGGCAGCGCCCCAGAACGGCACCGGCAAAGCTGCGCCGATCACATAGGCGGAGATGGAGAACTCGGCGCCGCCTTGCGTCATCTTCAATTCGCGCATGACGACCGGCAGCGACGGCAGGTACACCGTCGTCGCCATTTGCGCCATGAATACGACCAGGCATGCCAGTGCCATCAGGGAAACAGCCGACGCGGCAGGTTCACACGGCGCGCCGGCGGCAAGAACGGGTTTGTCGCTCATGCCAGCCCCCGATCGGTTCGCGATGCGCGCCCGGTCGTTACCCGTCCGTGCCTACATGACGGGTTCCCGTCGCGGGCGCTATCCGCATGCATGCTCTCCTGCAATCCGGGTTCGGTCGCCATCGTTTCTCTCACTTGATCTTGTCGGGGTTTGCCGCGGCAGTGTGCGGCAAGACTGTAGCGGGTGATTGTACAAAGGCGCGGGCAGCGAAGGGGCGACGTTACTGCCAAATTCAAATGCCCGTTGCGGAGCGGCGAGGATACCCGGCGCGGCTCGCCCCGCCAATGCAACGAGTCTGGCGGAGCAAGCCGGGGCATGGCCGATGTTCGATGACGAACCGCGGCAGTCGAGCGGCCGCTTCGTGCATGAGGCACAATACGCGGCTTCAACATTCAACTGCGGTCAAACCCATGCGCTTCGTCGTCGTTGGAACCAGTGGAGCGGGGAAATCCACGTTTTCCAGCGCACTGGCGGCAGCAGCAGGCTGCCCTTACGTCGAACTGGATCGACTCTACTGGGGCCCCGACTGGACAGCCGTGCCGCCGGAACAGTTCGAGCGCGACGTGCTGGCCGCGACGGCCGGCGACCGCTGGGTCGCCGACGGGAACTACAGCGCCGTGCGCGACGTGCTCTGGTCGAGAGCCACGCACGTGATCTGGCTCAACTTCGGGCGGCGGACGGTATTCTCCCGGGTGCTCTGGCGCACGTTGAGCCGCGGGCTCATGCGCACCGAGCTTTCGCACGGAAACCGTGAGTCGCTGCGGATGGCATTCTCCCGGGAGTCGGTGCTGCTGTGGTCATACACCACGTTCGCCAGGAATCGCGTCAAGTTCGCCGGCCTGCGTGACGACCCGAAATACGCGCATCTGCACTGGACGGAAATCACCCGGCCTTCGCGCACCCGCGCGGTCATCGAGATGCTGGCCCGCACCGGCGCTTGAGCGCGGCGCGCGCGCTTGGGCACTTGAGCGCCGACGGGACATCACTTCACGGCCGCATTGCCGCCGTCGGCGAACAGGGCCGAGCCGGTCACGAAACTGGCCATCGGGCTCGCCAGGAACAGCGCCGCGGATGCGATCTCGTCGGGGTGGGCGATACGCTTCATCGCGTGGAGCCCGGCCGCCCATTCCTTCTGCTCACGGTCTCCGCCCATCGCGGTATCCACCCCGCCGGGCAACAGCGCGTTGGCCCGAATCCCCCGTGCCGCGTAGTCCGCGGTGATGCCCTTCACCAATCCCATCAAGCCGGCCTTGGACGCGCCATACGCGGACATGCCGGGAAGCCCGACGCTGGTTCCGACGAAGCTGGACGTGAAGACGATCGAACCGCCGCCGCGTTCGAGCATCGCGGGAATCTGGTTGCTTGCGCCCAGGAATGCCGCTGTCAGATTGGTGGACAGCGTTTGCTGCCACTCGTCGAGCGAGATGTCGGCGAGCGGCTTGAGCGGCCCGACCGTTCCCGCGTTGTTGATCGCGATGTCGAGACCGCCGAACTCGCGCAGGGCCGCCGCGACGAGCCTTCGATGCGTGTCGACGTGACCGACGTCGCCGGCGCACGCGTACGCCCGCCCGCCCTGACGACGGATCTCGTCGGCAACCTGGTTCAACGTGGCTTCGTTTCGCGCGCCCAATACGATTGACGCGCCGTGCGCCGCGAACATCAACGCGATCGCACGGCCGATTCCGGCAGAAGCACCGGTGACAATGGCGACTTTCCCTTCGAGTACGGTCATCTTCTTCACATCCCGTGAGTTAGGTTAGTCACGGCAATGTAGGTGACCGTACGCAGGCAGACACTCCGTTTCTTGCTTTTGAAGTCCGGTGCGACGGCATCGCAGGTGGTGCGGCTTGGTCGTGTCGCGCGCTGCAGCGATCTGCACGGGATGGAGACCACTCAGCCTTCGCACACTCGCGCGGTCACTGAAATGGTGGCCCGCGCCGGCACTCGAACGCGGTATGACGCTTGCCTGCGTCAGTCGTCGAACGTGCCGTGATATTCCGGCGCGGCATCCGCGCGCGTGTTCAGCTCGAACATCACGCCGCCCGGCGCGCGGCAGAAGAAACGCGAACCGCGCCCGTTGTTGAAGACGTCCGTCACCATCTCGACGCCCTCTTCCCCGAAGCGTTCAAATAACGCGCGAACGGCATCGAGGCTCGGCAGTTCGAACCCGACGTGGAAATTCGTCGGCCATGCGGTCACTTCGTCGCTGACATGGTCGATCACCACGTCGAAGCCCGGGCGCTTGAGGATCCAGGATTTTTCCCAGCTTCCCGCGATCGTGAAGCCGAGGTGCCGCTCGAAGAATTGGGCCGTCGCGAGTGTGTCGGCCGAGGGGAAGCTCAGGTGATTGAGCTTCATGGTTTGCGTATTGGCAGTCATTGCGAGTCTCTGTCATGCGTTGATCGGCGGAGGCCCCATGCCGTTCCGCCTGACGCATTCAGAATACGAGCCGGTGCTCACATTCGACAACTCGCATTGGACGCACGTTTCGACCGCGCGCGAACCCGCGTGATACGGCGGGTTGGAGCGCGGCCGTGAGCGCCACGGATCGCGCTACTCGCATTCGGCCGGGATGTGTCTGGACGGCATCACTTCCGGCACCCACCCACCTCCACTTTCGTGATGATGTCGGCATGATTCGTCTTGATGGTGATCATGCAGACGGAGTCGAGCACGGTTTCATGGCCGTAATAGCCCGTGGCTTGATAGTCGTCCTGGTAGATCGGGGTCTCCGCCACCCCGTTTCCTGCCGGATTCACCCCGGCCACATGGCTGCCGACGTACCGGCTGCCGGTCTGGATGAACGTCTGGTTCGGGCTCACATGAACCCGTGAGCTGTCCCAGAAGTAATTCCCGGTGTAGCTCACCGACTCCGGCGATTGCGATTGCGGCGGCTGATTGACGAGCGGCCGGCCGAACGCCTTGAACGCCACGGATATCGGCTGCCCGACCATGGCTTTGGCCGCCTTCTGAATCGGACTGGGATACATGGTCGCGCATACCGGGCTGGAATCCAGCACGGAACACACATTGGCGCAACCGGCGATGAATGGTATCGCCGCGCACGCCAGCACCATCGACATGCGGTTTCTCAAGACAGGCATCGTCATTCGATCCTCCTTCCGGACAGGTGGAACCCTCGTTGAAAGCGACATGCGCATGCCGCCCTACGTCTTCGCCGCTTCGTAAACCTTCGTCTTCGGATTGAACCGGTATTCGACGACATCCGCGGCGCCGTAGGTCTTTTTCTGACCAGCGTTGTCGATGCCCGTCCCCTTCATCGCCACGCGAAGACGCGGCCAATCGCGGCCCTCGGCCGGCAGGAAAGTCAGTGTCGACGCGCCGGCCGCGCACGGTATGCGGTTGCCGGTACCGGCGGCATCGCATGCCGCGCCGTTGTCGTTGCCGCGAAACACGTTGCCGGCATAGGTCCAGTCGGTATCGTCAGGATTGCTTGACGCATTGGTGCGCTGGTAGACGAACATGCCGAACGACTTGATCCGGGTGCCGGAAGCCAGGTACCAGGTCGGGACCGCCAGCACGATCCGCCCGTCCGGCATGGTCGTGCTCACGGCGGGTTCCTTGTCGTCGATCGTGTCGGCCTTCTCATAGCCGCCAAATTCGCCGATCGAGCGTTCCGACTCGACCATGTTCCAGCCGGCCACCCCGCCGTCCGTGGTCCATTCGAAGGTGGCTTCGGTGAGGGTCACCCGGGCATCGGGCGCCGGCGCGGCGGTTTTCTCCTGTTCGGCGTACTTGTTCGGCGTGTCGTAGGCAAAGCCGGTGAAGTAGTGGCCACCGTTCAGGTCGAACGCGTGGCCGTACCAGTACGTGGCCTGGCTTCCATTGGCGATCTCCATCGTGTCCTCGCCATGTGCGTCCTTCTGGTAAATGCCCTCGAGCACCTGACCAGGCCTGGGCGGCACGGGTGCCGGGCGCTGCGCGATAACGGCCTGCGTCGCCGAAGCGGCCGCCGGCGGCGCATTCGATGCAGGATCGGCGTGCCCGGATCGATCCCCGCATGCCGCGACCAGAAGCAAAACGACGGACAGCCACGCAAACTTCCCGATCATGTGCGTTTACCCCTGTGTGCAGTTCCGTGATGCGTCGCCATGTGACCCGATGCATGCTCACCGGGTGCACCGACGGATATCGCCGGTCGATACCGATTGCCCGGCCGATCGATTCGAGCGCGGGTTCTCGTATTGAACAAATGGTGCGGATTGTCCGGGCACTCAGCGGTAGCAACTGCCGTAACCGGCCGGAAAAGCCGATGGCATGGCGGCGCTCGCCGGGAAGGCAGGCAGCCGGATTTGACGCGGCAACGCGAGGCGCTGCGCGGAAAGCATCCTGTTCTCAGGTTTCATCGTTTTCATTTGTCGTTGTGGGCGCCAATACGGGCTTGGAAGACGTGCTCGGACACGCTCAATGCAGCGTTGCATTGCACCAGCGCCGATTATCTACACAATCGGCAAATAAATCATCCATCGACGGCATGGACACACGTTGTTTCTCGCGGAGAAATGTCGACCGCATTGGGCCGCGACGCGTGAAGTTCGCTGGCGTCTGGCGCAGATCAAGCGCTTTCTTTCACGCGGATGACACATTCCGCCGGGTCACAAGTCGCGCTTGCCGGTCCGGCATGGCCGGTTGCCCGCAGCGATGCCGGCGCCCTGCCGAATCCATTACGCCGGTGTTTGCCGGGTGACACTCGAACATACGATCTGCGGCATCGACCGCCGGACAGGCCCGGCGTAGCCGTATCGATCTTCGCGGCGGACGCATCAAACGACGATGGCCCGGGGTCGACAGACACACCCCGGGCCACGGATTTCCCGCCGGTGCCGGGCATGACAACCACTGCCCGACACCGCCGTTCAATCGATACTGCGCTTACGACATCAGAACTGGTAACCCGCGCCCACCACCGCGCCGAAGTCCGAACGCGTGTTGCCCGTTACCGACGCCTTGACGACCCAGCGGTTGCTTTCCGTCACGTACGAGTACCCGGCGGCGAAACCCTGCTGGCCGTGATAGTTCGACGTCGCCGCCGATACCATCGAGCGGCCCGCGCCCGTCGGTTGCGGCAGGCCGGCCACGGCCATTGCCGATGCCACGCCGCCGTACATGTCCTTCTTCAGGTCGTTGAACGAGTTGTACACCTGGCCGATGCGCTGGTCGGTGTAGCCCTTCGCCTGCGTCGTTGCGGTCGACAGGTTGTCGTTCAGCTGCTGCACGTTCACCGCGTCGGTCGGCGCCGTGCCGGCCGCGACGTTCGTGACCTGGCGCTCGCTGCCCTTCGCACCGACCGAGAACGAATTGTCGCGATCGGCGACGGAGCCCTGGCCGACCGCCACCGCGTTCTTGCCGGTTGCGGTTGCCGTCGTCCCGATCGAGCCCGCATCGGCACGCGCGATCCACGTCGTGTTCGCATCGGTCGCCGCCGCGCGGATCTGGTCGTTGGCCGCCGCGTTCTTCAACGCGTTGTTGAACTGGCCCATGTTGACCGCGTCGTTGTTGTTCACGCCCGCCGCGACACCGGTCAGCACGCGGTCGCCCGCCGTGCCGGAGAAGTTCACGCTGGTGCCGCCGCTGTCCTTCCCGACCGTGATCGCGCCGTTCGGATCCTGCTGCTGCACGAGGCCGGCCTTGCCGTTCGCGATGTTGGTCACGTTCCCCTGCAGGTTCGTGATGTCGGTCGTGTTCTTCGCGACCTGCTGGTTGGTCGCGTAGAGCTGCGAGCCGTTCACCGCATCCGTGCTGGTTGCGCTGAGCGTGCCGGCCTGCACGTTGGTGATGCGCGTGCCACCGGCGCCGCCGAGGGTGATCGAGCTCTTCGAGGCATCGTCGTACTGCACCGCGAGCGCACCCAGCTGGTTGAGGCTCGACTGCACACCCTTCAGCTGCTGGACGTTCACCGCATCCGTATCGGCGGTGCCCGCGGCGACGTTCTTCAGCACGACGGCCGCATTCGTGTCGCCGCCGACGAGCGATACCGAATTCATCCGGTTGCCGTTCGCGTCGACGTCGTACTTGACGACGTTCTTCACGGCCTCACCCGCCTGGTTGGACACCTGCGTGATCTGCTGTTCGAGCGACGTTTTCACGCCCGACAACTGGCCGCCGTTCACCGCGTCCGTGCTGCCCGCGGCGACGTTGCCGTCGGCCACGTTCGTCAGCTTCGTCGGTGCCCCGCCGCGTGCCGCGTTGTAGGCGCCGAGCGTCGGGTCGAACTGCAGCGCGTCCTGCTGCAGCCCGGCGATCGCGGCCGTGTTGCCGGCAATGTTCGTTTCCGCATTGCCGATGCGCGTTTCGTGATTCTCGAGCGTCGTCGTGTTGCCGATGACGCGGCCGTCGAGATTCGTGAGTGCATCGCCGACATTGTTGAACGAACCTCCGCCGACTTTATAGGCCGGCGCGCTGATCGAGCCGTCCGGATTCGCCGTCGCGCCGCCGCCCAGCGCGGCTGCCGTACCGTCGATCGCACGGCGCAGTTGCGCACCGTTCACCGCGTCGGTGCTGCCGGCCGCGACGTTGCCTTCCGCGACGTTGGTCAGGTGCACCGGGCTCCCGCCGTTGCCCGCGCCGAGCGAAACCTGCTTCTTGCTCGCGTCGTCGTACTTCACGGCGAGCGCATCGAGCTGGCTCGTGCCGTCCTGGATCGCCGCGTTCAACTGGTCGACGTTGACCGCGTCCGTTCCGTTCTTGCCGGTCGCGACGTTGCCGATACGTTGCGGGCCGTTGCCGCCGTGGCTCGCATCGTAGGTGCCGAGGTTCGCGTTCCACTGGAGCGCATCTTGCTGGAGCGCCGCGATGTTGCCCGTGTTCGTCGTCACCTGGTTGCCGAGCGTCATCACGTTGTTGCTGACGGTCGTAATCGACTGGTTCAGCGTGTCGGTTGCCTTGCCGAGCTGGCCGACGTTCACCGCGTCGCTCGCGGCAATGCCGTCCGCCACGTTGTGCAGGCCGACCGGCGACTGCGCACCCTTGCCGCCGAGCGTCACACCGCTGTGCGCGTCATCGTCGTACTGCACGGCGTTTTTCGTCGCGTTGCCGATCTGGTTATTGATCGACGTGCTCAGGTTGCCGAGCGTCGTGCTGATGTTGTTCGTCACGCTCGTGCTGAGCGACGACAGGCCGCCGTTCAGTTGCCCGACGTTCACCGCATCGGTATTCGCGACACCGGCCGCGACATTGTGCAGCGTCGTGCCGTTCGTGCCGGCGAACGTCACCGAGTCGAACCCGCTCTGGCCGTCGTACTTCACGTTGCGTGTGTCGGCTGCCTGCAGGTTGCTGATGTTGGTGGTCGCGGTGCTCAGCGACGTGTTGATGCCGGTGACGCTGGTCTGCAGATTCGTGATGTTCGACGCGGCCGTCGAGATCGACGATTGCAGCGGCGCGATGCTGCCGTTCAGCTGACCGACGTTGACCGCGTCGGTGTTGGCGACGCCGGCCGCGACGTTGCCGATGCGTTGCGGGCCGTTGCCGCCGTGGCTCGCATCGTACGCACCGAGGTTCGTGTTCCACAGAAGCGCGTCCTGCTGGAGCGCCGCGATGTTGCCCGTGTTCGTCGTCACCTGGTTGCCGACATTCGTAATCGACTGGTTCAGCGTGTCGGTTGCCTTGCCGAGCTGGCCGACGTTCACCGCGTCGCTCGCGGCAATGCCGTCCGCCACGTTGTGCAGGCCGATCGGCGACGGCGCACCCTTGCCGCCGAGCGTCACGCCGCTGTGTGCGTCGTCGTCATACTGCACGGCGTTCTTCGTCGCGTCGCCGATCTGGTTGGTGATCGACGTGCTCAGGTTGCCGAGCGTCGTGCTGATGTTGTTCGTCACGCTCGTGCTGAGCGACGACAGGCCGCCGTTCAGCTGGCCGACGTTCACCGCATCGGTATTCGCGACACCGGCCGCGACATTGTGCAGCGTCGTGCCGTTCGTACCGGCGAACGTCACCGAGTCGAACCCGCTCTGGCCGTCGTACTTCACGTTGCGTGCGTCGGCGGCCTGCAGGTTGCTGATATTGGTGGTCGCGGTGCTCAGCGACGTGTTGATGCCGGTGACGCTGGTCTGCAGGTTCGTGATGTTCGACGCGGCCGTCGAGATGGACGTCTGCAACGGTGCAATGCTGCCCTTCAACTGACCGACGTTCACCGCATCGGTGTTGGCGACACCGGCCGCGACGCCGCCGATCGTGGTGCCGTTGCTGCCGTCGAGCGTGATCGCCCCATGCGAATCGTCGGTGTACTTCACGACGTTCTTCGTCGCCGTCACGATGCTGGTGCTGAGGCTGTTGCCCACGTTGGTCACGCGCTGGTCGACGTTCGAGATCGTGGTCGACAGCGAGTTGCCGACCGACGTCACGCGCGCGTCGACGTTGGCGATGCTCGTGCTGAGCGTGCCGTTCACGTTCTTCAGCTGCTGGACGTTGACGGCGTCCGTATCGGCCGCGCCTGCCGCGACGTTCTTGAGCTGGCGCTCGTTGCCGACCGCGCCGAACGACACCGCGCCGCCGACCGGTGCGGCCGTACCGCCGAACACCGGCGTGCCGCCGTTGTTCGCACCGACGCTGCCCGAGCCGATGGCCACCTGGTTGTTGTCGTTCGTCTGCGCGCCCGCACCGATCGCCACGGATTGCGTGCCGCCGGCCCGCGTCTGCGTCGCCGCGTCGTACGATGCACCGGCCGACACGCCGTCGCTCGACGTCGGGTTCGCGCCGCCGATCGCCACCGAACGATCGCCGCTTGCCAGCGCCGAGTGGCCGAGTGCGATCGAGCTGGTGCCGCGCGCGTCCGCGACGTTGCCGACCGCCATCGAGAAGTCACCGACCGCGGCCGACTGGCGACCGACGGCGAGCGACGTGTTGCCTTGTGCGACGGCGACCGTGCCGATGGCCGTCGCCGAGTTCGCCAGCGCCTGCGAACCGACGCCGATCGCAATCGCACCGCCGCTGCTGGTGCCGCCCTTGCTGCTTGCATTCGACTGGTCACCGATCGCGATCCCGCTGGTGCCGGCCCGGGCATTCGTACCCATCGTGACGTTTGCCGTGCTCACCGCCACGTAACTCCCGCTTTTGGTCGACACGCACAGCGGGTTCGTCCCGTCGATGCACTGGCCGTTCAGCGCGTTGTCCGGGTTGCCGCGGTCGACAAAATTGTCCGCATGCGCGGCACCCGCGATCAGGACACCTGCGCCTGTGAACATGGCGGCGGCAAGCGCCGAAATCTGCTTCCTCTTCATGGTCTTCTGCTCCGTTTTGTAGCGTCTGGTTTGAATACGGACTACTTAATTTTCTTGAAGGCTTCAGCTGCGATTGCGATTACGATTGCGACTTCAGTGCGGAACCCGATGCCAATGCCCGGCCTGAGCGTGCCGAAGGCGACACGCAGCGCCCGCCCGTAACAACGGGACGTTCGAAAGCCCGGGCACGCCGTTCGCGTTACGGCCCGTTCCGTTAATTCGAGTAATGCATTAGGAATGCATATCGTTTGATATGGGCGAACTCGCCCATCGACTGAATCCGGAGATTCAGCTCGCCGTTATGGTCACCCCTGATTTGATGTCGCGCAGACCGCGACCAACCCCGCTTCTTTTATTTCATCCACGGCAACCGGATTTTCGCGTGAGCGATACGGGCATGCGTCCGGATGCGCATCAACTGATGCGTCGGATCCGAATCGCACAACGTCCGTCACAACCCGCCGTGCCTTGTGTTGCTCTGTGTAACCCTGCACTCAAAGTTCGGACGAATTATGAGACACGATCTAAAATTATTGAAGGTGACATTCTTTATAGATTGTAAAATCCATTACATTCAACGGGTTACGTTAAAAACGCGCATCTCGCAAACGATTTCGCGCCGCCGAAATTAATCCAGATGTTTTGTCGGGCGGACAAATTCTTTGCCGTGGCGGATTAAAGATAAATACCGACAAACGATTTCGGCAGAAAAATCGCCGAGCCGCACGATCGCACGCGACGGTACAAATGAAAATGGCGGAAATGGACAGGCACCAGGGTGCCACACCGCAAACGCAAATCACAATACACGATGAAGAGTTCGAAAAGCGGAATGACGCGAATAGTGCTAATGCGTCTGGCAAGAATCGAAATATGCCCCTACAATTCGGCTCGCATCGATACCGGCAGCCGCACACTTTTCAGCGCGCAACGACGGCAATGCGCCGCGTCTTTACCGGATCGGTGATCAAAACAGGCAGTGCCGGGTATTACGCCGACCGGTTGTCTGTCGCGTAGTTTGGTGAAATCCGAATATCGACGCGCTTGTGCGTCGCCATAGCGCGGCTTCCGACGATTATTCCGTACCGGGCCGGCCACCCGCAGGAACGCAGCCAGCAGCCATTCCAGAACAGGTGCACGATGTCTCCATCGATCTCCGCATTGGGCGACGCCCATATCCTGATCGTCGACGATCAACCCGACCAGCTTCGCTTGCTGATCGACATCCTGCGCAGCACCGGGTGCCGGATCAGCATTGCGTCCGACGGACAGCAAGCGTGCCAGCGCGCGCAGGCGCTCATGCCCGACCTGATCCTGATGGATGTCCGGATGCCGCGCATGGACGGCTTCACCGCGTGCCGGCTGCTTGCCGCCGATCCGCTGACATGCGCGATTCCGGTCATCTTCCTGACCGTGGCCGGCGCGTTGCACGAACGGCTCGAGGGGTTCGATATCGGTTGCGTCGACTATGTGGTGAAGCCGTTCGAGCCGGCCGAAGTGCTCGCGCGGATCCGGGTGCAGCTCAGGCGGGCGAAGCGCGATCGGCCCGTCGACACGGAAAGCCCGTTCGTGGCCGGCAAGGACGACGACATCATCGTGCGCGCGGCCATCCGCCACCTGGCACGGACGCTGAACGATCCGCCGACGGTGGAACAACTGGCACGCGCGGTCGGCACGCATGAAAAGCGGCTATCACGTGCGTTTCGCGACAATCTCGGCCAGACGGTGTTCGAGTATCTGCGGCACGAGCGGCTGCGGATCGCGCAGGATCTGCTGGATTCGACGTCGCTCAGCATTGCAAGCATCGCTAAGGAAATCGGTTTTTCCACGCCGGCGAATTTCGCGACCGCATTCCGCGAACGTTTCGGCCTCACGCCGACCGAGTGGCGGCGTCAGCGCCACGCCGGCGAACGTGCCGCGCGTCGGGAGCCTCAGCGCGGCGCGTAGCACGCGGTCCGCGCGTTCGCGATCACCAGTTGTATTTCGCGCTGGCCAGCACGGTCCGCTCGTTGCCGAACACGCACACGGTGTACGACTGGCAGCCGCTGACATAACGCCGGTCGAACAGGTTCGCGACGTTCAGCGCGAACCGCCAGTGCGGCATCTCGTAGTGCAGCGCGACGTCGACCAGCGTCACGCTCGGCACGGTCAGCGAGTTGTCGGGTGCGCCGGCCGACGCGCTCTGGTAGCGCACGCCGCCGCCGAACCCGAGACCCGACAGCGCGCCCGTGCGCCAGGTCCAGTCGGCCCACATCGACGCCATCTGCCGCGGCAGCGGCACGGCCACCGGCCAGTTGTTCAGCGACGCGTCGTTCGCCTGCACGTTCTTGACGTCCTGATAGACATACGACGCGACGACCGACAACTCGCGCGTGACCTTGCCGACCGCGCTCAGCTCGATCCCGCGCGAGCGCACCTTGCCGGTCTGCACGGACGTCGTGCCCGTCCGGTCGAGATTGACCGGCGTCGGCGTCACGACGTTGGTCTGGTCGATCTGGTAGACGGCCGCACTCAGCATGAGGTTCCTGCCGGGCGGCTGCCAGCGCAACCCGGCTTCCGTCTGCGTGCCGCGGGTCGGCTTCGGCAGGCCGCCGCCATACAGGCGCACGCCGATAACGGGATCGAACGACGTCGAATGGCTGACGTACGGCGACAGCCCGGCGTCGCCCTGATAGGTGAGCCCGACCCGCCCGGAGAAGGCACTGACGTCCTGCTGCGCCTGCGTGCCGGCCGTCCGGTCGTCGAACCGCGCATTGACGAAATCCTCGCGGCCGCCGAGCGTCAGCGTCCAGCGCTGCCAGCGGATCTGGTCCTGTGCGTACACGCCGAACGTGTTCATCGCCGTGTACTGGTCGACGTGGCCGAGCGACGTCGGGCCGGAGAAAATCGCGTCCGTGACGGGCCGGTACACGGGGTGATACAGGTTGAGCGACGGCGCCAGCGCGAGCCATACGCTGTTGGTCGTCGTCTGCCGGTCGTATTGCACGCCGAGCAGCAGCGTATGGTCGAGCGGCCCCGTGCCGAAGCGCGCCTGCGCGTGGTTGTCGATATCGAGCCGGCTGTAGTTGAGCTGGAACAGCCCCGCGAAACGCATCATGTTGGTGGTGCTGCGAGGCGTGAAGCCGTTGCCGAACACCGTCGCGTCGTCGAGCGACAGGTGCGACCAGCGCACGTCCTGGTGCAGCGACCAGATCGCATTCACGCGGTGCTCCAGCGCGTAACCGAGCGACCACTGCTTCTTCCGGTAGTCGTTGAACCCGGGGTCACCCATGTAGAGATCCTGCGACAGGCGGCCGTTCGGGTTCGGCAACACCGTGCCCGACGCGGGCAGGAAGTTCGACGAGATATCGCCGCTGTCCTGCAGGAACGTCGCCGAGAGCGTCAGCGACGTGTCGGCGTTCGGCCGCCAGCGGAACGACGGCGCCAGCGCGACACGCCGGTCGCCGTTCGGGCCGGTGACCGCGTTACCGTCGCGCGCCACGCCGACGAAGCGATACGCATAGCGGCCGTCCGGGTCGAGCGCATCGCCGACATCGACCATGAATTGCTTGCGCGCGTCATTGCCGATCTCCACACCGGCTTCACGGACGCGCTCGCCGTCGGCGAGCTTCGTGTGCGCGTCGACGATCGCGCCGGGCTCGCCCGCGCCATACAGCACCGACGTCGGCCCGCGCAGCACCGCGATCGAATCGATCGTGTACGGGTCGACGCGCCAGTTCGCGATGACGGCCGTATTCGGCGCCGCCACGCCGTCGACGTACAGCGTCGGCGTAAAGCCGCGCAGCGCCGCATACCAGTCGGTGCGGCTGTCGGCGCCGAACGTCGCGAATCCCGGCACGTAGCGCAGCGCCTGGTTCAGATCGGTCGCGCCGGTCATCTCGATCTGCTGCGCGGTCACGAGATTGATCGTTTGCGGGACTTCAGCCACCGGCGTGTCGGTCTTCGTGCCGGCCGTCGTGCGCAACCCGACGAGCCCGCTCGACGAGCCGTCGGCCTTCCCCGTCACGTCGATTGCCGGCAGCACGGCCGCCGCCGCGCCGGCCGGCGGCGCCGCTGCCGCACCCGATGCCTGCGCGTGCGCGCCGCCCGCTGCCGCCACGTACAGCGCGCTGCCGGCTGCGATCGCCATTGCGCGTCGCGCCGCACCCGTCCCCGTTACCATCGTTCCATGCTCCGTCGTGCTGGCGGCCGATTCGGCCCGATCGCGGCGCGACGCACCGCCGGCGTCCGCCCTGTGTTGTCATGCTTGCGATGCTGGTTGCGCGCGAGTCGGCATGCTCTGGCCAATGGCGTCGTTCGCGAGCGCAGCGATCATACCGGGCGAACGTAACGCAGTCTTTAAAAAAGTGCGCCGGCGCTCGGCGCGTGAAAGGCGGGGCCGGCCCGGGATCGATCCGTGCCGTTGCCGCCGGGAAAGGCGGGTGAAAGACGGGGGCGCTAGACTGCGTGCGCCCCGCGAGCGACCGTGTACTGCCCGGCCCTGCGCGCATCACCAGGCTTCGCCAGGCATTGCCTCGCTTTGCCGAGTTTTACCAAGCACGCACGTCCGGCGTCGCGATGTTGTCGGCCCCGGGGTCGGCTTCCGTGTTTGCCACGCCATCGTCACCGTCACCACCGAGGACCGTATGCGCCGCCTGTCGACTCGATCGCTGTTCATCACGCTGCTCGCCGCGGGCGCACTCTTCGGCGCCGTGCCGCCGGCCCGCGCCTGCGACATACCGGCGGCCGTCACGACGATCGATCCGCCCGGCTACTATGACGACGCCGCCGGCTATGCGCGCGCCGTGAAGCCGATGCGCGATTTCATCGCCCGCCTCAATGCGTCGGCGGACAACGGCGACTGGTCGTGCGTGGCGAGCCTGCTGGAAAGCTGGGCGCGGGCCGATGCGCTGATGGGCCGGATCTCCGGTTATCAGGGGTACTACGAGCGTTCGTGGGCCGGTACCGACTTCGCGATGGTGATCCTGCGCATGCCGCACGACGTGCGCGAAACGAACCGCGCGCGGTTCGACGCGATCGATCCGTGGCTCGAACGCATCGCGATCGCCACCCGCGATGCGGAGGCGATCAACCATTTGCACAACAACCTCGTGTACTGGGCCGGGCTCGACCTGATCGCCATCGGCACCGTGACCGGCAACACGAGCCTCGTCGACTCGGGGCTGCTGCGGGTTCGCGAAGGCATCCGCGACATCGGCCCCGACGGTTCGCTCGCACGCGAAGTCAGGCGCGGCAACCGCGCGCTGCACTATCACACGTTCGCGCTGCTCCCGCTCGTGTTCGCGGCGGAACTCGTGCAGCGGCGCCATATCGATCTCTACCGGGAAAACGACGGCGCGATCGGCCGCCTGGCGAACCTCGTCATCGATTCCGTCGACCATCCCGCGAGCTTCACGGCCATCACGCCGGTCAAGCAGGACCTGTTTCCGTGGACGTTGCGCGATGAACTGAGCTGGGTCGAGCCGTACTACGCGCGCTTTCATGACGCTCGCCTGCCGGCGATCATCGCGCCGCGCCGCCCGTTCACCGAATGGAGGCTCGGCGGGAACGTGACGGCAGCCTGGGGCGTGCCGCTGCCGTAGACGCCCTTCGGGCGTCGCGTCCCGCCACGCGGCAAGCAGGCTGACGCCTGCAGCACTAGCCCCGCACGCGCCGCATCCTGAGCGTCGCCGACGGCGACTCGCCGAACGCCCGCTTGTACTCGATCGCGAACCGCCCGAGGTGCGCGAAGCCCCATTTCAGCGCGACGTCCGTCACCGATGCGAACCCCGGCGTATCGTCGGCCAGCAGTTCCTCACGCACATGCTGCAGCCGCAACTGCCGCACGAAGCCCATCGGCGTGATCCCGTGGCGATGGCGGAAGCCGGCGAACAGCGTGCTCGGGCTGACGCCGGCGAGTTCGGCGAGCCGCTCGATCGTCAGCGGCTCGTCGAGATGGGCGCGGATGTAGTCCTCGACGCGCCGCACATAGAACGGCGCGAGCGCCACCGGCAGGTGCCGCGTGCCGTTGCGCGCGCTGTTCGGGTGGCCGTGCAGCAGCAGGTTGAGCAGCGTCGATTCGAGCTGCTCGAAGGCGAGCGGATGACGCAGCGGATGCGCGTCCGTCGCAATCGCGCCGGCGAGGATCGGCAGCATCTGCGCGAGACAGGTCCCCTGCTGCGACGACAGGCTGAATTCCGGCTCGAATTCGACCGGTGCGCGCCGGTCGTCGCCGAAATGCCGCTGCGCGTGGCGCTCCATCACTTCGCGCTCGATGCGCAGGATGACTTGCGGGCACGCATCGCCCCACCGCATCTTCAGCGACAGCGTCGGCGAGATCAGCGACGCGGTGCCCGGCGACGACACGAAACGCGCCGACCCGCACTCGATCTCCGCGTCGCCGCGCAGCGGGATCTGCAACAGGAAGAAGTGCTCGAGCGGCCCGGGCTCGATGCTGACCCCGCCGCCATAATCGAGCAGGTTCAAGGACAGGTTGCCCCAGCGCGCATGATGCATGCAGCTGTGCAGCGCGCGCGATTCGCCGGTCGGCGTGAGCCGGTGCGGCTTGAATACGTCGGCGACACGTGCGCGAACCTCGTCGACATCGTTCGACTGCAGCAGCAGGTTGTCGTGATTGAAACAGGCGGTGTCGGCCAGCCAGCCCGTTCCGGAAAATTGCGCCATCGATGTTCTCCCGTCATGCTCGATTGCACTCGCGCCGTGCATGCGTTCCCGGTATGGGGGCATCCGCCGCACGATCCGGATAGCGCCCGGAGTATCCGGACAGTCCGGCCGCCAAAGCACGCAAGTCCCGCGCAAACGACGCAAGAAGCGGACCGTTCGCGCATCGTAGAAAACTGTGCGGGCATTCCGCATCCGCACATACCCGCAGTCAGCCGTGCGCCTGCCCACGCGCGGCGGCCGGTGCAACAGGTTTCCGGAATTCGCGGATACCGGCCGAAGAAAGCGGATAGAAGCACGCATTTCGTCCGCCAATACTGGGCTCGTCGCAGCAATGAATTCAATGGAGGGACAGATGAAAGGACGTCATATCGAGATTCCGTCGCCGGACGGCGGCGCGTTTCGCGCGTACCTGAGCACGCCGGCCGGCGGCACGGGGCCGGGCATCGTGCTGTGTCACGAGATCTTCGGCGCGAACGCGACGATGCGGGAGGCCGCCGACTACTACGCGGAGGAAGGCTATACGGTGCTTGTGCCCGACCTGTTCTGGCGCCAGGCGCCGGGGATCGAACTCGGTCATGCGGCGGCCGACGTCGAGCGCGCGATGGCCCTTTATCGCGAATACGACGAGAACAAGGGCGTCGAGGACATCGGCGCCGCGCTGGACGTGCTCAGGCAACGGCCGGAATGCACGGGCGCAGCCGGCGTGCTCGGCTACTGCCTCGGCGGCAAGCTCGCCTATCTCGCCGCGTGCCGGCTGCCGGGCGTGGCCGCGGCGGTCAGCTACTACGGCGTGGGCATCGAGCAGGCGCTCGACGAAGCGTCGCACCTGCAGGGTCGCCTCGTGCTGCAGATCGCGGGGGAGGACCGCTTCTGCCCGCCCGACGCGCAGCAGCGCATTGCCGCAGCACTGTCCGGTCGCGACGGCGTCGAAGTGTATGTGTATCCGGGCGTCGATCACGCGTTCGCGCGTGTCGGCGGCGATCATTTCGACAAGTCCGCCGCGGTCATGGCCCACCAGCGTGCGATCGCCGCGTTCCGTGCCGCGCTCGGCCCGCACTACGACCTGTCCACACTGTGGGAGGCGCATCTCGAACACGAATTTGCCACGCGCAACGTCGATGCGACGATGGCCACGATGGTCGCCGAGCCGTACGTCAACCATGTTCCGACGCTGACGGGCGGCGTCGGCTACGACGAGCTCAAGCGCTTCTACACACATCACTTCGTGCATGCGAATCCGCCGGACACGACGATCACCCCGATCTCGCGCACGATCGGCGCAAGCCAGATCGTCGACGAGCTGCTGTTCTGCTTCACGCACACCACCGAGATCGACTGGATGCTGCCGGGCGTCGCGCCGACCGGCAAGCGCGTCGAGATTCCCCTCGTCGCGATCGTCAAGTTTCGCGGCGACAAGCTCTATCACGAGCACATCTACTGGGATCAGGCGAGCGTGCTCGTGCAGATCGGCCTGCTCGACGCAGCCGGCCTGCCGGTCGCGGGCGTCGAAACGGCCCGCAAGCTGCTCGACGAAACCGTGCCGTCGAACGGCCTGATGCGCCGCTGGCAGGACAGCGAGCCGTCGCCAGGTGTGCATTGACGCGCCCCTTCCCTCACCCAACGATTCACGGAGACACCCCATGACTGCCCTTGCTGGCAAAGTCGCGATCGTCACCGGCGGCGCCACGCTGATCGGCGCCGCGGTCGCGCAGGACCTGAGCCGCGCCGGTGCGTGCGTCGCAATCCTCGATCTCGATGCGGACAACGGCGCGCGCGTCGCTGATGCGCTCGGCGAACGGGCGATGTTCGTCGCGCTCGACATCACCGACGATCGCGCGATCGAGCGCGCGGTATCGGCCATCGTCGAACGGTTCGGCGCGATCGACGTGCTCGTCAACCTCGCGTGCAGCTACGTCGACAACGGCATCCAGGCGACCCGCAACGACTGGCTCGCCGCGATGGACGTCAACGTCGTGTCCGCGGCGATGCTCGCGAAGGCCGTGCATCCGCACATGGCCAGGCGCGGCGGAGGCGCGATCGTGAACTTCAGCTCGATCTCGGCCCAGTGCGCGCAAACCGGCCGCTGGCTGTACCCGACGTCCAAGGCGGCGATTCGCCAGCTCACGCGCAGCATGGCGATGGATCTCGCGCCCGAGCGCATTCGCGTCAACTCGGTGTCGCCGGGGTGGACGTGGTCGCGCGTGATGGACGAGATGACGCACGGCGACCGCGCCAGGACCGATCGCGTCGCCGCGCCGTTCCACCTGCTCGGCCGCGTCGGCGATCCGTCGGAGGTCGCTCAGGTCGTGACGTTCCTGTGCAGCGACGCGGCAAGCTTCGTGACGGGCGCCGACTACGCAGTGGACGGCGGCTATTCCGCGATGGGCCCCGAACAGGCGGTGCCGGCCATTCCGCGTCTCGCGGAGTGACCGCTGCCCGCCGCCGTTTTCCGCAACCCTTCTTCCGGCCGGCATCCGGCCAACCAAGGACAACCCCATGAGACGCATCGCCATCGTCGGCGCCGGCCAGTCCGGCCTGCAACTCGCCTTCGCCCTGCTCGACCAGGGCTACCACGTCACGCTCGCGACCAATCGCGACGCCGACGAGATCCGCACCGGCAAGGTCATGTCGAGCCAGTGCATGTTCCATACGTCATTGCAGATCGAGCGCGACCTCGGCCTGAATACCTGGGAGGAAGCGTGCCCGTCCGTCGAAGGGATCGGCATCGCGGTGCCGCATCCGGACGGCAACGGCCGCAAGGCGATCGACTGGTCGTCGCGGCTCACCCGCTATGCGCAGTCGGTCGACCAGCGCGTGAAAATGGCCGACTGGCTCGACGGCGTGCGGCGCCGTGGCGCGGACGTGCGCATCGGTGACATCGGCGTGCCCGAACTCGAGGAACTGGCGCGCAGCCACGACCTCGTGCTGCTCGCGGCCGGCAAGGGCGAGATCGTCAACCTGCTCGGCCGCGATGACGCGCGCAGCGCGTTCGACCGCCCGCAACGCGCGCTGGCCCTCACCTATGTGAAGGGGATGACGCCGAGCCAGCCGTATTCGCGCGTGCGCTTCAACCTGCTGCCCGGCATCGGCGAGTATTTCGTGTTCCCCGCGCTGACCACGACGGGCCCGTGCGAAATCATGGTGTTCGAAGGCATTCCGGGCGGCCCGCTCGACTGCTGGGCCGACGTGAAGACGCCCGAGCAGCATCTGGACCGGAGCCTGTCGTTCCTGCAGCAATACGTACCGTGGGAATTCGAGCGCTGTCGCGACGTCGAGCTCACCGATCCGAACGGCACGCTGGCCGGACGCTTCGCGCCGACGGTGCGCAAGCCGTTCTTCCGGCTGCCGTCGGGCCGCACGGTGTTCGGGATGGCCGATGCGGTGGTCGTCAACGATCCGATCACCGGCCAGGGCTCGAACAACGCCGCGAAATGCGCGAACGCGTATTTCGACGCGATCGTCGCGCGCGATGCCGCGCCGTTCGGCGAAGACTGGATGCTGCAGACGTTCGAAGGCTATTGGGCCTATGCGCAACATGTGGTGCGCTGGACCAACTCGCTGCTCACCCCGCCGCCGCCGCACATCCTCGAACTGCTCGGCGCGGCCGGCCAGTTGCCGTCGCTCGCCGCGGCGATCGTCGACGGCTTCGACGATCCGCGCCGGTTCTCGCCGTGGTGGTTCGAGCCGTCGGCCTGCGCGGCGATGATCCGCGAACACAGCGTGCGTGCGGAGTGACCGGCATGGAAACGACCGCACCCGATCGCCCGGCCCTCGACCCGATGCAGCTGCGCGCCGCGTTCGGGCAATTCCCGACCGGCGTCACCGTGATCACCACCTGCGCGGCCGACGGACGCAAGGTGGGCCTCACCGCCAATTCGTTCTCGTCGCTGTCGCTCGATCCGCCGCTCGTGCTGTGGAGCCTTCGCAAGGTCGCGCCGAGCCGGCCGGATTTCATCGCGGCTACCCACTTCGCGATCAACATCCTCGCGCACGACCAGATCGACCTGTCGCGCCGCTTCGCGACGCCCAGCACCGACAAGTTCGACGGCGTGCTTCACGCAGATTCGGAAACCGGCGGCGTGCCCTGCCTCGACGGCGCGAGCGCACGCTTCGCATGCCGCAACGTCGGCCATTACGAAGGCGGCGATCACCTGCTCTTCATCGGCCAGATCGAACAGTTCGACGCGTTCGGCAAGGCGCCGCTCGTGTTCCATGCCGGCCAGTATCGTGCGATCGCCGATCACCCCGATCTTTTACGCACCATTTGATTAGTTATACAAATAAATATCCAGGAGGTGGTGAACATGACATTCGGCTCTCGCCTGCGCGTCGTCGCAGGTCTCACGATCGCCGGCTTGGCCGCAAGCGCGCCGGCCAGTGCAGCCGACCTGCCGGCGGTCAACCTCGGCATGACCAGCTTCCTTGACGGCATGCCACCGGCCGGCTCCGGCTGGTACGGCACGCAGTACCTGCAGTACTACACGGCCGGCCGCGTCAACGACAACGCGGGCAGCAAGGTCGGGTTGCCGAAGCAGGACATCGACCTGTTCGCGGGGCTGAGCCAGCTCGTCTATCAGTCGCCACTGACGTTCGCAGGCGTGCATCCCGGCCTCGACGTGATCCTGCCGTGGATCGCGTCCGCGCGCACCGACGACGGCATCGGCAACGTCGCGCTGAATGCGCGTGCGGGCTTCGGCGACCTGCTGATCGGCCCGTTTATCCAGTTCGATCCGGTGATGGGCGCGCAAGGCCCGCGCTTCGCGCAGCGCGTGGAATTCCAGTTCATCGCACCGACCGGCGCGTACGATCCGTCGCGTGCGATCAACCCCGGCAGCCATTTCTGGTCGTTCGATCCGTACTGGGCGGCGACGTTGTGGCTCACGCCCAAGTGGACCGTGTCGTGGCGGCTGCATTATTTATGGAACGCGACCAACCATCAGCCGGCCACGTCGCTGGGCCCGGACGTGACGTCGACACAGGCCGGCCAGGCCATCCACGCGAACTTCGCGACCGAGTATGAGGTGCGTCCCGGCCTGCGGCTGGGGCTCAACGGCTACTGGCTGCGGCAAACCACCGACATGAAGGAAAACGGGCAGGACGTGGCGGGCACGCGCGAGGCCGTGTTCGCGATCGGTCCGGGGGCCATGTACAGCTTCTCGCCGCAGGATCACCTGATGTTCAACGCATATTTCGAGACCTATGCGCGGAACCGGCCGCAAGGCACGCGGATGGTGCTACGGTATGTGCATCACTTTCAGTGAGGATGCCGATCGATTGCCGGCCATCGCCCGTATCGCATCCGTCACGCACGCCGTTTTCGATCAAGCGGTGCGATCCGCCTCGTCGATCCGCAGCAGCCGGCCGGCGTTGGCGATCACGATGAACGTGCCGACGTTATGCAGGATCGCCGCCCACACCGCGCCGAGCACGCCGGTCGCGGCCAGCGCGATCACCGCGAGCGTCCACGCGAGGCCGATCGCCGCATTGGCCGTCGCCGTGCGCCGGCACTGCCGGCCCAGGCGGATGCAGGTCGGAATCCGCCGCAGGTCGTCGCCCAGCAGCACGACGTCGGCCGACGCGATCGCGATGTCGACGCCGCGCTCGCCCATCGCAATGCTGGTCGAGCCGGCCTTGATCGCCAGCACGTCGTTCAGCCCGTCGCCGACGACGAGCGGATGCAGGCCCGCGCCGATCTCGCGCATCACGTAGTCGAGCTTGTCATGCGGCAGCGCCTGCGCGACCACCGTCTCGATGCCCGTCTCGGCCGCAACCTTGCTGGCGACGCGCTCGAGGTCGCCCGTCAGCAGCGTCTGCCGCGCCAGGCCCAGCGTCCGCAGCTCGGCGAGCGCCTCGCGCGCGTCGGGCCGCAGCGTGTCGGCGAAACCGAACCACGCGAGCAGCCGCCCACCGAGCGCGAGGCCGACGAGCGGCCCGTCGAAACCGTCCGGCGCCGCCGGCAACCCGTCGACGTGGTCGGCCAGCAGCGCGGGCCGGCCCAGCACCGCCGCGCCGTCCGGCGTCTCGGCGACGACACCGAGCCCGCGCAGCTCCCGCGTGCGTTCGAACGGCGCAACGGCGGCGCCGGTGAGGCCAGACGCGGCGGCATCGCGAACGAGCGCGCGGCTCGCCGGGTGCGCGCTGCTTTCGCCGAGCCGCGCGGCCAGCGCACGCGCCTGCGCGCCGTCGGCGCCGGGCTGCAGCCACACCTGGCGCACCTGCAATTCGCCGCGGGTGAGCGTGCCCGTCTTGTCGATCACGAGCGAATCGACCTCGGCGATCTTGTCGAGGAACGCGGCATTGCGAAACAGGATGCCGTGCCGCGCGCCCACCGCGATCCCCGCGATGGCCGTGGACGGCGCGGCAAGCACCAGCGCGCACGGACACGCGGCCACGATGACCGCGAGCATCGCCGACGCGTTCGCGGACGTGAACCAGACGATCGCCGCAATCAGCAGGACCAGCGCGAGATACGCGCCCATGTGCCGCTCGAGCACCTGCGTGACGGGCGGTTTCGCCTGCTCCGCATGCTGCATCAGCGCGATGATCTTGCCGAGCGTCGAATCCTTGCCGGTATGAGTGACCTCGATGCGCAGCACGCCGTCGAGATTCAGCGCGCCGCCATAAACCACGCTGCCGGCTTCGACGTCGAGCGGGACGGATTCGCCGGTGATCGGCCCGTTGTCGACGCTCGACGTGCCCGTCGCCACGATGCCGTCGACCGGAATGCGCGCACCGGCCACCACTTCGATGCGATCGCCCGCACGCAGCGCGTCATAGTCGACTTCGACGACACTGCCGTCGGTGCCGATGCGCCGCACGCGGCCGGCCGTCAGCCGGCCGAGCGCGCGGATCGCTTCCTGCGAACCGAGCACGCTGCGCTCCTCGAGCGCATGGCCGAACGTCATCACGATCGGCAGCAGCGCGGCCGTCGTCATGTCGCCGGTCGCCCACGCGGCCAGCATCGCGAGCGCGATCAGGCGATCGGTCACGCCGTGCAGGCTCGGCGCGCGCAGGCTGTGCCACGCACTCGTGAACACCGGCCCCGCGACGATCAGCGACGCAAGCGCGGCGAGCAGTTGGGCGAGCGTGTCGCCGCCGGCCGACAGCAGGCGCCACGCGATCGACAGCACGAGCAGGCCGCCCGCGAGCAGCGCCAGCGCGATCTGCCGCGTGATCGTGCGGCGCTCGTCGGAGGACAGCGCATATGCCGTCGTGCCGGCGGGTGCGGCGTCCGGCGGCGTGGCCGGTTCGGCGAGCGAATTCATCGGGCGTTTCCGGGCAGGATCAGGTTCGAGGTGTCGTGCGGATCGATCGTCGTCACGCGCCCGGCTTTCGACAGCACGCGCTGCACGCGATCGCGATACAGCCGTGCCAGCAGCCCCGGATCGCCGTTCTCGCGCAGTGTCGCGTCGAGCTGCCGGATCTCCAGCGTGTCGGTCTGCGCGGTCGCGACGCGTTCGGCCGCATGTGCCTGCGCATCCTGGACGATCCGGTCGGCATCCTGCTGCGCGTCCTGGCGCCGCTGTTCGGCGGCGGTGCGGGCTTCGGCGATGGTCCGCTCGGCGACCTGCAGCGACGTCAGCACCGCGTTGAACGCGTCGGCGGCCGCCCCGGGAAACGCAGGCTGCACATCGACGCGCGCGACTTCGACGCCGAGCCCCGCATGCGCCGCGTCGAGTGCGCGCAGGTGCCGCGCGATCGCGTCGGCGAGATCGCCGCGCAAGCGTTCGCGACGCGCGGCCATCTGCCGGTCGGCGGCCAGCTGCTCGGGCCGCGCGACCAGGATCGCGTCGAGATCGCGGGTCGCCGCGACCTCGACGGCCGACGCGGACACGATCCGCTCGAGCGCCGCGTCGAGACGCTCCCGCTGCAGCACGTACGCGTACGGATCGCTGACCCGGTAATAGAGGACCGCGCTCAACGCGACCGCGCCGCCGTCACCCGTCAGCACGTAGCCTGAACCGGCAAGCGCGTCGGGCAGCCGCGCGACGCCCTGCGCGGACGGCCCGAGCGAGCGCGGATCGCGGTCGAGCGAGCGGATCCGCTGCTCGAGCACACGCGCGGCGCCCGGCACGAGCAGGACCGACTCGAACGGCTGCGGCCAGGCGATCACGAGCCCCGCGTCCTGGGTGCGCACGAGCGCGCCGAAGCGCATCACGACCGCGCGGCTGTCCGCCGGAATCCGCCGGATGTTCGAGCCGGCCCACGCGCATGCGGCGAGCACCGCGAGCGCGGCGACGAACCAGAACGACAGGCGCACGGCCTGCGCGCCCGGCCCGAGCGGCGGTGCGGACGAATCGCTCATCGCGCGGCCTTGTGCGCCTTGGGCGCCGGCGCGGCCTGCCCCGGCGCGTCGGCCGGGCCCTGCACGAGCACGCGGAACGGCGCGGCGTCGGTGCGCAGGATCAGGTTCGTATTGGTGCCGACCACCGCGTTCAGCGTGTCGAGCGAACGCAGCATCGTGTACAGGTGCGGGTTGCCTGCGTAGCTCTTGCCGTAGATGTCGGCCGCGTCCTTGCGCGATTGCGCTTCGATGCCGGCCGCCTTCACGTTCGCATCGGCCAGCGCGATGCGGGCGTCGCGCTCGGCGTCCGAGCGGATCTGCGCGGCCTCGCGATTGCCGTCCGCGGTACGCTGCGCCGCGACGGTCTCGCGTTCGGCGCTCATCCGGTCGACCGTCGCGGCAAGCGTGACGGCCGGCAGCGTGAGCCGTTCGAGCCCGACCTGGGCGACGCGCACGCCGTACGCCGCATAGAGCTGCGCGTCGATCTGCCGGCGCAGCGCCTCCTCGAATTCGTCGATCTTCACCTGCGCCGGATCGGTGTTCACGAGCGACGCGAGATCGTACCCGGCGGACGTCGTCTGCAGTGCGGACCCGACGAGCGAGCGGATCTGCCGCGCCGCTTCGTCCGGCTCGTTGCCGACCGCCCGCATGAAACGCCCGATGTCGCGCGCATCGGCCGGCACGCGCCACGCGACGTACGCTTCGACGATGATGCGCAGCCCGTCGCGGGTACCGACGTCCTGCAGGCCGCTCGACGTGGTGTGCAGGCGCAGGTCGACGGGCGTTACCGCATCGATCGGCGCAGGCAGGCGCCACGCAAGCCCGGGTTCGAGCAGCACGCGCACGGGCCGCCCGAAGCGCGTGATCACCGAGGCCTCGCCGGCCCGCACCTGCACGAAGCTCGCGACCGCGAGCGCGACGAGCACGCACAGCAGCGCGACGGCGATGCGCAGGCGGAACGCGCCGGGCGGCTGCGGCGCGCCGTGATGCGCGTGATGAGGGTGGTCGTGGCCATGGCCGTGGTGCGCATGGTCATGCGTGTGCGAATGAAACAGACTCACGATATCGCCCCGGGTGCGGCGGCGTCCGCGTGCGGTGCGGCGGCACGGCCTGCCGCCGTGGTGCGCCGCCCGCGTGGAAATCGCCGCGACATGTCAATGGATGCCGGCCAGGTCGCCGGCAGGTGTATTGCGAAGATCGACGGTCGCCCGCGTGCCGTCTGCAAGCCGGTCGTCGATGATCGTCATGCGTGCGTTGCGCAAGCCGCGCTGCAGCCGGTCGAGGTAATACTCGAACGGGAACGCGGGGCCGCCGAGCCGGTACGCGACCAGGTCGGCGTCGAAATCGATCTGCTGCACGCGCGCCGACGACACCGTATCGCCGGCTTGTGCTTCGGCGTGCGCGACCCGTTCGAGCGCCTGCTGCTGCGCGTTGCCGAGCAGTCCGGCCGCGAAGCCGCGCGCCTGCGCGACGCTGCCCTGCGCGCGGATCTGCGCGGCCTGGACGTCGTGGAAGGCAGCAGCCGCACCGGTCGGCGGATGCACGCTCTCGATCACAACCGCGATCACGTCGACGCCGCTTTGCAGCTGGTCGAGCTGCTGCTGGATCGCGCGCTTCAACTGATCGGCCATCGCGGCCTGATTCGTTTCGAGCAGCGATTCGAGCGTATGCGACGCGAGGTAGTGCACGAGTTCGCGATTCGCGCTCGTGCGTACCGTGCTTTCCGGGTCGATCGTGCGATAGAGCGCGGCGCGTGCGTCGGCATCGGTCGGGCCGAGACGGTAGTCGACCCGCACGTCGGCGTTGACGATCTGGAAGTTCTGGCGGTCGCCGTTCGCGCCGGCAATCACCTGGGTGGTTTCCCACGGATGCGGCACATCCCACAGACGGTCGAGGCGTTCGGGTGTCGGGCCATCGGCGGGCACGGCCGGCGTATCGGCGCTGCCGTCGTTCGCGCTGCCCGCGATCGCGACCTGGTGCACCGCGCCGTTGTCGACGATGCGCGCACGCCCGAACGGCCAGGGCAGGCCGACGTGCAGGCCCGGCTGCCAGACCGCGACCGGCGCGCCGAACCGTTCATAGACCGCGCGCTGCTCCGGGTTCAGCACGACGACGGCGGTGAGCAGCCACGCGCAGGCAAAGGTAGCGGCAAGCGCGGCAGGCAGCAGCCGCACGAAGCTGCGCCAGCCCCAGCTCTGCCGCAGGTCGATGCCGTAACGATGGCGCAGTTCGGCACCGAGCGACGCGAACGGCGACGGGCGACGGCTCAGCAGCCCGGCGATCGCGCTGGTCGGCACGACTGCGCCGCGCGGCAGCGCAAACCACGACAGCACGCCGCGCAGGGCGAGCTCGGCGGCAACGGCCGCGTTGAGCAGCGCGACCGCATGCACGAGCCAGTCCGCCGTGCGATGCCGGAACGCGAACCATGCGGCGGCCAGCGCACCCGCGAGCGCGGTGACGAGCGCGACGCGCAGCACCCGCATGAGCGACGCTGAAACGGCCGAACCGCTTGCGGCCGCGGCATGATGGCGTTCGGCGACGAGGGTAAGAAACGCGAGGACGATGCATGCCGCGCCGGCCGCGAGCGTGGGTTCGGGCGCAGCCAGCGCGCGAACCAGCATGACGGGCGACGGCGGCTGCCACGCGAGCGCGGCCAGCACGACGGAGAGCGCACCGCCGGCGGTAACGGCCCACGGCCGCCAGTCGATCGCGGCGGCGATCGCCGGCCACGGGTTGTCGTCGTGCTCCGGTTCCTGCTTGCGGCTGAACGCATTGCGCAGCCAGTCGCCGATCAGTGTGGCGGCCGATCCTTCCGGGGGATGGCGGCGCACGCGTCCGGCGAGCAGCACACCGATCGCGACGACGAGCACGTTGCACCATGCGCTGGCAAGCGGTGCGCACCAGCGCAGGTCGGCGGGCAGGATGTCGACGGCGCCCAGCGTGCCGAGCGCGGCGACCAGCAACGCGGCGGCCCCTGCGACCGGCGCGAGTGCGTCGCGGCCGGCCGCGCTGCCCGGATTGTCGTCGTTGCCTTCCGCCTGTTGCCCCATCGGGGGTTCCTTACGTACGCGTTACAAGGTGCGCAGGAGTCCGTGCGGAATTCTGCGAGCGGCAATGTAGCGCGCCGGATGATGAAACTCAAGGTATCGATGCGATTCGCGCGATGGAAGAAACAGTCGTCGGGATCGAACCTTTCCGCAGCATTACGCGCAACGCGACCGACGGCGCTCTCGCGCGCCGAATCGTCCCGGATTCAGATGCGGTACCGGTACGAATCCGATTCGATCTCCAGCACGCGCCCCGAAACCGGCACGAAGGCAATGCGGATGCGTTCGCCTTTGCGCAGCCGGTCATGCACGGCCTTGTCGATCTGGAACCGTCGACGCGGCACATCGGGACCGTCTTCGACAACGCTCAGATAGAAGCTCGAAATACCGCGGAAATACCGCTCGTCGAGCCGGGCGATCGTGGTGTCGAGCACGAACTTCCGGTTGGCTTTCAGGTCCAGCGATACCTTGTGTTCGCTCCACCGGTAGATCGCGAACACGGTCAGGCACGCTGCCGCGATGATCAGCGCGAGTCCGGCGAGTGTCATGAGCGGGTACTGGAACGAATGCGTGAGGAACGCACAGCCGACCGGGATGGCGGGATACGCAACGAGCAGTGCCACGAGCCAGAGGCCGCCGCCTTTGGTGCCGCGCAGCCGCACCCGCTCGTCGGGCTCCAGCGGTTCGATCGTCAACGTCGGCATGTTTTTCCTGTCGTCTCCCGACCGGGAACGGCGCGCGCCGCGCCGTGATTGCCGACCATGCTATAGCGCGGCGCCCATCCTGTCATCGCCGCGATTGCGTCCGGGATGCCACGGAAACGCCGGCCACGCCCCGCGATCTCCGCTTCATCGCACACAACGTGATGCCGGCAAGCTTCGCCGGCATTCAGGTTAGCAGTAGGGGGCAGCCGCTAAGGCGGTGGACTACGGCTTGTTCCATGGCCGACCATGGGTCCAGGATGCGTTGACGCCGCTATGGTCAACCTGTCTCGCGGCGCCGCCTGGGGAGGGAGCCTCCATGAAGCCTGTTGCCGTGCCGGCCGGCGGGGGGTAGCCGCCCGGCACGCAAACCCTTTATCGACGTTTGCGTCGATCCCGGCATGACGCCGGCTCGCCGCTTACTGCGACATCCCGACGAACGTCGGCAGCAGCACGCGATAGACGTGAATCATCGCCGGCCCGAGCAGCACCAGCATCAGCGACGGAAAGATGCAGAAGATCAGCGGGAACAGCAGCTTCAGTGCAATCTTCGCGGCCCGCTCCTCCGCACGCATCCGGCGCCGCGTGCGCAGCATGTCCGACAGCACGCGCAGCGATTCGCTGATGCTCGTGCCGAAGCGATCGGCCTGGATCAGCATCGCGCAGAACGATTCGATGTCCTCTACGCCGGTGCGCAGCGCGAGGTTGCGCAGCGCCGTCTCCTTCGTGAAGCCGGAGCGCATCTCGAGCAGCAACAGGTCGAGTTCGCTCGAGACCACCTCGCTGCTGAAGCGCAGCTCCTCGCTCACCTTCATCAGCGCCGCGTCGAGCCCCAGCCCCGCTTCGACGCACACCGTCAGCAGGTCGAGCGCGTCCGGGAAATCCTCGAAGATCTTCTGCTGGCGCACCTTGATCCGCTGCGACAGCACGATGTTCGGGATGTAGTAGCCGATCCCGGCAAGCACGACGAGGATGACCGACAGGAGTTCGCGCTGATCCCCGAGCCGGGTCGTGATCAGCACCAGCAGCGCCGCGCACGGCACCGCGAGCGCGAGCATCGTCTTCGCGGTGAAATACAGCGCGGCCGCGCTCTGGTTGCGCCAGCCGGCATTCATGAGCCGGATGCGCAGCGGCGAATTCTCCCAGCCGTCCTTCGGCACCGACAGCCTGGAGATCGGGCTGGACAACTCCACCAGCTTCGCGACCCAGCGCGACGCCATGTCGTCGCCGTCGCCCGCGCCCGCGCCGGCGCCGCCGGCCTGCTGGATCCGGCGCTGGATATTGCGCGGCGCGAACAGCAGCATCCCGATCAGGGCGCCGCCGGCCACGAAGAGGAACAAGCCGCCCAGCATCACGGCGTGGACTACGCTCAGGTTTTGCATGACAGTCTCGCTACGGTTCGTTATTCAGCTCGCGCGTCAGACGCGAATCCGGACAATGCGGCGGATCCACAACAGGCCGAAGAGCATCGTCACCAGCATCCCGCCGACCATCCTGATGCCGGCCGGATCTTCCCAGAGCACCGACAGGAACTCGCGGTTCAGCACCGCGATCGCCCCGGCCGTACCGAACGGCAGCAGCCCGAGAATCCACGCCGACAGCCGCCCTTCCGCCGACAGCACGCGCACCTTGTCGAACAGCTTGAAGCGCTCGCGGATCAGCGCGGAGATGCTGTCGAGCAGCTCGGCCAGGTTGCCGCCGGTCTCGCGCTGGATCAGCACGGCGATCACGAAATAGCGCAGGTCCTGCACCGGCACGCGCGTCGCGAGATTCATCAGCGCGTCGTGCAGCGACACACCGTAGTTGACCTCGTCGAACGTGATCCGGAACTCGCCGCCCATCGGATCGGGAAACTCCTCGCTCACCATCCCGAGCGTGCTCGTGAACGAATGACCGGAACGCAGCGCGCGCGAAATCATGTCGCAGATATCCGGCAACTGCCGTTCGAGCTTGCGCATGCGCCGCCTGCGGGCGCGCATCACGTACATCGTCGGCCAGCATCCGGCGAACAGCGCGATCGGCAGCGCGGCCAGCTGCGGCAACGTGGCGAAGCTCAGCGCCAGCCACGCGATCGCCGGGAACACCGCGCTGAGCACGATCAGCTTCGGCAGCGTCCAGTCGAGGCCCGATTGCTGGATCACGAGATCGAGCGCCTGCACGCGCGGCACCCGCAGCAGCAACTGGTCGAACGGCTTCGACTCGTCGAGCATCCGCTTCTTCAGGATCGACAGCCGTTCCTGCTGCACGTTGCCGCCGGCCGACATCGCGCGAATGCGCGACTCGATCCGGCGCGCGGCGGTGCCGTGCCGCGCATTCCACCATTGATAGGCGCCTTCGATCGTCAGCACGACCGCGACGAACGTGAGAATCACAAAGGCGTAAAAGATCGTGTTCATGAGGCCTCCCCGGCCGCAAGCGGCGCCATGTCGTCAGTTCGTCTCGTAACGCTGCGACGGGTCGTAGAGCGAATCCGGCAGGTTGATGCCGAACGCCTGCAGCCGTTCGACGAACTTCGGCCGCACGCCGGTCGCGCAGAAGTGGCCGCGTACCGAGCCGTCGCGGTCCACGCCCGTGCGCTTGAACGTGAAGATCTCCTGCATGTTGATGATGTCGCCTTCCATCCCGGTGAGTTCCTGAATGCTGACGATCTTGCGCTTGCCGTCCGTCAGTCGCGCCGCCTGCACGACCACCGAGATCGCCGACGCGATCTGCTGGCGCATCGTCTTCGGCGGCAGCGTCAGGCCGGAGACGCTGATCATGTTCTCGAGCCGCGTCAGCGCGTCGCGCGGCGTGTTCGCGTGAATCGTCGCGAGCGAGCCTTCGTGGCCGGTGTTCATCGCGTTGAGCATGTCGAGCGCTTCCGCACCGCGCACTTCGCCGAGGATGATCCGGTCCGGGCGCATCCGCAGCGCGTTGCGCACCAGCGTGCGCTGCGTGATCTCGCCCTTGCCTTCGATGTTCGGCGGGCGCGTTTCGAGCCGCAGCACATGCGGCTGCTGCAGTTGCAGCTCGGCGGCATCCTCGATCGTCACGATCCGCTCGTTGCGCGGAATGAAGCCGGACAGGATGTTGAGCAGCGTCGTCTTGCCGCTGCCGGTGCCGCCCGATACCAGCACGTTCACCTTCGCGCGCGACAGCGCGTCGAGCAGTTCGGCCATCGGCGGCGTGAGGCTGTGGTAGCGCACGAGGTCGTCCATCTTCAGCGGGTTGACCGCGAAACGCCGGATCGACATCAGCGGCCCGTCGATCGCGGACGGCGGGATGATCGCGTTCACACGCGAGCCGTCCGGCAGGCGTGCATCGACCATCGGGCTCGATTCGTCGATGCGGCGCCCGACGCGCGACACGATCTTCTCGATCACCTTCATCAGGTGCGCATCGTCGTAGAACGTCACGTCGGTCAGTTCGAGCTGGCCGCTGCGCTCGACATAGACCTGCCGGTACGTGTTCACGAGGATGTCGGAAATGCCGGGGTCGCGCAGCAGCGCTTCGAGCGGACCGAAACCGAACATCTCGTCGTACACGTCGATCGCGAGCTGCCGCCGCTCGATGTCGTTCGCGGGCATCCGCTCGTCGTCGAGAATGCGCGAGATCAGCGCGGAGATTTCCTGGCGGACCTGCTCCTGCGGCATCCGCGACAGGCGCTCCAGCTCGACGCGCTCGAGCACGGCCAGGTGAATTTCGCGGCGCAGCTTCTGGTACGCGTCGCGTACCGACGAATGCGCCGGGCCGGCCGGTTCGCTGCCCGCCGCCAGCGGCGGGGTCCGGTGCAACGACATCTGTTCGCGCAATGACATGATCGATTCCCCGAAAGAATTACATGGACTTGAGCTTCGGCGTGGCCTTGCGGCCGAAGAACCTGGACATCAGCGGTTCGCTGCGCGCGGCGCCGTGCCCCGCGCGCACCTCCCCTTCGACGAGCTGTTTCGCGTAACCCTGCAGCGCCCGCGCGACCGCCGTGCCGCGTGCGAGCCGCGACACGGGATGGCCCTGGTTGACCGCTTCGAGCACGGTGTCGGTGTCGTCGGGAATCGTGCAAGCGGCGTGCATGCCGAGCACTTCCTCGAGCGCGGTGCGGGTCCGGTCGCTCGCGCGCGTCGCGCGGTTCAGGACGAGCCGCATCTGGTCGGTCGAGTAGCCGAGCGACACGAGGATCTCCAGCAGCCGACGGCCGGCGCGCACGTGTGGCATCGCAGGCTGCATCACGAGCTGGATCTGATCGCTGCGATCGAGCGCGACCATCGACAGCGGATTGATGCCGACGCCGATGTCGAAGATCACGAAGTCGTAGCGCGGCGCGGCGACGCCGAGGATCCATTCGAGCGCGTCCTCGCGCATCTCGGCGGCCTTGACCGGGTCGCCGGCACCCGCGAGCACGTGGAAGTTCTCCGTCACGTGCGCGACGCTTGCGTCGAGGAACGCGCTGTCGAGCCGCTCGATCTGCGCGCACAGCTGAGGCAGCGTCGACGGCGGGGTTTCGTCGCTGACGAGAAACGCGGCGTCGGCGAACTGCTGGTTCAGGTCGATCAGCAGCACGCGGCGCTTGAAGCCTTCCGCGATCTCGAATGCGACGTTGCTGGCCGCGAAGCTCGTGCCCGCCCCGCCCTTGCACGACATGAACGACACGATCCGCGTATCGTCGCTGTCGCGCCGCGTGCTTTGCGCGCCCGCGCGTTCGAGCGCATTGCCGAGCGCCTGCAGGTCGAGCGGCCACTGCAGCACGTCGCGCGCGCCCGCGCGCATCGCGTCGAGCAGCACGTGCGGCGATGCGTCCGCCGTCACGAGGATGCAGGTCAGCCCGGCGTGAACCCGGCAGATCCGCTCGATCGCCGACAGCTCGGACGCGTCGAGCGACGTACCATCGACCAGCAGGATGTCGAACGCGTCGAGCCCGTCGGTGCGGTGTTCGATCTGCGACGGGCGGCCGGTCGCGCGGGTCGCGCGATAGCGTCCGCAGTCGGCCACGAGGCGCGCGATCTGCGTGAGCCGCGCGGTATCGTCGGAAGCTACGAGGATGTTGATCATTTCGTGTGCCTCGCCTGTTCGATCAATTGCAGTTGGCACCGCCGGTCGCGGAAGTCAGGCTTTCGCGCGGCAGCGTCGTCGTGAACGGCGGCATCGTCACCGACACGTTCACGAACGGGATCATCGTCTTGACCGTGACGTTCGTGACGCTGACGGTCACGAAGGTGCACGTGCTCACGGTGCAGTTCGCCGGCGTGTAGCTCACCGACACGTTCGCGCTCGACAGCAGCGGCAGCAGCGCCGTCACGCGCTTCGCGACGCCGGCGGCATTCACGTCGCAGACCACCGCCGTGCGCGCGCCGAGGCGCACGGCCTCGCTCGCGGTATTCCAGTAGAACAGCACGCGGCCGAATTCGAAGATGCCGATCAGCAGCATGACCAGGATCGAGGCGATCAGCCCGAACTCGACGAGCGCCGAGCCGCGCTGGGCGCGCCGGCGTGACTGCGGGACATGGCGCGCGTTCATGACACTTGCCTCATCACGGTGACGATGTTGCCGAACGTGATCGACGTGAGCCCCGGGTACACGGGAATCGGCTGGTACTTGTAGCCCTTGATCTTCACCTCGACGACGTTGATGGCGCCCGACGCCGTACCGCTCGCCGTGTTGTTGTTCGCGTCGTAAGTCGGCAGGTTCGCGAACTGCGACGGGTCGGACGTGTCGCTGCAGCCGGTCGTGTGCTGCGCGTCGCAGATGGTCACCATCGAGGTCGTGAGCCCCGGCACCAGCTCGGTGCCGGACGCGCCGCACGTCGTGTTGCCGTAGACGACGAGGCACTGCGCCGCCGACACCGGGTACGCGGCGTCGGTCGGCAGCCAGATCGACAGGTAGCGCGCCGCGTCGCGCGTCGCCTTGGTCAGCGTCTCGTACTGGTAGATCGCGCGGCCGAACTCGGCCACGCCGGTCGCAAGCAGGATCATCGGCATCAGCACGATCGCGAATTCCACGGCGACGACGCCACGGGTGCGCGAACGGCGAATCAGGCGCTTGTTCATGATCGTCTCTCCGTTATTGAACGCTATTGAACGAGCATCGGAACCTGGGTCCCGGATGCGCTGCCGTCGCCGGGCAGCCCGTGTGTCGCACACGGGTTGTTGCCGGACACCGACGAGCCGAGGTATTCGAGGTGCGCGAGGACCCCGCCCTTGCCGGGGCTGAACGGCACGGGATCGAGCATCAGCACGCAATCCCACTGCGTGACGTGCACCTTGCCGCTGTTCCCGTTCAGCGTCGAACAGTCGCCTTCCGGGGCGAGCGCGACGCGGCGGTCGCCGCCATAGGTCTGGTAATTGCTCGCCGTCGCGGTGCCGTTGGTCGCGATCCCGCTGCCTGCCGGCGGCGTGCCGTCGCCCTGGTAGGACGTGAAGTTCGTGCGGTCGATCACGAACTGCGTGTATGCGTCGCCCTTGATGCCGGCCGTTCCGGGCGGGCCGTAGTTCGGGCCGACATACGCGTAGCCGGTAAAGTCGGGCTGGCCGCTCGAGCCGTTCGCGCCGTTCGTATAGATGCCGAAGCGGGTATTCCAGGCGCGCAGCGACGCCGACTTCAGGCCCGTGGTGCTGAGGTCCGGCGGGCTCGTGATGTTGCAGGTGTTGCCCGACAGCTCGCTGGACAGGGTGCTGTCGCTCGTCGAGCCGTCGAGGGCCGCCCAGCCGAAGTTGCCTGGCCCGTAGGTCGACGACGACCCGGAGGGCGACGTGATCCAGTCGCCGACGTTGTAGGACGGCGACCCGGTCGTGCGGCACACGAACACCGGGATCGCGCAGGTCGTCTGGCCGCCGCCCACCGTCGCGATCGCGCTGGCCGACACGGTCGCCGCATTCGCGAGCTTGGTGCCCGGCAGCACGTTCAGCACTTCCATGAACCAGTGCGAGATGTTGCTCAGCGACGCCGTGCACTGGACGTACTTCATGTTCGCCGGCGTCGTGACCGAGTTCTTCGTCAGGAACGCATCGGTCAGCGAATCGCTGAACGTCACGTTCGTGTTCGTCAGCATCTGCACCGACTTGTTCTGGAAGAACACGAAATTCAGGTGGCCGGCGGCGATGCCGTCGGCCTCGGCCACGGTCAGGCTGATGGCCCCGGTCAGGTCACGCGCAGCCGACAGCGCGCACGCATCGGCGCTGTTCTGCAGTTCGCTGCGCGTGACGTACAGCTTGCCGAGATCCAGCGCGAGACCGACGAACCCGATCATCACCGCCAGTGCGAGACCGACGATGATCGCGACGGCACCGCGCTGGCGATGCAGGCTGCGACGCATGACTTTCGGATAGCGGGCTGCGCTGTTCATGGCTTTCTCCCTGAGCATGCCGTCGTTACTGGGTGGCCTTGCCGATGCCGATCACGAATGCATTGGTGGGCGGATCGATCTGCTTGAACGACTTGTCGTAGTTGTCGAGCGCCGAGGTGGCCGCGCCGCCGTCGACCACCGTCGTCGCTGCCGCGTGATCGGCGGCATGCGGATCGATGATCTGGGCCTGCGTCACGGCGCGGACCGATTCGCCGAAGCGGGTGTCCCACACCGGGGTCGACGACATGCAGCCGGCAAGCGCGAAGGCGAGCGGTGCGGCGAGCGCCGCGCGGCGCACGAATACGAGGTAGGCGGATTTCATGAATGTCCCCTTGGATGGCATCAACGATCGGTGGACTCGGATTCCGAGCGGGCGATCTGCGCGTGGGCAGCCGCCGGGATCCGGTTCGTCGGCCGCGCCGGCGCAGCCGGCTGGGCCGGTGCAGCCGGGCCGGCCGCAGCGAGGCGCGCAGCGGCGGCTTCGATGCGCGCGACGCGGGCCGCGTTGGCCGCGCCCGGTTGCGGCACGGTGGCCGCCACCGGCGCTGGCGTCTTCTGCGGCTCGGCCGGCACCGGCGGCTGCGCATCCGCGCCCTGCGGCACGCGCGGTGCGGGCAGCGCGGCGGCGGCTCCTGCCGGGGCCTCCGATTGCGGCGCCGGTGCGGGCGCTTGAGCCGGTGCCTGCGGGGCAGCTGCCGCGCCGTTCGCCGGTTGTGCGCCGGGCTTGCGGACGCCACCGCGGCCTTCCATGTTGCCCGTCGCATACACGTCGGCTTCGTTCGGCTTCGAGAAGCTGTCGGTCGGCAGCGGCACGTCGGCGGTCTGCAGCGGCTTCACCAGGTGCGGCGTGATCAGGAAGATCAGCTCCGTGCGATCCTGCTGGAACGACGTGCTGCGGAACAGCGCGCCGAGCACCGGCACTTCGCCCACACCGGGGATTGCCTTCAGCGCGCCGGTCACGTTGTCCTTGATCAGCCCGCCGATCGCGAACGATTCGCCGTCGCTCATCTGCACCGTCGTCGATGCGCGCCGCGTCGTGATCAGCGGCAGGATCGACGTGCCGCCGATGTTGGTCGAGCTCAGCGTGACGCCCGTGGCCGACAGTTCGGACACTTCCGGCGCCACCTTCAGGCTGATCCGGCCGTTCGCGAGCACCGTCGGCGTGAACTTCAGCGCGACACCGAATTCCTCTTCCTGCAGCGTGATCGACGACGTGCCGTTGCCGCTGCTCTGCGGGATCGGGATGAAGATCTTGCCGCCGGCGAGGAACGTCGCTTCCTGGCCGCTGATCGTCACGAGATTCGGCTCCGCGAGGATCTTGACCAGGTTGTCGGTGTTCTGCGCGTCGGCCGCGAGGTTGAACGGCTTGTTGTTCGCCTTGCTGAACGCGATGCCGCTGGCAACGCCCGCGAGCAGGTTGCTGACCAGCGCCCCGCTCCACGAACCGAACCCGCCCTGGATGTTGAGCGCGCTGCCCATCTGGTTCATCAGCGTCTTCGACACCTCGGCCACCTTCACCTCCAGCATCACCTGCTGCGGCGACGTGACGGCCAGCATGTTCAGCACGCCGCCACCGCTCGGCTTGCCGCCCGCGGCCGGGTCGCCCGCGCTGTCACCGTACGCATGCGCGATCTGCACGGCCTGCTGCGCGGCCTGCGAGCTCGACACGGTGCCCGACAGCACGATCGTGCCGGCCGCGGTCGTCACGCGGATATCGCGCTCGTTCGGCATCAGTTGCTGCAGCGACGCCTGCAGGCCGCCGGCGTCCGCGCCGACCGCCACGTCGATCACGCGGCACGCACCGCTCCTGCCCTGCACGATCATGTTGGTCGTGCCGACCGACAGCCCGAGGATGTACAGCGTCTGCGGCGACACCATCGTGGCCTGCGCGACGGCCGGATTGCCGATCGTCCGATTGCGGACCGGCTCCGGCATCGGCACCAGCAGCGACTTGCCGAGCGGCACGCTGACGCTGGTCGATTCACGCACCGCGCCGACGCAGTTCGGCCCGCGCAGCGGCCCGGACGACGCGGCCGGTGCGGCGGCCGCCACCGGCGCCATGCTGATCGTCATCTGCACCGGCCCCTTGCCGATGGCGGCCGGCGCGCTGGCGCCGCCCTTCGTCAGCGCGCCGGCTTCGATGCCTTCCTGGGCCAGTGCGCCATAAACGGTCAGCCATCCGGAACAAAGGATTGCGGCCATCATCGTGCCCCGTGCCACGCGTGTACGCAGCGGGCCGGTATCCGTGCATTGCGGTTTGATCTTCATTTCGTCTGATCCCCCGAGAGACCGGCGCTGCGCCGGTTATCGACTTCCAGGGCCACCGCGCGTTGCCGGCGGCCGTTTATGTGACTGTCTTGATCTGTTTCAGAAGCACTCGACGCTGCCCCTCACGCCCGTCAGTACGCCGACGCAATCGCGCCGCACTTCCGGCGCCGCGTGCGATGCGACGTGCACGCGCACCGTGCGCACACGCACGGGTGCCGGCGGCGCTTCCGGTGCGGGCTCCTTGCCGAGCAGCGTCACCTTGGTCGCGCCGTCGGTGTTCAGCGTCTTCTGGTCGACCTGGTTGCGCAGCACGAGCGACAGCGTGCCGACACTGCGCGCGAGGTCGAGCCGTTCGGCCTGGTCGGGCGTGACTTCCAGCGTCACCGCGTTGACCACCTTCGGCGCCGTATCGTCGCGGCTCACCTGCTGTGCGACGGCGAGCACGAGGATGTGCTCGAGCACGATCTTCGAGATGCTCTGCCCGTCGGTCTTGCCCTGCTGCTCCTGCGTGTTGACGATCACGTCGACGTAGTTGCCCGGCAGCGCGAAGCCCGCGACACCGACGACGTCGTTCACGCGCACCGTGATCGCGCGGCTGCCGTCGGCGATCACCGCGGACAGCCCGCCCTTCGTGCCGACCGGCGCGAGCTTCGACTCGATCACCGGCTCGTCGCGCGACAGGCTGGCGCGTACCACACGCCCTTCGAGCGCCTTGGTATCGGTGAACGCGCCGGTCGGCACGCTGCCCGACGGCCAGCTCACGATGCGGATCTGGTTCGGCCCGAGCGGTTCGCCCAGGTTCAGGTCGGTGGCCGCCACCGCAACCGGCGTGACCGAGCTCGTGGATGTCTGCATCAGCCAGTGGGACGCGAACACGACCGCGGCAAGACCCGCGACCATCGCGACGACCAGCATCAGGATCGCTCGACTGTTTTTCATGGCAATGCTCCTCGACGAATCGTGAAAGAAACGGTTCAACCGGTGATGTAGGTGCGCCCGCCGCGCTCGACGGGCGGCGGATGGCCGCCGTCCCGTTCAGGTACCGCACCGAAATAGCTGGCCCAGGCGTCGTACAGCCCGTCGTGCGTCACCTCGGGCGGATCGCCGCGATACCGCGCGCCGGCGGCGACGAGGCGCAGCAGGTCGGCCGGGAAGCAAGCGAGAAACGCCTTGCCGGTCGGCAGATGCAGGTGGTGCAGCAGGTAGTCGAACGCATCGTTTGCCGCGACGAGGCCCTGCGATGCGCAGGCCGCGTCGAACACCGCGCGGTAGTTGTCGATCGACATCGCGCCGACGTGAATCTTCGAGCCGAGGCGGCGCAGGAATGCGTCGTCGCAGAACTGTTCCGGCGCCAGGTTGCTCGAGAACACCGGCCAGACGTCGAACGGCAGCACGAAGCGGTTGCCGGATTCGAGCGTCATGAAATCGACGCCGCGATCGAGCGGGCGCAGCCAGCGATTGAGCAGGTCGCGCGGCTCGACGCGCTGGCGGCCGAGATCGTCGACGACGTACATTCCCATGTTCGCCTTCATGTGCGGCGGCGCCTGGTAGAAGCCCGCGACTTCGTCGCGGCGCAGGTCGAGCTCGTCGAGCGTCAGTTCGCCGCCGGACATCACGACCGGCCGCTCGCACAGGCGCCAGCGGCGATCGACCGACTGGCCGCCCGGTTGCGATGCCGCGTCGACATGCACGAGCGGGTCGTAGATCTGGATCACTTCGCCGGCCGCGCAGATCGCGTGCGGCACCGGCACGTAACCACGCATCAGCGAGCCGAGCCGCTCGGCGAGGAAGGTCTTGCCGCTGCCGGCCGGGCCGTAGATCAGCAGCGGACGGCCCGCGTTGAGCGCCGCGGCCGCCGAGTCGAGCACCGACGTGTCGATCACGATGCCTTCGAATGCGGCCCACACGTCGTTCTGGCCGATCTGCAGCTTGCGCACCGAATGAGCCGCCACGCACTCGAGATACGCGTCGAGCGTCACCGGCGCGGGCCCGCTGTAACCGCTGCGCGCCCGTTCCTCGAGCGCCAGCACGCGGCCCGCGTCGGTCAGGCGGAACGTCACGTCGAGATCGGTCGCGCCGCGATGGGTGAGTTCGACGAGGTGCTCGCGCACCAGGAACGCAAAGACGTCGTCGAGCACCGCGAGCGGCAGGCAATGCCGCTCGACCAGGTCGCCGTACGACGGGCGGCCGAGCATCAGCGTCGACTTCAGCACAAGGCCGGCAACGAAGGTCTTGCTCAATCCCGTTTCGTCGAGCGAGCGCGGTGCCGCCGGCAATTGCGCGCCCAGCTTCGTATGCGCCTCCCGCGACGGCAACGGATCGGGCAGATGAGCCACCTGCGCGTCGCGTCTCGGTTCGGTATGGTTCGTGTTCATGGTCGTTCCATCCTCGTTGCGGGTGCGTCGCGCTAGGTGTGCGACGCGAACAGCATGGCCAGCGTGCCGGCCGCGATCGCTACCCCATACGGCAGCGAGCCCACCGACGCGATTTCCGCGGGGCCGTCGGCGGCCTCCCCACGCGTTCCTCGCGAGTGCCGCGCAAGCAGCGCGCGGACATTCGCCCACATCTGGCGCATCCGGCCGCGCAGCAGCACGACCGCGAGCGCACCGATCCCGCCGGCCAGGAACGTGGCCAGCACGATGTAACACGTCATTTCCGCGCCGACCCACGCGCCGATCGCGAGCATCAGCTTCACGTCGCCGGCCGCCATGCCGCGCAACAGATAGAACGGCAGCAGCAGCGCGAACCCGGTCGCAGCGCCGGCAAGCCAGCCGAGCACGCCTGCCAGGACGCCGTGCAGCAGGCACTGGGCGGCCAGCGCGCCCGCAAGGCCGATCGCGACGAGGCGGTTCGGGATGCGGCGGGCCGCGATGTCCGTGCCGGCCGCGGATACCGCGAGCAGCGTCACGCACAACGGAATCGGGTAAGGCGGCGCAACGGGCAACATGGCGAACCTCGCTGAGCGAAAAGAAGGATCAGGAAACCATTGCCAGCGCAGTGGCCACGGCGGCCGTGACGGCCGTTGCGATCACCGCGTACGTATTGGCAAGCGAGCCTTTCGGCGTGACGATGTTCCCCAGCATCGCGACGACGAACGTCGCCGCGAGGCAGGCAGACCCGATCGACGGCACACGCTGCCCTGCGTCGATCCTGGGGTTTGCGACACGCACCCTGGTTTGCATGATGGTCTCCGGTTCCCGGTCATCAGATGCGTGGGAGCGGCCCGATCGCTGCACCGGCCGAACCGTCCGCACGCTCTGCTTTTCAATGGCCTCACACGGCCGCGGTCAGGTCGGCCGCGATCGTGGTGAACACGGTCTTCAGTTGCGTGCCGACCGCCGTGACTGCCACGATGATGCCGACCGCGATCAGTGCTGCGATCAGGCCGTATTCGATGGCGGTCACGCCGTCTTCGTCGCGAACGAAACGGGCGGCTTGTTGAATGAACTTGGACATGATGATCTCCTTACGTTTTGACTTTCAAAGACCTCGCGTGCCGGCTGGTCGGTTGACCGTGCATCGATACGTCGAGGTAGGGTGTTGATGCCGTGTGGTGGCGACTTGGGATTCGACTGTTCCGTTCGTCGTACCGTCCATCAGAGTGCTGTTACCGCTGAGTCCAGACTCGAGGCGATCGTGCTGAACACGGTCGACAGGTCCGTACCGATCGCCGTCAGCGCGGCGACGATGCCGAGCGCGATCAGCGCGGCGATCAGGCCGTACTCGATGGCCGTCACGCCGTCCTGATCCAAAACGAACCAGGCGATCTTTTCAATGACTCTTGACATAAGTAATCTCCTTTCGGACTACTATTAAATACCCTTCGTCTGTCACGACGTCGGGACGGGCACCACCGGCACTACGCGAAAAATCGGAACGCGACGCTCAGCCGCGGGAACGGGGATGTACACCCCTGTCCACGCGAACGGGTATCAGTGAGGCAGAGTGCGAGAGAGGCGTGTACGGTGCGACCGGCCGGATGAACCGGGCAATCCGATCGACCGGAACGGCACGACTGCCGTTCGACGCGTGGAATCCAGTTGAACGGGAGACAAACTCCCGGATAAGCTGCAATGTTTGTTTAACGCGGTTTGCGAACCGTGATGTGCTGTGGTCTTTCATTTTTATTCCCCATTTGCTGCCATGCCGATTTCTTATTGCCCGGACGATGCCGGGTCTCAAGGGTCATTCGACGAAAGTTCGTGCGGTTAATCGACCTGGAGCTGCGTTTTCCCCGACGCGCTCCGGCCTTCCTTTCCGCAGGTGATTCCGAAGCTGGTTCCGTCTGTCTTTTGCCGGAACCGCCCGGTCGTCACCTCGTCGACTGCCGTGCCAACGCTTACGCAAAGAGCAGGCCACCCGGAGCGAAATCGAGGCGCATCAAGGGTTCCCGCGATGCCCGCGTTGCCCGGCCCGGGGCCCGGCGCCGGAAATGTTTCAAAATTGATATATGTTTTCCCGCAAGCGCTGTAAGCCGGAATGCCTGCCGCCGCGCTGCGCAAAGGATCAAAAATTTTTACTCGGGACTTTCCCGAACACGCGTGGCGACCTGCGTCTCATGCGATCGGCGGGATGCGGAGCCGGTCAAAATGGCCGGATGTTTCAAAGCAGAAACACAAAATCCGGCAACGTCGATTTCTCATACCTGAAAATGCAGTTTTCACGTGTGCCACCCGCCAATCCAAATCCCGGCTTTCAGTGGGCGATTTGCATCACACGATTTTTTCTTCAACAATGAATTCACCGGACAACGCCATTTCAGTGCGAATCGATCCGCAGGCACGACACAACATGAAACGGCTGCGACAGACCAGGCAGCCTCTACACACAGACGGGGAATCATGTACACAGCCAATCGTGGGGCGCGCGTTCGCGCAATACGCTGTGCTCAATGGCTGACAGCCGACCGGATCATTCCGTACAGCTGCATCATGCTGATGCTCTTCGTCGCGTTGGTGGTCGTGTGGGGTGTCGTGACCGATGGCTTTACCTCGAGCGACACCGCCCGTCCGGGTATCGACTTCTCGGTCTTCTGGACCGCATCGCATCTCGTGTTGCAAGGCCATGCCGCATCGGCCTACGACGCTTCGTCATTCCTGCTGGCCGAAACCGCGCACTTCGGTGCGTATCTGCAGCATCGGCCGCTTCCCTGGCTCTATCCGCCGACGATGTTGCTGTTCATCGCGCCGGTTGCCCTTGTGCCTTTCCTGCCCGCATACATCCTCTTTTCCGCGGGCAGTCTTTTATGCTACGCGTTCGCCATCTCGCGGTTGTCGGGATTGCGCGCGCATCTTCCCGTGCCGCGCGCCGCGGCGCTCGTCGTGATCGCGTATTCGGCCGTGTGCATGTCCGCCCTGTTCGGCCAGAACAGCATCCTGACCGCCGGCCTCGCCGCACTCGCGCTGCATCTGCTCGGCAAGCGCCCGATCGCGGCCGGCGTGCTGATCGGGTTGCTCGCGATCAAGCCGCAACTGGCCGTGGTGTTCCCGTTCGCGCTGATCGCGGCGCGCGCGTGGCGCACGTTCGCGGCGGCGGCGATCAGCGCGACGCTGTTCGCGGCGGCCGGGATCGCGCTGACCGGTGTCGGCGCGCTGCATGGGCTGGCGGACGCCGTGTCGACGGTGCGCGAGCAGCACTTCATGCTGCCGTCCTACTGGCTCGCATCGCCGACCCCGTTCGCCGCGCTGCGGCTCGCGGGCATCTCGGTGCCGGTCGCGTTGGCCGCGCAGGCCGCGGTCGCGCTGCTCGCGATCGCGGCGACCGTCGACGTCTGGCGCCGCACGCCCGACATGCGCTTGCGCGGCGCCGTGCTCGCCGTCGCCACCTTGCTGACTACGCCCTATCTGTGGCACTACGAACTGACCTGGCTCGGTATCGCGATCTTCTGCCTGATTGCCCATGGCTTCGATGAAGGCTGGCTGCCCGGCGACCAGGGCGTGATCGTGCTCGCCTGGCTGCTGCCGATCTTCGAAATGCTGAACCGGTTGATGAAGCTGCCGCAGATCGGCCCGATCGTGCTGCTTGCCGTGCTGTTCGTCGTCGTTCGCCGCACCGCACAGCGCTCGCCCCGGAACGCGCGATGAAAACGCCTCTTTCCGTTCGCCACGGCCATCCTGCGATGGATGCGCACCCCGAACTCCCGATCGCCGGCCCACGCCGTTATCCTCACTGGCTCAATCGCGATCGCGTGCGCCTCTATGCCGGCGGCGTGTTGCTGGCCGAGCTGCTGTTCATCGGCATCTACATTGCCCGGATGTACTTGCAGCCCGCCGCCTCGCTGGTCCCGCTGTCGCAGGATTTCTCCGCGATCTGGAGCGCGGCATGGCTCGCCGCGCACGGACGCGCCGCCGACGTCTGGCATTTCAACGCGTTGTTCGCGATCCAGCAACTCGCCGTCCCGGGCATGAATCTCGAGGACGGCGTGCTCCTGTGGCTCTATCCGCCCAGCATGCTGTTGCTGGTCCTGCCGCTCGGCTGGCTGCCGTACACGCTGGCCGTCGTGCTCTGGCTCGGCGTCACGTATGCGCTGTTCGCCGTCGTCATTCACGCGACCGTGCAGCGCGGCAGCGCGTGGCTATGCGCGCTGGCCTTCCCCGCCGCATTCGTTACGCTCGTCGTCGGGCAAACCAGCCTGTTCACCGCGACGATCGGCGGCCTCGGCCTGCTGCTCCTGAATCGCCGCCCCGTCTGGGCCGGGATCTGCTTCGGCATACTGATGATGAAGCCGCAGGTGGCCATCCTGTTCCCGCTCGCGCTGCTGTGTGCCGGCCAGTGGCGTGCGCTGGCCGCGTGGGCCGCGACGATTGCCGCCTGTGTCGCGCTCACCACGCTCGCGTTCGGCACCGATTCGTGGATCGCGTTCGCACACGGGATGCACGATGTCTACCAGGTCGTCAGCGCCGGCCATGCGAAGCTCGCGCGGATGCCGACCCTGTTCGCGCTGGCCGCGATGGCCGGCCTGCCCGCCTACGTCGCCAGCGGTCTTCAGCTGCTGTCGGCGGCGATCGCGGCGATCGCCGTCATCTATGCGTGGCGCGGTACCTGCGCGTACGCACTGCGTGCCGCGACGCTCGCCTGCGCGTGCCTGCTCGTCAGCCCCTATCTGTACGACTACGACCTGACCTGGTACGGCATCGTGATTGCGTGGTACGCACGCTATGCGTGGACGCACGGCTGGCGGCGCTTCGACCGGGAATGGCTGGCGCTGCTGTGGCTGGTGCCGCTCGCGGGCCTCGCGCTCGTGCCGCACCTGTCGTTCCAGTTCATGCCGCTCGTCACACTGGCGTCGCTCGGGCTGCTCGTCAGCCGGATCGCCCGGGAACGACGCGACGTGCCGTCGATGCCGGATGCAAGCGACCACTCGACCGACACCGCGTTCACGCATCCGGCCAGAACGCACCACCGCCCGGCGTACGGAATGCGCCGCACCGGCCGACCGACCATCGGCGTGCATCGGTGAAACGACATCACAAGGGGAATCATCATGCGGGGATCACTCTATACACCGCTCGTATCGCTGGTCGTGCCGTTCTATAACGAAGGCGAGGCCGTCGAGCGCTTCTTCGACGTCGTGATTCCGCTGATGACGTCCATCGACGCGATCCGGTTCGAGATCGTCTGCGTGAACGACGGCAGCCGCGACGACACGCTCGAGCGGCTGATCCGGATCAGCACCGGCGAACGGCGCGTGCGCGTGATCGACCTCACCCGCAACTTCGGCAAGGAAGCGGCGCTCACGGCCGGCCTCGACGAAGCCCTCGGCGACGCGGTGATCCCGCTCGACGCCGACCTGCAGGATCCGCCGAGCCTGATTCCGGTGATGATCGAACACTGGCGCAGCGGTGCGGAAGTGGTCGCCGCGAAGCGCAGCAACCGCGCGTGCGATTCGTTCGCGAAGCGCACGGCGGCCGCGATCTACTATCGCGTGCACAACCTGCTGTCGGACGTGAAGCTGCCGGAAAACGTCGGCGATTTCCGGCTGATGGACCGCAAGGTCGTGAACGCGCTACGCAACCTGCCCGAGCGGCATCGCTTCATGAAGGGGCTGTTCGCGTGGGTCGGCTACCGGACCGTGATCGTCGAATACCAGCGCGATGCGCGCAGCGCCGGGCACTCGAAGTTCTCCGGCTGGAAGCTGTGGAATTTCGCGCTGGAAGGCATCACCAGCTTCAGCACCGTGCCGCTGCGCAGCTGGACCTACATCGGCGTCGGCATCGCCGCGCTCGCGTTCCTGTACGGCGCGTTCATCATCTTGCGTACGCTGCTGTTCGGCAATCCGGTGCTCGGCTACGCGTCGCTGATCTCGGTCACGCTGTTCATCGGCGGCATCGAGCTCATCGGGATCGGTGTCGTCGGCGAATACGTCGGGCGGATCTACGACGAGTCGAAGCAACGGCCCGTCTACCTGATCCGCCGCCGCTACCAGGCGCACGGCAAGGTGATCGAACTTCCGGTTGCACGCGATGCGCGCCGCCAGATCGCACGCCGGCGCGTGCAGCCGACCCGCGCGCGGGTTGGCGAACACTGACGCGCGCCGATGGCCATGATCGGCCTGCTCCATGCCGAGCGCACGCGCCTCGTGCGCTTCGGCGTGTCCGGCCTCTGCTCGACGGCGATCCACACGCTGGTGGCGACCGCGCTGTTCGCGCGGCTCGATGCAACGCTGGTGACGGCGAACGCGCTCGCCTTCCTCTGCGCCACCGCGTTCTCGTATCTCGCGAACACGCTGTGGAGCTTCTCGTCGACGGTGCGCACGCGCAACATGGTGCGCTTTCTCGCGGTCACGCTGGCCGGCTTCGTCGAAACCATGCTGCTCGCGCGTGCGGCCGAAGCGCTCGACGTGTCCCGCGGGATGAGCATCGTCGCGATCGCGCTGCTGGTTCCGCCGACGACGTTCGTGCTGCACCGGCTCTGGACCTATCGGTAAGCGATCCCGCGCCCTCCCGCCGCTCCCGCTCCCGCTCCCGAAAATAATCGGCCATTCAATTAACAGATTCAATGCCGCGATATTTATGTAGCGCATCGAATCGATTGATTCCGATTTTAAAATTACCGCTCTGAAACAACATTAAATACCCTGTTTACTCTTACAGCTTTCAGAATTAACCGAACGGGATAATCTGCTTTCGCCATCTCGCCGGCACGTGCTTCTAACGGCACGAAGCCTTGCAGGACAAGGCGATGGCCGCTGCGCAAAGAAATTCGCGCAACAATAAATCCCATTCCTTCAAACGGGAGCTTCTATGTCACGCGTGACCGATGTGCTCGTCTCTTTCGATACCGAAACCATTCTCAAAAAATATCCAAATCCCAGCAAGAATCCGAATAGCCCGACGTTGATCGACTGGAAGCACGTGTACATGGTCACCAACCAGGACAACGTGGTGTCGGGGCAAGCCGGCGGCGAACTCGACCTGAAGGCGCAGGTCGGCGACCTGATCCGCTGGCGTGAAACGAGCCTGTCGCTGGGCTTCGAGAACCAGGTGGTGTTCTACAAGTTCATCGGCAACGTCGGCAACGAACTGATCTCGACGCCGACGCCGCGGGTCGCGGAAGCCTCGATCCCGGTGCCGAACACCAGCAAGCCGGAAGTGCCGACCTGCCAGAAGGTCGCGAACTACTACTGGTCGTCGGAATGCCTGAAGGTCGGCCGCGTGACCTACCACTTCCAGTTCCAGATCATCGATCGCAACTGCCAGAGCCAGGGCTGCTTCTCCTGGGATCCGTTCATCTCGATCCATAACTGATCGCGGCAGGCGGGCGGCCGCGCGGCGGCTGCCCGCATCATCCACTTGTTGCGGAGGAAGCGTTCATGCCTGGTCTTCGTTGCGATGTGCTCGTGATCGTCGATGCCGTCACGCTGCTGTCGTCCTACCCCGAGGCAAGCCGGGATCCCGACGCGCCGACCGTGATCGACGGCCGGCACCTCTATGTGGTGAGCCCCGGCGACGCCGCGCAGCTCGGCCACAACGACAGCCGGCTCTTTACCGGCCTGTCGCCGGGCGACCAGCTGCACCTGCGCGAAACCGCGCTGGCGCTGCGCGCCGAGGTGAGCGTGCTGTTCGTCCGGTTCGCGTTGAAGGATGCGGGCATCGTCGCGCCGATCGAACCCGAAGTGCGCGATGCGGCCGCGCCGGTGCCGGATGCCGACGACCTGCTGCATCCGCCGTGCCGGCCGATGAAGGACCACTACTGGCGCAGCGATGTGCTGGCCGCGGGCGCCACCACGTGTACGGCCGACTTCGCCGTGCTCGACCGCGACGGTACCGTATCGGGTTATTTCCGCTGGGAAACGTCGATCGAGATCGGTGCCGGCCAGCCGGATACGAAACAGCCCGGTTTCAAGCCGTCGTCGGATCGTAACGGCAACTTCACGCTGCCGCCGAACACCGCGTTCAAGGCGATCTTCTACGCGAATGCCGCCGACCGGCAGGACCTCAAACTCTTCATCGACGATGCGCCGGAACCGGCCGCATCGTTCATCGGCAACAGCGAGGACGGCGTCAGGCTGTTCACGCTGAACTCGAAAGGCGGCAAGATCCGGATCGACGCGTCCGCCAACGGCAGGAAATCCGCGACCGATGCGCGCCTCGCGCCGCTGTCCGCGGGCGACACAGTGTGGCTCGGCTGGCTCGGCGCCGAGGACGGCGCAGATACCGACTACAACGACGGGATCGTGATCCTGCAGTGGCCGATCACCTGAGCGTTGCGGCGATCGGAACGCGGGCAATTCAGGTACGCGGCAACCCCGGCGGGTGGCTTGCGATCGGTCGATCGCTTCGGCGCCCGGATTCCCGCGGCCGTGCAACCCGGGTAGCGGCCGTTCGCGGTCGGCGCATTGATGGCGAACGGCAGCGGATCGGCGCCGCGCTCGCGGCGCGCTAGCGCGCGAGCAGCGCACCCGCCTGCCGGCCGAGCACCGCACGCAATGTGTCGAGCTCGGGCAACGCGGGTGCGTCTTCGGGCGTGACGAGATAGGTCGTCACGCTGTCGAGATCGTCGAAGGCATGCGCGCGCAGCTCCTTGCGCGCCACGTGCTCGGTCGTGATCCGCTTCGGCAGGATCGCAATGCCCATGCCGGCTGCCACGCAGCCGAGGATCGCGCCGAACGTGCCGAACGACACCACCGACTCGATCGCGACGCCGCGCGCCTTCAGCCAGTGCTCGGCGACCGCGCGATACGGGCAGCCGTCGTGAAACGCGAGCAGCCGCACCGGGTTGTCGGCCAGTACCTGCCGCCGCGTGACGGCGGCCGCGCTCACCAGCACCATCTCCTCGGCGAACGCCGGCTCGTAGCGCAACCCGGGCCGCACGACCGCGCGCGCCGTGAGTGCGGCGTCGATCCGGCCGCGCAGCAACGCGTCGGCCAGATCCGGCTCGCTGCCGATCTGCACCGCGAGACCGAGCGCCGGATCGCGCTCCTTCAACGCGGCGGCGAGCGCCGGCAGCCGCGTGGCCGCCGTGCTTTCCATCGACCCGAGCCGGAAGCTGCGCGCGACCGGCGTTTCGCGCACCACCTGCGTCGCTTCGTCGACGAGGCGCAGGATGCGGTCGCAATACGGAATCAGCCGGCGCCCGGCGTCGTTCAGCACCAGCCGCTTGCCGTGCCGGTCGAACAGCGGCGCGCCAAGCGACTCTTCGAGCTGGCGCAGGCGCGCCGTCACGTTCGACTGTGTGCAGCCGAGCCGGTCGGCCGCGCGCAGCGCGCTGCCTTCCTGAACGACAGCCCGGAAAGTTTCGAGCAGAGGAATGTTCATATCACTTTCTCTTGTTACCGATTCAGTTTATATCATTTTACTTCGCCAATCATCCGGATTAGCCTAGCGGATATCCAGTGCCGGCCCCTTTCGAGGAAACCGCATGCCATTCGCTGTCTGCTCCGGCTTCACCCCTACCCCTGTTCATCGCCGGCCCGAGGCGCTCCCGTGCGCGCGCTGATTGCCGCGCTGGTGAAGCGCGGCCCGACCGTGCTCGCGTGCGGCGTCGGCCTCGGGCTGCTGGTACCGCCGCTCGCCGACCTCGCGCGGCCGCTGATGCCCGTCACCGTGTTCCTGTTCGTGCTCGGTACGCTGCTGCGCGTCGAGCCCAGCGCGGTGCGTGCGGTCGCGCGACGGCCGGCCGTGTCGCTGTTGCTGCCCGCCGTGACCATGATCGCGTGCCCGGTCGCGCTCGGCCTCGCCGCGCGGCTCGCCGGCATGCCATATGACTGGGTCGTCGCGCTGGTGATCGCGTACTGCGCGCCGCCGTCGAGCGGCACGTCGACGATCGCGCGGATGCTGTCGCTCGACGCCAGCGTCGCGCTCGTCGCAACCCTCGCGTCGATGGTGTTCGTCCCGCTCACCGCGCCGCTGCTGACGGCCTGGTTCAGCCACGATGCGGCCGTGTCGATCTCGCCGTTGAATCTCGCGCTGCGGCTCGCACTGCTGATCGGCAGCGCCGAAGGGGTTGCGCTGCTCGTGCGGCGGTTCGCGGGTTCCCGGCTCGACCGCCATGCGACGTCGATCGATGCGACCGTCGTCGCCGCGCTGCTGGTGTTCGCGCTCGGCACGATGGCCGGCATGCAGCAATCGATCATCGACGCGCCGCACCGCGCGTTGACCGCGATCGCACTCGCGTTCGCCGTCAATGCGGGCTTCCAGATCATCGCGTACGGGCTCACGCCCGGCGACGTCCGCACGCGGCTCAATGTCGCGCTGATCGTCGCCAATCGCAACGTCGGCCTGATGTGGGCCGCGCTCGGGCTTGCCGCGACGCCGACCATGGCGCTCGTGTTCACGTGCGCGCAGTTACCGATCTACACGCTGCCGCGCGTCGTCCAGCATCTGCTGCCACGCCTCGAAGCGCAGCGCCTGCGCCGGCGTGCACGCTAGCCGGCATGCGCCGCCCCGATTTCCCGTTCCCTACCCGCCTGCACTCACCATGACGACCCTGCTCTCCGCCGTTTATCCGCGCACGCTGCGCACGTTGACCGACCGGTTCACACCCGGCACCGCAACCCGTATCGAGGCCTGGCTCTTCGAGGACGAAGCGGCGCGCCGCGATGCCGAGCGCACGCTGGCCGCCCGCGGTATCGACGCGGTGTTGCGCAGCGCGTACAAGCCGCTGGTGCATTTCTTCCTCGAGGAATTCGAGCCGCCGCGCGCCGGCCGGATCGTGATCCGCACGCCGGCAGGTGCACATCAGCGGTTCCGGCTCGAAGCGTATCCGCTCGCCGGCTGGCTCGCGCCGCTTGAATTCGCGTTCGAGCCCGGCGACGATCCCGCGCACCATGTCGTCGAGGCCGGCGGGGCGACGCACCGCGTCTTCACGCCGAATGACGCGACCGCATCGCCGTGCGGCTGGCTGCGCGTGTGGAACGGCAGCACCCTGATCGAGGACGCGCCGCTCGTCACCGAATTCGAGGCGGCCGCCGCCGCAACGCTGGACGCGCTGCGCGCGCATCCGTGGCCCGATCATGCACCGTTCTTCGACATCCTGAGGATCGCGATCGCCACGTCGGGCATCGAACATACGCTGCCGTACGGCGAGGAACTCGTCAGTACGCTCGACGCGTGGCACGAGGATGCGTACTACGGCGCCGCCGAATTCTTCCATGCGTTCGCGGGCCGCGACGCGTCCGACCGGACGCTGCAATCCGGGCAGATCGTGCCCGAGATCACGCGTACGCAGGGCGATACGACGCTTCGGATCACACTTGAAACGCATGTGCGTGCGGCAACGGCCGACGCCTCGGCCACCCCGGGTGAAGCACTTGCGTCGCCGGACGTGCTCGCGGCGGTTGACCAGCCGCTGTCGCCGCCCGACGTCGCGCGCGCGCTCGGCGCGCTGCCGGGAGACCGGTTCGCCGCCACGTCGCATCAGGGCCGCGGCGTGAACGGCATTCATGTGCGCGGTGCCTTACCCGGGCTCGTCATCACCGCCGGCCAGCATGCCAACGAGACATCGGGCGTCGTTGGCGCGCTGCGGGCCGCCCATGCGCTGAACCGGCGCCCGGACGCGCACTATGCGCTCGTGCCGCTCGAAAATCCGGACGGCGCCGCGCTGCATCATCACCTGCGCGCCACGCACCCGACGCACCTGTCCCATGCCGCGCGCTTTACCGCGCTCGGCGACGACCTCGAAGCCCGCACGCAACCGCCGTTCGGCGAAAAAGCCGCCCGGCTCGACGCGATCGAGCGCACCGGCGCGCGGCTGCACCTGAGCCTGCACGGCTACCCCGCGCACGACTGGACGCGGCCGCGCAGCGGCTACATCCCGCGCGGCAGCGAACTCTGGTCGATTCCGAAGGGCTTCTTCCTGATCCTGCGTCATCATGCGGGCCACGACGGGCGGCCGTTCCTCGACGCATTGACCCGCGCGTTGGCGCAATCGGATGAACTCGTGGCGTTCAACGAGCGGCAAATCCACACGTGGCACGCGCACGCGGGCGATCTGCCGTTTCCGCGTATCAATGGCATTCCGTGCGATGTGGTCGAGGATCACCGGTCGACCGTGCCGTTCACGCTCGTCACCGAGTTTCCCGACGAAACGATCCAGGGTGACGCGTTCCGGCTCGCGCACACGACGCAGGCGCGTGCAGTCGAACTGGCGGCCGAGTTCTACTGGGCCGGCCTGCTCGGTTGAAGCGCACGTACGAGCCTTCATCACACCGGAGACCCGGGGCGGCACAGCGGAATCGGCCCGCCGATCCGCCGAATGCCTCACGGAAATGGGCGAAAACCGCGTGCGGTGCTCGGCCAAGCCACGCCGCCCAACTGTGCCGCGGCCCGTTCACGAACGGCGAGTTGCCCGTCAACTCGTGCTTCGCATGCAAGGTTGCGGCCCGGCACCGTCACACACTGCGCCCGAGCAACTGCCCCGGCCAACCGTCCACGTCGAAGGTCGAAATTCGCTCATACCCGCAGGACTCGTAGAAATGCACCAGCGCGCCAGTCCCGCCGCCATAGCAGTCCACCCGCAAGCGTCCCACCCCGGCAGCCCGGGCACGCTCATCCGCAAAGGCCATCAGACGCCGGCCGACACCACGCGCCCGCGCGTCGCGCGACGCAACCAGCACGCGCACGTAGATTTCCGGCTCGACTGCGGGCGGCACGTAGGGCATGGACTCGCCCAGGATCAATGCGCCCAGAATGCGGCCTTCGGGCGATTCCGCCACCCATGCATCGGGCAGCGCGCAGGCTTCGGTCACGAGCGCAATCCGCTTGGGCTGCGTCGACCAGGGCTCACGGCCCCATTGCCCGTCGTTGCCGATTTCGACGAACCACGCGATCACTTCATCGAAGATTTTCAGCACGGCCGGGGCATCCAGCGCGCTGGCCCGTCGGATCACCCGCTCGTCCGTTCCTGTCACCGTCACGTTCAACACTCCTTCGCCGGATTCAAGGACCGGCGCACGATTGGATATATAGCCGGCCCGCCCAAGGACGCGCGATGGAAGGCCGGCGATCAAGCCTGCTACGGTACTGAAATTCCACCCTGTTGAGCAAGGTGTGACGGCCCGCGATTCGGCAAGGCGTAATGGCCCGCGATTAGACATGACGGGTTGTCGTCGTAAAAAGCGCCGGAGGTCAGCGCCAGACAGGGTGCCGATCGACCTTGACGTGCATGGCCATTGCCGGCCGCCACCCGCGAGCCGCGAGCCGCGAGCCGCGAGCCGCAACGTTACCAGCAAATCGGCGCGGCGATGGCGGCTCAGTGCCGTGGCGAGGGTGTCCGAAGATCATGCTGCAGCGCATGACACATGGCGACCACCTGCCCCGGCAGGCCGACGCGCCGCCTGCTCCGCGCCATCTCGAAGCGAAACGATTCCCGCGCGAATGTCGCCCCTCACCGCAAAAATATACAATCGACGCGATACATCGAAGGCATGAAGCGCCGGCCGCCCACTCTCGCTCGCCACCATGAACGCACCCGCTGACCCCAACCCCTCCGCCCCGTCGGTACTCGGCGTCTATCGGCAAATGGCGGACCCGTCCGCCGGGCAATGGATCGTCAGCCGCTCCGAACGCGCGCACATGTACCGCATCCAGCACCACCGTCCCGACGGCAGCACGTCGGTCGATACGGTCGTCGATGCGGACAACCTCGATGCGAAGCTGCACAAGTGGATCCAGGAAGGCTTCGTCCGCCGCGACACGGGCGACCATCCAGCCCCCGCGCATCGCGACCGGTTCATGCAGGACCTGCGCAGCGCGCACGCGTCGCGACCGGCGGCAGCCGGCGATGCAGCGCACGTCGCGCACGTGGGCGGCGTGCCGATGCCGCGCGGCCCGGGCGGGCCGCTCGTGCCGCCGCGAAACCCGGCCTACCTGTTCACCGCGCGTGCGACGAACGTGCTGGAAGACATCGTCGAGAACCGGCGCATCCTGCTGATCGGCCACACCGGCACCGGCAAGACGAGCCTCATCGAACAGGCCGCCGCGCTGGCCGGCCACGGCGTGCTGCGCTCGAACATGAACGGGCAGACGACGGTCGGCGACTTCGTCGGATTCTGGACCGTCAAGGGCGGCGAGACGATCTGGGTCGACGGCGTGCTGCCGACCGCGATGCGCGAAGGGCTGTGGCTCATCGTCGACGAGATCGACTTCGCGGAGCCGGCCATCCTCGCGGTGCTCACCGCCGTGCTCGAACCGGCCGGGCGCCTGTTGCTGAAGGAGAAAGGCAACGAGATCGTCGTCCCGCATCCGTCGTTCCGGCTGTTCGCGACCGCCAATGCGGTGGGCGCGATGGGGCAGTTCCGCCATCTGTACCAGGGCGCCAACGTGATGAACGAAGCGTTTCTCGACCGCTGGCGCGTGTACCGCCTCGACTATCTGCCGCCGCCCGACGAGGCGCGCGTGCTGCAGCGCACGTTCGGCGCGGCCATGACCGAGGCGATGGCCGACACGCTCGCGGCGATCGCGGCGGACTGCCGCGCCGCGTTCGTCCGCGAGGATCTGGCCGGCGCGTTCTCGACGCGGCGCCTGATCGACTGGGCCGAGCTGATGCTGCGCACCGGCGATCCCGAAGCGGCCGCCGGCCCGACGATCTATGCGAAGGTCAGCACGGAAGACGCCGACCTGATCCGCAGCATCATTCGCCATTACATCGACGTCGAGGCCTGACGCGATGGGCCCGGACGACAATGCGCGCTCGCTCCACCTGACCCGGCTGGCCCGCACGCTCGCGCAACGGCACGGCATCGAGGTACGGTTCGCGCGCCACGTGCCGCTCGCGCAGCGCGACCTGCTGGTGCTGCCCGACACGCTGCTCGCGGGCGACGTCGACGATGATGCGATCGTCGGCCTCGTCGACCTCTACGCGGCACGTGCGCGCTTCGGCGCAATCGATGACATTGCCGCGCTGTCGTCGCCCGCTGTGCGCGCCATCGCGCAGGCGATCGACGACCGGCGCGCGGCCGGTCGCCTCGTTGCGCACTATCCCGGCGCGATGGCGTTCCTGCGGCGGATGCGGGCGGCCGCGGCCACCGACGCACTTCGGAGATGGCCACAGATGGCGTGGCGCGACAGGCTCGTGTGGCGCATCGAGCGTGCGCTGTGGGACGAACCGCCGCCCTCCATCGAGCGCGTGCCGTCGCTCGACGCGACGATGGCTGCATCGGACGATCTCGTCGACGAAGCACGTGCGGCGACATCGACGGCCGACAGCATCCGCGCCGCACACAGGATCGTCGAGCGCGTCCGCGCGCTGGCGTCGGCCGGCGCGAACAACATGATGTTCACGGCCGATCCGGGCAGCACGATCGACAGCGACAGCATCGCCGCCGAATTCGAATCGGACGGACAGGGCGCGCCGGACGACGCACATGCGCCGGTTTCGGCCGAATCGAGCGCCGGTGCGCTCGCCGACACGGAATCGTCGGCGGAAGCACCGACGCCGGGCGATGCGACACCCGGCACGATCCGCCTGTCTGAAGACCATCGGCCGCTGCTGTCGATCCCGCTGACCACCGCATTCGATACGGTGACGGACTTCACCGGCAAGGGTGAGCCGGCGCGCTGGCACCGCCTGCGAAGCGCGGCCCGCGCGCAGACCGAGCCGCTCAAGCTACGGCTCGAACGTGCGTTGAAAGTGGACGAGCAGACGCGCTGGAAGCGCGAACAGGAACGCGGCGAGCTCGACCGGATGGCGCTCGCCCGCCTCGTCACGTCGCCCGGCTACCGCACGCCGTTCCGCGTCCGGCGCGGCGCGCCGGGGCGGGACGCGGCCGTCAGCCTGCTGATCGATTGCAGCGGGTCGATGGCCGGCAGGAAGATCGAGCTCGCCCGACTGTGCGCGGCGGCGCTGTGCGATGCGCTGACGCAGCTCGGCTTCGCGTGCGAAGTCCTCGGCTACAGCTCCGTCGAGGATGCCGCGATGCGCGCGCATTACCAGCGCTGGATCGACGCCGGCCGCGACACGTTCGGCTATAACCGGTTCGTCGAACGGCTCGACCTGCGGGTCTACAAGCGGTTCGATTCCGACCACCCGAGCGGCCTCGCCTGCATCGAATGCGGCCACGAGAATCCCGACGGCGAGGCATTGAGCTGGGCCGCCGAGCGGCTGCTGGCGAAGCGGGCGCGGCGACGGATCCTGATGGTGCTGTCGGATGGCTATCCCGCAACCGGCGACGGCAACCCGGCGATCCTGCGCACCGACCTGCGCGCCCGCGTCGACGCACTGCGCGAGCGGCGCGTCGAACTGATCGGCGTCGGGATTCTCGACGATTCGGTCGAAGCGTTCTATCCGGTCAGCAGCGTGGTCGAGCATCTGCACGAGCTGCCGGGCGCGGCGTTCACTGTACTGAGCGATACGCTGCTGGATCGGCGCTAGCCTCCTCCACGGCCACAGCCGCAGTCGTGCTCGCGTCGTCGCCGGCCCGCCGGATCGGCAGCCGAACGCAGAACGTCGTGCCGCGCCCGGGCTCGCTCGTCACGTCGATGGTGCCGCGATGGCGCTTGACGATACCGTGCGATACCGACAAGCCCAGCCCCGTGCCCTGCCCGACCGGCTTCGTCGTGAAGAACGGATCGAAGATCCGCCGGACGACGTCGGGCGTCATGCCCGTCCCGGTGTCGCTGATCGCGATCGACACCTGTTCACCGTCGCTCGACGTGCGGATCGTGATCACGCCGCGCTCGGGAATCGCGTGCGCCGCGTTCACCAGCAGGTTCATGAAGACCTGGTTCAACTGCGACGGCAGGCACTCGACCTGCGGCACGTCGCCGTAATCGCGCACGATCTCGGCCTTGTACTTGAGTTCGTTGTGGACGACGTTGAGCGTGCTTTCCAGTCCCGCACGAAGATCGACCACGCGCCACTCGTCGCTGGCCGGGCGCGAGAAATCGCGCAAATCCTGCACGATGCGCCGCACGCGCAGCGCGCCGTCGATCGACTCGTCGATCAGCGTCGCGATCTCGCCGCGTACGTAGTCGAGATCCGCCGCCCGGCCCTTCGCCGTCAGCGCATCGCGTGCGGCCGGGTCGAGCTGCGGCAGCGCGGCTTCATGCGCCGCGATCACGTCAAGCAGGCTGCGCACCCACGTCTTCAGCGTATTGAGGTTCGCGCTGACGAACCCGATCGGATTGTTGATCTCGTGCGCGACACCGGCCGCGAGCTGACCGATCGACGCGAGCTTTTCCGACTGCAGCAACTGCACGTGGGTTTCCTCGAGCGCATGCAACAGGCGCCGCTGCTCCTCCTTCTCCTGTTCGAGCCGCGCCTGTGCGGCCTTGCGTTCGTCGATCTCGGTCGCCATGTTCTCGCGCGTACGTTGCAGCGTCGCCGTCGTCTGTTCGTAGCGGTGCAACGCGCGTTCCAGTTCGACGGTGCGCAAGCGCACGAGCCGCTCGAGCGTATCGGTCATCCCGCGCAGGAAGGTTGTGCGCGCATCGAATCGGCTCAGCAGCAGCGTGACGACCAGGGTCCCTGTCGTAAACAGCGCGACGGTCGTCGCGAGCCACGGCGTGTCGACCCCGTTCGCGGCCCCGCATCGTGCGTCCAGCGCGAAATGCGCGGCCGCCATCGCCGTGTAGTGCATGCCGGTAATGCCGATGCCCATGACGAAGGCCGCGCCGACCCGCTGGGCGGTCGCGTGGCGCGCCTGCTGCACACGCAGCGCCTGCGCAATCCACAACGCGGCAGTCGATGCGAGCACCGCGACGCCGATCGACGCCACGAACAGCGCGGCATCGTAGCGAATGCCGGGCTGCATGCGCATCGCGGCCATCCCCGCGTAGTGCATGCCGGCGATCCCGCTGCCCATCAGCGCGCCGCCCAGGAGGAGCCGCCACCAGCCCAGCCGCGCGCGCGTGACGACAACCAGCGCGAAGTACGACACGAGCACGGCAATCGCCAGCGACGCGCCCGTATCCGGCAACGCGTAGCCGAGCGGAATCGGCAGGGAAAACGCGAGCATGCCGACGAAATGCATCGACCAGATCCCCGTCCCCATCGCCGCCGCGCCGCCGCCCAGCCACGCACGCCTGAGCTTCGGGTTGTCGAGCAGCGAAATGAAGGCGGCCAGGTCGAGTGTCGTATAGGAGGCCAGCGTCGCGATCGCGAGCGACAGCAGGACGAGCGGAAGATTGTAGGTGCCGTGCATGTTCGAGCGCCCGGATCAAGGTGAGTGCGTTGCCGCGGTGCGTGGTCGTGCACCGCGGCCATCAGGCCGCGCGTCCGGGCTCAGGCAGGCGCCGCGCCTGCGTTCGGCGCCGGCTTCGCCGCAGCCTGGCCGGCCAGCACGAGGATGTCGAACGACGTCCCCTCGCGCGTCTCGAAACGGCGCACGAGGTCGATCTGGTGCGCCGACATCACGCTGCCCTTGGTCATCAGCAGCACGCCGCGATGCGTGCGCAGATCGTCGGCGAGCTGCATCCCTTCGCGCAGCTGCGCGGACTTGATCTCCGCGACGGACGCCGCGATGCCGAGACTCGCCGGGTCCCGCATCAGTTCGACCAGGCCGTCGACGATGCGCGGGTCGTAACGCACACCGGCCTGCGAGCGCAGCGCGTCGATCGCCTGCTCGACCGAATGCGGCGCACCGATGTCGCCATTGCGCAGCCCTTCGAAATCGCGCGCGATCGCGACGATCCGCGAGCCGGGCGGAATCGAGTCGCCTGCCAGCCCGTCCGGCGTGCCGCGTCCGTTGAAGCGTTCGTACTGGTGCAGCACGATCGACGCAACCTTGTGCAATTGCGCGACCGGCGTCAGCACCATCTGCGCGCGCAGCGGATGCTGCAGGAACAGCCCGTGCTCTTCCGCCGTCATCCGCGCGAGCGGCTTGTGCAGCAAATTGTCCGGCAGCGACAACTTGCCGATGCCGTGCAGCAGCCCCGCGTAATAGACGTCCTGCGCATGCAGCTCGCTCATCCCGGAGGCCAGCGCGAGCCGCCGCGCAATCTCGCCGACCCGCATCGCATGACCGCTGGCGGACCCGCAGCGCATCTCGATCATGCTCGCGCAGACCTGGACCATCGCGGTGAAACTGCTTTTCAGGTCGCGTTGCGCGGCTTCGAGGAACATTACGGTCTGGCCGAGCTCCTCGGTGCGCGCGCGAACCTGCGTTTCGAGTTCCGTGTTGAAACGGCGCAGCGCTTCGTTCTGCGCTTCCGTCAGCGCGGCCAGCCGGGCCGCTTCGCGCCGCAAGCGCCGCTGCTCCAGCGCCTGTTCGATGGTCAGCAGCAGGTCGTGATCGTCCCACGGCTTGTTCAGGTAGCGATAGACGCCACCGTCGTTGACGGCCTGCACGACCGACGCGATCTCCGCATAACCGGTCAGCAGGATACGCATCGTGTCCGGGTAGAGCACCCGTGCACGGGCCAGGAACTCCGCGCCGCTCATGCCCGGCATCCGCATGTCGGACACGATCAGGTCGACTTCGGTCGACGCGAGGACCTCGAGGGCCGCCTCGCCGCTTTCCGTGGTCAGGATCTCGTAGCCGGCGGGCCGGAACACGCGCCTGAGCGCCGACAGCACGCTCGGCTCGTCGTCGACCAGCAGGATCGACGGTACGCTACCCGCATCGTCGAATGTCGCTGCCGCCCCGGTCGTTTCAGGCGATACCGCATTCGGTCCGTTTGTTGCAGATGTCGTCATGATTGGCCTCGGATCATGTCTTTATATTCTCTCTGCATCATCGGCATACGCCGCGCATTCCACATCCGGGAAAACGCTGATGCGCTCGCCCGGATCACACCGCGCCTGCGTCGCGTCGGCGCGTGGCCGCATGCGATCTACACCGTCGCAGAACCCGGTTCGCGCATGTAGTAGATGTCCCACTCCGCTTCGTCTGCCTGCACGAAGCCGTGCCGCGCATAGAAGCGGTTCGAGTCGCTGCCGCGCAGCGCGCCGACACGTACGGGCACGCGCTGCGCATCGGCCTCGGCAAAGATCCGGTGCAGCACGGCCGCGCCGATGCCCTGTCCCTGGTGCCCGGGCACGATGTACAGATGGTCGAGCAACCAGTGGTCTTCCTGCTGCCGAACCACGAAGAAACCCGCGTTCACACCGTCGGCTTCGATGAAACGGCATAGCGCCGGGTCGAACGACGCGAGAAAGCGCTCGCGCGCACGCCGGGGATCGAAGCGGCCGATGCGCTCGAGGCTGTCGCGCATCGCGGCGATGCGGATCGCAACCAGCGTTTCGGCGTCGGACTGGGTGGCAAGGGGAAAGGTCAGGTTCATGGGCAAGTAGCGCTTACGTGGAGAAAACGCCCGGCATTGCATCGCTGCGCGGCCGTCGAAGCCGTCTGGCGACGCCGGCCGGCGCGCGCGGCGTGCATCAGGGCGTCTCGATGCCTTCCGCCCGCGTGCCAAGGAATCGCAGGTACTTGCCGTCCTCGTCCTCGAACAGCTCCGGTCCGCCAGCCATGTACGCGCGCATCAGCTCGTCGGCCGCGCGGTCGAGATTGCCCAGTTCGAACTGGCACTGACCGAGCCTCAGGTGCAGGAACGGGTTGCCGATCGCGTTGGGGAAATGCATCGCCTGGGCAAGATTGTCGCGTCCGGCCGCGTAGTCCTCTTGAAGGAAATTCGCGTCGCTGATCGCGGCCATCAACCAGGTTCCGGCCTCCCAATTGGTCTTGGGTTCGGGAAGCAGGTCGAATCCCGCCCAGAATTTCGCCAGCGCGCCTTCGTAGTCCCCGTCTTCCATCAATGCATCGCCCGCGTCGCTCAGCGCGCCGATCCGCTCATACAGCACGTTGTCCAGTTCTGCCATGTCGAGTCCCTGTTCAGGAGTTGAATTCGGCCCGGTGCGGCCGGTGGTTGCCATGCGATCGCGGTGTGGCGCGCGGTGTTGCCGTCCTGGTCGTTCACCCGCCCGGCATTCGTCCAGCATACCCGAGCCGTATGACGCGCGCGTCTCGACTTTCACCGCATCTGTGCGGCGTCTGTCGAATGATCCGTGCCAGCGTCGTGCGCGTGAATCCGGCGCGGCGCGAATCCGGATGCTACGCTGACGGATGCCTCGCGCAGCGGTGATCTGCACGTTTGCGCGTTTGCGCGTTTGCACGTTTGCGCGTTTGCGCGTTTGCACGTTTGCGCGTTTGCGCGTTTGCGCGTTTGCGCGTTTGCGCGTTTGCGCGTTTGCGCGTTTGCGCGTTTGCGCGTTTGCGCGTTTGCGCGTTTGCGCGTTTGCGCGTTTGCGCGTTTGCGCGTTTGCGCGTTTGCGCGTTTGCGCGTTTGCGCGTTTGCGCGTTTGCGCGTTTGCGCGTTTGCGCGGCCAAGCGGCGATGCGCGATAACCGCTTCTCATACGACGCGGTGATCTCATGCCTGTCACTCCGCCCCCGGTTGTGCCGCGGCGACCGCCGTGGCAGCATGCCCGGTTCGTGTGCTCAGTGAAAGGGAGCTGGAAGCATGTTGTCTTGCCGACTGAGGTGGTACGCGCTCGCGACGTCCAACCTGCTGCGCAGGCATTGGCAGGCACTGCTCCTGCTGGCCATGCTGTTGCTGCCGGCAATGCCGGTTTTTTCGCAGACGCGCATTCTGGGTGCGCCGGTACTCGCGGCGCTGGCACCGTCGCATGGCATCGAATGGCGGTTCGCGTGGGTGCACCTGCTCGAAGCCGTGGGCATCCTGTGGGTTCTGGCGCAGCGTAGCGCCATCACCGGGGGGCCGTTCGTCACCTTCCTGGCGTCCTTGCCCGTCTCCAACGGCCGCCGTCGCGTCGTCGACACGATCGTCGTGATCATCGCAAGCACCCCGCTGCTGCTGCCCGTCCTTGCCGCCGCCATCGCGCTCGCGTTTCTGCCGCAGAAGGCGATCAACTATCTGTTCGTCCTCGACCTGTTCCTGATTACGCTGGGATGGCAGTTGACCGCGCTGTCGCGCAACATGCGCAACGCAATCGCGTTGATTGTTGCGAATCTCTTCCTCGTCGGCGGCTTTCACGCCGAGGGGGCGTTACGTCCCGCGTTGCTGACCGTGCCGTTGTTGATCGCCGCGTTCACGATTGCGCATGCCGCCCCTGCGGCGGCCGCGCGTTCGGCAACGGCAGGCGCGTTCTCGCGTCGCGTCGCTGATGCCATCCGCGCCCGCGTGCGGGACGGGCTTTCGCCCTTCGCGAGGCTGCAGATCGGTATCCTGCGGGAGCGCACCGCGAGCACCCTCGGCCGCTGCCTGGTGATGGGTGGGGTCGCCGCCTCGACATGCTTCCTGCTGGCGCTCTGGGGTTTCGACAAGCGCGCCGTTCCCCTGACCCTGATCACCCAAGCCGCCATTGCGCTGATCGCGGCGACGACCTATCGCGATTTGCGCGCGGCTCACCTGCGTGCGTCGCACTTCATGCAATCGTTGCCGCTGTCGGCCTTCGCGAAGCGCCGGGCCGACTGGCTGACCGTTGCCGCGCTGGCGCTGCCGTTCGCCGCCGTCGCGCCGCTGTTGCTGGTGATGCACGGCGTGCTGTCGTCGCAGACGGCGGCGGCGCTCGTGTGCTCGGGCGCACCGCTTCTCGCATTACACTATCTGCCGCAACGCTACACGCCCCGACAATCCGTGTTGCTGGGCATCCTGCTGACCGTGGTCTGGGTCACGCTCACCTGGCACGTTTTCGTTTGAACACCCGATCCATGCTCCGCTTCGACAATCTCGGCAAGCGCTTCGACAAGCGCGTCATCTTCCAAGGGCTCAACTTCGCATCCGGCGCCGGGTGCGTCGCGCTGTGCGACGAAAACGGCAGCGGCAAATCGACGTTGCTCGGCATTCTCGCCGGCACGATCGACGCGGATGAAGGCGAGGTATGGCTCGGCGGCCATTCGCTGCGCACCGCGCCGCTCGATGCGAAAGCCGCGCTGGCGTATGTGCCCGACGATTGCCTCGCGTATCCGTTCCAGACCGGACGCGCGTTTCTCGACTTCGTGGCGGACGCCAAGAAGACCGCCGTCGACGCCCGCACGCTCGAGCTGGCCGATCGATTCGGGCTCGCCCCGCATATGGACAAGCGTTTCGAGCAGATGTCGCTCGGCACGCGCAAGAAACTGTTCCTGACGGCGACGACGCTCGGCGCGCCCACCGTCGTGATCGCCGACGAACCGGGCAACGGGCTCGATGCCGCGTCGCGTGCGGTGCTCGTCGATCTGTTCAAGACGTTGGCTGCGGATCGTACCGTCTTTTTTTCGAGTCACGATCTGGCGCTGGCGCGCGCGTGCGACGCACTGATCACCAGTTTCGCGGCGCTCGGCGCAACGGAATAGGCGCTATCGTCGCGCGCAATCGCGTGGAAGGAACCGATTTGGCTGCGTGACGCAGGAAGGAGAGGCACCGATACCATTCGCGGCAAGCGCGGTATCGGCGGCAGGCAAGGACCCGGTGTCCGTTGCGGGTTCATGCGGATGGGTGCGACCACACCTTCAGGCAGGACAGCGGCCAACCAGCGCCATTCCGGCAACTGACGAAGCACCTGCGTTCGCCGCGCCGATGATCGGGCAGCCCGGCATCATTTGCGTGGTTCGTCGATCTGCGCACCGACGATCGATCGCCGCTTTTGCCGGAAGTGCGAAACATCCCGTCCCGTCTCGCACTTCCGTGATCTTGCCGATGCGCATGTCGGGCGTGCCGGGCGTGCCGGGCTCCGATCAACCGGCTGCCCGACGCCATGGCCGGCTACCGTTCGACCCGTGCACACGCACGCCCCTGCTTCCCGTCAGGCCTTCAACGCCCCGAAGACTTCGTCCAGCATCTTTTTCGCGTCGCCGAACAGCATCCGGTTGTTGTCCTTGTAGAACAGCGGATTGTCGACGCCCGCATAGCCGGACGCCATGCTGCGCTTCATCACGATCGAGGTCTTGGCCTTCCACACCTCGAGCACCGGCATGCCGGCGATGGGGCTGGCCGGATCTTCCTGCGCCGCCGGGTTCACGATGTCGTTCGCGCCGATCACCATCGACACGTCGGCTTCAGGGAAATCGCCGTTGATCTCGTCCATCTCCATCACGATGTCGTAAGGCACCTTCGCCTCGGCGAGCAGCACGTTCATGTGCCCCGGCATGCGGCCGGCCACCGGATGGATCGCGAAGCGCACGTCGACGCCCTTCTCGCGCAGCACCTTCGTGAGTTCATGCACCGTGTGCTGGGCTTGCGCCACCGCCATCCCGTAGCCGGGCACGATGATCACGCTCTTGGCCTCGCGCAGCATCTCGGCCGTTTCGAGCGCGCTCACCGCCACCACTTCGCCGGCCGGCTGCGAACCGGCGCCCGACGCTGCAGGCGCACCGCTGCCGGTACCGAAGCCGCCGGCAATCACGCTGATGAAGTTGCGGTTCATCGCGCGGCACATGATGTACGACAGGATCGCACCCGACGAGCCCACCAGCGCACCGATCACGATCAGCAGGTCGTTGCCGAGCATGAAGCCGGTGGCCGCCGCCGCCCAGCCCGAGTAGCTGTTGAGCATCGACACCACGACGGGCATGTCCGCGCCGCCGATCGCCATCACCATGTGCACGCCGAACAGCAGCGACATCACCGTCATCACGATGAGCGGCGTCATGCCGTCCTGGATCGTCTCCGCATGCAGGAACGCGCGACCGTACACGATCACCACCACCAGCGCGGCCAGGTTGAGCCAGTGCCGTGCCGGCAGCAGCAGCGGCTTGCCGCCGATCTTGCCGGAGAGCTTGCCGAACGCGATGACCGAGCCCGCGAAGGTCACCCCACCGATCAGGATGCCTACATAGATCTCCACTTCGTGGATGGCCTTCTCTGCACCGGCGAACTGCACCGACGTATCGATGTAGCTGGCGAAGCCCACCAGGCAGGCCGCCAGACCGACCAGGCTGTGCATCAGCGCAACCAGTTCGGGCATCTGCGTCATCTGCACCTTCTTCGCGGCGTAGAGGCCGACCGCGCCGCCGACGACCAGCGCGGCCACGACATACGGAATGCCTTCGGCCGACACGCGCGGGCCGAGTACCGTGGCGAGCACGGCGATCAGCATGCCGATCATGCCGAGCAGGTTGCCGCGACGCGCGGTCTCGGGATTGGCCAGCCCGCCGAGGCTGAGGATGAAGAGGATGGCCGCGCCGATATAGGAGACGGTAGTCAGGTTGGAAGTCATTGTTGTCGTCTCCTTACTTGCGGAACATCGCCAGCATGCGGCGCGTCACGGCGAAGCCACCGAACATGTTGACGGCCGTGAGCGTCAGTGCGCCCACCGCCAGGCCCAGGATCAGCCCCGACGGCCGGTCGCCTGCCGCGGCCGCGCCCAGGGGCGGCGCGACCTGCACCAGCGCGCCGATCGCGATGATCGACGAGATTGCATTGGTGACGCTCATCAGCGGCGTATGCAGCGACGGCGTGACGTTCCAGATCACCATGTAGCCGATGAAGCAGGCCAGCACGAACACCGTGAAGTGCGACAGGAACGTGGCCGGCGCAAACTGGCCGACCAGCAGGAATGCCAGTGCGCCGACCGCGAACACGATCGCGAGCGACTTGGCCGACATCGGTGCGCCGCTGCCGTGACCGTGGCCCTTGGACGCGGCTGCCGCGACCGGCGCCGCAGCGGGTTTCGGTGCCGCGACCGGCTGCTGGATCGGCGGCGGCGGCCAGGTCACGTTGCCTTCCTTGATGACCGTGAGGCCGCGGATCGCGTCGTCGTCGAAGTCGACGTTGATCGTGCCGTCCTTCGCCTTGCACAGCTCCTCGATCACGCGCAGCAGGTTGGTCGCATACAGCGTCGACGACTGTCGCGCCAGGCGCGATGCGAGATCCGTGTAGCCGACGATGGTCACGCCGTGGCGGACCACGGCCTGGCCCGGCACCGTCAGCTCGCAGTTGCCGCCTTGCTCGCCGGCCATGTCGACGATCACGCTGCCCGGCTTCATCGACTGCACCATCTCGGCCGTGATGAGCTTCGGCGCCGGCTTGCCGGGAATCAGCGCTGTGGTGATGATGATGTCCGCGTCCTTGGCCTGCTGCGCGTACATCGCGCGCTGCGCCTGCTGGAAGCCTTCGCTCATCACCTTCGCGTAACCGCCGCCGCCCGAACCCTCTTCCTCGTAGTCGACCTTGACGAATTCGCCGCCGAGCGACTTGACCTGGTCGGCCACTTCCGCGCGCGTGTCGTTGGCGCGCACGATCGCGCCCAGGCCCGCGGCCGTGCCGATGGCCGCGAGGCCGGCGACGCCCGCGCCGGCGATGAACACCTTGGCCGGCGGCACCTTGCCCGCAGCCGTGATCTGCCCGTTGAAGTAACGGCCGAACGCGTGGGCCGCCTCGATGACGGCACGGTAGCCGCTCACGCCGGCCATCGACGTGAGTGCATCCATCTTCTGCGCGCGCGACAGCGTGCGCGGCAGCGAATCGATGGCCAGCACCGTGGCCCGCTTCGCGGCCAGCTGCTGCATCAGTTCGGGGTTCTGCGCCGGCCAGACGAAACCGACCAGCGTGCCGCCGTCACGCATCAGCGCGACTTCCTCGCTGCTCGGCGGGCGCACCTTGAGGACGATATCGCTGCGGCCCCATAGATCGGCGGCCGACGCCACGACTTCGGCGCCGGCGGTACGGTAGTCGTCGTCGCTGAAGTTCGCGCCGGTGCCGGCACCGCTTTGCACGGCCACCGAGAACCCGAGCTTGATCAGCTTTTCGACCACGTCGGGAACAGTCGCTACGCGCCGCTCCTCGTTGGCCGTCTCCAGAGGGACCCCAATCAGTAATGTCATATCCTGAACTGTCAGTAGTGGCCGTCGCAAGGAGTTACGGCCCGCGTTTCAAGTCACCCAACTCAATCCGTGTACGACGTTGCTCCGCGCGCAGCTTCGCACTGCCGCGCCGATTTCACAAACTGTCCGTCCTCTAGATAATCGTCTTGTCAGATCAAGCCGGTTCATGCCCTTGCCTGATCCTCCTGACGAATATCCGGCGCATGTTCGAATCGGATAAGAACTGCGAAGCATATCCCGTGCCAGAGTCTTTCCAAAATTTATATTTTGAATCGGCGCGCATTCAATCCATGAATCCCCTGTCTGGACACGACGGGCCGGCAACCGCCCGCGCTGCTGCCAGAACGGGCCCGCTCGGCCTGTCGGCGCGTCAATCCGTTTGAAATCCGTTTGAAACGTGGAAAAACAGCGATCGGCACAAAAGCTTGGGAATCGGTTTCATCGCGAATCCCCCGCTTGTCGGCACAATACGATTTGTCGCGCGCCAACGACATAATCCGTGCGGCCGATGACATTCGGTGCCGGCGAGTTTAAAGGAGAACGCAGCCTGTCCGGATCAAACCCGTCGACGATCATTCACGCTGCGCGTCGACGTGGGCACGGATGCGGCGCGCGCCCTCTTCCGGCGTGCATGTCGATGTGTCGATGCATAGCGCGTAGGGTCGCGAATAGGCCGGATGCCCGAACTGGGAGCGGGCCATGCCTTCGCCGCGATCCGGCCTCGCGCGTTCGCGCTGTTCGAGGATATCCAGCGGGCACGTAACGCCTATGACGAAGGTCTGACGAGGCGACAGCGCCGCAATGCATTCGTCGAGCGCGGACAGATCCCGAAGCACGAGATCCAGCACGATCTCGAAATGGCTGGCGGCGATCCGCGCGAGCGTCGACTGCAGGTTGAGCTGGTGAAGTCTCAGCGCCTGATTCAACTCCTCGTCCGAGCGCATGTCACGCCGGCGCGACATTTCGACGAACGCGTCGAGCGATACGTGAAACGTCGGCACGTCAGATGCCTGCTGAAGCGCCCTGGCCAGGCTGCTCTTCCCCGCACTGGTCGGGCCGTGCAACACGACAGCAACGGGTTTCATGGCGATGGGCGATAGACGATGGGCGAGGATGCCGGTTGCCGCGCTAGATCAGCTCGGCGACGCGCACGATGACGAGCGCGGCAGGAACGAGCACCGCTTGCGCACACAACGTGCCGAGCACGCGCGCGCCCGCGAGTGTCGTGATGGCCCGACGAAAGCTGTTTTCCGAGATCCGCCCTTCGATGACGTCATCGGTCATCACGGAAACCTGCGGATCGATGACGACCGCCAGCACGACGGTCGCGAAACCGTTGATGACGGACGACAGATTCGCGCATGTCACTCTCAGATCGGGTTTCAGGTAGCCCGCATACAGCGATGCGAACACGCCGACCGTCCATATCGCCATCGCGGCAACGTTCAGCGCGATGACGCGCCAGGACACGCCCGTGCTCGCGGTCAGTTGCGTGACGTTCTGGCTCGACGGCAGTCGTGCGCCGATGCGCAGATAGTTGATCCCCGCACGACTGCATGCGTGCAGCAGCAGGCGGGGAATCGAGCGGTTCACCTGAAAGTGTTCGACGGCGCGACTGAAATAACGCTGGAACGTCGGGATCAGGAACGACCCGGCAATGGTCGCCACGGTGGCGGACAGCAGGAACCAACGGAAGTCGGTCAGCAACCCGCTCCCCATCCGATGCGCGATGTCCATTTCAACCCGCTTCGCGATGAACGGCCCCTGAAAGGAATTGGCCGTTCGGGACACCAGCGCGATGATCCCGAACAACGAGAACGACAACGCGATGCGACGGGTGCGAACGCCGGCGATCCGCACGGCATACGCCAGTGTCGCGATCACATGGATGACGAAGGTAAGCCCGCAGATGATCCAAAGCTGACTGTCCATGCTGTTGCCGCGTGCGTGACGGGACATCGAGTGTACCCGAGCACGGCCTGCGCCCAGTCAGCGAATCAGCCTGGCGGGGACACGCTGCCGTGATGGCTGCTTCACGATGCGCATCACGCGCTGATCACGCGCTGCCGTGCGGTGCCGATCCCCGGGCTTCATTCAGCATCCACGCCGCGAAGGCCTGCAACGGCCCCGCGGCCAGTTCGATCGGCTCGGGCAGGACGAGGCAGAAATTTTTCGTGACCGCCTTGCCCGCCGGCCAGGGTGCGACCAGCCGGCCCTGCTCGAGCTCCGCGTCGATGTAAAGGCGCGGCACCAGCGCGACACCCAGGCCGGCCAGCGCCGCTTCGATCAGCATCGAATGGAGATCGTAGCGCGCGCCAACCGCCGAGTTGGTCAGCACGATGCCGGACTCCTGCGCATAAGCCTGCCACGCGTCCGGGTTTTGCCGCCGGTGAAGACGGGGCAGCGCATCCAGCTCCAGCGACGGGCTCGCCCCGGCGCCTGCCAGCAACGCCGGGCTGCACACGGGCACCAGCACTTCCTCCAGCAGCGGATGCAGGTGCATCCCCGCCCATCCCGGATGCTCGAAATGGATCGCTGCGTCGAAGCCGCTCCCGGCCAGCAGGAACGGCTCCATCCGTTCGGCGATATGCACCGTGATGTTCGGATGCTGGTCCTGAAAGCGTTTCAGCCGGGGGATCAGCCAGCGCGTCGCGAAGGTCGGAATGGCGGCGATATCGATGCTCGCGCCTTCGATGGGCTGCCCCATCAGGTACAAGCTGTCCCGTTCCAGCCGATCCAGAATCTCGCGAACCTGCAGCGCGTACCGCGCACCGTTCGGTGCCAGCCGTACCCGATTGCCGATTCGCTCGAACAGGGTGACGCCCAGGAACGCCTCCAGCCGGCCGATCTGACGGCTGACGGCGCCCTCGGTCCGTGCGAGCTCCTCAGCGGCTCGGGCAAAGCTGCCGTGTCGGGCCGCGGCTTCGAACGCCTGCAGCGCGGAATTGCTTGGGATCTTGCGGGGCATGGGCGTCTCGCCGGTCAGGGTGGGTTCGACGTCAGCTTGATCAAATGTCACTGAAGGCTGACTTTATTTCGTTTTATGGGGTGCAAATGCGAGCTTAGCATTACGTTACTGCACTGACCATCAAGCGCTCGCTGAGGGATGTGCACCCTGTTCAAAGGACGATCCGATGATCTACACCGTGGAATGCAGCTTCGCCGACCTCGAAAGCGAAGCCGAATGGAACGACTTCTACAGCCTTGAAAAGCTGCCCGCCCTGATCTCGGTGACGGGGTTTCACACGTCGCAGCGGTTCAAGGCGTTAAGCGGCGGTTGCCCTGTCTATCTGGCGATCCACACGATCGACGGCCTCGATGTCCTGACCGGCGACGAATATCGCCGGAAAGGCGGCGGCAACTTTGCGAAGTGGCAGCAACACATCACCGACTGGCATCGGAATCTCTACAGCGATATCGGTTTGGCCCCGGCGGTGAAGGAAGGTGAACACCTCGCGCTGAGTGCCGACGGCCCCGATCCGCTGATTCGGTTGGGCCTCGAACCGCTGGCCATGCAAGCCGTCGCGCTGGAGCAGTTTCCGGCACGACGCTGGCTCGCCGTCGTGCCGCGGAACAGCTTGCAGCTTGTCGAGGAACACCTGGAAGGCATTCACCTTTACGCGCCGATGACGGAGCAGCTGACAAGCGCGCGCTCCCTTTCGGCGGCCCACGAGTAGGCCCGCGATGCCAAACGTCACTTTCTCGATCGATGCGAAGCGGATGCCCGCTGATGAAAATCTTGCCGATCTGTCGCGCGACGCGGTTCAGCTCTGTACGCAGGTGCTCGAGGCGGCGCTCGAGAACGTCCACGTCATTTTTCAGGGGGTTCGTCATGGGCACGGACATCCTGTCTTCGCGGACATTCGATATCGCGTCGCGACATCTCGCACGCCGGCGGTCATGAACCGGTTCATGGAAGCGCTGGATCGTGCGATCGTTCACCGCACCGGTCTCACGGCGCGCATTCGGTGTTTTGGTTACACCGCGTCGAACATTCACGCCCGCAATTAGCCGATTCGGAGCAACACGATGGCCACTCTTACCTTTCCCGGTCAGCAAGTCGGGGATTTCACGATTACCGCCATCAGCGATGGCTACCTCACCGCGAGTCTCGACTTTCTGTCGAACATCGATTCGGACGAGGCATCAAAAATGCAGCGTGACGCCGGGCAGAAAGAGCCGGCGGCCGTGCATATCAATTGCTACGTCGTACGCGGCGCGGGCCGCACCGTTCTTATTGATGGTGGGGCGGGCGGATTCAGGCAATGGGGCGGCCAACTCAGGACGAACCTGGTGCTTGCCGGTATCGAGCCCGCTGCGATCGACACCATCCTGCTGACCCACGCGCATCCCGATCATGTCGGGGGGCTCGTCAATGATGCAGGACAGGTCGCGTTTCCGAATGCGGAGCTGGTCGCGCATCAACGAGAGGTCCGGTTCTGGCAGGACGACGGCAATCTGAGTCGCGCCAGCGAGCGGGCACGCGGAAATTTCGGGGTGGCGCGTCGGGTGTTCGATGCTTATGGCGACAGGCTTCGCATGGTCGACGAAGGACAAGTGCTCCCCGGCATCAGCGCACTGCCGATTCCGGGGCACACCGATGGACACACGGGATATGTGCTTGAATCCCGCGACCAGGGCCTGCTTGTATGGGGGGATGTGGTTCATTTCCCGCATATCCAGGTTCAGCGGCCGGAGGTGTCGATCGCGTTCGATCATGATGCGTCGCTGGCAGTTGCGACGCGGTCACGGCTTCTGGATCAGATCAGTTCGGAGGGGCTTTTGATCGCCGGCATGCATCTGGGGGAACTCGGGTTCGCACGCATCGAGCGACTGAGCGGGGGATACCGTTTGCGCTACGAGAACGAGGAATGAAGTTGCGTGCTCGGCATTGAAAGAGATCAGCCGCCAGCAACCGTGGCGTTCTGCATCGTGCTCGGTCATGTTTCCGACCGTCCTACTGCCAACGCATATTCAAGTCCTCATTTCCCTTACTGCTCGTTCCAAATTCGCCTGCACAATCACGCGATGAAACGGCGCAATGGTCGCAAGATAGATACGTCCCAGTCTGTTATGGCAATGCACCACTGTGCCCGCAAGCAGCTCGCGCCCATTTTTCGCATCGGCGAGAAGTTGGATGGTGACGCGAAAGTCCAGATGCCGGTCATCCGCGCCAACGATCAACTCCGTCGCGCTCTTTGACAGCACCGGTAAGTAGCCGATAACCGGTCCACGCGCCGCTCCGGCAAGACCAACGGCGCGAGACGATTTGACGCCGACTGTCGCCATCACCACATCGCGGATACACGTGAGCGCACGAATCCATCCCGCCTGGTGCTCGAACGCGATACGTGCCAGCACCTCGAGATTGTCGCCAGCTTCGGCCGGCAATTGAATTGCAAAGGCATCCAGCAGGTCCGCACCCGCGTAGAGCGGCACAAGCACACTGTCGCTAGGCATGGGAACGGCGCGCGCTTTGGTCATGAGTTCAGGTACCGGATGCTGGGGAGGGGCGTAGCCACTACTTCGGCACGTGCTACACTTTTCATAGCAATGAGAATGTAGCTAATTTTCCTGACATGCGCTACTGATTTGATAGCATCTTTGGAGCAAAAGACGTGACCGACACACCTCTCCCGGGCAATCCGGTTCGTGGCTCCCGCACAGGCCAGCCCGTTATGGCGCTGTTCGATCTTCTCGGGCGCAACTGGACCATGAGAATATTGTGGGAGTTGTGCCACGCCGGACCCTGCACGTTTCGAGAATTGCAAGGTCAGTGTGAGTCCGTTTCTCCTGGCGTCCTCAACTCGCGTCTCAAGGAACTCCGCGAGTCGAAACTCGTCGAGCTTGGTGCCGAGGGCTACCAGCCGACGCCCATGGGAAGGAGCTTGTTTGAAGTACTCCTTCCGTTGGATCGGTGGTCGAAACGCTGGGCGACTTCGTTGGCGCGCGATCAGTTGCCATGAACCTGGAAACTGCCGTTGGACGCGCCCGAGCGGGCTGCCATGCGGTGCGTGGGTAAGGAGGAGCAACGCTACCCGCGCCCTTCTCCAATGCTCGAACGGCGCCTCATGGCCGGCAACTGCAGGTCGTGAACGGCGGAAACCGACCCTGAATGGCCCTTCAGATTCATCCAAAGCGGCCAATCGTTGTGACCTGCGGCGGGATTTTGTAGCCACGCTCGATGAGTATCTTGGCCTCGGCGCGACTGCGGAATCATTCCCGATTAAATCGCTTCTCGCGCAGCGTGCCGTTGGAACCTTCAACGGAGTCATTCTGCCAAGGGCGGCAAGAACGGACACAGCGTGTACGATCTTGTCTTCAAGAAAACCATCCAAGGAGAGTGGAATGAATCCGGAACAGGCCCGAGCCGAAGAAACCCAGGCGATGGAGCGCATGGTGGCCGCCACGCTGCGCGTGCAGAGTACGTTCGCCTCGATGCAGAAGCAATTTCCGCCGCAAGGCAGCGGCGAGCCTTCGCCGCTCGCGCTGCAAACCTTTGATGCCGCCCTGCAGGAACTTGAAGACGCACAGGCCGCGTTCGATGCGCTGCTGAACGATCTGATCGACGGTAACCGCTAAAGGCTACGCCCTTATCTGCACCGATTGTCGACGATCTAAAAAGCTGTGTCGAACGGCCGTTTGTGGCCGGCAACTGCCGGCCGTGAGCAACAGAAACCACCCCCAAGCGGACACTCATTCATCATTGAGGTTCTTCAATTTACCGTTCAATGCTTCCCGCTCATGGTCAGACAGAATGGGCAACTCCAACCAGCCTTGATATAGCGGCCCAAGCCAGCAGCAGTATCCGGAATCCGGCCGCCAAGCCTCCAACCGCTCGAAGTGCCGGTGAATATCCAGCGCGTTGGCTCGTTGCGTGACGGATACCCAGGCAAGCGCCTTGATTGCCGCTATCGTCGCCCAATCGCTGGGCCCGAGCAAAGCGCTATATAGCAGGCTCCGGCGAAGCGAGCCCTCCCAATCGGTGCCATGCTGCGCGATGATCTGCAAGGCAACCATCTGCACCCGCGTCAACCACGTAAGCGCCGAGATTGATTGTGCGCGGCCCTCCGGTATGGCCGGTGGATGCACGATACACGCGAATACCTGAAGGACTTCGTCCTCGTTGAGCGCAACAGCAACATGACTCGCTTGCGCCCAGTTTCTCGGTGGTGAAAACGGTTCGAGGGCCAGCGCCGATACCGTCTCCAGGATGCGCAAGGAGGGCGACGGCAATGCGGGCGTCGCTTGATCACCTTCGTAGCGCCAAAGCGGATACCCGACAGGCGCAACCGGTTGGCGCGGGTCGGGAGACGGAATGCCCTCCGCAACGATGTGGACGTTACATGCCTCACGGCCATGGGATGCCAACTCCAGACGCAACGCCAAAGCATTGCTAGGCGCTTCCAGAGACGAGACCTTTAGACTGATGTCCCCGCCCGGATCGACAGGGTGACCTGTTTGAATGAATCGATCACGGAGTTGTCGGAGAATGTTCGCGCAAGCGTCCTGCGGTTCAGGCAGTGCGCCGCGTGCTCGAAACCACAAGCTATTGGCACGCTCGTTGCCCTCGCGGGCCAGACCGACAACTTGCTCCAACCAGGTGTCGTCCGCGGTCTCCTTCCACTGGCAATAGAAGCGTGACGGCTGCGCCCACGCATGTCCCGGCTCTTGTCGCAATACATCTTCATACCAACCCCGCGCGGCGGACCACCCTTCGCACTCCAACCACGTATCGGCGGCTTCGAGATACGCACTGATATCGTCAGGGCGGATCTCGATGGCTTTGCGAAAAGCGTGCTCGGCATCATCCGGGCAACGCATTTGTCGCAGAACCAGACCACGTGCAACGGCGGTGAACCAATCTTGAATCTCGGCCAGCGAGCCAGCCAATCGTAGTGCCTCGTCGAATTCCCCGGCGCGGCGCAATATTCCAAGGCGCAGCATCGGCCACTGTTGGCGAAGCGCTTCCGACGGCACGACCCGCGCTGACAGGGCGGCCCATCGTCGCGCATCGTGCAACTGACGCGCGCCGGATATCGAGGCTTCGGGGGTACGTGAAATGACGTTGCCGAACAAGCGCATCTGCAGGTTTGCGGGGAGGGATTCCAGCGCGCCGGCTGGTTCAAGCCATTCGAGTGCCCACGTGTTCAAGTAGTCCGTCGACTGGAGGGCGGCCTGTGCCTGCAACAGGCGATCGACCGCCTCCGGCAGTCGTCCTTGCCACGCCCAGAACAACGCCCGAAGCGCTTCGGTCGACGCGTAGTGGTGCTCGGTGTCCGGCAGCAAGACTTCATCCGCTCGACCACCCGCGCGTTCTGCATAGCGTCTCGCCAGATTCAGCCACTCCGGGCGCGCAGGTGCATAGGTGAGCAGATTGGCCAAGTGTTCGGCACCGTGCGTGAGCTTCTCGCCCGATTCGATTTCGGCGAAAGCGATAAATGCTTCGAACTCGGCAGTACCTGTGCGAAGTTCAAGCGCGTCACCTGACGCGGTTGCTGGCGCCGGGGCTTCAGATCCATTTCGTAAAAAACGCTTCCACCAGGACATCGCTTAGTTTTCCAATCTTATAAAGGTGACTTGCAGTCTGCGAATAGACGGACCTTCACGCCATCGTTCGACCTCGGGCGCTGGACGACTGCTCTTGGCAGGCTCCGCGCGTGGCGGTCGGTTGAAGTCGCCCCGGAGCGGTCTTTCAAGCATTCTCGGCGCGGTCATTTGATTTCCATGCGGACCTCACGTCACTTTCGCCGCAAGTAGGCGATCTGACGTTCACATACATCGGGTGAATAAGGTTGATAGTCGACGTCGTTCTGCACGACATAGACTCCGTAGCCAACGAATTCATAGTAAACGCGCATCGTCTCGGCATGCGAATGCGCCCAAAACGTCCAGACCCATTCACTTGCCGGCTCGTTGAGCGCGCGGGCGGCATCACCGTCCGGCCCGCTGGGAATGCATGCTGGAAGCAGGTTGCCGTGCTCGTCAGGACACAGCCAAACCTCATGCAGATAGCCCAACAGGGTTCTCATCCAGGTATCTCCCTGACTAGTGATCGCGTCATCAGCCACCCAAGCACTCAGCCACTGATTTGCGGAGCGAGGCATTGTCAACCATTGGCGGGATCGAGTCGAGTATCTCCAATTGGCCGAGCCGAGACAGACGAACTCGCTTCGGCTAGGATTTGTGTTGTATATCGCCGAGAGGCGCTGACGCCTCCAACTCGCGGCGAACTTTCCGCAGAAAGCGGATGTTCCGAATGCCCCACCCGAATACGGCTATCATAAACACCGCGATTACCGACATAGTCAGTGACCGGTCCCAAAAGCCGCGCACTGTCATGCAAAAAGCCAGAATGCTCCACACGCAAAGGAAAATTTCCCCACCTTCCGGCTCGCACACGATCTCACCGTTCTCATGGTCGCGCCACCCGATCAACGTCTGCCAGTTTCCGGCCTCTTTGAGATAAGCGGTAATCGTCATTCCTGATTCGATACGGGGCTTGCCGGGTGCAGCTACCGAGTACTCCTTGCGACTTGCACTTTCGAAGCCGAATAGCGTGACCTGCTTACGGTTCTGCGACGTCTGTACGACACTAAAAACGCGATCGAGTCGCACCGTTTCAAGCGGCATGGCAGTTTTCCCTGTCTTGAGCCTTTCTGCACTGCGCAAGCTGCGTTGGCACGCGAGAAAGAAGATCATTCGCCGACGTGACTGTGTGTTCCTATTGCAGCCAAGATGGAACGGAACCCCTCGCGCTCACCCAAGAAATCGGTCCACCGCGGATCTACCGACTATCCGGCTACCCGGTTCCTCGTGAATCGTACATGTAGTGCAAACGCACGGTGCCGCAGACTCTGAGGAAAACGTCGGTTCTGGGAAATTTCCCGCAGTATGTCGCCTATCTCATCGTCAACGGCTAGACCTTGTTCCAACCAACCGATCGCAAGGTCACACCAATATGGAGTAGGCCATCGTAGCCCAGCCAAGACAACTTCGCGAGCGGAATTGATGCTCGACGAGAATGCATCCAAAGGGTGTTCAAGCGGCTTGACTAACGAGGGCGATTTCATTTGAGACGTTGCTCAACCTGGTTGGGGAGATCACGTACAAGGCGAGTCTGATCGATTGTCACCAATGCAGGCGTCCATGTCGACTGACCGCTGCTGGCCGAACCGAGCCGGACGCGATCTGACATCGTCTGTCCAATCAAGTCCAAATTTTTACATATGAGCAGGCATCTGGACATACGTTGTCCGGCCAATGCGTGACATTGCGTTCACGCCACCCGCCGGTCGATTTACGCCGAAGCCGCACTGCTCGCCGCCATCGCTCGGATAACTGTATCGCGACCGCTGCGCGCCCGATCGCCGCGCAAGCCGCCGCACACACGTTCCTCCCGCCAGCGAGGCCGCACGTGAATCGCACAAACGCACGATACCCCCGCCAAACGCCGAGCCGCGTTATTCACCCGTTTGAATTGAGTGGCGCGTTTTGAGGGTTATACGACCTTTGCGCCATACTCCTCGCATTCCATACTGCACGTGGAAGGTCAAGCCGGAAAAGGCACACAAGCGCGACTGCGTTTCGCGCCCTCGGCCTGATCAATCACGACGTAAAAATGGAGCGGAAGATGAGGCTTAAAAACAAGTCGGCGTTAATCACGGGCGGTACCAGCGGCATCGGTCTTGCAACCGCAAAGCTGTTCATTGCGGAAGGCGCCCGGGTAGCGGTTACAGGCCGCGACGATGCGGTGTTCGAGCGGGTGAAGGCCGAGCTTGGCGAGAATGCGCTCGTTCTCAAGGGCGACGTCCGTTCGCTCGAGGACATGCGGGCGATTGCCGCCGAGGTAAAGGAGAAGTTCGGCGGCCTGGATGTCGTGTTCGCGAACGCGGGCTGGGCTTTCCCGTCCGCAGTCAACGACATCGACGACGCACTCTACGACAAGATCATGGACGTCAACGTCAAGGGCGTGGTGGTCACGCTTCAGGCGGTGCTGCCGGACCTGCGAGCGGGCGCGTCGGTCATTCTCAATACATCGTTCGTCGCGCAGACCGGCCAGCATGGCATCTCGTTGACTGCGGCAGCGAAGGCCGCCGTCCGATCGCTCGCCCGCAGCTGGTCCTACGAGTTTCTCGACCGGAAGATCCGCTTCAACGCGATCGCTCCCGGCGCAATCGACACGCCCCTGCTCTCCAAGTGGGGCATGCCCGACGAATGGGTTCGCGATCGCAAGGCCGAGTTCGCCAAAGCCATTCCGGTGGGCCGCATGGGCCAGGCCGAGGACATCGCCTACGCGGCGCTTTATCTCGCCAGCGACGAATCCGCGTATGTCGTCGGCACCGAACTGGTCGTCGATGGCGGCGCCTCGCAGCTTTAAGCCGGCGGTGCCCGATTCCTGAGCCCTGCACGTCTTCCCGGCTCATCCACATCCTCATCTCATGTCCGCCACGGTGTTCGTCGCGGCCATTCAATCCGGTCCTGCCTGGTTGCGCTCGCAGCGGGGCCGAAGTGCAAGGAGAAACGATCTTGACCGACAGTAACGAAAACAATACTTCCGGAACGCCGCTCACGAGAGCAGGCCGTTCGCGCCGCGATGCGCTCAAGTTTGGCGGCGTCGCCACCCTCGGCGCCGTCCTGGGCGGAGGCGCATTGCTTGGGCACGTACCCCCTGCTCTTGCGCAGGCTGGCGGCGATGGCGCACTTGCCCCGAATGAACCGCTCAATATCCTGATCGTCAACTACGACGGCGGGACGCTTCTCGACTTCGCCGGCCCCAGCGAGATCTTCCATCGACTGCCGAATACGAACGTGCGCTACGCGAGCCTCAACGGCGGCAACGTGACGCTCGAATTCGGCGTCGTGTACGGCAAGACCGAGCGGCTGGCCGATATCGAGAAGGCCGACGTGCTCCTGGTCCCTGGCGGGTCCGATCTGTCGGCACCGATGCAACCCGCGTATCAAGCGCAGATCCGGCGCCTCGCGGAAAGCGCCAAGCACGTTACGTCGGTTTGCAACGGCTCGCTCGTGCTCGCCGCAACGGGCGTTCTCAAGGGCAAGCGAAGCGCCTGCCATTGGGCCTTCGTCAACAAGCTGGCCGAATATGGCGCCATTCCCGTTCCCGATCGTTTCGTGGAAGACGACAACGGCCGGTTCATGAGCGGCGGCGGCGTGACGGCGGGCATCGACTTCGCGCTTCGCGTTGCGGAGAAACTGCGCGGTCGACAGGCTGCCGAATTCACGCAACTCGTGATCGAATATGACCCCGCGCCGCCGTTCCACTCCGGCCATCCGAGAGACGCGCGGCCGGAAGTCATCGCGATGGTCGACAAGGAATTGCCTGGCGCATCCAAGGGGCTCGCACGCATTCCAGGCGTTCGGTGAAACATGCGCAGGCAATGTGTAAGGGCCCTCTTCAGGCCTCGATGATCACCGACTCCGACATTGCCTGCTCGCCGCGACAATTTTCGTAGTCCTCTCAATTCAAGCCATGACCGGAATTCACTCGATGCAACAGAATCGTATCTTCGCTACTGCACTTGCAGCAGCCTGCGTCACCTTTTTCGCGTTTGCAACGCCGGCGATTGCCGGTGGTTCGCAACGTCCGCCCGAAGCAGCCATCAAAGCCGAGAATGCACGATGGGCGGATGCCTTTGCGCGAGGAGACTACGAGGCAATCGGTCGCCTCTATACCCGCGACGGCACACTCTTGCCGCCCGGCGGCGACAAGATTACGGGGAGCAGCGCGATCACCGAGTACTTCACCAAGGGGTATGCCGGATCGAAGCCTGCCACCGTATCGTTCAGCAATTACGAGTTCTACGGTAACGACCGGATCGTGACGGAGGTTTCGGATGCGGAGGTCCGTGACCACGATGGAAAGCTCAAATACCGCGGCAAGCAGACGCTCGTCTTTCTGAAGCAGGGCGGCGCCTGGAAGCTGCATCGCGACATGTGGAACGACTATGGTCCGCTGACAGCGAATGACCATTGAGCATCGTGCGAAACAGGTCATGACCTGCTCAAAGCGCCACTAGTCCGTTAAACGGACATTCAGAGGCAGCGCGCCGATCGGCCTGGAGTCGATCAGCGCGCGCCGTTCGATCGGCTCTCGCGTCGAATCGCTTGCGGCGGGTGCCCATGCAGTTTGATGAAGGCCCGCCGCATCCGCTCCGGATCGGTGAATCCTACCGCCAGCGCAATCTGTTCGATCGGTTCGCTACCGCCCTGCAGGCGCAGCCGCGCCGCCTCGACGCGTAAGCGCTCGACCGCCCTGGCAGGTGTTTCACCGGTTTCCCGGCGAAATGCCCGGCCGAACTGTCGCAAACTCAGGTTTGCGGCATCGGCGAGCCGTTCGACAGGCAACGCTTCAGCCAGATGCTCCCTCGCAAAATTCAGCGCGATGCGGATACGATCCGACTCCGGCTCCATCTGCGACATCGCGGAGAATTGGGACTGGCCGCCCGGTCGACGATACGGAACCACCAGAAGCCTGGAGACAGCGCGCGCAACCTCCGCGCCCATATCCCTTTCAATCATGCCGAGCGCCAGGTCGATTCCGGAGGCGATGCCCGCCGACGTCCAGATCCGGCCCTCCTCGATATAGATACAGTCGCCCTCGACCCGGGTGCGCGGGAAACGCGACTGCAATTGCGCCGCGTATAGCCAGTGCGTCGTGGCTCTCAAGCCGTCCAGCAAGCCGGTTTCCGCCAGCAGAAACGCCGCCGTACACACGCTTGCCACCCGCGAGGCCCGGGCGCCCAGTTTCCTGGCGGCGGCGATGTTCTCCGGTGCCTGCATCGGCTCGATATCCCCGCCCACGAAAATGACGGTGTCGAACGTACGCCGTCCGATCGGTTTCGTTTCGATCGAGAGGCCCGAGTTGCCGGGAACCGGCCCGCCGGACTGCGAGATGACATGGAGATCATAGGGCGTATGGCCCGCCGCCATGGCCACCTGATTGAAGGCCGACAGTGGCCCACCCAGATCGAGCACATCGTAGCCACGGCAAACGAAGAATCCGATTCGATGCATGACGAAGTCGTTATATGAAAATCCCGGAAAGTCGTATTTTACGGAGAACCCTCGAATAGCGCCATCAAGCCTGAAATGAGGGAAAAATGTCGTTTACGTCGTGATCAATTGTCCGTATGCCTAACGGCTGACATCAGCCCGGCTCGGCCAGGACAGGCGCAGGCCCACCCCACTCCGTATTCACCGTCCGGCACAGCATCGGAGACATCTCATACCGTTCTCGCAATGCGCGGCTGTAACGATTCCCCTTCCCGTTTGAACGTCTCGCCGTAAAGCATCATGAAAAACACCCCAAGGGCTGGATTTGCATCCAGCTTTTGGGGTGTCGTTCATGAAGCGTGTTTCCTTTCTTGCCGCTCGACTCAGTGCCCGGCTTGCTGCTGCGTGAGGTATTTGTCGAGCGCGTCCATTGTTCCGCCCCAGCCTTGCGACATGCTGGCGTGCGACGCGTCGAAGATGGCTTCCTCGGCTTCGCTGGCATCCAGCGCGCGCCACTCGAGGCGCATCAATGTGCCGCTCTCGATTTCGCTCAGCGTGGTTGTCGAGAGCGTATAGAGCGGCCATTGCTCCGCCATCGGATGTCGCGTCACACCACCTTCTGCATCACTGAATTGCACGACGACGACGATACGTTCAGGCGGCGTCAATTCGCGGAATGTCCATTTTCCCCACATCGCCGGGGCGTCGGGCGCACTCTTCGGCTTCATCGCGTAGTGAAAGACGCCGCCCACACGCGCGTCCACCGTACAGTGGGGCATTTCCATACCGGGCGGGCTCATCCACTTGCTCAAGTGCTCGGCTTCGGTCAACGCGGCATAGACGAGTTCGCGTGGCGCAGCGAAGCGGCGCTCGATGACGAAGGGAGCGGACAGTTTGTCAGTCATGGCGGCGAATCTTCCTGGTTCGGGTTGAGGTCACTTTGGACGTGGTTTTCGGTGCAACTTTCCCGTCCAGGTCCTGGACAGGCTTCTGTTGCAATTGCTGCAGGTAACGATCGAGCTGGTCGAGACGCTGCTCCCACAGAGCGCGATATTGCATTGCCCAGTCGGCTGCCTCCTTGAGCGGCGCGGGCACGATACGACACGGGCGAAACTGGCGGTCGCGCCCTTGCGTGATGAGGCCGGCCTTCGCAAGGACGCGCAGGTGCTTGCTGATGGCCGGCGCACTCATATCGAATGGGCCGGCCAGATCGCCAACCGTGGCCTCGCCTTGCGCCAGTCGCGCGAGGATCGCGCGTCGCGTAGGGTCAGCAAGCGCAGCAAATGTGACGCTGAGGTGGTCCGCTTCCAATTATTTTTCCAATTGGTTAATTAGCCGATTGGTTAATCATGATGCAGATCGAACCTGCTCGTCAAGGTGTCCGCGCAAGTGATCTCCGCGCAGGCACGTTCAGGCCGCTGGCGAACTCACGCAGCCCACGGGTGACACGACCATGCATCCCGCCAACCTACCTGCAAACGCCCCCAACGCTGCAGCAGTACCTTCGCCCTACCCGACAACGTCCAACGCGGACAGTTGCGCCAAGCCCCATGCCCGCCCATTCCGGGACCTGACACGCCGCCCTCTCATCCCTCTACGATGCTCATCGCATCCCCGCCGAAGCGGCCTGCCCGACACGCGCGTTACCCGGTCGAACAAAATCGGAAACATTCAGCGAAACCGTATCGGCTTTCGCACTCGAACGCGTCTTCCGGGCGACCGCCAGGATCGGGGCCAAGTGCTCGTAAAAGCATTCGAGCTGTCGCGCGTCGGATGCCAGTCGCTCAAGGTCGCACGCCTTCTCGAGAATCAACCGGGAAATATGAAAACGCTGAAGCCCGCGGCCGACCCGAATCTGAAACACGACGCCATCGCTGCTATGCGGCACCCCCGCCCACACAAGCGAACTGCGGTCCATGAAGCCTCCGAAAAATCATAATCGTCACATCAATATGCCAGTCATCCCCGACGCTGCATATTTGTATTTCAAAATTGTGGCGCTCGACACATCGTCATGTTCCCGGGAATTGAATATTGCGCCGCAGCAAAAGTGTCCGTAGACTGGGTTCGCACGTCCGATGTAGTTGCCCTGCAGTCGCCCCATGACGGGAGAGCACGCCATGACGACTTCTTCGTCCGCACTGAGCCAGGCCCCCCCGGCCCTCCACGTGTTCCAGCAAGACGGTGGCTGGCACTGGGGCATCACGGTTCCTCGTTCCCCGGGGGGCGGCTTCAAACTGATCGCATTCAGTCACCACATCTTTTCCACTGAAGACACCGCCCAACACGACGGCGCTCGAGCGTTGGCGTCCATCGTCGCAAATGACGTGCATTGAGGCTCGCGGCTCAGACAATTGCACCGTCCTTGAGTTTTCACAGTCAGATGCAATACTCCTATCACCCTTCGATGCGAGGTCACGTACCGCGCGCGATGACGGGCTCCGCCACTCGTCTGACCTGCCCGATCGTCGGTGACGAACCAGGCCGACCGGTTTCCGCCTGCGACCCCGTTTAGGGGTGCGTTGCAATCAAGCTCACGGCGAACATCACTCGAGAAAGGTGCAACGCAAAGACTGCTACATCCACGCAATTGCTCACCGTGTTTGAAAGCCATCGAGAGAAGATCACTGCCACGGTCAACCGACCGACATTGCCGAAAGACGGCCGGCAGATCCAACTCGACCAGTCAGACTTCTAAACCGAAGCCAGCTTGCGGGCCGGCATGCCGACAGCAGACAGGAGGCGTTACATGAACATCCGGATCGTGGTTCCCTGCACCCTCGTTCTTGTTGCCCTCAGCGCTCACGCTGCCGACATCACCGGCGCAGGCAGCACGTTCGCAGCACCGATTTACGCGAAATGGGCCGATGCGTACAAGAAGGCGGGCGGTGGCAAGGTCAACTATCAAGGCATCGGCTCGTCGGGCGGCCTGAAGCAAATCAACGCGAAAACGGTCGATTTTGCCGGCTCGGACGCGCCGCTGAAGGATGACGAGCTCGCGAAGGCAGGCCTGTTCCAGTTTCCGACAGTGGTGGGCGGCGTGGTGCCGGTCGTCAACGTGCCGGGCGTGAAGGCTGGCGAACTGACGCTGTCGGGCCCGGTGCTCGGCGACATCTACCTCGGCAAGATCACGAAGTGGAACGACCCCGCCATCACCGCGTTGAACCCGAAGGTCAAGCTATCGGACACGGACATCGCCGTGGTTCGCCGGGCTGACGGTTCGGGCACGAGCTTCATCTGGACGAACTATCTGTCGAAGGTCAGCGGCGCATGGAAGGCGAAGGTCGGCGAAGGCACGACGGTCAACTGGCCGACGGGCACGGGCGGCAAGGGCAACGACGGCGTCGCCGCGTTCGTGCAGCGCCTGCCGGGCGCAATCGGCTACGTCGAATGGGCGTACGCGAAGAAGAACAACATGGTCTACACCGCGCTGAAGAACTCGACGGGCACGGTGGTCGCGCCGAAGACGGAAACGTTCAAGGCCGCTGCGGCAGGCGCGAACTGGTCGAAGTCGTTCTACCAGATCCTGACGGACGAGCCGGGCAAGGACGCATGGCCGGTGGTCGGCGCGACGTTCGTGCTGCTGCACGCAAAGCAGGACAAGCCGGCACAAGGTGCGGAAACGCTCAAGTTCTTCGACTGGGCATTCCACAACGGCAACCAGGCCGCCACGGATCTGGACTACATCTCGCTTCCCGATTCGGTGGTGTCCGAAATCCGCAAGCAGTGGAAAACGAAAATCACGGATGCCGCCGGCAAGGCGATTGCAAACTGAGGGCTCCTGAGAAGCCGCGATCGGGGACACCACATTACCGCTGAAACCGACTCACTTTTCGATGAAGGTAGCGCGATTTTTTATCGCGCTACGGCAGATAAGGCGCGATGTTCGTCAGTGCACGATCAACGTACGCTTCCTTCTCCCCGACCGGTGCAACGTAGTGAAGTGCGCTCCGCGCGGCTTCCTCACCCTCCAAGCGTGCAATGATCCACGCGGCGAGATATTGCGAAGCAAAACAGCCACCGGCCGTTGCGACGTTACCTTGAGCGTAGAACGGCTGATTGAGGACTTCGACGCCGGCCTCGACTACCCACGGTTTGGTCGTGAGATCCGTGCAGGCCGGGATGTTGTCGAGGAAGCCGAGCTTTGCCAGCACCAGCGTGCCCGAACACTGGGCACCAATCAATTGCCGGGCCGGATCGAGATTCAACTGCTCCATCAGCGTCGCGTCGTTGACGACATCCCGGGTTCGAATGCCGCTCCCGACGATGACGGCATCTGCCGTGCATGCGTCCGCCAACGTCGACTGCGCCTGCACGGTCACACCATTCGTCGATGTGACGAAATGCTCCGGGCATGAAAGCGTGACCCGCCAGTCGGGCTTCTTGATGCGATTGAGCACGCCGAGTGCGATGAGGGAGTCGAGTTCGTTGAAGCCCTGAAAGGTCAGAATAGCGATATGCATGGGGTGCCCTGTCTGGAGTCAGTCGATGCATCTTGCCAGAACGCCGCCATGAACGGCTTTGCCTTACGTCGGATTCACCCAGTCGATGCAACACGCTCGAGGCGTATGCGGTCCGCAAGCAACGCCTGTTGGATCGGTATGCGCGGAGTCGGATTGAGTCTTCCCGCGATGACGGACGATTCTTTACGGCATGCTTACTGTCAACCGTAGCGCCGCGAGGATCGTTCATACGTTGCAAAGCGGCTTTCTCCCGGCGGCCCGTTCATCGCACGCCAGTCCCTGTTCGAATCCATGCTGGTTCCCTCTCGGCAAGACCGGCGCAACCGTTATCGGAGCCCTATGACATTTCGTCTGTTCGCACGTGCAGCAGCCACGATTCCCGTGCTTTGCATTGTGATGCTTGGCGGGTGCATCGCCGCGGCGCAGCCCCCTGCCGACGTGACCGGTTCATATCAGTCGCACACCGACGCGTATCTGAAGCCTGCGCCCGGCGCCCGCACGGCCGGCGCACCTTTTGTTCACCCCGGCCTGCTGCATACGGAGCGCGATTTCACGCGCATGCGCGAGAGCGTCGCCGCGCGACGGCAGCCGTGGTTCGACAGCTGGCAACGCCTGGTTGCCAACCGGCATGCGTCGCTCGACTGGAAGCCGAATCCGCAACCGGCCATCTATCGCGGACGCAACCCCGACCACGCAGAGAACTACGCCACGCTCTTCAACGATGCCGCTGCGGCCTACGCGCTTGCACTTCGGTGGAAGATCACCGGCGACGACGCCTACGCGCAACACGCCATAGAAGTCCTGAATGCGTGGTCGCGCATGCTGACGACGATCGACGGCAGTTCCGACAAATTCCTGGCTTCCGGCATTTACGGCTACGAGCTGGCGAACGCCGGCGAAATCCTCCGCACGTCCGCACTGTGGCACCCCGACGATCTCCGACGCTTCCAGTCGATGATGCTCGGCGTGTTCTATCCGATGAACCACGATTTCCTGACGCGGCACAACGGCGCAAAGATCGACCACTACTGGGCCAACTGGGATCTCGCCAACATGGCATCGATGCTGGCGATCGGGGTTCTGACCGACCGTCACGACATCTATGCCGAGGCAGTCGACTACTTCAAGCATGGCGCGGGCAACGGTTCAATCGAACATGTGGTGTGGAAGCTGTATCCGGATGGGCTGGGGCAGGTGCAGGAAAGTGGCCGCGACCAGGGACACACCATGCTCGACATCGCGCTACTCGGGGCGTTCTGTCAGATGGCCTGGAGCCAGGGGGACGATCTTTACGGATACGACGACAACCGATTCCTGCGCGGGGCGGAGTACGCCGCCCGATACAACCTCGGGAAGGACGTGCCTTACACGCAATACACGAACAGCGACGTCACTCAGCCTGTCATCTCGCCGAATTCGCGCGGTGACGGGCGTCCGATCTGGGCACTCGTCTACAACCATTACGTTGTGCTCAAAGGGCTCTCCGCGCCGGACGTCGAGGCTTATGCCCGCAAGGTCGCGCCGGAAGGCGGCGGTGGCGACTACGGTCCCAACAGCGGCGGCTTCGATCAACTGGGATATGGGACGTTGACATATACGCTCAAATGACCGCCTGCGTCTCGGGAAGATCATCCGGAGCGGCGTGGCTGGCGTAACAGGAGGCGTGATTTTCGATCAGCGGAGATCGGCCGGCATGTTCCAGGGGAACAGCGCGTCGTAGTCGTCGGCGGTCTTCGCCCGTGATGAGCGCGTATGACTGAGAACCGAAACTTGCGTAGCCGGCTGGTGATTGGTCGGAAACGAGATGGCCGTCGTGAGTACGACGATGCTGCGCGGGACGAACCGGTTCGGCTATGCCTGCAGCCCGGCGTTTCGATTGCCCGAACAGCAATGGAGCATGACCTCGATCCCGAACTGCTGTGCAGTTGGGTCGCACGTCATCAGAAAATCCAGGCTCGATTCGAGCATGAGCGAGTAGCTCGCATGCCGGTGGTTGCTGATGGCGTTTCCGTCGAGCTTGATCTACACGACGTCGTCCAGTGCCTTGACCGCTGCGATTCGTGGCTCGGTGATCCAGAGCGCATCGATAATCTGAAACACCAACGGGGCCAGCGGCGTACCGATGACCTGCTCTCGGGCAAGCGCGAGTTCAAACAAGGCGGAAATATCGACACGCCGTTCCGCGGCGTTCACGACGGAGACAGGACCGCCGCCCTTGCGCGGCATATAGATCAATGAAACCAGGACGCGGTCGGCAGGCCCGGCGCTTTCCCCCCAGTCCCCCAACACAAGGTCAATGATCGGTGGATGGTCCGGCCTTCCGACCGCCCATTGGACAAAGTAGACACCAACAACTGAATCGCCCTGGTGCAGTTCGCCCGTGATTCTCCTCGTCTCGTGACCACAGCACGTGCAATTGAAAGTGGATTCTTCCCCTGGGCACGCGTGTATCGATTCGTCGGTTGACATTGGGCGGAGTCCCCAAAATAGTTGAAGGTTGAAAGCGGCGGATCCCGCGGGCATCCGGGAAAATCGGGTTTCCAGGACCAAGCTCCCGGACAGGAGAACCGCCGAAACGAAGCCTACCGAGAAACCGGGCCACCGCCCCCAAAGCGCACCACCCAATTACGCTGAAGAACGTCGTTCGTGGATCGCAACCCTTCGACATCCGCTTGCGGAGCAGGTTGGCGTTGGTCGCGTGCTCCTGCGCCACGCGAGCCACCGACACGCCCGGGGGTCACGCCGCTTCGACCAATGCGCACTTGCCCTTCTCGTCGTAGCGGCGCGGGCCGTCGCTGCCTCGACGAACTACGCTCAACTCAAAGCCTTGTCAGCCATAGGTGCCCACCATTCCGAATGGGTGGACACCGGTGCGCCTCGCTCAGAGCGCCGTTGGGTAGACGCCGATAATGGATCGCTTACCTTGAAACCGCAGGCGAGCCCCGAACGGCCAGCCCTGTTCCACGACTGGCACGACTCACACCACCGCATCAAGGCTGGCGCTTGCCACGGCCTCCAGCGGGTTTGCCGGCCGGCTTGCTTGCTCCCCCAGCCGGCTTGCCCGCCGGCTTGCCCGCCGGTTTGCTGCGCGGCTTTTGCGCGCTGAACGGGCTGCCGATGGTGTAATCCGGTCCGTTGCCGCCCGGCTTCGCGTGCGGCGCCGCAGGCTTGCGCTTACCTTCTCCGCCTTGCGCTTGCGGGCGCGGCTTTTTACCGGCCACCTGCTTGGCAACCGGCGCCGCTTGCGGCACTTTGGGCTTCTTCGGCTTTTTGGGTTTCTTGATGATCTCGCCCGTCGCGCTGGTTTCCGGCACACGGTGTTCGGCCTCGAAACCCGGCTCTTCTTCACGGCGCAGCGTTTGCCGGATCAGCGCTTCGATCGCGGCCAGTTGCGGCGCTTCGTCGGCGCACACCAGCGACACCGCCACACCGCTGGCGCCCGCGCGGCCGGTACGGCCGATTCGGTGCACATAGTCTTGCGCCACGATCGGCAGATCAACGTTGATCACCAGCGGCAGGTCGTCGATATCCAGCCCGCGCGCCGCCACGTCGGTGGCGACCAGCATCTGTACTTCACCCGTCTTGAAGCGCTCCAGCGCACGCAGGCGCGCGGGTTGCGGCTTGTCGCCGTGGATGGTGTCGACCGCATAGCCTGCTTCGTCGAGCATGGCCGCCAGATAATCCACGCCGTTGCGCGTCTTGACGAACACCAGCGCATGCTCCCACTTGTTCTCGGCCACGAGGTGCATGAAGAGGTCGGGCTTGTTCCGCTTGTCCACCGGCACCACCCACTGCTTGATCTTGCTGGCCGTGGCATTGGGCGGGCTGACGCTGATGTTGACCGGGCCGCGCAGAATGCTCGCCGCCATCGCGCGGATGTCGTCGGTAAACGTGGCCGAGAACAGCAGGGTCTGGCGCTGCGCGGGCAATGCGGCAAAAACGGCGTTCAGTTCGCGCGCGAAACCGAGATCCAGCATGCGGTCGGCTTCGTCGAGCACCAGTGTTTGCACCTGATCGAACTGCACCGCGTTCTGGCGATTGAGATCCAGCAACCGGCCCGGCGTGGCAACGAGCACATCCACGCCCTTGCGCAACTTCATCATCTGCGGGTTGATACTCACGCCGCCGTAGGCGGCCAGGAATCGCAGGTCGAGCCCCTTGCCGTACGCGATGAAGCTTTGCAGCAATTGTTCAGCCAGTTCACGCGTGGGCACCAGCACCAGCACACGTGCGCGGTTGCTGGACACCGCCGGGCCGTGCTGCACCAGCCGCTGCAACAGCGGCAGCGCGAAACCCGCCGTCTTGCCGGTGCCGGTCTGGGCCCCGGCCATCACGTCCTTGCCGTCGAGCACGGCGGGAATCGCCTTGGCCTGCACCGGCGTGGGGGCCTGGTAATTGAGGTCCTGCAGATTACGCAGCAAGGGATCGATCAGGCCGAGCGAGGCAAAAGACATGGACGTATTCCGGGCTAAAACCGCAATTCTAGCGGTTGCCGGGCAGATCAAGGCCCGCCGCTCCCGGCGGGAAGCCGCCGACGGGGAACGACACGGCCAAACCGGAAGCCGCGACTGGCGCAAAGCAAACGAATCCAGCCCCTTTTCCCGCATCAACGCGCACTCGCAGCCGCTCGGCGCTTTACCTGTCCATCACTTCATGGCTTGTGGTTCCGGCAATGAGGTGACCGGAAGACTGACGTATCGCATCTTCGGGTTGCCGACGAAGGCGGGCTCGCGCCGCTCGACGCTGCTCTTTTGCGAAAGCCAGGTGATAAGCTCGATGCCGGCGCACTGTCGCGCATCGACGCGCCCCGAACCCTGCCCCCACGACCGCAACGAGCCTCCCATGCCCCTCGCCCCGTCCGTTCTCTCCGCGTTCACGCCAACCGGCAAGCTGCGCGCGTCGATCAATCTCGGCAACCCGATCCTCGCGAACCGCGACCCGGAAACCGGCGAACCGTTCGGCGTGTCGATCGACCTCGCGCGCGCGTTCGCCGAACGCCTGTCGGCCGAGCTGGAGCTCGTGGTGTTCGACGCCGCCGGCAAATCGGTGCAGGCACTGACCGACGAGCGTGCCGATTTCGGTTTCTTCGCGGTCGATCCGCTGCGCGGCGAAACGGTCGCGTTCACGGCACCGTACGTGCTGATCGAGGGGTTCTATCTCGTGCGCGACGCTTCGCCGATCCGCACGAACGCGGACGTCGACCAGCCCGACAACCGCGTGACCGTCGGCAAGGGCAGCGCGTACGACCTGTTCCTCACGCGCGAGCTGAAGGCCGCGCAGATCGTCCGTGCGCCGACGTCGCAAGCCGTCGTGCAGACCTTCGTCGAACAGCAACTGGAAGTGGCCGCTGGCGTGAAGCAGCAGCTCGAGGCCGACGCGGCGAAAACGCCCGGCCTGCGCCTGCTCGACGAGCGCTTCATGGTGATCCGGCAGGCAATGGGCGTGCCGAAGAGTCGCGGCGAAGCCGCCGCAGCGGCGCTGAATGCGTTCGTCGAGGAAATGAAGGCGTCGGGCTTCGTCGCGGATGCGCTGCGGCGGCATGGCATCACCGGCGCATCCGTCGCGCCGCCGGGCTGATCGAAAACGGCGCGGAGCCGCATGACCGGCGGCAGGACGACGCCGCGCTGCGCGTGATCGTCGACGCCCTGCCGTTCAACGGCAACGGCCCGCTCATGCGGCCGGAATTGCCGGTGCGGCTGTTGCGCGCGAAGCCGTGCCGGCGCGGCGTCCCCTGCTCCGAAAAACCGCAAAATCTGCAAACCCGCCGACCCTACATTGCTCCTCCAGGAGCCCGCAATTGAAACCCCGAACCCTGACCCAATACGCCCGGCGCATGGACCCCGTCCTGCGCTGGCTGGCAAGCCACCCCGACGCCAACCCGGATCTGTATCTGCTGGCCGACCTCGCGTGCTTGTCGCCGTATCACTTTCACCGCGTCTACCGCGCGATGATCGGCGAGACGGTGAACGCCACCGTGCAGCGCATCCGCATGCACCGCGCGGCGGTCGCGTTGGGCGGGACCGGGGCGCCATTGCGCGACGTTGCGCAGCGTGCCGGCTATGCGTCGGATGCTGCCTTCAACCGTGCGTTCGGCGCGACCTTCGGCGTATCGCCGGGGCGCTACCGCGCGGCCCGCTCCGTTCCGTTCAATCCACAGGAGCTCGGCATGTATCCCGTTACCATCGAAACCTTCCCCGGCGCCGTGCTGGCCGCCTTGCCGCATCGCGGCAGCTATCAGGAAATCGGCCCGGTGTTCACCCGGGCGTTCATGCTGGCCGCCGCCCGCGGCCTGGCGCGCCCCGAGGCGATCGGCATCGGCGTGTATTTCGACGATCCCGAGCAGGTGCCGGCCGACCGGTTGCGCTCGATGGCGGGCATGTCCGTCGCGCCCGACGCCGAGCTGGGCGACGAACTCGAACGCTTCGAGATCCCCGCGGGCCGCTGCGCGATCCTGACCTACACGGGGCCGTATAACGAGATGGACCAGCCGTATAACTGGATGTTCTCCGAATGGCTGCCCGCCAGCGGCATGGTGCCCGCCGATTTCCCGATGTTCGAGCAGTACCTGAACGACCCGCGCAGCACTCCGCCGGCGCAGTTGCAGACGCGCATCTGCATGCCGTTGAAGTAAGCGCCGCAGGCCCCGGCGGATAACCGCCGGGGCCTGCCGGCGATGCTCCCCCGGCCGGGCACGCCCCGCCGAGGGGAGGTCGCGGCCACCCTGGCGCCTGTTCGCGCAGCGTCTCGGCGGCCAACAAGGCATCGCGCCGCCGCGACGCCGAGCGGCTCGGCCGCATCGTGAACCCGCGCAAACGGGAGCCGGAGAACAACGCGCTCGCGCGTTTGCCGGCCGAATCGATACTCGACCACACGGTGCTACATGGCGCTACGCGACTTGCCGACTCGCACGCCGCAAGCGCCCGTGCCCCGTCCACTACAGCGCACGAACATCGTCAACGGTTCTCAGAACCGATACGTCGCCCCCACCTGCGCAAACCGCCCGACGTACGAATAGAGCGATGTATCGTAGCCGCTTGGCCCCGCCATCCAAACCGGATCGAACGGCGGCTTTCGATTGAAGAGGTTGTCGATCCCCGCGTACAGCGTCCAGTGCTTGAATCCCGTATAGCCGACCATCAGATTGAACTGGCTGTACGACGCAACGCCATCCGCCATGCCGGGGTACGTGCCCGGCGCAAGAATGGCCTGCGCGTACGGGCCGACATAGAGCCAGCTCAGGGTCGCATTCCACCGGTGATAGTTCCAGCTCAGGTCGGTGTTCCCTTTCCAGCGCGGAGAACTACCGCCGAACGGCTGGTGAAGTGCGCCGTTGTTGCCGGCGTAATCCCTTTCCACGCCGCCAACCGGCATCTTGAAATGCCACATGTACGCCCAGTCGCCGGACAACGTGAAGGTGCCGATGGTCGTCGCAACCGTCTGGCGGAACGTGGCCTCGAAGCCGTCGGTGTCCAGCGACGAAAGATTGCGATAGGGCAGCGTGACATAGGCGATGCTGCCGTTGGCATTGCGAACCACCTGCGACGGATCGTTCTGATTGACCACGACCTGCACGTCGTCCGTGCCGATCACGTTGTCGATGTGAATCTTGTACCAGTCGAAACCGATATCGGTCGTGCGTGTCGGCGAAAACTGGAAGCCGATGTTGTAGTTTTTCGTGCGCTCGGGCTGCAGGCCACGATTGCCCGCGCGAATTTCCTCGACGATATTGTATGAACCCGGATTGTTCGGATCTCGCGCATCCAGCACGCCTTGCGAGCCGAAAGTGCGCGACGACGTGTTCTCGATCAGCGTCGGCGCACGGAAGCCGCGATTGTACGAACCGTACAACGTGAATTCCCGCACCGGCTGAAAGCGCAGCGCGAACCGCGGCGAAAACGCGCCGCCGAAGTCGCTGTAGTGATCGTAGCGGCCCGACTGGCTGAACGTCAGTGTCTTCAACAGCGGAATATCGAACTGGTAGTAGACGGCCGCGACGTTGCGCTCGCCGTTGACGGACTGGATCGACGGCGACGTCAGCTGGCCGCTCGCCCAGCCCGCACCCGTGCCGATGTACTGGCTCTGATGCATGAACTGCGCGCCTAGCCCGAGGCCCACGTTGCCAGTCGGCAGCCTGACCAGGTTCGGGCTCGACAGCGTCGCATCCAGCACGTCGAGCTTCGTGATCGCCTGATTCGACGTGCTCTGGTAAAGGCCGTTCAGCCCGTTCGGCGTCGCGGACGGATTGGAGAAATCGAAGGTGCCGTTCTGAATGATGTTCGTCAGCGCGCTGGCGTTCATCTGGTTCGAATAGTTTTGCGAGACCGTGTCCTGCGAATGGGCATACGACGCGCTCCAGTCCCAGTCGCCCACGGACGGCATCGCGAACGTTCCCTTCACGCCCGTCGCGGCACGCCAGTAATTCGAACTGACATGCAATGACTGCGACGCCGGAAACGCATAACGCAACTGCGTCGGCACGCCGAACGGGTTGTACGGATTACTGCCCGGCACGACGTTCGATACCAGCGAAACGCTGCCCGTCGCCGGATCGTAGGTCTGCGTACTGGTCGTCAGGCGGCCGACGCCCCGGTTCGCGACCGTCGTGTTGTTGCTCTCCCACAGATCGGCGAACGCCTGCGTCGCATCGTCGATCTTGAACTCGCCATGCACTTTTGCGCTCAGGCGCTCGGTCCACGGCGAGAGCGACGTCGCGCCTGCCGTGTTGCGCTGGCAGACCGTGCCGCCTGCCCCGAACGACTGCGAATTCGTGTTGCCGGGTACGACCTTGCCGCCATACGCACAGGGATCGAGCGGCACGTTGCCGCTCGCCCTCGCCCAGTACGACGTCGACTGGTTGGACAGGCCGCCCGGGTAGTTCGAGAAATTCTGGTTCTCCGTCATGTCTCGGTCGGAAGCGAGCACGCCGTTGTTCTTGTAGTAGCTGAGCGCCGCCGTCACGTTGAAGCGATTCGCGTTGAGGTCGCCGAAGCCGCCCAGCAAGCCGAACCGGGTCGTGCCCGCGCCTCCGCCACCGTTCGTCGCTCCGCCATAGCTTCCGGTAAGCTCCAGGCCCTGGAAGTTCTTCTTCGTAATGATGTTCACGACACCGGCCACGGCGTCGGAGCCGTACTGCGACACCGCACCCGTCTTGACGATCTCGATCCTGTCGATGATGTTGAGCGGCAGCGTGTTGAGGTCGAAGAACTGATCGGTGCCGTTGGCCGCGTAGGCATACGGTGCGACGCGCTGGCCATCGATGAGCACGAGCGTGTATTTTTCGCTCAACCCGCGCAACGCGAGCCCTGCTCCGCCGACCGCGAAGTTGGCCGTGGTCGAGCCGTCACCCCAGCTGCTCGATGAATTGGCCGCCACGCTGCGCAAATAGTCCGCGACCGTCGTATAGCCGCTGTTCTCGATATCCTTCGCCGTGATCGTCTGGACCTGGTTGAAGCCGACCTTGTCGGCGCTGCGGATCAACGACCCCGTCACTTCGAAACGCTTGACCGTCAGCGCGTCGTGCGCGCCCGATGCCGGCAACGCCGGTGCCGCAGGCGCAGCCACGGACGACGCCGGCGCGTCGGGCGCCGGCAGTTGCTGCGCCCATGCGGACGCTCCCGATCCCGCAGTGAACGCGCAGAGCAACCCTGCGGCCGTCACCATCACCACGCTTCGTTTCATCTTTTTTCCCGCCCACATTCGCCGGCATTGCCGACGTGTATTTTTAAAACGGCATCTGATTAGATATCCGAATTTATATTCGAGATGCAGATCTTGCCTGCTCGACAATTCGTCGGCCGCGTTCGGGCACCGTGCCCGACTTCACGTAGTCCGGGTTACATGCACGCTGCACGGCGAGCGCCCGCGGCGTCAGGTCGACGCTATCCGGAAAGACCGCATGCGCGGACGGCGCCCTAGCTCGATCCAGGCCGCACGCCCGTCGAGCAAGGCGACGGGTGCCCGGCCACCGCCCGGGCACTCGCCTGCCATTGCGTTTGAGCCGCTCGCGCAATCATCCGCGAGCGATGGGTATTCGCTGGGCGGTCAGTCGATGGCCACCGCCACCGACTCGCGCGACAGGATGTGGTACAGCACGCCGGCCGCGAGGATGATGGCCGCGAGCGCCAGCATCAGTGTCTGGTAACCATGCCGGAAATCGTCGACCTGCCGCATCAGGAAAATGGCGAACGCAATGCCGCTCGCGCCGCCCACGTTGTGCACCGTCCACGACGTGCCCATCGCCACGGCCGCCTTGTCGCGAGGCAACGCGCCCAGCGCCACCAGCGTCGAGGGCCCGAGTATCGCGCCCCAGCCGATGCCGAACAGCAGCAGCGGCACGACGAACCAGCCTGCGTCGAGCTGGCCTGCCGCGACCGACAGCAGGATCGACGCGACGACGAACAGCAACAAGCCGGCCGCGATCACCCGCGACGGGCCGAGCCGTTCACTGCGCCCGCCGATCCAGGACGACGCGATCGAAAACGTGATGGTCGCCGGCAGCAGGTACAGCCCGATGGTGATGTCGCTCTTGTGGAGCTGGGTCGAAAAGAAGATCGGCAGGGTGAGCAGCACGATGCAGTAGAAGAACGCGAGAAAGAACGTCGCGAGCAGCGCGGACACGAACTTCGGTTCGCGGAAGAAATGAAACTCGACGATCGGGTCGCGCGTACGCAACTCATGCCAGACGAACAGCGCCAGCGCGACGAGCGACACCGGCAGCAACCAGAGATTGAGCCGGCTCCCGTCGACGGACAGATAGCTGACGAGCGTGGTCAGGCCGACGACCAGCAGCAGGCATCCCGTCACGTCGAGGCGCTTGCGCGCCTGCGCCTTGAACTCCGGTATCGCCCATGCGCAGAGCGCCAGGCTGATCACGATGAACGGAATGTTGATCAGGAACGCGTCGTGCCAATCGAGCGCACCGGCGAACAGGCCGCCGATGATCGGGCCGAGCGCCAGCCCGACGCCGTTGGCGCCGAACAGGATCCCCAGCGCCTTGCCCTGTTCGTTCTCGTCGAACGTATAGCTGACGATCGCGCCCGATACCGTGTACAGGATCGCGCAACCGATGCCCTGCAAGAGGCGGAACGCCACCAGCAGCCAGAACTGATGCGCAATCCCCGCGAACAACGAAGCCGCGCCGAAGATCACGAGGCCGATGATCAGCAATTTCTTGCGGCCCAGGTTGTCCGCCAGCGTGGCAACCGGCACCATGAACGCGGACAGCGCGACCATGAAGATGGACGTGATCCACTGCGTCGTCTGGATCGGGATCGAAAAATCGCGGCCGATCGCCGGAAGAATCGTGTTGACGACCGTGAGATCGATACATCCCAGGAAGCTCGCGATACAGATGCCGGTCAGCCCGACGTACTTCCGAACCTTGCTCGATGAATTAGTCATGCGCCAGCGCCTCGGTTTCTTCGTCTGCGTGCGACTGCGATTTTTTCTTGAACTTGACCGCCAGCCAGTTGGCGCGGGCATCGCTCCCGTTCTGCACGAAAATCTCGCGCGTCTTGCTCATCGCGGCGGTCATCTGCTTCGGGTAAATGATGAAATCGATGCCGTCCTGCGCCCACATCGGCATGATGATCGGGCATTCCTCGAGAATGTAGAAGAGCGAGCGATAGAACGCGTCCTCGTGTTCGCGGGTGCCTTGCACGAGCCCGTTGCGCTCGGCGAACACGCCGATGGTGTCGTTGATCGCATAACGGTATTCGGGATTCGAGTAGTACTCGTTCGTGATCAGGTGGTAATACTGCGAGTAGTCGTCGCGGCGCAGCAGGTCGTCCCATCGCAGGATCTCGCGTCGCATCGACAGTTTCGCGAGGGTGTCCGCGTGGTCCCGCAGCCATGCGTCGCCGCGGTCGCGGCTTTTCTGATAGTTGCTATGCGCGGAGCCGGTCGCATAGTTGTGGCGCTGCAGCGTATCGGCCACGCCGATCACGCATTGCCCGAACCCCGCCACGTTGATCTTGTCGACCGTCGCCGCGAGTTTTTCGCCTTCGTGATATTCCTTGCCGACGCTGATCAGCAGCAGTGCGGTCTTGCCGAGGTACTCGTGTGCCTGAAATTTTCCTTGTGCCTGCAATGAAACCTTGTACATGGTCAGCTCCAGTAAACTAAGGGTTCGGTAACGGATCGGATCCCGACAAAGGCACTCAACGTGACCCGGTCGGCGCCCCGGACAGGGCGAACCGCGTGGATGAAACGCGGATTCAGGAAGATCAGGTCGCCCACCTCCGGCTTGATCACCAGGTCGGGCGCGCCCACCTGCTCGCGGCCGATCCCGTAGTGGCGATCGCCCTTGAGCGCTTCGTATTCGCGCGCATCGGGTGCGACGCGCCAGAGCTCCAGCTCGCCGCCGTGCGGAGGCACCTGCAGATAGAGGTTGGCCGACAGCTGATACTGCAGCGCCCAGCCGGTGCCGGCCGGCAGCGTCCATTCCAGGTTGTCGATGTGCGGCTCGAGATCCACGCCTGGCGTCAGGTAGCGGCACACGCCGACGAAGCACTTGTGCCCGCCCACGCTCAGCAGCCGCGCCCCTTCGGGCCACGCGTCGTCGAGCAGGGTGCGGAACCGGTCGACCGGCGACGCGAGCTCGCCGAACAGCGTGCGAACGCGTTCGATATTGGCGCGCGCATGCCGGTGATAGGCCTGCCGGACCTCTTCGGATCGCACCTCCGCGTACGCGATGCCGAGCCGGGTGAATTCGACGGCGTGGCCCAGCGCGCCGCGGTCGGGATGGGCGAACAGTTGCTCCTCCGCGCGCCGGATGACTGCCGGCGGCGTGAACGCACGAATGCGTATCGCGAGCGCATTGCCTTTGCACAAATCGAGAATGTGATCGGCGCACAGCGACGTTTCGTCGACGTCGATCACTGCATGGTCAACCTCTGCCGGTCGGTTCATGGCGTGATGGAATGAAGGGGTGAAGGAGCCGCGCGCATCAGAGCAGGTAACGGGCGCGCAGGTAATAGAAGCCGCCGTTGATGCCGATCGGCGACGACACGATGTCGTACTGCGTGCCGAGGAACTGGTTCTCGGCCGGCAGCTTGCTCGGGTACACGTTGAACAGGTTGTTCGCGCCCACCGCGATTTCGAACTTGCGCGTCATCGCATAGCGCAGCTCGACGTCGGTGACGTATCTCGCCGCGTTCGTGAAATGCGCGAAGCGCGTCGTCGAAAATGCATTCGGGCCGCTCCAGTAGCTCAATTCGCCGGAGGTCGTGCCGTAACGCGTCTCGTGCAGGCTGAGCGCCCATTTGTCACGGTGCCACGTGCCGCCGACGATGATCTTGTTCTTCGGCGTCGACGACGTGATGTAGCCGACCTGCTGCGCGTTCAACAGCGTATTGCCGTTGGTGTCGCGGCCCACGCTCGTCATGCTCGTCGTGTTGAAGTTGATGCCGAGATCCCAGTCGACGCTCCCCCACCTCGCGAAGTTGCTGTGATACGTGCCCAGGATGTCGAGGCCGCGCGTGCGCGTATTGACGCCGTTCGTGAAGTAGTTCGCCGTCACCGACGGCAACCCCGCCGGCAACGTGATGCCGGCCTGCGTCAGTGCATCGATCGCGGTCTGTCCGCTATAGGTGCCGCCCTGCACGATCCGGTCGCGGATGTTGATCTGGTACGCATCGATCGTCACGTTCAGGTTCGGCAGCGGGTTGAGCACGAGCCCGATATCGAAGTTCGTCGACTTCTCGGGCTTGAGCGGCGTCGCGCCGAGGTTGCGTGCGGCCTGCGAGTTCGGGGCCAGTTGCCCGTACGCGGAAAGCGGCGAGATGTTCAGGTTCGTGAAGTACTGTTGCGCGAGCGACGGTGCGCGAAAGCCGGTGCCGACGCTACCGCGAACCGCGACGCGCGGCGTAATGTCGTAGCGCGTCGAGACCTTGCCGTTGGTCGTGCTGCCGACGTCGTTGTAATGCTCGAAGCGCCCCGCGAGATCCACCTGCCAGTTCGGCGCAAGCCGGGTGGCGAGATCGATGTAGGTGCCGAGCACCTCGCGCGATTTCGACAGCGCACTGAGCGGCGACAGGCCCGGCAACGCCTGGCTGCCCGCACCGTAGGTCGACGCGGGATCGCCCGCGCCGATCGTGTAGCTTTCGTGGCGATGCTCGGCGCCGACCGACACATTGAGCGGCGCGGGCAGCAGCGGCACGCTGAATGCGCGCGACAGGTCGAGGTTGTTGGTCCACTGCGTGTTCGTGAAGGTCGACAGGCGGAAGCTGGTCGGCGTCGAGCCGGTCGCGTCGAACAGGCTCGTGTTCGCCGAATTGACCATGCCGATGCCGATGTTGTCGCGGCCGTAGGTCGAACTGATATCCCATGCCCAGCCGAGCAGCCGGTCGCCTTTCACGCCCGCGGTCAGCGAAAAGTCGTTTTCGTTGATCGTTTCCTGCGGCGTGAAGCCGTTCGGGTAGAGCGTCGGCAGGACCGACGGCAACCGGTAATTCTGGTAGCTGCCGCCGCTCCGGTGTGCATACGTGCCGAAGCCGTACAGCTTCGCGCCGCCTTCGAGCAGGTAGCCCGCGTTGAAGGCGATCGCTTCCCGCGTGCTGGACGGCGACCCGAGAATCAGGTTGTCGTTCTGGCCGGTTCGCGGATCGGCGCCGGTTCGCACCGTATGGTTCTGCCGGTTGTATTCGGCGCTCAGGTCGACATAACCTGCATCGCCGAGCCTTAGCCCGATGGTGGCCGCGTTGTTCTGCGCGAGGCCGTCGCCTTGATAGGTCTGGCCGGTCGTATTCGACACCTCGCCACCCTGGTAATTCGACTTGAGGATGACGTTGATCACGCCGGCAATCGCATCCGAGCCGTATTGCGCGGATGCGCCGTCACGGAGAATCTCGACGTGATCGATCGCCGTGACCGGGATCAGGTCGACGTCGACACCGGTCGATCCTTGCTGCGGCCCGCGATTCAGCGAGACGTTCGCGGTCGAATGGCGACGCTTGCCGTTCACGAGCACGAGCACGTAATCAGGGCTCAGCCCGTGCAGCGTCAGTGCGCTGGTCAGGTTGCCCGCATCGCCGCGCATCGCCTGGCGCGCGATCGACGGCGAGAGCTGGACGAGTGCGTCGCGCAGATTGCCCTGCCCGGTGCGCCGCAGTGCGTCGCCGCTGATCACTTCCACCGGGGCAGCAGCATCGCGCACTTTCCGCGCGCTTTCACGCGTGCCGGTCGTGACGATGACGTCCTGAACGGTGACGACCACATCCGGGGCAGCGCCGGCGGGCGCCGGGTTGGGTTTCGTGTCCTGCGCCCACGCGCCGCCACCGGCGGTAATCCAGCATGCAGCCAGCGCCAGCGAGCGGCAACGGGGGTACCTCACGCGCGCAGTGTCGTTTCTCTGATAAACCACTTCAAGGCCCTCATTTCAGCGAGCCGCGAAGTGTTGTCTCATTCTCGCGTCACGCTTCTCGTTTGTTTTGATATCAGTGCGTGACGCATCATCCTCCTGGTGAAATATTTTGTTAAATAACAAATACGCATTTTCATTTATCAATTCAAATGACCATTACCGATCCTGCGTACGATTACGCAATCACGCAGAAATTGTTGCGATTGCATGGCGAATGGAAATGACGGCAGTTGAGTGAACTGACATCAGCGATGTGCGATTTGAACAATTGATTGGAGTATGCGCATATCGGTGAAATATCGATTTCTCTCGATAAGCGGCGCATTGCATGTTCGAACCACTGCGCCGGAAAGTATCGTGACAATATCGACATCATTGCGATGGCGGAATGATCGCGGGCCTTGCTCCGCTTCGAATAGTTTCTGCTAATAGCGTGGCGGACCTCGAAGAAACGCATCGGTCTCTCGATGCTGATGGACAGCCGGTTGCCCGGTGTACCTGCTGCGCGTGTCGAAGCGCCGGGCCTTGCCTGTCCGTTCAAAGGCGAGCCGTTCCAGTTGACCGATCCGTCCGTGAGTGGACCGCCGGAATACCGTCCTGCGGAAAACCCGGCTCGCCGTCGAACAGCGACACGACCGATTCGGGGAGCACGATGTCCTCGTGCGGGTTGCGCACGTCGTTCACGCCGGGAGCGTTCGCGACCATCAAAAGAAAACACCCCAAAGGTCGGATCAAAATCCAACTTTTGGGGTGCAGTTCACGAAGAGGGATGCACGCGCCGGATCGCGGTGCTCTCCCCAGCCAATTGTCTGTTAGCCAGGGGAAATCACCGCCCGACACCGGGGCCGTCATTACGAAGTGTCGCGCTCACCCTACCCGCGCTTCTCCCTCGCGCTCGGCTTCCCCTTCGTCCGTGCCCGTTCTCGCGAGCACGGGCCTGAGCGCCTGCCCGGTATGGCTCGCGCTCACCTGCACGAGCGCTTCCGGCGGCGCCGCCGCGACGATCGTGCCGCCGCCCACGCCGCCTTCCGGCCCGAGATCGATGATCCAGTCGGCTTCCGCGATCACGTCGAGGTCATGCTCGATCACGACCACGCTGTGCCCCGCATCGACGAGCCGGTGCAGCACGCGGATCAGCTTCGCGACGTCCGCCATGTGCAGGCCGACCGTCGGTTCGTCGAGCACGTACAGCGTGTGCGGCGCCTTCTGCCCGCGCCGCGTGATGTCGTCGCGCACCTTCGTCAGCTCGGTGACGAGCTTGATGCGCTGCGCCTCGCCGCCCGACAACGTCGGCGACGGCTGGCCGAGCGTCAGGTAGCCGAGGCCGACGTCCTTCATCAGCTGCAGCGGATGCGCGATGTTCGAGATCGGCGCAAAAAACTCCACTGCCTCGTCGATCTCCATCGTCAGCACGTCGCCGATGTTCCGGCCGCGCCACGTGACGGCGAGCGTCTCCGGGTTGAAACGCTGCCCGTGGCACACGTCGCACGGCACCTTCACGTCGGGCAGGAAGCTCATCCCGATCGTGCGCACGCCTTGCCCTTCGCATGCGGGGCAGCGCCCGTCGCCCGTATTGAACGAGAAGCGCGACGCCGTGTAGCCGCGCGCACGCGCTTCCAGCGTATCGGCGAACAGCTTGCGGATCGTGTCCCACACGCCGATATAGGTGGCCGGGCACGAGCGCGGCGTCTTGCCGATCGGCGTCTGGTCGACTTCGAGCACGCGATCGATCTGTTCCCAGCCGCTCAGCGATTCGCAGCCCTGCCATGCATGCGTGACGTTCAGCGACGGCCGCGGCGCACTGCGCGCGAGCACGCTCGAGCGACGGTTGGTAGCCGGCGTGTCCTGCTGCGCGGCCTTGCGTGCGCGGCGCGTGGCCGGCGACGACAGCACCGAGCGCCCGACCGCGTCGAGCAGGTTCGTCATCAGCACGTCGCGCGCGAGCGTCGACTTGCCCGAGCCGCTCACGCCCGTGACCGCGACGAGCCGCGCGAGCGGAATGCCGACCGTGACATCGCGCAGGTTGTGCAGCCGTGCGCCATGCACGGTCAGCCAGGCGTCCGGCACCGCGGCGCCGCCCTTCTTGCCCGGCAGGCTCACGCCACGGCGCGGCTGCAGCGGGTGCGTCATCGGCTGCGCGAGCAAGCGCCCGGTGACCGAATCGGCCTGCGCGGCCAGATCCGCGACCGCGCCCTGCGCGACCAGCGTGCCGCCGCGCTTGCCCGCGCCCGGGCCGACGTCGATGATGTGATCGGCGCGGCGAATCGTGTCCTCGTCATGCTCGACGACGACGAGCGTATTGCCCTTGTCGCCAAGCTTGCGCAGTGCATCGAGCAGGATCTGGTTGTCGCGCGGATGCAGGCCGATCGTCGGTTCGTCGAGCACGTAGCAGACACCTTGCAGGTTGCTGCCCAGCTGCGCGGCGAGCCGGATGCGCTGCGCTTCGCCGCCCGACAGGCTGGGCGCCGCGCGATCGAGGCTCAGGTAACCGAGCCCGACTTCCTCGAGAAACGCGAGGCGGCTGCCGATCTCGCTGACGATGTCGCGCGCGATCTGCGCGTCGCGCCCCGTCAGTTCCAGCCCGTCGATCCAGCGGCGCGTGTCCGACACCGTCCATTGCGCGACCTCGACGATCGGATGCGCGTCGAACGTCACCGCGCGCGCGGACGGGTTCAGCCGCGTGCCGTTGCAATCCGGGCACGGCTCGTTGCCGACGCCCTCCGGTTCCTGTTCGTCCGACGGCAGCGTCTGCTCGCGGCCGCGATCGTCCCCGGCGAGCACCGTGTCGTCGTACGCGGCGCGCTGTTCACGCGTGAGCGTGACGCCGGTGCCGACGCAGGTCGTGCACCAGCCATGCTTGCTGTTGTACGAGAACATCCGCGGGTCCAGCTCCGGGTAGCTCGTACCGCACACCGGGCACGCGCGCTTGACCGACAGCACCTTGACCGTGCCGACGCGCGCGGTCGAATGATCGTTCTGCATCGCATCGTGCAACCCGTCGAGCGGCGCGAGCAGATGCATCACGCCCTTGCCGAGTTCGAGCGTCTCGTCGAGCACGCGCCGCAGTTCGGCCTCGTTGTCCGGCGACACGACGATATCGGCGACCGGCAACTCGATCGTATGCTCGCGGAAGCGGTCGAGTTTCGGCCACGGATCGACCGGCACGAACTCGCCGTCGACACGCAGATGCGTGCTGCCGCGCGCCTTCGCCCACTTCGCGAGATCCGTATACACGCCCTTGCGGTTCACGACGAGCGGCGCGAGCAGCCCGACGTGTTGGCCGCGATGGTCGCGCAGCAACTGCGCGGCGATCGATTCGACGGATTGCGACGTGACCGGCGTGCCGTCGTGGATGCAATGCTGCAGGCCGAGCTTCACGTACAGCAGCCGCAGGAAGTGCCAGACCTCGGACGTGGTCGCGACCGTACTCTTGCGCCCGCCGCGCGACAACCGCTGCTCGATCGCGACGGTCGGCGGGATGCCGTACACCGCGTCGACTTCGGGACGGCCGGCCGGCTGCACGATCGAGCGCGCATACGCGTTCAGCGATTCGAGGTAGCGGCGCTGGCCTTCATGGAACAGGATGTCGAACGCGAGCGTCGACTTGCCCGAACCCGACACGCCGGTAATCACGTTGAACTTGCCGTGCGGGATGTCGACGTCGAGCGATTTCAGGTTGTGCTCGCGCGCATTGACGATCCGCACGACGTCCTCGCCTTCGATCGCACGCCGCTCGCGCGCCGCGTTCAGCACGGCCTGCAGCGGCTTGCCTTCGTCGGCGAGCGCCAGGTCGGCATCCATCGCGCGGTCGTACTGCAGCAGCGCCACGCCCGTGTGCGATTCGGCGCAGGCTTTCACGTCGTCGGGCGTGCCCGCGCACAGCACGAGGCCGCCGCCGTCGCCGCCCTCCGGGCCGAGATCGATCAGCCAGTCGGCCGCGCGGATCACGTCGAGGTTGTGCTCGATCACGATCAGCGAATGGCCGGCCGCGAGCAGCTTGCCGAACGCTTGCATCAGCTTCGCGATGTCGTCGAAGTGCAGCCCGGTGGTCGGCTCGTCGAACATGAACAGCTTCGCGCGTGCGATGCGCGCCTCTTCCGTCGCAACCCGGCGCCCGTTGGCCGCCGCCGCCGATTCGGCGAGGAAGCCGGCGAGCTTCAGGCGCTGCGCCTCTCCGCCCGACAGCGTCGGCACCGGCTGGCCGAGCTTCACGTATTCGAGGCCGACGTCGACGATCGGCTGCAGCACGCGCAGCACCTCGGCGTCGGTCGCGAAGAACGCGGCCGCTTCGCTGACGGTGAGATCGAGCACGTCGGCGATGTTCAGTGCGCGGCCGTTGCGCTCGATGCGCACTTCGAGAATCTCCGCGCGGTAGCGGCTGCCGTCGCAGTCCGGGCAGCGCAGGTAGACGTCGCTCAGGAACTGCATCTCGATGTGCTCGAAGCCTGAGCCGCCGCAGGTCGGGCAACGGCCGTCGCCCGAGTTGAAGCTGAACGTGCCGGCACTGTAGCCGCGCTGCAGCGCGAGCGGCGCCTTCGCGAACAGCTTGCGGATCTCGTCGAACGCGCCGACGTAGCTCGCCGGGTTCGAACGCGTGGTCTTGCCGATCGGCGACTGGTCGACGAACACGACGTCGCCCACCTGGTCGGCGCCCGTGAGGCTGCGGTACGCGCCCGGCGACTCGGTCGCCTTGCCGTGGTGCCGCGCCATCGCCGGATAGAGCACGTCCTGCAGCAGCGTGGATTTGCCGGAACCGGACACGCCCGTCACGCAGACGAGCCGCTGCAGCGGAATCTCGACCGTCACGTCGCGCAGGTTATGTTCGCTCGCGCCTTCGAGCACGATGCGCGGCGTATTCGCGTCGACCACGCGGCGCGCCCAGTTCGACGCATGCGCAACATGCTTGCGGCCGCCGAGATACTCGCCCGTCAGCGTGTGCGCCGAGCGGATGTCGCCCGGCGTGCCGTCGTAGACGATCGTGCCGCCCCGCTCGCCCGGGCCGGGCCCCATGTCGATCAGGCGATCAGCCGCGAGCATCACCGATGGATCGTGTTCGACCACGACCAGCGTATTGCCCGCGTCGCGCAGCCGCTGCATCGCCTCGACGATCCGCGTGAGATCGCGCGGATGCAGCCCGATGCTCGGTTCGTCGAGCACGAACAGGGTTTTCGTGAGCGACGTGCCGAGCGCGGTGGTCAGGTTGATCCGCTGCACCTCGCCGCCCGACAGCGTGCGGCTCTGCCGGTCGAGCGTCAGGTAGCCGAGCCCGACGTCGCACAGGTATTTCAGGCGCGTGCGCACCTCGGCGAGCAGCAGCTTCAGCGCATCGTCGAGCAGCGCGCTCGGCAGGCTGATGCCGTCGAAGAAGCGGCGGATGCGCTCGATCGGCAACAGCATCAGGTCGTGCACGGTCAGGCCCGGCAGCGCCTCCAGCTGCTCGCGGCTCCAGTCGACGCCGCGCGGCAAAAAGCGGCCGGCCGGCGCGAGCACGCCGTCGGCGTTCTCTTTCGAGCCGAGCCGCCACTGCAGCGATTCCGTCTTCAGGCGCGCGCCGCCGCACACGTCGCACGGCGTGTAGCTGCGGTATTTCGACAGCAGCACGCGGATATGCATCTTGTACGCTTTCGATTCGAGATAGCCGAAGAAGCGCTTCACGCCGTACCACTGGCTCTGCCACTTGCCGTTCCAGTCCGGCGAGCCGTTGACCACCCAGTCGCGCTCGGCGTCCGACAGCTCGGCCCACGGCGTGTAGCGCGGGATGCCGGCTTTCGCCGCGTAGCGCATCAGGTCGTCCTGGCACTCCTTCCAGGCGGGCGTCTGCATCGGCTTGATCGCGCCGCCGCGCAGCGTCTTGCGCGCGTCGGGGATCACGAGGCCGAGATCGACGCCGATCACGCGGCCGAAGCCGCGGCAGGTTTCGCACGCGCCGTAGGCCGAATTGAACGAGAACAGCGCCGCCTGCGGCTCCGCGTAGCGCAGGTCGCTGTCGGGATCGTGAAGCCCGGTGGAGAAACGCCACACCTGCGGCTCGGCGGCCGCGTTTTCGGCTTCCGGTGCAAGCACGTATACGTTCACGCGCCCGCCGCCGCGCTTCAGCGATGCCTCGATCGCCTCGACCACGCGCACCTTGTCGGCCTGCTGCACACGGAAGCGGTCGGCTACCACGTCGAGCACCTTGCGCGGCCCGGTGGGCGACGCGACCTCGCGCTGCGCCTGCACGCGCGTGTAACCGCTCGCGGACAGCCACTGCGCGACCTCATCGTCGGAGGCCGTTTCAGGCAGCTCGACCGGGAACGTGACGACGACGCGCGGATCGTCCGCCTGCGTGCGCGCGACGAGTTCCGCGTAGATCGTCTCCGGCGTGTCGTGCCGCACCAGCCGCGCGGTCTTGCGGTCGAACAGCTCGGCCGCGCGCGCGTACAGCAGCTTCAGGTGATCATTCAGCTCGGTCATCGTGCCGACGGTCGAGCGCGAACTGCGCACCGGGTTGGTCTGGTCGATCGCGATCGCGGGCGGCACGCCGTCGACCCGCTCGACCTGCGGGCGGTCCATCCGGTCGAGGAACTGGCGCGCGTACGCGCTGAAGGTCTCGACGTAGCGCCGCTGCCCTTCCGCGTACAGCGTGTCGAACACGAGACTCGACTTGCCGGAGCCCGACGGGCCGGTGACGACCGTCATCTCGCCGGTGCGCAGGTCGAGATCGAGGTTCTTGAGGTTGTGCTGACGCGCTCCGCGAATGCGGATCAGATTGCTGGATGACAATTTGCCTGCCCGTCTGAATGAGTTAGCCAGAGTGCCCGGTGCCGGAACGCTGCGGTGGATGCCCGCAGGTGTGGCTTACGTGCTGCAAGGGTTGCAAGGGTTGCGCCCGTGCGGCTCGAGTTCGACGGGTACTATACTGTATATTCATACAGTTTTCCATGACGACCCTGGGGGCGGTATGGGATGGGGGTTGGGGGGCGGGGTTCAGGTCACGGTGAGCTCGGGGCGGCGCACAGTGGCGGGTGAAAGTCATTGGGCGCAGGCGCTGCTACCGATGTCGTCAGGCATGGGGCTGGGCCTGCCATAGGGAGCGATGCGGACGTCGGGTCGTCTGACTCGGTTCGGCCACAAACGGCCGTTCGACACAGCTTTTTAGATCGTCGACAATCGGTGCAGATAAGGGCGTAGCCTTTAGCGGTTACCGTCGATCAGATCGTTCAGCAGCGCATCGAACGCGGCCTGTGCGTCTTCAAGTTCCTGCAGGGCGGCATCAAAGGTTTGCAGCGCGAGCGGCGAAGGCTCGCCGCTGCCTTGCGGCGGAAATTGCTTCTGCATCGAGGCGAACGTACTCTGCACGCGCAGCGTGGCGGCCACCATGCGCTCCATCGCCTGGGTTTCTTCGGCTCGGGCCTGTTCCGGATTCATTCCACTCTCCTTGGATGGTTTTCTTGAAGACAAGATCGTACACGCTGTGTCCGTTCTTGCCGCCCTTGGCAGAATGACTCCGTTGAAGGTTCCAACGGCACGCTGCGCGAGAAGCGATTTAATCGGGAATGATTCCGCAGTCGCGCCGAGGCCAAGATACTCATCGAGCGTGGCTACAAAATCCCGCCGCAGGTCACAACGATTGGCCGCTTTGGATGAATCTGAAGGGCCATTCAGGGTCGATTTCGGGCAACTGCGCTAGGCCAAGTGCAAGCAACCCCGGAAGGCAGCAGCCGGCCAGTTGTCGGCGCTGGTAAGTGGCGGCTATCTTATCGACAATCCCAAGCGCACCCTTCGAACGCCCAACTTTGATTAAATATGAGTGAACTCCAGCAAGAAGTGCAACGCCTCGCGGCACAAGCGCTGGCCGATTTCAACGACCGCGCTGAGGGGAAGCTAGATTTTTCGGAAGCAAGCCTACAGGTTGTTGAGGAGCTGCTTGCAGAGGCTTCGATGTACCGAAATGACCTGCCATCTGAGACGGTTGATGGGATCGTGACGCGATTCGGTTGTTACATTCTAGAGGTCGGTCGCCAGCAGTTCGGCGGCACGTATTCCTGGCTCGAAGAGCGAAATCAGCCCGTGCTTGTTGTTGGTAGTCCACAAAATCACACTGCTCTTGGAACTTGGGACAGGGTGCGTGGCCGCTTGTCCGGGGACACCGGCGACAACGTTCCTTTTTTCTTTGAAGGCTTTGCGGAACGAGTGCGAACGTCGCCCGGTGAGGGGCGAGCTCTTTACATTTGAAGCCACCGTGGGAATGTCCGCTCGGAGTGACGTGAAGGACCGCTCCGGGTCGATTTCGGGCAACTGCACTAGTGGAGCAGCTCCGATGAGTGGCGCACTCTAAAGCATCAACCTTCCGATCATGGTGCCTTTGCACAGGCGCAAACGTCAGTACCCAGGGGCGCGTTGCACCATCCAGATTCGACACACCTGCCCGGGCACACCCCATGCGATGATTCGCCATGACTAACATGAGAGATGTAATGACGACTACATTCGACGAGGCGACAACGGCGGCGATCGCCGCGTTTGCCCAATTGGATTTCCACACGGCTGTGCAAGCGATGCGCGCCGAGGCCGATTACGACCACGAACGAGACCAGTGGATCTCGCGCTACATCGACGAGCACGGCGGCGGCGCGGACGACGCAGAATACGATGCCTTGCACGCGCAGGCCCAGGCAACCCCGGAATACGCGCAGTTCATCGATGCGGCTCGCCGGGAAATCCTGGAATACTTCGGCGTGACCGACGAGCAACTGGACTGCATGGTCCTGCTGCGCGATGACGACAGCGATGAGCTTTGGGCAGAAGTCAACCGGCAGCGGAGCGCGCTGGGAACCGGTGAAGTGCGCGGAGATCTCTGACCATTGCTTGCCATCGGAGTCTCGAGTCGTGCAGGGTTCGGGGCTAGAGTCAGGTCAGTCACGTGGTACGCCGCGCATCACGTATCCCGGCGGCCAGGTTATCGCCTGCCCTGCTACGCCTTTTTCGCATAAGCGCTGCACCAGCCTTTCGCATTGACCTGCTTGCCGCCGAAGATGGCGCACGGCGCCATCGCGGCACCCGTCTTGCCCTGGAAGAACTGGCAATTCGCGCAGGCCTCGCCCGCCTGAAATTTCGGGAACTTCGCATGGTCGACCCGGCTTGCATCCGTCTTGTAGCCGAGGGCCTGGGCGTTTGCATCGGTTTCCTGCACGGCACCGGCCCCGGCATCTGCCGCCGCGGCTCGGCGTCCAAGGGCCAGCGCGGATGCCAGAACGGTGGTGGCTGCAATAAAACGTCGGCGTGAAAACTTCATCTTGCCCTCCTCCATGTTTGCGTGACCGGATGACCGGCTCCTTCGATGCCGCGACGCCGCCCGGCGCACAACTGCGGCTCACCACCCTGCCCATCGCGCTGCGACACGTTCATCGCCCATAAACCACCCGGCGCAGAAATCACCGAAAGAACAACTCCCGCATCCCAAACGTGTGATGCGCCTCAGCCGCCATCAACACCATGAGCACGAGCAGACACAGCGGCGGCACCAGAATCGCGTACACCAGCGCCAGCCGCTCCCACATCATGTGCATGAAGATCGACACGATCAGCCCGGCCTTGGCGATCATCAGCACGACGATCAGCACCCAGCGCAGCAAACCCTGCACATTGAAATAGTCGACCAGGTACGACAACGTGCTCAGCACGAACAGCAGGCCCCAGATCTTCAGGTAGAGCCCAATCGGATGCTGCTGGCCGTGTGCGGCGTCGGGTCGATCGGCGGGATCGGTGTGGTCCATGGCCTGCCTCACCACAAATAGAACAGTGCAAAGATGAACACCCACACCAGGTCGACGAAGTGCCAGTACAGGCCGGCGATCTCGACGATCTGGAAGTTGCCGTGTTCGGTGAACCCCGGCTGCAGGATCTTGCGCGCGATCAGCAGCAGGTAGATCACGCCGCAGGTCACGTGAAAGCCGTGGAACCCGGTAATCGTGAAGAAGCACGCGCCGAACTGCGCCGCGCCCAACGGGTTGCCCCACGGGCGGATGCCTTCACGAATGATCAGGTTGCTCCATTCGAACGCCTGCAGCGACACGAAGGTGGCGCCCAGCAGCGCAGTCGCCAGCAACAGCGCGGCGGCAGGCTTGGCGTTGCGTCGGTAGCCGAAGTTGACGGCCATCGCCATGGTGCCGCTGCTGCTGATCAGCGTGAACGTCATGATGGCAATCAGCAGCAACGGCACTTCCACGCCGCCCACGTTGAGCCCGAACACTTTCGCGGTATCGGGCCACGGCGCCGTGGTCGACATGCGCACCGTCATGTAGCCGATCAGGAAACTGCTGAAGACGAAGGTGTCCGACAGCAGGAAGATCCACATCATCGCCTTGCCCCACGGCACCTTGAAGGCTTCGCGATCGGCCGACCAGTCGGTGACGATGCCGCGCCAGCCGTCGGGCCGGGCATCGGCAGATGAAGCATCGGCGGGCAGAGCCGCAGGCGAATCGGCCGCGGATTCGGTGGGTGCCGTGGGCGCGGTCATGGCGCGGCTCCATACAAGGGCCCGCAGACGGCGGCGACGATCCCGGGGGTCAGCCACCACATCGCCGCCAGCAACACGAGCCAAACCGCGAGCAGGAAATGCCAGTAGAGCGCGCACAGCGCGATGGCACGCCGGGCCCGGAACGGGTCCGCGCGCCGGAGCTGCACGATCGTCACCACCCACGCCACCAGCCCGCCCAGCACGTGCACTCCGTGCAGGCCGGTGAGCAGGTAGAGGAAGCTGTTGGACGGATTGACGGCGACAGTCTGCCCGGCCGCCGACAGCATGTGCCAGGCGGTCAATTGCCCGCTCACGAACACGGCCGCCAGCACGCCGCCGCCCACCAGCCACGCCGCGCGGTGCAAGGTCAATTGCCGGGCACGCTGCATGGCGATGCTGGCCAGCGCCAGCGCGCCAGTGTTCCACCACAGCAGCGCCGGATGCGGAATCGGCTGCCAGTCGGGCTCACGCATGCGCATCGCATAGGCGAGCAGCAGCAGCGAAAACAACGTCGTCGCGACCGCCATGAAAACGACCAGACCGGTACGGCCCGCATTCGGCAAGCCGGGTGGCGCGTCGTGAACGAAGGGGCGCGGCAGCGTGGTCATTCGTGGGCCTCGCCAGGGTGAAGCGCCGGGTGGGCCGGTTCAGGCACCGTCGCGGGCGGCTGGTTTTGCGGCACGAAATCTTCCTCTTGCCCCGGCGGACTGTATTCGTATGCCCAGCGGTAGACGACCGGAAGCGCCGCGCCCCAGTTGCCGTGCACGGGCGGCGTTTGCGGCGTCTGCCATTCGAGCGTGGTGGCCCGCCACGGGTTGCCGTCGGCACGCTTGCCGCGCACGAGGCTCCACGCCAGGTTGAACAGGAACAGCAACTGCGCTGCCGCGACGATCAGCGCGACGACGGTGATGAACGTGTTGAGCGTCTGCGCCGAATGCGGAATGAAGCTGTAGCCCTGATACGCGTAATACCGCCGCGGCATGCCGAGGATGCCGAGATAGTGCATCGGGAAGTAGATCGCATAGGTGCCGACGAAGGTGATCCAGAAGTGCGCGCGCCCGAGCGTGTCGTCGAGCATGCGGCCCGTCACCTTCGGGTACCAGTGGTAGAGGCCGCCGAACACCACCAGGATCGGCGACACGGCCATCACCATATGGAAGTGCGCGACCACGAAATACGTATTCGACAGCGGGATATCCACGCTCACGTTGCCGAGATATAGCCCGGTCAGCCCGCCCAGCACGAAGGTGCTGATGAAGCCGATGGCGAACAGCATCGGCACGGTCAGGTGGATGTCGCCGCGCCACAGCGTCAGCACCCAGTTGTAGACCTTGAGGGCGGTCGGCACGGCGATGATGAGCGTGGTGGTCGCGAAGAAGAAGCCGAAGTACGGATTCATGCCGGCGATGAACATGTGGTGCGCCCAGACCACGAAGCTCAGCGCGCCGATGATGACGATGGCCCACACCATCATCCGGTAGCCGAAGATGCTCTTGCGCGCGTGGGTGCTGATCAGGTCCGACGCGATGCCGAAGGCCGGCAGCGCGACGATGTAGACCTCCGGATGCCCGAAGAACCAGAACAGGTGCTGGAACAGCAGCGGGCTGCCGCCGGCATGCTTGAGCGTCTGCCCCATCGACACCACGGCCGGTATGAAAAAACTGGTGCCGAGCGTCCGGTCGAACAGCATCATCACCGCCGACACGAACAGCGCCGGAAACGCCAGCAGCGCCATGATGGTCGCGATGAAGATGCCCCACACCGTGAGCGGCATGCGCATGAGCGTCATGCCGCGCGTGCGTGCCTGCAGCGTGGTGGTCACGTAGTTCAGGCCGCCCATCGTCGCCGCGACGATGAAGATCGCCAGCGACACGAGCATCAGCACGATGCCCCATTCCACGCCCGGCGTGCCCGGCAGGATGGCCTGCGGCGGATACAGCGTCCAGCCCGCGCCGGTCGGCCCGCCCGGCACGAAGAAGCTCGCCACCAGCACCAGCACGGCCACCAGGTAAACCCAGTAGCTCAGCATGTTGAGAAACGGGAACACCATGTCGCGCGCGCCCAGCATCAGCGGGATCAGGTAGTTACCGAAGCCGCCCAGGAACAGCGCCGTCAGCAGGTAGATCACCATGATCATCCCGTGCATCGTGACGAACTGGTAGTAGTGGTTCGCGTCGATGAAAGCGAACTTGCCCGGAAAACCAAGCTGCAGCCGCATCAGGTCGGACAACACGAGGCCGACCAGGCCGATGGAGATGGCCGTCAGCGCGTACTGCACGGCGATGACCTTGTGGTCCTGGCTCCAGACATACCGGGTCCAGAAACTGCGCGGGGCGTGGTCGGTGTGCGCATAAGTCATGGTTTCTGCTCCGCTATTGCTTGGCCGCAGTACTGGCGGCGGGCGGCGCGCCTTGCGCCTCGATATACGCCACCAGCGCGGACAGCTCCTGGTCGCTCAGGTCGAAGTGCGGCATGATCGGCGAGAAGCCCTTCACGACCCGCGCCGTCGGATTGCGGATGAACGCGCGCAGATAGGCTTCGTCCACCTTCTCGGTGCTGCCGTCAGCCATCGTTTCGGTCTTGCCGTACAGGCCTTTCCAGGTCGGGCCCACGAGCGGGCTGCCGTCCACGGTATGGCAGGCGACGCAGCCCTTGGCCGCCGCGAGCGTCTTGCCCAGTTCGGCCAGCGCCTTCGCGCTGCCGCCGGCAGCGGCCGGTGCGGCCTGCACGTGGGCGAGTTGCTGCTGCGCGAAGGTGGTCTGCTGCGCGAGCCAGCGCGAGAACGCGGCTTCGTCTTCCACGACCACCACGCCGCGCATCCCGGAGTGCCCGATCCCGCAGAGCTGCGCGCACAGGATGTCGTAGCGCCCTGCCTTGGTCGGCGTGAACCAGAAGGTGGTCACCATGCCCGGCACCATGTTCATCCGCGCCCGGAACGGCGGAACGTAGAAGTCGTGCAGCACGTCGCGCGAACGCGTCAGGACCTGGATCGGCCGGTTCAGCGGCAGGTGTACCTCGGGCGTTTCGATCAGGTAATTGTCGCGGCCGTTGGGGTCGGCGGGGTTCAGGCCGAACGGGTTGTCGTTGCTGATGTAGCGCACGTCGGTCGTGCCCAGCTTGCCGCCGGGGCCGGCGAAGCGGAAACGCCATTGCCATTGCTGGCCGAGCACTTCCATCTGCAGCACGTTGCGCGGCGGCCGGATGTAGTCCGCGTAGACGAACAGCCCCGGCGCCAGCAACGCCGCCACGCCGACGGCGGTCAGGCCGATCAGCCACCATTCCAGCTTCCGGTTGTGCGGCTCGTAGGCCGCGCGATGCCCGCTGCGGTGGCGATAGCGCACCAGTGCGACGACGATGAACAGGTTGATGGCGATGAAGAGTGCACCGGTGATGACGAGCGTGATCGTCAGCATGTCGTCCATGCGCACCCAGTTCGACGCGATCGGCGTGATCCACCACGGACTGGCAAAGTGAAACCCCACCGCCAATACGATGATCAGGACCAGGGCAATCGCAAGGGCCATAGGCCGCCTCGCTGCGTGTCACTCGCCGGAGCCGCCGACACCGGGTTCCGTGTCTCCCGCGAACGCTGCGTGGTCAAGCTCGGCGCGGCGGGAAACGCAATGTGTCAGTCGTCCACGTTCTGCTTGCGCAATCGCTCCAGCCTGCCGTAGGTGATGGCCGCAACCACGCCGAACAACAGGTTGGCCAACAAGGGCCCGGAACCCCGCTCGGAGACGAACCACGGGAACACGGCCGTCATGACGTAGAAGTTCCACCCATACGCGACGATCCCGAACGCCAGCCCGATGGCGGCTTCCATGGCCACGCTCGAATCGAGGCGGAAAGGCGCCATGATCGCGGCGAGCATCATCCCCATGATCGCGCCGAGCACGTAGTGCAGCAGCAGCGCCATCGCCACGATTTCAAGGTTGAATTGCGTCATCAGGCCGAGTGCGCTGCGGCCCATCACCATCGCCGCGATCTTGTGTGTCGGTTGCCACGGGCTTGAGCCGAGCACGAGTGTCGACCAGACGAATTCCAGCGCGATCACCAGCGCACCGCCTGCGAGACCGGCCACGGCGGCGGCGACCCAGTCCGGCGTACGACGCTCCCAATGGTGCGATTGAATGTGCAGTTCCATACGACCTCCTTGCCGGCGGTTCGACGTCGGCGCTTCGGTTCCGAGGGCGTCACGCGCGTCGGGCCTGCGTCTCTTGCGCGATTCGGAAGCGCGGACCGGGTTGCCTGCGCAACATGCGAACGCCCCTCTCCGCGCTCCGCCCGCGGCCGTGCGCTCGACGAAATGCGTCGATGAACCCGGGTATCGGGCAGGCAGGCTTGCTGTCGCGCGTCAGGGGAAGATCGGTGTCGTAGGCTCGGCGCCTTCCAGGTCCGCCTTCGGAAAATGCTGGGCGACCATCTCTTCGATTTCCTGCTCTCGCAATGCCGGCACGTCGGCCATGATCAGGATCTGGCCTTCCTGTATGGCCTCGCGAAATCGCTGGAGTCGCGCGTTCGGCTCGGCGATGCCGATCATCGCGGCGGTCCACGCCCCGAAACCCGCTCCGGCCAACGTCAACCCGACGACGGCGCCGCCTGCGATCACGAGCTCCGCCGGGGGAAATACCAGCGCGACGAGGCCGATCAGCGCACCCGCCGCGCCGCCAAGCGCGACGCCGCGCTCGAGCGCATGCACGACATCGCTGCTTTGCAGCAACGATGCTTCGGGTAACTGATCGAGTGTGACGCTGTGATCGGCGAGAACGTGGATATGGCGCCAGATAATGCGTGCGCGCAATAGATCGTCGACGATGGCCTTCGCCATCTGCGTATCGGGTACGAGGAAATAAAGGCGTCTCATGTCGGCACCCCTTTTCTTGCAATCAAGTCGTCCTCAAGGGACTGTTTTATATTCTATGTCAGCATCGGCGACGCGCTAGGTGCGCGTGGGCCAGCGCCGGGGCCGCACGCGTGCATTCGGCACGCGCGGCAGGTGTGGCTGAAGAGGGGTGAGTTGTCGTCGATCACGGTCGATCGATGCAGGGCGACGCGGCACGCGCGGCATTCGCCCCTGATTGGCGTTATCCGCGTTTTCGCAACGGCTCCAGCAAGTCCCGCAGGCCGTTGTGATCGATCTCGTGCATCAGCGCGAGCTGCCGACCGATTTCGCCGCGCGGGAACCCTTCGCGGGCCAGCCAGTTGAGGTATGGCCCAGGCAGGTCGGCAATGAGTCGGCCCTTGTACTTTCCAAAGGGCATGGTGACGGTGACGAGGTGTTCGAGGTCTGGGGTCTGCATGCGGGTATTGTGCACGGCTTTCCGCTCCTGCCGCGTGCCGGGCTGTCCAGGCCGACCGAAGGTCGTGAAACCTGCCCCTCACGGGAAGCCGAATCGGGAAACCGCGCCGGGTTGACGGCCGTCGATCATGTCCGGCGCGCAGCAGCCGATTGTTGCGCGTTGCGCAGCGTGAACCCGTCGGATCGAACTCCGGCGAATACGGATGAGCCGGCCGGCATGACGCACGAACCGGCGAGGCGGCAAACCCTCCGACAACGACCTCGCGCAAAGAACACAGCGAACCGCCTGCGCCCCTTTTCTGGCCTGCTAGACTGGAATTCCCCCCTGCAAACGATGGAGGGAATCATGTTGTCCGTCTACGTCGTGAAGACCGGCGAGCAGTTCCTCTGCACCGCCGAGGATGGCGATATCGGCATGGCACCGGCGGTCGAAGATGCCACGTCGTTTCGTTCGTATGAGGAAGCGGAAAAGGCGGCGCACGTGCATGCCGACCCCGGATACGAAATCGTGGCCGTTTGCGTGCTCAAACACTGACGTGGCGCCCGCTGCCGGGCGCCCGGCTCGTCCACACTCGCGTCAGGCGGCCGCCTCTCCATTGCGATCCTGCCCATCCGGTCGCGGCCTCACGCGCTCCGTCTCCGTCTCCATCAAGCGGCGGCGCGCGGCTGCGGTAACAACACCCGCCTGGTAACGCAATTCGGTAGCGGGCGCCGATGAACCCACGTCATCGACGCCCGCGCACCGGCCCGCAGGCCGGTCATACGGCCTCAGCCTTCGCTGCCGGCCGCCCCCTTCCCGCCGAACGCCTCGCACTCCGGCTTGTCCCACCGCGTCTTCACCACGCGGTTATCCGAATCGAACCGGATCTGGTACTGGCAGGTCGCGACCTTGCCGGCCTCGCGGAACTGGAACAGGTAGTTCCACGTCCGCACGTGGAAGATCCACTCGTGAAAATGCGGCGGGCCGAGCAGCTCGTACAGCTGGTTCTTCGTCACCCCCGGCTGGACCTGCGCCAGATTGGCGAGATTCGGGTACGTCCCCTCGGGCAGCGTGGCCGTATCGGCGGACGGGAACGGCGGATCGCCCTGCTGCGTGGCGCATCCGGTCAGGCCGGCCGCAGCGAGCAGTGCCGCGGCCGCGAACTTTGCAAGATTTGCGTTCATGTTTGGCATCGTTTGAATGGAAGGGAAACGGCGCGGGCCGCGGCTCACCACTGGTACCCGGCACCGACCACCGCGCCATACGTGCCGCGCGTGTTGGTCGAGACGGCCGCCTTGTAGACCCAGTGGTTGTTCTCCGAGATCGTCGAAATACCGAGCGCCTGCCCCGACTGGCCGCGATACACGCTGCCGGCCAGCGCGACCATGCTCTTGCCCGGCCCCGACGGTTGCGGCAGGCCGGCCACGGCCATCGCCGTCGCCGTGCCGCCGTCCGCGTCGCGGCGGTAGCTGTCGAGGCTGTTGCGCAGGCCGGCGACCTGGCCGTCCGTGTAGCTGTTCGCCTGCGACAGCGTGTTGCCCACGCTGGCGTTCAGCTGGTTCACGTTGACCGCGTCGGTGCCCTGCGTGCCGGCCGCGACGTTGACGACCTGGCGCGCCGAATCCGCGGAGCCCACGGCGACGACGTTCGAGCGGCCGCCATCGTTGCTGCCCGTGCCGATCGCGGCCGAATTGCTGCCCGCCGCGGTCGACCCGACGCCGATCGCGGTCGACCCGTTGCCGGACGCCACCGATCCGTTGCCGACCGCCGTGCTGTTCGAGCCCGAAGCGATCGCGCCCGACCCGCCCGCCGACGAATTCGATCCCGTCGAGCCCGGCGGCACGTTCGTGCCGGTCGGGTTCGTCGTGTACGACCCGCCGAGATTCGACGTGCGCTGGGTGATCAACGTCGTCAACTGGTTGGCGACCGAGTCGAGCTGCGACACGTTCACCGCATCGGTGCCGTTCTTGCCGGCCGCGAGGCCGGTGATCTGCCGGTTGCCGACGTTCACTTCGCCGGCCGACGACTGCGGGCTGCTCAGGCCATACGCGATGTAGTTCGTCTGCGCGCCGACAGTGGTCAGCGAACCCGCGCCGAGCGCGACGCTGTTCGCGAACGTCGCCGTCGCGCCGGCGCCGAGCGCGAGCGCATCGGTCGCGGTGCTGCGTGCGCCGGAACCTACCGCGACGCTGCCGACGCTCACCGCGACCGCGTTGGCGCCCTGCGCCACCGACTGCGCGCCGGTGGCCGTCGCGCCGCTGCCGAGCGCCATCGCGTCGGCCTGCGCGGCGCTCGCCGCCTGGCCGATCGCCACGCCGCCCGGCGCGGTCGCGTCGACGATCGCACCGTTGCCGATACCCACGCCGTTGTCGCCGTTGACCACCGTCGTCGGGCCGACCGCGACCGACTCCGCACCGACCGCGAGCGAATCCACGGCCGTCGAGTTCGCGTGGAAGTACTTCGTGGTCGTGACCGCGAACGACTGCAGCGCGCCGGCCAGCTGCCGCACGGTCACCGCGTCCTGCTGGCCGGTGCCGTCCGCGACGTTGGTGATCTGGCGATACGTCTTGCTCGTCGCGTCGCCGACCGATACCGCACCCAGCAGCGTCTGGTCGGTCGTGTTGAACGGAATCGACGCGCTGCCGTTGCGGAGGATCCCCGAAGCCGGCGCCGTCGCGCGATCGGACACCGAACCGGCGCCAAGCGCGATGCTGCCGTCCACCTTCGCGATCGCGTTCGGGCCGATCGCGACGCTGTCGAGCCCGAGCGCCTGGCTGTCCGGCGCGGTCGAGTTCGCGTGGAAATACTTGATGCCGTGCGCGTTGATGTTGTCGATCGCCGAGCCGACGTTGTTGTTGACCGTCGTCGAGCCGTCGCTGTTGTACGTCACGTACGACGGCGCGGAGATCGTGCCGGTCGTCGGGTTGTAGGTCGCCCCGCCGCCGAGCCCGCCGGCCGTGCTGTTGCCGAGATTGGTGTTGTTCGACGCGATCGAGCTGAGGCCCGTCGACAGCGAACCGATGCCGGTCGACGTCGCGGTGGACAGCGACGTCAGGTTGCTGTTCGTGCTCGACAGGCCAGTGGACAGCGAGCCGACGGTCGTCGAGGTCGACGTCGACAGCGATGAAATCGAGCTGGTCGTCGAACTGAGGCCGGTGGACAGCGAACCGATACTCGTCGACGTGGCGGTCGACAGCGATGTCACGCTGCTGTTCGTCGTGCTCAGGCCGGTCGACAGCGACGCGACGCCGGTGGACAGCGAACCGACGATCGTCGAGGTCGAGGTCGACAGGGACGTGATGGAGCTGTTGGTCGACGACAGGCCGGTGGACAGTGAGCCGACCGCCGTCGACGTGGAGGTCGACAGCGACGTGATCGTGCTGTTCGTCGAGCTCAGGCCGGTGGACAACGAGCCGACGGCCGTCGAGGTCGACGTCGACAACGACGTTACCGCGCTGTTGGTCGAACTCAGGCCGGTGGACAGCGAACCGACGATCGTCGACGTGGATGTCGACAGCGACGTGACCGCGCTGTTGGTGGAACTCAGGCCGGTGGACAACGAGCTGATGCCGGTCGATGTCGAAGTCGACAACGAAGCGACCGAGCTGTTGGTTGAACTCAGGCCGGTCGAAGCCGACGTGGACAGCGACGTGATCGCGCTGTTGGTCGACGACAGGCCGGTCGACGTGGACGTCGACAATGACGTCACTGCGCTGTTGGTGGAACTCAGGCCCGTCGACAACGAAGTGATGCCCGTCGACGTCGACGTGGACAGCGACGTGATCGCGCTATTGGCCGACGACAGGCCGGTCGACGTGGACGTCGACAATGACGTTACCGAGCTGTTGGTCGAACTCAGGCCCGTCGACAACGAGGTGATGCCGGTCGACGTCGATGTGGAGAGCGACGCGATTGAGCTGTTGGCCGACGACAACCCGGTCGACGTGGACGTCGACAATGACGTCACTGCGCTGTTGGTCGAACTCAGGCCCGTCGACAACGAAGTGATGCCGGTCGACGTCGACGTGGACAACGACGTGATCGCGCTGTTGGCCGACGACAGGCCGGTCGACGTGGACGTCGACAATGACGTTACCGAGCTGTTGGTCGAACTCAGGCCCGTCGACAACGAAGTGATGCCCGTCGACGTCGACGTGGACAACGACGTGATCGAGCTGTTGGCCGACGACAACCCGGTCGACGTGGAGGTCGACAACGACGTTACCGAGCTGTTGGTCGAACTTAGGCCCGTCGACAACGAAGTGATGCCCGTCGACGTCGACGTGGACAACGACGTTACCGAGCTGTTGGTCGAACTCAATCCCGTCGACAGCGAACTGATACCCGTCGACGTCGACGTGGACAGCGACGTGATCGCGCTATTTGCCGACGACAACCCAGTCGACGTGGAGGTCGACAACGAAGTCACCGAGCTATTGGTCGAACTCAATCCCGTCGACAGCGAGCTGATGCCCGTCGACGTCGATGTGGAAAGCGACGTGATCGCGCTGTTAGCCGATGACAACCCGGTAGACGCAGAGGTCGACAACGACGTTACCGAACTGTTGGTCGAACTCACCCCTGTCGACAACGAGCTGATCCCCGTCGAAGTCGACGTGGAAAGCGACGTGATCGCACTGTTGGCCGACGACAACCCGGTCGACAACGAACTGACGCTCGACGCAGTCGAAGTCGACAGCGAATTCACCGCCTGATTCGTCGCATCGAGCTGCGACCCGTTGATCGCATCCGTGCTCGCCGAACTGATGCGCCCGGCCGCGACATTGGTGATCTGGCGCTCGGTGCCCGCCGCCCCGACGCTGACGACACTGGTCGGCGACGTGCCGTTGAAGTTGTACGTAACGCCGCCAATCACAGCGCTTGCCGTCGGATTCGGCGCGGCTGTCGTTGAGCCCGAGCCGAGCGCGACGTCGTTTGCATTGTTCGCCACGGCCGACGCACCGAACGCCACCGCACCCGCCGCCGCGGCCGTCGACGTATTGCCGAGCGCGAGCGAACCGTTGCCCTGCGCAATGTTGGAATTGCCGATTGCGACCGCACCGTTGCCGTTCGCCGTGTTGTTCGCCCCGGCCGTGACCGCGCCGGTGCCGATCGCGGTGCTCGGATCGCCGATCGCCACCGCACCGTTGCCGCTGACGGTCTGGCCCAGGCCGAGCGCGACGGCGCCGGCGCCGCTCAGCACCTTCGAGCTGTTGCCGCCGGCGATCGAGCCCGCGCCTGCCGCGGCGGCGACAGAATTGCTGTCGCCGATCGCCACCGTGGACGCCGCCGCCGCGGTGCTGTTGACGCCGATGGCCGTCGCATTCGTGGCCGACGCCGTCGCACCCGAACCCAGGGCCGTCGCCGAGACGCCGCTGCCGAGCGCGAGATTACCGAGCGCGACCGCGAACTGCTGGGTCGCGGTCGACTGCACGCCTGCCGCGATCGAAGTGACGCCCGACGCATTCGCGTTCAGGCCGAATGCCATCGCCTGATCGGCGCCGGCCGTCGTGGCCGAGCCGAGCGCGATCGAACTGGTGCCGAGCGACTGCGTGCCCGAGCCCGCTACGCCGGCTATCCCGCCCCAGCCGATCGCGATCGACGTCGCGCCCTTCGCGCCGCTGTTGACGCCCATCGCGATCGAGGAATTGCCGGTCGTCAGCGCACCGCTGCCCACCGCCACGCCGGCCGCGCCGGAACTCGTCGACTGGTTGCCGAGCGCAATCGCGCCCTGGTTGGTCGCCTGTGACGAATAACCGAGCGCAATGCTGCTGATGCCCGACGAAGTCGAGCCGGCCCCAAACGCAACCGCATACTGACCGGAGGCCGTTGCATTGCTCCCGAGTCCGACGGCGGACGCGCCGGTCGCGATCGCGGCACTGCCGATCGCCACCGCTCCGGACTGCGTCGCCTGCGCATTGATGCCGACCGCCGTCGACGCATCGGCCATCGCATGCGCGCCCGGGCCCAGCGCCGTGGCCGACACGCCTTGCGCCGTCGACAGGTTGCCCAGCGCGGTGGAGTTCTGCTGCGCGGCACTCGACCCGACGCCGATCGAGATCGACGTCACGCCGCCGGTAGCCGAGCCGCCATCCGGCGCGTACTGCGCGTGCGCACCCGCATGGAACAACGCAAGATACGCGGACGCCATCAGCACGGCCAATCGTCGCGGCGACGGCATCGAGGGCGTGCCCGCGCGGCGCGCAACGCCCTCGCTCGCGGCATGCCCGGACGTGCCGCACGCCGACGCGACACGCTTGCCGCGCGCACGGTCAAGCTCGGAAGCCGCAACCCAGGCCCCCAGTGCTTCGTTCCAGATCGACTTGAACGACTTGTTCATCTTGTGTTCCCTCGGTTCTCATGTGCTGGATCACGCAGCAGCGAACGCGACGGCAGGCGATGACGCATCGGTCTGCCCCCTCGCCCGTGTCGCGATGCTCCGCGCTTCACTTTGGATAGCTAACTAAACGATCGAACAACGCTGCTCGGCAATCGCGATCGCCATGGCGATCGCACGACTGCACGCCGCACGTGCGTGACGGCACGTTGAGCGGCGGCACTCGCCGGTAATCGGGACATGGAGGTCGACGGCACGGGAAAAACGGCGACGCGCTGCCCCGCGCACCGCGAATCCGCGTGCGTGTGCCGTCGCGCCGAACCGGCGGCGACCTCGAATTTCATGGGAAGGCGTCGTTCAGACGCCGGATGGACGGATGCCGGCCCGAACCCCGGGACGGCCCGTCATGATTCATTCAGGAGGAGGATGACGCCGTGTAATCCCCGGGTGTGACGCATGCGCATCCGGTTCGCTCGAACCGGTGCGTTGACCTGTGATGCCTGTCGCGCTCATGTTTTTCGTGCCCGCCTGATTCGAGAACGCACTGCGCGATCGCGCCCGGACGGATCAGACCGCCGGGCGGCCCACGCGCAGCCGCTCACCCTCTCCGCCGGCAAGTCAAACGCTTTTCCGGGTTCCCGGAAAAAGCGCCTGACTTGCCGAACGACCCCCGCATCGATTAATCGGTCGAATTTCCTTGACGATTTTTCTTGTCGATGCGTCACACCCGAACCAGTCTCACAATTTTTCCGTTTCTCTTGTATACGAACCCATTCGGAAAATTATGAAACCTGTATTACCCTCGTGCCAATTTTTTTGTCCGTCATCGCATTCCCATACTCTGAGAATTGCCATCATTCGATGTCACATTGAATATCACGTCATCCGAATATGGCAGCGGCAAGGAATCCACGAACAGCCGTTCCCCTCGAAGAACCGATTCCAGCCGCGCCGGGGCTAGTGTGCCGGCATCCATTCAAACAAACCTTTTCCGGAGCGGAAAAATACTTTTCCCGAGCGGATGATATTTACATTCATACATTCCGGCTCGGAATCCGGCTTTCCATCAAAATAAATATTGACCGAAAATTCATAAAGCATTAATCAGGCGACCGCCGATTCGACGCATTTATTTCACATTGAAAGGAATCGCCTCTCGACACAACCCACCCGAATTCATCATGCGGGCCAATTCGATTTGATAATCGATAGAACCCGGAAATTAAGACCGATATTAAAAAGCACTTCGGCATGTTTTTCCACTCCCATTCCGTTCGGTCGCGCGTCGGTGCCGAAATCGCGCGGCGCCCCACCCCACAAGCCCCCACGAACCGCACGGAATCCTCACAGCCCGCAGGGTTGTCGACATATAATTTTTCGCAACAATCGAGCAGAAAGCGATGCTCTCAAGCTGACCGGCCACCCTTCCACCGCCTTCGCCACCATGTCATCCCGCTCGTCCAGTTCGGCGTCGCCTCGTCCCACGCCGGATCTCGCTGACGCACATATTCTTGTCGTCGACGATCGCCCGAACGACCTGCGGCTCCTGACTGAAATCCTGCGTGCCGCGCGGTGCCGGATCAGCGTCGCGTTCGACGGGCTGCAGGCCTATCACCGCGCCCAGGCGATCGCGCCCGACCTGATCCTGATGGATGTCCGCATGCCGCGCATGGACGGCTTCGCCGCGTGCCGGCTGCTGGCGTCGACCCCTTCGACACAAACGATCCCGGTCATCATCCTGACGGCCGCGGGCGATCTCGAGGATCGCATCGCGGGGCTCGAAACCGGTGCGATCGACTACATCGTCAAACCGTTCGAGCCGGCTGAAGTGCTGGCCCGGATCCGCAATCACCTGAAGCGCGCACGGCGCAGCCAGCCGTTCGCGCACCTGCCCGAACTGCCCGACAACCCGGATGCGGCCCTCGTGCGCGCGGCGACCGAGGTCCTGCTGCGCGACCTGCGCCATCCGCCGGCGCTCGAGGAGCTCGCCCGGCAGGTCGGCACGCACGAAAAGCGCCTGTCCCGCGTGTTCCGCGACCAGCTCGGCCAGACCGTGTTCGAGTACCTGCGCGATACGCGCCTGCGCGCCGCGATGCATTTCCTCGCGGAAACGTCGATGGGGATCGGCGACATCGCCGAGGAAATCGGCTTCTCCACGCCCGGCAATTTCGCGACGGCGTTCCGCGAGCGCTTCGGCATCACGCCGTCCGACTGGCGGCGCCAGCGCCACGCGGTCAACGCGCCGCCCGCGCCCGGCGGGCATCATCCCGATGCGTAGCCGCGACGCGGCGTGGGCAGCCGGATGGCGCGCGGTGCTGCTGCTCCTGGTCGCACTGGCCGTCACCTGCGCGACGGCCCGCGCGGCATCGACACCGAACCCCGCGCAGCTGGATGCCGTGTCGGTGTTCGAAGACACAAGCACGACGATGACCGCCGACCAGGTCGCCGCTCGTCTTGCCGACCGGTCGCACGATGCATCGACGACAACCGCGCGCTCGTTCAATATCGCGTTCTCGCGGTCGGCATGGTGGGTTCGCGCGACGCTGACCAACCGTGACAGCGCCGCACGTTCGCTGGTGCTGGTGATTCGCGACGCACGCGTCGACCGGGCCGACTTCTATGTCGGCCAGAACGGCCGGTGGACGCTCGACAACCGCTTCCCGGCCGCCAACGCCGGTGGTGGTAATGCCGGGCCGCCATCGCGCTACCCGGCACTCGACGTCACGCTGCCCGCCGGCGCAAGCGTCCCCGTGCTGATCCGCGTCACGTCGCGCAAGGAAATGCGGCTCGCACCGGCCGCATTCACTCACGCAGCATGGGATGCGCTGGAACGGCGCGCGACGATGTGGGACTTCGGTTTCTTCGGCGGGCTGCTCGCGCTCGTGTGGTGCGCGCTGCTGATCGGGTTCTTTTCGCGCAGCGGCGTGTTCTACGTCCTGGCCGGGCTTGCGCTGGGCACGACGCTGTTCGAGGCGGCCTACCGGGGCTATACGGCGATGGCGCTGCCGCCCGCGCTGCGCGAGTGGTCGGCGCGCGGCGAAATCATCTCCGTGTACCTGGCGATCGCCTGCTTCATCGTCTTCATCCTGACGGTCGCCCGGCGCGAACAGGCCAGGCTGCCGCTGCGCGCGGTCTACATGGTTTTCCTCGCGCTCGAGTTCATCGGCATGGCGGGCGCCGCAAGCGGCGACCTGCTGACCTTCACGTGGTTCTGCCTGCGGCTGAACGCGGTGCTGGGGATCGTCAACATCAGCCTCGCACTGTTGCTCGCCGTCCGCCGGACCCCCACCGGCCGCGTGATGCTGATCGCGATCGCGTTCGCCACCTTCAACATGCTGATCCGCGTGCTCGACGGCATGGACGCGCTGCCGCCGGTGCTGTCCTGGCTCAAGTCCGACATCTATCCGAACCCCGTCATCGCGGTCATCGGGCTCGCCACGCACCTGCTGGTGCTGGCCGCGTGGATCCACCACGTGGGCCGTCAGCGCACCGAGGCACGCAAGCGGCTCGAACACTGGCAGCTCACCGAACAGGATCGCCTGCGCGACGAAGTCGCACGCCGCACGCTCGCGCTCAACGACGCGCTGCAGCAGGTCACCACCCACATGCAGCAGAAGATCGAGACGCTCGGCTATGTCAGCCACGACCTGCGCGCGCCGCTGTCCACGATCAACGGCTACGCGAAGCTGCTGCTGCAAGGCGCGACGCACGGCCAGGCGCGGCTGATCCGCTCGATCGACCGCAGCATCCGCTACCAGCTCACGCTGATCGACGAACTGCTCGCGTTCACGAAGGCCGAGCTGCAGCCGCTCGGCGTGTCGCCGGACGCGACCGACCTGCCCGGCCTGCTCGACGACATCGGCCACTATGCCCTCGCGCTGTGCACGCAGCAGGACAACCGGTTCGTGTACCGGCCGGCCACGCCGCTGCCGCGCACGATGTCGATCGACGGGATGCGGCTGCAGCAGGTGCTGCTGAACCTGCTGTCCAACGCATCGAAGTTCACGCGCGACGGCACGGTCACGCTGTCGGTGCATGCGTCGCGCGAAGGCGACGCATGGCGCCTGCTGTTCGAGGTCGCCGATACGGGCATCGGCATCGACATCAGCGGCACCCGCGACATCTTTCGCGCGTACCAGCAGGTGCAGGCCGTCAACGGCGGAACCGGGCTCGGCCTGTTCATCGCGCAGCGCATCGTCGGCGCGATGGGCGGCGAGCTGGCCGTCGCCAGCCAGCCGGGCGTCGGCACGGCGTTCTCGTTCGCGATCGTTGCGCCGGCCGTCGGGCATGCACTCGTGCCGGCATCGGAACTCGTGCGGCGGTTTCATCCGGCGGACGATGTCGCGCCGGGCGGCGCCGCGCCCGCGATGGGCTGCCCGCCCGACGATGCGCTCGACGAGCTGATCCTGTTTGCCGGCAACGGGCAGCTCACCGATATCGAGGAATGGCTCGGGCAGTATGCGGACGAGCAGGACTACGCGGCCTTCGTGCAGGCGGTGCGCGAGCATCTCGATACGCTGGACCTGCACGCGATCGGGAAGCTGGCCGGCGCGCTGAAACGTGCGCGCGACGCGGCTGCAACGGATGACGCGGAGACAGACGCGGCCGGGCCGGCCTGATCGCGACCGGGCGCGCAGCTTCGGAGCGAATCCGCTTACCTGAACGCGCGGTGAAAGCGCGCAGAAAGAAACCAGTCACGCGGCGCTCCCGCGCCGGTACCCATCGCCGTTCACGCCGTCTTGCTCGAAATGGCGGCGGGATCGGACGCACACGAGCGGCGTGCCGTTCCATCGAGAATGTGCGAGCCAGCAATCGTTCGACTGACGAACCGGCTTCGACAGCCCCGTCCGTCCGCACACGTTTGCGCCGCTTCCGCACCGATTCGTTTCCCGTGCAGACCTCGATTTCGTTGCCGACCTGCCGTTAACCCGGCTTTCAGCACAGCCCGGTTCATCGCGCCGGTCTTCCCCCAACGAGCGCGTAGCATGCCCGCATCTACCTCCATCGAGAAAATCGCCGACTGGGCGGGACGAAACCATCTTGTCGTCGGCGCGCTCGGCACGCTGATGTCGCTTGCGGCGCTGGGCCTCAGCGCGATGACGCTCTGGGCCGCGAGAAGCGAAGTCGTCGAGCACGCGCACGAAACCTCGCGCAACGTCGCCGCCGTGCTGGTCAGCGAGATCGCGCGAACCGTCGAGACGTCCAACAACGCGCTGATCGCGCTCGCCGCCGATCTCGGCAAGCCGGCGGTGCGGCGCATGGACGCCGGGCTGCGGCACGACCTGCTGTTCCAGCGCGCCGCCGCGCAATACGTGACCGGGATGGGCGTGACAGACCAGGGCGGCCAGCTGATCGACGCGTGCTGCGGCCCGTCCCACCACTGGAACTTCGGCGATCGCGACTATTTCAAGGTCCATCGCGACTCGCCGAATGTCGGCCTTTACGTTTCCGAGGCCTATCGCGCACGCTCGCGCGGCGGCACGGCATCCATCGCGCTGTCCCGGCGCATCGAACGGCCCGACCACACGTTCAGCGGGATCGCGGTGGTCGCGATCGACCTCACGTATTTCGATCAGCTGCTGTCACGGCTGAACGTCGGGCAGCACGGCATCAGCGCGATCCTGCGCGCGGACGGCACCATCCTCGCCCGCAACCCGCCGGTGAGCGATCACCAGATGATCCGCCTGACTCGGTCGAACACCTTCGATCGCATGCTGAACCAGGATGCGGGATTCTATGCGGCCTACTCGCGCATCGACGGGACCTTGCGGCTCTATACGTTCCAGCGGGTGCCCGGTACGCCGCTGATCGCGGTCGTCGCCCCTGCCGAACGCGACGTGCTGGCCGATTTCATCCGCATGTCATGGTCGGTCGGCATATCGGCGTCGATCATCTGCGCGCTCTTCTGCACGGTCGTCTGGCTGCTCGCCTTCGCGTTGCGGGACAACCTTCGCAAGCAGACGCTGCTGACCGGCCTCACCCGCACCGATCCGCTGACCGGCCTGCACAACCGCCGCGCGCTCGACGCCGCGCTGGCCGACGAATGGGCGCGGCTCCAGCGCGGCCACGACGGCAGCCTGTCCGTGCTGTTCATCGATGCCGACCACTTCAAGCAGTACAACGACCGATACGGGCATGCGCAAGGCGACATCGCGCTCCGGTTCCTGGCCGAATGCATCCGTGCGCACACGCAGCGGCGCGGCGATCTCGCCGTGCGTTACGGCGGCGAAGAGTTCGTCGCGGTGTTGCCGGATACCGACGAAAACGGCGCCTCGCAAGTGGCGGAGGCCATTCGCCGGGACGTGGAAAGCAACCGGCTCGACGGATTTGCCGAGCCGGTTCCCCCTTTTACGGTGAGCATCGGCTGTGCGACTGCCCGCCCTGCGTACCCGTCTTCCATCGACGCGCTGTCGCGTCAGGCGGACGTCGCGCTGTACACCGCCAAGCGCCATGGACGCAACCGGGTCTGCCAGGCACCGGCGGAGCTGCACGAGCATGCGGCCTGAAAGCGCGTATCGATGCGTGATTTGACGCCGCGCATCCGGCGCGCGCGCTGAATCGCTAGGCGCCCGGGGGGAACACCGGCTGGTGCGTCAGCGCGCACCTGTACGGACAGTCTCGTTCATCGCGTCGGCAGATCGCTCCGCTCGCTCGACGAGGCGTGTCAGCCGCATGATGTCGGACAGCGCGAATTCGCTCGCGTCGGGCCTCGGCCGGCCGAGCTCGTCCGCCATGCGCGTCGCGAACGCAAGCGCTTCGGCGCGCTCGCGCAGCAGCGCGCGCAGCGCATCCGCGACAACGCGGCGGTCGCGCGGATCCCCGAGACCGAGTATCGGCCCGTGATCCTGTCCTGCGTCCGGCGTCGCGAGCGGCACGGCCGCCGCCTTCACGATGCGTGGCACGGGAACCGTGTTCCGTTTCATCCCTTCCCCCCGTTGATCGGCGACCGGCATCGCGTCACCGCCGGTTCGACCGCGACACCACGTCGATCCACACCGCCAGCACCAGTACCGCGCCCTTGACGATCATCTGCCAGTACGCGTCGACGTCCAGCATCGACATGCCGTTGTCGAGGCTCGCCATCACGAGCGCGCCGATCAGCGCGCCGTACACGGTGCCCGAGCCGCCGCGCATCGACGTGCCGCCGATGAAGCACGCGGCGATCGCGTCGAGTTCGCCCATCGTGCCCGCGGACGGCGAGCCGGCCGCGAGCCGCGCGGTGTTCACGATGCCGGCGAACGCGCACATCAGCCCCATCAGCGCGAAGATCGCGAGCTTCACGCGGTCGGTATCGACGCCCGACAGCCGCGTCGCCTCGAGATTCGAGCCGACCGCGTAGATGCGCCGCCCGAACACGGTCTGCGTCGCGATCCACGAAAAGATGCCGAGCAGCGCGAGCAGCAACAGCACCGGCACCGGAATGCCGCCGTAGCGGTCGAGCGTCGCGACGAACGCGAACAGCACCGCACCCGCGCCCGCGATCTTGACGGCGTCCTGCCACGGCGGAGCAACCGCGAGCCGGTAGCGGCGCCGCGTGCCGCGCTGGCGCACGACCAGCAGCGCGACGAGCGCGAACAGCAGCAGCGCGAGGCCGTCCCCCGCCACGCGCGGCAGGTAGCCCTGCCCGAGGAACACGAAGCCGTCGGACACCGGTGCGATCGTCGAGCCACCCGTCACGCCGAGCAGGATCCCGCGAAACGCGAGCATCCCGCCCAACCCGACGATGAACGACGGCACGCGCCGGTAGGTCGACCACCAGCCGTTGAAGAGCCCGACCAGCACGCCGAGCACGAGCACCGCCGGCACCGTCGCAGCCACCGGCCAGTGGCGGTTCACGTCGAGGATCGCCGCGACGCCGCCGAGCAGCCCGAGCAGCGAGCCGACCGACAGGTCGATCTCGCCCGCGATGATCACGAACACCATCCCGCACGCGAGCATGCCGGTGATCGACATCTGCCGCAGCAGGTTCGACACGTTGCGCGGCGTGACGAACGCGCCGTCGGTCAGCACCGAGAAGAATGCCCAGATCGCCGCGACCGCAAGCAGCAGCGCGAGGATCTTGTAGCGCACGAAGGCCTGGCGAAGCTGACTGCCGGTTGAGCGACCCGCCGGGCGCCCCGCTTCGTGATCGCCTGAACGGCGCGCGTCCGCGTCCTGCGTCGCCGGGGTAGAAGAGGAAAGTTCGGAATTCATGTGGCGCCTGTTGCGGTGGGTTCGGTTGGCCGCCGGCCGGATTTCAGCGCGGCGCCGAGGATCTGTTCCTGCGTGAGGCCGTCGTTGACGAAGTCGCCGCGCAGCTCGCCCTCGCCGATCACCAGCACACGATCGGCAAGCCCGAGCACTTCCGGCATTTCCGACGACACGACGATCAGCGCGACACCGCGCTTCGCGAGCGCGAACACGAGGCGGTAGATCTCGGCTTTCGCGCCGACGTCGACGCCGCGCGTCGGCTCGTCGAGAATCAGCACCTGCGGCTCGGCCAGCAGCATCTTCGCGAGCACGGCCTTCTGCTGGTTGCCGCCGGACAGGCTCGCGATCGGCAGGAACGGATGCGCGGCGCGCACCGACAGCCGCTGCATCTCGGTGCGGATCGCGTCCAGCTCGGCGGCCGCGTCGATCCGGCCACGCGCCGCGAAGCGGCGCAGCACCGCCAGCGTGATGTTGTGGCCGACACCGAGCTGCGGCACGATGCCGTGACGCTTGCGATCCTCGGGCACCATCGCGATACCGGCGCGGATCGCATCGGCGGGCGTACGAATCGACAGCGGCCGGCCGTTCATCAGCACGGTCGCCGTGCATGCGCCCGGATACGCGCCGAAGATCGCCTGCATCAGCTCGGTACGGCCCGCGCCGACGAGCCCCGCGACACCGAGGATCTCGCCGCGCCGCACGCTGAACGACACGTCGTCCACCCGTTTGCGATGCACGTTCGTCACGTCGCGACAGGTCACGTGGCGCGCTTCCAGCACGACGTCACCGATCTCGTGCGGCTCGCGCGGATACAGGTCGCGGATCTCGCGGCCGACCATCATCGCGATGATCCGGTCGGTCGTGAGCGCGCGCATCGGCTCGGTCGCGACATGGCGGCCGTCGCGGATCACCGTCACCGTGTCGCACACCGCCTCGACCTCGTCGAGCTTGTGCGAGATGTACACGCACGCAACGCCGCGACGCTTCAGGTCGCGCACGATGTCGAGCAGGATGCGTGTTTCGGACGCGCTCAGCGACGACGAAGGCTCGTCGAGGATCAGCAGCTTCGCGCGCTTGTTCAGCGCCTTCGCGATCTCGATCAGCTGCTGGTGGCCGCCGCCGTAGTTCATCACCGGCTGCGCGACGTTGATCGAGTCGATCCGCAATTCGTGCAGCAGCGCCTCGGCGCGCTGCACCATCGCCGCGTAGTTCATGCGCCCGCCCGGCAGCGTGATCTCGTTGCCGAGGAAAATGTTCTCGGCCACCGACAGCTCGGGTACGAGCATCAGTTCCTGGTGGATGATCACGATGCCCGCGCGCTCGGTGTCGCGCACGCCGGACGCGACGAGCGGCGCGCCCTCCCAGCGGATCTCGCCATCCCACGTGCCGTGCGGATACACGCCCGACAGCACCTTCATCAGCGTCGATTTGCCCGCGCCGTTCTCGCCGCACAGCCCCACGCACTCGCCTGGCCGCACCATCAGGTCGATGCCGTCGAGTGCCTTCACGCCGTCGAATTCCTTGACGATGCCGCGCATCGTCAGCAAGGGTTCCGTCATACCTTCATGCCCCGCGATATGCGCACGGCCGCACCGGCGGCCGGCCGCGCGCGTTGCGCCGTTACTGGCTCGCCAGTTGCGCCTGGGTGTAGAAGCCGTCCTTCACGACGACGTCGACGTTGCGTTTGGTCAACAGCGTCGGCTGCAGCAGTACCGTGTCGACCTTCTTCTTCCCGTTGTCGTATTGCGCGTTGAACGCCGGCTTCGTGCCCTTCGCGAGATCCACCGCGAGCTTCGCCGCTTCGCTCGCGATCAGCTTGAGCGGCTTGTAGACGGTCATCGTCTGCGTGCCGGCGATCACGCGCTTGACCGCGGCGAGATCCGCGTCCTGCCCGGACACCGGCACCTTGCCGGCCAGGTGCTGCGCGGCGAGCGCCTGGATCGCGCCGCCTGCGGTGCCGTCGTTCGATGCGACGATCGCATCGATCTTGTTGTTGTTCGCGGTCAGCGCATCCTCGACGATCCGCAGCGCGGTCGACGCGCTCCACTCCGGCACCCACTGCTGGCCGACGACCTTGATGTCGCCGCGATCGATCGCCGGCTTCAGCACCTTCAGTTGCCCTTCGCGCAGCATCTTCGCGTTGTTGTCGGTCGGCGCGCCGCCGAGCAGGAAATAGTTGCCCTTGGGCTTCGCGTCGTAGACGCCCTGCGCCTGCAGTTCGCCAACCTTCTGGTTGTCGAACGAGATGTACGCATCGACGTCGGCGTCGAGGATCAGCCGGTCGTACGACACGATCTTGATGCCCGCCTTGCGTGCTTCGGCGACGACGTTGCCGAGCGTCTTCGAATTGAACGGCACGATCACGATCACGTCCACGCCGCGCGAGATCAGGTTCTCGATCTGCGAGATCTGCCGCTCCTCGCTCGCATCCGCGGACTGCACGGACACTTTCGCGCCGAGCTTCGTCGCGGCGGCGACGAAATAGTCGCGGTCGCGCGACCAGCGCTCGACGCGCAGGTCGTCGATGCAGAAGCCGATTTCCGGCTTGTCCTTGCTCGCATGCGCGAGCGGTGCGCCCAGCGCGAGGATCGCCAGCGCGGCGGCGCCGGCAAGCGAGCTCAATACGGTACGACGCGTCACGGATTTCATGTCTCCAACTCCTTGTTATTGGACAACCTCACGAACGCCGGGCTGGCGCCGGAATGCGCCGCCCGCATCGAGTCACTGCAACGTACGGCGCCGTTCAGGCGAGCCGCCGTTCAGGCGAGCCGCCGTTCAAGCGCCCTGTGCAAACACCGGTTCGAGCGCCCGATACAGCGCGCGAAACGTCGGCCGCCGCGCGTCGCGATACCACGCGTGGCGCGCCATGTCGGGCTCCCGTACCGCGACGACGGGCGGCTGCGGGCACACGGCGTCGAGCGGCGCATCCGGTTCGAGTGCGAGATGCGCGAGCCGCGCAGCACCGAGCGCCGGGCCGACTTCGCCGCCCGCGCGCAAGGTCAGCGCGCGGCCGCTCAGGTCGGCCAGCATCTGCGTCCAGTACGCGCTGCGCGAGCCGCCGCCGATCACCGTGATGCCGTCGGGCGTGAGCCCGGCCGCATGCAGCGCGTCGATCCCGTCGAGCAGCGCGAAGCCGACACCTTCGAGCGTCGCGTTCGCGAGATCCGCCCGCCGCGTGTCGGGCGTCAGCCCGTAGAACACGCCCTTCGCATTCACGTCGTTGTGCGGCGTGCGCTCGCCGCTCAGGTAAGGCAGGAACCACGGGCGATCCGCGCGCGCGTTTGCTTCCGCGTCGGCGAGCAGCGCGGCAACGCCGTCGTAGCCGGCCAGTTGCGCGGTGAAATCGACGCATCCGGCCGCATTCAGCATCACTGACATCAGGTGCCACGTGCGCGGCAACGCATGACAGAAACTGTGAACCGCCGATTCGGGATTCGCGCGAAAACCGTCCGACACCGCGAAATAAACGCCCGACGTGCCGAGCGACAGCAGCGCATCGCCGGGCCGCACGATGCCCACGCCCACCGCGCCGGCCGCGTTGTCGCCCCCGCCCGCGACGACCGGGATTTCGCGCAACCCGAGCGCGCGAGCGACGGCCGGCAGCAGCGTGCCGGTGATGCGGTTGCCTTCGAATACGGCCGGCACCTGCGCACGCGAAAGCCCGCATGCGGCCAGCAGCGTGTCGTCGTAATCGCGCTTCGCGACATCGAGCCACAGCGTGCCCGCCGCATCCGATGGGTCGGTCGCGAACGCGCCGGTCAACCGATAGCGCAGATAATCCTTCGGCAACAGTACGTGGGCGATCCGCGCGAATACGTCCGGCTCGTGCCGCCGCACCCACAGCAGCTTCGGCGCGGTGAAACCCGGCATCGCGAGATTGCCGGCGACGGCGCGCAGCGTGGGCGCGCGCCGCTCGAGTTCCGCGCACTCTGCATCCGCGCGGCCGTCATTCCACAGGATCGCGGGGCGCAGCACGTCGCCACGCGCATCGAGCAGCGTCGCACCGTGCATCTGCCCGGTCAGGCCGAGCGCATCGATATCGCGCGGATCGATGCCGGCCGCGCGCGCATCGGCGACGAGCGCCGCCAGCGTGCCGCACGCCGCGTCCCACCAGTCGCGCGGTGCCTGTTCGGACCAGCGCGGCCGAGGCCGGCTCACTGCCAGCGGCCTGCTTGCGCTGGCCCGCACCGCGCCGTCGCGGTCGAGCAGCACGGCCTTCACGCCCGACGTGCCGAGGTCGACTCCGATGTACATGGCGTCAGCGCAGCCCGTAGATGGCCTGGTTCACGATGTTCTCGAGCCGCTCCTGCCCGCCGCTCGCATGCTGCGGGTTCACGCCGCGCGCGAGTGCGTCGGCGGCAAGCGACTCCAGCGTGTAGCCGCCCGACAGGATCTCGCGGCCGAATGCGCTGTCCCACTGCGCGTAGCGCTGCCGGCGCAGCGCGTCGAGCCGGTCGCTTTCGACCAGCACGGCCGCGCGCTCGACGGCCAGCGCGAGCACGTCGATCGCGCCCACATGGCCGTAGAACAGGTCTTCCGGATCGACGCTCTGGCGCCGCACCTTCGCGTCGAAGTTCATGCCGCCGGTGGTGAAGCCACCGTGGCGCAGGATCTCGTAGAACGCGAGGGTCAGCTCCTCGACACTGTTCGGGAACTGGTCGGTATCCCAGCCGTTCTGCGGATCGCCGCGATTCGCATCGACGCTGCCGAACACGCCGAGCGCGAACGCGTTCGCGATCTCGTGATGGAACGAATGGCCGGCGAGCGTCGCGTGGTTCGCTTCGATGTTCACGCGGATTTCATTTTGCAATCCATATTGTGTGAGGAAACCGTGTACGGTCGCGACATCGTAGTCGTACTGGTGCTTCGTCGGTTCCTGCGGCTTCGGCTCGATCAGCAGCGCACCCTTGAAGCCGATCCGGTGCTTGTGCTCGACGACCATCGACAGGAAGCGGGCGAACTGCTCGCGCTCGCGCACCAGATCGGTATTGAGCAGCGTCTCGTACCCTTCGCGGCCGCCCCACAGCACGTAGTTCTCACCGCCGAGCCGATGCGTCGCGTCGAGCGCGTGGCGCACCTGGGTGGCCGCCCAGGCGAATACATCGGGATTCGGGTTGGTCGCCGCGCCCGCCGCAAAGCGTGGATGCGAGAACAGGTTCGCGGTGCCCCACAGCAGCCGCACGCCCGTCGCCTGCTGACGCTCGCCCAGGTAATCGGTCATCCGCGCGAAGTTCTCGACATACTCGCGCAGGCTGTCGCCCTCGGGCGCAACGTCGGTGTCGTGGAACGTATAGAACGGCGTGCCGAGCTTCGTGAAGAACTCGAATGCCGCATCGGCCTTCTGTCGCGCGCGCTCGAGCGGGTCGCCCGGCTGCTGCCATGGCCGCCGGAATGCCCCCTGGCCGAAGATGTCGTGGCCCGGCCACACGAACGTGTGCCAGTAGCACACCGCGATCCGCAGGTGCTCCTCGAGCGTCTTGCCGAGCACCCGCTTCGTGCGGTCGTAATAGCGGTAGGCAAGCGGGTTGTCCGACTGCGGACCTTCGTAGCGAATCGCGGGAATCTGTTCGAAATACGACATGGCGTCTCCGTCCGGTTTCTTGTTGCAGTGCGGCGTGCATCGCGGTGGCGTGCGGCGCCGAATTCGGTCTGGCTGGATCGTGCCCGCGCGCCCCCTCGCCCGCAATTGCGAAATTGCGCAGTACGCTTAACGTTTCTTGCCAGCGCGCTGCGCAGGGCATGCGTTCCGTCCTACAATCGCCGGACACCAGACAAACCCGACAGCCGCGCGGCACCGCCCGCGCCCCCGGAGACAACGGCGCGACGCCCCGGACGGCACGCGCCTCGAGACCGAGATGACCCGCGCCCCTTCCAGCCAGACGCCGCACCGCATCGCGCTGCTGTTCAACGCCAACAAGGTCTACGACCGCGAGATCATCAGCGGCATCGGCCAGTACCTGCGCTCGACGCGCGTGGTGTGGGACCTGTTCCTCGAAGACGACTTCCGCTGCCGGCTTGCCGGCATCGAGCATTTCGACGGCGACGGCATCATTGCCGACTTCGACGATCCGGCCGTCGCCGACGCGCTCGCCGGCTCGCCGCTGCCGGTCGTCGCGCTCGGCTCGTCTTACGAGGATCCGGCGCAATATCCGGACGGCGTGCCGTATATCGCGACCGACAACGCAAAGCTCGTGTCGCTCGCGTACACGCACCTGATCGGCGCCGGGCTCGCGCACTTCGCGATGTACAGCCTGCCCGTCGCGCAGCAGAACCGCTGGGCGCAGCAGCGCGAGCTGGCGTTCGACCGGCTCGCTCGCGCGGACGGGCTCGACGCGCCGATCTACCGCGGGCTGTCGACCAGCGCATCGGCATGGAACCACGCGATCGAGCAGCTGATCGGCTGGCTGCACGCGCTACCCAAGCCCGTCGGCATCATCGCGGTAACCGACGCGCGCGCGCGGCACCTGCTGCAGGCATGCCTGATCGCCGGCCTCGCGGTGCCGGAACAGGTCGCGATCATCGGCATCGACAACGATCCGCTCACCCGCACGCTCACGCGCATCCCGCTGTCGTCCGTGATCCAGGGCACCGAGGAAATGGGCCGGACCGCCGCGCACCTGCTGCACCAGATGCTGCGCGGCGCGCGTTTTCCCGACCGGCGGATTCTCGTGCCGCCGGTCGGGATCAACGTACTCGAATCGACACGCCACCAGCCGCTCACGAGCCCGTACGTGATGCGCGCACGCCATTTCATTCGCCAGTACGCGTGCCAGGGCATCAAGACCGATCAGGTCGCCGACTATGTCGGCGTATCGCGATCGCTGCTGGAGGAACACTTCCGGCGCGAACTGCAGCGCACCGTGCACCAGGAGATCCTGCGTCACAAGCTCGAAGCGGCGCAGGCGCTGCTCGCCGGCCGGCAGGCATCGAGCGCCGAAGTCGCGATCCGTTGCGGGTTCACGTCGATCCAGTACATGTACGCGGTATTCCGGCGCGAGCTGGGCTGTACGCCGCGCGAATACCAGGAACGCGCGGTCGCCGCGCCCTGAAGCCCGCCTTTCTCATCGAATCCACCCATGCACATCGATACCGACTCACCCCGTCTGACGCCCGGCGTCGCACGCGTGCCTTCCGAACCGTGGGGCACGCTGCCCGACGGCGACCCGGTGCGGCGCTATACGCTGCGCAACGCGCACGGGATGCGCGTCGTCGTCAGCGATCTCGGCGCGACCGTCGTGTCGTGGCTCGCGCCCGACCGTACCGGACGCTTCGCCGATATCGTGCTCGCGCACGACACGCCCGCCGAATACGTCGAATCGGGCGTCTACCTCGGCGCGACGATTGGCCGGTGGGCGAACCGGATCGCCGGCGCGCGCTTCACGCTCGACGGCGTCGACTACCGGCTCGATCGCAACGAGCGCGGCAATCTGCTGCACGGCGGCGCAAACGGCTTTCATCGCCAGCGCTGGGCCGTCGTCGACGACTGCGGCGGGCTGACGCTGCAGCTCGACTCGCCGGAAGGCGACGCGGGTTTTCCGGGCAACGTGAGCGTGCAGGTTCGCTATGCGCTCGACGACGACGGCACGCTGACGATCGACTACACCGGCGTCACCGACGCGCCCACGCCGCTCAACCTGACGAATCACAGCTATTTCAACCTCAGCGGCCGCGCGGGCGGCGACGTGCGCGGCCACGTGCTGAGCATCGACGCCGACGCGTTCCTCGAAGTCGACGACGCACTGATCCCGACCGGCACCGCCGACGTGACCGGCACGGCGTTCGACTTCCGGCAGAGCGCGCCGCTCGGCGCGCGCCTCGACTGGCCGCATGCACAACTCGCAAGGGCGCGCGGCTTCGATCACTGCTTCGTGCTGCGCGACGGCGCGCACGCGCTCAGGCCCGTCGCAAGCATCTACGATCCGGAAAGCGGCCGCGAGCTGGTCGTGTCGACGGATCAGCGCGGCCTGCAACTCTATACGGGCAACTACCTCGACGGCGTGCGTGTGAGCGGCGGCACGCGCTGCGCGCGACACGCCGCGCTGTGCGTCGAAGCCGGCGGCTTTCCGGATCAGGTCAACATGGCCGACCTGCGCGACGACGTCATCGTTCATCCGGGCGCCGTCTATCGGCAGACCACGCAGTATCGCGTGGGCGTTCGCGCATGACGCGGTGCGCGCCGCCAGGGACACGCACCGGCGGTGCGGTGCGGCGCGGCCACACCGCGCAGCCGCTGCCCTGTTGATCCACTGCGCCGCACGCGTCGCGCAATCCGCTACACGCGCCGCATCGTCGATACGAGCGCCGCGTCCTCGCCCGTCCCTGCCAGCCGTGCCGATGCAGCGTCGGCTGGTCGCGGCCGCTCCCCCAGCCCCGTGCCACCGGTGCGCCGCCGCGCGGCATGCCGCTCGATCACCCGCTGCAGCACGCAGAACACGCACAGCAGCGCGCCGATCACGATCCGCGTCCACCACGAGCTCAACGTACCGTCGAACGTGATCAGCACCTGGATCGTGCCGAGGATGCCGACGCCGAATACCGAACCGATCACATAGCCCACGCCGCCCGTGAGCAGCGTGCCGCCGATCACGGTCGCGGCGATCGCGTCGAGTTCCATCCCCTGCGCCTGCAGCCCGTAGCCCGACAGCACGTACAGCGTGAACACCACGCCGCCGAGCGCCGAACAGAAGCCGCTGAGCGCATAGACGCCGATCTTCGTGCGCGCGACCGGCAAGCCCATCAGCAGCGCCGAGCGCTCGTTGCCGCCGATCGCATACACGTTGCGGCCGAAGCGCGTGAAGTGCGCGACGTAAATCGCGGCAGCCAGCGTCGCGAGCGCGATCAGCGCGCCCGCACTCAGCGTGCCGCCGCCGAGCGGCACGCCGATGCCCGCGATCGCATGAAACGTCGGCTCGTTGATCGTGATCGACTGCGTCGTGATCAGGAAACACGCGCCGCGCGCGAGAAACATCCCGGCGAGCGTGACGATGAACGGCTGCAACCGGAAATAATGGATCAGCGCGCCCATCGCTGCACCGTACAGCGCGCCGAATGCAAGCACGAGCGGCACGATGATCCACACCGGCCAGTGCAGCCGCTCGGCGCCGACCGCACATAAGATCGTTGTCAGCGCAACCACCGAGCCGACCGACAGGTCGATCCCGCCCGACACGATCACGAACGTCATCCCGATCGCGACGATCAGCAGGAACGCGTTGTCGACGAGCAGCCCGGTCAGCACCTGCATCGAGAAAAAGCCCGTGTACATCACGGACCCGAAACCGAACAGCGCAACGAACAGCAGGATCGTCACGACGATCGGCAGCGTGCGCGGGTCGGCGAGCCGGCCAAGGAATCGGGTCATCGGGGCGTCGCTCCGGTGGTGGCGCGCGAACGCGCGGAAGGCAGCAGCCGCGACGCATGCCGGACGACGAGCGCGCGCGCCGCCTCCGACTGGATCAGCGTCACGACGATCACGACGATCGCCTTGACGACGAGCGTCGCCTCCGGCGGCACACCGATCGAATAGGTCGTATAGGTGAGCGTCTGGATGATCAGCGCGCCGAGCACGGAACCGGCGAGGCTGAAGCGGCCGCCGAGCAGCGACGTGCCGCCGAGCGTCACCGCGAGGATCGCGTCGAGTTCGAGCAGCAGCCCCGCGTTGTTGCCGTCGGCGCTGCGCACGTTCGAACTCAAGAGGACGCCGGCAAGCGCCGCCATCACGCCCGAACACAGATACACGCCGAACACCACCGCGCCCGAGCGCAGCCCGACGAGGCGCGTCGCGACCGGGTTCACGCCGATCGCGCGGATGAACAGACCGAGCGCCGTGCGGTTCACGAGCAGCGCGGTCGCGGCGATCGTCGCGATCGCGATCCACACCGCGCACGGCACGGTCGCGAGATAACCGCCGCCAAGCGCGAGGTAGCCGGGCGCGCCGATCGGGATGATCTGGCCGCCCGTCAACAATTGCGCGACGCCGCGGCCGGCCACCATCAGGATCAGCGTCGCGATGATCGGCTGCATCCCGACGAACGCAACGAGCAGCCCGTTCCATGCGCCCGCGAGCAGCCCGACGCCGAGCGCGGCGGCCAGCGCCGCGCCGACGCGCGACGGGTCCGCATCGAGCACGATCGCCGCGGCCGCACCGGCAATCGCGACGATCGCGCCGACCGAGATGTCGATCCCGCGCGTCGCGATCACGAGCGTCATCCCGAGCGACACGATCACGAGCGGCGCCGCACGATTCAGGATGTCGATCGGTGCGCCGAACAGGTGGCCGTCGAGCAGCGCGATCGACAGGAAGCCCGGACGATGCGCGACATCGAGCGCGAACAGCAACGCGAGCGTCAGCACCGGCCACACCAGCGTATGACGGAACAGCGTACGCAGCGGCGTCATGACTGGCCTCCCGCGATCAGCCGATACACCTGTTCCTCGGATGCATCGGCGCCGGTCAGCTCGGCGACCTTGCGCCGGTCGCGCAGCACCGCGATCCGGTGGCTCACGCGCACGACCTCGCCGATCTCCGACGAGATGAACAGGATCGCGAGCCCGGTCTTGCACAGCGCGAGCACGCGCTCCATGATGTCGAACTTCGCGGCGACGTCGATCCCGCGTGTCGGTTCGTCGAGAATCAGCAGCTTCGGGTCCGTCGCGAGCCAGCGCGCGAGCAGCACCTTCTGCTGGTTGCCGCCCGACAGCAGGCCGATCGGCTGCTCCGCGTCGCGCGCCTTGATGCCGAGCCGGGCGATGTACGTATCGGCGATCTCGCGCTGGCGTGCGCGCCCGATCAGCCGCCACCAGCCGCGCCGCGCCTGCAGCGCGAGGACGATGTTCTCGCGGATCGACAGCGCGGCGACGATGCCCTCCTTCTTGCGGTCCTCCGGGCAATACGCGATGCCGTGCCGCACCGCGTCGTGCGGCGACGCGAGCCGCGTGCGCGCGCCGTCGATCTCGATCGCGCCGGTATCCGGGCGTTCCGCGGCGAATGCGAGCTGCGCGGTTTCGGTGCGCCCCGAGCCGAGCAGCCCGGCCAGCCCGACGATCTCGCCCGGACGCACGTCGAGGTCGAGCGCGCTCATCATCCCGCGCCGGCCGACCTGCCGCATCGACAGGAACGGCGCGGCGTCGCCGGCGGTGCGCCCGACGGCCGTGGCGCCCGCCTGCAGTGTGTCCGACATCCGCTCGCGGCCGGTCATCTTCGCGACCAGCGCGTCGACCGGCAGGTCGCGCGCCAGGTACTCGCCTTCGCGCTCGCCGTTGCGCATCACGGTGATCCGGTCGGACACCGCATAGGTCTGTTCCAGGAAGTGCGTGACGAACAGGATCGTGATGCCCGATGCCTTCAGCCGGCGCAGCACGTCGAACAGCCGCGCGACCTCGCCGTCGTCGAGGCTCGACGTCGGCTCGTCGAGGATCAGCACGCGCGCGTCGACGGAAACGGCGCGCGCGATCGCGACCATCTGCTGCACGGCGATCGGATACGCGTCGAGCGAGCGCGTGACGTCGAGCGACAGGTCGAGTTCGGCCAGTGCCGCGCGCGAGCGCGCATGGATCGCGTTCCAGTCGATCGCGCCGCGCCGCATCGGCTGCCGGCCCGCGAAGATGTTCTCGGCGACCGACAGGTTCGTGCACAGATTCACTTCCTGGTAGAGCGTCTGGATCCCGGCCGCCTCGGCTTCGCGCGGCGCGGCGAAGCGCACGGGCCGGCCGCCGACGCGAATCTCGCCCGCGTCGTGCGCATGCACGCCGGTGAGCACGTTGATCAGCGTCGACTTGCCCGCGCCGTTCTGGCCCATCAGCGCATGGATCTCGCCCGGATACAGCCGGAAGTCCACGCGCCGCAGCGCACTGACACCCGGGAATGCCTTGTCGATGCCGGTCATCTCGACCACCGGCGTATGCGTCATGACCCCTCCGTCGAAACGGTTGCGATGCGGGCGGCGGCCACACCGCCGCCCGTGCGGGACATCAGTACTTGCGGTTCGGCAGCACCTGCGCCGCGACGCTCATCGGGAACACCGTCTCGTTCGTGACGATCCGCTTGGGCAGTTGCTTGCCGGCGACGACGTCCTTCACCGCGCTCATCAGTTGCGGGCCCAGCAGCGGGCTGCATTCGACGTCGACGTTGATCTTGCCGGCGATCATCGCCTGGAAGCCGCCCTTCGTCGCATCGAACGACACGACGCTCACGTCCTTGCCGGGCTTGATCCCCGCTTCCTCCATCGCCTGGATCGCGCCGAGCGCCATGTCGTCGTTGTGCGCATACACGACGTTGATCTGCTTGCCGTAGGTCTTCGCAAACGCCTCCATCACCTGCTTGCCGCCGGCGAGCGTGAAGTCGCCGCTCTGCGACGCGATCACCTTGAATTTCGGATTGTTCTTGATGACTTCCAGCAGCCCCGCGCGGCGATCGTTGGCCGGCGCCGAGCCGACCGTGCCCTGCAACTCGACGATGTTGATCGGGCCCGCGTCGTTCTTGTAGTGCTCTTCCATCCAGTGGCCCGCGCGCCGCCCTTCCTCGAGGAAGTCCGAGCCGATCATCGTCACGTACAGCGACGGGTCCTTCACGTCGACCGCACGATCGGTCAGGATCACCGGGATGTGCGCTGCCTTCGCTTCGGTCAGCACCGGTTCCCAGCCCGATTCGACGACCGGCGAGAACGCGATCACGTCGACCTTCTGCGCGATGAACGAACGGATCGCGCGGATCTGGTTCTCCTGCTTCTGCTGCGCGTCCGAAAATTTCAGGTTGATGCCGGCGTCCTTCGCCGCGCCCTTCACCGACACGGTGTTCGCGGTGCGCCACGCGCTTTCCGCGCCCACCTGCGAAAACCCGAGCGTGATCGGCTTCTGCTGCGCGAACGCGCCGGGCGCGAACACCGTCGCCGCGGCGACGAGCGCGCCGGCCGTCAGCTTCCTGATGAATGTCATGGTCCGTCTCCGATGATGTCGTTGTATGCCGCTGCGCTGTTCTCGTTCTGCGTGGCGCGGATGCGGGGAGGGGCTGCGGCCAGCCGGCGCGTGCGGCCGGCCCGGTCTGCATGCCCCGCATCAGTCTAGAAACAAGTCCGATAACCTTCCAATGAAATATTGGATTGGGGAGATATCGGAATCGGCATACGTATAAACACCTAAACGTGCCGGGTAGCCGGCGCGGCTGCCAGGCGCGGCCTGGCGGTGACGAATGCGTAAAGGCCGGCGCATTCGTGAATGCGCCGGCCAGACCGCGATGCCGTAATGGAAGAGAAAGCTGCAGACCCGTTTCAGATCGCGACCAGCAGGCCGGACGACAGCGTCGCGCGAATCCCGAACCGCATCACCCGCTTCGGCGACAAGCCCCGCGAAAACCCCGCCATCACGACGCTGGCCGGCAGGAACGCGAGCCCGGTCTGCATCGCGCCGTAGTGCAGCACTCGCTGCAGGTGCAGCGCGGAAATGAACGACCGCGCGAACAGGCGCAGCGGCATCAGCGGTTGCGGCACGCGCGACTCGACGACGACGACGAACGCGATCGCGAGCACGAGCGCAACACCGAGCGCGACACCGAGCTGGACGAGCGTCTGCGCCGATGTCCAGCCTGCTGCATTGCCGTGCACGATCGCGTAGACGGCCAGCATCAGCGACGCGGTAACGGTCACCGCGCCCGCCAGATCCAGCGGAGCGCGCTCGGCCGGCGGGCCGCTCAGCGCATCACGCCCTTCGCGCGCAATTCGTGGCCGATGCGCACGATTTCGCGTTCGCCTTCCGCCAGCGCGGCCGCGCTCGTATGCACCGAGTAGTAGCCCAGATGGAGCTCGTGCGGATGCGGAATCGCGGTGCCGACCACGAAGCGCGCATCGGTCACGGCCTCGAATTCGATCGCTGCGTCGGACGCGTCGAACACGACCAGTTCACCCTGGCCGACCGCATCCGGCGTACGCAGGCTGCCGTCCATCACGGCCGTCCAGCCGACCCGGTGGCCCTGCGGCGGCCGGCAGGTCCAGCGCTCGCCGGCCTTCAGTTGCACGACCAGGTAGTTGATGCCCGCCAGCGCATCGATCGGGCTGACCGCGTCGCCGTGGCGGCCGAGCAGCACGCGCGCCGGGCCGTCGGTCGGGATGTCGTCGATCGACAAATGCTGGCTGTACGCCGGCGCCAGCTCGCGCCCCGGCGGCAGCGCGACCCACAGCTGGAACGCCTTGACCGGCGGCACGACCGAACCCGTATGCCAGACGCCGCGCCCCGCGCTCATCCATTCGATGTCGCCGGGCGCCATCGTGCCCTCGTGGCCGGTGGATTCGGCGTAGGTGCCGCGTCCATCGATCGCGAGCGTCAGCGTCGCAATGCCCGAATGCGGGTGCCAGCCGAAGGCTTGCGCCCCGATCGGCGCCTGCGTATCGACCAGGTCGAGAAAGACGAACGGCTTGATCATCTCGCCGACGTCGGACGGGCTCACCATCCGCACGACCGGGCCATGCGCGTGGCCGTGCGTGCGGAACACGACGTGACGACCGGCGACGGTGGCCTGCGAAACGGGTTCGAGGGCATTCAACATGGTGGTTCTCCTGTGGCCGGCATCCGGCCCGTTGCGTCAGGCCGCGAGTGCCGCCGCCGCTTCCTTCGCCGATGCAATGGCGCCGCTGCGCTTGTCCGGCCCCATCGCGACGCCTTCCGCGCGAATGAACGTGATGTCCGTGATGCCGAGGAAGCCGAACGCGTCCTTCAGATAGGTTTCCTGATGATCGAACGAGGCCACCGGCGAGCCTGCGCTGTACACGCCGCCGCGCGACGATGCGATGACCAGCTTCTTGCCGCCGGACAGGCCCTCCGGCCCGTTCTCGGTATAGCGGAAAGTCTTGCCGGCCACCGAGATGCGGTCGATCCACGCCTTCAGTTGCGACGCGATGCCGAAGTTGTACATCGGTGCGCCGATGACCACGATGTCGGCCGCGAGGAATTCGTCGAGCGCGCGCTGGCCGATCTCGACGTCCGCCTTCAGCGCGTCGTCGACGGGCGCGCCCTGCGCAGCGGCCAGGTGCAGGCCGGTCAGATGGCCGATTGGCGTCGCGGCGAGATCGAGGCGCGTGACCGTGAGGCCGGGATCGCGGGCGCGGAAGGTCGCGACGACCTCCGCCGACAGTTCGCGGCTGACCGAGCCTTGACCGAGGATGCTGGAATCGATGTGCAGCAGTTTCATGAGGGTTCTCCGAACGGGATGACGGGATTACTGCTTGATGGCTTCGGCCGTGATGAGCAGGCGGGTCTTCATGCTGAAGCCGTACGCCTTGCCGAAATCGACGCCGAAGTCGCTGCGGTCGAACTCGCCCACCGCGTCGACGCCGCACACTTCGCGCTTGAGCATTGGATGCGGCATGCACTTGAACGAATCGATCTTCAGCGTGAGCGGACGCGTCACGCCGTGCATCGTGAGATTGCCGACCACCGTCGCCGGCCTGTCGCCGTCGAACGTGATCGCACCCTTGTAAGTCGCTTGCGGGAATTTCGACGCGTCGAAGAACTGGTTCGACTGCAGGTCCTGGTCGAGCTTCGTGCTGCCGGTATGCACCGATGCAATCGCGGTGGTCACGTCGACAGTGCCGGTCTTCGCCGCGCGGTCGAGCGTCACCGTGCCGCCCGATTTGTCGAACTTGCCGCGCCAGACCGACAGGCCGCCGATATGATCGGCCTCGAAGCTCGGGTACGTATGGTCCGGATCGAACTGGTACGTCGACGCGGCGGCGAATGCGGAAAACGACAGCGAGGCGGCGAGCAGGCCAGCCGCGAACGTCAGGGGCTTGTTCAATTCAATCTCCGTGGGACATCAGGGGTTCGTCTGTAGCGTGAAACCAGTATGGACACTGAAGCCGCTTTACACTAGACGGATAAATAGGATTTGATTAATCCATTTTTGGAGGAATCCGATGCTCGATCTGAATGATCTCGCGCTGTTCGTCCAGGTGGTCCGGGCCGGCAGCTTCTCGGAGGCCGCGCGGCGCCTGCGCATGCCGGCCAACACGCTGAGCCGGCGCATCGACCAGCTCGAGGGGCAGATCGGCACACGCCTGCTGCACCGCTCGACCCGCAAGCTCGCGCCGAGCACCGAAGGCCAGGCGCTGTTCGAACGCTATGCGCCGGCGCTCGACCGGATCTTCGAGATCGAGCGGCAGCATGCGGACGGGCAGGAACCGTCCGGCACCGTGCGCGTGGCGGCAATGGCCGGCCTGTTCGAATTCTTCAAGCTGGAATGGCTCGCCGAGTTCTATGCGCGCTATCCGCAGATCAGCATCGACTTCCTGCTCGACGACACGCCGTCCGACCTGATTGCGGAGCGCATCGACCTCGCGCTGCGCATCGGCATCGAGACGGGCGGCAGCTTCCGCGTGCGCCGGATCGCGCCGGGCACGATGATCCTCGCCGCCAGCCCCGCCTATCTCGAACGACGCGGCGCGCCACGCACGCCGCGCGACCTGGCCGACCACGATTGCCTCACCGTGTCGAGCCGCCAGGGGCGCAGCATGTGGCGCCTGCAGGGGCCGCGCGGCACGCAGGAAATCTCGATCGCCGGCCGCTTCTCGGTCAACGACATGCGCGTGGTCGTACAAGCCTGCATCGCCGGGCTGGGCATCGCGCTGGTGCCGCAGTTGCTCGTCGAGCCTGCGATCGAGCAAGGCAAGCTGGTGCGCGTGCTGCCGTCCTATCGACGCTCGAGCACGGGCCTCGGGCTGCAGCTCGTCTATACGAGCCGCCCGCCGCTGCCGCCCGCGGTCACGCTCGTCGCCGAATTTCTGCTGGAAAAGCTGGGGCAAGGGATACCGGGGTACCCGGAGCAAACGGCCGACCGATAAGGTTTCGTTGTCGCGGCAAACGGAATTTCTTGTTGGACGCGGAATTTCGGCACACGAACACTGCGGGGCATCGCGTCGGGGACCACCCGACGCCCATGCAAGGGCCCGGGGCCCCATCGCAGGAGACAGCCATGCCGGCATCAGGAAGCGCCATCAACGTCCGGGAATTCATCGACGAACGCCCCGTCAGCCCGTTTCAGTGGCTGGTGGGATTGCTGACGTTCGTCGTGATCTCGCTGGACGGCTGGGATACCGTCATCATCGGTTTCGTCGTGCCGGAGCTCATCAAGGAATGGGGCGTCACCAAAAGCGCGCTGGCGCCGGTACTCAGCGCCGCGCTGTTCGGGCTGGCGGCCGGCGCGCTGTCGGGCGGGCCGATCGCCGACCGGTTCGGCCGCAAGCGCGTGCTGGTCACGAGCGTGCTGATCATCGGTATCGGGACGCTCGCCACCGCACACGCGACGTCGCTCGCGACGATGCTGCCGATCCGCTTCGTCACCGGGCTCGGCCTCGGCGCCGTGATGCCGAACGTCGTGACGCTGTGGTCCGAGTACGTGCCGGAACGCCGGCGCTCGTTCCTCGTGACGCTCGTGTACAGCGGGTTCACGGTCGGCGCCGCGCTGTGCGGGTTCATCGCGGCATGGATCATCCCGAGCTACGGGTGGCGGGCGATGCTGACGGTGGGTGGTGTGCTTGCGGTGGTCTGCGTCCCGATCCTGATGCGCTGGCTGCCCGAATCGGTCGCATTCCTGACGGTTCAGAACAAGCGTCCCGAACTGATTGCGAAGATCCTTGCCGCGATCGGCCGCACGCGCGTGGCGGCTGATACGACATTCTTCCTGCCCGCGCAGCCGAAGGTGAAAGGCGGCGCAATCGGCACGATCCTGTCGACGCGCTATATCGCGGGCACGGTCCTGATCTGGCTGTGCTATTTCGTCGGGCTGTTCGTCCTTTACCTGCTGTACAACTGGCTGCCGACGATGGCGAAAGACGCCGGCTATACGAGCGCACAAGGCGCGATCATGGTCGGCTTCCTGAACTGGGGCGGCACGCTGGGCTCGGTCGCGATCGGCTGGCTGATGGATCGCTTCGACCGCTACCGGGTGATCGCCGCGAGCTTTTGCCTGGCGGCACTGTCGCTCTGGGCCGTGCACGGGATGCAGTCGACGTTCTGGGTCCTGCAGGTGCTCGCCTTTGCGTGGGGATGGTTCATTCCCGGCACGAATACCGGCATGAACGCGCTGACCGCGCGCTTCTACCCGACCGTCGCGCGTTCGACCGGATTGAGCTGGATGCACGCGTTCGGACGGCTGGGCGCGATCGGCAGCGCATTTGCCGGCGCGGCGCTACTGAGCGCGGGGCTGGGGCTCGGCCAGATTCTCCCGATCATGGCCGTCGCGCCGCTGACCGGTGCGGTGGCCGTGCTCGTGATCGCGGGGCTCGTGAAGCGCTGGGCGCTGGCCGATGAGTCGGTGGGGGTGGCCGGGACTGCGGTAACGGAGGTTTCGGCGAATACGTGACGGGGCGCTCATCCCAAGGGGCCCGAAGCTCAAGACCATCTACCTTTCAGCACCTGAAAGCCATGTCTGAACGACGTCTTGCGTATTGCCCTGCGCCAACCATTGGTGAGTTCCAGATGCAATGCAAACGAACCCTGATGCGTGGCACATAGTTGGAAAGCCGCACTCTACAACTCGAATTCAAGTCTTCACGTCACGGATCCCATGCCGCCGCCGCTTACTTCAGTACGTTTTCCTCATCCACGAGTCCAGCCGCGAGAGTGGGCGACCAAAGCGTTGACGCTAGTGTTTTTGTCAACGAATCATCGACCATCGGCGGTGCCCTAAATCGAATCCTTGCACCTCTCCCAAATCCGCCGAGCTCATGCAAGCCGGGATCATGCTCAAAGTAGTCAAGGCTTACCGGCGTCACTAACAATAGGTATCAACGGCTTCGAACCAAGCGAACCCATGAATTGACCTATGCGTTCTCCGTATACGCGACGCAGACACTCCAAATCCTTATTGCACATCTGACGCGTGACCAACCAGTCAGCTTCCGACTTTTCAAGGGCCTGCGGATCTGAAATCGTCTTCAATGCGGAATCGTACAACCGCTCAAGCTGTCGGTCCATTGCGGCTAATCCGGGATCGCCACATATCGCCATCTCGTCATCGTTAAGCGCGTGCGCACAATCAAAGCTCGTCGGGAAAGTCTTTGTTGGCACGTGGTCCCCCAGAGAGGTTTGCGATGCAGCAGTGACAGACCCATCGCCCGCATCAGATCGTGAGGCTCCACCAACATCTGCAACAGATGTCAGCCCCGCCGCATCCGACGCCCTGCTGGAATCGCCCGCCGTAGCTATCGCATCACTTGCGATATCAGATGCGGCGGTTGCATCGGCAGCGCTCGCCACGACAGCAGGCAATGCTGAAGAATCAGCCTGTGGCGACGAGCCTCGTGAGTGACTACCAAACCAACCGATGACGAAAATGACACAGATGATCCCGACTACTATCGGTGCACATCCTGAACGAGACGACGATGAGCGAACGATGCCAACATTGCGACTTCCACAGGTCGGGCAACGTGATGACAAGTCCTTGCCCCGAGGATGCCAAGTAGATTCGCAATTTTCGCATTGATTTAGCGGGCGAAATGTCATATCTGGTTCTAAAAGATTCTATCGCTTTCTGCCAGCACTGAAGATCGACACGTCGTTATCGACGCATCAAGGGTTGCACATTCAGACGCCGAACATTTAAGCGGCAACCATCTAATGGTGTTTGAATACGTCCGAACCTTCCTCCGTCGAGGGGCGCTGCGAGCCTTGCTGAGTCTCGGTGTTCGAATCGCCTTGAATCGGCGAAGCGTCTTTCATGCCATCGTCCTCACCTTGGGACGACGTCGCAACCTCGTTCACCGGGTTTTGAGGCTGAACTCGCACACTACTCGCGTAGTCTCGCGATGCGTCGCCCGTGCTCGCGTTTGCGCTCGCCTCTGGAGGTGACGTCTCGGTTGCTGCGTTCGTCTCGAAGGCCGCAGAAACCGGACTTGTATCGATCGCCGAACTTTTATTTTCGGCTGGCTTGCTAGGATGACCAGTAAGTATCGCTATCAAAACAAAACTACCAATCGTCCCTAATATTCCCAACCCTGCAATCTTTGTCTTACTGCTGCCGCAGCTTGGGCATCGACTCGACACATTACTACCCCGGGGATACCAAGTCTTGCCACAGCTGGCACATTTATTTAGCGGTCGTTTTGTCTTCTTCGTTGTGACTGCCACCTCCGCCTCCGTGCGAAAGATTATCCCTAACCGTTTACGGCACCGAATCGGAAATCTTTAGCGATCTCCCCAACTTCGATACCGAGAAGCCCACAAGAGCGGAAGATGTCAGGTGGACGCCCGTGGCCTGGGCGCGATTGCAATTCGATTGGTGCGAATCAGACCAACATCCAATAAGTTGTTTTCGGAGGAGGCTTTCAGTCCCACAAGCGATAGCATCCGTCCCAAAATTATCGAAGACGCGCCATGGGAATCCCCGTCAAACCAACCGTGGACGTATTCGCACGAGGACCGTCCGAACATGACACGCAGATACTCTCTGCATACTTTTCGAGGCAACACTGGTCGCTGCTAAAAATACAGGCGCCGCCGGCTCCAAAACTCGTCGCGGCAGGCGGTCACGGAAGCGGCGCGCACTGTCCGGCCATTGACGACGAACCGGCCGCCTGCACGATCTCGCGCTTGCACGAATTCCAGGCCCGCGCCTCCCAGTCGCCCGCGAAACCGGGCAGCATGACGGCAGTCGCGGTAGCGCTCGACGACGCTCAGGTCCGGCAAGTCGCTGCCTTCCTGTCGGTCTCGCCACGCTGATTCGACACGGCGCCCGCCGCGTGGGGCCGTGCGTCGCCGGCCACGCGTGTCGGGTTCAGCTCACGCAACACGCTGGCGCGGCTGCCGTCGTCATTGGGCAATTGCGGCATCCCGCGTGCAAACGCGGGCGCGACCGCCGCCGCGAGCAGCGCAGCGATCGCCAGTCGGGAAAGGCGCTTCATCGCCTGTCTCCCGGTTACTGCGCGCTGACGGCCGGCACCGGCGCCGACGCCGTCGCGGTGGCCTGCTCGCCGTGCGCGATCGCATAGAGCTCGCGATTGCGCGCGATCGTCTGCGTGCTCGGCGGATAGTCCCAGTTCGACGTGGGCACGGTGCCGTCGCGCTGCGCCTGAACGAGATCGGCGATCACGTCGGCACGCGTCGGGCCCGACGATGACGTCTGCGCGAAAGCGGCAACCGGCGTGCCGATGGCGAGGGCGAGCAGCGCGGTCGCTGCGATCAGTCTGCGATTCATGATGAAACTCCCCAGAACGGTTCGATGAGGACGCATCGTCGATGCGCCGCCGGCGGTGCCGCGGATGCGGTTCGCCGCCCGACACCTTCATTCTGGTGACCGCGGCCGGCACGACGCTGACCGCCACATGACAATCCTGAAATCTGCGGCGCAACCCGCAGATAACAGCTTCGTAATCTTCGAGTCAGGGCCGGGTCAACGCGGCATCGGCAGACTGCACGCTCGTCGCATCCATTGCGGCGCCCGTGCCCTGCTTCGAGGAAAACATCATGTGGATCGTCCGGCTGGCGTTGCGCAGGCCCTATACGTTCGTCGTGCTCGCGCTGCTGATCTTCATCGCGGGCACGCTCGCGATCCTGCGCACGCCGACCGACATCTTTCCGAACATCGACATCCCGGTCGTCAGCATCGTCTGGTCGTACAACGGCTTTTCCGCCGAGGACATGGCCAGGCGCATCACGACCAACTACGAGCGCGCGCTCACGTCCGACGTCGACGACATCGAGCACATCGAATCGCAATCGCTGAACGGCGTGTCGGTCGTGAAGATCTTCTTCCACCCCGGCGCGGACATCAATCGCGCGATCGCCGAAGCGTCGAGCAACTCCGCGTCGATCCTGCGGATCCTGCCGCCCGGCACGCTGCCGCCGAACATCATCACGTACAACGCGTCGACGGTGCCGATCCTGCAGCTCGGGCTGTCGAGCAGCACGCTCGCCGAGCAGCAGCTGTACGACCTCGGCAACAGCTTCATCCGCACGCAGCTCGCGACTGTCCAGGGCGCGGCCGTGCCGCTGCCGTTCGGCGGCAAGGTGCCCGAGATCGTCGTCGACCTGAACATGCGCGCGCTGCAGGCCAAGGGGCTCGCACCGATCGACGTGGTCAACGCGATCAACGCGCAGAACCTGATCCTGCCCGGCGGCACCGCGAAGATCGGCGCGCGCGAATACAGCGTACAGATGAACGGCAGCACGCAGACCGTCGCCGCGCTGAACGACCTGCCGGTGAAGACCATCGGCGGCAACGTCGTCTACGTGCGCGACGTGGCCCACGTGCGCAACGGCTACGCGCCGCAGACCAACATCGTGCGCAGCGACGGCAAGCGCGCGGCGCTGCTGACGGTCGAGAAGACCGGCAGCGCATCGACGCTGACGATCATCGGCCAGGTGAAGGCGATGCTGCCGAAGATCGCGGCCGGCCTGCCGAAGGCGCTGCACATCACGCCGCTCGGCGACCAGTCGGTGTTCGTGAAATCGGCGATCCAGGGCGTCGCGCGCGAAGCGCTGATCGCCGCGTGCCTGACGGCGCTGATGATCCTGCTGTTCCTCGGCAGCTGGCGCGCGACGCTGATCATCGCGGTGACGATCCCGCTCGCGGTGCTGACGTCGCTGTGCGCGCTGGCCGCGCTCGGCGAGACGATCAACATCATGACGCTCGGCGGGCTCGCGCTCGCGGTCGGGATTCTCGTCGACGATGCGACCGTCGCGATCGAGAACATCACGCACCACCTCGAACGCGGCGCGCCGCTCGAGGAGGCGATCCTGACCGGCGCGGGCGAGATCGCCGTGCCGACCTTCGTGTCGACGCTGTCGATCTGCATCGTGTTCGCGCCGATGTTCCTGCTGACGGGCGTCGCGCGCTACCTGTTCGTGCCGATGGCCGAAGCAGTGATCTTCGCGATGATCGCGTCGTACTTCTTCTCGCGCACGCTGATCCCGACGCTTGCGATGGTGCTGATGCGCGCAAAGGGGCACGGCAGGCCGCCGCGCCGCATCTTCGCTCGCTTCGCGCGCTTCCAGGCCGCCTTCGAGCATCGTTTCGAGGCGGTCCGCGCGCGTTATCGCGCGCTGCTGTCGGCCGCGATCGCGAACCGCCGCCGCTTCACGGCCGCGTTCCTGCTCGCCTGTGTGGCTTCCACGAGCCTGTTCGCCGTCGCCGGGCAGGATTTCTTCCCGTCGGTCGATACCGGCGAGATCCGGCTGCACCTGCGCGCGCCGACCGGCACGCGGATCGAGGAGACCGCGCGCCTGACCGACGAGGTCGAGGCGCGGATCCGCTCGGTGATCCCGGCGAACGAACTGGCCGGCGTGCTCGACAATATCGGCGTGCCGGTCAGCGGGATCAACCTGACCTACGACTCGTCCGATCCGGTCGGCGCCGGCGATGCCGACATCATGATCACGCTGAAGCCGAACCACCGGCCGACCACGCAGTACGTGACGAAGCTGCGCAACCTGCTGAACCAGGCGTTCCCGGGCGTGACCTTCGCGTTCCTGCCAGCCGACATCGTCAGCCAGATCCTCAACTTCGGGTTGCCCGCGCCGATCGACATCCAGATCGTCGGCAACCGGCTCGATGCGAACCGCGTGGTCGCGAACCGGTTGCTCGCGCAACTGCGCGGCGTGCGCGGCCTCGTCGACGCGCGCATCCAGCAGCCTGGCGACGCACCCGCGATCAACGTCGACGTCGATCGCACCAAGGCGATCCAGGCCGGGCTCCAGCAGCGCGACGTGTCGCAGAACCTGCTGATCGCGCTGTCCGGCAGCTCGCAGACCACGCCGAACTTCTGGCTGAACCCGGCCAACGGCGTCAGTTACCCGGTGTTGGTGCAGACGCCGCAGTACGACGTCAATTCGCTGCAGTCGCTCGCGAACATCGCAATGCCGACCGCCGCGCAATCGCCGCAGACGCCCGCGGGCGGCCCCGCGGCCGGCGCGGGTGCGCAGAACCTGCTCGGCACGCTGGGCACTTTCTCGCGCGCCGAGCAGCAGGCCGTCGTGTCGCACTACAACGTGCAGCCGGTGCTCGACATCTTCGCGTCGGTGCAGGACCGCGATCTCGGCGGCGTGACGGCCGACGTGACGAAGCTCGTCGACGCCGCACGCGCGCAACTGCCGCCCGGCTCGTCGATCGTGCTGCGCGGCCAGGTGCAGGCGATGCACCAGTCGTTCGCGGGGCTGCTGAGCGGCCTCGTGCTCGCGATCGCGCTGGTCTACCTGCTGATGGTCGTGAATTTCCAGTCGTGGCTCGACCCGCTCGTGATCGTCAGCGGCCTGCCCGCATCGCTCGCGGGCATCGCGTGGATGCTGTTCGTCACGAACACGACGCTGTCGGTGCCCGCGCTGACCGGCACGATCCTGTGCATCGGCATCGCGACCGCGAACAGCATTCTCGTCGTCAACGCGGCGCGCGAGCTGAGCGCCGGCGGCACGCCGCCGTGGCAGGCCGCGCTCGACGCGGGTTTCAGCCGGTTCCGCCCGGTCGTGATGACCGCGCTCGCGATGCTGATCGGCATGCTGCCGATGGCGCTCGGCCTCGGCGACGGCGGCGAACAGAACGCGCCGCTCGGCCGCGCGGTGATCGGCGGCCTGGCGTTCGGCACGGTGTCGACGCTGCTGTTCGTGCCCGTCGTGTTCGGCTTCGTCCATGCGTGGCTCGAACGGCGCCGCGATGCGGCCGCCGCACGCCGCGTGCCGGACACGCCGGCACTGCCCTGAGCACGGTTGCCCGGAATACCCGCCGATTTCCTCCGACTCGCCCGACTTCGAACCCATCATGAACGACTCGACCGAACCGCTCGCCCCGCTTTCCGCCGAAACGGCGGCGGTGCCGCCTGCCGCGCGCGACACCGCGCCCGACGCGCCGCTGCCTCGTCGCGGCTACAGGCTCGCCGTCCCGCTGGCCGCGCTCGCACTCGCCGCCGCGCTGCTGGCCGCCGGCATCGTGCCGCGTATCGACGCACGTGCCGCGCAGCGCGTGCAGGTGGCCGCGCAGCGGGCGCTGCCGGTGTCCGTGATCCGGCCCGGCGCCGCGCCGGCCGTCCAGACGCTCACACTGCCCGGTGCGGTGATGCCGTACGCGGAGGCGTCGATCTACGCCCGCACGAGCGGCTACATCGCGCACTGGAGCGCGGACATCGGCACGCACGTGAAAGCCGGGCAGACGCTCGCGCAGATCACGGCGCCCGACCTCGACGCGCAGTTGCGCCAGGCGCACGCCGACACATCGACCGCGCAGGCGAACTACGACTATGCGAAATCGACCGCGCAGCGCTGGCAGGACATGCTGAAGACGCAGTCGGTATCGCAGCAGGACACCGACACGAAGGTCGCCGACATGAACGCGAAGCGCGCGATGCTCGCCTCCGCGCAGGCGAATGCCGCCCATCTGAACGAACTCGTGTCGTACGAATCGGTGACGGCGCCGTTCGACGGCGTGATCACCGCGCGCAACGTCGACGTCGGCACGCTGGTCACGGCGGGCGGCACACCGGGCAGCCCGGGGCTGTCGGGCGAGCTGTTCCACCTCGAGCAGACCGACACGCTGCGCGTGTTCGTCGACGTTCCGCAGGATAGCGCGGCCGGCGTGTCGGCCGGCACGCCCGTGTACCTGACCACGCAGCAGTATCCGGGCCGGCACTTCGCCGCGCGCGTGGCGCGCAGCGCGGGCGCGATCGATCCCGTGACGCGCACGCTGCGGGTCGAGATCGACGTCGACAACCGCGACCGCGCGCTGATGCCGGGCGCGTATGCGCAGGCGCACCTGCTCGTCGCGAGCGCGGCGCCCGCGTTCGAGCTGCCGGTCAGCGCGCTGCTGTTCCGGCCGAACGGCGTGACGGTCGCGACCGTCGCCGCGAACGGCACCACCGCGCTGAAGACCGTGCAGATCGGCCGCGATTTCGGTACGCACGTCGAGATCGTCGCGGGGCTGGCCGCGACCGATCAGGTGATCGACAACCCGGGCGATTCGATCGCCGGCGGCGAGGCCGTGAAGATCGTGGCGGTCGAGCCGGGTGCGGCGCAGGCGGCTGTGCGGGCCGGCTCGGCAACCGGTGTGCCGGCGGCGCCGCGCGCGGGAGCGGGAGCGGGAGCGGGAGCGGGAGCGGGAGCGGGAGCGGGAGAACCTGCCGCACCTGCCGCCGTCGCGACGCCCGCGTCGACGCCGGTTGCGACGTCGACGCACGCCCGCGGCTGACCGTTCATGACAACCCGCGAGATCGCCACCATGTGCCTCCTTCATCCGCTCCCGTTCGCGCGCCGCGTCGTCGCGCTCGGCATCGCCGCCGCGTTGACCGCGTGTTCGACGCTACCCGCCTATTCGCCGCCCGCCATCGCGGTGCCGGCGCACTATGCGGGCGTACCGGCTACGGGCATACCGGCTACGGGCGTACCGGCTACGGGCATACCGGCTTCGAGCCCCCCCGCCTCCCCATCCGGCTGGAACGTCGCCACACCAGCCGATGCCGCGTCGCGCGGCCCCTGGTGGACCGTCTTCGACGACGCAACGCTGAACGCGCTCGAAGCGCGTGTCGACATCTCGAACCAGACCGTGAAGAAAGCCGTCGCCGATCTCCAGCAGGCGCGCGCGATGGTCGACTACCAGCATGCGGGGTTCCTGCCGACCGTCACGGCCGGCGTCGCGCAAAGCCGCTCGCGCGTGTCGCAGAACAAGCTCGGCTCGTCGCTCGCCGGCAAGACGACGCCCGACTACCAGGCCGGCGTAGCCGCGAGCTGGGAACCCGACCTGTTCGGCCGCGTGCGCGACGCCGTGACGGGCGCACAGGCGAATGCCGAGGCGAGCGCAGCCGACCTGCAGGCCGTGAGGCTGTCCGTCACGGCCGAACTCGCGACCGACTATTTCGCGCTGCGCTCGCTCGACACACAGAAGCAACTGCTCGACGAGACGGTGCGCGCGTATGCCGATGCACTGAAGCTGCTGAAGCAGCAACTCGCGGCCGGCGCGATCGACGCGTCGGCCGTCGCGCAGGCCGAGACGCAGCTCGAATCGACGCAAACGCAGGACACCGACATCGACGCATCGCGCGCGCAGCTTCAGCATGCGCTCGCGACGCTCGTCGGCGAAAGCGCGTCGACCTTCACACTGCCGCCGCGCGTACAGGCATTCGACGTGCCGGCGATCCCGGCCGGCGTGCCGTCGCAACTGCTCGAACGGCGGCCCGACATCGCGGCGGCCGAGCGGCGCGTGGCGGCCGCGAACGCGCAGATCGGCGAGGCGCGCGCCGCGTTCTTTCCCGATCTGGTGCTGTCGGCGAGCGCAGGGCTCGAAAGCGGGTTCTTCGCGCCGTGGCTCACCGCGCCGAGCCTGTTCTGGTCGCTCGGCTCGCAGCTCGCCGGCACGCTGTTCGACGGCGGGCGCCGCAGCGCGTCGCTGCACGCCGCGCATGCGCAGTACGACGGCGTGGTCGCCGATTACCGGCAGACCGTGCTGGCCGCGTTCCAGCAGGTCGAGGATCAACTGTCCGCGCTCGATGCGCTCGCGTCGGAAGCGAACAGCCAGCAGCGCGCGACCGACGCGGCCGACCTGTCGCTGAAGCTGACGACCAACCGCTTCAACGCAGGTGCGGTCAGCTATCTCGACGTCGTGACCGCGCAGACGATCGCGCTGTCGAACCGGCGCCTGGCCGACCAGATCGCCGCGCGCCGGATGGAGGCCGCGGTCGCGCTGCTGACGGCGCTCGGCGGCGGCTGGAACAAGGATACGGATGCGAATGCCACGGCCGCCGCGCACGCGGCCGCTACGCCGCCTGCGTCCTGACGAACGTGAGGATGAAGCGCGTGCCGGCCGCGTCGCTTTCGACGCGTGCGGTGCCGCCGTGCAATTCCATCACCGAGCGCACGATCGCGAGGCCGAGCCCGGCCGTGCCGCCCGGCACGCCGCCGCTGCGTGCGGGGTCGCCGCGCACGAAGCGCTCGAAGATGCGCGGCAGGAGCGCGGGATCGATCGGCTCACCCGGGTTCGCGACGACGACGCGCACCGCATCCGGCGTTTCGTCGACGCTCATCACGATCGCGCCGCCCGCCGGCGTATAGCGCAGCGCGTTGGCCAGCAGGTTGCTGACCGCGCGGCGGAACAGTTCGAGATCGGCGGTCAGTTGCCCGTGCCCGTCGACGCGCAGCGTCGATCCGGCTTCGTCGGCCAGACCTTCGAAATAGCCGGCGATACGCTCCAGTTCGTCATGCACGTCGAACGCACGCTGCCGCGTGACGAAGCCCGGATGCTCGGCGCGCGCGAGAAACAGCACGTTCTCGATCATCCGCGCGAGACGGTCGTATTCCTCGAGATTCGATTCGAGCAGCGCCTGGTACTCGTCGGGCGAGCGCGGCCGCGCGAGCGCCACCTCGGTCGCGCCGCGCATGTTGTTCAGCGGCGTGCGCAGGTCGTGCGCGAGATCCGCGCTGAATTGCGACAGGTGTCCGAACGCCTGCTGCAGGCGGCCGAGCATCGCGTTCTGCGCGTCGACGAGTGCCGTCAACTCGCGCGGCGCGCGCGACGCGTCGAGCCGCGTATCGAGCTTGTCGACGGTGATCCGGCCCGTGTTCGCGACGATTTCGCGCAGCGGTGCGAGCGATGTACGGATCAGCCAGTAGCTGAGCAGCATCGCGAACAGCGCACCCAGGCCGCCGGCGATCTTCAGCCGGTCGCGGTAGCCGTCGAGCATCGCGGCGCGATCGCTCATGTTGCGCGCGATCGCGATCCGGATCGTCGAGTGGTCGCGCAACCGCGCATCGGCGACGACGCCGCGCACGGACACGCCGCCGTCGGCCGTCCAGGTCGCGATCCGGTCGGTGGTGATCCGTTCGTTCGCGGGCACCGGCGTCGCGTGCGGCGGGAACAGCTCGGCGTCGGACAAGACCGGCTGCGCGGGCGATGCGGGCGTCGATGCGGTTGCCGCCGGCTCGGGCAAGTCCTCGAACTCGGTGCGCTCGACGTTGTGGCGCGCGAGCACGTTGCCCTGCCCGTCGACGACGGCGATCGACAGCGCCGCGTTGCCGAGCACCTGGCTCGTCAGCCGGTCCGCATGCGTGCGCACCGCGTCGAGCGAATCGAGCTCGCCCGCCAGCCGGCGCGTGTGCCGCGCGGCGAGCACGATGTCGAGGTCGTCCTGCGTGCTCACCTGCCGCTCGAGGCCCGTGTACACATAGGTGCCGACCAGCGCGAAGACGGCGAGCGTGGTCGCGCCGAACGCGAGCGCGAGCGTCGCGCCGAGCGAACGCCCCAGCGTCATGCGGCGTCCTTCGGTTCGAGCACGTAACCGACACCGCGCACCGTATGGATCAGCTTGACCGCGAAATCGTCGTCGATCTTCGCGCGTAGCCGCCGGATCGCGACTTCGACCACGTTGGTATCGCTGTCGAAATTCATGTCCCACACGTACGACGCGATCTGCGTGCGGCTCAGCACCTCGCCCTGCCTGCGTGCGAGCAGCTGAAGCAGCGAGAATTCGCGCGGCGTCAGGTCGATCCGCACGGTGCCGCGCTTCACGCGGCGACGCACGACGTCGATCTCCAGGTCACCCACCGCGATGCGTTCCGTCTCGCGCGGCGGCCCGCGCCGTGCGAGCGTGCGGATGCGCGCAAGCAGCTCGACGAATGCGAACGGCTTCACGAGGTAGTCGTCGGCGCCGAGTTCGAGGCCGTGCACGCGGTCCTGCACGTCGTCGCGCGCGGTCAGGAACAGCACGGGCGTCGCATGCGTGTCGCGCAGCCGCTTGAGCACACTCCAGCCGTCGAGCACGGGCAGCATCACGTCGAGCACGATCACGTCGTAGCTTTCTTCCTGCGCGAGCGTCAGGCCCTCGCCGCCATCCTTCGCGAGATCGACGCTGAAGCCGGATTCCTCGAGCCCCTTCTTCAGGTACGCACCGGTCTTCGGTTCGTCTTCGACTATCAGGATGCGCATGATCGGCTCCGTCGCATTCGGTGGTGACATGCGCCGATGTTACCGGGAAACGCCGCGCGCGAGCCGCGTCGCGCCGGTGCGGGACGGGCGGATTACAAAACTGTCATCTGCGGGTCAGCATCGTGACTGCCGCGGAAACCAGAATGGGATACGTGGGGCCGCCCCACTCGCCCGTTCGTTCAACCGCCAAGGAATCGCCATGAAACTCTTCACTGCCTTTGTCGTCGCCGCGCTGAGCCTGCCGTTCGGCACCCAGGCCTTCGCCCAGTCCACGCAGGCACCGCTCACGCGCGCCGAAGTCCGCCAGCAACTGATCGATGCCGAAGCCGACGGCCTGCTGCCGACGAACCGGAACGACTATCCGCCGTCGCACGCGCAGATCGCGCGCAATCGCCAGCTTTACGCGCTCGCGCATCCCGATGCGGCGCCGGTCGCGACGGCATCGGCCGGCAATTGATCTCCGCCGGTGACCGACAGCTCGCTGACAGCCGGATGGTGTGCCGGCCCGGCGCCTGTCGGCGGATTCCGCGGCGCCCGCAGCCGGGCCCGCGAAATCCTTGTCGATCAAACGCTTGAGCGCGCCGGCCCGACGGCCGCCCTCCTGTCCGACGATTGCACCGCCCGCGTGAGCGCCGCCGTGAAACGCCGCCTGCCCGGCCCCGCCATTTCTACGAAATCCGGCGTTACCCGCGTGTCATTCCCATTCATCGCACCTTCGACTGGATTGAAGGCACTCCCCGCCCAACGAGGTGAAACGATGAACGCGAAACAATGGGCCGTGCTCGGCTCGGGCGTGCCGGCCGCATGCCTTTCCAGCGCGATCCTGCTCATGGGCCGGTTCGGGGGCCGCCGCTCACGCATCGCCGCTCATTCGCGGCTGCGCGGTCGAGCGGTCGCCTCGGCGACGCGGTCGACCCAGCCACGGTAGAACGCGCGGTACTTCAGCACGAGCTTGTCGTACCTGCTGTACGCGCCGCCGCCGTCCGGCTTCATCCCGTTCCAGATCTTGACGTCGTACCCCGCGGCCTGTCGGGTCTGCAACCCGAACAGCACATAGTCGATCGCGCGGCGCACGGGGCCGCCCACCTTCTTGATCGAGATGAGCATGTGCATGACGTTTTTGCCGTCGCTCACCGGCGTCACGCACTGGAGCAGCTTGTACTTGAAGTCTCCGTCCAGCGCGACCGTCATGACGCATCCGCCGGGGTAGCCGTCGAAGTGCAGGTTCATCTGCGACATGTTCAGGCCGAGCGCACGCGACAGCATGCCGAGGGGCCCGAAGTACCGATTCACGGTGAAGTCGATCCCGGCACCGAACCACGCACCCGCCCGGGCCAGCGACTCGACCTCCGGCCAGGGGCGCCAATCGTCGAAGAGCTTGAGCTCGAAGGCCGAGATCGGAAGCGCGTGCACGGGAGTCGCGTGCTGCGCGTCGTAGAAGTTCTCGACGATCCGCAAGACCGCCGTCGTCGTCTCGAACGCGAAATGCAGGTGCATGAAATCGCCGTTGTCGACGTCGGCCGCGGCGATGTCGGGCAGCGGGTGCAGCGGCTGCGGAGAACCGTACCAGACCCACACGTAGCCGTATCGCTCGGCGGTGACCAAGGTCGGCTGGCGCGCCCCGCGCGGGACGGGCTCCAGCTGGCGCACCGCCTGGCTGTGACCGGGGATGTGAACGCACTGGCCCTGCTCGTCGTACCGCCAGTGGTGAAACGGGCACTGGATGCACCCGTCCTCGACCCGCCCGTCGGCCAGGTTTGCGCCGAGGTGCGAGCAGTGACGGTCCATCACCACGGCCCGCCCCGTCGCGCCGCGCCACGCCACGCACGGACGGCCGAAGAGCGTCAACTCGGTCGGCTTGTCCTTGAGGTGGTCCGAGCGCATCGCGACGTACCAGCTCGCGGCCACGCGCGTGGTCGCGTCGTACGCCCCCGGGGGAGGCGCGTTGGCGACCGCTTGATCCAATTGAACGTCGTCCATCGTTGTCCTGACGGTGTCGGCCGACTACTTCAGCGCCAGGCCGATGCGGGTCGTGATGTACGCCCTGAGCAGCGCGAACATCGGGTTGTAGTCGAAGTACTTTTTCACCTCGGCCGGCGCGCTGGTTTGCGTCCAGTGCATCAGCTTCATTGCCGGTACCAGGCTGTACTTCGAGTTGTTGAGCTGCGGCCTGGCCCCGGTGATGCAGTACCCGAAGCCGAACATCGGCCTGGCGAAATCCCGTTCGTCGATGAGGGCGTGAATCCGCGCCGCGGCCTCCTCGGCCGGCTTGCGCCCGGCGCTCACGGCCTCGACCTCGGCCTTGGCGTCGTTGAACAACTGGTAGTACCCCTCCATGTCCGCGCACAGGTACCCGAGGTACGGGGGGTCGTTGTCGAGGTGATCGAGGTCGCCCTCGTCACGCGACGCACGGAACCTCGCGTGGGCTTGCACCAGCCGGAACTGCCCGAGGATCGTGCCGACCGCCCACAGCCGGTGAAACGCGTCCCACAGGCGGAAGTCCGAGAACGCCGTGTAGCAGCAGCTGACGAAGTCGTCGTTGTGGTCCAGCAGCTTCTGCTGCAGGCGCTCGATGTACTCGAAGCGCTCGGGGGAGAAGTCGTCGTCGCGCAGCGCCTTGATGAGGCGCGCCGCGAGCGCGTGGATCGTCACCGCGGTGTTCTCGAGCCCCCGGGAGAAGAGCGGATCGATGAACCCGTTCGCGTGCAGCATCAGGCAGTAGCGGTCGCCGACGCAGGCGCTCGACGAGAATTGCAGGCGGTCGGTCTTGACCCAGTCGCGCACCGGCACGGCGTCCCGGAACTGCGCCGCGATGCTCGGGAATCGCGCGAGGAACGCGTCGAATTCCTGCTGGGCGGGGATGTCCGTTTTCGGGTAGACACGCGGGTCGAGCTGCAGGCCGACGCTCACCAGGTTGTTGGTCGACCGCGGGTGGTTGTTGAACGGAATCACCCAGAGCCAGCCGCCCTCGAACATGTGGTGCAAGGTGCCCTCGTGCCAGCGCCAGCGCTGCCCCTTGACCTTGAAGATGTCGTCGAACGGCTTGACCCCGAGCATGTGCGTGTAGAGGCTGCGCGAGTGTGTCTTGAAGCGGCACGGCTCTTCGCGGAGGTTGAACTTGGTCGCGAGCGGCGCGCGCGGTCCGCCGCAGTCGATCATGTACCGGCCGGTGAACCGTTCGCCCTGGGCGGTGGTCACCGCGACGCCGTCCTTGTCCGCGTGGTATTCGGTCAGGGTCGTCTTCTGGCGCACCGTGCAGCCGTACTTGATCGCGGCTTGCAACAGGTAGGCATCGACGTCTTGCCGGTAATAATGGCTCTCCGGACCCCACGGCAGCTCGGGAATGACGCACTGCGTGAATTCCTTCGGGTCGTGCTCCTGGCCGGGCTTGTGGAACACGAAGCCGAAGTTGCGCTTGATGCCCGTGCTCGACGCGACATAACGCTGCGTCGCGTAGAACGACGTGATGCGGTCGAGCTCCGGAATGCCGTAGCGATCGGCGATGATGCGATTCATGAGCGACGTCTCGGGGATCGACGATTCGCCGATCGTGAACCTCGGGTGCGACGACTCCTCGATGATCAGCACGCGAAACTGCTGGTTGGCCAGGATGGCTCCCATCTGGGTGCCGGACATGCCCGAACCGAGGATGATCACGTCGAAGTGGTTGCTGTCGCGCCCGTTCGCGGGGCTCTGCTGAGTCATGGGGGCACACTCTCCTGGTGAGATGGAACACATGGTCGAACGCGTCAGGCGTCAGGTGTCAGGGCGCGTCGAGCGCGGCGCGGACGCGGGACCGCGCGGCACGCGTGAGCGCGAGTAAATCGACGAGCGCGCTGGGCGCATACCCCCCGCTGCCGATCGCGGGGCCGCTTTGCCCGGCTTCGTACGCCCGCTCCGCCAATTTGATGTGAGGCGCGCGGAAGCGCAGCAGGACCTCGAAGACCCGGTCGAGGGCCGCCAGCCCGGCCCCGACGGGCTCGCCTCGCGCGCCAGGCGCTCGCGCCTCGCCGAGCACGCGGTCGACGAGCGCCGGCTCCCCGGCGAACCGGGCGTAGACCGCCCTGAACGCGGGAAGCACGTAGGGCAGGTACGTCTCCTTGAATTCTCGATAACCTTCGTGATCCGATTGCGAGCCCCACAGCACGTGCTCCAACACGAAGAGCGGCATTTCCACGGCACCGGGGCCGAGGTAGCTCCGGCCCCCGACTCGAATCGGTTCGTAGTACGGGCGGAGCTCGTCGTAGAAGACCTGCACCGAGATGAAGCGGTAGGCGTAGACGATCGATTCGACCATTTTGTGGAGATAGTCCGCCAGTTCGTCGCACCCTTCGGCGAACGCCGGCGACCGCAGGGGCACGTCGTACAGCTCGACGGTCAACGCGATGGCCGCCTCGAGCGCCGCCATCGAGATGCGCACGCTCTCGAGCAGGTGCGATTCGTCGCGCAGCCCGGTGTAGCTCCGCTGCGCGTCGGCTGCCGCGGGGTTCCAGACCGTCACATGCAGGAGCGTCTCGCGCGGCGGCAGGTCGGTCGCGCGCGCCAGGTCGAGCAGCACCGGCTCGAGCCCGGGCACCGCCTCCGCGGGCTCGTGTCCGTGCCGCTTGAGCGACCCCAGGAAGAACCCGATGTCCCGCATCGCCGCGGCGGCTTCGACGAAGCCCCAGCCGGACGGCACGCCGCGCGCCGGGAGAAACTCGCGCAACAGGCCGACGATGCCGGGCACGTCCTTTTTACGGTTCAGGCCCGGCAGTTGCAGAACGAGCGAGCGCGCCTGCAGCGGATCGCAGGCCGCCACCGCAGCGTGCGTGGCCGCCGATGCGCATACCCGGTCGAGGGTACGCTCCACTACAGGATTTCCGGTGCCGCGAGCGTCGGCCCGGGCTGGCTGCGAGACCGCCCCGCGTCACCCTCACGCAGCGACCGCAGGTAGTCGTAGTTGGTCGGCAGGCTCGTCCGCAGACGCTCGGCCTCGCGTCGGATGCGGGCGAACATCGCCTCGGCCTTGTCGATCGACTCCGGCCGGTGCCGCAAGAGCGGCAGCGACCGGTCGGGCAGCATGCCCAGGCCGGCAAAGATGCAGTAGTAGTTTCCGTTCAACCAGAAGTTCCTGAATTCGTAGTCGAACGTTTCGTAGTACGTGGAATCGTCGAACGACGTGGTGGTCAGCGGCAGCCCCGCCTTGTAGCGCTCGACCTTTTCCTTGATGGCGTCCGAGAGCCGCAGCTCGTGCCGGTTCGCGAGCCAGAACGGCGTATCGTCGCGCGACGTGGTGAAGTAATGCGCCTGGACGAAATCCCGGCAGTCGTCGAACATGTGGACGATCTCGGCGTTGAATGCGTCGGTCAACCGCGGGTCGAACGAGGTATCGGGGAAGTGCTTCACGAGCTGATAAAGCGCCGCGTAGATGAAGTAGATTCCCGTCGATTCCAGGGGCTCCAGAAAGCACGACGACAGCCCGATGGCGACGCAGTTGTTGACCCACGCCCGCCCGTTGCGCCCGACCCGGAACTTGATCTGGTTGAGCGGCTGCTTGTCCGAGAGGCCCCAGAGGTTGAGGAAGTCGGCGGTGGCCTGGTCGCGCGAGGTGAACTTGCTCGAGAAGACGTAGCCGCTGCCGAACCGGCCCAGCATCGGAATCTTCCAGGTCCACCCCGAATTCATGGCGATCGCGGAGGTGTACGGCTCGACTCCCACGCGCGCGTCGGCGTTGGGCACGGCGCTGGCGACCGCGCTGTCGCACAGCAGGTAGTCGGACATGTCGATGAAGGGCTCCTTCAGCGCCTGGTTGATCAGGAGCCCCCGCATGCCGGAGCAATCGATGAACAGGTCCGCCTCCAGCGTCCGCCCTTCCTTGGTGGACAGGCTGGAGATGTAGCCGCGGTCGTTCAGGTGAACCTCCACGACCTCGTCGACCACCCGCTTCACCCCGCGTTCGACGGCCCAGCGCTTCAGGAAATCGGCCACCAGGTGGGCGTCGAAGTGCCACGCGTGAGACATCTGGCGGGTGCCGTCGGACAGGCACGGTGCCAGCTTGCCGTCGAGCGCCCCGGGCTGCGGGTAGCAGGCGTACTCCATCGGCTGCTGGAAGCCCTGTTCGCGCTTGCGCAGCCAGTAGTGGGTCAGCGGCACGCCGTCGCAGTTCGGCACGTTGCCGAACAAATGGTAGAAGTGATCGTCGCGCGAGCGGTCAGGGGACTTCCTCCAGTTCACGAACTTGATGGCGGCCTTGAACGCGCCGTTCACCTGGGGCATCCACTCCCGCTCCGGTATCCCGAGGAAGTCGAAGAACACCTTCTGCAAGCTCGGGATGGTCGCCTCGCCCACGCCGATCCGGGGGATCGCCTCAGACTCGACGAGCGTAATGTTCGTATGCTGCTGGAGCGCCCGGACCAGATACGACGCGGCCATCCAGCCCGCGGTGCCGCCGCCCACGATGACGATATTCTTGATCGGGTTGCTCATGACCCTCTTCTCATAGGATATGAAACCTGAATGGATAGTGCCGCCTTGTCGAGCCGAACTCGGAACCCTTCCGGTAAGGCGTCCTAACATATAGGAGACCATCACGAACGGATCGACTTGCCGATTCCGCAATCGCCATTAGCGCATCGAGATGCTCACACAACGTCAGCTCCCCGAGTCTTGCCATGCCAAGCAGCCAATCTCTGCGGCACACCTTAGCAGTGTTAACGATGCCGCATATCTCAAAAATTCATATCAACTTCAATTGATCCAGAGGAATATTTAATCCAGTAAAGTACCGGCGAGATACTTTCCACAAAACCATTTACCTTTCTAAACGATACATTCACTTTTTCATTCGGATCTCGCGCACCGGTGAATTTATTGTATAAAAATTCGAAATAACAGACTGGATTCACATGAAGCAAAAAAGTCATCATCATTTCCGAAACAAAGATGTCAACCTTTGCGCATTTCGGCGGTCTTGACCGGCTCCCCGTGTTTAGCAGGTGTGGTGAACATGGACTTTTCCGCTGACAAGACAAGACGTCGGGATGAACGCCCGCAAGCCTTACCCGTGCGATGCAAGCGACGAAGAACGGTCGTTCGTTGTGCCGTTTCTGGCGCTGGTGCGAGAAGACAGCGAACAACGCCGCCACGCGCTTCGCGAGGCCCTCAATGCGCTGCGCTGGATGCGAGCGGGCCGTTTCGGGGCCATCGTGCATGATCGGCGAGAGCTGTTGCGTGCGTGTGATGGACGCAAAGCGCAACCCGTTGCCATGATCATGGACAGCCGCACATTGCAATCGACCCCGGAATCCGGTGCGCGCACCGGCTACGACCGCGCGAAGCGCCTCACGGGTTCGAAAATGCATCTGGCGGTCGATACGCCGGGCCAGTTGCGGGCACTGCATGTGACACCGGCCAATGAGCGAGATCTAATTAAACGATTCAGAACGCGACTGAACCGACCACGCGGCAAGTTCCGCTTTACTTTGCGGCGCGAAAATAGGTGTGATCATGTAACAGTGTTTGCGTCTATTTTTAATCGTGATCAGGAACTTCCATTCCCGGGATTATTCGGGTCGACAACGTACAATTTACTGCGCAATGGCAAATCTGTAAAAAATGCGTCACCTCCAGGAAATCCATCAAAAATCAGGCGGTTTTCGCTTGATCACCGTTAGCATGGTGACTGAGCACCGCTAGCGCTTATTGTGACCACCAACAGCTTCCCGAATTCTGAATGACTGACAACGAATACGACAGTCCGCCCCGACGCGTGGCGACCGTCATCGACACCAAGGAAGCAAGATGCCGACATTCCAGGTGATGTTGAAGATGGCACTCTACGTTTCGCTGGTCCTGGCCACGCCAGGTCCGACGAATACCCTGCTTCTGTCATCGGGAATCAAGGTCGGCTTCCGGCAATCGTCACCGCTCCTGGTTGCAGAGGCATCGGGCTATGGCTTCGCGATATCACTGTGGGGTTTCTTCCTGGCGACATTCGCGGCCACCCGGCCGTGGCTTTACGATGTGCTGAAGCTGGGGAGCTCGGCCTATATTTTCTATCTCGCCCTGCAGCTATGGAAAAGCCCACGCCTTGAAGACATCCGGTCGGGTACCATCGGCTTTCGCGACATGTTCGTCGCGACGACCATGAACCCGAAGGCGTTATTGTTCGCCACCGCGATCTTTCCCCCGCAGGCTTTCGTATCGGTTCCGTTCTATCTCTGCTCGATCGCGGTCTTCACGGCGCTCGCCGTGACGATCGGTTCGATGTGGCTTGTCATCGGCGGCGTCCTGACGGCGCGCCGGTCTCTGGCCACCCATACCGGAACGCTGCTTCGCGGTGCGTCGGTCGTGCTGTTGATGTTCGCGGGCACGCTGGCGTTTTCCGTACTCAATCGCTAGGGCCAGCCGTTCGGCACACCGGCCTTTGCACAGTGCACGCAAGCGCCGCTCACGCGCGCCGAAATCCACCAGCAACCGATCGAGGCGGACGCGGACGGCCTGCCGCCGACGAACCGGAACGACTATCCGCCGTCGCACGCGCCGATCGCGCGCAACCGCCGGCTTGACGCGCTCGCACATCCCGATGCGGCCCCGGTCGCGACGGCTTCTGTCGGCAATTGATCTCCGCATATTACCGACAGCCAGCTGACAACCGGATGGCGTGCCGGCCCGGCACCGGTCGGCGGATTCCGCGGCGCCCGCAGCCGGGCCCGCGAAATCCTTGTCAATCAAGCGCTTGAGCGCACCGGCCCGACGGCCGTCATCCCGTGCGGCGATCGCGCCGCCCGCGTGAACGCCGCCGTGAATCGCCGCTTCCCCGGCCCCGCTATTTTTCGAAATCCGACGTTACCCGCGTGTAATTCTCATTCATCGGACCTTCCACTAGATTGAAGGCATTCCCAGCCCAACGAGGTGAAGTGATGAACGCGAAACAATGGGCCGTGCTCGGTTCGGGCGTGCTGGCCGCATGCCTTTCCATCCAGCCGGCGATGGCCGGCATTTCGATCGGTCTCGGCATCGCCGCGCCCGCTCCCGTTTATGTCGCACCGGCACCTGTATACGTCGCGCCGCCGCCGGTCGTCTATGCGCCGCCCCCCGTGGCGTACGCGCCGCCCGTCGTGGCCGCGCCCGTGATGGTGCCGACGGTCGGCATCTCGCTCGGCTGGCACAACGGCCGCTACTGGGACGGCCGCCGCTGGTGGGGCCGGCAGGAATGGGCAGCCCATCGTCGCTGGTAAGCCGCTCCCGATATCGGGCCGCACGCGGGCGCCCGCCGCCCTTCCGGCCGCACCCGCCCCTTCGTCCGTCCACGGTTTCGCCAGCAAGCGCCGCACCGCGTGCACCGTCACGCGGCGCCGGCCGGTTGGCGGTACACGGTTGCACCGCAGCGGCCGTCTATTTCCGTTCGATCGCTATCCCCATTCTCAGGAGTCCTTTCATGTCATGCAGTAGCGCGATGCGTCGTCCATGCGGGAGCCAGGCATGAGCGAACCCCAGGCCGCCCCGCCGGCGCGGCGCCGGGCCCGCCGCTGGATCGTCATCGTCGTGCTGGCCGTGCCGGTCGCGCTGATCGCCTTTCACCTGCTGCGCCAGACGAAGCCGATCCGCGCGACACCGGCCCAGATCGTCAGCGTCGCGACCGCCGCGACGGGCGACATGCCGGTCGTGCTGAACGAACTCGGCACGGTGACGCCGGTCGCGACCGTGACCGTGCTGCCGCAACTGAGCGGGTACCTGACCGAGGTGGGCTATCACGAGGGCCAGGAGGTCGCCAAAGGCCAGTTCCTCGCGCAAATCGATCCGCGTCAGTACCAGATCAGCAAGCAGCAGGCACAGGCCCAGCTCGCGAAGGACGCGGCGAGCCTCGCGCAGGCGCGCGCCGATCTCGCCCGCTACGCGCAGCTCGCCGAACACCAGTCGATTGCTGCGCAGACTTACCAGGACGCGCAGTTCACCGTGCAGCAGGACGAAGCCGCCACCCAGGCCGACCGCGCGAACATCGCGCAATACGATCTCGATCTCGCCTATTGCCACATCACCGCACCGGTGGCGGGCCGTGTCGGGCTGCGGCTCGTCGACCCGGGCAACTACGTGACGTCGTCGAGCACGACGGGCATCGTCGTGATCACGCAGATGAAACCGATGACCGTTCAGTTCACGGTGCCGCAGAACGCGCTGTCGGCCGTGATCCGGCGCGTCGGCGCGGGCGCGCAACTGCCGGTGACCGTCTATTCGAGCGACGACGACAAGCAGGTCGCGACCGGCACGCTGTACGCGATCGGCAACCAGATGGCGACCGCCACCGGCACCGTCACGCTGCGCGCGACGTTCGCGAACGACGACGAGGCGCTGTTCCCGAACGAATTCGTCAACGTGCGGCTCCACGTCGACACGCTGCACGACGCGGTGCTCGTGCCGACCGCCGCGGTGCAGAACGGCGCGCCGGGCGACTACGTATATCTCGTCAATGCAAACCGGACGGTATCGGTGCACAAGGTCACGCTCGGGCCGAGCAACGGCCGCTCGACCGCGATCGTCGCGGGGCTCGCGGCCGGGCAGCAGGTGGTCACGGACGGCGTCGACCGGCTCAGCGACGGCGCGGCGATCCGTATCGCATCGAACCGGGCCGGCGCCGCGCTGCCGGCTTCCGGCGCTTCGGCGGGCGACGCATCACGCCATGCCGGCCATCGCGCTGCCGTGGCCAGCGCGGCATCCGGCGCGGCCTGACGAGCGACGCGCCCCGACACGATGAACATTTCCCGCCTTTTCATCCTGCGGCCGGTCGCGACGCTGCTGCTGACGATCGCGCTCGTGCTGGCCGGCGCGGTCGCGGTGCGCTTCCTGCCGGTATCGTCGCTGCCCGACGTCGACTACCCGACGATCCAGGTGCAGACTTTCTACCCCGGCGCGAGCCCCGACGTGATGGCGACGACCGTCACCGCGCCGCTCGAGGTCCAGCTCGGCGAGATTCCCGGGCTGCAGCAGATGATCTCGTACAGCTCGGAAGGCGCGTCGGTCATCACGCTGCAGTTCGACCTGTCGGTCAGCCTCGACGTCGCCGAGCAGAACGTCCAGCAGGCGATCAACGCGGCGAACAGCTACCTGCCGAGCGGCCTGCCCGCGCCGCCGACCTACGCGAAGGTGAACCCGGCCGACCAGCCCGTGCTCACGCTCGCGGTCACGTCGAATTCGATGTCGCTTACGCAGTTGCAGGACACCGCGAACAACCGGCTCGCGACGAAAATCTCCGAAGTGCCGGGCGTCGGCCTCGTCACGACGGCCGGCGGCCACGTGCCGGCCGTGCGCGTCGAAGCCGATCCGCACAAGCTCGCCGCGTACGGGCTGAACATCGACGATCTGCGCACGCTGCTCGCGAACGTGAACGTCAGCCAGCCGAAAGGCAACTTCGACGGCCCCGATCTCGACTACACGATCAACGCCAACGACCAGATCACCGATCCGAACGCATACCTGCGCACGGTGATCGCATACCAGAACGGCGCGCCGGTGTTCCTCGGCGACGTCGCGCGGGTATCGCAGGCACCGCAGGACGTCGAGCGCGGCGCGTGGCTGAACCGCACGCCGGCAATCGTGCTGAACGTGCAGCGCCAGCCGGGTGCCAACGTGATCGCGACCGTCGACCAGATCAAGCGGCAGCTCCCCGCGCTCGAAGCGACGCTGCCGGCCGGCATGCATGTGCAGATCGTCGGCGACGGCACCGGCGTGATCCGTGCGTCCGTGTTCGACGCCGCGACCGAGCTCGTGCTGGCCGTCGCGCTCGTCGTGCTGGTGATCTTCGTATTCCTGCGCAACCTGCCGGCGACGCTGATCCCGAGCATCGCGGTGCCCGTGTCGCTGATCGGCACCGTGGCCGCGATGCTCGAACTGCACTACTCGATCGACAACCTGTCGCTGATGGCGCTGATCATCGCGACCGGGTTCGTCGTCGACGATTCGATCGTGATGATCGAGAACATCGTGCGCTACATCGAGCAGGGCATGCGGCCGCTCGACGCCGCGCTGAAAGGCGCGGGGCAGATCGGCTTCACGATCCTGTCGCTGACGGTCTCGCTGATCGCGGTGCTGATCCCGCTGCTGTTCATGGGCGGCGTGATCGGGCGGCTCTTCAGCGAGTTCGCGGTCACGCTCGCGGTGACGATCCTGATCTCCGCGGTCGTGTCGCTGACCGTCGTGCCGATGCTGTGCGCACGCATCCTGCGGGCCCAGTCGGAATCGCAGCCGGGCCGCTTCGAGCGTTTCAGCGAACGGATCTTCGAGCGCACGCTCGCGGCCTACGAACGCGCGCTGAAGTGGGTGCTGCGCCACCAGCCGCTGACGCTCGCCGTCGCGCTGGTGACGCTCGCGCTGACGCTGATCCTCTACGTCGCGATCCCGAAGGGGCTGTTCCCCATGCAGGACGTCGGCACGATCCAGGGCATCAGCGTGGCCGACACGTCGGTGTCGTACGCGGCGATGGTCGAGCGTCAGGCGCAGCTCGCCGATGGACTGCTCAAGGATCCGGATGTCGCGTCGCTCACGTCGTACGTCGGGATCGACGGCGTCAATGCGACGCTGAACAACGGCCGCTTCCTGATCAACCTGCGCGCACACGGCGACCGCTCGGCCAGCGCCGGAACGATCGCGCGGCGGCTCCAGCAGGAAAGCGCCGGCGTGCCGGGCGTGCGGCTCTACCTGCAGCCGGTGCAGGACCTGACGCTCGACACGACGCTGTCGCCGAACCAGTACCGCTTCGTGCTGCGCGGCCCGAGCCGGCAGGCGCTGCAGCAGGTGGTGCCCGCGCTGGTCGCGAAGCTGAAGCAATTGCACTCGATTACCGACGTGCAGAGCGATCTCGACGTCGACGGGCTCGGCGTGCAGGTCGACGTCGACCGCCAGGCGGCCGCGCGCTACGGCATCACGCCGGCGACGATCGACAACGCGCTGTACGATTCGCTCGGCCAGCGCATCGTATCGACGATCTTCGAGCAGTCGAACCAGTACCGCGTGATCCTCGTCGCGAAGCCCGAGACGATGCCGAACGTCGCGTCGCTCGGCAACCTGTACCTGCCGAGCCAGACGAGCAGCAGCGGCCAGGTGCCGCTCAGCCAGATCGCGACCGTGCGGCTCGTGAAGACGCCGCTCGCGATCCGCCATCTCGCACAGTTCCCGGCCGTGACCGTGTCGTTCAATCTCGCGAGCGGCGCATCGCTGAGCGCGGCCGTCGCCGACGTGCGGCGGGTCGAGCGCGACGCCGCGCTGCCGCCGTCGATCCAGTCGTCGTTCCAGGGCGCGGCGGCCGCGTTCGAGGATTCGCTGTCGAGCGAGGTCTACCTGCTGATCGCCGCACTCGTCGCGGTCTACATCGTGCTCGGCGTGCTGTACGAGAGCTTCATCCACCCGGTCACGATCCTGTCGACGCTGCCGTCCGCCGGGATCGGCGCGCTGCTCGCGCTGATGATCGCGGGCGCCGATCTCGACGTGATCGGGATCATCGGCATCGTGCTGCTGATCGGCATCGTGAAGAAGAACGCGATCATGATCGTCGACTTCGCGCTCGAAGCGGAACGCGTGCACGGCAAGACCCCGGCCGACGCGATCTTCGAGGCATCGCTGCTGCGTTTCCGGCCGATCCTGATGACGACCTTCGCGGCGATGCTCGGCGCGCTGCCGATGCTGGTCGGCACCGGCACGGGCTCGGAGCTGCGCCGCCCGCTCGGCCTCGCAATCATCGGCGGGCTCGCGCTGAGCCAGCTCCTCACGCTGTTCACGACACCGGTGGTCTACCTGCTGTTCGACCGGCTGGCCGCGCGCCTGCGGCGGCGCCGTGACGCGGCCGCGTCCGGCAACGCCGCACCGGACGGCGGGAGCGCGTCGTGAACCCGGCCGCGCTGTTCATCAACCGGCCGGTCGCCACGACGTTGCTGGCGATCGCGATCCTGCTGTCCGGCGCGCTCGCGTACTTCCGGATGCCGGTCGCGCCGCTGCCGAACGTCGCGTATCCGGTGATCGTCGTGCAGGCGAACATGGCCGGCGCCAGCCCGGACGTGATGGCGTCGACGGTCGCCGAACCGCTCGAACGGCGGCTCGAAACGATCGCGGACGTGCAGGAACTCACGTCGATGAGCTATGTGGGCTCGTCGATGATCGTGATCGAGTTCGGCCTCGACCGCGACATCAACGGCGCCGCGCGCGACGTGCAGGCCGCGATCCAGGCCGCGCGCGCGGACCTGCCGACCACGCTGCGCGCGAACCCGACCTACCGCCAGTACAACCCGGCCGACGCGCCGGTGATGGTGCTCGCGCTCACGTCCGACACGCTGACGTCCGCGCAGCTCTACGATTCCGCGGATTCCGTGATCCAGCAGCAGCTGTCGCAGATCAAGGGTGTCGGGCAGATCACGCTCGGCGGCGGCGCGCTGCCGTCGGTGCGTGTCGAGCTGAATCCATCGAAGCTGAACAGCTATGGCATCGGCCTCGAAGACGTGCGCGCATCGCTCGGCGCGGCGAACGCGGACAGCCCGAAGGGCCATCTCGACCAGGGCGGCCATCGCTACGAGATTCTGTCGAACGACCAGATCGGCACCGCCGCGCCGTATCGCAACCTCGTCGTCGCGTACCGCAACGGCGCGGCCGTGCAGTTGCGCGACGTCGCGCAGGTGCTCGATTCGAACGAGAACGTGCGCAACGCGGGGCTCTACAACGGCAAGCAGGCCGTGCTCGTGATCGTGTTTCCGGAGCCCGGCAGCAATGTCGTCAACACGGTGCGGCAGATTCGCGAGCGCCTGCCGGTGATCGAGGCCGCGTTGCCGGGCTCGGTGCGCGTGGGCGTCGCGGTCGACCATTCGCAGTCGATCAACGCGTCGGTCGCCGACACCGAGCGCACGCTCGGCATCGCGGTGCTGCTCGTCGTCGGCGTCGTGTTCGTGTTCCTGCTGTCGCCGCGCGCGACGCTGATTCCGGCCGTTGCGCTGCCGCTGTCGATCGTCGGCACGTTCGGGCCGATGTTTCTGCTCGGCTACAGCATCGACAACCTGTCGCTGATGGCGCTGACGATCGGCACCGGCTTCGTCGTCGACGACGCGGTGGTCGTGCTCGAGAACGTCACGCGCTTTCTCGAGGCCGGCTACGCGCCGAAGGAGGCGGCGCTGCGCGGTAGCGCGGAGGTCGCGTTCACGGTCGTGTCGATGAGCCTGTCGCTGATCGCCGTGTTCCTGCCGATCCTGCTGATGCCCGGCATCGTCGGCCTGCTGTTCCACGAGTTCGCGGTTACGCTGTCGATCGCGATCCTGCTGTCGATGGCGATCTCGCTGACCGTCACGCCGATGATGTGCGCGTACGTGCTAAGCCGGCAACATGCGCATGCGACGCCGTCGCGCGCCGGGCAGCGCATCGCGGCCATGCTCGACCGGCTGCGCGATGCATACGCGCGCTCGCTCGACGCGGTGCTCGATCGCGCGTCGCTCGTCGGCGTCGTGCTGATCGCGCTGATCGTCGGCAACCTGTTGCTGTTCCGGCTGCTGCCCGCCACCTTCTTCCCCGAGCAGGACAACGGCACGCTGATGGGGCAGATCATCGCGGACCAGAGCATCTCGTTCGGCGCGATGCGGCAGAAGCTCGCGCAGCTCCAGTCGATCGTCCAGCAGGATCCGGCCGTCGCCGCGGTGGCCGGCTTCACCGGCGGGCGCGCGCTGAACACGGCCAACGTGTTCGTCGCGTTGAAGCCGCTCGCGCAGCGTCACGCGTCGGCCACCGAAGTCGTCAACCGGCTGCGGCCAAAGCTCGCGGCCGTCTCGGGTGCGCGCCTGTTCCTGCAGGCGCAGCAGGACCTGCGCATCGGCGGCCGGCAGTCGGCCGCCGAATACCAGTACACGCTGACGAGCGACGATCCGCAGGCGCTCTATGCGTGGACGCCGCGGCTCGTCGACGCATTGAACCAGCGGCGCGGCCAGCTGGTCGACGTGAACTCCGATCTGCAGCAGCACGGGTTGCAGACGATGGTGACGGTCGACCGCGCGACCGCGAAACGCTACGGCTTCGACCCGAACCAGATCGACAACGTGCTGTACGACGCCTTCGGCCAGCGCACCGTCTCGACGATCTACAACCAGCTGAACCAGTACTTCGTCGTGATGGAAGTCGCGCCGCAGTACTGGCAGTACCCGTCGTCGCTCGGCCGGATCTTCGCGAGCACGGCCGCCGGCAACGCGAACGGCACCGCGCAGACGCAGTATTCGTCGGCCACCGTGCCGAATGCCGCCACGACGCTCGCGACCGGTGCAGCGGTCGGTGTCGCGACGTCGGGCGCAGGCACAAACGGCACGACCAATGCGCAGAATGCGAATGCGCAAGCGAATGCATCGACCAACAGCATCTCGAACAGCAAGGGCGGCAGTTCGACCGGCAGCGCGGACAGCACGTCGGCGGAAACGATGGTGCCGCTCACCGCACTCGCGCTGTTCTCGAACAGCCATACCGCGACGCAGGTGAACCACCAGGGCGGCCTCGTCGCGGCGACGATCTCGTTCAACCTGCCGCCGAACGGCTCGCTGAGCGATGCGGCCGCCGCGATCGCCGACGCCGAACGGTCGATCGGCATGCCTGCGTCGGTACACGGCGCGTTCGCCGGTGCCGCGCAGGCGTTCACGCGCTCGATGGACGCGGTGCCGCTCCTGATCGTCGCGGCGCTCGCGGTCGTCTACCTCGTGCTCGGCGTGCTGTACGAGAACACGATCCACCCGCTGACGATCCTGTCGACGCTGCCGTCGGCCGGCATCGGCGCGACGCTCGCGCTGCTCGTATTCGGCGTGCCGTTCTCGGTGATCTCGATGATCGGCTTCATCCTGCTCATCGGCATCGTGAAGAAGAACGGGATCATGATGGTCGACGTCGCGATCCAGCTGCAGCGCGACGAGGGTATCGACGCGCGCCGCGCGATCCACGAGGCGGCCGTGCGACGCCTGCGGCCGATCATGATGACGACCGCCGCGGCCGTGCTCGGCGCGCTGCCGCTCGCGCTCGCGATCGGCCAGGGTGCATCGCTGCGCCAGCCGCTCGGCGTGACGGTCATGGGCGGGCTGCTGATCAGCCAGGTCTTCACGCTCTACACGACGCCCGTGATCTATCTGACTCTCGACCGGCTGCGCGAGCGACTCCCGCGCGGGTCGTGGCTGTGGCCGCGCGAACGGCGGCCCGAATCGAGGCACTGACCAATGACACTCCCCCGCTCCTTTTCCGGGCACGCACCCTCCGCGTGGCGGCTGCGCACCTGCGCGCTCGGTGCGGCGATCACGCTGGCGCTGGCCGGCTGCGCGGTCGGCCCCGACTACCACCGCCCTGCGGTCGCAACGCCCGCGACCTATCGCGAGCTGCCCGGCTGGACGCAGGCAAAACCCAACGCCGACGGCCCCAAAGGCGACTGGTGGACGACTTTCCACGATCCGCTGCTGAACGAACTGGAGCCGCTCGTCACCGTGTCGAACCAGACGGTCAGGCAGGATTACTACAACTACCAGCAAGCGCTCGCACTGGTACGCGAAGCGCGTTCGGGGCTGTTTCCGACGATCTCCGCGACGAGTTCCGCCACGCGGCAGCGCACGGCCGGTACGGGTGCCGTGTCGGTGGCCAACTCGGGCGCGCTCGAAGGCAACGTGAGCTGGTCGCCGGATCTGTGGGGCGAAGTGCGGCGCACGGTCGAGGAGCGCAAGGCGAGCGCGCAGGCCAGCGCCGCGACCTACGCAAATGCGGCGCTGTCGGAGCAGGTGACGCTCGCGACGACGGTGATCGACCTGCGCGTGACCGACGCGAACATCGACCTGCTCGATGCGACCGTCAAGGCCGACGAAGCGTACCTGCGCGTGATCGCCGACCAGGACAAGGCCGGCACGATCCCGCCGTCGGATCTCGTCACCGCGCAGACGCAGCTCGAAAGCGCGCAGTCGAGCCTGATTGCACTCGGCGTGTCGCGGGCGAAGTACGTGCATGCGATCGCAGTGCTCGTCGGCCGCAATCCGGAAGCGCTCGACGTGCCGCATGACGCGACGTTGCCGGTGCTGCCCGACGTGCCTGTCGGCGTGCCGTCGACGCTGCTGCAGCGGCGGCCCGACATCGCGGTGGCCGAGCGACAGATGGCGTCGGAGAACGCGGCGATCGGCGTCGCGATCGCCGCGTACTATCCGACTATCTCGCTGTCGGCGGTGGTTGGGTTTTCGGCGTCGCCGCTGGCTGGGTTGCTGAACGTGTCGCACTATGTGTGGTCGCTCGGGGCGAGTGCGTCGGAAACGCTGTTCGACGGCGGCGAGCGCAGCGGTGAGGTGGCGGGCGCGAAGGCGGCGTATGACGCGGCGGTCGCGAACTATCGCGGAACGGTGCTCGGGGCGCTGCAGAATGTCGAGGACGACCTCGCCAGCGTGCGGGTGCTGGCGGATCAGGCGGCCGTGCTGGAGCGCGCGGTGGCTAACGCGAAGCGCGGTGCGGATATTGCGTTCAATGAGTATCAGGCAGGGACCGTCGACTATACGACGGTCGCTACCGCGCAGACCACGTTGCTCGGGTTGCAGGAAAACGCGTTGACCGTGCAGCAGGAGCGGCTGGTGGCTACGGCGACGTTGTTTGGTGATCTGGGGGGTGGGTGGTCGGATGCGCGGCTGGATGTGGGGCAGCTGGGGTGATGATCATTGCGGGGCGGGTGTGGATCGCTGCCTTTCCTTTTATGACTCTTCGTAGATTGTCGAGGTCATCTGTCGGCTCACGACCCTCAACTGCCATCTGGACTCCTGACGCCCTCATGACTGCTTTCGCGCTACAACGGACGCTCGCCCCGATAAGTAGCTCGGCAAATTATCAGCCTGACCGGTCATTGGCTGTCTACTAGGCCGATGTCCACTTAGCCTTTTCCCGGCGCTGATCGCGCCTGGCGCGCAAATTTCGGTGCTAAAGCAAACTCCCCGCGATGCCGAAATACAGGATCCTGCAAAACCGTGCGGCAGACCCTGAGCTGCAGCGTCTTGCCCGAACCAGCGATAGGAGGCGCCAACCGATGATGAAAAGCAAAAAGTCCGGATGGGAAAAGGTGTACGAGGCGGTTTGTGTCATCGGCCGTCCGTGCACCCTTACGGAGGTTGAAGGACAACTTCGCAGCATGTATCCCGATTACAACATCGGCAACGCGCAATACGATATCAGCAAAATCACTGTCAATGCGCTCTCGCGTGGGCACTACCAGACGAGCGCTGCGCCACGGCGGACTGACAGCGGGCACCAGTGGGACCTGCTCTACAAGCGACGCTCCAGCAATGGTCTCATCGAGTATGAGCTATACAGGCCCGAAAATCATCCCATATGGGAGCTATACCGGGACGAAGGGCTCCAAACAAAGGGGAAGGTGCGCGCGAGGCCGGTAGCCGTCGGCCCGTGGGTTGACGATTTGAATCAGGCGCAGCGCGAAGCCGATGACGCAGGATCATTCGATCCGTCGAACGAAGCCGACGACAGGAAACGCGTGATGTGCTCGATCGTCTCGCGGCGCGGCCAGCAACGGTTCCGCGCGGCGCTGCTGGAGGCCTATGACGGCGCCTGCGCCATGACGGGATCGACTGCTGTAGATGTTCTCGAAGCTGCGCACATCCTTCCATATAAGGGTGACCACACCAATGCGACGCAGAACGGGCTGCTGCTCCGCTCAGACGTTCACACGCTTTTCGATCTTGGGCATCTCTGGATCGAAGCCGGCAAGATCTGCGTTGCCGCCCATCTGTCCGCAACTGAGTATCAGAGCCTTGCCGGCCAGCCACTGCGCAAACCCTTAGACGCCAAATCTGCGCCGTCAATCACCGCCCTTGAGCAGCATGCGAAACTTGCAACAGGTGGCCGGTCGGCCAGAGTCATCGGGCCGAACTGACGTTGCTGGTTTCCCTCACCAGCGGGCTTGTATTCATTTGCAGCGTTGCGGGTCTTCGAGATCTCGAACGTCCGGTCCTGCGCTTAAATACGTTGAAACTAGTGCCATCGAGAATTAGTGTTGCGGGGGAATGCTCAAGGTATACAAGGACTATGGCGTTCGCCCATCCCTGTTTGCGCCGATAGCGGCTCTCTCGGTAGGTAAAAAATGGGATATAACAACGGTTCTTTTGCTGGCTCGGGAATCATTCTGCTCAGGGCCAAGGAATCAAAGTCGAACCTGTCGTCCACTGCTAGTCCTCACCGATCGCGATAGCAATTCAAGATTGCTCCACACCGGCAACGCTAACTAATATTTCCGCTAGCGACGAACTCTGGAAAGGCCAACCCGAGACAATTTACAGGATAGTATTGGATAATTATTAAATCTTATTCTCAGAGTGCAGTTATAAAGTAAAATTCAAAAACGCGAGAACCAAATGAAAAGCGCAGAATATGAAGCACGAATTGCCCGCCGAGATCAGCTCTCCGCAGTAGATGTGCTGGGGTCTTTTGACTTCTCCACAACACTCATTCACTTGAAATCTCTTGTCACCGCAGACATAGAAAGGGCGAGAGCGGTTTCTATGGAGTACAAGCCAAATTGGAACGGCGGAAATCCTGATTTATTGACCGGGGACCAATACTCCGCGCTGACAAAGGCTAATCCATTGATTATCCATGAGTATACCCATTTCATCGACGCTACATCGACGCTTTGGGGATTGCGGCATTTGAAACTGATGGGCCAGGCGTATGCTGCACGGTTTCTTGGCGAGAACGAATACTACAAATCGAAGATTTTTTTTGATCATGTGCGCAGCATCAGGCTTCCCGACTATTACACGGTGAAGAATGACTCTGCTGATGAAGACATGCCATGGCGATATAACATCACAATCGGTCGTCTATTTGGATCAAGAGGGGAGATTACAAATCGCCCAGTTTTATTTTCTAGGTTTCGAAATTCGGGAGGAGAGGTCATCGTACGATCACCCATATCGACAGTATCAATACTCGAGGCGTCAGCTATGGCGCAAGAAATTATTTCACGGTCGTATCTGCTGAAGTTAACAAATCAAGAATATAGGTTAATCGAGGATCGCGAAGTCCAACGCAAGACATTGAAATTTCTATATTCCCGCGATCTTACCGAGTATTCGGTTTGTGTTCATGTGCTCGCGAACAAGCTTGGGTGCAAGGATGTGCTTGTGGCGTTTGGGATTTGTGCACGGCTGACGCGCCTGGTGCTGAATTTCCCGGAAGCGATTTTCGACAAGCTAGTTGAAACGTGTCCGATCGAGCAGGTCCTGGATATTCCTGCGGGGCACGCATTCGGGCTCGCAGTTCGGGATGGGCTGCGCGGACGGGATTTAGGCACTCTCTATTATCTCTTGTGTAATGCTCTCCCCGAAAACGTAATCCAAAGCGAACAGAATCTCGAGGCTGGCATCTCGGTGGCTCTGAACGCTCTCGGTGTCCAAGATGAAGTGCTACACGGGGCGGCTGAAGCCGAAGCGAATGATTTAGCAGCATTGCTCAACACGTCACCAATTGCGAGCATAAAGACCCTCGCTGCCGCTGGGTATGACAATTTCAAAACCATCGGCTTGCAATGTAGAGAACTACGTCTTGATAAGCTGAATCTCCCGCCCGCTATTTTGGGCGACGATACTGCTCTGAATCCCTTTGCGCGCGATGGCAATTCGTTGACTGATTTCGATATCGAGAGTTGCTTTAGTGAGCTTGACGATGGCTCTTCATGGGTCGCCCGATTCTCTGAGGGATGTGTTTAGTCGAAAGTGCTGGCACAGATTGACGCGTCCTCCGCACCCGCGAATGCCGCCAAGTTAGTTGTTAGCGGTACCGGGAGCGTCGATCGCCAGGCTCTCGGATCGATGCGCGGTCATGTTGTCGAGATTTGGCAGTCGGCCGCTCAACCTCGCAATACTATCTGGCCCTAGTAGGCGGCTTGGGCCTTCTGACCGTGACACCAGAGTCAGTTGGCGAACCTTAGGGGCCTTAGGGGTTGGCGTATATATCGCCGACGCGCATCGGTCAGCTTTCCGAGATAAATCAGTCGGTCGAATGACAGCTTCGTGCGTCACGCAAACGGCTGTTCGTGGCCGAACCCGGCCGGCGACCCCTCCGACAAACCGCGACTGGCTCAACCCAACGGTGGATTCAACCGGCCTCCTCGAAAGCAGCCGTTCGAATCGGGGCCAACGAACTGGTCGGCCCCGATCTTCGGGGCGTGCTGTAACGGCTACCGAGTCCGATCGCGACGTATCATCGCCGACAGGATATATCCGGCGATTCGTGGATTCTCCTTGATTCGCCGAGTGCTGTAGCCATACCAGTCATGCCCGTACGGCACATAGACGCGCACATGGAATCCTTGCGCAAGCAAAGCGTCACGCAGCGGTTCGCACACCCCCAGTAACATCTGGAACTCGAATCGTGACCTGTCGATTTGCTCGCGTTGCAGCCAGTTGATCAGCGCATCGATCAATTGTGCATCGTGCGTTGCAATGCCGACGAATGATCCTGCCTGAATAGCAGTCAGGACGTGCCGAATGAAGTGGGAATTGATCGCGGCCCGATCCATCGATGCGCCCTCGACAAGATGCTCCTTTGCCTCTGCATAAATCCCCTTGCAAATACGCATGCGACTCTTGCGCGCCTGCAGCGGAACGATGTCATCGTGTGTGCGCGTCAAATACGCTTGTAGTGCGATTCCGACTGGATACCCGTCGGAATCGAGCTTCAAGAACGCGTCGAGCGTTTTCTGGGTGCAACTGGTGTCTTCCATGTCGATGCACGCGCTGATCCCCTGCGATGCAGCCGCTCGCAGAATCACCGAGACTCGCGCCATGCAAGCGTCTTCGTCGAGATGCAACCCCAGCGCGGTCAACTTTATCGACAGCTCGGTGGGCTCATTTTGCGCGTCGAACGCCTGGATCAGATTGAGATAATCGCGAGTCATCGACTCGGCCTGATCCGACGACGACGCCGTCTCGCCCAACACATCGACGGTTGTTCTGAAGCCTGCTGCGTGGAGCGCGTGGATGCGCGTACGGGCATCGCCAAGCGTTTCGCCGGCAATATAGCGGCGGGAGATCTTGCGGATCAGTGAACGGGGAACGAGCGGGATGGCGTGAGCTGCCATCGTATTAAAAATACGCATGCTGTGGTCTCATGAAAACGCAGTCGCACGAATCTGGAGGTGATAAACCGATTCGAGCGACATCTCCGGACTGTTGTCGACAACAGTCCGGGACGAATGCCATGGCGGATGCAATCATTGCATCGGCGCAGGCTTTCAGTGCGTTTTCGAGGGAGGCCAGGCAGCTGCGTACATTGTTCGAGTGGACTCAGTACAAGGTCGGGTGGAGCCTGCTTTCGCTACGTCAGTCAGGCACCGCGAATCGTAGCATGAACGTGCCGTGGTCATAAGAGCGGCTAACACCTGGATATGATGCTGCGGGCGTCGTATCGTCTACGGCATGGCAAGACGCAAAATCAGTAACGAATGATGGGTGGCGCTGGAGCCGCTGATTCCGGAGTTCACGCCATCGCCCAGGGGTGGTCTGCGGCGCACAGTCGATGATCGCGCAGCGCTGAACGGTATCTTGTATGTATTGCAGACGGGCATTCCGTGGGAAGACCTTCCGCAGGAGTTGGGCTTCGGCAGTGGCATGACATGCTGGCGACGTCTGCGAGACTGGCAAGCGGCCGGCGTATGGCATCGACTGCGAGAGCACGACCAGATCGATCGGGAGCGTTCGAACCTAGATGGAGCCGGCGTCTCCAGCCCCCGGGGGGCCAAGAAACCGGCCCCAACCCGACGGACCGAGGCAAGCTCGGATCGAAACGACACATAACGCAGCGGTTTCGCGGACGCCGGCAATCGTCATCCCCGCGCGCACGACGCTGCGTTACAAGGCTGAGCCGTTAGCAAGCGGTGTCGGATATATTCAGCAGGTTCTCGATCATCAAGGTAGCCATTCAATGGAATCACGACGCAAGACAGTGGGCGTGGTCGCGCCTGCGGGTGTGCCCGATCCGGAAGGCATCGCGCGTGGCATTGCGCTCGTCGAAAGTTGGGGCTTCGAGGTCAGGGCGGGCGCGCATCTCGGCAGCCGGTACCGCTATTTCGCCGGTACCGCCGAGGAGCGCGCGGACGACCTGCGGCGCACCCTGATGGATCCGTCGATCGAGATCGTGTGGCTCGCGCGGGGGGGATTCGGTTGCGCGCATTTGCTTGAGCACTTGCCCGACGAGATCGCAACGCCAAAGTCGATCATCGGCTTTTCCGACGCGACGTCACTGTTCTGCGCACTCGCGGATCGGCCCGGCGTGCGTTTGCTGCATGGCCCGACATTTCACAGTCTGGCGACCAAGGTCGACGACGCGACGCGCGCCGACATTCGCGCTGTGCTGACCGGCGACGAACGCCCCGCGCTGAGTCTGCGGCATTTGTCCGGCGCCCCTGGTGCAGTGCGGGGACGTCTGTGCGGCGGCAACGTGACGGTACTCGCGAGCGTCGCGGGTACGCGCTGGTCGCTTCGCTCACACGACGCGATCGTACTGCTGGAGGACGTGACGGAGTTCGGCTACCGGCTCGACCGCAGCCTGACGCAACTGCGTCTGAGCGGCGCGTTCGACGGAGCCCGTGCGTTCGTGCTCGGGCAATTCACGCGCTGCCCGATCCCGGACGGCGCGGATTTCACGCTCGAGCAGATGCTTGTCGACGTGCTGGGCGGCTTCGGCCTGCCGATCTACTCGGGTCTGCCGATCGGACATGAACACCGCAACATCACTTGGCAATACGGCAACCAGGCTGCCATCGAGAACAGCGCGATCCGGTTCGTCGCGTAGCGTCGAATCTAGAAGGACAGGAACGCGTATTCAAAGCCGGCTGTCCCGGGCACAGGCACAAGGGCCGGTGCCCGGTCGAATACCGGAAGCGTCTCGGAATTGCGGCATATACCCGTCCAAGATTTTTGCCGTCCCGCGCCCCGCGCGGTCAAGATTCGTTGAACGCCAACACCTTGATTTCATCTGTTCCCGCAGCCTTCCATGTATGCCAGCTTAGAGTCGCCAACACAAGTCATCCACGAATCTAGAGCAGATGACGGCGGCAGCCAGAGCGAGCAAAGCGGCATGAATATCGAGGCGGCGCTCGAAGCGAATCCGGAGCTTGCCGAAACCATCAAACCAGGCATGTGTGCGCTCGACGACCCAACGATGACGCCCGAGCCGCTCACTGCTTTCGATACCACGGCATCCTATCTCGCTCACCGACTCCTCTCAGGCAGCCTGAAATTCGTTTCGGTAGGCGAATAAACCAGGTAATCCCCCGGTCATGATGAAGAGGATGTTTTTATCAGATGCGTAACGACCTGATGTGATGCCTTCAATCAGCCCCGCAAACGCCTTGCCGCTATAAACAGGATCGAGCAAGAGCCCTTCTTGCGAGGCCAGCAACCGGACGGCCCGGCGCATGGAGTCCGTCGGCATCCCGTAGCCCGGGCCGAGTTGCGAGGAGTCGACGCGAACGGCATCGGGCGAGATATCCCTGTCGCATTGGAGGATACGCGCCGTCTGCCGCACCTTGTCGAGCGTGGTGCGATGAGCGTCGGCGGCTGGGGCATAGACGGTGTAGGCGTCGACTTCGATCATGCCGCTCCCGAGCGCCGCGAGCCCGGCAACCAGCCCGGCATGTGTGCCGCCACTTCCGTTGGGTACGACGATGCGATCGAAGAGCAGGCCGTGTGCCTGGGACTGCTGCACGATTTCGGCTGCGCACGCGGCATAGGCGACGCAGCCAGTCGGACTCGATCCACCGAAGGGACAGACATAGACCCGGTGGCCTGCGGCACGCAATTCGCCCGCACGCGCAACAGCGTATGCCATCGCATCGGCCGAAGCCGATAAATCGTGCACATGCGCGTTGAACAGGCTATCGAGCAGGACGTTGCCGCTTTCGATGTAGTCGGCGTCGTCGCGCGGCACGGATCGTGTGAGAACGACCTCACATCGCATGCCCGCGCGGGCTGCCGCAGCCGCGGTCAGTCGCGCGTGATTCGATTGCCTCGCCCCCACCGTAATGACCGTGTCTGCGCCGCCCTGCAATGCCTCGCCAATCAGGAGTTCCAGCTTCCGCAACTTGTTGCCGCCGCCGCCCACGCCCGCCACATCTTCCCGCTTGACATAAATGTTCGCCCCGCCGAGATGCATGCTCAAGCGCGGCAGAGCGTGAATCGGTGTCGGGCCGTCGAGCAGACGGTAACGCGGTACCCGGATCGAATCGAAGCCGAACAGTCCCTCGAGATGCGCTCGCGCAAGGCGCGCGGATGCGGCTGACGTGTCGAAAGTCATGCGGGCACCTTGTGGCGATTCATGCCTGCAAGACAGATCTGCTCGCACAGTTGCGGGAACGCAATACCGGATGCAGCCGCGGACTGCGGGAGCAGGCTCGTGACGGTCATGCCTGGCAGCGTATTCACCTCGAGACACCAAAGATTTCCCTGCGCGTCGAGCCTGAGGTCAGTCCGGCTGTAGCCGTCGAGTTCCAGCAGCGCATGAGCGCGCAAGGCGATTCGTTGCGCCGTTTCGAGCGTAGCCGCCGGCAAGCTCGCCGGAAATTGTTCGAGTACATCGCCGGCCTGATACTTCGACCGGTAATCGAAAACTTCATCCGCCTCGACGAAGATTTCACCGACACTCAACGCCTGCGTGCCCAGCACGCCGACCGTGAGTTCTCGGCCCGCAATGAACTGCTCCACCATCACCTGCGTGTCGAACCGGCGAGCGAGGCGCACCGCGTCTCCCAGCGCTTCGGGAGCATGCACCAGCGACAGGCCGACCGTCGAGCCCTGCCGATTCGGTTTGACGATGAGCGGATAGCCGACGCGCCGGGTTATCTCATCGGAGTCGCATGGCAGCATCAACCAGCGCGGCGTGCGGATGCCGCCCGCAGTAAACAGGCTCTTTGCCACGTTCTTGTTCATGGCAATCGCACTACCCATTTGCCCGCTGCCCGTATAAGGCAGGCCCGCCATGTCGAGCATCGCCTGAATGGTGCCGTCTTCCCCTGCTCCGCCGTGCAGTGCGAGAAATACGACATCGGCATCGGTCAGTTCGCGAAAACGGAGCAGGTCGAAAACAGCCGACGGCAATTGATCCAATACGTCGGGCTGCGGCGGGGAGTCGGTCACTCGGAATGTCAGCATGCGCGCCTCTTCTTCTACCGGGAGCGGGCCGCGTGCGGTGTCTATTGCTACCACGCTGTGACCCACGCTGCGCAGCGCCTTGACCACTTGAGCGGCACTGGAAATCGAGACGTCGCGCTCTTCGCTGGCGCCGCCGAAAAGTACCGCGATCTTGAGTTTGGAATCACGCATTGCTCTGTTCACGCGACAAAAAATAGTGGAAAACGCCCCGAGCAGGCGTCCTCCCGGGCCCATTGGCGGAGTGAGCATTCAGGGCCGGGGATTTCGTCAGTCATTGCGTTGCTGATGCGGAATGCGGCGGCGGCAAATCCGTCTTTTCCGTCACCGCCGGCTGGCAACTGTAGGGGGCAATTTCATCCACGTATACTTATCGTTTTTTGTGCAATACATTAGCCGTTTTAATCATTGATCGAGTGGAGGCAAGCGTTGGAAGTCGGGCGACTGAAAGCACTTCTCGAACTGGCGAGATCAGGGACGATGGCGGCAGCCGCTGAAGCCTTGCACCTGACGCCATCGGCCGTTTCGCAGCAGATCGCGCAACTGGAGGAGGATGCGGGCATCCAGCTTACGGAGCGAATCGGCCGTGGCGTCAGGCTGACGCCGGCAGGTCGCGCATTGGTAGTTCATGCCGAACGGGTGATGGTTGTACTGGACGAGGCACGCTCGGAACTGGTTCAACTGCGGCGCGAGATAGTCGGGGAACTACGCGTTGCCGCGTTTCCTTCGATTGCTTCTCTTGTCCTTCCTGATACGGTCAAAAGGCTAGAGCTCGCGCATCCGCGGCTGGAAATCGGACTTGAGGAGCTGGAGCCCATCGACGCAGTCGCGGCACTGCGGGCGTGGCGAACCGACATCGCGCTGATCGACGATCTTTCGATCGAAGCGGGCAAGGACCGGGAGAACATCGAGCTTGTACCGCTTACGGAAGATGTGCTTTACGTGGCGGTGGCGACGGATCATCCGTTGAGCAAAAGGCGATCGCTTGGTGTTGCCGATCTCCGGCACGAAGCCTGGGCGATGGAATCCACGTGGAGCACCTTCGGCGATTTCGTCATCGACTTGTGCCGCCGCGCCGGCTTCGAGCCTCGCATCAACGCCAAATGCCGCGGCTCCGAAATGGTCGAAGCGATGGTGGCCTCCGGCTGTTCGGTGTCGGTTGCCCCCAGTCTGCGGGTACTGAAGGCGCCGGCCGGCGTGACGTGGATCAAGTTGAAGCCAGAGGTGCGGCGCAAGATCTATGTCGCGTATCGCCGCAGCGAGCGTAAACATCCAATGATCAAGGTGTTCGTTGAGGAAATCGTCAGAGCGGTATCGAGCGTTCCCCGCTAGATGAATCGACGACGGATGCCCGCCAGCGCCCTTACCAGCCGCGGCGGCGCATCAAACGTCATGACCTGTATCCGTATCGGTGCGGCCTGCCTTCGGGCCGGCCGCGACGATCGCGCTCGCGAATGCCCGCCTGCCGGAAGCGCGGACAAGTCACGACGCCCCCAAGCACCCTACCCCCTGTCCCCGAAGCAAACACCCCCCATCCCCCAACACCCCCGTTGTCGACCACCCCCATACACAAAACCAACGCAAAAACTGAAAGACTGAATTGCCGATCCGCGCGTGATTGACGCAGCTATATTCTCGACGACCAGCCCTTTAAACAAGGACTGCGAACAATATCCGTCAACCTACGTTCGAGACATTCATCCATGAATAAAACGACACGGCTGCTGCGCATGACGTGCGCACTCGCCTGCTGCGGCCTGTTCTCCCACGCGCATGCGCAAAGCAGCGTCACGCTGTACGGCATCATCGACACCGGGATCGACTTCGCGTCGAACGTCGACGGCCAGCACCTGTGGCAGATGGCGAGCGGCGTCAGTGCCGGTAGCCGCTGGGGGCTGCGCGGCAAGGAAGATCTCGGTGGCGGGCTCGCCGCTATCTTCGATCTCGAAAGCGGCTTCAATTCCACCAACGGCGGGCTCGGCAGCGGCCTCGCGTTCTCGCGCAACGCCTACGTCGGGCTGTCCGACCCGCGCATGGGCACGCTGACGCTCGGCCGCCAGTGGGATCCGGTCGTCGACCTGATCGAGCCGTATTCGCTGAACGACTATTACGGGGGCTGGTATTTCTCGCACCCGAACGACATGGACAACCTCGACAACGGCTTCGCGATCAGCAATGCCGTGAAATACACGAGCCCGACGATTGCCGGCTTCACCGCCGAGGCGCTCTACTCGTTCGGCGGCCAGCCCGGCCGCTTCTCCGACAACGCCGCGTACAGCGCAGCCGTCGCCTACACGAACGGGCCGTTCTCGGCCGGCGTCGGCTATCTGCGCGTCAACGATCCGGAGCAGGCCGTGCAGAGCTACCAGAACGGCAGCGGATACACGGACGCTGTATACGGCAACGCGCTCGAAAACGCGCGCAGCCAGAACATCGTCGCGGCCGGCGCCTCGTACCAGCTCGGCAACGTCAAGCTGATGGGCAACTTCACCGACGTCGATTTCCAGCAAGGCGACGACGAGCAGGACGTGAAGTTCCAGAACTACGAGATCGCGGGCACACTCGCCGCCACGAGCCAGCTCAATTTCGGCCTCGGCTATACGTACACGACCGGCCGCGATCACGCGACCGGCCAGGAACCCAAGTACCGGCAACTGAACGCGAGCGCCGAATACGAACTGACGAAGCGCACGGCAATCTACGCGCTCGCGGCACTGCAGATGGCGTCGGGCGGCGCCGTCGCGCAGGTCGCGGGCTTCGATCCGTCGTCGAGCGGCCGGCAGGCGGTCGGCCGTATCGGGCTGCGCCACACGTTCTAGGCGATCGTGCGAAGGGGCCGGCTTCCCCTGTACAGGAAGCCGGCCCCGGCATGACATCGATCGATACGCGATCAAGCGGCGACGCATTGCCCGCCGGCCAAGGCCAGCGCGATCGACACACGCGTCGAATCAGTTCGGCAGGCTGATCGCCTGCTGCTCGTCCTCGAGCAGTTGCGACAGCGACCCGTGCAGACGCTCGAGGCTCTGCGGCGGCAGCGCAAAGCTCGTCCAGCCGAGCCCGGTGTGCCGCAACAACAGTACCGCGCCGCCGTACAGCGGATGGCGCTCCGCGTACCAGCACGGATCCATCTCCGTCACGAACTGCTGCGCGCGCGGCGGCATCTCGGGCACCGCCGGCTGCATCGACGCGCGCAACAGGCTCAGATACTGGATGACCGCATCGACGTCCTCCGGATCGAGCACCGCGGCACCCCGTTCGATCGACACCAGCACCACCGGCTTGCCGTGCTCCTGGATCATCTTGATACTCAGCGGCTGCGTCATGTCTGCGTTCCTTGTGGCTACTCATGTCGGCCTATTATCGGCAGCCGCGCCACGTGCGCACCTGAAGATTTGGTGCAGCTTCATGAATTTATTTTTAGATTGCTTGCCGTTGCGACGAACGAATCGTCGCTGTCACGGTGCCCGTCGGACCGACGCACGATGACCTTGACGGTGCGATAGACGCCTTCGACGATGCGAGTGTTCAGTGGATCGTGGAGACGAGCGAGAACACCGTGCCGCTCACGCTGCAAATACTCGGCAAGCGGATGTCGCGCCGCAAACCGAGCCTCGCTTTCCCGCACTTGCGTGCCCCATACCCCGCCTCGTCCGCCGCTTACTTAAACGAAATTTCATCCATCCCGCGTCGTTTTTTAAGCGTCCGACGCCGGCCCGCATCCCATAATCGGCTCGCTACCTTGCCGGTCACGCATAGCGGCACGCATCGAGCGATGCGTCTGCGGTGCATGCGACCGGTCAATTCTTTCCTTCCGCGGACCATGAACCAACTGCAAGCGATGCGCGTCTTCACGCGCGTAGTCGAGTTGTCGAGTTTCAATCTCGCCGCGCGTCAGCTCGGGATGTCGGCAGCCGCGGTCACGCGCAGCGTCGGCATGCTCGAAGCGCACCTGAACATGCGCCTGCTGAACCGGACAACCCGCAGCCTGTCCCTCACCGAGACCGGCCGCGAATATCTCGACGGTTGCCGCACGATCATCGAGAAGCTCGACGAAATCGAGTCGAACCTCGTGCAGGTCACGCGCGACCCGCGCGGCACGCTGCGGATCGCCGCGTCGGCGACCTCCGTCGCGACTGGCCTCGGCGTCCTGCTGTCGACGTATCGCGACGGGCATCCGCGCGTCCGGTTCGACGTGACGACGTTCGACACGCACGTCGACATGGTCGAGGGCGGCTACGACGTGTGCTTCTGCGACGATCGCCGCCTCGTCAACGCGACCTTTGTGTCGCGGATGCTGACGAGCGTGCGCGACGTGGTCGTCGCGTCGCCCGAGTACCTCGCGCGCCACGGCACGCCGAACGACCCCGTCGAACTGAACGAACACAGTCTGCTGACCGTATCGAACGGCGCGGCGCGCAGCTGGGAGTTCTCGGATGTCGACGGCTCCTACCGCGTCTACACCGGCAATGCACTGGCATCGACCGGCAGCATGATGGTACGGATCGCGGCGCTCAATCACATGGGCATCACGCAATTGCCGCATCCGCTCGTCGCCGACGATCTCGCACGCGGCACGCTGGTGCCGCTGCTCGAACGCTACGAAGTGAACGGCGGTGCGCGCTGCATCTCGATGCTTTATCCGAGCCGCCATCATCTGTCGACCAAGGTCCGCAGCTTCATCGACTACGTGGTCGAACACTATCGCGCGCCCGAGCGCGCCGCCGCCTGATTCCGCCCAGGCCGCTCCGTCCATGTCCCACATCCTGACGATCGAAGACGATCCGCTGATCGCGGATCACATTACGCAGACGCTGCGCGCCGCCGGCCACGAGGTCGACGTCGCGCGCACCGGCCGCGACGGCATGGCCAAGGCGATGCGTGCCGACTACGACGTTGTGACGCTCGACCGCATGCTGCCGGATCTCGACGGGCTCACGATACTCGCGACGATGCGCGGCGTCGGCCTCGACACGCCGGTGCTCGTGATGAGCGCGATGTCGGACGTCGACCAGCGCATCCAGGGGCTGCGCGCGGGCGGCGACGACTATCTCGTCAAGCCGTTCTCGCTCGACGAGATGTGCGCGCGCATCGACGTGCTGATTCGCCGCCGGCCGCGCGGCCCGCAGGTCGAGACGCTCCTGCGCGCGGGCGAGCTCGCATTCGACCTGGTGCGGCGCCGTGTCACGCTCGGCGCGCGCGAGCTCGCGCTGCTGCCGACCGAACTGCGCGTGCTCGAATTCATGATGCGCCACGCCGGGCGGGTGCTCACCCGCACGATGATCTTCGAGGCGGTGTGGGGCTGCCGCTTCGATCCGGGCACGAACCTGATCGACGTCCACGTCGGCCGCCTGCGCAAGAAGGTGAACCGGCCGGGCACGGCACCGTTGATCCGCACGATCCGCGGCTCGGGCTACATGCTCGGCTGAATCCGGCCGCCACCTAAAACTTGTTTCATCTTTTTAGCGACCGGCTGTTAGGGGCCGCTGCGCAGAATGCGGTCATCGGCTGCGCATCGGTGTTTTCCCGAAGCCGCGCGCATCCGGCTCTTCTTCACGACGCTTTTGAACGGAGCAGCACCTCATGCTGAAAATTGTCCGGCTCGCGCTCACCCGGCCCTATACGTTCGTCGTGCTGGCGCTGCTGATCCTGATCGCAGGTCCGCTCGCGGCACTCCGCACGCCCATCGACATCTTCCCGGATATCCGCATTCCGGTGATCAGCGTCGTCTGGAACTACTCCGGCCTGCAGCCGGACGATATGTCCGGCCGCATCGTCACGTACTACGAGCGCACGCTCGGCACGACGGTCAACGACATCCAGCACATCGAATCGCAGTCGTTCCGCAGCTTCGGCATCGTCAAGATCTTCTTCCAGCCGACCGTCGACATCCGCACGGCCACCGCGCAGGTCACGTCGATCTCGCAGACGGTGCTCAAGCAGATGCCGCCCGGCACCACGCCGCCGCAGATCCTCAACTACAACGCGTCGACCGTGCCGGTGCTGCAGATCGCGCTGAGCAGCAACACGCTCGACGAGCAGAAGCTGGAAGACTATGCGGAGAACTTCATCCGCCCGCAGCTGCTGTCGGTGCCCGGCGTCGCGATTCCGACGCCGTACGGCGGCAAGGCGCGCGAAGTGCAGATCGACCTCGACCCGCAGGCGCTGCAATCGAAGGGGCTGTCGGCGCAGGACGTCGCGCACGCGCTTGCCCAGCAGAACCAGATCATCCCGGCCGGCACGCAGAAGATCGGCCGCTTCGAATACAACATCAAGCTCAACAACAGCCCGCTCGCGCTCGACGCGCTGAACGACCTGCCGATCAAGTCGGTCGACGGCACGACGATCACCATTCGCGATGTCGCGCACGTGCGCGACGGCTTCCCGCCGCAATCCAACATCGTGCGCGTGGACGGCCACCGCGCCGTGCTGATGAGCATCCTGAAGAACGGCTCGGCGTCGACGCTCGACATCATCGCGGGCGTGAAGGCGAAGCTGCCGCTGATCGAGCAGACGCTGCCGCCTGGCCTGAAGCTCGTCACGATGGGCGACCAGTCGACCTTCGTGAAGGGCGCCGTCAGCGGCGTCGCGCGCGAAGGCATCATCGCCGCCGCGCTGACGTCGCTGATGATCCTGCTGTTCCTCGGCTCGTGGCGCTCGACGCTGATCATCGCCGCGTCGATCCCGCTGGCCGTGCTCTCGGCGATCGCGCTGCTCGCGGCCACCGGCGAGACGCTCAACGTGATGACGCTCGGCGGCCTCGCGCTCGCGGTCGGGATCCTGGTAGACGATGCGACGGTGACGATCGAGAACGTGAACTGGCACCTCGAACAGGGCAAGGACACGCGCACGGCGATCGTCGACGGCGCGAAGCAGATCGTGATGCCGGCGCTCGTCTCGCTGCTGTGCATCTGCATCGTGTTCGTGCCGATGCTGATGCTCGACGGCATCTCGCGCTTCCTGTTCGTGCCGATGGCCAAGGCCGTGATCTTCTCGATGGTGTCGTCGTTCGTGCTGTCGCGCACCTTCGTGCCGATGCTCGCGCAGTACCTGCTCAAGCCGCACGCGTCGGCCGGCCACGCATCGGGCGAGCTGGCCGCGATCATGGATTCGCACGCGGGTCACGCCGGCGCGCACGACGTGCCGCCGTCGCGCAATCCGCTGGTGCGCTTCCAGCGCGCATTCGAGCGCCGCTTCGAGGCCGTGCGCGCGTCGTACCGGATCCTGCTAGGCCTTGCGCTCACACGCCGCAAGCCGTTCGTCGTCGCGTTCCTGTGCGTGGTGGCCGCGTCGTTCCTGCTCGTACCGTGGCTCGGCCGAAACTTCTTTCCGACCATCGACTCCGGCGAGATCTCGCTGCACGTGCGCGCACCGGTCGGCACACGTGTCGAGGAAACCGCGGCCGAATTCGACCGGATCGAGAACACGATCCGCAGCGTGATTCCGCCCGCGCAGTTGCGCGAGGTGGTCGACAACATCGGCCTGCCGAAGAGCGGGATCAACCTGACCTACAACAACAGCGGCACGCTGGGGCCGCAGGACGGCGACATCCTGATCTCGCTGTCGAAGGATCACGCGCCGACCGCCGACTACGTGCGCACGCTGCGCGAACGGCTGCCGCGCGCGTATCCGGGCACCACGTTCTCGTTCCTGCCGGCCGACATCGTCAGCCAGATCCTCAACTTCGGCGCACCCGCGCCGGTCGACCTGCAGGTGGCCGGCCCGAACCAGCCGGCCAACCTCGCGTATGCGCAGGAGCTGTACCGCAAGCTGCGCCTGATCGCCGGCGTTGCCGACCCGCGCATCCAGCAGGCCAGCACCTATCCGCAGTTCACGGTGGCGGTCGACCGGACCCGCGCCGACCAGCTCGGCATCACCGAGCAGGACGTGACGAACTCGGTGGTCGCGACACTCGCGGGCACCAGCCAGGTCGACCCGACCTACTGGCTCAATCCGCGCAACGGCGTGTCCTATCCGATCGTCGCGCAGACGCCGCAGTACCGGATGACCACGCTGTCGGCACTGCAGAACCTGCCGGTCACCGGCGCGAACGGCCAGTCGCAACTGCTCGGCGGTCTCGCGACGATCACGCGCGGCGTGGGCAACGCGGTGGTGTCGCACTACAACATCGAGCCGCTGTTCGACATCTACGCGACGACGCAAGGGCGCGACCTCGGCGCGGTCGCTGCCGATATCGGCAGCATCGTCAAGGCCACCGCGAAGGATCTGCCCAAGGGCTCGACCGTCACGCTGCGCGGCCAGGTGCAGACCATGAACGGCGCGTTCACCGGCCTGCTGCTCGGCCTCGTCGGTGCGATCGCGCTGATCTACCTGCTGATCGTCGTGAACTTCCACTCGTGGGCCGATGCATTCGTGATCGTCTCCGCGCTGCCGGCGGCGCTGGCCGGCATCGTCTGGATGCTGTTCACCACGCACACGCCGCTGTCGGTGCCCGCGCTGACCGGCGCGATCCTGTGCATGGGCGTGGCCACCGCGAACGCGATCCTCGTCGTCAGCTTCGCGCGCGAGCGCCTCGCCGAAACCGGCAACGCGCTCGCATCGGCGCTCGAAGCCGGCTTCACGCGCTTTCGCCCCGTGCTGATGACCGCGCTCGCGATGATCATCGGCATGGCGCCGATGGCGCTCGGCCTCGGCGACGGCGGCGAGCAGAACGCGCCGCTCGGCCGGGCCGTGATCGGCGGCCTCGCGTGCGCGACGATCGCAACACTGTTCTTCGTTCCCGTCGTGTTCAGCCTCGTGCATCGGCGCGATGCACTGAAACACGACGCACCCCGCGCTTCCTCCCCTTCCGCGTCCGGAGCTTCCCATGTCCACTGAGATCGAAATCAAGTCGCCGAAACGGCTGCCCAACCTCAAGCTCGTCGCCACGATCACCGCGCTGGTCGCGGTCGGCATCGTGACGAACGGCATCGTCGGCCGCGCGCACGCGAAGCAGGAAATGACGACGTGGTCCGCCGAACAGGCGGTGCCGACCGTGGTCGCGTACACGCCGACGACCGGCGCCGACGGCGCCACGCTGGTGCTGCCGGGCCACCTGTCCGCGTTCGAGAGCGCGCCGATTCACGCGCAGGTGTCGGGCTACCTGCATGCGTGGTACACCGATATCGGCGCGCACGTGAAGTCGGGCCAGCTGCTCGGCCTGATCGACACGCCCGAGCTCGACCAGCAGCTTCAGCAGGCACGTGCGGACCTGCAAAGCTCGCTCGCCAACGAGAAGCTGGCCGCGTCCACGGCCGCGCGCTGGACCAAGATGCTCGCGCAGGATTCGGTGTCGCAGCAGGAAACCGACGAGAAGACCAGCGACCTCGCCGCCAAGCAGGCGATCGTCGCGGCCAACGAGGCCAACGTGCGGCGCCTCGACGCGCTGGAGGCATTCAAGCGCATCGTCGCGCCGTTCGACGGCGTCGTCACCGCGCGCAAGACCGACATCGGCCAGCTGATCTCGGCCGGCGGCGGCACCGGCCCCGAACTGTTCGCCGTGTCCGACGTGCACCAGATGCGCGTGTACGTGAGCGTGCCGCAGAACGAGGCCGCCGCGATCCGCCCCGGCATGCGCGCGACGCTGACCGTGCCCGAGCACCCGGGCGAGACTTTCCATGCGACGCTCGCCGACACCGACGATTCGATCGCCGATTCGACCGGCACGCTGCTCGTACAGCTGATGGTCGACAACCGCGACGGCAAGCTGATTCCGGGCGAATACACCGAGGTGCATTTCGCGCTGCCGGCCGACAGCAGCCACGCGTTGACGATTCCGGCCAGCTCGCTGATCTTCCGCCAGGCCGGCCTGCAGGTCGCCGTGGTCGGCAAGGACGATCGCGCGGTGTTCAAGCCCGTCACGATCGCGACCGACCTCGGCACGCACGTGCAGATCGCGACCGGCCTCGCGCCCGACGATCGCGTGATCGACAACCCGCCCGACTCGCTGTCCGCGGGCGACCGGGTCCGGCTCGCGGCGCCGGCCGGCACCGTTGCTTCGGCCGCGCGCCACACGGAGCGTGCGAATGGCTAACCCGCGTCGGCTCTGCGCGATGCTCGCCAGCGTCGCGTTCCTCTCCGCCTGCTCGTTCGCGCCCGTCTACCATGCGCCGCAGACCGCATTGCCGGCCCGCTTCAAGGAAGCGGGCGGCTGGCAGCCCGCGCAGCCGGCCGACCGCATCGCGCGCGAGGGCTGGTGGAAGGCATTCCGCGATCCGGTGCTCGACCGGCTCGAAGTGCAGGTAGCAGCAGCCAACCCCGACGTGGCCGCCGCGGTGGCCCGCCATGACGAAGCCGGCGCGCTGTTCGATCAGGCGCGCTCGGGGCTGTTCCCGACCATCGGCCTCGGCGCGCAGATCTCGAGCAACCGGCAATCGGCCACGCGCCCGCTGCGCGGCTCGAACCAGCCGAACGTGTACGGCTCGAACACGCTCGACGCCGGCTTCGACTACGACCTCGACCTGTGGGGCAAGGTCCGCAACGAGGTCGCGGCCGGGCGCGCGAACGCACAGGCCAGCGCCGACGATCTCGCGTCGGTGCAGTTGAGCCTGCAGGCCAGCCTCGCGAACGCCTATTTCAACCTGCGCGGGCTCGACCAGCAGCAGCAGTTGCTGTCCGACACGATCGACACGTACCAGCGTGCGCTGAAACTCACGATGAGCCGGCACGCAGGCGGCATCGCATCCGATCTCGACGTCTCGCGCGCGCAGACGCAGCTCGACTCGGCACGCGCGTCGGCCGAGGACGTGCGGGCAAGGCGCGCGCTCTACGAGCACGCGATCGCGACGCTCACGGGTGTGCCGGCGTCGTCGTTCTCGCTGACGCCGGACCTGGGCGTGGCGTATCTGCCCGCGATCCCGGCCGGCATTCCAGCCACGCTGCTGCAGCGGCGCCCCGACATTGCCGCCGCGGAGCGCCGCATGGCAGCCGCCAACGCGAAGATCGGCGTGATGCGCGCGGCGTTCTTCCCCGACATCACGCTCGGGCTGATCGGCGGGTACCAGAGCTCGGGGCTCGGCCATTGGCTCAGCGCGCCGAACGAGATCTGGTCGATCGGGCCCAGCCTCGCGCTCACGCTGTTCGACGGCGGCCGCCGCCAGGCGCTCACGGACCAGGCGCACGCGCAGCTGGCCGAAAACGGCGCGCAGTATCGCGCGGTGGTGCTCGCGGCGTGCCAGCAGGTGGAAGACAACCTCGCGCTCACGCATCATCTCGGCGACGAAGCCGATCGCGAGCAGGAAGCGCTCGACGCGGCCGAACGCACGTTGCAGTTGTCGATGTCGCGCTATCGGGACGGCGTCGTCAGCTATCTCGACGTGGTGACCGCCCAGACCACCGAGCTCAATACGAAGGTTGCGATGCTGGAACTGGATACTCGCCGGCAACTGGCGGCGGTCGGGTTGATCGCGGCACTGGGCGGAGGGTGGTCGGCCGACGACGCAGCGCCCGGTGCGAAAGTGCCGGCCGCGACGCCGACGCGTTCGACGACCTGAACCCGTTGCGGCACGTGGGGAGCGTGTCGCGTTTCGATGCACCCGTCATCGCGACGGGTGCTTTTTTTACGTGGTCCCCGCCAATCAGAACTTGTGACGGATGCCGGCCGCGACCACCGCCTGGCGATCGTTGCCCGATGCGGCAAGATTGAAGATCCCCGCGTTGCCGAGCACCGCGACACCCTCCGCGCCCGTCACGCGCTGGTACACGCCTTCGAGATAGAGATCGGTGCGGCGCGACAGCGCATAGTCGGCCTGCAGCATGAACTGGTTCCATTTCGGCGCGATGCTGCGGCCCGCATCGTCGAAGCGGCCCTGCGTGAACGTATACGAGCCGCCCAGCGAGAACGCCGGCGTCAGGAAGTAGCGCCCGTTCAGTTCGTAGTTGCTGAAGGTCAGCAACTGGCCGTTCACGGCGCCGTACGCGCCGCCCTGCGACAGTTCGCGCGGGTCGTTCAGGATCGTTCTCGTATAGACGAAGCCGATCGTCGCATGATCGAACGCATAGTGCGCGCCGGCGCCGAACGTGCGCCAGCGGCCGCCCACGAGCATCGCATCGCCGTCCGAACTGCTCAGCGATCCGCCGGTGTTCTGCGGCGCATTCACGCCGCCTGGCTGGTTCGACTGCAGGTAGGCGACGGCCAGATCTACCGGACCGTTCGCATACTGCGCGCCGACGCTGTACGCGCTGTTATTGCTGAACCCGCCGCCCTGATTGCTGAAGCCGTACGCGCCGCCGAACGTGAAGCCGCCATAGTCTGCACTGCGGAATTTCACCGCGTTGTTCATCCGCGTGTCGTTGGCGAGGTTGTCGTTGTCGTAAGGGTGATCGGCGATGTTGCCGCCGAATCCCGAGCCCGTCGCCGACAGCGGCGCGACGAAGTCGACCAGGAAATCGTACTGCCGGCCGAGCGTTACCGTGCCCCATTGGCGGCTCGCGAGGCCGACCCAGGCCTGACGGCCGAACTCGTCGCCGCCGTTGCCGAGCTTGCCGTTCGCGACGTTGAAGCCGTTCTCCAGGGTGAACACGGCAGCCAGGCCGCCGCCGAGATCCTCGTTGCCGCGCAGCCCCCAGCGCGACGTGCTGACGTTGCCGCTCTGCACACCGTAGGCGGGCCCCGCGCCGGCCGCCGATTTCTGGTTGCTGATGTAGTCCAGGCCCGCGTCGATCGTGCCATACAGCGTGACGCTGCTCTGCGCATGTGCCGCGCCTGCAAGCAGGCACGCAACCGCTGCCGGGATTGCCAGATGTTTCTTCATGATGGTTTCGCTAGAGTGGATCGGTCTTCTCGCATCGCCGGCCGGTGTGGAGCGGCCGATCTGTCCGCGATGCGATGGCGCACAATTTAGGCAGCGGGCATGACAGCGCCGTTATCAAAACGGCCCGATTAATGAAACCTTCTTCATCTTCGCGATACGCCCGTTTCATGTCCTCGCAGATCGCGCGCCGGCGCATGAATTTCTTTTCACGTTGCGTATGCCGATCCGATAGCGCCCCTCCCCTATGCTTGTCCTCAACCCGATGCGCGACATCGACAAGCCGCGCCGGTGGATGACCCCAGTCAATCATCATGAGGACTCCAAACATGAAAACCGCCAAGATCGCCGCTTCCGCTCTACTCGCCGCGTGCGCCGCGCTGTCCGTTCCCGCGTTCGCTCAAACCAGTACCCAGGCGATGCAGATGACGCCTGCCGCCACCAAGGATGGCGTGCCCGGCGCGCAGGCCGCCGGCCAGTGGGTGCCGCCGTACGGACAGCCGATCCACGAGAAGACGCGTGCCGAGGTCTACGCGGAACTCGTGCACGCCGAACAGGACGGGCAGCTCAAGTACCTGGACTCCACGCTCTATTCGCATTGATGCACACCGCCGTGCGGCCGGGCGCGCTGCCCGGCGCACGCCGTCCGCGCCGCCCGTGGCCTCCGTGGCGTCCGTGGCGACGCCTCCCGCTCATCGCATCACTCGTCATCCATGAAGCTTCGTCCCCTGCTCGTTCGTTCCGCCCGTGTTGCGCTCGTCGCGATCGCGGCCGGCGTGATGCTGTCCGGCTGTGCCGGCGCGCAACCCGACGGCCCCGGCGATTGTGTCGGCCCGCCCGATTTCTGTGTGCCGTTCTTCGGCTCGTAAACGCACGACGGGCGCGCTGCCATCGGCAACGCGCCCGTTCGTACAGGGCACCGGCCCGCGCCGCGCGACTACGCGTCCGGCAGCGTCACCTGGTAGCCGTAGCGGCTCACCGTATCGATCCGGACATCGGGCAGATGCCGCGCGAGCTTGCGGCGCAGCCGCGACACCACGAGATTGACGCTCGACGGATCGACATCGTCCTTGTCCTGCCACACATACCGGATCAACTGGTCGCGCGGCACCGGCGCGTTCGGATGGCGCATCAGGCATTCGAGCAGCAGGCATTCGCGGCGCGTCACGGCGAGGCGCAACTTGCCGTCCTTGAGTTCGCGCGCGAGCGTCTCCAGCATGGACACCACCGCGACCGGGCCGTCCACGTCGCGCGGCCCGGCCAGCCGCTGCAACGCCTGCAGGCGCTCATGCAGCTCGATGAACGAATACGGCGCGCCGAAACACGCATCGGCGCCTGCGCGCAGCACGCGGATGCGCTCGCGCGCCGACGCCTGGCCGATCAGCACCACCAGGGCCGCGCCGCCGCCGTCGGCAACGAAACGCGGCAGCGTCGCGATCAGCGCGGCATCGCTGCCCGGCTCGAACGCGGTCGCGACAATCGCGTCGAAGGTCTCCTGCGACGCGAGGAACAGCCCGTCGCGCAGATCGTCCGCGCGCTGCAGGCTGTGCCCGCTTTCCTGCAGCGCCTTGTGCAGCCACGACGCTTCCGGGTGCGGCGAAGTCACGAGCAGCACGCGCATCGTCAGCGGGCCTCGCGGCGGGAACCGGCGCGCACATACGGTTGCATGCGAACCCCCGTCATCCCAGCGACCTCGGCCAGCATTCGATCGTCACGCGCGTGCCCGGCTCGGCATTGCCGATGCGCAGCGTGAAGTCGTGCACGTTGACGACCGTCGACACGATGCTCAGGCCGAGCCCGGCCCCGGCGAGGTGCCCGGTGCGGCGGCTGCGGTAACGATGCTGCAGCACGGCCTCGCGCTCGTTCGCCGCGATGCCCGGGCCGTTGTCGACCACGTCGATGCGCGGACCGGACGGCGTATCGTGGAGCTCCAGGCGCACGGTGTCGCCCGAGGTCGTGTACTTGAGCGCGTTGTCGAGCAGGTTCGTGAGTGCCTCGAACAGCAGCGCGCGATCGCCGTGAATCCGCGCGACGGGTTCGACAAGCACGACGAAATGGATGGCACGGCTGTCGGCGAGCGGCTCGAACAGTTGCCCGACGTCGGTGACGAGATCTTCCAGTGCAAGCTCGGCGAACCCGCCGCGCCGCTGCAGCGATCCGATTTCGGCGATGCGCAGCATCGCGCGAAACCGGCTGAGCAGCACGTCGGTCTCGTTGCGGGCGCGGGCGACGAGCGTCGCCAGCGCGGCATCGTCGAGCCCGTCCGCGCGCTCCGCCGCATGCGCCAGCAGCGTATGCACGTGCGCGAGCGGCGTACGCAGGTCGTGCGCGATCCCGTCGCAGACGCCCTTCACCTCGTTCATCAGGCGCTCGATTTCCTCGAGCATGTGATTGACCAGATGCGACAGCAGGTCGATCTCGTCGTGCCCGCCGATCGGCAGCCGCTGCCCGAGGTCGCCCTGTGCGATGCGCTGCGTGATGCGCCGGACCTCCTTCAGGCGCCGCATCTGCCGCACGCTGAGGATCAGGCCGCCGACGACCCCCGCCCCGAGGCAGAGCAGCCCGCCGCCGACCAGCGCCTGGATGATCGCCGCGCGAATCCGCAGGATGTGCGTCAGGTCGCGCCCGAGCACCAGCACGTCGCCGTTGGCGCGCCGCTCCGCCATCGTGCGGACGACCGGCGGCACCTGGTCGCCCGCGATCGTCATCGTGTGATCGAGCGTCACGCCGTTGCGATCCGGCCGGATGCCGTCGGGCATGGCCAGCACGTCGCCGGCGATATGCCTGCCGTCGGCCGTGAAGAGCCCGAAGTAGTTGGTGTGCATCCGTTCGTGCTCGATCCGGTGCTGGATGGCCGCGGCAAGCTGGCTGTCCTGGAGCGAATCGAAGTAGATCATCTGCCAGTCGATCACCACGTCGGTTTCGCGCTCCATGTCGTGCGTGATGACCGATGCGATGAAGCCGAGCAGCAGCATCACCGAAACGGAAAACGTCAGCGCATAGACCGAGACGAGCCGGAACGTGCTGGAGTACCAGCGGCGCTTCGGCGCCGGCTGGACGTGATGCATCGAGGACGTCAAGGTAGCGGACTCAGCCAAGGATGTAGCCTGCGCCGCGTACCGTCTGGATCATCTGCTTCACATCGGGCGGATCGATCTTCTTGCGCAGCCGGCCCATGTGCACTTCGATCAGGTTGGTGCCGGGATCGAAGTGATAGCCCCATACGGCCTCGAACAGCATCGTCCGCGTGATGGTCTGTCCGGCATTGCGCATCATGTATTCGAGCACGCGGTATTCGGTCGGCAGCAGCGCGATTTCATCGCCGTCGCGAAACACCTTGCGCGAGATCAGGTCGAGCTTGAGCGGGCCGACGGTCAGCGTCGTGGCGAACGGCGCCGGCGAGCTCTGGCTCCGGCGCAGCAGGACTTCCAGGCGCGCCGCCATTTCCTCGGGATCGAACGGTTTGGTCAGGTAGTCGTCGCCGCCCGCGCGCAGGCCGCGCACGCGTTCGTCGACATCGCCGAGCGCGCTCAGCATCAGCACCGGGGTGCGCACACCGACGCTGCGCATCGTGGTCAGGATCGTGAGACCGTCGACGACCGGCAGCATGCGGTCGAGCGTGATCACGTCGAACTCGTTGCCGAGCGCACGCGCCATGCCGTCACGGCCGTTCGCCACCCATTCGACCGTAAAGCCACGGCCTTTCAGCTCTCTGACGATTTCGTTCGCGGTGATTTCGTCGTCTTCGATCGTCAGTACGTGCGCGATGGCCGCACTGTTTTCGACCAGCCTGTCAGGCAGGGCCGGCGTGTTACCGGGGGAAACTGATAATGCCATATACGATTCTCGTCTTCAGCGAAGGGACGCCACGCTTCGACACCCGAAGGGCGATCGCGTTCGGATGCAGACTACACGCACGCGCGTAAATCGTGCGCGTCGACTTCATGAAGAAAGTTTCATATACGGCGGCAACGCCGGCCGGCGTTACCGGCCCGCGCCGTTGCGACAGGATGCCGCACGGCCCTCCGCCGTCGGGCGCGGGCGGTTGCAACCGCCCGCGCCGAAAGGTATCGGTAAAGAATCGTGCATCAGCTTCGGTGCGGCGCCACACCCGGCTGGTCGACGCGATGCGAAGCGACACGATGCGCTGCGTCCTCCACGCGCTGCATGCGTTCGGTCTTCTCATGCGCGAGCGTCGCGTCGGCAATCGCGAGCCCCGTTCCCTGCACCTTCGCGAACGACAGCACCGGTGAGCACACCAGCACGATGAGTGCGGCCATCCTGACGGTCTTTTTCATTGCATTACCCCGATGCGGGCCGCGCCGTGCGCAGCGTCGATTGATCACGTGTTCGACGATACGCCCGCGCGTCTAACCGTTCGGTCGCACGTGCATGAAGGATTCTTTAAGGTTCGATGCGTACAGAGAAGAACGCAGCGGCCGGGGTCGACCGGTATAAAACTTGTTTCATCTTCGCGCGGCCGTTTCGATAGTCCGCGGTGCCTAACCTTGGTCGTGAGGTCGACGTTGGCATCCCACCGTACGGCCAGTTCCCAACGCTTCCCAGGAGTCGAAGATGAAACATCCCGCCCGTTACCTCGCCTGTTCCGCGCTGCTCGTGCTGAGCTTCGCTGCGCATGCCGCGCCAAAGCTCACGGCGGCGCAATGCAACGACTATCCGTTCGTGCATACGCAAGGCCCGGTTTCCCATCGGCAACTGATCAACGAGCTGAACGAGCTGGAATCTGTCGGCTACAACCCGTCGTCGGGTGACGAGAGTAGCTATCCGGACGATATCGATTCGGCGCAGGCGCGCCTGATGAAGGAGTATCAGAAGGATTGTGCCGGCGCAGCCAACACCGTCGCGTCGAACGGCAACTGATTCGCCAGCTGCAAACGATCTCCGAGCTTGCGCGCGTGCCTTGCGGCCGCGCGTTTTTTTGTTGATGAAACCCCGCGACGATTCCGGTTGATTCCCCCTACAGCCGCGTCGCCCAAAAATTCCGCGCCGTACTCGTCAACCTCGACCAGGGCCCCGGCCGCCGCTCGCTCTCCTGCTCGGCCAACCCGCCCAACGCCGCCTTCATCATCGCGAGTTCGCTCGCGAGCACCGCATCGCAACCGAAACTGCCGGCCGCCGCAAGATCGACGATCCGGAGCGCCTGATCCACGCACATCTTCCCGTACGCATCCGTCGCATCGGCATCCGCGCGCGTGCCCAGCGTCGCCTCGGCGAGCTTGCTTGCCCACAGCGCAAGCGCGTCGACCGGCGCGCTGCCGTCGCGCACCAGCAACTTGCCGACCTCCATTGCGACGAGATGGGCATCCTCGTTATCCGCGGACGACAGGTTCCGGCCACGCAGCGCGCGGTTCCGGTGCGCGGCACGCAGCGACGGCGTCAATCCGGTCAGGCTCGCGATCCACGCTTCGGCGGCACTCAGGTACGCGTGCGACCGGATCGCCAGGTCGCAGTCGAAAACCGCATCCGCATGGGTCGTCGCATGGCGCATCGCGAGCAGCCAGCAACCGAGAAAGGCGCGATACGAAGCCGCCGGCCCCACGTACGCCGCATGGGCCTTGAAGAATTCGATGCACTGATCGGGCTGCTGCTCGCCGACCGACGGAAAACTGTCCGGCAGGTCGATGCGCAGGCCGACGACCACCCGCTCGACCGCCGCCACGCTGCGGCCGCACGCCAGCGCCAGGAACGGCATCGCGATGCTGAACGTGTCGCGATGCGCGACGAGCCGGTCGCAGCACGCTTGCCACTGCGCGAGCGGATTGCGCGCGACGACGATATGGACGACATCGGGGAACGCGCGACGCATCCATGCGAGGCGCCCGAGCGATTCGCCGAACCGGAACACCGGTATGCGGCCGCGATCGAACGCCTGGGTCATCAGCGTGCGCAGGAAATATTCGATGTCGCCCGCGTATTCGGGCGTCGCTTCTTCGAACTGGTTCGCCAGGAAGGCCATTTCGACGCGCGACAGGCCGGGCGTGTCCAGCCTGAGCGCGTCGGCCACGTCCGCCGCCGGTCGCTCGCCGGGGCACGGCATCGCGGCCGGCGGGCCGTCGGAGCCGGTGCTCACGTATTGCGCGTAATCGACCGATTCGACCATCGCGCGCAGCGGTTCGTCGTATGCCATGACACCGTCGAGATCGCGAAGGCACGACCACAGCCAGCCGTCGGTCGCCCCATATCCGGAATGCAGAAACACCGCTTGTGTCGAGTCCATGGCGGCCCTTGTCTCGTTGCGTTGAAGTTCGTCCATCCGATCGACCCAGTGTAGATTGCGGTGGAATTACCCGGTTTACGGGCCGCGTTACCGCGATTTACCGGCCTCACGCAGTCGCCAAGCAAGCGGGTTACGTGCCCGCCTGATCGCCCCCTCCTTTTTCCGCCTGTTTTCATTACGGCATTTGACGCGCGAATGTGCGATTCCCTGGCGCTTCGCACCAACGCATGGGTGCTCGCCGCCGATGCCGCCCATTGCTACGCGGATTGCGTCGTGAGTGCGCGCGCTCCGTCATGTCGATCAAATAGGTTGCGTACACAACCATCAAATTACATAAATGCCGAGCGGAAATCTGCGGTAAACCCGTCGTTGTGGAATCCCAACGGATCGAAAATTGTGTCGTGACCTAATGGCGGCTCCTGACGAAGGCCCGTCGCTTCGGCAGGAAGGAAAGCAGTTCCGTTACATGCCAGGAGAGTTCATGATGAAAGGTATCTTGAGGAAATCGCTGTTGTCGCTCGCGTTGCTGGCCGGCGTTTCCGCCGCGCACGCACAGAGCACGGTGACGCTGTACGGCGTCATCGACGAGTCGATCCAGTTCACGCACAACGCCACGCCTACCGGCAGCAACCAGCTCGGCCTCTACTCGGGCAACCTGTCCGGTAGCCGCTGGGGCCTGATGGGCAGCGAGGATCTCGGCGGCGGGCTGAAGGCGATCTTCCAGCTCGAGAACGGCTTCGACGTCAACAACGGCAAGATGGGTACGTACAACGGCACGACCTCGCTGTTCGGCCGCCAGGCGTACGTCGGGCTGCAAAGCGCCCAGTACGGCACGCTCACGCTCGGCCGCCAGTACGATCCGCTCGTCGACCAGGTTCAGGGGCTGACCGAAGACAACTACTTCGGCAGCACGTTCGCCACCGCCGGCGATGTCGACAACTACGACAACAGCTCGCGCACCAACAACGCGATCAAGTACCTGTCACCGAGCTACGGCGGGTTGCAGGTCGAGACGATGTACGCACTCGGCGGCGTCGCGGGGCAAACCGGATCGGGGCAGACGTGGTCGGTCGCGGCGGCGTACAACAACGGCCCGTTCTCGCTGGCCGCCGGCTACTACGTGGCCGACAACGCGAATTCGACGATCGCGCGCACCGGCTGGTCGTCGACTTCCGACGGCACCTTCGACGGCCCGGTGAACTCGGGCTACGCGACGGCGAAGTCGATCAATATCGCGCGGGTCGCCGCACGCTACGTCGCCGGGCCGTATACGGTCGGCCTCTCGTACAGCAATGCAGCGTACAAGGCGGACGCACTGTCGGCGTTCGCATCGACCGAGAAGTTCAACACCGGCCAGGCGTACTTCAACTACCAGGCCACGCCGGCGCTGCTGCTCGGCCTCGGCTACAGCTACACGCATGCGAGCGGCGACACCGACGCGTCCTACAACCAGGTATCGCTCGGCGCCGACTACAGCCTGTCGAAGCGAACCGACGTGTATCTCGTCGGCGCGTGGCAAAAGGCGACCGGTTCGCAGCTGAACGCGGACGGGTCGGTATCGAGCGCCGAAGCATCGATCGGTTCGTACGGCGTCGCCGGCACCGACAGCCAGGAGATGGTCAGCCTCGGCATCCGCCACCGGTTCTGATCGCAGCAGATGCCGGCCGTCACTCGCGACGGCCGGCGCACGACACGCTCGCCCCTCTCGGCAATCGTTTGAAATATTGCAGCCTCGATACGCGCTGAAATGCGCATTTCCCCGCGAAATTCCGTCATCTGAGAGTCTGCACGCTTCGTGATGCAGCATCGATTACCGATCCGGACCATCGCCCGCTGTCACCCTCGCCACATATCTCAATAATTACGGGCCACTCTTGCGCGAAGTCCAATTCATTCCGCTTACAACGCGTCCGTACCGGAGTCCTGAATATGACGAAACAATCTTGAAATTTATTTGACGATAGCGTGACCTATGCTTCCGTCACACCGCGTACCGGCCACGCCGATGGCGGCAGTGTTCCCCGATAGCGACAGTGAAAGGCCCGATCATGTATCACACGATGCGCATGGAAGTCTCCACCGAATCCGGGTATCCAGTGATCAGGTTCACGATCGACGGCCAGACCGCCGTACTCGGCGTCAACGATATCGACCAGATGATCCTGCAGCTCGCGACCGCACGCGCGGCGATGCAGCCTACGCATCCGGTCGAACCGCCGGAAGGCCAGTATCCGCTGCAGATCGACCCGTGCTGGCGGGTCGACCGGCTCGCCGATTACGACGGCGCCGTCCTGTCGATTCGTCACGTCGGGATGGGCTGGATCGCATTCGCGCTGCCCGCCGTCAACCTGACCAACCTCGCCGAAGCACTCGCGTCGCCGCCCGAAATGACCGCACCGGTCAATCACGCGATGCTGAACTGATGCGCGACCGGCGCTGACCGGCCCCGCCTTCCATTGGCGAATCCGGCCAATTTCAATTCGCAATCCGAATTACATGACGATCCGAGCCGACACGGCCCGAATCGTGTCTTTCCGTTCCTTTCTGACAGGACATGCTCATCATGCGAATCCCTTCTTCGACCGCCGCACTCGCCCGGCAACCCTTCGCCTACGCGCTGTCGGATTTCGACGCCGGCAGCTGGTACCTGCTGCCGGTCGACGCACGCACGATCTTCCGCTGTCGGCTCACCGGCCGTTACGCGACGGGACTGTCGCTGAGCGCCGTGTGCGGCAACGGCTACGCGGCCGTGCACCAGCTGGCCGAATCGCATGTCGACACGGTGTCACGCCTGCTCGCGCGCGATGCGCAGAACGACGCGGAACATCGCGTTCATGCGTTCGACGACGGGATCGACTGGCAGTGAAAACGCGTTCGATCAGGTTCGGCTGGCTTGCCCGGCTGTGGTGGCTCACGCCGGCTGCTTTGCCGGTTCACGCGCAGCCGGTGCCGGCTGCGCAAGCGGCACCCGACACACCCGCGTCGAGCGGTTTCACGATCCAGGACATCCGCGTCGAGGGCCTGACGCGCATCGAGCCCGGCACGGTGTTCTCGTATCTGCCGTTCAAGATCGGCACCCCCTTCACCGACGACAAGGCTTCGGCCGCGATCCGCGCACTCTACGCAACCGGGTTCTTCAACGACGTGCGGATCGCGACGGAAGGCAACGTCGTGATCGTGAACGTCGCGGAACGCTCGGTGATCGGCACGATCGATTTCACCGGGCTCCACGAGTTCGACCGGGACGCGATCGAAAAGGCGATGAAGGCGGTCGGCCTGGTGTCCGGTCACGCATACGACCCGTCGCTCGTCAGCAAGGCCGAGCAGGAGTTGAAGCGCCAGTACCTGACGCGCGGCTACTACGCGGCCGAAGTGACGACCACCGTGAGCCCGATCGACCGCAACCGCGTGGGCCTGCTGTTCTCCGTCGTCGAAGGGCCGAGCGCGAAGATCCGGCAGGTTGCGTTCATCGGCAATCACGTGTTCAGCGACGCGACGCTGCGCGACGAAATGCAGCTGTCGACGCCGAACTGGTTCTCCTGGTACACGAAGGACGACCTGTATTCGAAGGACAAGCTCGCGACCGATCTCGACGCCGTCCGCGCGTACTACCTCGATCGCGGTTATCTGGAGTTCAACATCGAGTCGACCCAGGTGTCGCTGTCGCCGGACCGCAAGGACATGGACCTGACCATCGCGCTGCACGAAGGCAAGCCGTACACGATCTCGGGCATCCGGCTCGCCGGCGACCTGCTCGGGCGCGAGGCCGAGCTGAACCGGATCATCGCGATCCGTGCCGGCGAGCGCTTCTCCGCGGCGAAACTCAAGGACACGACGCAGGCATTGATCGACAAGCTCGGCGAATACGGCTACGCGTTCGCGACGATCAATACCGTGCCGCAGATCGACCAGCAGCATCACACCGTCGATCTCACGCTGCAGGTCACGCCCGGGCGCCGCGTCTACGTGCGGCACATCGACATTTCCGGCAACACGCGCACGCGCGACGAGGTAATCCGCCGCGAGATGCGCCAGATGGAAGACGCGTGGTTCGATTCGTCGCGGCTCAAGCTGTCGAAGGAACGCATCAACCGGCTCGGCTATTTCACCGACGTGGACGTCACGACGGTGCCGGTCGAAGGCACCGCCGACCAGGTCGACGTGCAGGTGAAGGTGACCGAGAAGCCCACCGGCACGATCTCGCTCGGCCTCGGCTACGGTTCCGGCGAAGGGCCGATCATCTCGGCGGGCGTATCGCAGGACAACGTGTTCGGCAGCGGCCAGACGATCGCCGTCAACGCGAACACCGCGACGACGATGCGCACGCTGAGCGTGTCGCAAACCGATCCGTACTTCACGATCGACGGCGTGAAGCGCATCACCGACGTGTACTACCGGACGACGCAGCCGCTCTACTATTCGAGCACGAACGACACGAGCTTCCGGATCATTTCGTACGGGGTGGACACGAAGTTCGGCATCCCGTTCTCCGAAAGCGACATGGTGTATTTCGGGCTCGGGCTCGAACAGGATCGGCTCGACGTCGATTCGACGACGCCGCAGAGCTATATCGATTACGTGAACACGTTCGGGCGCGTGTCGAACGTCGCGCCGTTCACGATCGGCTGGTCGCGCGACATGCGCGACAGCGCGCTGATCCCCGGGCACGGCTACTTCCTGCAGGCGAACGCGGAGTACGGCACGCCGATCGGCACCGTGTCGTACTACAAGACCGACGTGCAGGCGCAGTACTACCACTCGTTCGCGCGCGGCCTCGTGCTCGGGTTCAATGTCCAGGCCGGCTACGGCAACGGGCTCGGCAGCCAGCCGTACCCGATCTTCAAGAACTACTTCGCGGGCGGCATCGGCTCCGTGCGCGGCTACGAGCCCGGCTCGCTCGGCCCGCGCGACGCGACGACGGGCGACCCGATCGGCGGCTCGAGGATGGTGGTCGGCAACGTCGAGATGACCGTGCCGCTGCCCGGCACCGGCTACGACCGCACGCTGCGCGTGTTCACGTTCGTCGACGGCGGCAACGTCTGGGGCACCGAAGGCAACAGCGTCGGCGCGAACGGGTTGCGGTACAGCTACGGCGTCGGGCTCGAATGGATCTCGCCGATCGGCCCGCTGAAGATCGACTATGCGCTGCCGATCGTCCATCACACCGGCGACCAGTACCAGAAGTTCCAGTTCCAGATTGGCACGTCGTTCTGATTCCGCTCCCGGCCCGCGCCACGCCGCGCGCGGCGGCCTCGTCACCCGCCTGCGCGCCTGGGTGCTCACGGTGCTCGTCGAGGTCGCGCTGTCAGTCGCATTCGGCGCGCCCCGCGATGCCGATGCGCAACTGCAGAGCGCCGCGGCCGACCCGTACCGGATCGGCGACGCATGGGGGTTGCGCATCGCGTCGCAGCTCGTCGAGCATCCGCTCGCACCCGGCCAGGCCGCAACGACGTTCGGGATCGGCGCCGCCGCGACCGGTACCGTCGACCAGGACCTGTCGCTACGCGGGCATGCCGAATTGCGGCGCGACACGTCGGTCGTGAAGGCCGACGCGATCCACTACGACGCGGATACCGACATGATCGACGCATACGGTCATGTGCAGGTCACACACGACGGCAACACGTTCGCCGGCCCCGACGCGCATCTGCAGCTCGACAGCGTCGCGGGCACGATGAGCGCGCCGCACTACCGCTTCAACCTGACGGGCGGCTCGGGCTCCGGCACGCGCGCCGACCTGCTCGACGATGCGCGCGAGGTCGTGTACGACGGCACGTACACGACCTGCCATTGCGCGAACGATCCGGCGTGGTATCTCCGCGCGTCGCGGCTCGATCTCGACAATGCGGCGGGCGTCGGCATCGCGCACGACGGCGTGCTCTACTTCGCAGGCGTGCCGCTGTTCGCGTCGCCGTGGATGTCGTTTCCGCTGAACGATCAACGCAAGACCGGGATCCTGCCGCCCACGTTCGCGATCAGCTCGACGAGCGGCTACGACCTCGCGGTGCCGATCTATTTCAATCTCGCGCCCAACTACGACCTGACCGTCACGCCACGCCTGATGACCAAGCGCGGCGCGATGCTGACGACCGACTACCGCTACCTGGGCGCGACTGACTCCGGCTCGCTGTCGGCCAGCGTGCTGCCCGACGACGCGACGACGCACACCAACCGCTACTCGATCGCGTTCCAGCACCGCGAGAACCTCGGCAACGGCTTCGCCGCGTATGCGAACTACAACCGCGTGTCCGACGCATCGGTGCCGTCGGATTTCTCGAGCGCGAACTCGCTCGTCGTCGGCTCGCAGACGCTGTTCCAGCAGGAAGCGGGCGTCACCTACAACCACGGCCCGTGGTCCGTGCTCGCGCGCGTGCAGAACTGGCAGTCGTTCACGACCACGCCGCCGTACAACCGCGAGCCGGAGCTCGATGCGAAATACACGCGCTACAACGTCGGCGGCTTCGACTTCGGCGCCGACGTGAACGCGACGCGCTTCACGATCCCGACCGCCGATTCGACCGAAGGCAACCGGCTCACGTTCGACACCTTCATCAGCTACCCGATCGTCGCACCGGGCTGGTACGTCACGCCCAAGCTCCAGTGGCACGCCGCGTCATACGACCTCACGTCGATCGGCAGCGACGCGTCGGCCGGCCAGCCGAAGAACTTCACCGTCAACGTGCCGACCGCGAGCCTCGACATGGGCGCGACGTTCGAGCGCGCGGTGCGGCTGTTCGGCATCGATATGATCCAGACGCTCGAGCCGAGGCTGTACTACGTCTATACGCCGTACCGCAACCAGACCTTCGCGCCGGCGTTCGACACCGCGCCGCTCGATTTCGGGCTCGCGGAGATCTTCACGAGCAACCGCTTCGTCGGCGGCGACCGCGTGAGCGACATGAACCGGTTGACGGCCGGCGTCACCACGCGCTTCGTCGATGCGGGCAGCGGCACCGAGCTCGCGCGTTTCGTGCTCGCGCAGGAGTATTACTTTCGCGCATCGCAGGTCACGATGCCGGGCGACACGCCGCCGACGGTCGGCCCGTCCGACGTGATCGCCGGCGCCGCGTTTCATGTCGGCACCGGCCTCGAATGGCAGCAGGCGGTCGAATACAACCAGTCGAGCAACGAGCTGACGCAGGCCACGGCCGGCGTCGACTGGAAGCCGGCCGATGGCAAGGTGATCAATCTCGCCTACCTGTATGCGCGTGCGAACGCGACGCTCGACGACGAGCCGGAGAACCAGGTGTTGCTGTCCGCGCAGTGGCCGCTCACGCATGCGCTGTCGGGCGTCGGCTCGGTCGACTACGATCTCGCCGCGCACCGGCTGGTGAGCGGGCTGCTCGGGTTCCAGTACGCGGCCGACTGCTGGGCCGTGAGCTTCGCGCTGCAGAAGTACACGAACTACAACGGCACGACGTCGCCGACCACCGGCACGCGCGTGCTGGTGCAGTTGCAGCTCAACGGGCTGAGCCGCATCGACAACGGGCTGCTGCAGCAATTCCGCGCGAACGTGCCCGGTTACTCGACGCCGACGCTGCCGGCGCCGACGTCGCGGTTCAGCGACTATCCGTGAGCTGCTTGCTCAGCGCCCACAAGCGCTCGGCTGCGGCGGCGATCGCCCACGGCAATACGCCGTCCAGCGGACGGTAATCGGCCGGCACGGCTTGCACAATGTCGACGTCCTCGCCGCCCATGCCTTGCCGCCGTTGATCCACCTGCGCGCCGCCGACCTCGCTGCGCACACGCTGTCGCACGTGCTGGCGCTGCTGCGGATCGAAGCCGGCGCGCCTACGACGGCTCCGTGTCGAGGAACACATAGAGCGCGGCGATCTTCCCGTCGCGCACGATGATCACGTCGACACCCGTGTATTCGGGTGCTTCGCCGCGCGGGCCGGAGCCCCACGACACGCGGCCGGCGTTGTGCAGCGCCTGCGGCCGGCCATGCGCGGTATAGACGAAATACGGATGCGTCGCACGCAAGTCGCCGGCGAACCTGTCGAGCGCGTCGTGCCCGACGAACGTGCCGGGCGGCACGTAGAGCACGCAGTCGTCGGTATAAAGCGCTTCGATCGCGGCGCGGCGGCGCGCCGCGTCACCTTCGCCGAACACCTCCTGCAGATTGCGTTCGAGCAGTTCGTGGATACGGTCGTTCATCATCGTTCTCCTAATCAAATAGCTTGTGGTCGGATTACCGCGCGAGTGCCAGTGTCTTTTCGACGGCGGTGACGACCGCCGGGCGCGCGGCAATGTCGTCGTACCAGCGCGTCACCGACGGAAAGTGGTCGAGCGTCGCGCCGATCGCCTGATGGCGCCACAGCCAGCCGAAGTGTGCGATGTCCGCGATGCTGTATGCATCGCCCGCTACGTACCGGCCGCGTTCGAGCACGCGATCGAGACCGCCCAGCACCCGCTCCACTTCCTCCAGCGCGCGCGCTTTCGCATCGGGTTCCGGTGCCGCGCCGATCGCTGCCCTGAACGCCTGCAGGAAGGCCGGACTCAATGCGGACGCGTGAAAGAAAAGTTGCTCGAACACCTTGCCGCGCGACAAGCCATCCTGCGGCAGCAATTGCCCGGTTTTCTCGGCGAGGTACACCAGGATCGCCGCCGACTCGCTCAACACGACGTCGCCATCGGCGTGCGCCGCGCGGTCGACGAGCACCGGCACCTTGGCGTCGGGATTCATTGCGCGGAACGCGTCAGTCTTCTGTTCACCGCGGCGCAAGTCGACCGCCACGAGCCGATAGTCGACGCCCATCTCTTCCAGCGCGATCGGCACCTTCACGCTGTTGGGCGTCGCGAATGCGAACACGTCCAGCGTGGCCGTACCGGGATGGCGGCCCGCCGCGACCGCCCGGTTTCCTGCGAATTGGGGTTCCATGATTCATCTCCGTTGAGGTGAGACAAATGTAGGGCGCCGTGCTATTTTTCGAAACAAAAACGATTGCAAACCATCATTGCAAAAATGTCGATATCCCGCCTGCCGGATTTTGAAGGTTTCGCGATGTTCGCGAAGGTCGCCGAAGAAGGCTCGTTCGCTGCCGCGGCAGCAGCGATGGGCGTCTCGGTCGCGACGGTTTCGCGTGCCGTGACGCGCCTCGAGGAACGGCTGGGCGGGCGCCTGTTCAACCGCACATCGCGGCGGCTCGCGCTCACCGACTACGGCCACACGCTGATCGAGCGCGCGGCGAAACTCTATGCCGATGCGGAAGACACCGAGGATTTCGCGCGCGAGACATCGAGCCGGCCGCGCGGCCTCGTCAAGCTGGCCGCACCGCTGTCGTTCGGCGCGCGCTGGGTGGCTCCGCTGCTGCCCGAGTTCTTCGACCTCTATCCGGACATCGCGGTCGACCTGCACCTCACCGATGCGCAATCCGACCTGATCGGCGACGGCTTCGATGCCGCGCTGCGCATCGCGATCCTGGAAGATTCGTCGCTCGTCGCGCGGCTCATTGCACCGGTCCGGCGCTTCGTCGTCGCGTCGCCGGCCTATCTGTCGCGCCGCGGGCGGCCGCGTCATCCGCAGGATCTCGGTGCCCATCCCTGCCTGACGTACGCGAATCGAAGCCAGCGCGACGTGTGGCGCTTCACCCATGCGCGCGGTGACACTTGCGCGGTCACGCCCGGCGGAATGTTGCGCGGCACCAGCGTCGAGGCGCTGTTGCCGACGGTGCTCGCGGGCCTCGCGATTACCGAGCTGCCCGAATTCATCGTGACGCAGTACTTCGCTGGCGGGCAGCTCGAACCGATCCTGACGGACTGGCGCCTGCCCGAAGGCGGCCTGTACTTCGTCACTCCGTCCGCGCGCGCACGGCCGGCCAAGGTCAGCGCGCTGGCCGATTTCTTCGTCGCGAAGCTGACCGCGGCCGACTGGCGTTTGCCGGCAGCGTAAGCGCGCGCATGCGCGTTCTCGCGTACCTGCCTCGCGTCATTCGCGATCGACGCATGGCCGCTGCCGCCGTGCGGTGTCCCCGCGCACGGCAAGCTCACACGTCCCTGATTCGGCACGACAGCCGCCATTCCTTCCGTGTCGTTTACAACCGGGTTCCAGGCGCATGACCGATAGCCGGCTGCGCCCGTTTCTCTAAACTGGCTCTCACAACAATCTTGCCCGGTGTCGCCCGCAGCGCGCGTCACTTCACCGACATCGAGGCCCCCGAGACATCCGCCTTCGCTGACCATCGGCCCGCACGACTCCACTGCATTCCAGCCCGGCCGGCTGCCAAGGCAATTCCAGGAGAGTTCATTGAGCCCGTCGCAAGCGCACCCCGCGAAAGCCCGGTCTTCGCGCCAGTCCGTGAAGCTGGATGACATCACGATCGTCGACCCCGCCGTCCTCAAGCGCGCGGTCGGCGCAATGGCGTTCGGCAACGCGATGGAATGGTTCGACTTCGGCGTCTACAGCTACATCGCCGTCACGCTCGGCAAGGTGTTCTTCCCGTCCAGCAGCCCGTCCGCGCAGTTGCTCGCCACCTTCGGCACGTTCGCGGCCGCGTTCCTCGTGCGCCCGCTCGGCGGCATGGTGTTCGGCCCGCTCGGCGACCGCATCGGCCGCCAGCGCGTGCTCGCCGCGACGATGATCATGATGGCCGTCGGCACCTTCGCGATCGGCCTGATTCCTAGCTACGCGTCGATCGGCATCATGGCGCCCGTGCTGCTGCTCGTCGCCCGCCTCGTGCAGGGCTTCTCGACCGGCGGCGAGTACGGCGGCGCCGCCACCTTCATCGCCGAATTCTCGACCGACAGGCGCCGCGGCTTCATGGGCAGCTTCCTCGAATTCGGCACGTTGATCGGCTATACGCTCGGCGCGGCCACCGTCGCACTGCTCACGGCGACGCTGTCGCAGGAAGCACTGCTGTCGTGGGGCTGGCGCGTGCCGTTCTTCATCGCCGGCCCGCTCGGCCTCGTGGGCCTCTATATCCGCCTGAAACTCGAGGAAACGCCCGCCTTCAAGAAGGAGGCCGAAACACGCGAAGCGGATGAACGCGCGCGGCCGAAGCAACGCTTCGCGACGCTGCTCGTCGAACAATGGAAGCCGCTGCTGCAATGCGTCGGCCTCGTGCTGATCTTCAACGTGACCGACTACATGGCGCTGTCGTACCTGCCGAGCTACCTGTCGGCGACGCTGCACTTCCGCGAATCGCACGGCCTGTTCCTGGTGCTGCTCGTGATGGTGCTGATGATGCCGATGACGCTCTACGCCGGGCATCTGTCGGACAAGGTCGGCCGCAAGCCGGTGATGATGGCCGGCTGCGTGGGCCTGCTCGTGCTGGCGGTGCCGGCGCTGATGCTGATCCGCACCGGCGGCATGCTGCCCGTGTTCGGCGGGATGCTGATCTACGGCACATTGCTGTCGACCTTCACCGGCGTGATGCCGTCTGCGCTGCCCGCGCTGTTTCCCACGCGCATTCGCTACGGCGCGCTCGCGATCGGCTTCAACGTGTCGGTGTCGCTGTTCGGCGGCACGACGCCGCTCGTCACCGCGTGGCTGGTCGATCGCACCGGCGACCTGATGATGCCCGCGTACTACCTGATGGGCGCATCGTTCATCGGCATCGTGTCGGTACTCGCGCTGCGCGAAACGGCACGCCAGCCGCTACCCGGCTCCGCGCCGTGCGTGGCGAGCCGCGCGGAGGCGCTGAGCCTCGTGCGTGGCGGTACCGACGAAGCCCGTGTACCGGGCAGGAAGTTCACGCCGGTCGGCGAGCGCGCCTGACGCGATCCGGCATGACGCGACGCCGCGCGGCCCGCGCCGGTGTCGCCGCCCACTCGTTCGTCAGTTCGGCGACAGCTGCCGCGCGTCGAACCCGTCGAGCAGCGCACGCGCTCAGAACACCGCGTGCCCGCTGATCACGCTCGGCAGCCACGTCGAGAAGAACGGCAGGTAAGTGACGATGTTGATCGCACTGAAGATCGCGAGGTAATACGGCCACGCCATCTTCGTGGTCTCGCCGATCGACACGTTGCCGATCGCGCAGCCGACGAACTGCACCGAGCCGATCGGCGGATGCACGAGGCCGAGCGAGCAGTTCAGCAGCAGCATGATCCCGAACTGCACCGGCCCGACGCCGCACGCCATCGCGATCGGCAGGAACAGCGGCGTCGTGATCAGGATGTGCGCGGCCATGTCGACGAACGTGCCGAGGAACACCTGGATGATGTTGATGTACAGCAGCATCAGCCAGGGCGCTGCGGTCGACTGCTTCAGCAGCCCTTCGATCGCATCCGGAATCTCCAGATACGACATCTGGAAGCGCAGCATGTTGGACACCGCGATCAGCAGCAGCACGACACCTGTCGTACGCGCCGCATGCGACAGCGCGCGGCGCAGCTTCTCGGCCGTCAGCGTCCGGTAGACCACCGCGGTCAGCACGAGCGAGTACACGACGGCGATCGCGGCGGCTTCGGTCGCGGTCGCAATCCCCTTCGCGACGCACACGAGGATGATCGCGATCACCATCAGGCCCGGCACCGCGCCGACGAAGCTGCGCAGCACCGCATACCAGCCGGGGAACGCGGGCAGCGCGGACGAACCGTCTTCACGGCGCGGATAGCCGTGGCGCACTGCCTGCCAGTACGCGGCGGCGAGCACGAAGCCCATCACCCACAACACCGGCAGCAGCCCCGAGAACAGCAGGTCGCCGATCGACACGCCGCTCACCGGCTGGCCGTGCAGCATCCCGGTGATGCCCTGCGCGGCGAACGCGTAGATGATCATGTTGGTCGACGTCGGCATCAGCGCGCCGGCGAGCGACGCATGCGTCGTCACGTTGACCGCGTACGCGGCGCTGTAGCCTTCGCGCTTCATCAGCGGAATCACCACGCCGCCCATCGCCGACGTATCGGCGGTCGGCGAGCCCGACACGCCGCCGAACAGCGTACACGCGACGACGTTCGCCATCCCGAGGCCACCGCGGAAGTGGCCGACGGTCGCCTGCGCGAAGCGCAGGATCCGGTCCGCGATGCCGCCGTGCAGCATCAGTTCGCCGGAGAAGATGAAGAACGGCACCGCGAGGAACGAGAACGCATTCATCCCCGAGATCATGGCCTGCATCGCGGTCGCGATCGGCAAGCCTTCGACCATATAGGTCAGCACGCAGGCGATGCCGAGCGCGAACGACACGGGCACGCCCAGCACGAGGAAAATCAGAAAACTGACGGACAGGATCGCGAGTTCCATGGCGTTATTGTCCCGGCGAAGAACGACGAAGCGCGAGCAGGTGCTCGAGCGAGAAGAGAATGATGGCGACCGCCGCGGGCATCGCGATCAGGTAGCGCACGCCTTCGGGCAGCCCGATGATCGGAATGCGGTCGCCCATCGTCTCGGCGGCCATGCTGCCGCAGCCGGCCATGATCATGATCGCGAACGCGATCAGGCTCAGGTGCTGGATTGCGATCACCACCGTGCGCGATTTCGGCGGCAGCCGGCGGACGAGCGAGTCGAGGCCGATATGGCCGCCGTCGCGCACCTTCATCGCCGCGCCGAACATCGCGATCACGATCACGAGCAGCAGCGCGATCGGCTCGACGAAATCCGGTGCATTCTCGAACACGTAGCGCATCACGACCGCGTAGAACACCAGCACCGTGAGCACCGCGAGACACGCCGACGCGATCACGGCCAGCACGCGGAACAACACGTCGTTCACGCAGCGCAGGAACGGCGCGGCATGCGGCCGCGCCGGCGCCGCGCCGTCCGGGGCGGCGGCCGACGAACCCGCGGCCGCCGCGCTGTTCAGGGAAGTGCGACGCGTCACTTGGTGGCCTCGATCTCGTCGACGATCTGCTTCATCTGCGGCGTCTTTTCATACTTGGTCCACAGCGGCTGCATCGCCTTCACGAACGCCGCGCGGTCGATCTGCGCGGCCGGCAGGATCTTCGCGCCGCCCTTCGTCACCATCTGCTGCGCGGATGCCTCGCGCGCGGTCCACAGCTTCTGGTAGTACGGCACCGAATCGGCCGCGGCCTTCCTGATCGCGGCCTGCTCCTGCGGCGACAGCGTGTCCCAGATCTTCTTCGAGAACACCAGCACTTCCGGCGTCATCGCGTGCTGCGTCTCCGAGTAGTCGGGCGCCACTTCGTAGTGCTTGGTTTCCTCGTACGAAGGCATGTTGTTTTCCGCCGCGTCGACGAGGCCCGTCTTCAGGCCCGTGTACACCTCGGCGAACGGCATCGGCGTCGGCGTGCCGCCCATCGCCTTGATCTCGTCGACCATCAGGTCCGACGGTTGCACGCGTACCTTCAGCCCCTTCATGTCGGCCGGCGAGCGCACCGGGCGCTTCGCGTAGATCGAGCGCGCGCCGCTCTCGTAGAACGTCAGCGCGATCATCCCCTTCGCGGTGAACGCGTCGAGGATCTTCTGGCCGGCCGGGCCGTACATCGCCTTGCGGAAATGATCGACGTCGCGGAACAGGAACGGAAACGACGGGATCAGCGATTCCGGCACGATCTCGTTGAACGACGCGCCGTTCACGCGCGCCATGTCGATCGCGCCGATCCGCACCTGGTCGACCGTGTCCTTCTCCGAGCCGAGCGCGCTGTTGCCGAACACCTTGATCGAATCCTTGCCGCCCGTCTGCTTCGACAGTTCGTCGCCCATGAACTTCACGGCCATGTTGGTCGGGAAGTTGTCGCCATGCACGTCCGCCGAGCGGAACACGCGCGCCTGGGCGGACATCGCGAAGCCGGCCAGCAGCGCGACGGCCAGAACGGTACGGGAGCCGGTGAATCGGTGCTTCATGGTGAGTCTCCTTGATGGTCGATCGTTGTTGTGTGGCGATCCGTCGGCAGGCACATGCGTCGGCGAGACGCTCCGCTGAATCGCAGAGTCATACGTCGTATGACGTGTTGACGCGAATGTACGTCGGTTAATCGTTTAACTCACTTGGTGCATACCCGTAGAGCCGCTGTCACGAAGGGTTTTGAGCAAATTTCGGGGAATCGTGTTCTCTGTTTAGGCGAATTTATGCGAAACGTTTTCCGGAAACGGGTTCGCATTCAAGCCGGGTAGCCGCTCGCCCGCCTCCGCCGATACTGGGAATCAATCTTTCGCGTCGCTTTCGCATGTTGTAGGATGACCGACTTCCGTGGCAGCACGGCAGCACGGCAGCACGGCAGCACGGCAGCACGGCAGCACGGCAGCACGGTGGCACGGTGGCGCGGTGGCACGGAGGCGCGATGCCACGAGCACGCGCCGGCCGCGCACCGCGTTCGGCGCCAACCAGGAAGGAACAACAGGGAATTCGTGCAACGGCAGGCGCAGGCACCGGCGCCTGCCGCGCCGTCACGTCTGCATGACCAGCGACGTCAGTTGCGCCGCACGCGCCACGGCCGTTTTCGCATAGATCGATTTGATCTGCGTGCGGATCGTGCCGATCGACACGCCGCGCAACCCGGCGCATTCCTGCGGCGACAGCCCGTCGCAGCACAGCAGCACGGCGAGATCGGCCTCGGCCGATGACAGCCCGTAGAACACCCGCAGCCGTTGCGCGCGGGCCGACGGCGAACGCAGGTCGGCGGCCGTCATCAGCGTCGCGACGCCCGGCCGCTCGCGCATCAGGCGCGACTGCTCGGGCACCGGCATCAGCGCCAGCGGCAACGGTTCACCCGTTGCGCGCCGCAACAACAGCCCGCCGCGCGCATACGCGTGCCGCCATTGCGCATCGTCGACGCAGCCTTCCGGCGCGAAACGCCCGTTCACGACCCGCAACGCCGGCTCCGCCGCGATCAGTTGATCGGCCGCGCGGTTCGTATAGCGCAGTTCGCGCTGCGCGCCGAGCAGGAAGACCGGCACCGGAATCGCATCGAGCGCCGATTCGGCGGCGGCCACGCGCGCTTCGAGCTCGCCGATACGCGCCTGGATCTGCAGCGCGCGGCTGATATGCATCCCCATGGTTTCGATCGCGTGGCGCTGATCGTCGGAAAGCCCCTGCGATTCAGGCCCGCTCTGCACGCTAAGGAATGCGCCGGAGCCCTCGCTGCGATGAATGTACAGGCCCGAGATGCTGCCGAGCCCGTAAGGGTGAAGGAACTCCTGATAGAACTCGCTGTGTGCGCGCTGGTGCGCGGACAGGTGCTTGACGTCCTCGAACCAGCGGCCCGCCGGCCAGTTGCCGGCGACCGGCACGACCGGGTCGTACAGATAGAACTCCGTGTTGTACGTGTGATAACACGCAGCGACCCATGACGCGTCGTCGCCCGCCGCCTGCTCGATCGCCGGCACCCGCGCGGCGGCGTCGAACGACAGCAGCGTGACCATGCGCACGCCGACCCACGATCGCAGCCCGTCCAGCACCGTTTCCCACCGTTGATCGCCCAGTGCCGCAGCGTAGACGTCATCGATCCATGCCGATGGAATCAACCCGTTCATTTGCATCTGGCCACCCCGCGCCGTGCGTTTTTGTCGAACGTCTTCTGCGCATCTTAGTCAATCGGCGCCATCGTTTGAATCACTCGTTTGCGTTTGATCGAAATACGACGTTTGTTACCGCTTATCGTCAGACGTAATGGCCGTTTTTCCGGTTTTGCAGCCCAATTGAATCCGGCGCGCACAGTGCGGCCCGCTTTTCATCCGGATCGCGGTATGCCATGATGCGGCGCATGACGATTCGAAACACCACGCCCTCGCTGCACCATCACCACGGTCGCCCTCCATTGCGCCGTGGCTCGTTTCGTATCTAGCAATTGCATCGGGTAAATGCCCGATCAAGACGACAACCAAGGCGCCCCCGGCGCCTTTTTTGTTTTTTGCCGCCTTAAAAACCTGCTGCGCCTATCAATCGATACCGTAAGGAGTGTTTTCAATGCAACAGCCCTGGAAAGAAGTCGCCTTGTCGGATTTACCGCTGCGCGAGGACCTCAAGTCGCAGCACGCGTACGGGGCGCCGCAGCTCGACGTGCCCGTCTGCCTGAACGTCAACGAGAATCCCTATCCGCCGTCGCCCGCGCTCGTCGAGCGCATCGCGACCGCGGTGGCCGACGCCGCGCGCACGGCGAACCGCTATCCCGATCGCGACTTTGCCGAGCTGCGATCGCATCTGGCTGCATATCTGACGCACGACACCGGCGTGACGGTCGACGCATCGAGCGTCTGGGCGGCCAATGGCTCGAATGAAGTGATCCAGCAGATCCTGCAGGCATTCGGCGGCCCGGGGCGATCGGCGCTGGCCTTTACGCCCGCCTATCCCATGTATGACGAATACTGCCGCACGACTTTCACGCGCCTGCATACGTTGCCCCGCACCGAGGATTTCGCGCTGGATCTCGATCAGGCGCTCGACAGTATCCGCACGCACCAGCCGAGCGTGGTGCTGCTGACGTCGCCGAACAACCCGACCGGAACCGCGCTGCCGGTCGGCGATATCCGCGCCATCCTCGACGTCGCGCCGGGCGTGGTCGTCGTCGACGAAGCCTATGCCGAGTTCCGGCGCCACGGCGTCCCCAGCGCGGTGGCGCTGCTGCCGGACCATCCTCGGCTCATCGTGACCCGCACGTTGAGCAAGGCGTTCAAGTTCGCGGGCGGCCGCGTCGGATATTGCGCGTGCGCGCCCGCGATCGTGCAAGCGCTGAAGCTGGTTCGATTGCCCTACCACCTGTCCGCCTTTACCCAGGCGGCGGCCTGCGCGGCGCTGGTGGCGCGTGACGAGATGCTGTCGCAAGTCGAGGCGATCAAGGCCGAGCGCGATGCGACCGTCGGCTGGCTGCGTGGCCTGGGCCTCACGGTGGCCGATTCCGATGCCAATTTCGTGATGTTCGGCGAGTTTGCGGACCGGCACCGGATCTGGAGCGGCCTCCTGCGCCATGGCGTCCTGATTCGCGAATCAGGCCCGCCGGCGTATCTTCGCGTGTCCATCGGTACCGCCGCGGAGATGGCAGCATTCCGTGCGGCCCTGCTTGACGTGATGGCGCTCGCATGAGCGACCGGCCATCCGGTCGACGACGCGATGGAGCACGCGCCTGCGCCGTATCCGACGATGCACTTACTTCATCGTCGCGAATCGCAGCTCCATCTCGTCGATTTTCGCGAGCACCGCTTCGCTGAGCTTTCTGATGTGGCGCGGCACATCGGGCGCCGACAGCAGCTCCTCGATTCGCCCGCGCCAGTAGCTCGGATGCCGCACACGCCCCGCGCCCGACATCGACACATCGTCAGCGTTCTGCTCGCTGTCCAGGAGAGCGACCATTCTCTGGATGTGAGAGAGCTCTCGTTCCACATAGTCTCGTGCCAGCATATTGATTGAAATTCCCCGAAATACGACAGCAGGCCTTCCGTCATCAACGCGCCATCGTGTTGCGATGAAAACCGCTCACCGCACACGTCGAGCGCCATCGTACGCAGAAGCTGTGTCAGTAAACCGCGTGGGCATGTGTTGATTTCGACACGGCATGGCGGGGCTGCCCGTTTGTTCTGATGCCATCCGGCCCCGGATGCCCTGTGGCCAATCGTAGGCTTACCGTCGGGCAATGGCATCTCCCAAAGTGGGGATGCCGGTTGATATTGTCGGAGTATTGGTTTCCGGAGATTGCGGGGGAGTCGGGAGTCGCGCGGTACGCATGCGGTTGCCGGCTGGAGACGAATTCGCGATCGGCTTACTACTTGAATGGCATTCAGCCGGTGCACTGCCGCCGGGAAGGCAGGAGGCGGGGATTGGCGGCGCGAACGGGTTTAGTCCGAGGTTCGTGCTCACGACGATTGCGGACGGGAACGTGCGGCGCCGTACGCTTCGGCCTCGGCAACGTCGGCGCCCTGCTCTACTGGCCAGCGCGCAAGATCGTCCGGACACGGGGCGAGCGACGGCGTAGCCCACTTGCCCGCCCGCCGCGCGCATTCACATCGCCGGTATCGAATACCGCCTGAAGCTTCGCGAGGCCCTCTTCGTCAAGCAACCCTTCCTCGGCGGCAGTCTTTTTTTGGGCATTGCAGGCGCTTGTCGTCACTGGCTCGCGCGTCATGCGCGGATATCCGAATGTTTCGCGGAACTACACACCCGCGAGATGCGACCCGTCGGAATCAGATACCGGCATTGCCCTGCTTCAACCCGAAAATGAAATCCGCTTCCACCGATGCGCCTTTGGGCAATTGCAGCACGCCGACCGAAGGTATCCGGAATTTCGTGTGTGAGGCGGGTTGAGATTCAGACTCCAATGTTGAATCGTTCCGGGTAAAGCAGTGCAAACTGCGTCATCGCGCTCTTCCAATCGTGTCGGGAGCCGGTCCATTTGGCAACGACGTTGCGCAGCGCCAGCCAGATCAACTTCAGCGCGGCCTCGTCCGACGGGAAGTGACCGCGCGCCTTGATGATCTTCCGAAGCTGCATGTGCAGCGACTCGATCGCGTTGGTCGTATATACAATTTTCCGGATGTCAGGCGCGAAGGCATAGAACGGAATCACCTGATCCCAGGCCCGGCGCCAGAGTGCAGCAATCGGGGGGTATTTCGTGCCCCACGGGCTCGTATCGAACGCCTCTAGCGCCACGGCGGCGGCTTCAGCCGACGGTGCCCGGTAGATCTCCTTGAGCGCCGCCGCGACCGATTTCCTGTCTTTCCAGCTGGCGAAGTCCAGCGAGTTTCGGATCAGATGCACGATGCAGGTCTGGACCGTCGTTTCCGGGAACACCGTGTTGATCGCTTCCGGGAAGCCCTTCAAGCCGTCGACCACGGCGATCAAGATGTCCTGCACGCCGCGCAGCTTCAGGTCGTTCACCACCCGCAACCAGAACTTGGCCCCCTCGGTCTGCTCGATCCAAAGGCCGAGCACGTCGCGCGTGCCATCGCGGCGTACGCCCAGCGCCAGATAGATCGCCTTGTTGCGCACGACGCCTTCGTCGCGGATCTTGACTCGCAAGGCATCGAAGAACACGACCGGGTACATCGGCTCAAGCGGCCGCTGCTGCCATTCGCGCACTTCGTCGATCACGGCATCGGTCACCGTGCTGATGAAGTCCGGCGACACCTCGATGCCGTACATCTCCAGCAGGAAACCCTGAATCTCCCGCACGCTCATGCCGCGTGCGTACATCGCGATGATCTTGCCGTCGAAGCCGGTGAAGCGTCGCTCGCCCTTGGCGATCAGCACCGGATCAAAGGTGCCTTCACGGTCGCGCGGAATCTCGACGTCGAGTAGGTCATCGTCGGTCGCGATGCGCTTGCGGCTGGTGCCGTTGCGATGGTTCGTGCGGTCTACCGGCTTGGCTTCGCCCTTCTCGTAGCCCAGGTGGTGGGTCAGTTCGCCGCCCAGCGCGCGCTCGAAGATCGCCTTCTTGAGCGCGGCGAGCTGCTCGTTGATCGTCGCCCGATCCAGCGTTCCGGGTACCAGTTGCTTGATCAGTTCCGGGTCCAGGTTCAAGCCCTTGCCCGGTTCAATCGTCACTTCTTCCTTGCGTTTGCGTGGCATAAAGTGGCTCCTTGGCCGTCAGTTTATGCCTCACACACAAAGATTCGGATAGGCTCCGCCGACCGACGTACGCGTATGAATACCGGCGTCACCGAGCACCGCATACAAAATGTCGGATGCGCCGTCGGCCACTTCGCTTTGCATCGTGAAGCCGGGTGCACTTCGCACATACACGGTAATGCGTGGCACCGTCACTATCGCGTCGAGCGTGCCACAGCGCTTTCGGATCAACGAGAGCGCACGCAGCGCCGATACGCCGGCAGCCCGGCGACCTTCGTCGAGCGAAACGGACTCCCCCACTATGCCGACGAAATGCACCACTTCGCCGATTCGCGGAATCTGGCCGGCAATGTAGGCCGTGTTCCCGTCGACCAGAACGGGGGTGTACTTTCCGCCGATCCGGATTTCCTCGTCCGGATTGAAGCCGAATTCGGCGGCGACCTCGATCAACTTATCGTCCCTGTTCATTAGTGAATTCCCCGATACTTCAGAAAAATGTAAAGAGTGGTTAAATCTCTGCTGCTTGTCTCCTGGAAGAAAACCCGCCGCGCACGGTCAACGTGACGTGCCGCTTCCGTTAAAGATGCACGGGCAATCCTCCAGGTCTTCTTCAATGTGACACACTTCTCAGGTGTTCGAAGCAGTCTTGCATCGCCTTATCGATGACAAAAAACGTAGTCGACGAGAATTTCCTAAAAATTTGCCGGTGAAACCGCTATCATGTGTGTACCTAACCCGAAGAGCGATACATGGCAACGTACAAGGAACTGAAAGCCCAAATGGATGCTTTGGCCGAGAAAGCCGAAGCAGCACGTGCCGCGGAATTCCAGGCGATCGTCGACGACATCCGCACCAAGGTTGCGGAATTCGGCATTACCGAAAAGGATATTTTCGGTAGCCGTCGCGGCCGTCCGGCCAAGCAAGCGGCCGCCCCCGTGCAGGCAAAGTATCGCGACCCGAAGTCCGGGGCAACCTGGTCGGGCCGTGGTCGCGCGCCCGCATGGATCAAGGACGCGAAGAATCGCAATCGATTCCTGATCCAGGAATAAGGTTCTCGACGTGCACCGGCGCGCGGTTTTGCGCGCCGTCCTGCTATTTGGGCATCGATACCGGCGGTATTCAACAACCGCACCGGGTTGATGAAGCTTTGTCTCATTCGGCGCGTGGCGGTTTGCTACGCGCCGAATCGCATTCAGCCCCGCCCGATATTTCCTGATTCAACGTTCGTAATAGATCGCAAGCCAGACGGATTGCGCTTCTTCGTGCGTCCAAGCGACGCGATGGCGGCAATGCGGCTCGATCAGCACGTAGTCGCCAGGATGCATTTCATGGCGCGCCGGGCCTTCTTCGAATTCGAGCACCGCCGCACCCGACAGCAGCACGACCCATTCGGCGCGTGAGTCGTCATACCAAAAGCCGTCGGGGCTCGTGTGGCCCATCGAGATGATTCGCTCGACGTTCAGACGCTGGCCCGTGACGAGGAGGTCGATTTGTTCATCGTCGCCACGATTGCCTTCGGCGGTGAACAGGTTGCCGGTTTGAAGTTGCATGGGTTGGCCTCGTGGGTGGGGTTTGGGGAGATGGGCGCCAGGGTTGAAGGTGGCGGGGAATGTTCACTGTAGTCCAATGGACGCTGTGGGAACGGGCTCGTTTCGTTGGGAAGGGTATGGTGGCGTGTAGGTTTGCGCGCCGGGTCTTGTCAGAGGAGACGCAGGCACTGCCGCATCCCGGGAGTCACGTTTGCAGGTGCTGCCGTGCGTTGAGTGCTCATCGGACAAGGAAAAGTCGCCTTGTCCGCCCGAGTTTATCGGCGGCCTGGACATGCGAGCGCGACGCTCGCTTTCCATTCCAGGCCAGCGGAGGCGCGGCTAGCTGATCGACAGGTGATATTGCATAAGTCCCGTATGTTCGATGCGTTCCGTGACAGCAAATCCATGGCGTTCATAGAACGGAATATTGCGCGGCTCCGCGGTTTCCAACGAAATCGTCCCGGATGGTTCGATCTCACGAAGATGCGCCAATGTCGCATTCAGGAGCGTCGACCCGATCCCTTCGCCTTGCCGCATCGGGGATACCCCGATGAACTCAATCCAGCTTGTATTCGCATCAGTGGAGTTCGAGGCGGAACGCTCACGAAGCAGATCGATTCTTCCCAACGACAGTGCACCACAACCACTTGCAATCTGACGTCCCAGTTCGGCGAGGTTGCCTGGCGATTCGGCGCACGATGCCGGTGTGAAGTAGCTCACGGCAACGAGGTCACCGTTACGCCACGCACCCAAAGCAGGCATGAGAACATCGTGGTGATATCTCAAATAGCTTCTTAGATAATTTGTCCGGCGCTCATCGAATCCGCGGTTTTCAGCGAACAGGCACCAGGCAAGTGTAGGGTCTTGTTTGAACGCTGAATCCAGCAAAACCAACGCCGATTCAGAAAACTGATGTGGTAACGGTGCTACCGATAGTTTTGTGCCGTGCATGTTCGGTTCGGGCAGCAGGCGATCGTTGAGTGAGTAAGAGAAACGTGTCGTGACCTGCGGCGGAATATTGCAGCCAATCAGGCAGTGAGTCTAGCGTCGATATTATCGGAATCCAGCCAGGCTCGACGGACCATGGCGGGAGGTTGATAGCGATGCGCGCTATGGGGCCGGCGCTCGTTATAGAATTGCCGCCATCATTCGATGAGCACCTTGGCCTCGGCCCGGCTGCAGAACCGTTCCCGGTTCAGGGACCTGTCCGTCGTTTTGTGGGCGGCCCACCAGCGGGGCGAGCTTTGACCCAGTTCGGCCACGACCGGCCCGCGCTTCCATCACTCAACTGATTCAAACCCTATATGTGGCCCTTCCAAAAGCGCGCGGCGGCCTCGCCAGCACACCCCGCCTCGCCCTCAGAAAAGGTCGTAGAGGCTGCGACCGCTCCAGGCGATCAGGCTTACTGCTGCGTTGAATTCGAATCGAATGGCGAGAAGGCTTTACAGCGGCTGACGGAATTCTTTGACCTCGTGAAGGCAGCGAAAGATAGCGATGTGCCCGCCGACGAGTCGCAACTATCGGCTTATCTGACCGATGGTGAGCGTTCCTACTTTTCGAACCTGACCGCGGAAGAAATGGCCGAATGGAACGAATATTGGTTCTCCACTCCGCTTCCGAAGCGACATTCCCCTGAGATGCCGACGCCGCAGTGGGGCTTCGCTTCCATGCTTGACGCATTCTGGAATGGGGACTACGACCTCATCGCAATCCGGCCGCGAGCAACACGGCATGCGTTGGAGTTCAACCCGCATGGGTACCCATTTGGCGGCACCGGCAGTCTTGTTGCGCTGGTTGAGTGTTTCGGCCATCAAGTCGTCGGCGTTGATGACGGAACGGGATATGAGAAATACGTGCCACGTACGAACATCTGGAAGCCGCGTGCCGGCCGTGTTGTCTGACCTCGCATTGCGGCCGCACCGGATGACTGCTTCGGGGCAAGACCGATGACCGCGTGGGGTCGGTTAGCATGGGCTCGAGACCGGCCATTGGAACATGTGCCTACCATGGAGGATTTGCTGCGGGAATCGATAGATTTGGCCCTTCAGGCGATTCAACCAATGGCCGCTCATGCTTCGCCCGGAATCGGACGTTAGTTCAATGGAGGTGTTGTGAAAGAGGTCTTAAAGAAGATTGCGCCGAGCCTTCGTACACTCGGCTTCCGGGGCTCCGGCCAGAACTTTCGGAAGCAGGAGGGGGATTTCGTTTTCCTCGTCAACTTTCAGGGCAGCAGGTGCAGAGATAAGTTCTACGTCAACCTCGGGGCGCAAGCCGTTTTCATTCCGGCCGAGGGAAACGCAGACTTATCGAAGTTGAAGGAGTACGAGTGCATGCTCCGACGGAGGGTTGGCGATGATTGGCCTTGGCAAATGCCTGATGAACAGTTTGTGCAACTAGAGGCAAAGATTCGCTCGGTGCAGGCCGAGTTCTTCGGAAATGCACAGACCTTGAGGGGGGCACTAGCGATCGACGGCCCTGATGACTTGCTACGGAAGTTCGACTCGGGAACAACAAGAGCACGCGCGGCCCTTCATCTTGCGCGCGGAGCCGCAACTCTCGGGTACTTTTTGACGGCCCGCAATCTCGTCAACCGCGGCGTGGAATTGGCTGGGGCCCGGGCGAACGGCCTTAGAGACGAACTTGGCCGCGTTCTCGACGAATGTTCCGCGATTCCGCACAACCCGGCGTCGTAGCTGACGGGCCTGCGGTCAGTTGTCGCCGATTGTCGGCGGTAACCCCCGGCCAATTTCGGCCATACGTAGAAATTCAGCAGCGGCCCACTGCTGGACGGACATGAGACGCTCGGCGACGAGGCCTTTCATGCAAGCGCCTTGCCTGTATGCACTATGTGCAGCGCCCGTTCCACGTAAGTTTTCAACTCTGAGGCCACGACGGTTACCGTATCGGCCCCGGGGTTTGTGTCATGGTGGAACTGGCCCGCGTACTCATTGACGTCGTTAAGTTCGGCGACTAAGTTCTGTGCATGGAATAAAGGGTTCGGAGCGACGGCATCGCGAATTAGGACAACAATCTGCCCAAACATCAGCGACTTCGAAACGAGTCCAGGAAATCGTCGATGTAGATAACCTTCCAGCATTGGCCGAATCGCCTTCGCTACGGACCTAGGATCATGAGTCGCTCCCGCGACACATTCGTTCAGCAAGCGATGGTGCTGAAAGTAGGCTGACTCACATTCCCTATCTACCTCGAAGGGTGCGAAACTCGTGTAGTCTCCGGGAGCAAGGACGAGTTGGAGAAGTGAAATGGGCGCGGATGGATCTTCCTTCCGTAGCGCATCCCGCAGATCACGAATGAAGTACGGATCATGCGCGAGCACGATTATCTGCTCAGCCTTCGCGTGAAGCTTTTTGAGGATCGACCTGGTGTAGTGCCTGCGATTCAGATCTAGGCTACACATTGGATCGTCAATGACGACAATTCGCATTGCGAGCTTCGGATCAGCGAGGGTGCTGGCGACAAAAAATGCGAAGGCCAGCGTGCGTTTGTCTCCTTCGCTCAGCGCAGTCGCGAAAGATGGCGTCCCGCCCTCCAAGACCACATCCTTCCCGCGCAACAATAGGCCGTATTCACTACGCGGCGAAGTGCCCCTAAAGTTGGCCCCCATCCCTTTAATGCTGAATGAAGCTCCGAAATTCTTTAAGAGTCCGTTAATTGACGCTTCGTATTGTGTCAACGTCGAAGTCATCAATTTATCCAGCGTTTCTCGTTGAGCCTTCTTCTCCTTCTCGGCTTTCGCGGCAGCCGACTGGGCCGTGTTTAGCTTGCTGAATAAGGCAATGACAGAGCCGTCGAATCGGCGCTTGGCAGCTTGGATCTGCTGGAGTTGTAACTGTAGTTCGGCAGTTTTAGCGGCGGCAAGCTTACTTTTATATTCGACGATAAGCTTATGAGCGCTGTTGATTGTCGAGTTAGCGGTCTGCATGTGAACAACAGTTCTCTGCCACAGTAAATTAGCCTGTTCGACGTCTTGTTCGGTGCTAATGGCCTCGGCGGGCGACACCTGCTTACGGTCCGACAAGCTGATGAGGAACGCTTGAAGTTCTGCCAACGCAATGCGGGCCGATTTTGCATCAAATTCGATCGGGTCTGTTAGCACGTGCTCTGACCATGCTGCCGCTTGCGCGGCGGTTGCGGCAACAGCATGGTGGAAGGCGTCGATATGGTTAGCAGCGGTTGCGCTCAGTACGCTTTGTGGGAGCGTCGCGACCTTCGCTTTCAACTGCGCATACGCTGCGTTGAAATGAGTCTGATAGGCTTTGATGAGATCGTTATTCGTTATGTCTTGGTCACAGTATGGGCACGTCTTTCCGTCGCCGTATTGGCGACCTTGGCTCAGCCATCCTTCCGCTGACTTGCTCCCGAGCTTTGCAACGTGCTGTTTCACCGCCTGTTCGGCGTGGGCGTGTACGTCTTGAAGCGAGGTGCGAAGGGTGTCGAAGATTCCCGATGCATCGAATGTCGGAACGGCTATCGGATTGGGTACTGGTTTGGCGAGAATTGCCGCCGTGTTGCTCGCGGCGTTGATTTGCTTTTCAAGATTAGCAAGCTGGACATCTGCGTCTGGAATGGGCGATAGCTTCTCGAACTGCGATAAGGTCATGCCGGGGTGATGACTGGCGATCTGGGCGGTGAGCGCCTGTACTTCGTCAGCAGCTTTCTTTGCCTCATTCGTTGCCTCATTAACCGCTGTACGTGCGGTTACGGCATGCTCGCCGAGAGCAAATTCGAGAAGGTTCTTCCGGTGGTTCGTACTGACGGCACCTCCCGAATGCACATTCCTCTCGACAAAGTCGGCATCGAATACGAGTACTTCGGGGCGTCGCTCCGACCATGCGCCTGAGTCGAAGGTCACTTTGTGCCCACTTCCAAACTGAAGAACAACCTTGGGAGGCAATTTTCCGTCGAGGGTCTTGCGATTGGTGATAAGCGATCCGTCTCCGATCGACAGTGATCTGAGCACGGTAGCCAAGGTTGATTTGCCGCGACCGTTGTCTCCATATACAAGGGTAGCCTTTTGGCACGTGTGCGGCTTACCGTTTGCGTCGTGCAGTAACCCGATTCCTTGAATTTCCGAGATTCTCTCAAGCATTTCTGTCCCCGATTTTCTAAGTTTTTGGGCAGCTTTTTTGCTGTTCCTTGCCTCTGATTAGATTCGTCCACACACTGAAATTTACAACGATTTTCGACAACGAGGGCCCATTGCCTCGGGCAAAGCGCGCCATCAGACCCGCCAACGTCGCAGTTCCGTTAATCGGGTCGTTGCCGCCCAGCATAAGGCCAAGCTTGGCGATTGCGGCGAAAACCCGGCTAGAATCGCGCTTTTTAACATGGAAACCAGATAAGACTTTGATTTTATTGTGGAACTAGCGACCTACCTCGATCCGGCGACCTACATGTTGATGTTTTGGGGATGGCTGCTCCATCATTGAAAGCGGCCGTTGCGGTCGGTTTCGACAACCGACGGCAATGGGTCGGGTTGCGACCACCCGAGACGGTGCACACTCAATCTCCAATTGACTGAAAGGAGATTGAAATTAAAGCCAAGAATGTCGCCGTTGCCCACCGCGTGCCGTGGAATAAGGGCAAGCTCACCGGGCAGAAGCCGCCGTTAAAGCTCTGTGAAATCTGGGCGATCCGGACAAGACTGCAGATGGCGTCGAACGTTCGTGAACTCGCGATGTTCAATCTCGCGATTGATAGCAAGCTGCGGACGTGCGACCTTACGCGGCTGCAGGTCCAGGATATCCGTCACGGGAGCCGTGTGGCGTCCAGAGCGACAGTCATGCAGAGGAAAACGCAGCGCCCGGTGCAATTTGAGATCACGGAACAAACCCGTGAGAGTCTCGAAGCCTGGATCGAAGCGCGGGGACTGAAGGCGGCGGATTTTCTGTTCCCGAGCCGGATTCATACGTCACCGCACCTATCGACCCGGCAATATGCCCGGATGGTGCACCGCTGGGTCGCCTCGATTGGTCTCGACGAAACCGCATACAGCACCCACACGATGCGCCGCACAAAAGCTTCGCTGATCTACCCGCGGACGAAAAACCTTCGGGCGGTGCAGTTGCTGCTCGGACATACGAAGCTGGAAAGCACCGTTCGCTATCTCGGCATTGAGGTCGACGTTGCCCTCGAGATGGCGGAACAGACCGAGGTTTGATGGCACGGGCCGGCGAGCGGTCGCTTGCCGGCCAACTCCGGACAGTCGACACGGCCAGGTACATCGTCAACAATCGACGCCTGTTCGCGTCCTGCTCGGGTGAAATAAGTATCCCCCGTTACACCGTTGAAGTGGTCTTTCGACCTGCTAGGTTTGGGGCCCCCGCTTGACAAGCCCATCCGCCTTGTCATCGCTCCCCTTCAGGATCGACGCTTCACTCCTCGTTTTTCCATGACGACCAAAATCTGGCAGACGCCCGTGAAAGATCATGCGTTTTTAATACTGCAGCGAGCAAGGGAAAATCGGCATGAGTTGTCTCGATGCATGCAATCAGCGTCAAAACGAGAATCAGATGTGAACTGGTCTCCTGCCTGGAGACTGAAACTGCCATCGTCCCATGCGCGATCGCGTTCCTCAACCCGGTGAGCTGATCAAATTCCTTGATAGTCGACGTGTAGATCTGGTGTTTTGCTAGGTCACTGCCGGGAAAGGTCGCAGCGATCAGTCTTTTAAGTTTTTCAGACAGTCGCTGCTCATCCGATTGGGAGTGGAGTTTGTAGTTGATGTAAGACTCAAGCGCGCAGTAAAACATAAATGATGCTAGCTTGTAGTCCTTCCTGAGCATCATTGCCAGCCCTTCTGCGAGGATTCCAAGGTGCGTGTGGTCTTCCACGGCCCGCGCATTTATGCCCAACACATCACAGACTGCATAGATGCTCCATCCTTCTGGCTGAATACCAGAGTATGTGGTTTTGTATCCACCGAAAAACGTGATCGTCTTTCCCGTATTGTCTACGAGCGGTTGTTCAATACCGTGCAGTTCGAACCCATCAATACGATCGACCGAAAAATCAATTTCACCATTTCCAGCCAGAACCTGTGACAGGATTTCTTCACCGCCCTTGATGTTGCCATCGATATCCCACTCCGCTCGATAGTCTTTCAGTTCATCATCGGCGATGATGGTTTCCCCCTCTTTGTCGACATGAATAACGAAGCTCACGTTATGGGGAAAAGTGTGTGAATCAGAGAAAAAATACGTCTCCATATTGTGGCGGTCGTAATGTGAGATGCCGTAGTTCGGATAATTATCAATTTTGAACGCGAGTCTCTGTTGAGAAATAATTTCAATCGTCGAAAGAAGTTTCAGTTCGACCTCGGGCAATTTAGCGAATTTCTTGTAGTTCATGGTCGGAGAAAAATTTACAGTTTTCGTGGCGAACTGATGTATGCCTATAAGGAACAGCGGTGCAGGACGTTGTCCGTCCGGTGCGAGGTACGAAAAGCATATCGTACCTTCTGACGTGGGTCGCAACTAGATCGACCACTTTGATTTTGTCACAAGCGGAACCGCGAGGCCTACCTGCTGCAAAGGTACTCGACGTCCGCTTTCGGCAATACCGATAGTCCCCTTGGGGTCGATTTATGCCCCTCGCATGAGATGCCGTGTGCACGGTTATCGGCGCGCTCTGTCGTCGAGTCCTGGCCGGCCAATAGCTGCCACCCCACACGTACTAAACCTGGGGAGCCTCATCCGCAGGTAGAGTTCTTTCAGTATTGGAAATATGAAACCTGATTCGGGCGCCCACTTTAATTGGATGTTTTATCAGCCCCTCTGGAGGGCCGTCAGAATTAAATAGATTCGACAATACAGTGAGTAATGCCCCCAGTATGATGTAACCAAACAAGACATGGGTTATTACTAGTACCTGCGATATCCAGCTTGACTTGTTGGCAGCAATGTCACCGTACCCCAGAGTTGTCATGGTGACGACGGAAAAATACAAACTCTGAACTGGAGTTAGGTACTTCTCTGATGTTGATCCGGGTATTAACCAGTAAAGGAGCGTGTAGACCAAGCATACGATCAGGAATGATTTTATTACCTGCCGAGGAGATCTGCCGTAATCCGATGTCATCCAGAATAATTCAACTAAAAGGCTTTTTATTTTTCCGTTTTTTTCATACCATGCAATCCAGTTATGTCTGCGATTGCAATACTGAAGAGTTTGGCGAAGTCCGGGGGAATAGCAGGCGCTCTCAAAGCTTACTGTTCTAAAATCCGTTTTTCGTGAAACATTTGCTAGGTGGAAATGAGTTTCACTTGTAAATTTTGCATTTGAAAAGATTGTTCCGCATAGATTGAATCTCAACTCTTTTCCCAAGAGGGGGTTTTCCCCGGCACCTCGAAATTGTGCACCTGAGAGATCTGCTGCGTAGAATATGCAGTCTTGAAAGCTTGAGCCAAAGAACTTCGCGGAAGTTAAATTGCCTCCTTGAAAACTTGCCTCGCCAAAATCACAAAGCTCAAAGTAGGCATTGGCTAGCCGTGCTCGATCTAATATGCAGCCATGAAATATAGATCCGGCCACCTTAATGTCGGACATGTCGGCATTCAAGAAAAGGCAATCGGACATATCTACACCTTCCAACGTTGCGCCTCTCAGGTTTGCGTTGCAGAAATTTGCACCTTTACCATCAATGTTTGTAAATTTTGCGCCAATAATTTTAATTCCTACCAGGTTTGACTCTCGTAAATTTATAATATCTTTTGTTTTTTCTGTGTAATCATTCCATTCAGAAAAGTCTTCCTTTTCTGAACACTCCATTAACAAATTATATTGTTCTGAGTTGAAGATTTTATTCATGGTTGATGTGTCGGATTCCGCGTTGGTTTTGTTAATTAATTTTGTTTGAGTGTAATTTTTGAGTGAATGTGGCCCATATTGTCTTGTCGAACAGCCAGTTCAAATATATCGCCTCGCCGAGGTAGACGCGACAGCAGAGCCAGTTCAATTAGTGGGCGGGGGTGACGATCCTGCCGCCGCAGTATGAACCCCATCATGTTGCGAGTGCGAGATAAAATCACTGATGTCATTACGATGGCGTAATTCAAGAAAGCACGTCAAATAGGCATTCATCTTCGGCATGGACATGCGTGCATTTTTCACTGCTCGTTCGCAGGCGTCAATGAACGTCCGCTTCGGGTCGAGGCTGTGTGAAAACGCTGGCGAATGCTCCATTCGAAAAATTCGGCCCTTCAGATCGCACTGTATTGGCTTGGTAGCAACCTGGGAGGGGTGAGGCGGCCCCCCCGAAACCGGCTGGTTTTGCGTTTTCACACAGCCACGGCCGACTACGGTCGACCAGGAACAATTGCTCGACGCCACGTGCTCGTCTGTTGATAATCACGACATGATCCGCCGACGCAAGGTGTCAGTGGTTACTCAAACAATCGCGATCGATACGTCTTTTGCGCATTTCTTGTTGGAGTTCTTTGTGTACATTGACGTAACCCGCGGTTTCGTGTTCTTTGACCAAACTGACGCTTTCCTTCCCAAGCCGGCGATAGTGCAATACGACCGGGATTCGGGAGCGATTACATCGGTCGCCGGCGCGCAGACGGACGACACAGTGTGTGATGTATCGCGCGATGGCCGCCGCCTTGCACTAGCATCGGCGTCGTGGATAATCGCACGCAATACCAACCGTAGCCGCTTGAGTTTCGTTGCCGATGGTGCCGTACTGCATCAGACCGACAAGTTTCTTTCGTTCTGGACGCGTCTGGATCCTTCGGGGCGCTATGCACTGATAAGCGCCTTCAAGAGCAATGACAAAGGCCGTCCAGTTGTGATCGATCTGGACACCGGTGAGTATGGCGATCCTGTCGCGCGTGATTTGGATGCACGTTTCGGCGACGTGGATCCGGTCGAGGGACTCCTGTGGGCTCCAGACGAACGAGCCAAGAATTCGGTGCTGACTGTGAATTGCCGCAGCGGCGAAATCAACAAGATCAATCTCCCGGTGGGCGGCAAGGTCAAGCGCCTGCGCTTTGCGCGAGATGGGTCAGTCGTGTTCGTCGCGGGCGATAACAATCAATTGCTGTGTTGTGACCGGGATGGCTCAGCGGTATGGTCGCGCGATATTGGTGAATTTGGCGAGATTCGCTCGGCCAACATGCTGTTTAATGAGAGTGGCAGCCATTTGTGCTTACCCTTGTCGGAAACGGCACGCTGCAATTGGGGCGAGGATCTGGTGATCGACTCGCATACCGGTGCGGTCGAACATGCCATTCAACGTCACCGTGCACCGCCGGCGCGACTGGCAGCAGATTGGTTCGGCGACCGGTTGCTGACGCATGGCGGTGAAATCGTCGATTTTTATACCGGCAAGGTGATGGACATGTTGCCGTTCAAAAGCGCGCAGTAGCGCGATCGCGGGGAACCTCGGCTGCCGACATCTGCAATGTCCGGGTATGCGCCGCGTCATCGCGATCGCTTGGCGGCGCTTGTCACGTACGACTGCTTACGTCGTGTTCTTCGCATACGGCGCCGTTCCGGCGAAGGTTCGTGACCGCATTCTTTCGAACCCCGACGTCCTCACATGGATGCACCGGGGCTTTTCTGCCGCGTTCGTCGAGGTTGGATTCAAGCTCGCCCTGCCGCGCCCCCCCTATCTCGGCAATACGTGGACGTTTGGACGCCATCGCGTAATGACACCCGCTCGCTTCAGGAAAGCTCACGGTAAATCGCCTTCTGATTCAATCTAAAGCGCGCCCTATTCAATGCCGCTCTTCACAGCAATTGAATGACCGAACTGCGTCGGTTTATGCCTGTTGCATCAATCTCTCCGCCAGATCGAGCGACAACGCGTCCGCAACAGACCGATCGCAACGTCCCGCGCGGCAGCCACCTCGCACCACATACGTCAACCAACGCGACACGCCCCACTACCACCTCACTCGGTCAGCAATTCAACACCACGACGCGACGAGATCCCGACCAGCTGCTCGGCCGGCTGCGGCCGCGCGAACAGAAACCCCTGCACCTGGTGGCAGCCGATTTCCTGCAGGAAAGCCAGCTGCTTCTCCGTCTCCACGCCCTCCATCACGACATCGAGCCCCAGCGCGCGCCCCATCGCAACGATCGCGCGCACGATCGCGTCGTCCGTGCTGCCCGAACCGCAGCCTGCAAGAAACGACCGATCGATCTTCAGCGTATCGACGGGCAGATCCTTCAGATACACCAGCGACGAATAGCCCGTACCGAAATCGTCGATCGCCAGGCTGATCCCCCGCGTCGCCAGTTCGCGCAGCAGGATGCCGATTTCCTCGCGGGTGTTCATCGCCATGCTTTCGAGCAACTCGAGCTGCAGGCATTCGGCCGGCAACGCGGTTTCGCTGAGGATGGTCGTCAGGTCGCTGAGGAAATGGTCGGTAAAGCACTGCCGCGCCGACACGTTCACCGACACGCGCCCGAACTCGAAACCCTCGTCGAGCCAGCGACGCGCCTGCCGGCAGGCTTCGCGCAGCACCCACCGGCCGATCGGGACGATCAGCGCGGATCGCTCCGCCAGCCCGATGAAGTCGCCCGGCGGCACCAGGCCCTTGCGCGGATGCAGCCAGCGCAGCAGCGCCTCCACGCCGACGATCCGGCCGCTGGCCAGATCGTATTGCGGCTGGTAGAACAGCCGGAATTCGTCCTGCTCGAGCGCGCGGTGCAGCTCGCCGAGCGTCTCCAACTGCTCCATCGCCGACGACGTCATCTTGCTCTCGAAGAACTGGAACACATTCCTGCCGCGGCTCTTCGCGCCGTACATCGCCTGGTCCGCGAGCAGGATCAAATGCTCCGCCTCGGTGCCGTCGTCCGGATAGATGCTGATGCCGACGCTCGGCGTCACGAAGAGCTCGCGACCGCCGATATCGATCGCCCGCCCCACTTCGTCCAGCAGCTTGCGTGCCACTCGCCCGACGTCGCGGACATCGTCGAACTCCTCGAGCACGAGTGCGAATTCGTCGCCGCCCATGCGCGCCACCGTGTCGTTCGCGCGCACTGTCGCGACGATACGCTCCGCGACCCGCTTCAGCACCTCGTCGCCGGCGTTGTGGCCGAGCGTGTCGTTGACCAGCTTGAAGCGGTCGAGATCGAGGTACATCACCGCGACCTTGCGACCGAGCCGCTTCGCGTGAGCGATCGCGTGCGCGAGCCGCTCCTCGAACAGCGCGCGGTTCGCGAGATCGGTGAGCACGTCGTGCGTGGCGAGATAGCCCAGCCGCTCCTCCGCCTGACGCCGCTGCGTGATGTCGGAGAAGATCGCCGCATAGTGCGAGATCTCGCCTTCGTTGTCGCGAATGCTGGTGATCGTCAGGTATTCCAGAAACAGCTCGCCGGTCTTGCGGCGATTCCAGATTTCGCCCTGCCAGTGGCCATCGGTCGTCAGCGAATGCCACAGCTGCTTGTAGAAGTCCGGCGTCTGGCGCCCGGAACTGAGCAGGCCCGGGTTGCGCCCGATCACTTCGTCCTCGGTATATCCGGTCAGGCGCGTGAAAGCCTGGTTGACGCGCTCGATCTTCGCGTGCCGGTCGGTCACCATGATGCCTTCGAGCGCCGATTCGAACACCCGGTCCGCCATGCGCAGGTTGAAGCGCGCCAGACCCAGTGCTTCGTCGCGCTCGCGCAACGCGCTGCGCAGCTCGTTCGCGTATTCGTGCTCGATGCTTTGCAGCACGTCCGCGAAACAGAGCAGCCCGGTCAGCCTGCCCGCCTCGTCCCGGATGCCGACGTGCCGCATATTGTGCTCGGTCATGAAGCGCTGCGCCGCATACAGGCTCTGCTTCGCGGTCAGCATCTGCAGCGGCTTGCTCGCGTAGACTCCAACCGCGCCTTGGGCCCCGCCGTCCGCCAGGAGCCGGACGATGTCCCGTTCGGTCAGGATGCCGTGCTCACCGTTGTCGTAGCCGACGAGGATCGCATCGAGTCGTTGCGCGCGCATCCGTGCGATGACCTCGTGCAGCGCGACCTGCTCGGGCACCACAACGGGCGGATGGACGCGGATCGATTCGATCGGCTTCAGGTGCAGGAAGAATTCCGGCCCCTGGTTCACGACGATGTCGGTCTGCGTCAGCACGCCGATCGCGGCGCCATCGCGGACCACCACGAAGTGCCGCACGCCCGACTGCTTGAACTTCATCGCGGCCTCACCGAGCGGCGTATTGGCCTCGAGCGTCAGCACCGGCCGGCTCATCACCTCGCTGACCGGCCGGTCGAGCTCGTGCGGATCGTTGCCGGCCGACAGTGCATCATGCTCGGTCCAGATCCCGACGACCTGTTCATCCTCCATCACGACGATCGAACTGCAACGCTCGGTGAACATGCGTCGCGCGACTTCCCGCACCGGCGTGGCGGGCGCGCAGGACAGGATCTGACGCGCGACGAGGCGCGCAATCGGAATATCGTAGCTGCTCGGATACATTCTCTAACCAAGACGAAAAAACCTCGCCGGCGCACTTCGATCCGGCAACCTGCGGGCTCGCCCGCGGCGACAAGCACGGTGCGATCGCACTTGCCTCGAATGGTTGCGTACTCATCGAACTCGCAAACGGGGATTTGGCCCATCGCTTGATGCGTCGCGGCGGCGAGCGCGGCACATTGGCCCCGACACCGCATTTGACGATCCCTTGTCCAGCGGGTTGACACGCCGGAGCGCCGCCCTCTCGGAGGCAGTCGCCCTGAGTTAACGACAGATTCGGACAAGAGTTGAGTGCCGTGACGAAATCCGGGCTGCGCGCCGGCAAGTCGAGCGGCTGTGGGAGGGGGGGACGCGTCGATGCTCCCGCGACACCGCCAGCTTCATCAGGCCTTGGTGCTTCACGCGGGCGGCGAGATGTCGCATGCCCCGGCGATCCCGCTCATGATGAGATGGACACCGGCCGCGACTGCCGTGAAGCCTGGGCGATCCGGAGGATCGCGACTTTAGATCGGGCGGACGGTTGCGCCCCGGCCGCTTTCTGCCGTCCGCCGCGAACACGCGAATCGTTGACGATCCGATCCACGTGGTCACGCGGAACCGGCAGAATGCTTCCAACCCGGAGTAATGCGTCCACTACTCCGGGCTTCCGGGCCTGCGATCAGAAGCTATGGTGCATGCCGATGTTGACTTGAACCTGGTTACCGCCCGATGCGGTGTTGCCAAAGTCAGCAGCCGAAGCCTGGGCGCCTTGAGCATGGACGTAGGCACCCACGGCGTAAACCGACGTGCGCTTCGACAGCGCGTACATGGCACCCAGCGACGCCTGGTTGATCGAAGCCATCGTGCGGCCTTCGGCAGCCTGGTTGGGCGTGGCGGCGGAACCGTAGACATACGTGTACCCGGTGGCCAGCGACAACGCCGGGGTGACCTGGTACTGCAGGAGCGCACCCAGCACGTTGAAGTGGATCGACGGCTGACCATTGTTGCCTTGGTACTGAGCGTTCGAGTACCGCAAGCCAGCCGTGTACGGACCGATCTGGTATTGAGCAGCGGCTTGAGCGATGCCCGCGCTCTTGAACGCATTGCCACCGTTGTAACCCGAGCTCGGATAGCCCAGCGCGGTACCGAAACCCGGTTGTGCCGTTGCGTTCAACCACCCGTTCTCGCCCTGGTTTGCCGCGCGGAAGTAGCCGCCGGCGACCGTCAGGCCACCTTGAGCGTAGTTCGCCGCCACCGACCACGATTGCCCCGAACCCATCGCCCCGGCAACACCGCCGAACGAGTACGCGCCTTCAGCCTGGAAGCCGTTGATGACCGGCGAAATGTACTTCACGGCGCTGTTTTGGTTCGTCGTGTTGTCGTTGTTGTCGACGTCGCCCGGGGTCGAGAATGTCGATGCCGAAATGGCGTCGCCCGTCAGGCCCTGCACCATTTCCGTCACGGCGTCGAGCTGGCGCCCCATGCGCAGGGTACCGTACCGATCGGACGTGATGCCGACGTAGGCCTGGCGGTTGAACAGCGAACGCGTGGCACCAATGGGCCCTTGGCCGTTGATGCCGCCGGTACCAATGTTGAAACCGTTTTCGAGCTTGAATACCGCCTTGAGGCCGCCGCCGAGGTCTTCCTCACCCTTGAGGCCCCACTTGTTCGAACCTACGGCACCGCCATCGAGGCCAAACCGCTTGTGGCCATTGATGTTCGAGGTGTAGCCGATACCCGAATCGAGCATGCCATACAGGGTGACGGACGACTGCGCCATTGCCGCCGAAGATGCTGCAAAAGCGGCAACAGCGATAACGCTGACGTTGATGTTTTTGTTTTTCATCTGTATTTCACTGTCAGGAGTGGTTTTGGGATTGTTTGAAACAGGTTGTGTTGTCTTCGAATGCAGATGACGGCGCACGGCTCGCACGTCATCTCAGCCGCAACGGCCGGCGTCATGTTCGAAAAATCGGCATATTGAGTTCGATAATTTCGTCATCCTCATAATTCCATGTGGAGAGGTACCTCACGTCTCGACCTGTCCGGCGCTCATCCGGTTAGAACAATCGCGGCGCCCCTACCGGACGAAAACCGCCGCCTTGCTTCCGTTGTCGCTCCAGTTTCGGCAAAACTTCACCGTCGATCACGTAAAGGAACTCGCCCCCCGCGTGGTGACTTCCGAGCGCGTCTTGTCCACGAGCGTGCGCAAGCGGATCCATTCGAACTGACGTTCTCCCGCCGTATTCGTGATCCGGGTGAACAGATAGGCCGAATCCGCGAAGCCGAAAAACTCGAGTGGATCACCGCGCTTGGCCGAACGTTCCTCCGATGGCATTTCGAAGAAGTACTGCAACATCACGCTCAACGCTCGCGCGATACCCGCACGCGCGGTCGGCGATGACGAAACCGGACCACGCTCCACCTGAGACAAAGGACGGCCTGGAAACACCGGCCGCCCTTGCAGGCTGATTGAGCGCCCGGTTCAGCCGCTGGCGAAGTGCGCAAAGCGCTTCGCCAAACACCCACAGAACCGGACCGCGCTTTGCAGGCGTAAAGACCATATCAGGAACATAAATAGTCGTCAAAATTTGTTTGATATAAGTTAATCTGGTTTGATAACCTTTCGCCATGCCGGAATTACCCTTACAGGAGCTGGCACGAGGACACAGCGATAGCAATATCCGCGCCGCCACTCCGTGCACAATCAGACAAAAATCCGGGGGCGAACAGGAGCGCCTATGCCGCGACTGCAGGCGATCTCTCCCTGACGCCGCGCCGCACCTGAAATGGCTGAGAGAAGCAGGTATCCTCGCTGGCATCGCGGGGAACCAACCCGTTGAAACCGAAGATGCGCTCTACTCGCTCGAAGTGTTCGCAGATATCGAGGCTTCCGCCACTTCCGGATCTGTTACCCGGACTTTGATGCTTTCGCGACCGCGTGTGACTGCTTTCGGGAAAAGCGCCTGGCTGCTTCCGGTACCAGAATGAATTCATGCCCCATTCGTCTCCGCGAACACGTACCGTCCGACATCGATCGATTTTGCGAATTGCAGATGAGTTCGCAAGTGGCCCGCTATGTGTCGTGGCTCCCGCGAACGAGAGTCCAATGTGAGCATGCGTTGGCAGACGCGATCACACAGCAACGTTGCGCGGAGCGGATACGCTTCTTCTATGCCGTTGAATGCCGGCATGCGAAGGGGATGATCGGGAGTGTCGGGTATACGATCCGCGACTCGGCTTCGGCTGATTGTGGCTGGTTTTTGTTGCCTGACTTCTGGGGAAAGGGTTACGCGGCTCACGCGATTCGCGCGCTGCTCGTTCTCGCGTTTGGGTCAGGCAGGATTGTGCGCTTGACGGCGTCATGTTCGATCGAGAATCGAGCCTCTCTTCGCGTAGCCGAAAAATGCGGGTTTCGCCTGATTACCAGGCGCGGCGACCGATACAGTTTCGAAATCCGCAAGGAAGAGGTCGATCTCCACGGCGTGAAGATGTGACCCTGCTGACGGTTCGAATGGTTGAGCGTTGGCGAGGATCCGGCGGCCGTCGACACGGCAGAATCTTCTTCGTAGGACCGCATTCAGCCAGTTTCGATCACTCAGCCCCGGTATCTAGATCGTCCGGAATCGATATATAAAAAGTTACAGAGTTCGTCTGTCGACTTTAATTGCAGACGCAAACGGATACGATCACAGTGGTTAGGGTGGACGAAGACGCCACGCCGGAAATTTCCCACTGGCAACGCGATGGCAGCTCGGCTCAACCATCATCGAACTAGCTATTTCCTGCCAACTGGAGATGGGGCAAACTCCTAACGGCGCATCAGCAGTATTGCTGATGCGCCGCATCAACCTAAATCAACCACCTCTGCGATTCCCGAGGCGGTTCACAAATCTGTAGCCACACTCAAAATGAAAGGAAGATGAAATATGACGACTATAAATCCCGGTCCGAAACCCAAACGAGAGGATGGCAAAGATGACCGGAGGCATCATGTAAATCCTCCAACCAAACCCAAACATCCCACCCTCCCCATTCACGATCCAAAGAAAAAGTGAATACGTGAGCGATCTTGATGAGGGTAGCTCACTTCTGGTCTGTTCACTAAGCCACCTTTCGGTGGCTTCTTTGTTTTCGATCTCCACGATTCCGTCACCGCAACAGTAAGCTCGTGTGGAACAGCCATTCGGTGCGCCACCTGCTCGGGTTATATTCGCCGGTCAATACACTTGAATGTCTGCTGTTCGGCAACATGATCGACCGCGTCGGGCGGCAGCCGACCAGAAAGAGACCATCGACGCTTGTACCAAGATTGACGACCATCCAAACCATCCCAACCAAGGCAAAACAATGATGACTTCCGGCGACGGCCTGACCAGTCCAGCGCGGCTCCTGCGACTCGCCTCATGGGTGATTGCGATCATCTTCGCCGTCTTCCTGAACATGCTCGGCAGTCTCGTGATCCGCGACATGGCGTTCGCCCCGAGGGGCGGTCCGCCCGTGATCGAGCAATTCGCTGATGCGCAGGCGAAAGCGCGACTGGACGCGGCGCGGCGCAATCTGCAGGCGCAGCACGACGCGCTTGCCGAGAAGGCCGACACGATGGAGGTCGCGCGCGGCCGCGCCGCGAAGGAGTACACGGCCGAGAAGGAAAGTTTCCGCAACTGGCTGGCAACCCGCTCGGTGACAGGAGACAGTTCGAGAGACCCGGACATTCTGGCGAGAACCCGCAAGCTGGATACGCTCCAGGCAGTGGTGGTCGACTGGCAGCATCAGATCGATGCGATCAACGACCAGCAACGGGCACTGGCATCGCAGCAGACTCAAGTGGACACGCAAATCGCCGAAGCGGACGCAGCCGCCGAACGGCGCTTCGACGAGGCGACACGGCATTACGAGTTGCAAGTGTTCGGACTGCGGCTTGCGCTCACGCTACCGATACTGCTGGTTGCGATCTGGCTGTTCATACGCTACCGCAAGATGCGCTACTGGCCTTTCGTATACGGTTTTGGCCTGTTTGCACTGAGCGCGTTTTTCATTGAACTGGTCCCGTACTTGCCGAATTTCGGCGGCTATGTCCGGGTCCTGGTCGGCATCGCGCTCACGGTATTCGCCGGCCTTTACATGATGAAGGCCTTCCAGCGGTATGCCGAACGCAAACGGCTCGAATTGCAGCAGGATCAGGGAGAACGCGCGCGCACGATCGGATACGAAAAAGCCGTTCGCTCGCTCGAAAAAAAGCGCTGCCCGTCGTGCGACAAACAATGGAATCTCGGCGGCGACGACTCCACGTTCTGCGTCCATTGCGGATTGAAGCTCTTCAATGTATGCGAATGCGGCGGCCGGAATTTCTTCTTCTTCCCGCATTGCCATCAATGCGGTACTGCGCAGGGAAATGAGTTGCCGGCGTCATCCGACTGACGGTCTGCATGTTTGCAACACGCACTGGCGCCAGCGTACGAAGGCTTTGGCTGGGTGTCGATATCCTTTGCGGGTCAGGTTGGATCAGTCGCGGATTGTCGAAGCGGGCAGCGACCGGGTCCGGCCAGGAAGGGACACCCGGCCTGACGCGAGAATCGTCGGCAATCGCAGGGGAAACCATACTCGCTCAAAGCAACCGCGGTACACGGCCAGTCAGAAGATAGGTTGATTGTTCGAATCAAGATTGACGTTTCCCTCGCGAATTTACACAATTTCCTCTGGCCATTTTGACGGAACGAGGAACGCGAATGGATCAACTCAAAGCTTGCATGGTCGCCGCCGACGCCGCACCGCGCACCAAACCCTCAAATTACCCGGAGCCGTTTGCGTCTCGCATGACGGGACGAGAGAAGAAACCTCTTGGCGATCCGTTCGGTTTGAGTCAGTTCGGTGTGAACTTGACGACATTGAGCCCCGGCGCGGTGTCTGCGCTACACCATCAGCACTCGAAACAGGACGAGTGGGTGTATGTCCTCAGCGGTGAGGTCACCCTCTACGTCGGTGAGGAAAACTATCTAATGCGCGCTGGAATGTGTGCGGGGTTTCGCGCGAATGGCACGCCGCACCATCTACAAAACAACTCGACAGGCGATGCCACGATCATCGAGGTCGGCAGCAGGGTATCCGACGACGCAGTGAGCTATGCAACGGACGATCTCGTTGCTGTCATGGGTTCAAACGGACAGTGGGCTTTCGAGCACAAGAACGGTGACCCGTATTGATCTCGATGTCTGCTTTAGAGCGAGCTGAACGTCCCCGCTGGTTCGACTACGGCCGACCAGCGTAGCGCAAAGCGAAGATATCGACTCGAGGTGCCCGTCGCTCGTGACGGGCTTAATCCGCAGCCCTCTGCGGACGGACGCGAGCTGATGCTGTCACGCGAACGTTCGACCGACAGCTTCGCCCCGCTTTACTGCCATTCACCGGGATGACAGATCACCCAACCCGGATGGTAGCTATCCATGTCCGTATGACCCCAGCACCAGCCGTGCTGGCGAATGGTCTTCATCGCCAGTTCGCGTTCTGCGCAGGCACTTCCCGGAGCATATTGCCCGTTAGGCAATAGTTTCGGTGCCGCGCCGTTCCTGCATTTGTCATCGACCGCTTCCTCCTGACGCATCAATGCCTGAACATCGGGTGGAATGGTGCGGGCCAACGTAGCCTTGTATTCGATGCACGCTGCTGCCTTGGGATCGTTGGACTTGCTGGCACATCTGGACTGGAGCTTGTCGATGTTTCTCGACACTTCCGGCGGGTACGTCTCGGCGTGCGCCGCAGTCATACTTCCAGCCAGCAACAGGCAGGCGGCGGCAAGAGATCGGATCAAAATCATTTCGCGAAGGACACGATGCGTCGGGTAGCCCAGGAACGGGCGAATTATGGCATGTGCGCGTTTTCAACGCCCCGCGCTGCAGTGGTGTCGGACAACCGCCGGCGCCGCAACGGGACGCTCATGAACTCGGTCAGCGACACGCGGATTGCTCCAGTCGCTCGATGTAAGCGTCACCCCATTGTTTCATCGCCTCGAGCACAGGGGCGAGCGTTCTTCCGAATTCGGTCAACGAGTATTCGACGCGGGGCGGAACCTCGGCGAAAACCGCGCGGGTCACGATGCCATCCGACTCGAGCTCGCGAAGCTGAAGCGTCAACGAGCGCTGTGTCACCGTTCCGATCAAGCGGCGCAATTCGCCGAACCGTTTGGTGCCGCCCAGCAGATAGTGCACGATCAACGGCTTCCATTTCCCCCCAGCGACATCGACCGTCGCTGCGACCGAGCACGGATACGTGCTAACCGAAGATGTCATGCCGGCTCCCAATAGGATAATTTCTTTCCCTATATATCAAAGACGTGCCTTCTTGTGCAAAAACGGTCGACCACCGATAGTCCCCGCTGCGTTGCACCGGCCGCCGATAACCGGCGATCGGAATCACTCAAGGGATCAGATCGATGAAGGCCGCCTATTACGAACGACAGGGCAAAGCTTCGGAAGTGTTGAGGCTCGGAGAGTTTCCGGTTCCGCAACCGGGTCCGGGCGAAGTCCGGGTGCGAATCCACGCGTCTGGCCTGAATCCCAGCGACATCAAGGCGCGTACCGGCTTCTCCGGCCCTTCCGCATTCCCCGTGGTCATTCCGCATCAAGACGGTGCCGGCGTGATCGACGCGGTCGGTGCCGGCGTTGCGCCGACACGGACAGGCGAACGGGTATGGCTGTTCGAAGCGCAGTATCGCCGCCCCTTCGGCACGGCTGCAGAATATGCGGTCGTTCCGGAAGCACAGGCCGTTCCTTTACCCGACAACGTTTCGTTCGAGGTCGGCGCCTGCCTGGGCGTTCCGGCACTCACGGCCCATCGCTGCCTCTTCTCGGACGGCGATATCAAGGGCCGCGCGATACTCGTCCAGGGCGGCGCGGGCGCAGTCGGAACCGCGGCAATCCTGCTCGCAAAATGGGCCGGCGCGTGGGTCGCGACGACTGTTTCAACGCCCGGTCACGCAGACGCTGCGCAGCGAGCAGGTGCCGACCTCGTGATCAATCGACGGCTGCAGGATGTGGCCGCGATCGTGAAGTCGGTAACACGGCAGCGGGGAGTCGATCGTATCGTGGAAGTCAGTCTGCAAGACAACCTAGAAATCGACATGCGTTGCCTGGCTAATGGCGGAATCATCAGTTCCTATGCCGTGGGATCCGCGGCCGATCACTTGTCGCTTCCCCTGCTCGAGGCCATGATCGCAGGCTGCACATTCCGGTTCGTCTACATTTACACCGTCCCGGCGGCCGCCAAGTCCGCAGCCGTTTCAGCAATCGGCCGATGCCTCGAGGACGGTGCCTATGTGCCGACCATAGGCATGCAAGTCACACTCGACGCCATCGTTGAAGCCCATCAGGCTCAAGAAACCGGCCAGGTCATCGGCAAGATCATCGTCAAGCCGTCGCTCGTACGGTCGCATTGACCGGTGGACGTTCAGCCGAATAGTTGAGCACCGCAAGGACGTGTCGACAAACCCACGTCCCCGCTTTCGCAAGCTGCGTCGCCTCCGGCGAGGGACGGCCGGGATTCGCGAGGCCCCCGGCGCGAGATCGAACCGACGTGCCTCACGTTCGAGCGCGTCGCGGTCAGCGTCAAGAAGCCCCTTCGAGAATGACAAAGGTCCCGGTCGCAGCCCCGGCGCGGAGCGCCTTGGCGGTCTGGTATTCGGGGCTCTCATAGAAACGCTTCGCCTCGGTGAACGAATCAAATTCGAGGACCACATGCCGCTCGTGGGCCTCGCCTTCGAGGTTTTCATACTGCCCCCAGGCCGCAATGACCTTCGGGCCGAAAGTCTTGATTGCATCACCCGCGGCTTCTGCATAGGCAGCATAGGCGGCTGGGTCTGAAACGCTGACATGGGCGACCAGATAACCCTTTGGCATGTCGAACTCTCCTTTGTAGCGGGAACACGCAATTCAATGTGGCGCGGAAATTTTTCAACGACCTTCCTCGACAGGATTGAAGTGCGATAGCCGGTTCTATTCCGACACGACGCGCCGGAAAGGTTGGGGGCGCCTGCCGGCCTCCTGACGCTCGATCATCCAGCCGGGATAGCAGGCCGGCAAAGCACTCACGGTATCAAGGCGCGCAAGCTCGTTCTCGGTCAGGACGACATCGACCGCGCCGAGGTTGTCTTCGAGCTGTTCGACCCGTTTGGCGCCGACAATGACGCTCGTGACGTGCGGCTTGGCGAGTAACCAGGCGAGCGCGATCCGGGCAACCGAGACATCGTGCGCATCGGCAATGGTGCGCATCTCTGCAATGCACGGCCAGGCTCGATCAAGATCGACCGGCGGAAAATCGAAATGGCTGCGCCGCGAACCGCTGTCGGTCGACGTACCGGGACCAAACTTCCCCGACAGCAACCCGCCGGCGAGCGGCGACCAGACGAGCAGCCCCATCTGCTCCTCGACGACGAGCGGCACCAGTTCGCGCTCGACGTCACGTCCGGCGATTGAATAGTAGGCCTGGAGCGTTTCGAAGCGTGTGGCGTGAAGCGCGGCACTCAGCCCGAGCGCCTTGCCGATCGTGCCTGCGCGCCAATTCGACACGCCGACATAACGGACCAGCCCCTGCCGCGTGAGATCGTCGAGGGCGCGCAGCGTTTCTTCGATCGGCGTGACAGGATCGCTGGCGTGAATCTGGTACAGATCGATATGGTCGACCTGGAGCCGTTCCAGGCTGCGCTGCACGGAATCCATGATGTGCCCGCGCGACGCCCCCTGCTCGTTGGGTTTCTGGCCCATCACGCCGGCCGTCTTGGTCGCCAGCACAATCTCGCTACGCGGTACGCCGATATCTCGGAGCGCCTGCCCGACGACACGTTCAGACTGGCCAAAGGAGTAAATATCGGCGGTATCGATGAAATTGATTCCGTCGGCAAGCGCGCGGGCGATCAGCTGGTTCGCCTCGTCCTGACCGACCGCGCCGATCGCCTTCCACATGCCGGCGTCGGCATTGCCGCCGAGCGTCATCGTGCCGAGGCACAACTCGGAAACGTACAGGCCAGTGCGGCCAAGTTGCTTGTATCTCATCACCATTTCCTTCAAGCGTGGCTGGATAACATGGGGCGGCGTCCGTTCTGTCGCGTCGCGCCCGCCAGGATTTCAGTTGCCTCGAGAGGTTCCGGACCGAAACTGTCCGGCGATCATCGCGACACGCATGCCATAGCGGCGCGCCGTCTCGAGGTCCCCCGGCGACATTTCTTCAGGCGACGCATCGGCAGGCGTTTGTGCCATCGGCGCGATATAGGAGCCCATCCGATTCAGGTCGTCGCGCATCGAGGCTTTCACGTTTGCCGGCTTGATGTCCATGTTGACCCAGATGCCGCCGTGCTGCCCGGCGAGCAGGAAGAAGTATTCGAGCGTGTTGAGCTTGTCGCCGTTGATACTTGCGCTGTTGGTGAAGCCGCCAAAGACCTTGTTCCGCCATCCGCCTTCGAACCAGACCTTCGAGGATGCATCCGCAAACTTCTTGAACTGCCAGCTCGGGCCGCCCATGTAGGTCGGCGAGCCGAGCAGGATCGCATCCGCGCCGGCGAGCGTATCCCAGGCATCCGCTGCAATGTTTCCCTCGGTGTCGATTGCGACGAGTGCGGCGTCGGCACCTTCGGCGACAGCGCTTGCCATACGTTTGGTGTGCCCATAGCCGGAGTGGTAGACGACGACCGTGTTGATCGGAGAGGCGTGTGGTGTCATGGGTGTTCCCTTTCGTTCGGATTGTCCGCAGTGGACGACATGGGAAGCCACTCTACCGAGCCACAACTGAGTTATAAATGATGACAAATTGAACGTTCTGTTACTCCCTGGGTGAACAATGCAAAACCTCGACGCGCTTTTGATCTTTGCCCGTGTCGCCGAAATGACAAGCTTCACGCGCGCGGCCGAAAGCCTCGGTATTCAGAAAGGACGTGTGTCGATGGTGATCCGAGAACTCGAGCGGGATGTGGGTGTTGCGCTCCTGCACCGCACCACGAGGCGTGTGCAGCTGACTGAAGACGGACGCGCCTTTTATTCACGCGCACGCGACCTGCTGGCCGAAGTCCAGGAACTGCAATCGATGTTCTCGGGTAACGGCACATCACTGCGGGGAAGGTTGCGCGTCGACATGCCCACCGAATTGGCACGCAGCGTCGTGATTCCTGCACTCCCGCAGCTGATGGCGGCGCACCCGGAACTGGAACTGGAACTTTCCAGCACCGATCGGCGTGTCGATCTCGTCCAGGAAGGATTCGATTGCGTGATCCGTCTGGGGCCGATCGTCGACGAGACGCTGATTGCCCGGCCGCTGGGAAAACTGCGCATGACAAATGCGGCGAGCCCGAGCTATCTGGCACGGTACGGCATACCGCACACGCTCGATGATCTGCGCACACAAGGACACCGGATGGTCCACTACACGCTGACGCTTGGCGCCAGGCATACCGGATGGGAGTACCCGGATGGCGACAGCTATGCGTCGCTTTCGTTGCCAAGCGCGATGCAGGTCAACAGTGTTCAGACCTATCACGCAGCCGGGCTTGCGGGCATTGGATTGATTCAGGCGGGATACTCGGCGCTCGCGCATTACATTGAAAGCGGCGCGCTGGTAGAGGTTCTGCCCGACTTGCGTCCCGAGCCGCTAAACGCGTCGCTTGTCGTGGCCCATCGGCGCAATCTGTCGCCTCGCGTCCGGGCTTTCATGGATTGGATCGAGGGGGTGTTGGAGCCCTATCTTGATTGAGCGGCAGGTGTGCCGGCTCATATCGAACGCAGGCCATCCAGCCGTTCGGCGAAACCTTCGCCGCTCAAGATTTGAATCGCGCTGGCACTTGTACGTTCGTCGAAGGTCGCTTACTGGAACGTAAGTCGAATGGTCGTGGCAACTCGCACCGGCTTGCCGTCCGCATCGTGGTCTGGGGTGCATCGGGTGGCGAGTAACGCCGCCTTCGCACTGTCGTCCAGGCGCGAGTACCCTGTCGATTCGACAACGGTCACATTTTCAACCTGACCGGTGACGCTGATTTCGATACGCAGCTCTACCGTCCCGCTTTCGTTTGCCTGTCGCGCCGCGCTCGGGTAGTCCGGCCTGACAATGTTGCAGATCACCTTGTGAGCGACATCAGGTGCGGCCACGGATGGCACGGGTGCTTCAGGCGCCACTGCAAAGGCCGATAATGCGAAACAACCTAGGCATGCCGCTGCGCCGTGTCGCAGAATCGGAAGAAGTTTCATTTTCCGCATGAGGTATGAGTGGTCGGCGCCGATCGGTTGTTGAAGCAGTTGCAAAGCGTTGGATCAAAATCCATAGGTCAGGCGATCATAGCTGAACGGTCGCTTGATGTCGGCAGGCAGCGCGATGAATGTCCGATTTGGCCTGCGGATTCAACCCGTCGATGCAACGGATTGATGCAATCGCTCAGCCGGTGTATCGAAGGCTGATGTTTTTCGCGGGTGCTCATTGAGCCGCCTGGCTGCAGCATTGAGCTTGGCCGGCGAATAGGCCGGGTGGTCGCCCTCATGTAGAGGGCTTGGTCTTTTTCCAGGCTCGTCGAGAGAATCTGTGGGTGAAGAGGCCGAACTCAGCTCGCAATTGCAGGCGGAACCTAATGACCAATTGGCAGTTGACTATTGACGCTAGCTTCGCATTAATACATCCACTTGTGGATCAACGCCCGGCCGAACCGCTCAACGAGTAGATCTTCCCCTGCTTCCTCTTTTTCATGCACATCGGCAAGCATCTTAATCATTAGCGCTTCAAGATAGCTATTGATATTAGACGCGAATAAAGTCAGCACTGGATCGGTATCGTGGTCAAAGTAATAGACGGCGCCGGTGCTTTTGTGGAAACAGAACATGTTGCCGTTTCCGAGATAGTCGCTGAACGCGACCATCTGCTTGGCCAGTACATCTTCCTGTTTTGACAGCCCTCTCTCCACCAGACCAGGAAAGGCCATAAACAGTGGCAGGATGGGTGTCGGCGCTTCTTTTTCCAGGGCGCACAGTTGTTCGGACAGCGCTAGAGTGCCTATTTCCAGATGGTAGCGTCGAAGATCGACGGGCAGCGCGCACCCAATCCGTCCTTCAGCCTGTGACACCGCATCCTGCGTAGCCGGTGTCAACTTCGGCATGGTTACGTGCCCGGCCCACAAATCAGCATAGGCCTCGATAACGGCGCGAAACCAGGCAAGACGCGCAGCCTCATCCGGCAGACTCGGCCATTCGAGAGGTGGCACGGAAGAGTTTGTAAGTGTCATCGGTTTTCTATCGTTAATGTTGACAACCGCCGCCGAAGCGGCGGGACTATTGCAACACTCGAATCACTCGTGCAGAAAGCAAGCTATATACACATCTCAGAAAATGCGAACAGTTTCTCGCCATGCTGCTGACTCGACTGCTCAATGCTTGCCATCATTTTCCTGGTTTCGTGTACGACGGTGCGCGGCGGTGCGAAGCAACTCACAGTATCGAGATCGACGTGCGGCCGCGAAGGGGCTCCCAACCGGTTTGCTCTTGTTGCAACAAGCCTGGTAGCGGGTACGACACACTGCATGAACGTCGCTTCGAATTCATTCCGGTCTGGGGTTTTGCCGTGATTCTGCTCTATTCGATGCGCCGCGTCGACTGCCGCCGGTGCGGCGTTAAGGTCGAAGCGGTACCGTGGGGCATCGGCAAGCATACGCTGACCAAAGCATACATGCTGCTCTTGGCACAGTGGGCACGCAAGCTGTCGTGGAAAGAGACCGCCGAAGCTTTCGCACCAGTTGGGAGAAAGTCTTCCAGGCGGTGGAGTGGGTCGCAGATTGGGGGCTGAATCGTCGTGAACTCTGAATGATTCGCGCCTTCGGCGTGGATGAGATTCAGTATGGACGTGGGCACCAGTACCTCACCCTCGTCTACCCTTCATGTCGCTGAGATTGATCGAATCGATAGTGGGTGACCGGTACGAAAACCATCGCCGGCGCTTGACAAGCCGGAATGAAATATTCCTGACTGAATGAATCAAGATGCCGCGACTGAAATCGACAATCGTTTTTATTTGAATGACCGATGTCGGCGGGAGAATCCCGTGGCGAGAATCAGGACGCACCTGCGTCGTCACTATCGACGCTGACGATGGCCTTGCCGAGATTGCCGCCCGAGAGCATCGCGAGAAAGGCGTCGACGATGTTCTCGAAGCCCGTCGTGACCGTTTCCGGCGCGACGAGGTCGCGACGCTGGAGGTGTGGGATCGCGAACGCCTCGAGTTCCTGCTGCAAGCTGGTGTAATTCTTCACGAGGAAGCCCTGCAGCGTCAGGCTCTTGCCCACTGCATCGAAGAGATTGCGCGGCGCGGCGGGAGGCTGCAGCGCGCTGTATTGCGCGACCGCGCCGATCAGCGCCGCGCGCCCGTGGTCTTTCAGGACGGCGATCGCCGCCTCGAGCTGTTCACCGCCGACGTTGTCCAGGTAGACGTCGATGCCTTCGGGAGCCCGCTCGCGCAATTGCGCGCCGACTTGCCCCGGCTGGTAGACAAAGGCATCGGAATACGCGAGATCGCTCGTCAGGCGCCGCGCCTTGTCCGCGCTGCCAGTGCTACCGATGATCCGGCCCGCGCCCAGCAATCTGGCGAACTGGCCGGCCGCGGTGCCGACGCCTCCGGCCGCCGCCGAGACATACACGGATTCGCCGGGCTGCAGGCGGACGATACGGGTCAACGCCACCCAGGCCGTCAATCCGGTGCCGCCCAGGATGCTCAGCCAGGTGGTGAGCGGCACGCCCTCGGCGGGCCGGATCACCCGCAGCGCCTGCGCCGGCAGCTGGGCGTAGGTGCGCCATCCCTGGCGGTGAAAAACCCAGTCGCCGGGCTGGAGTGCGGCATCGGTGCTGCGCAGCACCTGACCGATGGTGCGTCCCTCGAGCGGCGCGTGCAGCGCCCAGTCGCCGTCCATACATTCGCGCATATAGGGGTCGACCGAAAAATGCCAGTTCCTCACCAGGACTTCGCCAGGGACCAGCGGCGCCAGCGGCTGCCTGACAAAACGAAAATGTTCGCGACGGGGCTCGCCATGGGGCCGTTCGACCTGGTGGACCAGCGTATTGTGGGACGGCTGGTGCTGAAAATCGATTTCGCTCATTAACTATCCAGACTAATTGATAACGGACGGCTCAATACCGTGTTCGAACGACGATATATATGCAATGTCGATCGATCAATGGAGAAAAATGTCCACGCCATAACCTTATTGGCGACGAGAATTAAAAAAAACACCGAAGTGAGGCATCTCGATATCGAGGGGATCGAATTGATTCAATTCGTTTTGTTTGCGTGGACATTCTGCATACTTGCAGACACAATAAAAATGGAAATTTTTCAATTTCTCGTTTCCCCTTTTATGCGACTGATCGATCAGTTCCACCGGCTCGGCGAGTTTCTCGAAGGACAGGACAACCAGCCCGGCCTGCCGGCGCTGGCGCGCGCCCTGAACTGCACCGAACGCAACGTGCGAAGCCTGCTGCGCAAGATGGAAGCGCAGGGCTGGCTGCGCTGGGAGGCGGCCCGCGGCCGTGGCCACTTTTCGCGCCTCACCATCCTGGTGCCGCCGCAACACGCGGTACTCGACCGTCTGTCGGACTTGCTGGCGGAAGGGGAACTGGAGCAGGCGTTTGCCAGCCTGGCGGACGAGCAGCGCCGACAGCTACTGAAACGGTTGCCGGATTTCCTGGGCATCGATGCGGAGGGCTCGCGCAGCCATTGCCTGCGCATTCCCCTTTATCGAGCGGTGGACGCACTCGATCCGTATCGGGTAATCAGCCGGCTGGAAGCCCATCTGGTGCGGCAGATCTTTTCGCGGCTAACCGAATTCGACCGGCACACGCAGCGCGTCGTGCCAGCGCTGGCACATCACTGGGAGCCGGAAGAGGCCGGGCGGGTCTGGCACTTCTGGCTCCGGCCGAACGTCGTCTTCCACGACGGCAGGCCCCTGGAACCGGAGGACGTGCGGTACACGCTGCTGCGCATGCGTGACGAGCCGAGCTATTTCCAGCGCCTGTACCGGCATCTGCTCGACGTGGAAATCGCCGAAGGCCGGCGGATCGTGTGCCGCCTGAGCGACGTCGATCATCTGTGGCCGCAGCGCCTCGCGGCGGCCAACGCGTCGATCGTGCCGCGTCACCGGAAGCCCGACTTCGCGCGCATGCCGATCGGCACGGGGCCTTTCAGGCTGTCGCGCCACAGCGAATACCGCATCACCCTGTCGGCCTTCGGCCATCATTATCGCGAGCGTGCCCTGCTCGACGAACTGGATCTCTGGTTTCTTCCCTCGACCGAGCTGGCAGACGGCTTCGACCTCCGGTTCGGCCACTCCGCTTCCCGCGCGCGGGGCAACAAGGGCATCGTGCGGCTGCAGGCGGGCTGCACCTACGTGGTCTGCAACGCCACGCGCGACGGTTTTCGCCAGCGCGAACAGCGGCTTGCGCTGGCGGACTGGCTTGCACCCGACCGCCTGTTCGGGGCCGACGATCCCGCGCGACGGCCCGCGGCTGGCCTGTTGCCGGCCTGGCAGCATCGCATCGCGGCATCGGGCCCCCTGCCCTCGTTACCCGGGCACACCGAACTCACCCTGGTAACCGGGCAGACCCATGACGAACTGGCGCTGGCGCGCACCATCGAGGCCAGGCTGCGCGAGGCGGATATCCGGCTGCGGGTGATGGCGCTGCCTTATGCCGAGCTGATCCGGCGCGACTGGCTGGATGCGGCCGACCTGGTGCTGGGCAGCGAGATACTGCACGACGACGAGGATTTCGGATGCTACGAATGGTTTGCCGCCGACAGCATTTTCCGGCGGTGGATGCCGGCCGATGCCACGCTTGAGCTGGATCGCGTGCTGCAGGCGCTGCAGGCGCAAGCCGATGCGCGCGTGCGCATGACGGGCTACGAGGAAATCGGCAGGCAACTCGTCGAAGCGGGCTGGCTGATCCCGATCTCGCACGAGCATCAGCATATCGAGCTGGAGTCGCACGTTGCCGGCGTAGAGGCCGCGCCCCTGGGTTTCGTGCCGTTCGCCGATCTCTGGGTGCGGTGACGGACTCCCCCGCGCCGGAATAGTTGTCGCCTGGACAGGATCTTGAAATCCGGGGGCGATATTACGACGCATAGTGGCAAAATCTCGGGCTATCGCCCAATCTACAAGGTGCGCGCCGACGACTGATCATCCTCGCATCATGAATTCATTGACACCACTAGTGTCTGCACGGGGCACCAACGTAAGGCGGAGGTCTGGCGTTTGTCTCCCGAGGCACATCCACACACATTCTGGATCGGTCGACGTGTTGAAGTAGCCGAGGGTTCAAGAGCTGTAGGCGTTGCCGACGTCCTGCGGATACTCAGCCCCCTGCTCGAAAAGCCCGCAGATGGCTGACTATTAACGCGCTTGCCGAGTACCCGAGCCAACTGCGGATTCACGGATAAGCGTGCGGAACTGCGAGCATGTCGATACATAGAAAGCCTGGACCCAACCAGAAACCCCTCTCGCTACTCTGCATGCTCACGATCGAACGCACGATTGCTCGCTTCGATTGTCGCGAGCGCATTCTCCGCCCATGCCTTGAGATCGATGACGAGTGGAAGCAGCGTACCTGCCAGAGGGCTCAGCATGTACTCGACACGCAGCGGCAGTTCGTCATAAACATTGCGCACCACAAGTCCATCGCGTTCCATCGCGCGCAGCGTCTGGGTCAGCATCTTCTGCGACACACCTTCCAGGCGACGCTTGATGTCACCGAAACGCATCGGCCCATCCTTCATCGCGACCATGGCGAGCACCGTCCATTTCTGCCCGATACGCGCGAGCACCGCACGGGACGGACAAACCTTCAGGAACGCATCAGGCGGCAACTTGATCTTCTTCGTCATGGTTACTCTCAGGTACCTAATTGATTGCAGAAACCATTGTTGGAAGAATGATGCCACCCAATCAATCGTGAGGTACATGCCATGAAGATCGCATTCCTGGGCGGTGGAAACTTTGGCGGGAATCTGGCCGAATTGCTGGTAGCGGCGGGACATGACGTGGTGGTCGGTCTGCGTGATCCCTCGCGGGCGCGCTTGGGCGCACGGTACCGTATCGTGTCGCTGGAAGAGGCTGCGGCGCATGGTGACGTTGTCGTCATCGCCATCCTCTATCAGGCGTGTGTAGAGGTACTCCCGCCCCTTGCGCATCGGCTGACTGGCAAGATCGTGGTGGACGCAACGAATGCGCTCAAGGACGACTGGTCGCCACTTCCGCTGGGTGCCGACGGATCGGCGGCCGAGGCGATTGGCCACCTGCTGCCAGGCGCGCGTCTCGTGAAGTGCTTCAACACGGTGTTCGCCGACATCATGACGCTGGATCGCATCGATCGGGGTGGTCATGCCGTTACCGCATTCATCGCGGGCAACGACGTCCAGGCCAACACCACAGTCGCCGAGATCGCGGAAAGTGCGGGGTTTGCGCCCGTCGTGACCGGCCCCTTGCACAACGCCCGTTATCTTGAAGCCATGGCACACCTAAATATTCAGATCGCGGTAGGCCGGGGCGGCGGAACGAATGCCGGCTTCGTGTACCACCGCGCTCACGCTTAGCGACCCGGGCTCTCAACCTCGACGCAGTCGCCAATGCGGTCGCAGCCGTGCTGAAGTAGCGCGGCACCAGCGGGAGGCGGGCGCTTCGGGTCTCAGGTGCCATGCACTCGGGACGCGTCACCCGCTAAGACGCCTCCCGCCCCGCTACATGCTCGAGCAAATGCGCCACGAAGCGGGTCAGCTTCGGCAGTGGCCGCCGATCGTGCCGATACACGATATGAACCGGGTGTGGCTCAGGCAAATACGCCTGCATCACCGGCACCAGCGCCCCACTCGCCAGATCGTGCGCCACCAGGACTTCAGGCTGCAACAACAATCCCGCACCCGCGATAGCGGCCATGCGCAGCCCGTTCCCGTCGTCGCACGTGAAGACCGGATACTGCGAAACCTGCGGCCCGTCCCACCCGCCGAGCTTCCACCCGTTACGGCCATTCCACACCGAGTGCGAGAGGCAGTGATGCACGCCCAGGTCCTGCGGCGTCTCCGGACGCCCATGCCGCGCGAGATAACCGGGCGATGCACAGATCACCATGCGATAAAGGGTCAACGGCTTTGCGATCAGATCGACATCACCCAGTTCACCGATACGAATGGCGAGATCGAAACCCTCGTCAACCAGGTCGACGACGCGATTGCTCAATGCCAGCTCGATACGCACGAGCGGATACATCTGCTGGAAAGTCGCGGCCAGCGGCGCGACGACACACGCACCGAAGGTAATCGGCGCGCTGATACGCAACGTGCCGGACGGCGACGCGCGCAACCGTTCGACCGACGTCTCGGCGATCCGCACCTGTTCAAGCGCACGCTTGGCATCTTCGTAGAACACGCGCCCCGCATCCGTGAGGCTCTGTCGTCGCGTGGTGCGCTCCAGCATGCGCGCACCGAGGCGCTCTTCGAGTTCGCGCACATACTTGCCCACCATGACCGCCGATATGCCGAGCCGCTGCGCCGCCTCGGTGAAGTTGCCCCCTTCCACGACGGCAACGAAGGTTTCCATTGAACGCAGCTTGTCCATATTGCGAACCGGCGATTAGTAGTGTCGGAAATTAGAGCACATTTATCTCAATATTGGTTCGACGAACAATGGCCGCTCCAACCTGAAATCGAAAAGGAGTGGTTCCATGAAGATCGTTGTAATCGGTGCCGGCGGCGACGTAGGTCGTGCCGTGGCCAATGAGCTTGCGCGTGACGGAAAACACGACATCATTCGCGTGGGTCGCACCTCCGGCGACCATCAGGTCGACATCACCCGTGACGAGAGCGTCAGCGCGCTGTTCGAGAAGATCGGGCAAGTCGACGCGATCATCGCTGCCGCGGGCAATGTGATCCTTGCTCCGATCCAGGAGATGACGGCCGCCGATTTCCACAAGGGATTGCAGGACAAGCTGCTGAGCCAGGTGCGCGTCGCGCTGGTGGGTCAGCACTACCTGTTCGATGGCGGGTCGATCACGCTGACCTCGGGCATCGCGGTCGATGACCCGATTGCGCAGGGCGCCAACGCCGCAACGTCGAATGCCGGGATCGAAGGATTCGTGCGCGCGGCCGCATGCGATTTTCCGCGCGGCATCCGGATCAATGCCGTGAGCCCGACGGTACTGACGGAATCCATGGATCGGTTCGGTCCGTTTTTCCCAGGCTGCGAGAGCGTGCCGGCGTCACGTGTGGCAATGGCTTATCGACGCAGCGTGGAAGGCGTGCATAGCGGTCGCGTCTATCGGGTTGGTCATTGACGCAGCGGGCTCGCCTCGCGAGCCCGAATCCCGCGCGCCCCTGCCGCCCCCAGATTCCGCCAGGCCATTGCCGCGCCAACCACCAGCAACAGCACCGAAACGATCAACGCCCGCTCCATCCCGTGAACGAACGTCACGCCCCCGGCCTCCCGAACGAAGAAGCCGAACAGCGCGACGCCCATTACGCCGCCCACCTGCCGTGCCGTATTCAACAACCCAGACGCCACACCTGACTGCGTGCCACTCACCGCCGCGAGCGCCGCATCCGTGATGGTCGGTATCGTCAGCGCGATGCCGCTGCCTGCCAGCAGCATCGGTATCGCGAGCAGCCCGTTGGATTGCGCGGCGATCGCCGGCCACATCGCCAGATAGCCAATAGCGGAAATCGACAATCCGGCCGTCGCAAGCGTGCGCGCACCCAGCCGGCCGGTCAGTCGCCCGGCAACGATGCTCATGACCATCAGCACCCCCATCATCGGCAGAAACGCGACGCCCGTGCGCACGGGCGTCATATGCCACACCGACTGAAACAGCAGGCTCAACGTAAAAACAATGCCGTAGAACACCAGATTCGCGATCGCGCCGATCACGATCGAACTGCGGACGACCTTGTCCTGCCACAACGCGGCCGGCAGCATCGCGTCCGGATTACGCGCTTCCAGCCGGACGAACGCGATGCCCAGCCCGACGCACAATGCGAACGCACCCACGATGACCGGACTGCGCCACCCCAGAGCACTGATCTCGGTCGACGCGAACGTGAGCGCGGCCAGCGCCAACGCACCGGTCAGTTGGCCGGGAAGATCCAGGCTCCTTCCGCGCTGCGCTTTCGTGTCGGGCGCAAACCGCCAGGTCATCCAGATACCGGCCAGGCCGATCGGCACGTTGACCAGGAAAATGCTGCGCCAGCCCACTGCGGCGATGAGCAACCCGCCGGCCAACGGCCCCGCGGCCAGCGCGATACCGCCGCCCGCGCCCCACCAGCCGATCGCCCGGCTGCGCGCCGCTGCGTCGTCGAATGCGAGGCGCAGCACGGCCAGCGAGTTCGGCACCAGCAGCGCGGCGCCGATCCCCTGAACGAGACGCCAGGCGATCAACGCTTCCATGGAATGCGCCATGCCGCAGCCGATCGACGACAGCGTGAATATCGCGTAACCGGCAATGAATACGCGCTTTGCACCCAGCCTGTCGCCGAGGGCGCCGGCCATGAGCAGCGTCGCCGCGAACACGAGCGCATACGCATTGACGACCCATTGCAGGTCCGTGACCGCTGCCCCGAAGGCCGTTCGCAATGCATCGAGCGCGACATTGACGACGCTGACGTCGATCAGGACGACGGCAAAACCGAGGCACGCGGCCGTTTGAACCAGCCGCGGGTGATGTCTGGATGAGGTCTGCATCGGCAATCCTTCGTATTCGGAGGAGTGAAGCGTAGAGGATCGCCTTCTGTGCGAATATTCCGCAAAACAGCACAGCCACCTGGAGAAAATGCACCGATGTTCGACTGGGAAAACCTGCGCTACTTCGTGGCCGTCGCACAAACGGGGAGTCTATCGGCGGCCGCCAGGCGGTTGAATGTCGACCACGCGACCGTCAGCCGCCGCTTGAGCGCGCTCGAAGCCGAACTGAAGATCCGCGTGATCGACCGGTTGCCGCGCGCGTGCCGGCCGACCGCCGCCGGCCGGCAGATGCTCGAGTTCGCCGAGAAAATGGAGGAGCACGCATTTGCGATCGAGCGCCTCGCACGCACGGAACACCTGCCGATGCACGGCACCGTGACGATCAGTGTGCCGCCCGTACTCGCCAACAACTTCTTCGCGAATCATCTGCATGCATTCGCGCAATTGCATCCGGGCATTCGGCTGTCGATGGCCAGCCAGGCACAACGCGTGTCGCTTGCCCGTCGTGAAGCCGATATCGCCGTGCGCCTGTTCCGCCCGGAGGAGCCGCAAAACGTGACGCGCAAGCTGGGCGAGATGGCTTTCGGGCTCTACGCGAGCCGCGACTATGCGCACGCGTCGACGCCCGACAATTGGGCCTTCATCTGCTACGACGCGCAATTCGCGGAAATGCCGCATCAGAAATGGCTCGAATCGATCGCTCGAGGCCGTCGTATCGCGTGCGAGGTGAGCGACATCACGACCCAGCAGGCGGCGGCCCGTACGGGCATCGGCGTGGCTGGCCTGCCCGTGTTCATGGGCGACAGCGATCCCGGGTTGCAGCGACTGCCGTTCGACGGAGAACCGTACGCGCGGGACATCTGGCTGGTCGTGCATGCCGACCTCAGACATTCGCCGACGATTCGTGCGGCAATCGACTTTATCGTGGACGTGACGGGCAGGACCTTCGCGGCGGATGCCCGACCGTAGCGACGGCCGCCACGGGCGCCTGAGATGCCTGGCACAGGCGCCCGATAGCCCTGCCTGAGCCCGCCCTCACCTCACCGCTTCAACATGGACGAAAGCGGAGCGGAAACCGCCCGCCCCGGGCATCCGCGCACCGATCAGACCACCGACCTCAACCACGCAAGCACGTCCGACGGCGCACGCCCAGCCACCACCGGCTCCGGCGTCAACAGGCAGTAGTGCGAACCATCTTCCACGAACCCCATCGGCGCGACCAGCACACCGCTTTCGATATCGTCACGAACGAGATGCCACGGGCCGATGGCGACGCCGAGCCCCGCAACCGCCGCCTGCAGACTGAAGTAGAAATGGTCGAACACCTGCCCGCGCCCGCTGACGGCCGGCTGATTCGCGGCCACCGCCCATTCCTTCCACGCGTCCGGCCGTGTCCGCGCATGCAATTGCGGAACGTCCGTCTTCAACGAGCGCGCGCCGCGGCGAGCGGAAAACCACGCATCGACCTTGTCCGGCCGGCAAACCGGCCCCACCCGCTCCGCGAACAGACGCTCCGCGTGATAACCCGTCGGCCATGCAAAGTCATTGCGTCGAATCGCCATGTCGATGCCGCTGTCGAATGAAAACGGGCCACCCGCGGCTGCGAGATGAATGTCGACGCCCGCATGGCGCGCCTGAAAATCCGGCCAGCGCGGAATCAGCCAGCGCATCAGAAGCGTCGGTTCGCACGACAGCACCCAGCGCCGTGCGCGAGCGGCCTCGGTACGCAACTCCTGCGCGGCGTGACGCATCAGCCCCAGCCCGTCATGGACGGCCTGCGCCAGCTTGCGCCCCGCATCGGTCAGGAAGACGCGACGGCTGCGCCGCTGGAACAGCGCCACGCCCAGGTCGTCCTCGAGCAGCCGCACCGCGCGGCTGACCGCGCCGTGGGTCAGGCACAGCTCGTCGGCGGCACGGCTGAAATTCTCGTGACGCGCCGCCGCCTCGAAGCAACGCAGGGCCATCAGCGAAGGCAGGTTCGCACGAACCGGTTGTGAGTCAATCTCACCATTCTGGTCAGAAATCATCGCTTTTCCCGATGAAACGTGGCCCATAAGATTGCGCCATCAAGCCATCAATCGCAAGGACAAGACAATGACAGAACTGATAGTTGTAGTCACCATCACGCTGCTGGCCGTGATCAGCCCCGGCCCGGACTTCGCGATGGTCACGCGCAACAGCCTGATGCTGTCGCGCCGCTCGGGCGTGCTCACCGCGCTGGGTATCGGGCTGGGCGTGACGGTTCACGTGAGCTACACGCTGCTGGGCGTCGGCCTGCTGATCCGGCAATCGTTGTGGCTCTTCAATGCCGTCAAGCTGATCGGCGCGGTCTACCTGGTCTACCTGGGCGTGAAGATGCTCATGACGAAGGCCGGCAACGGGCAGCCCGACGCACCGGCCGCACCGCTGTCCGACCTGGCCGCGCTGCGCACCGGCTTCCTGACCAATGCGCTGAACCCCAAGACCACGGTGTTCATCGTCAGCCTGTTCATGCAGGCCGTGCGGCCCGACACGCCGTTGATCGTGCAGATCGGCTACGGTGCATTCATCGCCATCGCGCATGCCGGCTGGTTCAGCCTGGTGGCCGTGTGTTTCTCCGCGACGGCCGTCCGCGATCGCCTGCTGTCGCTGCGCCACTGGATCGACCGTACCTTCGGATGCCTGCTCGTCGGCTTCGGCGTCGCGCTCGCCATCGCACGCGGCGGGCGCTGATTCGAGCGTCCGCGCCGCACGCCGGCGCAAGCGCCGGGCGCGCCGCCGGTGCGCCGGATGCGCCGGATGCGGGGCGCAGCGCCGCGCGGCGCTGCGCGGCAGCGGCAGCGGCAGCGGCAGCGGCAGCGGCAACGGCAACGGCAACGGCAACGGCGCGTCAGCGTCAAAACACGCGTGCGATCGTGCGGGCTTCATCGATCGCGCGGCTGCGATCGACCTTTCCGTCGGCACCGAACAAGGTACGCTCGACGACGATGCCGGTGACGTCCGTCACGCCCACGAACCTGAGCCAGGTTTCCATGTACGGGCGCTGAAGATCGAACTCGGCGGCCGGCGTAAACGAACCCGGCGACTGATACCCGAGCCCGCGCGCGTAGACCACTGCCGCCTTTTTCCCGGCCAGCTTGCCGGTGAAGCCCGTCTCGTCGAATGTGAACAGCACGTCCTTCTGCGAGATCGCATCGATCAGGTGCTTGAGCTTGTACGGAATGCTGAAATTCCACAGCGGCACGCCGAACAGCAACTTGTCCGCTGCATGGAACGGCGCCGCGAGCTGCTCGATCCGCTGCCATGCCGCCGCCTGCGACGGCGTCAACGCGGTACCGCTCAGCCCCGCATATTTCGCGGCCAGCGCGTCTTCGTCGAATTCGGGCATCGCCAGATCCCAGACGTCGAGCTTCCGTATTTCATGATCGGGATGCGCGTGCCGGTACGCATCGAGAAACGCATTGCACACGTCGATGGATGCGGAATAGGCCTTGTTGGGTGAGCCTTCGATATAGAGCACGCACGTCATGGAGCCGGTCCTTGCCAAGAGTGACGGCGACGCGCCGGATGCGCGGTCGCCCACTGCGATTCGCAGCGTATCGAGCGCGCTTATAATTTTGAAACGATATTAATTGATTGAATTAACCCGGATTGGTGATCAATGGAGAATCCCCTCGACACGGCGCTGCTTCAGACGTTCGTCGCGGTCGCCGACGTGCGGAGTTTCACCGGCGCCGGTCGCAGGCTGCATCTCAGCCAGTCTGCGGTGAGCGCCCAGATCGTTCGTCTCGAAGAACAGGTCGGCCGGGCGCTGCTGGTGCGCAATACGCGCAGTGTCACGCTCACCGCGCATGGCCAGACGCTGCTCGGCTACGCGCGCGCGATGCTCAATCTGAGCGGGGAAGCGAGAGCCCGGCTGGGAACCGGCGACCCGGTCGATACCAAACTGCGTATCGGCGCATCTGAGGATTTTGCGGAAGGGTGGCTGCCGGACGTGATGCGCCGCCACGCGGCCGCGCGGCACGGCTTGCGGCTGGATCTGACGGTCGACATCGGCGACAGCCTGTTTCGACGGCATGCCAACGGCGAATTCGATCTCGTGATCGGCAGCCGCTGCTCGCACACGGATCAGGGCGCGACGTTGTGGCAAGAGCCGCTCGTCTGGGCCTTTGCGCGCCACGAGCAGTTACCGGAAGGCGAGGTGCCGCTCGCGTGCTTCCCCGATCCGTGCCCGTACCGGGGCGCCGCCCTCAAAGCGCTCGCGCTGGCCGACCTGCGCTACCGGATCGCATGCGAAAGCCCGAGCGTCATGGGCATCCGGACATGCGTGCGTGCCGGCATCGCAATCGCGCCGGTGCCGCGCAGCGCGATCGACGACACGCTCCGGGAGCTCGGCGTGTCCGACGGTTTGCCGGAACTGCCGGCAGTCGAATTCGTGCTGATGCATGACGCGCGGATGCCGGCCGCCGTCGAATTCGCCGCGACGATCTTCGACGAAGCCGCCGTTCGCACGGGGGCAGGCAAGCGCACCATGCCTTAGCCGACATCGTGCGGCCTGCTGATTCCGCCACGGCCGTGCGCGATCGCTTGCTGCCGCTGCGGCACTGGATCGATCGCATCTTCGGTGGCTTGCTCATGCGGGTTTCGGCATCGCGCACGGCGGGCGCTGATTCGAGCATCCACGCCGCACTGCCGATGCAATCGTCGTACACGCCGCGCCGATGCCCATCCGCCCCGCTCAGCGCTTGGCGCTCAATCCCGCCCGCACGCCCACCGGTTCCCGGCTCCGCCCGAGCAGCGCCGCCAGCGAGAGATCCGCGAGCTTGCCGAACGGCGCGCGCAGCAGGCTCGGCAGGTTCCAGCGCCCCTGCACGAACACCCCCTTCGCGTGACTCATCGCGCGGAATCCCTCGATGCCGTGATACGCGCCCATCCCGCTCGGACCGACGCCGCCGAACGGCAAGTCTTCCTGCGCGACATGCAGGAGCGTGTTGTTGATGCCGACATTGCCCGACGTGGTGCGCTTGAGCAACGACTCGCAGTCGCCGTCCTGCGCGCCGAAGTAGTACAGCGCGAGCGGACGCGGACGCGCATTCACGTAGTCGACGACTTCGTCGATCGTGCGATACGTGCGCACCGCCAGGATCGGCCCGAAGATTTCTTCCTGCATGACGGCCGTATCGTCGCCGGCCCCGACGATCAGCGTGGGCGCGAGGGTCCGCTTGCGGGTAGCGGCCTGCTGCGGGCTCACGCCCGCCTCGATCACGCGCGCGCCCTTGCTGCGCGCTTCGTCGACGAGACCCTTCAGGCGATCGTAATGCCGGTCGCTGACGATCGACGTGTAATCCGGGCTCGTCGGCCCGCCCGGATAGAAGCGTGCGACGGCCGCATCGTATTGCGTGACGAACGCGTCCAGGTCGTCTTCATGCACCAGCGCATAGTCGGGCGCCACGCAGGTCTGTCCGCCGTTCGACAGCTTGCCGAACACGATGCTGGACATCGTACGGCCATCGACGTGCCCCCTCGCGACGATCGCCGGGCTCTTGCCGCCGAGTTCGAGCGTCACCGGCACCAGGTTCTCGCTGGCCGCCTTCATGACCTTGCGGCCCACCTGCGTGCTGCCGGTAAACAGCAGATGATCGAACGGCAAGCCGCTGAAGGCGGCGCCGACTTCCGGGCCGCCCAACACGACCGCGACTTCTTCGCTCGGGAAGGTCTCCGCGAGCATCCGGCGCATCACCTCGCTCGTGCGCGGCGTCAGTTCCGACGGCTTGAGCATCGCGCGGTTACCCGCGGCCAGCGCGGTAGCCAGCGGAATGAAGGTGAGCGAGAACGGGTAATTCCACGGTGCCATCACGCCGATGACGCCCAACGGCTGGTACTCCACGTGCGCCTGCCCGGCCCGATAGAAAATCCCGACATGCCGGCGCTGCGGCTTCGTGAAGCGGCGCAGGTTGCGCGTCAGGTAGTCGATCGCCTGGATCACGCCGACCAGCTCCATGATCGCGGTCTCGTGCCGCGAGCGATTCCCGAAATCGGCGCTGATCGCCTCCTCCACTTCGCGGCGATATGCCAGCACCACGGCGCGCAGCCGCGCGAGCCGGGCCTTGCGCTGCTGCACGCTCGGCGGCCCCTCGCTGACAAACGCGTTGCGCTGGCGGGCCAGCAACACCGCCGGGTCGAAGCTCGAGATGGATTCGATGGATTCTGCGGAAACGGCCATGATGCACCTCACGAGGTTGCGTCGATGTAGACACTGTCAACTTGCATGCGGCGGATCATAGGCCCACAATGTGTTCCCTGTCAACATAGGAGCAACGCGATGTCGTCGGATGAGGATGCGGACGCCGGGCAAAAGGCTTATCACCACGGGGATCTGCGTCGCGCGATCATCGAAACGGCGCTCGACACGCTGCAGGAGCAACAGGGCTGGCAGTTCACGCTGCGTGAAATCGCGCGCCGCGCGAACGTCAGCCACTCCGCGCCGTACCGGCATTTCCCGGACAAGGCCGCGTTGCTGCACGAACTCGCGCTAATCGGCTTCGATCGCTTGCGCGACGATCTCGCCGCGTCCATCGATCCCGCGGCGGACGCGCCGGACGTGCTGCTCGCGCTCGCGTACGCCCATCTCGCATTCGGGCAGCGCAACCCGGATCTCTATCGACTGATGTTTGCCGCGGATGCCGGGGAGCCCTCGGACATCCATCTCGATCCGCGCGTGCAGGCGCCCTTCCTGCTGGTCGTCGACATCCTGGAACACGGCCAGCGCGCCGGCACGATCCGCCCGCGCCCGGCGCTCGGCCAGGCAACCGCCTGCTGGGCGCATCTGCATGGCCTGACGATGCTGGCGATCGACGGGCGGCTGGTGCGCGAGAAGGTCGGCGATCACGCGATCGAAGATGCGCTGACAACCTTGCTGGACGGACTCGTACTGCCCGCAAGCCCGGCGCGGGCCACGAAAACGAAAGGGCCTTGACCTTCAACTTTGCTTGAAGGTTATGGTTTGCCTCGGCAGCGTATCGAGGCCATGGGTATGGGTACTGCCATCCGACAATCCGGCGACGCGTCGAAGACGTCCGCCCGTGGCCGATGAAAGGGAAACCGCATCATGAGCAAGCGCATCCTTCACGTCGTCAGCAACGTCGCGCACTACGCCGATCCGTCGCAGCCGACCGGCCTGTGGCTGTCCGAACTGACCCATGCCCATCACATCTTCGCAGCGCAAGGCTATGAACAGATGCTCGTGAGCCCCAAGGGCGGCGTGTCGCCGCTGGAGCCGCGCTCGCTCAAATGGCCGCATGCGGACGCCGCCGCGAAAGCGTGGCGCGCCGACAAGGCCAATGCGGCACTGCTTGCCAACACCGCGCGCCCCGACGAGATCGATCCGGCCGATTTCGATGCGATCTACTTCACCGGCGGCCATGCCGTGATGTGGGACTACCCGGACGATGCGGGGCTGCAGCGGCTCACGCGCGAGATCTACGAGCGCGGCGGCATCGTGTCGTCGGTCTGTCACGGCTACTGCGGGCTGCTGAACACGAAGCTGTCGGACGGCTCGCTGCTGGTTGCCGGACGCCGGATCACCGGCTACTCGTGGGTGGAGGAAATCCTGGCCGGCGTCGCGAAGAAGGTGCCCTACAACGTCGAGGAGCAGATGCAGCAGCGTGGCGCGCGCTACGAGAAGGCGCTGCTGCCGTTCACGTCGAACGTCGTCGTCGACGGCCGCCTCGTGACCGGCCAGAATCCGCAATCGGCGAAGGCGACCGCCGAACAGGTCGTCGCGCTGCTGTGAGGTGACCGCCGGCGCCCCGCTAGGCACGGGTCGACCGGCGCACAACCGGTTCGTCACGATCGGCGGCGGCGGCAGCCTCGCCGCCATCCGCCGCGTCCGCCGCATTCCCTGGCGGAATCCGCGACAGCAATCGCTGCGCATGAGTTGCACAATCGACCGACTCCGGCTTCGCGGCGATTTCGGCGATCAGCGACATGACCTGCGCCTTGCTGCGCGCCAGCCGCGCCTCCAGCGCCTCGATGTCCCGCACCTTGCGGCCCAGCGCATCCAGCAGCGAATCGCATGGCCACTGCGCGAGGTCGGCCGGAATCAGCGTGCGAATCTCGTCGAGACTGAAATCCGCCTTCTGCGCGGCCGTGATCAGGTCGAGCACCGTCACCGCTTCCTGCGGATAGGTGCGATAGCCGTTCGCTTCGCGCTCGACGAGCGTCAACAGACCGATACGCTCGTAGAAGCGGATGCGCGAAGGGCTAAGGCCGGTGCGTTCCGCCAGTTCCCCGATCTTCATGTTCCGATACTCCCTGGCCGGATCGCGTCCGGTCATCTGCCCCGTCGTGACTGCAGGTCGTCTCCTGAATTTTGTTCGCAATCCGATCTTTATCGGCTTCCTGTCGAATGGCGGGCGGCGCGCGCGCTCAAATCACGTCGAAACGCAGCCCCGCATGGCGAACCAGACGCTCGATGTAGCGCTCGTCGAACATCGTCGCGGGCGTCCAGAAGCCGCCGCCGCGGCCGGTCTTGACGCCGTCGCCGACGCAATCCAGCGCGAGACTGATCGCGGCCTGGCCGAGCATCTTGCCGGTGGAGCCATAGCCCGGATCGCGATCGCCGATGACTTTCACGCGCAAGGTTCGCCCGTCGTCGGCACGGCCGAAGAAACGCAAATCGTAGCGGCCGGCCAGTTGGGCCGCAGCGCTCGGCCCCTCGCCGGGCTTCGGCAGCAGGAAACGCTCCATCAGGCTGCGCACCGGCTTGATGAGGACACCGACCATGAACGCGCCGAGGCCGGCCACCATCGTCAGCGCCGTCAGGCGACCCTTGAGACCCGTGCCCGTCATCACCGCTTCGTCGTACGTGAAGCGGCTGCCGTACGCGTTGCCGGCAAGCGCATTCGAGCGATGCACAACGCGCTCGTTGATGGCCGCCATCACGAATGGCGCGATCCACGCGTCGAAGTCGCGATCGAATGCCGCGGATCGCACCGCATGCTGGCGCACCGTGAAACCATGCCCCTGCGGGCACAGCGAATAAGGATCGAGCAGTTCCCTGCGCAATGCGGGATCGGCGGCCGCTTCCCGGACGACGTTGATCACGCTCGCCACGGTGCCGCCCGACGCGCCGCCCTTCAGCGTCCTGACACGCATCTTCACCTGCGCGGCCGGCGCGCCCCACTGCTGCCGCGCCTGTTGCTGCAGGAAGAACACGCCCATGTCCGACGGCACCGAATCGAAGCCGCAGCAATGGACGATGCGCGCGCCGGACTGCCGGGCCACCGGCTCGTACTTGTCGATCATCCGTTTGATCCACTGCGTCTCGCCGGTGAGGTCGCAGTAGTCGGTGCCGGTTTCCGCGCAGATCTTGACCAACGGCTCCCCGTAAAGCGCATAGGGGCCGACGGTGGACACGACCACCCGCGTCTGCGCGCAGAGCGCGCGAAGCTGCGCTTCGTCGGCCGCATCGGCGACGATGATCGGCACCGACTGCCCGGCCGCACCCAGCGTATCCCTCACCTGCCTGAGCTTCGCTTCGGACCGGCCGGCGATGGCCCAGCGCAGCGTCTCGCCGGAGCCCGGCAGGTACTCGGACAGGTAGCGGGCCAGGATCTGCCCGACAAAACTGGTGGCGCCAAATACGACGAGATCGTGGGTCGGCCGGGTCATGGGCGATTCCTCATGGGCGATTCCTTCGGCGCGGGCGTACCGCGGACAGGTGTGGCGTCAGCGCTGCTTTCCGGGTTCATCGAAGGCCTTCAACGGGGTCGGCAGGTTCAGGACCAGTTGCGCGTCCTTCACCACGTCGAGACGCAGGATGGTGGACGCGCCAAGCCCGTCGAGCAGCTGGCTCAACGGACCGCCGTGCCGCACGAGCTCGACGTTGCGCGGCAACAGGCGCTGGGCGAACGATAGCGCATTCGTCTGCACCGATGTCTGGTGCCATTCGCCGTCGATGCGATTGATCATCGTCGCCGTGCCCATGTGCGACTGCGACGGCACGTTGGTCAGTGCAGGCAGCGGCACGCTCAGACTCAGGTCCGGCCGGCCGCCCGGGCCGGCGATACGGGCGCTCGCGGTGGCGCCGAGGCTCACGTCGATGTCGGCGAGCCACTTGGGCAGCTGATAGCCGTGCACGCCGCGCACCCGCGCGATTTCCGTGGTGACCGGCAGCGCCAGCACGTGCGCGAAGAAGCTCCGGCGCCGCATCGAATCGATCAGCTCGAGCGCGTGCGACCCTGTCGCGCCGGGCCGGCGGACCACCACCGCGACGGACACTTCGTCATACGGATCGTTGTCGCACACCGAATACGAGAAGAAGGTCAGCGCGACCAGCCCGTAGCCGGGGAGCGCACGCAGCGGTTCGAGCGGCACCGGCAGCGTGGTCCGCAGGCGCTCGAGCGGCGCAAGAAACAGGAGCTGGATGCTGCTGGAACGGTAGTAGAAGTTCGGCGCCCAGGTCGGGCCGACCCGCGAAGCGGCCTGACGCTTCGGAATCCGACGGAAAAAATCGATGTTCCCCGCAGCGGGATCGCGCGCCACCTCGTCGAGGTCGGGATTCATCCGGAACCGGTCGTAATACCCGCCTTCGGGCACGTCGACCTTGTGCGGACCGAATTCGACCTGTGTAAACCGCCTGTCCATGTTCGTTGCCTCTCGTCGATGATCGACCGTGGCAGGCAACACCCGAAGCCTGCTGACTCACCGCCGTCAGCAAGCACTCTAAGATTAAAGTCAACTTTAAGGTCAAGGACCGGAATAGAGGGGCAAGTCGGATTGCGTTCACACGACCGGCCGGTGCGCGCCGTGGAGGCGCCGACTCACTTGGTGGTCGTGCGACGGCCCTTGCCGCGTATCGGCACCCCCTCCGGTTTGCGCAAACGATCCATCACCCATCGCGTACGCTCCGAGCAGTTCAGTTCGGTCGGCCGGTTCCGGTCTCCTGTCGGCGAAGCTGGCCAGGAACAGCATGCTGAAGACATACGCGGGTTTCCCGCATGGCATACCGACGTCCAACGCCGAGACGATCAACGCCGATCTGCTCGCGTTCATCCGCGGCTGAACGCCGAAAACGCCATCGCGGCCCTCAACGACAATCGCCGCTGAAGGCCGTGTTCTACCCGCTCTCGACAGCCGCTAGTCGAGCCCGCGAAGAAAATCGGGAACCGCTTCTCCGATCGATGCAAGATAGCCGGCCATCGCGCCGGCGACCTTTCGCACGGCGGGACGTGCCGTCACCCGTTCGCGCCACGCGAGCAGGCGGGGCGTTTCATCCGTCATCGGTGCGCCCTTGCGCGCGCCGAACAGCTGCGCCATGTAGAACGCGATGTCGGCATAGGAATACGATCCGGCCAGGAATTCGCGATCCGCAAGCACGCGCTCCATGCGCCGATAGTATTGCGCCGCTTCGTCACGCGCGGCGCGCGCGGCCGGATCATCCGGCGTCGCTTCCAGCCCCATCAGCCGGACGACGTGCGGAAAATAGATTTCGTCGCTGCAATGTTCGAGCTGACGCGCGATCGCGCGCGCCGCCGGATGCGCCGGCCACAGCGCGGGATCGGGCTTCAGATCCTCGAGATACTCGAAAATCTGCGTGGAATCGAACAGTTCCAGATCGCCGTCCATCAGCACCGGCACCTGCCGCTTCGGGTTGATGCGCAATACATCCGGATGTTTGGGATCGTAGCCGCGAAGCTGGCTGAACGGCGTCATCACCAGCTCGAAGTCGATGCCCTTCTCGTGTGCCGCAATCTCGACCTTCGCCCCGAACATGCTCAGCGGCCCGGAAATTATCTTCATGGTTCGATCCCTTGTGAGGTCATGCGCGACCCGCGTCGAATACGCTCACGCGTACACTGCCGAGCGTGCGGTCGGTACCAGCCGATGCGTCTCGGTCGCGCGGATCGGCCAGTTCGCCCATTGCGGCGCCATCTCGTGCGCCCATCGATTCGAGCGGCCGAATGCGTCGAAACGCGCGATGTCGGGAAATACCGCGATGCCCGCCAGCACCTGCTCGTTTGCCCGCACCGGCAATCGGCGAAAGTCGTTCTCGCGCGGCTCCGTGACATACCACCCCTGAGCGGTCGCTCCACCGGTGTCGAGAACGACTGACATGCATTCGCGACAAAACGCCAGCAGCTGCGCCGACGCCGGCTCGTTCAGATAGAAGATCGTGATATCGACGCATCCCGGCGGGATAACCCCGGCGTCGCGGCCGGCCCGGCGCGACAGGTCGACGGGCAGGTTCGATCCTTCCCACGCCGGGCGCAACAGCAGGACGTCGTCCGAATCGATCATCGTCGCGTTGGCCGCGTCGGCATGCGCTTTCCACACGGGGCCGCCGTAGAAATCCGTGAGCCCGCCCAGCCGGGTTTCCATGCTCTCGAAACCGCGCAACCAGACGAACCGGTCCGGACGATCGAGGTCGCGAAACTGCCCCATGACCGTCATGCCGACCGCTTCCTGCGGCTCGACCAGCTCGCGATCGAACAGATCGATCAGCACGTCGCGTTTGCCTGGATGGAGGGTGTACCGGCGCAGCTCGACGACGTCGAGTGGCGTTACTCGAATGCGCTCGTTCATGTTTGACCTCGGTGTCGATGGAACGGATCAGGCATGCGGCAAAGCATAAGTCCGATAACATGACACCTCATGTCAGGTATTCGAGCGAGGTGCTTCCGATGAAAGCCGGTCGCCTGTTGTCGATCATGATGATGCTGCAGGCGCGCGGCCGGATGACCGCGCCGGCGCTGGCCGACGCGCTGGAGGTATCCGAGCGCACGATCCTGCGCGATATCGACCAGCTTTCCACGGCGGGCGTGCCCATCTGGGGCGATCGCGGCCGCAACGGCGGATTTCAGCTGCGCGACGGCTGGAGCACCGATCTCACCGGCCTGACCGAGCACGAGGCGCACGCGCTGATCCTGGCGGGCCTGCCCGGCCCCGCGAGAGAACTGGGGCTGGACGGCATGGCGACCTCCGCACGGCTGAAAATGATGGCCAGCCTGCCGCCTGGCTCGCGCGAGCAGGCCGATCGCGTCGCCAGCCGGCTGCACATCGATACCGTCGACTGGTATCGCGCGCAGGAAACGCCCGAATTCCTGCGTGAAGTCGCCGATGCCGTGTGGGGTTCGTACCGTATCGACGTGAAGTATCAGAGCTGGCGCGGGCTGTCCCGCCGCGAGCTCGAACCGCTCGGCCTCGTGCTCAAGGGCGGCGCGTGGTACCTGATTGCCAGGGTGGTCGGCAAGCCCGGTGCACTCACGTTCCGGCTCGCGAATATCCTCGAACTCCATGCATTGCGCCGCCGCTTCAAGCGCCCCGCGCGATTCGATCTGGCGACGCACTGGCGTGACGCGATGAGCCGGTACGAAGCCGACCTCGATCGGCTGACCGCCCATATCGCCGTGTCGCCGCGCGGCGAAACCTGGCTGGCCAACGCACGGATCAAGACGGCGCCGGTCTCGCAGGATGCACGCAGCGCGGAAGTGCCACCGGGATGGAAAGCGTTCCTGATGCCCATCGAATCCATCGAGCACGGCGCGCGGAAACTGCTGGGGTACGGCGCGCACGTGAAGGTGCTTGGGCCGCAGACGCTCAAGGAGCGATTCATCGAAGAGGTGTCGCAGGTGAAGGCGCTCTATCCGGCGGGCGGTGTTTGACGCGTCGACACTGGCCGCAATGCGATCGTCGAACGGCATGCCGTATCGACCGTTTCCGGCGCCATCGTGCCATCCTGCAATACGTCAGGTCCGTTGCGCCTTCAGATGCTGCCAGATCTTCGCGAGAATGCCCTGCAGCGCATGGCGGTCGTGCTCGTCGAGACAGTCCACCAGTGACGCGCACATCGCCCAGAATGCCGGCAGCGCCCGGCCGAGCACGTCGCGCCCCTCGTCCGTCAACGTCAGTGAAATGCTGCGCCGATCGTCCTGATTCAGCGCGCGCGTGAGCAGCGCGCGCTTCTCCAGCCAGTCCAGCAGCCCCGTGACCGTCGAGCGCGTCACACCAAAATAATCCGCGATATATGACGGCGTCACCGCGCGGCTGTCGATCAACCCACGCTCGGCCAGCCCGAAGATCATCAGCACGTCGAGCTTGCTTTCCGTCAGCCCGAACGCCGTCAACGATGCGTTCGCACGATGCTCGACATCGTCGGAGAGCCAAAGCAGCAGCAGCCCCAGCCCGGCCGCCCCCGCATCGGTACCGCGCGACGCCGTTTGCGCCATCAACGCAAGATGCGGCCGTGCGGCCGACACGGCGTCGCCGGCCGGCGTGTCCATCTCGGGCTGGGGTGTCCGGGCAGCCTTCATCGCTTTCACGACTTTCGTCGCCTTCGCGGTCTTGTTGATCGTGGCAGGGGTCTTGCGTGCAGTCATGGGCGTCAATCGAATCGGCAATCGAGGAAGGGGCGGGTCAAATTATACGACGACCGAATAATTCGTTTACGTATAGTACGGTTTACGTACTATAATTTGTCACGCCGATGCCCTCCCGGCTTCCGCAACCTTCTGCCGCCCCGTCGGCGGCGCTATCCTGAACCGCATGAGGACACTGCAATGCCCATCAACGTACTCGAACTTCATCACGTCGGATTCGGTGTGACCCACGCCCAGGCCGATGCCATGCTCGACTTCTATCGTGATGTCCTGAGTCTGCCGCAGGATCCGGCGCGCTGGAAGATTCCCGGCATCTACGGCTCGTGGATCAACCTGCCCAACGGCACCCAGTTGCACATCCTGGGCACCGAAGGCGTCTCACGCTACGCGAAAGGCCCTGGCCAGGACCCCGTGTCGAATCACATCGCGCTCGCCGTCGAGGACGTGCTGGCTGCCGAGCAGGAACTCGTCGAGCGTGACATCGCGTACTTCACGCTCGACAACGTCGCGTCGCCCGATCTGAAGCAACTGTTCCTGCACGACCCCGCGGGCAATCTGGTGGAGCTTCACCAGTCCAATGCGCGCCGCGCCGGCATCGACAAGCCCGTTCAGAATCCTGCCCGCGTCGGCAACGAGTAACGACCGCTCCCGCTTCCAACGGATACTTTCCATGTATTTCGACATGCAAGCACTCAGCGGCCGGCAGCGCAGCAATCTCGTGCACTCCACCGTGCTGCCGCGCCCCATCGCCTGGGTGAGCTCCCGCAACGCCGAGGGCGAACTGAACGTCGCGCCGTTCTCGTTCTTCAACGCGATGTCCGGCGATCCGCCGGTCCTCTGCTTCTGCGTCGGCTCCCGAGACGGCGTGCTCAAGGACACCGCGCGAAACATCGCCGCACACGGCGAATTCGTGGTGAACCTGGTGTCGTCGGCACAGGCCCGCCGCATGGTCGTGACGTCGATCGACTTCGACACGGCCGTCGACGAATCCGTCGAGGCCGGCCTCGCGATGGCGCCGGGGCGCCTCGTCGACGTTCCGCGCATCCAGGACAGTCCTGCATCGATGGAATGCCGCGTGCGCCAGCTCGTCGATATCGATGCGCGCCGCACCCTGGTGATCGGCGACATCGTCGGCATGCATCTGATCGACGAATCGGTGACCGATACCGAGCGCATGTTCATCGACCCGTTGCCGATGCAACTGATCGGCAGGCTGCACAACCCGGGTTGGTATGGCGAAGTCACACACGCTTTCCAGATGCCGGCGCCGTCGCTCGCGCAGTGGCGTGACATGCAGCATGACGGTCTGGACCAGCAATATCTCGATGCACCGCTGCCGGTTGCGCCGGTACGTCAAGGACCGCCCCGATGCTGACTGACAACGACATTCGAACCTTCGCCCGCGAACTCGACGCCGCGGAGCAATCGCGTACCCAGATGAAGCAGATATCGCTCACCCGGCCCGATATCACGGTTGCCGACGCCTACGCGATCCAGCGGACCTGGGTCGACGCCAAGCTCGCACGCGGGCGCACCGTCATCGGCCACAAGATCGGGCTGACGTCTCGCGCCATGCAGATGGCATCACGGATCGACGAACCGGACTTCGGCGTGTTGCTCGACGACATGCGCTGGGAGGACGGTGGCGAGATCGATTGCGCGCGGCTGATCGTGCCGCGCGTCGAGGTGGAACTGGCATTCCTGCTCGACCACGCGCTGACCGGCCCCGACGTGACGCTCTTCGATGTCCTGGACGCCACCCGCTACGTGGTGCCGGCACTCGAAATCATCGACGCCCGTTCCGAGCAGTTCGATGCCCTGACCGGCCAGCCACGCAAGGTGTTCGACACCATCGCCGACAACGCGGCCAATGCCGGCGTGATTCTGGGCGGCAGGCCGGTGCGGGCTGCGGACGTCGACCTGCGTTGGGTCGGCACACTCCTGCAACGCAACGGCGTGATCGAGGAAACGGGGCTGGCCGCCGGGGTGCTCAATCATCCGGCCAACGGCGTAGCGTGGCTGGCGCGCCGACTCGCGGCCTTCGGCGAAGGGCTCCAGCCGATGCAGATCGTCCTGGCAGGATCGTTTACGCGCCCGGTATACGCGCGGCCCGGCGACACCTTCCACGCGGATTTCGGCCAGTTGGGCAGTGTGTCGTGCCGCTTTGTCTGATGCTGTCGATCTTGATCCGCCGCCTGGCTCCGCGTTAGTAACGTGCCCTTCCGGCCACGCTGCTTTCGACGCGTGCCGCATGCGGGAACGACCTGGGCCGGCACGGTGCTTCAACGGAGCAGGCAACGCACCGTTCACCGTACCCGTCATCGCACGCGACGAAACACACAAGCCGGACGCAGACATTGAAAACGTCAGAGCCGTTTCTGCTGAATACGATTCCGACTGAAAAGGCGAGCGCTCCGTCGCGCAGTGCTGTGACGAGAGGTAACGCAATGCTACATCGAATGCGACCGGATCAGATCTCGTCCGCAAACTCGTCGAGAAAGCGCTGCAACCGATCGCGGCGGACGATCGCGAGACGGGTACCGGTGACGGTCTGGAAACCGGTTGAAAGCTTCAACAGTTTCGTGCGGAAGTGATCGATCGCGAATCGTTTGTCGTCGAGTTCCCGTTCCGTTGCGTGCGGATCGGCCGGGTCATACAACGCGCTGCCCATCCGGCCCGCGACATAAAAGCACCGTGCGACGCCCACCATGCCGATCGCGTCGAGCCGGTCGGCATCCTGCAGCACCTTTGCTTCGAGCGTCGTCGGCGCGATACAGGCAGAAAAACTGTGCGCCTCGACCGCGTGCGCGACGGCGTCGATCTTCGCGTCCGGCCAATCCAGCAACTTCAGCACCTGCCGGGCCTTTTCCGCCGACAGCCGCGATGCCTGCGCGCGAAGCGGGGAATTTTTCTCCACCGCCACGCAGTCGTGCAGCAGTGTCGCGGCAAACAGCACCTCGGCGTCTCCGCCCTCCTTCGCCTGGATCGCGGCCGCGTTCTTCCACACGCGTTGCAGATGCGACGTGTCGTGGGAGCCGTCGCCATTGGCATCGCTCCAGTGAGCCAGCAAGGCCGTGGCCAGATCCTGAAAGGGGGCGAACGCAAGGAGAGTCATGGGGGAAATCGGTCGAGATCGGAATGCCGATTATCGCCGCAAGTGCCGCACCGCACACGATCGACTGTCCGATCCGCCATTGATCCCGACGGATCAGGCAAACCATTCCATCCGCGTGAACCCGGTTGGCTTATAGTGCGGCGTGCCAATACAACGAGGAGCGCTGCAATGACACTGCTGGCCAACGGTCCGTTTGAAGTGAAGCTGAATCCGGAATCCCTGAGTCCCGTCGCGGAACATACCGGGCTCGGGCGCATGTCGCTGGACAAGCAGTATCACGGCGACCTGGAGGCCGTCAGTCATGGCGAGATGCTCGCGTTTCGAAGCAGCGTCCAGGGCTCCGCAGGCTATGTGGCCATGGAAACCGTGCAAGGCGCGCTGGGCGGCCGCCACGGCAGTTTCGTCCTGCAGCACAGCTCCACCATGACCCGCGGGCAGCCGCAGCAGTCGATCACCGTCGTGCCCGATTCCGGAACGGGAGAGTTGCTGGGGCTCTCCGGCTCGATGATCATCGCCATCGACGACGGCCGGCACTCATACCGCTTCGACTACACGCTGCCTGACTCGCCTCGGTAAGCCGACTGATGGGAATGCGGCTGCCTCATGGTGTGCCGCGCCGGCGCAGTGACGCAGTCCCCTCTCATTCACCTGCACGATACCCGGCGCTTGCGCGTCGAAGGCATCGCCGGGTTCGCTCATGATCGTGTGAATGCGCTCGACCTCGGCGACGCGCTCAGCAATCGCCGAACCATCACGCCACGATCACAACCGGTTCAATTCCACGCATGGCGCGCCGGGCGCACGCCGTTCAGGTAGTAGTTGCCGACGAGGTGATATTTCCAGCGCACCGGATCGTGCAACGTATGCGTGCGTGCATTGCGCCAGTGCCGGTCGAGGTTGTGCTCGGCCAGCGTCGCCTGCGTGCCGGCCAGCTCGAACAGCTTCTCGCCCGCGAGCAGCGCGATCTCCGTCGTCAGCACCTTCGCCTCGCCCACCGCCACCGACGCACGCGCGACATCGTCTTCCGTCACGTCGCCGCGCGCCGCGATCTCGTCGAGCGTACGCGCCGCGCGCTCGAGCAGCGCCTCCGCCGCATGCAGCTGGATGTGCAGATGGCCGATTTCGCGGATCGTCAACGGATCGTCGACCGCGCGCTCGACGCCGCTGTCGACCCACGGCCGCGTGCGCGTGCGCACGAACGCCAGCGTATCGTCGAGCGCGGCCCTGGCGATGCCCGCGTCGATCGCGGCCTGGATGATCTGCGACAGCGGGCCGTTCAGCGTCGGCAGATCCGACACGCGCTGGGCCGGCAGCACGTGCGATGCCGGCACGCGCACGTTGTCGAGCACGACGGTGCCGCTCGCGGTGGTCCGCTGCCCGAACCCCGACCAGTCGTCGATCACGGTCAGCCCCGGCGCCGGCTGGCGAATGTAAGCGAGCCACGCGTGGCGCTCGTCGTCGAGGCCGAGCACCGGCACGTAGTGCGCGAACAGCGCCCCGGTCGAATAGAACTTGGTGCCGTCGACGACGTAATCGTCGCCGTCCCGGCGCACACGCGTCTTCAGGTCGAGCACGTGCTTCGTGCCCTTCTCCGAAAAGCCGTTGCCGAACCGCTTGCCGCTCAGCACTTCCGAGAACAGGTGGCGCTTCTGCGCGTCGGTGCCGGTCAGCGCGATCACGTCGACCAGCCCAAAATGATTCTGCGGCAACTGCCCGAGCGACGGATCGGCCGCCGCGACGATCTTCACCACCTCCGTCAGCGTCACATGCGAGACGCCCGCGCCGCCATAAGCCTTCGGCACGGTGATGGCCCACAGCCCCGACTGCGAGAACCATTCAATCTCGTCGCGCGGCAGCCGGCGCTCCCGGTCACGCTCGGCCGCACCTTGCGCGAGCCGTTGCGCAAGCGCATGCGCGGTCGCGATGGCCTGCGCGTCGTCGGCGATCACGTGCGCCACCTGCGGTTGCGTATCGGCGGGCCGTTCCTGGATCGTGGCGCTCGTCTCTGACATCGGGCTCTCCTGCTGATTGACGGAAACGTTCAATCTAACAGCGCCCCGCGCGCCGGCAAACCGAGCGATTCGCACAACGATATTCCTTCGAACGGCAAACGATGCGGCACGCCGCACGCAAGAAACCACGCGTCAGCAGCGGCATCGACGCTCCGGCATCGATGCCGCGCCGCCTCGCCTGCGTAATGCCCGGTGGCGATAACGATGTACGAATCCGTTATTGGATCGTCCGCATCGTGCTTCCTATACTGGCCTGCCGGCATCGACGGCCCCCGCCTTTCAAGGACCACCGCATGACTTCGTCTCCCGCAGCAACCGAGCTTTCCACCGGCACCGACTATGACGCGCTTGCCAGCCGCTTCAGGCCGATCTTCGAACGCATCGCGGCCGGCACCGCGGAACGCGAACGCCGCCGCGAACTGCCGCACGAGGCGATCGGCTGGCTGAAGGCCGCCGGCTTCGGCGCCGTGCGGCTGCCGGTGCGCGATGGCGGCGCCGGCGCATCGCTGCCGCAGCTGTTCCGGCTGCTGACCGAGCTCGCCGCCGCCGATTCCAACCTGCCGCAGGCATTGCGCGGGCACTTCGCGTTCGTCGAGGACTGGCTGAACGCGCCGCCCGGCGCCGACCGCCAGACGTGGTTCGACCGCTTCGCGAGCGGCCAGCTCGTCGGCAACGCGTGGACCGAGACCGGCGACGTGTCGCTCGGCCAGACCATCACGAAAGTTTCTGAAAAGAATGGCCGGCTCGTGCTGAACGGCCGGAAGTTCTACAGCACCGGCAGCCTGTTCGCCGACTGGATCGACGTGTTCGCGCAACGCGCGAGCGACGGCAGCGACGTGATCGTCGCCGTCGCGACCGCGCAGCCCGGCGTGATCCGCGAAGACGACTGGGACGGCTTCGGCCAGACGACGACCGGCAGCGGCACCACGCGCTTCGAAGACGCGACGGTCGACGCACGGGACGTGATCGACTTCGCGCGACGCTTCAAGTACCAGACCGCGTTCTACCAGCTCTTCCATGTCGCGACGCTGGCCGGCATCGGCCACGCGATCGTGCGCGACGCCGGCGACCTGGTGCGCCACCGCACCCGTGTATACAGCCACGGCAACGCCCCGCGTGCAGGCGACGACGCGCAACTGCAGCAGGTGGTCGGCGAGATCGCGTCGTGGGCCTATGCGGCCGACGCGCTCGCGCTGCGCGCCGCGCAGCCGCTGCAACAGGCCTATGAAGCGCACTTCGGCGGCGACGCAGCGGCCGAGCACGATGCGAACGTCGCGGCCGAGATCGAATCCGCGCAGAGCCAGCTCGTCGTGTCGGAACTCGTGTTGCGCGCGGCGACGCACCTGTTCGACGCACTCGGCGCATCCGCCACCCGCAGCACGACGGCACTCGATCGCCACTGGCGCAACGCGCGCACCGTGTCATCGCACAATCCGCTCGTCTACAAGGCGCGGATCGTCGGCGACTGGGTCATCAACGGGCGCACGCCGCCGTTCGTCTGGCAGGTCGGCAACGGCGCGGGCGATGGCGCGAGCACGCATGCAGAAACGGGAGCCGCCCAATGAGCAAGACCAGCAAGACCATCCGCTTCAATGCATTCGAGATGAACTGCGTCGGCCACCAGTCGCCCGGGCTGTGGGCCCATCCGCGCGACCGGTCGTGGCAATACAAGGATCTCGACTACTGGACCGACCTCGCCCGCGTGCTCGAACGCGGGATTTTCGACGCGATCTTCATCGCGGACGTGATCGGCTACTACGACGTCTACAAAGGCAGCAACTACCACGCGCTGCACCAGGCCGCGCAGATCCCGGTCAACGATCCGCTGCAGCTCGCCGCGCCGATCGCGATGGCGACCGAGCATCTCGGCATCGGCATCACCGCGTCGACGACGTTCGAACACCCGTACACGTTCGCGCGCCGGCTGTCGACCGCCGACCATCACACGAAGGGCCGGCTCGCGTGGAACATCGTCACGTCCTACCTCGAAAGCGGCGCGAAGAACGTCGGCGACCACGGCCTGCGCACGCACGACGACCGCTATGCCGTCGCGGCCGAATACGTCGAGGTGCTGTACAAGCTGTTCGAAGGCAGCTGGGAAGACGGCGCGGTGGTGCGCGACCGCGACGGCCGCGTGTTCACGCATCCGGAGAAGGTGCACGAGATCGGCCACAAGGGCCGCTTCTTCGACGTGCCCGGCTACCACCTGTGCGAACCGTCGCCGCAGCGCACGCCGGTGCTGTTCCAGGCCGGCGCGTCCGGCCCCGGCAAGACATTCGCCGCGCAGCATGCCGAATGCGTGTTCGTCGCCGCGCCGACCCGCGCGCAGCTCGCGCGCTACGTGGCCGACGTGCGCGCGCAGGCCACCGCCGCGGGGCGGGACGCGAGCAAGGTATTGATCTACAACCTCGTCACCGTGATCGTTGATGAGACCGACGAGAAGGCGCAGGCCAAGTTCGACGAATATCGCAAGTACGTGTCGTACGACGGCTCGCTGGTCTTCATGTCCGGCTGGACCGGCATCGACTTCGGCCAGTACGCGCCGAACGATCCCGTCCGGCGCGTCGAAACGAATGCAATCGTGTCGGCGGTCGAGCACCTGTCGGGCGGCGACACCGCATGGACGATCGAGGAACTGGCGGCCTGGGGCGGCATCGGTGGCCTGGGCCCGGTCTTCGTCGGCTCGGCGGCGACCGTCGCGGACATCCTGCAGGAGTGGGTCGCCGCCACCGACGTGGACGGCTTCAACCTCGCGTATGCGGTCGCGCACGAAACTTTCGAGGACGTCGTGCGTCATCTCGTCCCCGAACTGCAGCGGCGCGGCGTGTATCCGACCGGCTATGCGCCGGGCACGCTGCGCGAGAAACTGTTCGGCGGGTCGGCACGGCTGCCGGACGAACATCCGGCCGCGCAGTTCCGCGACATCGAGCAGGTCAAGCGCGATGCCGAGCGGGTAGCGGCCTGAGCGTACCGCAACGCGGCAGCTGGTCGGCCCGTGTGCGGGCCGGCCGGCGCCACGACAAGCAGAGCAACCGGTACGTCGGGCCGCTCGCCCGACACGCCGCCTGATCGCCCCACTCCCCTCAGTCGAAACCCGGTGCAGCCCCGCTGCGCATTCTGCTTGCGCACCCGCGCATCGAGATGCGATGCGGGTATCTCGGCAACGACTACGCGCGCACCGAAGAAAGCGCGCGCATGTTCCAGACGACGAGCGACAGAGATCCTGCGCAACTGCGCGCGTCTCGACACGCGAAGCCGTCTAGCTCCGGCTAGCAGGCATTCTGTTCTCCCGATCCGGTTCTCCCAAGCGATATAAATCGATAAATTAATCGGCCCGCGTCATAAAGGTGCCCGTGCCCGCGCTTAGCAGCAACGCGCATGTTCAATCGCGGATTTCTTCGTTACCGGAACCCCGGTGCTTCGTTACATTAGCCGGTCACCCTGCCTGTTTCCGGCTCGCTGCCGTTCTTCCGGAGAATCCCCGATGAAGCTGTCCTGGTCCCGCGCATGGCAATCCGCGGCCCTCGTCGTTGCCGCGTTCGCCGGCCTCGTCTCGGTGCACGCACGCGCAGCGACGCCCGCGGAAATCCGCGTCGACTACGCGTACTACTCACCGGAGAGCCTGGTGATCCGCCACTTCGGCTGGCTCGAAGACGAATTCAAGGCCGACCGCACGTCGATTCGCTGGGTGCTGAGCCTGGGCAGCAATCGCGCACTCGAATACCTGAACAGCGGTGCGGTCGATTTCGGTTCCGCCGCCGGTCTCGCGTCGGTGCTCGCGCGTGCGAACGGCAACCCGATCCATACGGTCTACGTGTTCTCCCGCCCCGAGTGGACCGCGCTCGTGGTCCGCAAGGATTCGCCGATCCGCTCGCTCGCGGACCTGAAGGGCAAGAAAATCGCCGCGACGCGCGGCACCGATCCGTTCCTGTTCACGCTGCGCGCGCTGCACACGGTCGGCCTGACCCGCGACGACGTCGAGATCGTCAACCTGCAGCATCCCGACGGGCGGACCGCACTCGCGAACGGCCAGGTCGATGCATGGGCCGGTCTCGATCCGCACATGGCCGCGGCGCAGCTCGACGACGGCGCTCGCCTGCTCTACCGCAATGTCGCGTTCAACACCTACGGCTTCCTGAACGTTCGCGACGCATTCGCCAGCCAGTACCCGCAAGCAGTCACGCGCGTACTGAAGGTCTACGATCGCGCGCGCCAGTGGATCGTCGCGCATCCGGCCGACACCGCACAGATCGTCGCCGACGAATCGAAGGTATCGCTGCAGGTCGCGAAACTGCAGCTTCAGCGCAACGACTTCAGCGATCCCGTTCCCGGCGAAACCCAGCGCGCGGCGCTGAAGGCAGCCGCGCCGGTGCTGACGGCCGAGCAGTTGACCAAGCCCGGCGTCGATCCCGCGAAGATCGTCGATACGCTGATCGATCCGACGTTCGCGCGCCCGCTCGTCGCCGCTTCGCACTGAGGCTGTCGCCCATGACGAACACCGCCGCCCGCGACGACACGCTCGCGCCTCGTCGCCCCGCTTCGCCGCGCGCCGGCCGGCGTGATCCGCTTCGCCGGTGGCGGATCGCGGGCCTCGCGCTGCCGTTCGCGGTGCTCGCGTTGCTGGAGGTCATCGTGCGGCAGGGTTGGCTACCGGACCATCTCGTCCCGGCGCCCAGCGAGATTCTCGACACGCTCGCCCGGATGGGCATCACGCGCGTGGCGCGCCATGTCGGCGCGAGTACGCTGCGGGTCGCGGCGGGTTTTGCGGCCGGCGCCGCACTCGCGCTCGTCGTCGGTGCGGCGATGGGCCTGAGCCGCCGGATCGACGCGCTGCTCGAACCGACGTTCCAGGCATTACGCGCGATTCCGTCGCTCGCATGGGTGCCGGTGTTGCTGCTGTGGCTCGGCATCGATGAAGCGCCGAAGATCACGCTCATTGCCATTGGCGCATTCTTCCCGGTGCACCTCGCGGTGGTCGCCGGCATTCGCGACGTCGACCGCAAGCTCGTCGAACTTGGCGCGGTGTACCGGCTCGGCCCGCTCGCGCTGTTCCGGCGAATCCTGCTGCCGGCCGCGCTGCCGCAAATCGTCACCGGCTTGCGTACCGGCCTCAGTCTCGCGTGGATGTTCATGGTCGCCGCGGAGTTGATCGCGGCCACGCGCGGCCTCGGCTTCCTGTTGAGCGATGGCCGCGAAACCGGGCGGCCCGATCTCGTGTTCGGTGCGATCCTGCTGCTGGCCTTGCTCGGCAAGCTGACCGACGGCGCAATGGCGCGCATCGAGTCACACTGGCTCGGCTGGCGCGACGCATTCGATCACGCGCCAAGCAAGGTATCGGAATGAGCACACGTCCTTCCGCACACACCGCAGCGGACACCGCGACACCGCTGCTCGATCTGCGAATCACCCGCAAGCTTTACGGCGATCGCACGATCCTCGCCGACGTCCCGCTGCAGGTCACGCGTGGCGAGATCGTCTGCGTGGTCGGCCCGAGCGGTTGCGGGAAGAGCACGCTGCTGCGGATCGTCGCCGGCCTCGACACGGATTTCCGCGGCCGCGTGAAGCTGGGAGGCATCGCGCTCGACGGCCCCTCTCCGCGCGTCGGCGTGATCTTTCAGGAGCCGCGACTGCTGCCGTGGCTCTCGATCGCGGACAACGTCGGCTTTGCGGCCGGGCCGCGAGGCGGGCGCGAGCCGGCCGTCGCCCGGCTGCTCGACGAAGTCGGCCTGGCCGGTGTCGCCCGGCAACTGCCGGCCACGTTGTCGGGCGGGATGGCCCAGCGCGCCGCGATCGCGCGCGGGCTGTTCGGCGAGCCCGACCTGCTGCTGCTCGACGAACCGTTCAGCGCGGTCGATGCGATGACCCGGATGCGCTTGCAGACGCTGCTGCTCGATGTCGTCGACCGGCACCGGATGGCCGCGATCGTCGTCACGCACGATCTGGACGAAGCGCTGTACCTCGGCGATCGCGTGCTGATGCTCGCGCCCGACCCGGGCCGCATCGACGACGAGATCCATGTCGAGGTCGCACGGCCGCGCGACCGGCGCGACCCGTCGCTGGCCGTGCTGCGCGCGCGGCTGCTGGACGCATTCCAGCACCTTCAGGATCGTGCCGACGGGGCGAGGCGTCCGCCGCGCGGCTATCAAGGTGCAGAATCCGGAATTCGCGTGAGCTGATTCGTCAGCGGCTGATTCATCGCCTGCCTATCCCGGCCGCGATCCGGCACGCGTTCAGCGCCGAGACTACACATCCGTCGTCGTGTCGTGCCAGTGCGACGAGCGTCTCCGTCGTATCGGGGCCCCAATAGGGTGCGCGGGGGAACAGGCGTGCCCGCTCACGTCTCGGCGATGTGAAATGCTGCGATACGCCGGTGCACGCGCGCACTTCAACCGTGCGTATGTCGCAATTCGCCGTCGATCGTCTGCGGCAATCTCAGCAGGTTGAAGATCGGGCACACGGCCTCGACCGCCTGATGCAGTTCACGAATCGTCTCCGGCGGCTCGGGCGAAACGATATCGAGCGTGTAGCGGAGGTTGTGCGGGAACACCGGCACATGCTCGAAGCCCGGCTGCTGCGCGAGCGGATGCTGGTCGCCGGTCACTTCGACTTCGATCGAATCGATCTTCAGGCCGCGCTCCGCGGCCTGGATCAGCGTGATGTGCGTCAGGCAGCTGCCCAGCACGCCGAGCTGCAACTCCGGCGACGCCGGCCCGAGGTTGTAGCCCGCGAAATCGGGCGGACTGTCGCTGATCACCTGGAAATCGCGAATGCGGATCTCGCGCACGCCGCTGCGGCCCAGCGCGCGCACGGTCGCTTTCAGCGGGGTCGCCTTGACATCCGGATCGTTGCGGGCCGCATCCTTTTTCGCGAGCCAGGCGTCGCGCTTCTGTTCGAGATAGTCGTTCAGTGTCGTCATGATCGCGCCGCCAGGGTCGCAATGATTGGCCTCGCATACGGCGGCCGATTGAGGGGAGTGGTCATGCTATTCCCTTCCGCTTCGGCCACTAAACGATCTTTCCAGCAAAGCAATTCGCGGCGCGTGATGTCACATTGCGACATGCGCGTTCCGGTACCGTCGGACTTCCTTCACGGTCCCCTACTTATCCACAATTTCCGTGCATAACCCTGTGGAGAACCTTGACGCAATCGCGCTGCAGCCCTTGCCGACAGGCGTCACCGCGCCGCTATCGCCGCCTCGCAGGCACTGCACGTTTACCGCTCTCACCGGGTTCGGTGCTCGTCCGGATCTCGCGCCTCATCGGGCCGGCGCATGGGTCGCGTCGATATCGGCGGTCAGGATGCCCGCACCAGAAATGTGCCGCTTCGACGAGGTCCGCACCACGTCGGACGCGGGCGCGGCCCGACGATCCGGTGCCGGTTGCCCGCCTTGGTGCGTCACGCGAGCGCCTCGTCACGCAGACGGAACTGCGCGACCGCCGCACTCAGCCGCGCGCCTTGTTCGTCGAGCGACAGCGCCGCGGCCGCGGCCTCCTCGACCAGCGCGGCATTGCGCTGCATCGTCTGCTCGATCTGGATGACCGCGGCATTCACCTGCTCGATGCCCGACGATTGCTCTTCGAACGCGTTGCTCGTGTCGCTCATGATCGTATTGACGCGCTCGACCGCGGCGACGAGCTCGGCCATCGCCGAGCCGGCCAGGGCGACGAGACCGCTGCCGTCCTCGACGCGCTGCGCGGAATGGCCGATCAGCTCGCGGATTTCCTTCGCCGCCGACGCGCAGCGCTGCGCGAGCCCGCGCACTTCCGTCGCGACAACCGCGAAGCCGCGTCCTTGCTCGCCTGCGCGCGCGGCTTCGACGGCAGCGTTCAAGGCAAGGATGTTGGTCTGGAACGCGATGCTCTCGATCACGGCGACGATGCCCGAGATCTTCGCGGAGCTGTGCGATATCGCCGACATCGTCTCGACGACGCGCTGCATCGCCTCGCCGCCGCGCGACGCGATGCCCGCCGCGCCCTCGACGTAGGTGCGGGCGTCGCGCGCATTGTCCGCGTTCTGGCGCACGGCTGCCGTCAGTTGCTCGACGCTCGCCGCTGCCTGTTGCAGCGATACGGCCTGCTGCTCGGTGCGCGCCGACAAGTCGACGTTGCCGCTCGCGATCGTGCGGACGTCGCCGACGATCGTCTCCGTACTCGCGCGCACCTGGTGCACGGTGTCGACGAGGCCGTCCTGCATCCGCTTCAGCGCATGCAGCAGATAAGCCATCTCGTTCTCGCCGGGCACGACGACCGTTCCCGTCAGGTCGCCCTTCGAGATCTTTTCGAACTGGTCGACCGCGAGCCCGATCGGCTCGATGATCGCCTTCGCAAGCATGCGCTGCGCGAAGAAGCCGACGACGAGGGCGAACACCGCGACCGCGGCCATCCCCCCCACGATCCGATGGAAATGCACACCGGCCGCATCGTAGCGCGCCTTTTCACGCGCAACCTGGAACGATTCGAGCGCATCGATCGCCTCCTGGTAGGCGGCGAACAGCGCGGGCGGCGCGGTGAGTTGCGTGTCGAGGAAACCGAACGCGTCGTCGCCGTCGAGTTGCGCGAGCGCCTTCAGGAACACGCCGTCGAGCAGGGCCCGACGGCGATTCTGCAGCGTGTCGAACAGTGCCTGCTCGTCGGCGTTGCGCGCGTGCAGGCGCGCGTAGGCGTCCAGTTCGTCGTTGCTCTGCTTGAGGAGCGCGTGAACGTTCGCGACCTCTTCCCTGGCCGACCGGCCGGCGCTGATGACCTGCGCGACATCGCTCATGCGTTCGCGCAGCACGAGCATGCGCTCGGAGCTGGTCTTCAGGTGCAGCAGCGACGCGGTGTCGTCGCGGTACATCGCCTCGAGCGAAGCGTTGCCCATATAGAGGGCCGCGATGCATGCGCCGACCACCAGCACGAGCAGCACGGTATAGCCGGCAATGGTCGCGACGAGACCACCACGGATAGTGAGTTGTTTTCGCATGACGTTCCCTTGCGCCGGCGGGGTGTGGCCAGCGGCGGATGTGGACTCCGGATCACGAAAGACGCGCGGCGCATCGCAACACGCGGCGCATGGGCTGCGAACGGGTTAACGGCGGGAGAAACGAGGAGGTTTTATGTGCATGCGACGCGAATCTTGACGATTGCGACAGGTGTCGGTCTTGCGGCGGCGGCTTCAGTCGCGCAACCCGCGGCGGGCGGCGCCCTGTGCGTCCGCGCCCGGCATTGGCGACGACGCGGATGTTCGAGGCATAGCCGTCGCCGAAGCGCACGACACGCGCTGGTCGATCTAGAGCTGCCGCCCTTTTCTTTCTCGCATCACGCCCCAAATTTGCGAGAAGATTTGCACAAAACAATACGAAACGACAACGATTCTGAAGATGGTATAGGCGACGCCGCTTCTATCATGGATGGCATGAAGGGAGCCAATCCCGATGGATAACCAGATCACCACCGCGATACAAAATTTTAGATTTTTCATGGCAATGGATTTGCGGCGACCTGATGGTCGCTCGTAGCACCTGCGGGTTCTTGAGATTGCCCTGGTTGCCGCCCTTTCGTTTCGTTATTTCGTGGACGACGGTCCGTGCCGGATACTATCCCGGAAATCTACCTGGCATAAATTCACATGACAGAATCGCAACGGTGCAGGTGACCACCATCGTCGAGTCGGTTCGGTTCGGTTCGGTTCGGTTCGGTTCGGTTCGGTTCGGTTCGGTTCGGTTCGGTTCGGTTCGGCATCCGTTGCACCATAAGCGTCTCTGTCGGCAGCGCCGTTCAGTACCACCGGACGGTCCGCGTGCGTAACACGCACTCTTGCCAGCCGTACGATCAAGTGTCCGAATGGCGTGCATCGATTGCGAAAGCTTGCACAACAACGACTGAGGCCGAAGAAAAGCGATTCGAGAAGTGCTGCCCGCTCTCTCGCACCTTTTGATGCACCTGCCACACCAACCGCACCGGAATCCAGGGTCGACCGTTGCCGCCGCTACGTAACGGTAACCGTCCGCCCTGGCCTCGAGTGGGTCCACCCCGGTTTCCCCCAGTCCTGCGCATTTCGCAATCGGATGCCGCTGGCATGCAGCGTCGTTTGCCAGACGCCTTTCAATGGCGTGAGCCTGTCCAGGACCCGCAACGCGATATCTCTCGACGCCAGTTCGCCCATCAGGTCATCCAGCGCGTCGACCTGCGTGGGAACAACCGGCGTACGCGAGACATGCATCCCGACATCATCGATAGCCTCGAACGATTCGACCGGCAGACGGTAGCGATAGATGCGGGCTGTCCTGAAGCGGTCGAGCCACGCGCGCTCGATATGAGCGATCGCACGAAACGACGTTCCGCCGAACCATGCGGCCCGATCCTCGATACTCGTTGACGGCGTCGGCCAGACGATAATGCGCGGACACTCGCGGGGAAACAGGTACAGCAGTTCGTGCGCCTCGTCCGTCGACCATACCAGTGGCCCATTCAGCCATTCCTGCCCGGCCGGGCGCTCAACCGCAACACGCACCGGCCTCGGATGAAATTCCGCGATGGTCGAATCGTCGCTGAAATGGAAGAGACGGCTTGTCATGTCGCGGCGGCCCACAAGAGAGACAACCCCGAACACAGCATGACCGCGTCCAGCACATGATGGAACGCATGCACGCTCATGCGCCGAACGACCGCCTTGCCGACGAAAGCCCCGATCATCACCGACGTGCCGATGATCAGCCCGCGAACGATGGACGGCAGCGGCAATGCCCCGAGCTGCTTGAACGTCACGATCTTGCTGACCATCAGCGCCAGCGAGCTGGCCGCCTCTGTCGACAGGAACGCGCCCTTTGCCAATCCATACGCGGTGAAGGCCGGTACGCTCAGCGGCCCCGTTGAAAGCACGATCCCCGTCAGGAACCCGACGACTGCGCCCGCCACCGCGAACTGCCATAACCGAATCCGGAACTGCCGCGCGTGGAGCCAGCGCCGCCCCGGGATCATCGCGAGGAAAAACACACCCAGCGCGACATCCACCACCTGCGGCGGCAGGATCAGCAGCGTGCGCGCGCCCAGTGCCGCCGCCGGTACGCCCGGAACCGACCACGCTGTGAATGCACGCCAGTCGATCTCGCGCCACCAGGACAACACCTTCGCGACGTTCGACATCAGCGCCGCAATCGCCATGATCGGCACGGCCTGCTGCGGGCCGAACTGGAACACGAGGACCGGCAGGAGCAGGATCGACGACCCCGCGCCGACGACACCGCTCAGCGCACCGGCGACGAGCCCGACCAGCAGCACGAAGAGGTAGGTCATGTTATTGACGTTTCATGCAGCACTGAAACGAAGTGGTCCCGATCACGGTGAAAATGGAGTGTCGAAATTTCTCTCCGAATATCATGGAAACCCGCAGCATCAGCCTTCCTGTTTTGTACTTCGGCACGCCTGTTGCCCTCGTTTCCAGCCTGAGTCCAGACGGAACCACGAATCTTAGCCCGATCTCATCCTATTGGGCACTGTCCGATACGTTACTGATCGGCCTGAGCGAAACAGGTCAATGCTGTCGCAATCTGAAACGATGCAAAGAGTTGGTACTCAATTTGCCGGATGCGTCGTTGTGGACGAACGTCGAGGCCATCGCAGCAACTTCCGGGGCAGAAGCCATGCCTGATGCGAAGAGGAAAATGGGCTACAGGTTCGAACGCGACAAGTTCAAGCGCGCAGGCCTCACTGCGACAGCGAGTGAATGTGTTGCTCCAATGCGAGCCGCTGAATGCCCGATCCAGATCGAAGCAGGTGTGGTTCGCGTTCATCCGATTGGCAAGGAAGCAGATGCTTTGATCGCCGTCGAGGTGCAGGCGCTGCGCATCCATGTCCATACCGAACTACTTACCCTCTCGGATCGAATCCAACTCGATCGATGGCATCCGCTGTACTACGTCTTCCGCCAGTATTTCTCGCTTGGACAACATCTGGGGAAAAATTTCAGAGCATAGCTCAGCGTTGTCTCACCGAGATGCTCCTTGACTCTGAGGGGCGTCATGGATGGATCGCATACGTTCAATGCCATGCAGACGAGTTTGAACTCGGTTTGCACCTTCGCCAAACCACGCATGCTGAATTGCCTGAAGCGCAGGGTGCGCCTTAATTCAACCGTTGGGCGGTTCGACGATCCATTTACGTTTGCGATACTGTGCGTGTCGCGACACGCCTTCGATGCAAAAAAACAAGACCTGGATCGAAGCGCCACGCTGAGCGGAAACTGATTGCGCGTGATGCCCGGTTTCCCTGGCAGGATCAGGCCGCCCTGCCTGTTTGCGACGTATTGCGGTCGCGTCGAGAGACTTCCGCATGGCCGTCGACGAGCAATACCGCGAAAACTGCATGGGTGGCGCATCTCGAGTGCGGCGAAAAAGAGCAAAGGCCCGGCATCGCGGCCAGGCCTTTGGGTTGAATGGCAAGTCTCGCGACCGAACGCGCGACAAACCGCGTTCGACTGCTCGCGGAAGGCGCGCGGGCTCCGGTCAGGCGTGCCCGTCAGCACGCTGCACGGCACCGCCCCCGGGCGTCGTTGCGCCGGAGGTCGGTGACGTAAGCTTCTGGGCAACCAGCAACTCGAACAGCTGCAACAACGCATTCCCGCCGGTACCGGAACTGGTGATCAACGTGCTGGGGACGATCGGCAGCTTGGCCTCCCTGACGGCATCCGCTACGCGCTCGAACGCAGCGAGCGTCAAGCCATAATCGGCACCGCCGGCGGCCTCGAATCGTGCACGGGTGGCTTCCGCTTCACCTCGGCCAATGCTTGCAAGCCGTTCGCCTTCGCCCTGACCTTGCAGCTTCGCGGCTTCGGCGTTGGCCTGCGCGAGCGCCTTGATCTTCTCCGCTTCGCGGTTTGCGCGCCGCACCTCGGCCTGGCCGTTGTTCTCGGCAATTTCGATTTCGATGCTCGATTGGGTCAGGTGGCTTTGCTGCTGGGCTCGCGCCTGTTCTTCATTCAACTCGCGCAGCTTTGCAGCGGACAGCTTCTGATCTTCGTATGCCTTGACCTGTTCTTTTGCGATCTGGCTGGCCCGCATCTGCTCCAGGACAGGTTCGATACTGGACCCGGTCGGCGTACCGAGCACGACGTCGACCAGTTCGAGATCGTACTTCGCGAACTCGACGGTCAGGTGCTCCTTCGCTTCGTTCTGAATCGTCATGCGGTCGTGCACGAGCGACGTCGCGGTCTTGCCTTGTGCGACGTTCTTGAAATATGACGACACAAGCGGATCGAGCGTCTGATTCACCAGTTGATCCAGGTTGCCAAACCGTTGCACGACCGACGAGGCCTTCTGCGGATCAACGTGCAGGACGACGGACAGCGGCAGATCCGGTTCGAATGCATCGAGCGTAATCAAGCGGACCTCCTTCAGCCTCGCGTCCAGGTTGTGCTCGGATGTCTCGCCCTTTTGCCACAGCAGGATGGTATTGGTGGTCGGTACCAGCGTCACCTGTCCGGCGTAGGGGTTGAACGGATACTTGCCGGGCGGCAGCGAATTGCGGCGCACCCCTTTCGCATCGTCACCGACGAGCCGGCCATGCTTCAGCGGCTTGTCGTTCACGTCGTCCGTGGCCCCGGCCTGACCTGGCGTTTCACCCCTGCCGAAGTTGGATACGATGACGCCGACTTTCCCGACCGGAATCACGAGCTTGGAGATCAGTTCGACGGTCGCGAACATGCGGTTGATGTAGTACGAACCGTCGACCAGCACCTGGTACTGACGCCCCTTGAAGCCACCGGCACGGATAAATGCGTCGGGGGCCTGAAACGCGTGGTGAAACGTCCCGACGTTGCTGGAATCCGTGCCGACGGCGGGCTGCACCAGCTCGCCACTGGGCGGACCATCAAGCACCGTGACAATACCGATTTCATCACGGGCGCCGTCGATCACGACGGGATCGTAGCCGTTGATGTCGAGCAGGCTCTTGTGCGCCTCCGCGAGCATCGCGGTTTCTTCCTTGTCGAGGTTCAGCGCGTATACCTTGCTTTTCGTCAGAATCGCGAACTGTGCAAGGTTGATCGGGTGGACACCGCCGCGCAGGACGAGACGCTGCAGACCTTTCTGGCCTCCGGCCTCGAGAAATGCCCGCACGTCCTCGAACTGGTTGGCCGTCTCGTTGGACGCCAGTGCCTGGGAGGGCGGCAACTGTACGCCGCTTCGCGCAAATACATAGCCGAGTTCATTATTCGGTACGACCGGAATGGGCTGGTGATGGAGTCGATACGAATACGGCCTGAAAATGTGAATCCCGCCACGCAGCAGATCCGGTAGCAACCCGGCCTCTCCATTCAATGCGATGACGCCGCTGGTGAGCGAGCCCCTGGCGCTCCAGATTCGCTCGACGACAGCGGCATCCGAGTTCGACACGTACCGGACCACGCCAGCCGTGCGAACAACGATGGCGAGGACAAGGATCGGAATCAAGACAATCGCGGCGTGGGCCGCAAGATCTAAAATGTTCACGGCTTATGGTCTCAAGTGGGCAAGGAGAAAGTGATCGCAGCGCACGGCATCTCGTCAATTCACAACCTTTCAAAACCATCCCGCACGGCTTCGATTTCCGCGGCGTGAAACGCTTGTTCGGACGCGCGACCGCCTCGTAGCGTGCGGCAACCTCGACTTCGTCGGGGGCAAAGAGAGGCTTGGCGAGATCGATTCCTACGGTAACAACGGACAGGTCTTCCGTCCAGATGACGTTGATGAACGACTGTCACTGCATCATGGCATATTGATGCCGATTCGCGACTTCCGTCCCGGCCCCGGGACGGGGAAGTGCCTTTCATTGCCTGAATCTCGCCGTGCACCGTCATGAATTCACGACAGCTTCGCCCGCCACCGGCGTCGGCCGGTGAAATGACATCCATGCTTCGCAAACCGGGAGCGCCCATGCACGGCCTGTGGAATGCGTACCCCATGCACTTGCGTCGTATCGTGCTGTTGATCCTGTGCATGTCGTTTTCATTTCTTTCCGGATGCGCGGCGCTGCACCTATGCGGCCCCTTCGAGACTTACGAGGAAGGCATCGGAACGTACGTTGACTGGCAGCCCGATACGTTGGCGGCCCACCGCCTGGGGGTCGAGCAGGCGCGGGGCCAGTGTCGCTCGGCGCTGCAAGAGCAATGTGTCGCGAGCTATGTCGAAACCTGCCAGGATCGCTCGAACGAGCGTTTCAGGAACATGAGCCAGGCCGATGCCGATCGCGCGTGCGCCGCAGCCGCTCCCTATATCCGGGAGCCTGGCATGACGTGCGATCGGTTCGAGCAACGCGCCACCGCTGCCGGAACATGGAAATCTTCCGAATTGCCCTGGGTAGACGCGTGCATGCGGTGTACCTATATACCCGACTATCAGCATCACAATCCTCTTGTCCCGCGACCCGACAACCGCATGTTCGAAGCCTGCATGGTCACCAAGGGGTTCAAGCTGGTCACGAAGACGAGGCGGGGAACGTGTGAGCCGCGTGGAATCCTGAACGGCGTCCTCTGACATCAACAGGGCGTTAAAGATCTGTCGGCCTGATCGAAGGCCGGCAACTTGTCAAAGGCGAGGAACGGGAAACCGCCGCCGCGATCACGCTCCGTCCGGCGGATCGCGACATCGATCGCAATCCGAAGCACATCCGGATTCGAGAGCCCGATACGGGCATCATCGGGCGCGCGATCGACGATCTCGATGCGGCCGTCATCAATACGGACCGGGCGATCAAGACCGGCATCCGCATTCCAAAGGAACGCCTCGCGCAGGAGAAGGTGGCCGGCAACCCGTATCGCAAAGTGCTTGCCGTCAATGCGAAGGATGCGGACTCGTCATGGGTCCGCGCCCTCGTCGACAGCTATCAGCAACCGGACGTGGCGGCGAAGATCATCAGCGTCTATCACGGCGAGGCACTGCCGGCATGGCAAGGGGCGCCGCAGCCGTGACCGCGAACGGGTCGGTGCGGTGCGGTGCGTCGCGCGGAGGCGGCGCCGCGCCGAACCCGCTCACCGATCCGCCACGTGCGAAGACGCCTGACGCGCGCCGGGCTTACGCGGCCCTGGCAAGCTCCGCATCGATCGCGGCGACGAGCTTCGGGTCGTCCGCGACGGTGTCGGGCGAGAAGCGCGCGACCACTTCACCCGTCCGGCTCACGAGAAACTTCTCGAAGTTCCACAGCACGTCGGGCGCCGGATTCGGCTGAATGCCGTAGCCTTCGAGGCGGGCACGGAACGGGCCGTCGCCGGCCGCCTGCGGCTGCGCCTGAGTGAGCGAGCGATAGAGCGGATGCTTGTCGTCGCCGACCACGGAGATTTTCGAGAACAACGGAAACTTCACGCCGAAGGTCCCGGTGCAAAAGGACTGGATTTCGGCATCGGTGCCCGGTTCCTGGCCCTTGAAGTCGTTGGCGGGGAACGCCAGCACTTCGAGGCCGTCGGCGCGCTTGTCCTCGTAGAGCGTTTCGAGACCTTCGTATTGCGGCGTCAGCCCGCATTTGGACGCCACGTTCACCACCAGCAGCACTTTGCCTGCGTAGGACCGCAGCGTGGTTTGTGCACCGTCGATGGCGGTGACGGGAATATCGTAAATCGCGCTCATGTCTGCATCCTTCAATGGATTGAATCGACGAGTGAACCACTGGAATCGCCGTGTATCGCGTTCCTTCGGGAATCTCACACGTCGTCAGTAAAGTCACCCGAGAGATCGCGCTGATGCGTAGCGATCTGCCATGTATTCCCCCACCTGTCTTTCACCATCGCCCGCCTGTCACCATACGGCATGTCGGCCGGGGCCTCGAGCGGGATCGCTTGTGCTGCGAGCGCCCGCTGATAGGTCAGATCGGCATCCTCGACATAGACATACAGAAACGCGGGCATCGGATCGCGCAGGCCCTCTTCGCCGCTGATCATCACGACGGAATCGCCGATCCGGATTTCCGCGGGCAACCCGGGACGGAACGCGCCCTGTGCGTGAAACACCGATCGCAAGAATTCGATCAGGTTTTCCGGATCCGGTACGACGATGCGGGGCGTGACGGTGTGCCATCCGTCGGGCTGAAATCCGGCCATGTCAGGGAGCCTCCGAAGCGATTTCCGCCGGTATTGTCCTCCCGCTTCTGCAGCCTGCAAAGGGCAGGCTGCGGCCGGCCGCCAGAACGCCCCCGGTTCAATCGACGATGAACAGTTTCGCGCCCCCTCGGGTTGACGATCGATGCGCCTCCGCGTGATCAGCCACCTGGTAGCTCATACCCGGCGCAAGCGTGAACTGCCGCCCGTCATCGAGTTCCGTCAGCAACTCGCCTTCGAGGCAATACAGGATGTGGCCTTTGACGCACCAGTGATCGGCCACGTAACCGGCCGAATATTCAACCTGCCGCACCCGGATATCGCCGAATTGCAGCGTGCGCCAGCGCGCCATCCCTTGTTCTCCGCGGTGCTCGGTCGGTTCCACGGTGCGCCAGTCGGTCGTGCCAAACGGGATGTCGGTCATTTTCATCATTCATCTCCCTGATGCGACCCGACCGTCGGCTTGTCCGGCTCGACGCGGCAAAGTATTCGCGCACCTTTTAGCGCGCGTCTCAAAGAATCTCCACTTCCACGAACACCACTTCGTGGCTGGACGCGTTGACGACGTTGTGTTCGACACCCTTCAGCCCCGCATAGCTGCGCCCGGCGTGCAACTGCGATTCGCGGTTACCTTGCGCGGTTTCGAGAAGAAGCTGTCCGTCCGTTTGCGGCACGACGACATAGTCGTGCTGATGGACATGCCAGCCGGTCTCGGCACCGGGCGCGAATCGCCATTCGGTGACGATCACGCGCTCGTTCGCAACCTGCTGCGTCGGAACGGCTTTCGGACGGTGCTGCATCGGATGTCTCCCAAAATATCAAGCAGGCTGGCCGACGATGGCGGCAACCGCACTTTCGCCGGTTGGTGTACGCCGCCGGCCGGATGTAAGGACGTCTTGCCACGCCCGATGTTCCCGACGGCCATTCTAAAGACGAAGCGCCTCCCTCGACACATTCAGATCGTTGCCGTTTTCCCGCACATCTGTTGTCGCCGATGATGCAACCCAACCGATCGCGAATGTCCGAACGGCTGCTTCGGCAACCCGCCGTCTTGCCCCGACGCGAATGCGGCCGGGGCACGCGCAGTCAATCCCGCGCCCATCACGTCACGCAATCGGCGGCTCGTGCGTGTCCGGCATCGAGCGACCGCGCAACGCGAACGCCGAGACCGTCGATTGCCAATGCCAGATGACTACGATGGCAGTTCGTCACAAGCCAGCTTCGTTGGACACCGGCAGATCGAGCGTGTCAGACAGATACTCCATGTCCCCCACGCTGCCGCACCTTTATGAAACCGACCTGACGGCGCCAGCTTCGTCATAAGCCACGATGTTCAACCCTTCCGTCGCTGCCGGCGCGACGAAGTACCGCGTGATCCGTTCGAACTCGGCGTCCGACGCCTGGAACGGATGGTCGCCGCGCGCATTGCGTGCGCGCAGCCGTGCCTTGCAGACCGCATCGCTGACGTCGAGGTAATGCAGTCGATGATCACAATCGGCCGCCTGCGCTACGGCAAGCCCCCATGCACGCGCAGCGACGGTGTTGAACGGCAGGTCGAGCACCACGGATACGCCGGCCTGCAGCAACGCGCGGGCGTGATCGGCCAGTACATCCCGGAGGCGCGTTGCACACCGGACATAGTCATCGATCGACAGAATCTCGCCCGGATAAAGATGCGCGAGCCACACGTCTTCGCTGATCGAAACGACCGGCCCGGCGCTCGCGAGCCGCGCGACGAGCGTCGATTTTCCGGAAGCGATCTTGCCGCATACCATGTGGAGCAACACGGCATCGTTCGATGCCGTCGCGTGAAGTGACTTCCCTGTCTGCATTTCCAGGCTCTCCATCGAATGCCCAGAAAGCAAAAACCCGCCTTCCGGGCGGGTTGTGACGATATCCATTCAGTCGATCGTTATCCCGCCGGCAAGATTGCGGCGCGAATAATCGAACGGGTTTGCGAATGGGTCATGCGCATCAGAATAATCAACTACCCGATCGCGAGCAAGCGGATTGGAAGCGGCATACTTCAACCTGCAGGCTTAAAACTGATACGCTTGCCGGAAAACAAAGATGGAATTCCGTGGCGGCTCCACGCCACCTCCATTCAGATAACAGATAAAAGAGGGCATTCCGAAATGAAACGTGGTTTTGTATTTGCCGCCCTGCTGGCAATGTCGTTGTTCGCCGCGCAAGCGGCACAGGCGCAGGAAAAGGCCGCGCCGCCTGTCTATACGTGGCTGTCCGAGCGTTTCCCGGATTACACCCGCTACGATTCCCCCGCACTGACCGTCACCGATTCCGGCTTATCGGCTGACCAGGGCATCGTCGACGCGCAATTGACGCTCGTCCAGTCGCCGCAAGGCGTCGATTCCGTCCTGGGGCTGGCCGTCGCCTTCCATACGACGCAGAAGTGGAATTTCAATACCGTGCGCGACTACGGGAAATACGGCACCCACTACCGGCAGCCGAAAATCCCGGTCGTGATTCCGACGCTGAACGGTGGCGGCTACGCCGACACCGCATACTGGAACACGACGGCCGACGGCGCCAAGGCCTGGCCCGTCAACGGCGGCGTCTTCATCATGCTGGACCGCCTCTACCTGAAGACCTACGAGATCAGCGGGACCGACCTCGTGCTCACCCTCTCGGACTACAACGCGGTCGACAAGGGCTTCAGGATCCGGATTCCGGCCGCGTACCTGTCGCGCTTTCTCGCCGGCATTCCGAACGACCGCCGTCTGGTGCCGGAGGAACTGAAGGGCCGGCCGATGGGCTTCGGCGTGCATTTTGTCGATCTGGACGAAGGGATACAGGAGGGGATGAAGGTCCCCAGCAGCGCGATGCAGATCCTCGGTGTGCTGCCCGGCACCGTCGCCGATCGTGCCGGCCTGAAGAACTACGATGTGCTGATCCGGTTCGGCGATCGCCCGCTCAAGCAGATGGCCGACCTGGCCGACGCCGTGCATGCGACCGCCAAGGGCACGGTGGTGCCGCTGACGGTCTGGCGCGACGCCAGGGAAGTCACGCTGCAGGCGCAGTTCTAAGAGTGCCGCCGGCGCCGGGTCGCGGCGCCAACGCGGCCGGGCGCCGCGATGCAGGGCTCACGCGGCCCCGTCACGCCCCTTCGGAAACGCACCGTGGCTCATCGCGTCGAGCTGCCGACCGATCTCCGCACGCAATTCGGCGGATATCTCGACGCTGTCGAGCAGCTGCGAAATCCATAGCCCGTCGGCGGCGAGCCGGCAGATCATCAGCGTCGCGGCCTGCTCGAGCGGCACCGGGTCGGGCCGCGTCCATTCCCGCATCGGCACCGACCATCGTTCGCGCGTGTCCTGGTCGGTCATCATCGACGCGACCAGCACACGCAGCACATCGGTACTCGCGACCGGCTGCGACTCGTCGAGCACCGCGTGCATGTAGGCCCGCGCCGCCGCACCGGCGCCGCCGGCATCCGCCGCCACCCGCGCGGCCATCTGCGCGGTGAACCGCTCGGTCGCCTGGCCGAACAGCGCATCCAGCAGCCCCTGCTTGTTCGCGAAGTGATACTGCAGCGCGCCTTTCGTCACGCCGGCGCGCTCGGCCACCGCATCGAGCGTCAGCGCGGCCACGCCGTGATGTGTCGCGATTTCCGATGCAGCCGCCAGCAACTGCGCGCGCACCTGATCCGGCGCCTTTTTGCGACGCACGCCGGCGGTGGCGACGGCCGGCGCCGCCGATGCTTCAGGCGCCCGCGCACCGGCCTCCGCAGCCGGTTCGACAGGCGCGGGCACATCGTGCGGCGCGGGTTCGAGGTGTTTTTTCATGGAGCGGATGGTAGCACCCGGGCGTCTCGATATAAACATTCCGGCTGGATGGTATGATCCGCCGCATGAATAAACCCGCCCCTTCCCCCTGGTCCGCGCTCGACACCGCCATCGCCCGTGGACGCGACGCCCTCGTGCGTCTCCAGCAGCCCGACGGCAGCTGGTGTTTCGAACTCGAATCCGACGCGACGATCACCGCGGAATACATCCTGATGATGCATTTCATGGACAAGATCGACGACCTCCGCCAGGAGAAGATGGCGCGCTACCTGCGCGCGAACCAGCGGCTCGACACGCACGGCGGCTGGTCGCTGTACGTCGACGGCGATCCGGACGTGTCGTGCAGCGTGAAGGCGTACTTCGCGCTGAAGGCGGCCGGCGACAGCGAACACGCGCCGCACATGGTCCGCGCGCGCGACGCGATCCTGAAGCTTGGCGGCGCGGCACGCTCGAACGTGTTCACCCGCATCCTGCTCGCGACGTTCGGCCAGGTGCCGTGGCGCGCGGCGCCGTTCATGCCGATCGAATTCGTGCTGTTCCCGAAGTGGGTGCCGATCTCGATGTACAAGGTCGCGTACTGGGCGCGCACGACGATGGTGCCGCTGCTCGTGCTGTGCTCGCTGAAGGCGCGCGCGCGTAATCCGCGCAACATCTCGATCCGCGAGCTGTTCGTCACGCCGCCGGACGAGGAGCGTCAGTACTTCCCGCCCGCGCGCGGCATGCGCAAGCTGTTCCTCGCACTCGACCGCACGGTGCGTCACGTCGAGCCGCTGATGCCGAAGGGCCTGCGGCAGCGCGCGATCCGCCACGCCGAGGCGTGGTGCGCGGAGCGCATGAACGGCGAGGACGGGCTCGGCGGGATCTTCCCGCCGATCGTCTACAGCTACCAGATGATGCAGGTGCTCGGCTACCCGGACGATCATCCGCTGCGGCGCGATTGCGAAAACGCGCTGGAAAAGCTGCTGGTCACGCGGCCGGACGGCAGCATGTATTGCCAGCCCTGCCTGTCGCCGGTGTGGGATACCGCGTGGAGCACGATGGCGCTCGAACAGGCGCGCGGCGTGGCGGTGCCCGAAGACGGCGCGCCGGACGACGCGCGGCGCGCACTCGACGAACGCATCGCGCGTGCGTACGACTGGCTGGCCGAACGCCAGGTGAACGACCTGCGCGGCGACTGGATCGAGAACGCGCCGGCCGACGTCCAGCCGGGCGGATGGGCATTCCAGTACGCGAACCCGTACTACCCCGACATCGACGACACGGCGGTCGTCACCGCGATGCTCGATCGCCGTGGCCACACGCATCGCAACGCGGACGGCACGAACCCGTATGCGCCGCGCGTCGCGCGCGCGCTCGACTGGATGCGCGGGCTGCAATCGCGCAACGGCGGCTTCGCGGCCTTCGACGCCGACTGCGACCGCATGTACCTGAACGCGATCCCGTTCGCCGATCACGGCGCGCTGCTCGATCCGCCGACCGAGGACGTGTCGGGTCGCGTGCTGCTGTGCTTCGGCGTGACGAAACGCGCGGACGAACGCACGTCGGTCGCGCGCTGCATCGAGTACGTGAAGCGCACGCAGCAGCCCGACGGCAGCTGGTGGGGCCGCTGGGGCACGAACTACATCTACGGGACGTGGAGCGTGCTGGCCGGCCTCGCGCTCGCCGGCGAGGACAAGTCGCAGCCGTATATCGCCCGCGCGATCGAATGGCTGCGTTCAAAACAGCATGCGGATGGCGGCTGGGGCGAGACGAACGACAGCTATATCGACGCGAAGCTCGCCGGCACCAATGGCGGCGAGAGCACGTCGAACTTCACCGCGTGGGCACTGCTCGCGCAGATGGCGTTCGGCGACTGCGAATCCGATTCGGTGAAGCGCGGCATCGCGTATCTGCAGTCCGTGCAGCAGGAAGACGGCTTCTGGTGGCATCGTTCGCACAATGCGCCCGGCTTCCCGCGCATCTTCTACCTGAAGTATCACGGCTATACCGCGTACTTCCCGCTGTGGGCGCTCGCGCGCTATCGGCGGCTGGCGGGTGCGGCGGCATCGACCGGCTCGACGGCACGCGATGCGGCCGCTACGACTGCTGTGACCGCAGCCGATACGGCCGTCGTTTGACGGACGACGGCGCTCGCTGCCATGTGCGGCGAGCGCGTCAGACAAACCCCTCTTCGACCAGCGTACAGCCGTTCGCGGTGATCTCGTGCCGCTGCCCCGAGCCGCCGACCACGCGGCTCCAGCTCGACGACACGAGCATGGCCGCATTGCGGTCCGCGTGCAGCGCATAGTCGAATCCGCCATACATGCCCGGCACCGCGAACCACATGCGTTCGGCCTGTACATCGAGTTCGAGCAGCGGTTCGAGTTCGGGCAGGCGCAGCGCGTCGACACGCAGGTGTGCGATGCGGCCGAGAATCATCTCGTGGAAATGGCGCTGAATGGCGAGCAGCGTATCGTCGGGCACGAAGCGTCGCGGCTGCGGTGTCAGCACATCGACCAGATGCCGATGCCCGCGCCGCGCGGCGATATCGACCGCGCGCTCGCGTTGCGCATCGCGCAGCATCCGCCATGCCCCGAGCCGCAACAGTTCGGCAACGACCGCTTTCGGCGCGCCGCCGTAAGCAGCCTGATGCAGCGGCGCATAAAGCGACGTACCGCCGAGCCGCGTCGCGTTGACGAGCGCAGGCTCCTTCGCCACGAGGTCGAGCATCGTCGCCCAGTCGCCGTTCCTTGCCGCGTCGGCCAGTGCGTGCCGGGTCGCGACCTGCGCGTCGCCGAGCATGTCGGCGTCCGTGATGCCGTCCCATGCGATGCTCAATCGAATCTCCTCGTCAGTCGCGTTTGCGTGACCGTATTGACCGCTCATCATAAGCGTTCGTCGCGGCTGCGCGATCATGCGGCACTGCTTCGAGTCGGGATTCCCCGGCTCCGCATCCGGCCACTGCCCGCGCCGCCCCGTCGATCTGCGATGATGTCGGACGCGAGACCGCTCATCACCATCGCCTCGCACGGGCGCGCCGCAGGCGCCCCACTCCATCCAACCCGACGAAGCATGCCCATCATGATCGACGTTTCCTCCATCACCGACGCGTTCGCCCCGAGCGGCGAGCCGACGCAGTACCGCGTATCGCCCGAGAAACTGATTGCCGGCGACCCGCTGCAAACGCTCACACCCGGCTTCGCGAGCCCGTGCGGCCGTTTCTCGACCGGCATCTGGGAAAGCACGCCCGGCTGCTGGCACGTCGCGTACACCGAAGCGGAATACTGCGAGATCCTCGAAGGCACGTCGGTGATCACCGATCTCGACGGAAACCGGAAGACCCTGCGCACCGGCCATCGTTTCGTGATTCCACCGGGCTTTCGCGGCACGTGGGAAGTCGTCGAACGCACGCGGAAGATCTTCGTCGCATACGACGAGCAGCCGCCCGAATGAGCGGCGAACGGGCGCGACTGATGCAACATCGCGCCCCAATTTGCCACGCGCATCCACGCCGATGACACGGCATTGACACACGCGGCCGGTAAGTTCCGCTCGTCTCGTCCCGTGTGTCGCCATGCTTGCCCTGCTTCTCGCCGCCTTCTACGAAACCGCCCGTCAAGGGAGCGTGACCGCGGCCGCGAAGCGCCTCGACGTGAGCCAGCCGACGATCACGTCGCGCATCCAGCAGCTCGAACGCCACTACGGCGTCGAGCTGTTCCATCGCCGCGGCAACCGTCTCGATCTCAGCGACGCCGGCGCGGCGCTGATGCCGATGATCGGCCAGATGCTGCAGATGGAGAACGACATCGATTTCGCGCTGCGCAACGAGCGCGAACTGCACACGGGCAACCTGCGCGTCGGCACGACCGGCCCGTTCTACATCCTGCCGGCGATCGCCGCATTCCGCCGCCAGTATCCGGCCGTGAAGATCAGCATCGAGATCGGCAACTCGCAACAGGTGCTCGATGCGCTCGTCGATTTTCGTGTCGACGTCGCCGTGTCGTCGCAGCGCGACGACGATCCGCGTTTCGTCCGGCATACGATCGCGAACGATCCGCTGGTGCTGGTCGTGCACCGCTCGCATCCGCTCGCCGCGCGTGACTCGATCGCGCTCGCGACGCTGGCCCGCGAGACGCTGCTGCTGCGCGAGGCCGGCTCGCGCACACGCGCGCTGATGGAACACGTGCTGAAGCTCGCGGGCATCGACGTGCCCGCGAACGCGATCGAGCTCGGCAGCCGCGAAGCGATCCGCGAAGCCGTGCGGCACGACATGGGCTGCACGCTGATGCCGCGCGGCGAGGTCGGCGCGCATCCGGAGCTGCGCGCGATCGCGCTCGCCGACGATCTGCCGCCGATGCACGAATACCTGTATTACCTCGACGCGCGCGCCGGTACGCGGCTGATTACCGCGTTCATGGCCAACGTCGAACGCCGCGACGAACGCACGCCGGCGCGCGCATAACGACGCGCACGCTCACGCCGTTTCGAACAGGTCGACGATCTGCCAGCCTCGCTGCATCGCCACCGTGCGCAAGCGTTCATCCGGATTGGTCGCGACCGCATCGGTCACCTTCTCGAGCAACGGCACGTCGTTGTGCGAATCGCTGTAGAACCAGCTGCGTTCGAAATCCGTCCACGCGAGGCCGAGCGACGCGAGCCATGCGTCGGTGCGCACGATCTTCCCTTCGCGATAGCTCGGCACGCCGGCCGGGCGGCCCGTATAACGCGACTCGGGCCGTCCGTCGACGGTCTCGAGTTCGCAGGCGATCAGCGCGTCGATGCCGAACGCGCGCGCGATCGGCCGCGTGATGAACGCGTTCGTCGCGGTGACGACGCAGCACAGGTCGCCGCGCGCGCGATGATGTCGCACGAGTTCGAGCGCGGCCGGCGAAATCGCGGGCCGCACGACGTCGGCCATGAAGCACGCGTGCCAGTGCGCGAGCCGTTCGCGCGAATAGCGTGCGAGCGGTGCGAGCATGTCGCACAGGTGCGCATGGATGTCGAGCGTGCCGGCCGCATAGCCGGCTGAAAATGCCGCGTCGATGCGGTCGAATTCGGCTGCGTCGACGAGGCCGTGCTCGACCATGAAACGGCCCCAGGCCTGGTCGCTGTCGAACGGAATGAGGGTGAGGTCGAGATCGAAAAGCGCGAGTTGCGTCATCGAATGAAGCGTCGTGTGAACAGGAAGGAATGAAAAACGCGCGGCCTCGCCCACGCGAAGCCGCGCACAAAAGCCGCCGGCGCGGGTCGTGCGCGCCGGCGGCACCCGGTGATGCGACGCCGGCCGCTCGGCCGGCGTCCGTCAGCTGGACACGCCCATCGCCGGATCGCTGATGCTGTCCTTGCCGGTCTCGACGCGGCCCGCGAAGCGGCGCACGAGACCGTTCTCGGCCGCCAGCGTGAAGTCGTACCAGCCGTTCGACGCGGCGAGCGTCCAGTACGGCTCGACCTGCATCCCGGCGGGCACCGCGTAGCTCCACGGGCCGTCGGTGCGGTACGCGTTCGACGTGACCGTGACCTGGCTCGCCGCGTTGCCGACGTTCATGATCGTCAGGTACACGGCATCGTTCGCCGGGTCGTAGCACACGCGGATCTCCGGCACGGGGCCACTCGCGGCCTGCGCGACGTTGCCCTGGAATTCGCGCAGGAAGCCGTTCGGCCCGAGCACCCACAGGTCGTAGTTGCCTGCATCGTCGGCCACCGCGCGCCACGAATCCGACAGCTGCTTGCCCGCTTCGACCGTATAGCGGCGCGGCGCGCGATCGAGATGCAGCTTGTCGTACACATGAAACACTGCGCCGACCGTGCCCGTGTTGCTGAACGTGAGCCACAGCAGCCCGCCCGATACATCGGCGCTCGCGCTCGTATGCAGCTCGTACGGCAACGCACGTGAGGGCCGCGTGCCCTGCGGCTGCACCGGCATCTGCTGCGACGCGACCGGCGGCACAGGCACCGCGCCCATCAGGGCCTGCTGCACGTGCTGCGCATCGGCCGCGGCCTTGGTCGGCGCCGGCAGCGACGTCGTCGGGTTGCCGTTCGGGTTCCTGAAATTGAACGCCGACGTCATGTCGCCGCACACCGCGCGGCGCCACGGACTGATGTTCGGCTCCTGCACGCCGAAGCGCTGCTCGAGGAAGCGCAGCACCGACGTATGGTCGAACACTTCCGAGTTGACCCAGCCGCCCGTGCTCCACGGCGATACGACGAACATCGGCACGCGCGGGCCGGGCCCGTACGGGCGGCCGTCCGGCGCGAGCGGCGACGAATCGCCGGGCGGGTTCGGCAGCGTGAAGTACTCGTACTGCGTGGTCACGGTCGACTTGCCCGCATACGTGCCGTCCGTGTTGCGCGACGGCGGGTTCGGCGGCGGCATGTGATCGAAGAAGCCGTCGTTCTCGTCGTAGTTCACGAACAGCACGGTCTTGCTCCACACGTCCGGATTCGCGGTCAGCGTGTCGAGCAGGTGCTGCAGGTAGTACGCGCCCTGCCCCGGCGTCGACGCGCCCGGGTGCTCGCAGTACGCGGTCGGCGACACGATCCAGCTCACCTGCGGCATCCGGTTCGCCGCGATGTCGTCGGCGAGCGACTGCAGGAAGCCACCATCGGGCATCGTGTTGCCGATGCCCTTGTACAGCGGCGACAGCGCCTCCATCGCAGGCGTGTACGGCGCGTTCGGCGAGCCCGGCACGGTCTCGTTGACCTTGCGGAACGTCGCGAAACCCGCGAGCGGGTTGTCGGTGTAGTTGTCCGGCATGTTCTGGTAGACCTTCCAGCTCACGCCCGACGCCTGCAGGCGCTCCGGGTAGGTCGTCCACGTGAGGCCCGTCTTCGACGAACCCAGGCCGTCCCAGCCGTCGTTGTTCACGACGGCCGTGTTCGAGCCGGTCGGGCCGTTCGTGCCGGTCCACAGGAAGATCCGGTTCGAGTTCGTGCCGCCGTGCAGCGAGCAGTGATACGCGTCGCAGACCGTGAACGCATTCGCGAGCGCGAAGTGAAACGGCAGGTCGGACTGGCGCAGGTAGCCCATCGACGCATCGCCCTTCGACGCAGGCCATGCGGTCATCCGGCCGTTGTCCCACGCCGAATGCGAATCGGTCCACGAGTGCGCGCCGCCGACGAGCAGCGCATTGCCCTTCGTGCTGTCGAGGTAGAACGGCAGCACCGGGCGCTTGCCGTCGTTCTGCTGCCACACGGGCGTGCCGCCCGGCTGCGGGATCGTCAGGCGATCGCCGAAGCCGCGCACGCCGGGCATCGTGCCGAAGTAATGATCGAACGAACGGTTTTCCTGCATGAAGATCACGACGTGCTGGACGTCGTTGATCGTGCCCGTCTGGTTGTTGGCGGGAATCGCGAGCGCGCGCCGGATCGCCGGCGGGAACATCGAGAAGGCCGTGCCGGCAGCGGCGGCACGGAGAAACGAGCGGCGGTCGATGGAAGTCATGATCGGGAAGGAAGGTCGTTCCGGAAAGGCGCGCGCGTCACGGCGCGCAGCGCAGCTGCGAGTTCAGCAACGGCGACGGCAGCGCGGCCGTGCCCGACGCGGCGCACGGGCCGGCGCCCGGCAGCGCGACGATCGGCACCGGCGCGCTCGCGCCGCCGGCGCCGGCCGGCGCGGCATTCGCCTTCGCGGCGCTGGCGGCCGTGCCGCCCGAATCGTCGCCGCCGCACCCGGCGACCAGCGCGCTCAGCACGCAGGCGGCGAGCGCGACGCGCACGCGGCGCAGGTCAGTGAGGTTCATGTCGGCACTCCGTCAGTGAAGGATCGTCGACAGCGGCTTGCCCGAGCCCGCGACCGACTGCAGTTCGGTTTCGGTGACGACGCGGTTCCACATCGCGACGTCGGAGAAGCTCTCGACGTTCGGCTTCACCGTCGTGCACGCGTTGACCGTGTAGCCGCCGCTGTAGTGGCTGGCCGGATAGCCGCACGCGAGCATGTGGTACTGGCCCGTGCCGTCCTCGTTCACGCCGAAAGTCTTCGTGCCGAGGCCCGGCAGCGCACTCGCCGACACCGTCAGCGGCGTGCTCTGCTTCTGCTCGCCGAGCACCGGGTCGAACGTGTAGGCCGTCATCGTCTTGCCGACGGTGTCGATCACGAACGCCGCGTACACCCATTGGTTCGCGGTCACGCTCATCGTCTTCAGGTCATTGCGGTTGGTGCCGTCGCCCGCGTTGTACTGGATGTTGCAGGTGCCCGACGGCGCGCCCGACGCCTGCGGGAACAGCCCGATCGCGATGCCCGCGTTCTTGCCGCTCTGCCAGTTCTTGTTCGCGAACACCGGCGTGCCGAAGCCGACCACGTCGGTACACGGCGTCTTGAGCCACATGCCGATGGTGAACTGCGATTGCGTCGCGATGTCGGCGTTCTGCACCAGCTTGTAGCCGTCGTAGCCGTTCGTGTCGACGGTCTGCGTCGTCACCTGCAGCGCCTGCCCGCCGAACGGATCGGCGGTGAGCGAGCCGCCGTTCGCGGCGGCCGAGAACGGGCCCATCGTGCTCGCATTCAACGCATCGACGACCGGCAGCGCGCCGAACGGGTAGTACGACGCGAGGCCGCTCTTCAGCGTCGTCGCAAGCGGCGGCGGCGGGGGCGGCGGCGGCACGTACGCGATCCGCGCGATGCTGCCGAGCGGTGCGGCGCCCGCCGTCACCACGTAGTCGAAGCTGTAGGTGCCGGCCGCGGTCAGGCCGAGCGCGCTGTCGGTGTAGGTCGTCGTGCCGACCGGCAGCGTCGCGATCTGCTGGCCCGCGCGGTACACCGCAATCGCGCCGCTCGCGGGCGCGGCCCACGTCAGCACGACGCTGTGGCCGTCGGCGCTGGCCGCGCCGGCGAGCTGCGACACCGGCTGCGCACCGATCAGTTCGCCGCCGTCCATTTCATACGCGGACGGAGCCGGCAGCGCGCCGAGTTGCGCGAGCACGGTCGGCGCGATGTCCGCGATGCTGGCGCGCGTGTGCAGGTCGGCCAGCGATGCCGGCTGCGCGGCGCTGCCCAGCCGCCCGTTGTCGGCCTGGTTCATCGCGACGAAGGTCGTCGATTCGGGCAAGAGCGGGAGCCCGTCGCTGCCGCCGGCCGCGTTCAGGCCGTGGCCGCCGGTGACGACGACCAGCCAGTTCTCCTTGTTGCGCTTCGCGGTTTCGGCGATGAGCGCGCCGACGGCCGTGTCGAGCTGCTGAAGCGTGCTCGCATACGCCGACGCGCCGAGGCCGTAGTTCAGCGCCGCATCCTGCGCCGAGTGGTACTGCGCGACGACCAGCGAGTAGCCCTGCTGGATCATCGTGGCGCCTTGCTGCGTGACGCAGCTGTCGACCGCCGCGCAGTTCGCGAGCGTGTCGAGGCTGCCCGCGTTGCGCCCGGCGGTCAGCAGCGACGCGAGCGCCGGCGACCCGACGGCCGCGCCGAGCAGGCCCGCGTTCGCGGTCTTCAGCGTGTCGAAGGCGGTCGGCGCCTGCAACGCCTGGTTCGGTGCGTCGGACAGCACCTGGTGACGATTGCCCCACGCGCCGGTGAGCAGCGTGGCCCAGCTCGGCGTGTCGAGGTTCGGCTGCTGCGACAGCAGGCCGTTGACGCCGCCGCTGTACGCGGGCGCGACGTGCAGCTTCGCGAGATTCGGCAGCGTGCCGCCCGCAATGCCGGCCGCGAGCGCCGCATACGTGACGCCGTCGAGCTCGATCACGAGCGCGCGGTTCGCGACCTGCTGGCCCGGCGGGTTGCCGCCGTTGCCCTTGCCGTTATCGGTACTGCCGGTACCGCCGGCCGCGTTCGCCGACGGCCCGGCCGCACCGCCCGTGCCATCCATGTTGCCGCCGCACGCGCCGAGCGCGCCGACCAAGGTCAGCCCGCACAGCAGTTGCGCGAGAGTGGTCTTCCGCATGTTTCCCCCTGACTGGACTATCCGGACACGCCCGGAGATCTGCCCGGATTCTGCTCAGGGGATGCGATGCGCGTATTTCGTTTTGCAGAAGCGCGCCGATACAGGTATCAGCTTTTTTGGGGAGAGCCGGCCGTGTGAAACGACCGGCTCGCCGGCGTAAACGTTACCGCCGGCCGTCGAGCGCCTCGAGGATCCCGTACGCGGCCTTCACGCGGTCCTCGTTCGGATAGCTGCGGTTCGCGAGCATCACGATCGCGATCCGCTTCGAGGGAACGAACGCCACATAGGTACTGAAGCCGTTGGTCGAGCCCGTCTTGTTGATCCACGTATCCGCGCTCGGCGCGAGCGGCGGCTTGATCGCGGTGGCCAGCACCCCGTCGCGCAGCATCTTCATCGAGTTGCCCTCGAGCAGCGTCGGCAGCGCGACCGGATACGGATACTGCTCCCAGATCAGGTCCTGCGTCAGCGGCCCTGCGCGGAAATAGCCGGTGTGCGTGCGTTCAAGCGCGCGCTGCAGGCGCGGCGCGGTGTCGATCAGCCCCATGTTCGCCTGCACGAAGCGCAGCAAATCCGCCGCCGTGGTCCGCACGCCGTACGCCGGCTGCCACAGCATGCCGCCCGTCATCCGGATCGGCTTGCCGTCCTGCGTATAGCCCTGTGCATAGTCGGCCTGCCGCGCGTCGGGCACGTTGATGTACGTGTGCGTCATCCCGAGCGCGGGAAAGAGCCGCTGCTCCATCAGCGCCGCGAATTCCTTGTGCATCGCCTTCGCGGTGAGCCAGCCGAGCATCCCGATCGCGACGTTCGAATACGTGCGGTACGTGCCCGGCGCATAGGCCGGCCGCCACGCGTCGAGATAGCGGATCAGGTCCGCGTCGTTGCGGATGCTGTCCGGCACCTGCAGCGGCATGCCCCCGGGCGTATGCGTGCCGAGGTTGAGCAGCGTCACGACGCCGAACGGCTTGCCCTGCAGCGCGGGCAGGTACTTGCCGGCCGGGTCGGCCAGCGACAGTTCGCCGCCCTCCTGCGCGTCGGCCGCGAGTGTCGCGGTCAGCGTCTTGCTGACGGAGCCGATTTCGAACAGCGTGTCGCCGGTGACGGGCTTGCCGGTTTGCGTCGACATCACGCCGTAGTCGAACACGTAGGGCTTGCCGTCGGCGACGATGCCGATGGCCATGCCGGGAATCGCGTACTGCTTCATCAGCGGCGCGATGTGGCGGGTCACGGTGTCGTGAAGGTCGTCCTGGGTGACGGCGGCCGCGCGGCCGGCCGTGGCAGTGGCGCACACGGCGACGAACAGGGTCGCGGCGAAGCGTGTCGCGTTGAATCGCATGGTTGCGGTTCCTTCGATTTCTGATGGTTGCGTGGACAACAGATCCGGCCGCGCCCTGCGGAAATCGCAGCGGCCGGCCTGCCGAAGCAGGACTATCCGCTGTAAGCTGTCCGTCAACAATCGACGTTATGTTGAGCGAGCCTAAAGAAAAACTTATGAGACAGGCGAAGCAGTGGTGACCGCTGCCGCCATCGCGGCACGCTCGACGGTTTGCGCGGAACATCGGGTAGCACCGTCACGCGCCCTGCGACGAGCGCGACACGTCCGGGAATTTGCCGTACCAGCGGGTCAGCCTACGCGTCACGGCGCACGCGACCCTCGGCGCCGAAACCCGACGGTTTGAGCGCGTCAGCCCGGCACCCGCTCGAGGAACGCCAGCAGCGCCGCGTTGAACCGCGCGGGCCGCTGCAGCGGCGCGAAATGGCTCACGCCGGGCAGGATCGTCAACGTCGCGCCCGGGATCGTCCGCGCCAGGTACGCCGCATGCTCGGCCCGGATGAATTCGTCGTGCTCGCCCAGCACGATCGCGACCGGCACGGCGATCGCCGCGAGATCCTGCGCGCGGTAATCCGGTTGCGTGCGCATCATTTCGCTGACGGCCGCGACGAATGCATCGAACTGGCCGGGTGTCGCGGAAAGCGCCGCGTAGTCCTTGCGATGCCGCGCGAAGCAGCGGTCGAGCAGCGGGCCCGGCACCATCTCCTTCGTTCCGCTCGGGTCCATGTTGCACGCGAAGAAGAACACGCCGGCCGCCCGTGCCGGCGCGCGATCGGCCAGCACGAGCGCGATGCACGCGCCGTCGCTCCAGCCGACGAAGCGCGCACGGTCGACGTGCAGCGCGTCGAGCACCGCGAGCACGTCGGACGCCATGCGTTCGTAGGAATAGGGTTGGTCGTCGCGCGTGCTGCGGCCGTGGCCGCGGCTGTCGATCACGATCGCGCGGTAGCCGGCCGTGAGCAGCGCCGGCACCTGCTTGCCCCAGTTGCCGCTGTGGCCGAGGCCGCCGTGCAGCAGCACGACCGGCGGGCCCTGGCCGAACGACGCGTGCCAGATGCGCGCGCCGTCGTGTTCCAGCCAGCCTTGTTCATCGGCCGCGGGCAGCGGCGTGCCGCCTTGCGCGTCGAAGCGGACGAGGTCGTCGTCGTCGAGTTCCGCATTCATCGTTCTGCCGTCCTGTCGAGGGAGACGCGCTTGCGATTGTAATGCGTGCGGCCGACGCGGCCGCAACCGGTCAGGCCTGCGTCGACACCAGCCCGCCCGCCGTCGAGCCGCCCGTCTTCTCGATCGCCGCCGCGAGTTGCGAGATCGCGGTCGAAAGCGCCCCCGAGATCGCGCCGGCTTCCGCGCTCAGCGACTGCTGCTCGATCGCCGCGGCCGGGTCGTCCTTCGCGCGCTGCGCCGCGCTCGCCATCTGGCGCTCGATCGTGGCCAGCTGCTTCTGCAGCCGGTCGATCAACGCTTTCAGTTGCGCGACCGCCGGGCTGTCCGACGAGCCGCCCGATGCGCCGGGCGTTTCGCCGGTGGCGCCGGAGCCGTTGGTCGAACCCTGCGTGCCGGTGGTGCCCGTCGTACCCGTCGCGCCCGTGGCATTCGTCGCGCCATCGGTGGATGACGTTGCGGCGGGCGCGGCCGACGCAGCGTTCGCGCTCGGGCTGGCGTCCGCCAGCGGGGCGCGCGTGGTCGTGGAGAAATCGATCTGCATCGTGTCGGTCCGTCTATCGGTAAGCGAATCGTGACTGGGGCGGAATTGCCTTCCAGCTCGTTTACGGCATTCGTCACACGAAACTTGAGTATCGGGGCCGGACTGATTTGGCGAAAGTTCGCCGGTTTTAGTCGCGAAAGGGCCAGATTGGCGGCATCGCAGCGCTGATAAAATTGCGGCTTCGCCGGCGGGATTCGCGCGCCCACCGCCTCCGGGCGCGAGCGTGCAACGCCGCCGGTGTCGACTCCCGCCCTGCCGGGCGCGGCACGCAACACGTGCCGACGTCGCGGTCGCGGCTGCGCGGGTCGCCCTTTCCGTTCGCCTGCGCGCCCCGCTCGCCGCTTCAAGCGGTGAACGCCGGGCGGCGCGCGCTCACTTCATCACGCATTCGAGGAACACACGATGGCCCGCATCGGCGCCTTCTGCATCACGACGTGGCTTGCCGCCGCGATTCTCTATTTCGGCCAGCACTCCGTCGCAATGATCGTGTTGAGCGGTGTCGTCGTATTCGGCGGGTTCGATCTGCTGCGTCCGTAAGCGCGCAGGGCAACGCGGCCGTTCACGGTCGCGACGGCCGACGCGACTGTGATAGCCTCTCCCGCACCCTCTGTCACGCGCACGCCTCGCCGGCTAACAGGAGTACGGAATTTGAATCACGGTCCGAGCCGCCATCCGGCGGCCCTCACCTGCAAAGTGTGTTCGGCCCGCGCCCCCATCTGCGGCCTGGTCGATTTCTCGCGCTGCGGCGCCGACTTCATTGCCGGAAAAAAAGTCGACCCGTATGCGGGGGTGCCCGTGTATTACCACGCTTGCGAGCAATGCGGCTTCACGTGGGCACCCCTGTTCGACAGCTGGACCCACGACGATTTTGCGCAGCACGTCTACAACGCCGACTATGCGCGCCACGACCCCGAATATCTCGAGATCCGTCCGCAACAGCATGCCGACCTGATCTGCACCAGCTTTCCGGAAATGCGCGAAGGCCGGGTGCTCGATTTCGGCTCGGGACTCGGCTTGCTGGAACGGAAACTGGCGTCGCGCGGCTTCACGAACGTGACGTCGTACGATCCGTTCTCGCACCCGGTTCCGCCCGAAGGCACGTTCGACACGATCCTGTCGTTCGAAGTGTTCGAGCATCATCCGGCGCCGTTCGACCTCTTCGACCAGATCATGCGTTACCGGAAGCCCGACGGCGCGCTGCTGTTCCAGACGTCGCTGATCACCCCGGACATCCTCTCGCGCGGCATCGAGCAATGGTGGTACTGCGTACCGCGCAACGGGCACATCTCGTTTCACACCGCCCGCTCCCTGACGCTGCTCGCCCAACGCCACGGGCTCGAATACGGCGCGTTCAGTCCCGAGCTGCACGTCGTCTTCGATCGCGCGGCGACACCGCGCTGGCTCGACCGGTTTCTCAAGCCGTAACGGCTTGCCGGCCATCGGGCACGTAACGACCGCCGCGCGCATTCGCCCGGCGCGTCAACGGCTCGCTACCGCTTGCGCGGCATCGCACGCACGCCACCGTCAGCACGCCCCGAATGTCGGCACCGCCGGGTCGACCGCTAGCGCGCGCTCGTTGAACACGACCGGTACACCGCCGAGCCCGAGCCTGCAGTTCGGCCGATCGAGCCGCCACCCGTCCACGCGCAGCGCGACGCGCGATACCGGCGCACCGCTCGCATGCGGCAGGTCGATCGTGATCTGCCGCTTCGCGCCCGGCACCAGGTTCAGGTAGTTGTCGCTGTAGAACGCGGGCAGCACGCGCGCGCTGGTCGACTGATCGAACACCTGCAGGTGCGTCATCAGCGCGACGGTCGCACCGATGTTCGCGACGTCGACCGTGATGCGCGTCGTCGTGTCGTCGGCCTCGGCCGATGCCGCGCGGATGGAAACCGCCGCGCCCGGCATCGTATCGAGCGACGTGTACGCGTTGTCGCCTCCGTCGCGCTGACGCCAGTACACGTTCTCCGCAAGCGTATTGCCGCCCGAATCGGTCAGCACGAGCGACACGATGCACACGGCGGATTTCGCGGCAGCCAGCGCCGACGCGAGGTTCGCCACCACGCGATACGACGCCTTCGCCACGCCGCCGACATCCGCGCTGGCCCGGCTGTTCAGCGTGCCGTCGAGGTTGTACACGCGCATCTCGACGCGGCCGGTGACGGCCGCCGCGGAGTGATTCGCGATCGTCACGTCGGCCGTGCCCGCATCGAGAATCGCATTGACGCGACGGCACCCGTGCTGCACCGCGAAGAACGACGCATGCTCCTCGAGATCGTGGCTGTACATCTGCCACACGAAGCTCGGCTGCGCGGGGTTCGTCATCCACATGATCACGCCCGTGGCCGGCGACGTGATGTTCCCGGCCACCGGGCCGATCATCACGGCCGCGTTCGCCTCGTAGATCGAGCGGATGCACTCGTAGTTCATCATCTGCGCCTTGCGCACGAAGTCCGCGAGATTCCGGATCGCGCCGTAGCGCTGCGCCGTCATCGCGATGTAGCCGGCGCCGCCCTGCTTGCCGACGGCCGGGTAGTACGCGCCGTTGCCGTTCATGTCGCGGTCGGCCCAGAAGTCGTCCGGGCATTCGTACGAGCCGGGCGGCAGCATCGCTTCGACGCATTCGAGCGTGGGGATCGAATGCGAGCCGACTTCGTTGTGAAACGCGATCGACGTCGTGCCGTAGCCACGGCTGAACGCGGCCTGCGGCGAAGCCCAGTTGTACGGGCCGCCGGACGAATAGCCGTTCACCGCGCCGGCGCCCGTATCGCCGGCCGAACTCGTGAGGCACAGGCGTTGCGGGTCCAGTTCGGCGACGAGCGCGTCGAGCCCCTTGACGAGGGCCGGCGGCGGCGAGCCTTCGTTGCCGCCACACCAGAGCAGGATCGACGGACGATGACGGTTGCGTGCGATCACGTCGCGGAGGTTGTCGAGATCGCGCGGCACGTTGGCCGGGCCCGACCCGTCGCCTTCGGTCGAGAAGAAGAAATCCTGCCAGACGAGGATCCCGTAGCGGTCGCATGCGTCGAAGAAATCGTCGCTCGTGCTCTGCCCGTTCCAGTTGCGGATCAGGTTGAGGTTCGCGTCGCGATGGAGCCGCACCTGGTTGAACAGCCGTTCGCGCGGAATGCGCTTGAGCGCTTCGTCGAGCCCCCAGTTGCCGCCCATCACGAGGATCGGCAGGCCGTTGACCGTGATGCTCAACTGCGGCCCCATGCCGATGTCGCGCGCGTATTCGATGCGACGCAGGCCGACGTTCAGCGTGCGCTCGTCCGAGCGCCTGCGCGCCACCTCGATACCGACCGTCACCGCGTAGAGATTCGGCTCGCCATACCCGTTCGGCCACCACAGGCGCGGCTGCCTGATCGACAGCGCCGCGATATCCGACGACGTGAGCGACACCTTCGTCGTCGTACGTGAGGCGGGAATCGCGATGTCGTGGCGGAACGGCGCACCGTTGCCGATGGTGCCGACGACGGTCGCGACGATATCCGCGCCGGAGCCGTTGTCCAGTTCGAGATCGAGCCGCAGCTCGGCGCGCGACAGGTCGGTGGACAGCGTGTGCGCGACGTTGATCGCCGCGATGCGCACCGCGCCGGTCGTGAACCATGCGACCGGCTGCCAGATGCCGAGCTCGCGATCGGGGATCGTCGGCAGCCAGTCCCAGCCCGCCGAGCAGAAGAACGTCGGCCCGTTCTTCAGCGTGACGCCGGTCGGGCCGCCGTTGCGCCCGCCGCGCGTGACGCCGCTCGTGTAGCTCGGCAGCAGCGGCCCTTCGGAGAAATCCAGCTTGACGACGCGCACCGCGAGACTGGCCGCGCCGCCCGCTTGCGGCACCAGCCTCGAGATATCGAACGCACCCTGCTTGAACGCGCCTTCCAGCCGGCCGACGAGTGCGCCGTTCAGCCAGACTTCGGCGCAGTAGTTGACGCCGCCGAAGCGCAGCCACAGCCGCTGCCCCGGCTGCCGTGCCGGCGCGGCGAAGGTCGTCCGGTACCAGTAGTCGGTGTCCTTCAGCGTATCGGGAATCGTATCCGTGACGATGCGGCCGTAGAACGGATCGGGATACTTGCCGTTGACGATCATGCTGTTCAGCACGGTGCCGGGCACGGTCGCCGGCATCATGCCCGTCACGCCGGCCGTGCCCGACAGTTGCGCACCGCCGGCGCCCGGCAGGCTGCTCGCCGACGCGAACGTCCAGTTCGCGCTGAGTTCCTGTGCGGCCAGCAGGCTGCGCTCCGGATCGTTCGGCACCCCCGGCACGGTGGGCGTGGCCGTCGCCGGGCCGTCGGCGCCCGGCGTGCCGGCGGCGCCCGATGCGGAATCGATATCGCCATTGCAGCCGGCGAGCCAGCCCGTGCCGACGAATGCCGCGCTGTAGGACAGGAATTTCCGGCGCGCTTTCGATTTCATGCTGTCGTCCTCCCGGATTGCGTCGTGTCGACGCGCGCGCAGGTTCAACCTGGCGCGCGCCCGCTTGCGTTTATCGCGCGCCGGCCTGGCGCATCCGCATCGCGACCGACGAGCCGCCGGCCGTCATCTGCGTGTAGTCCGCATTCGGCCCGGACGGCGGCGTCAGGTTGTCGGCGGCCGCCCATTGCGTCGGCGCAGCCGACAGCGTGTAGTTCATCGTGCCGCCATTGGCGATCTTGCCCAGCGGCAGCCATGAGCCCGCGTAGTCCGCGCCGTTGACCTTCAGCGACTGGATATACGCAAACGACGGGTGCCCTGCACTGTCCATCGCCACCTGCTTGTCGCTTTCGAGCCGCAGCGTCTTGCCGTTGCCGAACCAGACGGTGATCCCGCTGAACTGCGGCGTGGACAGCGCGAGCCCCGCTTCCGACGGAATCACCGGGAACATGCCGAGTGCCGCCCACACGTACCAGCTCGACGTCGCGCCCATATCGTCGTTGCCCGGCAGCCCGTCACGGCCGGTCGTGAACGTCTTCGACATGATGATCGGGAGAACGTACTGTGTGCCGCTCGGCTGCCCGGCCCAGTTGTACCCCCACGGCGACTGGAACGACGGTTCGTTGCCGATGTACAGGTTGTTCGACGATTCACCCCCGTTCAGGTCGCCGGAGCTCGGCACGGTCGAGAACGGTGTCGTGATCGCAAACAGCGTGTTCAGCCGCGCGACGGCTGCCTGCTTCCCGCCGATCGCGTCGATCAGCGCGCTCCAGTCCTGCGCGAAGGTCCAGAAGTAGTTCGGTTCCGTCGACTCATGGAACGAACCCTGCACGAGCGTGCCCAGCGTGCCGGGCGCCGAGCCGGCCGGCGGCGCGTTGCGCGCGGCGATCACCTTGTTCGTGTAGTCGAAGATGTTGCGCCACCACCCCGCCCGTGTGTACAGCGTGCCGATGTTGTCGGGCGTCACGCCGACCGACGGCGCGTTCAGCACGCTGGCGGGCAGCGCCTGCAGGAACGCGGCCGCGGAACGGTCGCTCAGCACGCGCTCGATGGTCGCCGAAGACGAGTGGCCGTCGTCGCTCTGCGACAGGTAGTGGGCCGTCAGGAAATTGGCGAGCCCCGCCGCGCTCGTGCGGTCGTTACACGCGCTGGACGGATCGAACACGGACTGCTTCGTCAGGCGTGCGGCCGACACCAGGTCGAAATCGGTCGCGCCGAACTTGTACGCGCCGGCAATCACGTTCAACGCGTTGTCGCCCGCCATCGGCGTCGAGTCGTCGCTGCCATCGACCCAGTGCGGGAACGCGCCGCACTGCAACGCGTCGACGACGAGCGACTGCATCATGTCGCTCGATTCCTTCGGCGCGAGCAGCGCCAGCAACTGTGCCTGCGACCGGTACGTGTCCCACAGCGAGAAGCCCGTGTAGTGGTTGCCCGCGCCGCCCTGCGAGCCGTCGGCACGCCTGAATGTGTAGTCGCTGGCCTTCGCCGTCGCGCGCGGCGGAATGGTGCCGGTCTGGTCGACCGACGTCGGGTACCTGCCGTCCGCGCTCCTGGGCTGGCGCATGCTGCGGAATTCGCCATTCGTGTCGCTGTAGAGCGTCGGCGTGCCGAACACGCGATAGAGCGCGGTGTAGAACTTCGTCAGGTTCGCCTTCTGCGTCGCATTCAGCGATGCGGGCGTGGCGGCCTGGTCGATCTGGATCGTGTTGAGCCGGTCGTTCCACGAGCCGGACGCCTGCTTGCGTGCGTCGTCGAATGCGAGCTTCTCGCCCTCGGCCTTCAGGTTGGCCTGAGCGTTCCCGATGCTGACGGAGGAAATCCCGACTTTCACGGTGACGGTCCGGTCCGCGTCGGTCAGGTCGAACTGCAGCGTCGCCGCGCCGTTGCTGGCGGTATTCACCGCCGATGTGCCCGCCTGCTTGCGCAGCGGCTTGTCGAAGGTCGCGTAGAAATACACGGGCGCATTCCACACCGTGCCGTACGGCGTGCAGAACGCGGGCGCGACGGCCTGCCCGCTCATCGACTTGCCGTCGCTCGCGATGGCCAGTGCGACGTTGTTGGCGGTGACCTTCGTGCTGCCCGAATCGCTGTTGCCGTTCAGCTTCGCGTCGATCGAGAAGAAGCCCTTGTCCTTGTTCGTATATGTGAAGCGCGCGATGCCCGAGCGCGCCGTCGCGCTCAGCTCCGTCACGATGCCGTTCGCGAGGCGGACCTTGTAGTACCCGGGTTCGGCCGTTTCGTCCGCGTAGCTGTACCCGATGCCGATCGGCCGGCCGCGCGATGCGACGGCCGTCGCCGCGTCGGTCGGCAGCATCGCGACCGTGCCCTGCCCCGGGCACCCGACGCCGCTCAAGTGCGTCACGCTGAAGAAGTCGATCGTGCCGCCCGACCCGCCCGACGACAGGTAGCCGCCCGAGCCGTTGAAGTTGTAGCGCGGCGTGTTGGGCCCGAAATTCACCATCCCGAACGGCACCATCGCGCCGGGGCTCACGTTGCCCGCGTAACCGGAGTCCGAATTAACCTGCGTGCCGATGAGCGGATTGACGAACTGCGTCAACGGCATGTTGGTGCGCGTCGGCTGGGCCGGTTGATCCGGCCGGGACGGTTGCGACGGCCCCGAGGTCGACGGCGTGTCTCCCGCGCCGTTGCTGGCCGCCGGAACACTGTTCACGTCGTCGCCGCCACATGCGGCGAGCGCTGCACAAGTCAGTGCGACGACGAGCAAGAGTCGTGGATTTTTCATTTTTTCGTTTAGTACCGTTAATTAAAACGATTGATCCGGCGTCGCGATCATCCGGCACGCCGCCTGGCTTGCGGCACTGCGCGGCAAACGAACGCCGCGCGGCGCGGCGCCGGCTGGTCCCCCCAAGCGGCATCGCGCCGGCATTCACATGCGCACATCCGGCGACGATCGTTGCTGTTGCAGCCGTCGCTGCCTTCTACGCTTCCGGGATACAGTCACATGCTTGCCAGGTGCTTACAGTGCCGCAACAACTGTTTATTCACCACGAGAAGTTTCCCGAATTTTCAGTTTGTTTAACTAAACACGATCGAGATGCGTGGGGTAAGGACGAGGCTCGGTCACTTCCGCGGCGCGCACAAGAAAGTCACGATTTGGCTTTTTTGCATTGATCTCCGGCCGCAAGCCTCTCGTGATAGCCTGAAAAGATTCGATCAACTGCAACCCGGCTCCACTCGGATGACAGAGTTTCTTGACGCAGTCCAATTGTTCGACTCACTCTGCGACGAACAACGCGTCGCAAATGCAGTCGAGCTGATCAAGGAAATTTCGGGGCAAGCGTATTGGCTGGATGAATACATTGCACTTGGATACGGTTTCTCCCGCGTCGGAATGTTCGAGGAATCCGAGCGGGCACTGGAAGCCACACTGCCTCACCTTCCCCCTGTCGAACAAAGAACGGCGCAGATCATCGACCGGCTGGCAACTGCCAAGCTTCATCTCTGGAAGATTGACGAGGGGGCCACACTCGAGAAGTTGATCCACGGCAGGGACTGGCATCAGGTCAGATCGGACATGCCGGATGATCAACGAGCAGTTTTCAATCGGCTATTTCGCGAGAAATTGCTGACCGATGAAAATTCCGTCGATGGCAAAGCGATATTTTTTCTCGGTTGCGGCGGATTCGGGGATCAGGTTGAACAGTATCGCAACATTGAACGCCTGCTTGCGGAAGGCGCAAGCGTCGTATTCGCCGACCCGCCCGCTCCCTTGACGCATCTTCTGGCGAGTAGCAGCCTGCCCGTCGTGGTGCAGCAGTCGACTGCCGAAAACCTGAGCCGCTGCGATGCGCTGGCCTTCGGCAACATGCTGAACTGGCGCTACCGCCATTCCCGATTGTCAGCCATCCCGGGTGCCGGTTATCTGAAACCGGTGCGAAAAAGCGGGCTGTCGCTCCCACTCCCCCAGACGCCTGCGAAAAGAAAGGTGGGTATCGTCTGGCGAAGCGACAACGCGTCCTGCCGCCATGAACCATTCCGCTCAATGGAGCTTGCAACACTGCAGCCGCTGCTCCAGCAGGCCGGCGTGCAGTTTTACTCCCTGCAATTCGGCGCATTGCGTGACGCGGAAGAAGATCGTCTGACGCGCTCCGGCGTGATCGACCTGTCGCCGCGTATCCATACGTTTCTGGATATGGCGGAACTCATGATGCAACTGGACCTCGTCGTGACGATCGACTCCGCGCCGGCTCACGTCGCCGGCGCACTGGATGTCCCCGTCTGGAACATGCTGGCGCGCGTCGCCGATTGGCGCTGGGAACAACCCGGCCTGAAGAATACGGCGCTGTATCCATCCATGCGCCTGTTTCGCCAGCAGGAACTCGGTGACTGGGGCCCGGTCGTCTCGGACGTGATCACCGCGCTCGGCGATGTCGAGGGCGCTAACCGCGCGCAATAGCGCCGGATGCTACAGGCACGTTTGAACACGTCGCGCTTCCGGGCAAACTCGACAGTAATCGCGTTCGCGAGGGCCGCTCCTTTTGCATGAAATGGCGCATGTGCGGGGCAAACTCCATGCGCGCTCAGGGTTCAAGACCCTCCATGCCAGCCTCCATCGCTTTGACGGTGACCTCCCGGCGCTTCTTGTTCGATGAGCAGATGAGGGAAGCGGATCGACGCACCGGCTTGCGCCGATGCGAGCGCCGACCGAACGGTTATCGCTCCGGGGCGAGCAACGGCGCAAGCAATTCGGCTTGCGGATATCGGCTGATCGTTGCCAGCGCGGCAGTTTCCAGTTGCTTGCGCCTTTCCTCGTCCCGGACCAGTTCCACACAAGCATCGACCAGCCCGTCATACGGAACCGCACGGAATCCGTCGGTATAGACCGGATCGATGGCCGTCTGTGACGAAACCTCGCCGACGACTGCCTTGGCATTCGACATCAGGAAAAATACGCGCACGATCTCGAAGATCTGCGACGCCGAGTGATGCAGGTTGAGCACGACTTTTGAGCGGGCGATCAGCGAATCGCGCGCTTCGCCATAGACGTTGAAGACGGCGGATACCGTCAACCTGCGGGCGTGCAGCGCTTCCAGTATCGCCAGGCGCCGAGGGCCGGTGGACCCGTAGAACAGCACGTCGATATCCTGCTCGGCGTCGGACGCGATGCGCCCCAGCTTCGGATGAAAGCCAAGCTTCAGGTATTTCGCGTGCATGATGCCGCGGCTGCGAAGTTTGGCGATGTTGCGTTCGTTGTAGTCCCAGGTTTCGTAGTGCGACGCCCAGAAATAAACGTTCTCGTTCCAGCTTAGTTCGTCGACGTGGAGCTGTTCGGTGTTGACGATGATCGTGTCGGCAGGTAGATCGCCTGACGTTTTCGGATCGGCGAGATGGCAGCCGATCACGATGTTGCGCGAGCCGGGCACCACGTCGTTTTCGGTGAACTGCACGACGTTGCCGAGATCCTCGAGCGCATACCCGATCACCTCCGCGAGTTCCGTGAAAGCGCTGGAATGGGGATATCCCGTAGGACGGACAATGCAGATGGTGTAATGCATGGAGACACTTCCGTTCCGATCGCGGTTGCCGGGGCCGCGGACAGCGTCGATGTCCCGAATGAACGCCCCCTCACTGCCACATCCCGGCAGAGATTGAACAACGACACCATGGGAATTGACCCATCGGAGGCTGATTCAGCAATCGTCAATTCTCAATCAACGAGTAATAAAACACTTAATACACGAGCATGAGTGAGCAATTTGACTTCCGAATCTCCCAGACGCTAATTTCGAAGACTGTGTAAACAGATAGCTGTTGCCTGCCGAAAGATGGCGCAGTAACGTCCTCGAAGCGCGCGAACACAACGGCACCGGCACGGCATTGTTGACCCGCGGCGTAAAGATTTTCACCCTGAAACAACACGGCAGCAAGGTGCAAACCGACAGGCCGAATCCAGGCAGATCATGCAACCGATAAAACACGGCATCTTCGTCGCCACCCCCGCGTACGGTGGAATGTGCTATCTGCCTTACGTGAATGGACTTCTGGAGCTCCAGCGTACCTGCCTGACGGCCGGCATCGGCTTCGAATATTTCTACATCACCGGAACCGCGTTGTTGCATGAACTGCGCAACGTCGCGGTCGAGCGCTTCTTGCGAAGCGGCCTGTCGCACATGATGTTCATCGATGCCGACATCGGCTTTCGTGCCAATGACGTCATCCGGATGTTCGAACAGCCGCACGACGTGAAGATCGGACTGTGTCCGGCCAAGAACATCAACTGGACGGCCGTGGTCAACGCCGCCCGCTCGGATCCCGCGATGCCGGTCGACCAGATCGCCCTGTTCGCCGCCGATTACAGCCAGACAGCCTATGCGCTCGACACCGAGGAGCCCACGATCAAGCTGGATCCGATGTTCGAAATCTATGCAGGCGGAAGCGGATTGATGATGCTCTCGCGCGCCGTCTTCGAAAAAATGGAGACCGCCTATCCTCACACCAAGATTGAGTTTCCGCCCAATTTCCAGAATCTCGTTGCGGATGCAACAAGCATGTACGAGCATTTCGAGTTTCTGCGGGACCCGGACGGACGATCGTTCTCGGAAGACATTTCCTTCTGCAAGAAATGGCGCATGTGCGGAGGCAAGCTTTATGCATGCACGTGGTTCAAGACCGTACACGCCGGCCTCCATCTCTATAAGGGCGACCTGCCGGCGCTTCTCGGTCAATAGGCCCGTACAGACGTTGCAGAGGGCAACGGCGGACGCCAGGCCCGCCGTCGCACCGGTTCAACCGCTCAGCGCGGCAACGTCCGCAACGACGACGGCCCGCCCGTCAACGCGATCCGCTTGCCCGTATCGCGCAGCTTGCCGCCTTCCACCGCATACAGCGCCAGTTGCCGTTCGACGTTGAACTGCACGATCACGTGCCGGCTGTCGGCGGTGAACACGATACCTTGCGCGGCTTCGCCGCCCGGCAACTCGCTCACCTTCACGGCCTGCTCGCCGCGGATCTCGAACAGCAGCACCTTGCCGATCTTGTGGCGGCCCGGATTGTCGGGCGTCAGGTTCGAACCGTCCATCGCCTGCACGGCGATCCACTTCCCGTTCGGCGAGATCGCGACGCCTTCCGGCAGCGACGGCACCGTCAGGTACTGGACCGTGCGGAACGGCACGCGCGACACGTCGATCAGCGCGATCGAATCGGCATCGCCCGCCAGGGTGCCCGTATAACCCGGCAGCCCGGCCAGCCCCACGTTGCTGACGACGGCCCAGCGGTTGTCGCTCGACACGTCGATCGTGTAAGGCGCGACGCCGGTGCTCAGGCGCGACCCGCTGTCGGTCACCTTGCCGTCGTCGACGTTCAGCACCGCGACGCCCTGCTCGTCGCGCAGCGACACGAGCGCATGCTTGCCGTCATGCGTGAAGCTGATCCCGGCCAGCCGCTTCTTGCCGATCTTCAGGCTGCCGTCGAGCGTCACGTGCGTGCCGTCGATGCGAAGGATCGACACGCTGCCGTCGACGTTTGCGACCAGCGCGAGCTTGCCCGAGCGGTCGATCGCGATCCCTTGCGGATGCGCGCCGAGCTCGATGCGCGTGACCGTCGGCGGCGCGGCCTCGAGATCTACGACCTGCAGGAACGTGTCGTACACGAGCTGCTTCGCGGCCGTGTCGTAACGCGTCGGCGCGCCGACGAGCGCGATCTTCGCGTCGGGCGTGATCGCGACGGCCTGCGGCGGCCCCTGGATGCCGTTCTCGACGTCGACCTGCAGCGCGACCTTCGGCGGGAACGTGCTGGCGTCGAGCAGCGTCAGCGTGTCGGCGGGCGGCGAGGCCAGATAGGTATCGCGGCCCTCGACGCGCTGGTACTTGCCGTCGTTGCCGGACACGATCCAGTCGGCGGCGTGCGCGGCAACGGCCGTCGTGGCGAGGGTCAGCGCGGCGAGCAGGCGCGCGCTGCGCGGGCGGAAAGGATTCGAATGCATGTCGGTCGGTTCTCCGGATCGGTTGCGGACGCAATGGATGGCTCGACCCTGCTGCTCGACGGGTCGATGCCATCGCATGATGCCCGAAAGCCGGCGAATCCGCCGTTTCGCACCCGGTTCGTTTCGGTCAAGCCGCCGGTCGCGCGCCGGACGGCCACTCGCCGGCCGCGTCGAGCGGATACACCGGCCGCGCAAGCCGCTCGTAGTGAAACAGCCCATAGTCCGAGCCCGTCACGCCGCGGCTGTCGCACTCGACCAGCGCGGCCGCGATCGGCACGAACACCGGCCGGCAGTACATCCGCGATTTCAGCAGCAGGAAGCGCGCGCGGCGCGGATCGACGCCGACGCTCTCGAACACGCCGAGATCCCACGGCTCCTGCGTCCGCTCGGTGATGACGAGCGTGGCCGCGCCGATATCGAGCACGGCCGTGCGGCCCATATACGCGCGCTGGCCCGTGTAAGTCGGCCCCGTGATCACGTATTCGCCGTCGGTGAGCGCACGCACGATGCCGGTCGCGCGAAACGGCTCGCGCCGCACGCCGCCGTGCGACGGCAAGCCGTTGCCGACCGGTACCGTGACGGTCGCGCCGACACCCGCGTCGATCAGCGCAGCGACGGCGTGCGGGTCGCACAGCGGCCCGCTGACGATGCCGTCGAGCCCGTGCTCGAGCGCGGCCTCGAGCAGATCCATCGTGTCGCACGGGCCGCCCGACATGCAGTTGTCGCCGTGATCGAGCATCAGCACCGGGCGATCCGCGCCGCGCGCGAGCGCCGCGGCCTGCGCCACCGATTCGGCGAGCGGCGCGCTGCGATAGACGAACGCGTCGCGCTCGTCCCAGATCTGCCGCGCGATGCGCTCGGCCACCGCATCGGCCGCGGCCCGGTCGCCGTCGGCCACCACCACCACGCTGATGCACGGCGCGGGAATGTCCGCGAGCGAGAAGCCGGGCAGCACCGAAACCGCGAGCATCCCGTCGGCCTCGGCCACGCGCGCGGCCTCCACCGCGCGACGCATCGCGCCTTCCGCGCTCGCGCTGCGCAGCGTCGACGTCATCAGCGGCGGCTGCCGCCACGCGAGCACGGGCCGTGCGCGGCCGTGAAGCTTGTCGAACAGCACGCGCGCCGCATGCTCGCCCGTCTCGACCATGTCGACGTGCGGATAGGTCTTGAAACTGACGATCACGTCCGCGTGGTCGATCATCTTCTGCGTGACGTTCGCGTGCAGGTCGAGCGCCACCGCGATCGGCGCGTCGGGCAGCGCCGCGCGCACGCGCTCGAGCAGGTCGCCCTCGCCATCCGCGCTCTGCTCGGCGACCATCGCGCCGTGCAGGTCGAGCATCACCGCGTCGCAGCCCGGCGCGGCCGCGACGATCGCGTCGCAGATCGCCGCATACGCGTCGGCCGCGACCGGCCCGCTCGGGTTCGCGGCCGCCGAGACGGGCGTGACGATCTCCGCGCCCTCGCGCGCCGCCGCATCGATGAACGCGGCCATCGCGGTGCGCATCCCGCGATTCGCGCGATACGCGTCGTCGCCCCAGTCGGGGCCGTTGCGGCCGAACGCGGCGAGCGGCGTCGGCACCGGCGAGAACGTGTTCGTCTCGTGGTTCATGCGGGCGATCAGGATCTTCATCGTGCGCCGCCCTCCGCGTTCGCGGCCGTATCGCGTTGGTCCGCTGTCGTCTCCTTCACCCGCATCGTCGAATTCCTCGCAATCGATCAAACGATCAAACGATGAAACGGCACGGCACGCGCAGCGTGCCGTCGCCGGCATCGCACCGCCGCCCGCCGGCTCACTTGCCATCGCGAACCGGGGCAGAGGCGCGCACCGCTCAAGCGTACCCCGTCGTGCCCTTCGTCTCCAGATATTCGACGAGGCCGAACTCCGCATACTCGCGTCCGTTGCCCGACCGCTTGTAGCCGCCGAACGGCGCGGCCGGGTTCCACGCAGGATAGTTGATGTGCACGTTGCCGACCCGCAACCGTGCCGCGACCCGGCGCGCGCGCTCCGGGTCCTTCGTCTGCACGTACGCCGCGAGCCCGTAGACCGATTCGTTCGCGAGCGCGACGGCTTCGTCCTCGGTGCGATAGGTCATGATCGCCAGCACCGGCCCGAAGATTTCCTCGCGCGCGATCGTCATGTCCGGCGTGACGTTCGAGAACACCGTCGGCCGCACGTAGAACCCGTCGCCGAGCCCTTCCGGCCGCCCGGGGCCGCCGGCGACGAGCGTCGCGCCTTCTTTGATCCCGAGCCGGATGAAGTGCTGGATGCGGTCGAACTGCGTGCGACTGACCACCGGCCCGATGCCGGTTTCCGTCGAACGCGGATCACCGACGACGGTGCGCGCCGCCTCCCGTCGCGCGGCCTGCTCGGCCAGCGCGAGATGGTCGACATGCACGAACATCCGCGTCGGCGCGTTGCACGACTGCCCGCTGTTGCTGAAGCAGCTGCGCACGCCGCGCGTGACCGCATCGTCGATATCGGCGTCGGGCAGGATCAGGTTCGGGCTCTTGCTGCCGAGCTCCTGGTGCACGCGCTTCACGGTATCGGCGGCCGCCTTCGCGACTTCGACGCCCGCGCGCGTCGAACCGGTGAACGACACCATGTCGACATCCGGGTGCCGCGACAGCGCGTCGCCCACTTCATGCCCATAGCCGTGCACGAGGTTGAACACGCCGGGCGGCACGCCGGCTTCGTGCAGGATCTCCGCGAACAGGATCGCGCTGAACGGCGCGATCTCGCTCGGCTTGAGCACCATCGTGCAGCCGGCCGCAAGCGCCGGCGCAACCTTGCACACGATCTGGTTGATCGGCCAGTTCCACGGCGTGATCAGCGCGCACACACCGATCGGCTCGTGCGACACCAGCAGCGAATCGGTCTGCGTACTGAAGCGGAACGACTGCAGCGCGCGGATCGTCTGCTCGAGGTGCGCGGTGCCGACCGCCGCCTGCATCGCACGGGCGAATGCGATCGGCGCGCCCATCTCCTGGCTGATCGTCTGCGCGACCTCCTCGTAGCGGCGCTGGTAGATCTCGAGCACGCGCCGCAGCAGCGCGACGCGCTCGTCCACCGGCCAGCGCGAATACGTGTCGAAGGCCTGTTTGGCCGCGCCGACCGCGTGATCGACGTCGGCGGCACCGCCGATCCTGAGCTGCGCATACGGCCGCGCCGTGCTCGGGTCGATCACGTCGATCGGCTGCGCATCGGCAGGGTCGAGCCACTGGCCGTCGATATAGGACTGTCGTGACGTTCGCATCGAATGCTCCTGTTGTTCCTGTTGTGACGGATGCCGGTGCCGCGCTCAGCGCGTCGCGCGCGCGAAGGTGTCGACGAGGATGTCGCGGATCTGCGCGACGAACCACACGATCTCGTCGCGCGACATCACGAGCGGCGGCGAGAACTGCACGATCGGCGTGCCTTCGTGATCGACGCCCGCACGGCACAGCAGCCCCGCGTCGAAGATCGCCGGCGCGAGCAGCGTCGACACGAACGCCTGCGCGCTGATGCCGGCCGCCCAGCGGCGCGCCGCCTTGTCGGTCACGAGTTCGAGCGAGTAGTGGTAACCGTCGCCGCGCACGTCGCCGACGCACGGCAGTTCGAGCAGGCCGTCGAGGGTCTGGCGGAACACCGCTTCGTTGCTGCGGACGTTCTCGAGCACGCCTTCACGCTCTATGATCGCGAGGTTCGCGAGCGCGGCCGTGCACGCGACCGGATGGCCGCCGTAGGTCGCGCCGTGCAGGAACATCTGCTGCGGGCCATCGAGCACGGTGTCGACGACCGCGTCGCTCGCGATCACGCCGCCGAGCGGCACATAACCCGACGCGATGCCTTTCGCGAACGTGATGATGTCTGGCTTCAACCCGTAGCGCGCGGAGCCGAAATATTCGCCGAGCCGGCCGAACCCGCAGATCACTTCGTCGGCGACGAGCAGCACGCCGTGCCGGTCGCAGATATCGCGCAGCCCGGCCGCGTAACCGGCCGGCGGCGTCAGGCTGCCGCCCGCGTTCTGCAGCGGCTCGACGACGATCGCGGCAACGGTATCCGGCCCTTCCTGCACGATCAGCGATTCGATCTCGTCGAGCAGATGGCGCGTGAACTGCGCTTCCGTCTCGCCCGCCGGCCGGCCGTAGCGCTTCGTGTTGCCCACGTGCCGCACGCCCGACATCAGCGGCTCGAAATGCTTGCGGAAGTTCGTCATCCCGTTCAGCGCGAGCGCGCCGAACGACGTGCCGTGATACGCGACGCGACGCGCGATGAACTTGCGCCGCTGCGGCTCGCCGCGCGACTGGTGATACTGGCGCACCAGCTTGATCGCCGATTCGTTCGACTCCGAGCCGCTCGACGTGAAGAACACGCGGTTCAACCCGTCCGGCGCGAGCGTCGCGAGCTTGTGCGCGAGCGTGATCGCCGGCTCGTGGCCGACACCCCAGTTGGTCGCGAACGGCAGCCGCACCATCTGCTCGCGGATCGCGTCGCCGATTTCCGCGCCGTGGCTGTAGCCGACCTGCACGCAGTAGAGCCCGGCCAGCGCATCGAAGTAGCGCTTGCCGTTGCGGTCGACGAGCCAGCAGCCTTCACCGCGATCGAACACGGTCAGCGCGTTGTCGCGATACGCATCGGCGTGCGTGAAATGCATCAGCAGGTGGCGCTTGCCGAGCGCCTGCAGGTCCGCATCGAGATTGACGTCAACAGCGTTCATGGTTCACTCCTCGTTCAGGGTTTCAAGTCCGGCGCGGCGCGTCCGGTCATTCAATTCATCGACAGCGTCGGCGCGGGGCGCGTGAAGCCGCGCGTCAGCCATACGAGCTGGCAGAGTCCGAGCACGAGCCAGCCGATGCCGACGTAGAACGTCTGGCGCGACAGCCCCGACCAGAGCCACACGTTCATCGCGAAGCCGATCGCCGGCATCACGCCGAACGTGATCCAGCCCGCGAAGCGGCGATGCTCGTGGCGGCACAGATAGCTGCGCATCACGCACAGGTTCACGATCGCGAACGCGACGAGCGCGCCGAAGCTGATCATCGTCGACGCGAGATCGAGCGTGATGAACAGCGCGGACAGCGACACGATGCCGACCGCGAGCGTCGCGCGCACCGGCGTGCGCAGCCGCGCATGCAGGTGGCCGAACACGCGCTCGGGCAGCACCCGGTCGCGGCCCATCGCGAACAGCACACGCGTCACGCTCGCCTGCCCGGCCATCGCGCTCGCGAAACAGCCGGCCACGTACACCGCGACGAAGAACGCCGACAGCGTGCCGCCGCCGATGCGCCGCATCAGTTCGAGGCTGGCCGAATCGAGATCCTTGAATGCGCGCCAGTCGGGAAACACCACCTGCCCGACGTACGCGATCAGCATGAACAGCACGCCGCTCGCCAGCGTGCAGAGCAGGATCGCGCGCGGCACCGTGCGCTTCGGCTCGCGCGTTTCCTCCGACAGCGTGGTGACCGCATCGAAGCCGAGGAACGACAGGCACAGGATCGCGGACCCGGCGAAGATCGCGCGCGCATCGCCCGACGACGGCAACGCGACGGCCATCGACAGCCCTTCGCCTGCCGCGACCCGCGCCGATGCGACGACGAAGATCGCGATGAACACGAGCTGGCTCGCGATCAGGATCAGGTTCACGCGATTGACGAGCCGGATGCCGACGATGTTCAGCCCGGTGATCAGCGCGATGCTTCCGACGATCCACACGCTGGCCGGCACCAGCGGAAAAATCTGCTTCATGTAGATGCCGATCGCGAGGTAGCTGATCATCGGGATGAACAGGTAGTCCATCAGCAAGGCCCAGCCGACCATGAAGCCGGCCGACGTGCCGAAGTTGCGGCTCGCGAACGTGTAGGCCGACCCGGCGCTCGGCATCAGCCGCGCCATGTGGCCATAGCTGCGCGCGGTGAACAGCATCGCGACCAGCGTGACCGCATACGCGGCCGTCAGGTGCCCGTTCGTCGCGCTCGTGACGAGCCCGTAGGTCGTGAACACCGTCATCGGCAGCATGTATGCAAGGCCGAAGATCACCAGCGTCGCGAGGCCGAGCAGGTGCGGCTTGCGGCGTTCGTCTGCATCGCCGCGCATCGCGTGCGCGCCGAAGTCATGCGTCGCGGCGGCCGATGCGTATCGACCCGGGCTGTCGTTGTCCATGCTGTCCTCACGTGGGTGGCATTCACGGTTTCAACACTCGTTCGCCCGGCACGGCCGGCGGCGCACGACTGGAAGAAAGTGTGGTGCGCCAAAAATTCCGCCACGAATGAGAAATGCGGACGTAATCAGGGGATATTTGCGGACAGGTCGCCACGCGTCGCGCCGGCGAGTCATGCATGGTGCTGTGCCGCACTGGCGTTTTGCGGACATTCCGGCTATGTTCTACGCGACCCAGTCGCCCCGTCAGCACCATGGACAGCCGTTCCCATCGAAACCAGAGCCGGGCCGAGCGCAGCCTGCGTTCGTCGCTCGGCCTCGCGCGCCCGGCCGGGCGCCAGGAGGACATTCCCGCCACCGTCCACGCGATCGCGGTCGCGCTGGACGAGTGCCGCGTGCGCCATATCGACGGTGCCGCGCTGCTCGAAGGCACGGGGCTCGGCGCGGCCGAAGTCGCGTCGCCGAACCTGCACGTGAATCGCGGCCAGGAGCAACGCTGCTTCCACAACCTGCTGCAGCGCAGCGGCGTGCCGTCGATCGGGCTGTCGATCGGCGCGCGGCTGCACGTGTCGACGCTCGGCCTCGCCGGCTACGCGATGCTGATCAGCGGCTCCGTCATGCAGGCATTCCGGTGCATGGGCCAGTTTCCGCTGTTCATGGGGCTGTATTTCGATGTGCGTATCGATGCGCACGCGGACGGCATGAGCGTGACGATCAGCCGCTACAACGGCGAGCCCGATCTCGAGGTGTTCCAGGTCGACATGTGCCTGTCGAGCCTGCGCCTGATCGTGTCCGATCTCGTCGGCAAGCCGGTCTGGCCCGCGCAGGTGCAGCTCGCGCGCCGCACGCCGCGCAACGTGGCCGATTACACGCGCCACTTCGGCTGCAAGGTCGCGTTCAATGCGGGTGACAACCGGCTCGTGTTCACGTCCGTGAACGGCACCGAGATGCCGCTGCTCGCGAACGAAGTCAGCTTCAATGCGCTGCACGGCCAGTGCGAGGCGCTCGAACGGCAGTGGGCCGCGTCGGTCGGCACGCGCTTCGCCGATCGCGCGAAGGAGCTGATGGCGCGCGACCTCGCGCGCTTCAAGTCGATGACGTCGCTCGCGAACGCGCTGCACCTGACGGAGCGCACGCTGCGCCGGCGGCTCGACAAGGACGGCCTCTCGTTCCAGTCGCTGCTCGACGACGTGCGCCGCGACGAGGCGGTGCGGATGCTCGACGACCCCGCGCTGACGGTCGCGGCCATTGCCGAACGTCTCGGCTACAGCGAGCCGCGCAGCTTCCGTCATGCGTATCGCCGCTGGACCGGGCGCACGCCGCGCGCCGGCACGGATCCCGACGCGTAGCGCGCAATAGGCGCCCGTTTGAAAGGGCTGCAGCACAAGCTTTCCCGGCGAACGACGGCGAGCCGGCTTCATGGCCGGCATCGGCGCTTCCCGCACACGTGATTCATGACCTGCGTCCGAATGGCGTCGCGTTCGACGTGGCGGCAGTCATCCGGGTCTACTCGCGTAGAATGCGCGCAACCATCAAGCCGAGCGGGCCACGCCTTCATTCCACTCGCGCCGGCGCAACGCGAACACGACAACACGAACAAGACCCGCGGCATCCGCCGACGGCGCCGCCCCGGCCGGGCAAGCGCCGCCGCGACGAATGCCCGCCGACGACGCCTCCATGAGCAAACCGATCCTGTACCTCCTCGCCGGCAACGGCAGCGCGGCCGACTGGTGGGACGATGCGTTGCCCCACTTCCGGCATTACCGGCCCGTGCCGCTGGAACTGCCGGGCTTCGGCGACAACCCCGCGCCGCCCTGCGAAGATCTCGCCGCGTATGCGCAAGCACTGCTGGACGCGACCGAACCGGGCCACGCGATCATGGCGGTGGGCGTGAACGCGCTGCTGGTGCTGCACGCGCTGCAGCGACGCCCCGGCCACTTCAGCCGCAGCGTGCTGCTCGCGCCCGTCGGCGCATTTCTGTGGGAACGGCGCCTGCCGAAACTGATGGCGCCGAAGCCGCTGCGCAAGACCATCCACTGGCTGCTCGCGCACTACCCGGCGCTGTTCGCCCGCAAGTTCTCGAACCTGACCTGGACGCGCGCGCAGTACCGCCGCATGGGCGCAGGCTACGCGCGCTGCCGCGCGTTCCTGCCGCACTGGGATCTGGTGCGCGCCGATACCGCGCTGCCGCTGTTCGAGTGGGTCACCGATCGCATCGAACTCGTGTGGGGCGACCAGGACAACGTGCTCGGTGTGCGCCAGGCCGCCGCGTGGTCGGCCATCCTCGCGCGCGCCGAGCTCACCGTCACGCTGCAGGCCGGCTGGGGACACTATCCGTGGATCGACGTGCCGGCCGCGTTCGCGCAGTGGCTCGAAGCGGGCGACGCCGGCTTCGTCGCGCACACCAAGGGCGGGCGCCTCGCGCTGGCCACGATGGCCGGCCTGCCTGTGCCGCCTGCGCTGTCGCTGACCCGCGCCGACGATCCGCGCCTGCCCGGCTTTCTCGCGAGCCAGCCCGACGCCGAGTGGGCGATCCGCTCGTCGAGCCACGGCGAAGACCAGGCCGATGCGGCCAACGCCGGCCTGCACACCACGTTCCTGCGCGTACCGGCATCGCAGGCCGCCGCGCGCGTGGCCGAGCTGCTCGACGGCGGCCTCGAGGAAACGGTCGTCCAGCGCTTCATCACGCCCGTGCTGTCGGGCATCGCGTTCGTGCGGCATCTCGCGGCCGAAGTCGAGTGGGTGGAAGGCCACCTCGAAACGCTCGCCGACGGCCAGGCCAGCCCGCAACGTGCGATCCTGTCACGGCTTGGCGAGCCCTGGCAACGCGGCACGTTCCCGACCGCGCACGGCCTGGGTGAGACGCGGCTGTGGGCCTTCCTGCAACGCGTGCTGCACGCGTTCCACTACGTGCCGGGCGATGTCGAATGGGCGTGGGACGGCAAGCAGCTGTGGCTGCTGCAGTACCGCCCGATCAGCAGCTACGGCTGGCACCGGCACCTGACCGCCGCGAACATTGCCGAGATCCTGCCACCGCAACCGAGCCGGCTGGTCGAGTATGCCCAACGGCGCGCGGCCGGCAGCATCCCGGCCATCATGGCGCGCTGGGATGCGCGCGTACTGCAGGACAACGAACCATTCACCGCGATCTATGGCGGCGCGTCGTACATCAACAATGACCTGTTCCTCGCCCGTCTCGCCGACTGGGGCGTATCGGCCGGCAACTACAGCGGCGAGATTGGCGGCGCGACCCCGCCGCTGCGCTGGCGTCCGCTGCGGCTACTGCGTTCGCTGCCGGTGTTCTGGCGCATGCTGCGCGTCGCGCGCGGGCATCTGCCGACGCTCGAACGCGGCTTGCAGCGCTTCGACCAGGAACTCGCGATGCTCGTCGAGCGACGCGCCGACGGCCAGCAACTGGCCGACTGGTTCACGCGCTTCTACGTGTTCGTCGTACAGGGCAACCTGTGCATCGCGTCATCGCTGGCCAGCAGCGGCGGCGCATTGTGGGGCCGGCCGCCGACCGCATACGGCCAGCTCGAGAACAGCCCGCATCGCCTGCCGTGGGAAACCGATCCGGGCACCGCGCGGCCCGCGCCCACCGACCTCCCGTTGCAGGCGTTTCCCGCGTGGCCGCTGCCGGTCCGCGTACTCCACGCGCTCGGCGCGCCCGGCATGCGCGGCTGGTATCTGCAAGTACGCGAGTGGTATCGCGACAACCTGATGCGCGTGTTCTTCCGCCTGCATCACGCGATGCCGGCCGCCGACCGCGAAGCGTGGTTCGCGCCCCATCCCGATCGCCGCGAACGCAACGGCAGCTTCTGGCAGGACGGCAGCGAAGGCACCGACGAGGCGGCCGGCTTCATGATCTATCCGGGCCACACGCAAGGGGTGCTCGGCCACGACATCCTGCTGGAAGACACGCTCGACCCCGGCCGGCACGCGCAGTACCAGGCCGCGCGCGCCGTGATCGCGCGCATGGGCGGCCGGCTGTCGCACGGTGCGACGCTGCTGCGCGAACTGCGCAAGCCGTCGGCCGTGCTGCCGCGCGTCGATGCGGCGTGGATCGGGCGCGAGGTGCGGCTCAGCGACGGGCGGTTGACGCTGGTCGAATAGGCGCGGCGCGGTTGTCGCGTGTCTGGGTCTGGGTCTGGGTCTGGGTCTGGGTCTGGGTCTGGGTCTGGGTCTGGGTCTGGGTCTGGGTCTGGGCCTGGGTCTGAGTCTGAGTCTGAGTCTGAGTCTGAGTCTGAGTCTGAGTCTGAGTCTGAGTCTGAGTCTGAGTCTGAGTCTGGGCCTGAGCCTGGGCCTGAGCCTGAGCCTGAGCCTGGGCCTGGGCCTGGGCCTGGGCCTGGGCCTGGGCCTGGGCCTGGGCCTGAGCCTGAGCCTGAGCCTGAGCCTGAGCCTGAGCTCGTGCCGGTGCCGGTGCCGGTGCCGGTGCCGGTGCCAGTGCCAGTGCCAGTGCCAGTGCCAGTCCCAGTGCCGTTGCCCGTGCCCGTGCCCGTGCCCAAGCCCAAGCCCAAGCCCAAGCCCAAGCCCAAGCCCAAGCCCGAACTCAGCGTACCGGCGTGCGGACTTTCCCGTCGACCTTCAACGTGCGCCGGTCGTGCGCGGCTTCGTATTCGACCGTCTGCGCGGGCGTGACGGCGCCGTACGAACGGCCATTCACATAGACCATGCCGTCCCGCAGCTCGACCCGGTCGCCGTTGACCGTCGCGGTGGCCCGTTCGCCCTGCAGCACCGCGCCCGAGCAACCGGCGGTCGAAAAGCTGCGGACCGACGTGCCCGGCATCGCGGCGATCCCGCCCTGATCCGCTGCATGCGCCGCGCTGCAGGGCGGCGCGTCCATGCTGCCGGCAGCGTGGACCGCGCCGGCGCTGATGCCGCATCCGGCAAGCAACGCAATCGTCATCGGCTTCAGATGGTTCATGGTGAGCTCCGTTGTCCGCCGCCGCGGATCGATGACCGGCCGACACCCGTGCTCGCATCGCAGGCCGTCCGGATGCACCGAGTATGCGTCCGGTTCGCGGCACTCCGCCATCCGCGCCAGTACCACTCCCGGCCCGCCCCATCCGCCCCCGTGATCCGCGCCGGCGCCGGTCCCGGAAGCGCCCCCAGGCAAAACCCGTCCCGATGAAAATCCGCCTTGATCAAGTTGCGACCCGCAACTATTATTGATTGCGATCCGCAACCATTCCGGGCTGACCATGGACCTCATCGACCCTCCCGCCAAGCCTCGCGAAGCCACCATCCTCGAGCTGCGCGACTTCTCCCGCAAACTGGTTCGCGAGCTCGGCTTCATGCGCGCGACGCTCGCCGACAGCGACTGGGCGCCTTCGGCGGTTCACGCGATCCTCGAGATCGGGATGGCGCCCGGCATCAACGCCCGCGACCTGGGCAACATCCTCCGGCTGGACAAATCGAACACGAGCCGGCAACTCGCGCGGCTCGAGGCGGCCGGCGTCGTCGAACGGCGCGTGTCGAGCGACGATGCGCGCGCGACCGAGCTGTACCTGACCGCCGACGGAAAAAAGCTCCAGAAAAGAATCGACACGTTCGCGACGGATCAGGTGTCGAATGCGCTGCGCCGCATGGTGCCTGCCGACCAGCAGGCGCTGCTGCGCTCGCTCGCGCTGTATGCCGATGCACTCGCGCAGGACAACGCCGCCAGGGCGGGCGACGCGACACCCGATACGCAGTCGATCCGCGAAGGCTACCAGCCGGGCTGTATCGGCGATATCGCGAGCCTGCACGCGCGCTTTTATTCGGAACACTGGGGATTCGGCGCCTTTTTCGAAAAACGGGTGGCGACCGAGCTGGCCGAGTTCGCCGGTACGCTGCCGGCCGACGGCAAGGCGCTGTGGCTGTGCCAGGAAGACGGACGCACGCTCGCGTCGCTCGCGATCGACGGCGACCCGGCAACCGGCGTCGCGCACCTGCGATGGTTCATCGTGAACGATGCGTTGCGCGGGTCGGGCGTCGGGCGCCGGCTCATGACGGAAGCCATGCGCTTCGTCGATTCGCAGCGGTTTCGCGAAACCTATCTGTGGACGTTCAAGGGCCTCGATTCGGCGCGCCATCTGTACGAGTCGTTCGGCTTCACGCTGACGAGCGAATCCGCGGGCACGCATTGGGGCACCGAGGTGGTCGAACAGCGTTTCAGCCGGCCCGGGCCGGCCGGCGGCTGAGGGTCAACGGGCCGTCTGCGCTGCGAATGCCCTGATGGTCTGTCGACACGATGCTCCCGCCCCGCCAACCACGACGCCCGGCATGTTCGAACGTCTCGCAGCCCTCGCACGCTGCGCGGCGGCCGCCCTTGCCCTGCCAGCCCCCGCCGCGCAGATCATTCATCGGGTTCCGCAAGTTCATAAAGCTACGGACTTGCCTGGCATTACCCGGTGCCGACCGACACGACGCCGTATCGCGCGACTAGGTGCGAATCATCGCAAGATCACGCCACCCCGGCCGGTCACCGATTCACCGCGCGCTTACGTCGATGCAAAGCGATTGCGCGGATGGCGCACTCCAAGATGGTCGCGCAAGGTCGTGCCGTCATACTCGGCACGGAACAGGCCGCGTGCCCGAAGGATCGGCACCACCTGCTCGACGAAGTCGGTAAATGCCCCGGGTGTACCGCCCCCGACAATGAAGCCGTCCGCGGCGCCAGCCTCGAACCATTCCTGCAAGCCGTCCGCGATGTGCTCCGGCGTACCGATAAAACGTGGACGCGGTGCAGCCAGCTCGAGCGCAACCTGGCGCAACGTCAGCCCACCCTCGCGCGCCTTGTGCTTGATCTCGTCCGTCACGCTTCGGAAGCTGTTGCTGCCGAGGTCGCCGATATCCGGAAACGGCGCGTCGAGCGGGTATTGGCTGAAATCGTGATGCTCGAAAAACCGCCCGAGATGGTCGAGCGCGCTTTCGATCGTGATCAATTCCAGACTCTCCTGGTATTGCCGCTCCGCGTCCTCGGCGGAACGGCCCACGATCACGCCGATTCCCTGGAACAGCTTCAGGTCGTCGGGCTGCCTCCCCTGCTCGATCACCTGCTGCTTGAGACCGGCATAGAACTCGCGCGCCTGCTCCAGCGTATCGTGATGAGTGAAAACGGCATCCGCATGTCTGGCGGCGAGTTGCTTGCCTGCGTCCGACGCGCCCGCCTGAAACAGGATCGGACGGGCCTGCGGTGTACGCCCCACGTTCAGCGGCCCTTCGACAGAGAAATACTTGCCCTTGTGATTGAGCGTGTGAAGCTTGGCCGGATCGAAGAACACCCCGCTTGCGCGATCGCGTACGAATGCGTCCTCCTCCCATGAATCCCAGAGCCCCTTCGTGACCTCGAGATATTCGTCGGCGATTCGATAACGTTCGTCATGCTCGGGATGCTCGCTGCGCGAAAAATTACGCGCCGAACCTTCGAGCGGCGACGTCACGACGTTCCACCCCGCCCGCCCCCGACTCAGGTGATCCAGGCTGGCGAACTGCCGGGCAACCGTGAACGGCTCGCTGTAGGACGTCGACAAGGTCCCCACCAGCCCCACCCGCTCCGTGACGGCCGAGAGCGCCGACAACAGCGTGATCGGCTCGAACCGGTTCAGGAAGTGCGGAATCGACTTCGCGTTGATGTGCAGGCCATCGGCAACGAACACGAAATCGAACTTGCCGGCCTCGGCCTGGCGGGCCACGCGCTTCGCGAAGTCCGGGTTGATGCTCGCATCGATCACCGCGTCGGAATGCCGCCAACCGGCGTAATGCCCGCCCGGCCCGTGAATCGTCGCGCCAAGATGAATCCGTCTGGGACGCCTGTTTTGCCCCGCCGCCTGCGTGTCACTCATGATCACGTTCTCTTCGCTGTACTGACATTAATGGAAGGCGCCACGCCCTTTTCACACCCATCCTCGTCATCTCGCGGTTCAAGGCACCCTGCCCGCCCCGTGATGGACGCCCAGCCATCGCTGGCCGCGGGTGAAACGCACATCGGCGCCGCCGCGCGCGTCACTGCATGAACTGCTCGTTGCCGATCAGGCCGATCTTCGTCGCGCCTTCTCGCTGGGCCGAAGCCAGGACCTCGGCCACCGCCCGGTAAGGCGCGGCCTTGTCCGGGCGCAACCGGATCTCGTCCTGATCGGCCTCGGCGGCCACTTCGCGAAACTTCGCATCGAGCGCGGGCCCGCCGCGTACGGCCGCACCGTTCCAGTTGACCGAGCCGTCCGGGGCAATGTCGATCTGCACCACCTGCGGCGGATGCGGAGGGGGCGGCGGATTGCCCACCGGCAGGTTCATCTTCACCGAATGCATCTGGATCGGGATCGTGATGATCAGCATGATCAGCAGCACCAGCATGACGTCGATCAGTGGCGTGGTGTTGATGTCCACCATGACGTCCGGCTCGTCGCTGCCCGCTCCGGAACCTACGTTCATACCCATCGTTCGAACTCCCTAGCCGCCCCTAGCGGGCGGCTCCGTAATGAAGGAAACCTTGCCGATCCCGGCCCGCTCGAACGCCGTCACGACCTTGCCGATGTACTGGTACGGCGTGGCCTGGTCGCCGCGCACGTGCACGTCCGGCTGCGGCGTCTGCACGGAAACGCCTTTCAGCCGCGCCACGAGCGTCGGCAGATCCACGTGCTCGATGCCCCAGAAGATGTCGCCCTGCCGGTTCACCGCGATCTCGATGCTTTTTGGCTGCGTCTGCAACGCTTGTATCCGCTCCTTCGGCAGTTGCACCGGGATCGTATGGGTCACCACCGGGATCGTGATCAGGAAGATGATCAGCAACACCAGCATCACGTCCACGAGCGGCGTCGTGTTGATCGCCGAGATGACCTCGCCGTTGTCGTCACTGCCGCCGACACTGATCGCCATGACCGCCCCCGCTCAAGACTGAACCGCCAGCACCTGCGGCGCCTGTGCCACAGGCGTCGCGATGCCGCCGGCCGCGCGCCGGCCGCTCGCGAGCAATACCGTATGCAGTTGTGCGCCGAAGTCGCGCACGCGCTCCATCACGGACTTGTTCCTTCGTACGAGGAAGTTGTAGCCGAGCACGGCCGGTACGGCCACGGCGAGGCCGATTGCGGTCATGATCAGCGCCTCGCCCACCGGGCCGGCGACCTTGTCGATCGATGCCTGGCCGGCAATGCCGATGGCCGTCAGCGCGTGATAGATACCCCATACGGTGCCGAACAGCCCGACGAACGGCGCCGTGGACCCCACCGTGCCCAGAAAGGCCAGGCCGTCCTGCAGCCGGTTCGACACGTTGGTGATCGAACGCTCGATGCTCAGGTCGATCCAGGTATTGCGGTCGACCGAATCGAGCAGCGCCGTATCGTGATGCTCCCCGGCCTCGATCGCGTTCTCGGCGATGAAGCGGAACGGCGACGCATCATCGAGCTGGGCCGCGCCCTCGGACAGCGTCGGCGCATTCCAGACCTGTTCGTCGGCCGATTTCGCACGGCTGTTTGCGCGCACCTGCTCGAGGAACTTGGTAATCATGATGTACCAGCTGCCGAGCGACATGACCACGAGCAGCCCCAGTACGAAGCGGGCCACGAAGTCTCCGTTTGCCCACAAGGCCCCGAGGCCATACGGATTCTCGACGGTTGCCGACGTCGCGGGCGCGGGCGGCGGCACCGCGAGATCTGGCGCACTTGCGGCACCCGGTTCCGCCACGGCCGGTGCCGCGCCGGCTACCGCCCGGCCCGGCGCCGATGCCGCCGCGTCCTGTGCAAGCACGGCTTGCGGTGCAACCAGCGTGCCTGCGGCTACGGCCGTGATCATCAGACTCGCCGCGAGAGCGGCACGAAAGCGTTTTTTCATAAGGACTCCGTATGCGTCGTATATCGATTCGGAACACTGGCCAGGTCGATCGGCTGTCCGTGGCCTGCGTCAATTCAGATTGAAGGAAAACGGCACCCGCACCCGCACGGGCTGCCCCTGGGCAATGCAGCGAAAGCGCTTGACCGCGTTCAACGCCGCACGGTTGAGCACCGGGTCAGCCGGTTGCGCGACCCGCAGGTTCGTGACGTGACCGTCCGGGTCCACTGTGAACTCGACCGTGACATCGCCCGTGATGTTGTTGTCCTGCGCCTCCGCCGGATAGACGATCGACGCGCGGACTTCGTCCGAATTCGGACAAACGACACCGATCTCCTGGTTCACCGGCTTGGCGACCGGCACGGGCGCCGGTGCGGGGGGCGCCTCGTGCACCGGCGCGCTCGGCGCCGGCGCGGCCTGGTGGGTGATCGTCGGCGGCGGCGGAGCCTGCACGTGTACCTCCGGCGGCGGCACGAACGGCGGCGGCGGCGGTGCGACCCGCGGCTTCGACACGACCTTTTCGACCGGCTTCGGCGGCGGGGGCGGCGGCGGGGGCTTCACCGGAACGATGATGCGGGTCTCGATCGGTTGCTGGACGATTTGAACGACCCGGGTTGCCAGGCCGTTCACCAGCGCCCAGATCAGAACGAGATGCAGGCCGATGGCAATCGCGATGCCGCCGAAGCGACGCACCGGGTGAGTCCGTTTCTTGCCGAACGAGCGCGGACGGCTGACGGCCGCGAGTGGTGATTGAGAGACGCTGCTCATGGTCTGTCCAATGGCATTGAGGTCGGGGGGCGGGCGGCGCACGCCGGACGCGGGCGCCTGACGTTCCGGGCAAGCATCGGCGAGCCCCTCCCGGCCGGTGCAAGCGCATCAGGTCGATCGCCGGATTCAGTCGCGCACGCCGCCCGATGCATGTCGTATCGATCCCGTCAGGCCGCGGCCGGTTCGCGCCGGTCGGCCGGACGCCAGCCGAGTGCCGGAGCGATACGCGCGACGAAATCCTCGAGGATCTGCCGGTAATTCTCGAATGGCAGGTCGTAAGGCAATTCGAGGCGCAGTTCCCGCACGTGCCCCACCACCGGATCGGCGAGCAGCCGCTCCACGATCTCGTCCGAGGTGCCGACGAGATCGGGGGCGAAGAGCGTGCGTCGTTCACCCTGCGGCGCGAGCGTGCGGGCATGGCGCGCGTCGGCGAACGCCCGATAGCGTTCACGCTCACGCGCGTTCGCACCGTCGGTCGGTACGATCACACGCCCCAGCGCGATACGCGGTTCGGCGGCTCCGCTCCAGTGGCTGCGGTACAACTCGAGCTGCCGCAACTGCGCGTCGACATAACTGTCGGTGCCCTCGCCCGAGGTCAGGTTGCCGATCAGCAAGTTGAAACCGTTGCGGGCGGCCCACTCGATCGAGCGCCGGGAACCCCCTCCATACCAGAGCCGGCTCGTCAGGTCGGGCGCATACGGGCTCACCCGAGGCCGCACCCGGCCGGCGGCCGATTCCACGAACGTGTCCTCGTCGCCGAGCCATTCGCCGGCGAGATTGCGACGCAGGCGCGCCACGCGCGCATGCGAGAAGTCGACCTGATCCGGATCGGTATCGAACAGCCGCTCGCCCAGCAGCGCGCCGTGATTCGGTGCGCCCGCGCTGAGTCCGACATGGAGCCGCCCCTTCGACAACACGTCCACCGTCGCCAGATCCTCGGCCAGCCGGAAAGGATTCTCGTAGCCCATCTGGATCACCGCGGCGCCGAGCCCGATCCGGGTCGTCCGCTGGCTCGCCGCCGCGAGAAACGTGGCGGCAGAGGAGACGGCGCGCTCGAGATGGCGCTGCCGTACCCACGCGCTGTCGTAACCGAGCGCCTCTCCCACGCGGAACAATTCAAGCGTCCGCTCGAATCCGGAAGCGGCGTCGTCGTCGGGATAATTCCCCGGCGTCAGGAATGCAATATGATCGATTCGTCCGTTGCTCACCATTTCCATCCTTCTTCATTTGCCACGGTGCCCGCGTCATGCCGTATCCGCCGCGAGCCGGCGCAAGCAGCCGGTCGGCAGGAACGGCCGAGCTAGGACAGCACCTTGGACAGGAACTCGCGCGTACGCGGATGCTCGGGCGCGCCCAGCACCGCCGACGGCGGGCCGGACTCCACGACGCGTCCGCCATCCATGAAAACGATCGTGTCGGCCACTTCCCGCGCAAACCCGATTTCGTGCGTCACGACGATCAGCGTGGTGCCGGAGCGCGCGAGCTGACGAATCACGTCGAGCACTTCGTTGACGAGTTCCGGGTCGAGCGCGGAAGTCGGCTCGTCGAACAACAGCACCTTGGGCTTGAGCGCGAGCGCACGCGCGATCGCCACGCGCTGCTGCTGCCCGCCGGACAGCTGACGCGGCCACGCATCGGCCTTGCCGGCCAGGCCCACGCGGGCGAGCAGCGTGCGCGCTTCCGCTTCCGCCTGGGCGCGCGGCAGGCCCGCCGCGACCGGCGCCTCGATGATGTTCTCCAGCACGGTCAGGTGCGGGAACAGGTTGAAGCTCTGGAACACCATGCCGACCTCGGCACGGCGGCGCAGGATGTCCTTTTCCTTCAGCTCGTATAGCGTGCGGCCGTCGCGGCGATAGCCGACCAGTTCGCCGTCGATGGCGATGAATCCGCCGTCCACGCGCTCGAGGTGGTTGATGGTGCGCAACAGCGTCGACTTGCCGGAGCCTGACTTCCCGAGAATGACGGTCACGCTCCCGGACGGAATCGCCAGCGAAACGTTGTCGAGCACCTTCTGCAATCCGAAGCTTTTCGATACCCGATGAATGCCGACGGCCGCTCCGACGCGCTGCTGTGCCCAACCGGCCACCTCGGCGCCGGACGCTGCGGCGACGCCGGGCCGGGTGCTCGCCGCCGCGCCCCGGAACAACAGCGTCCCGATCGAACGCAGGCCGTTGCGCAAGCGCGCCGCGACACGCGAGACGGCCACCGGGTCGCGCGTCGCACCGCGCGCATAGTGGCGCTCGATATGCACCTGGATTGCCGACAAGGCGGTCAGGATGACCAGATACCAGACGGTCGCGACCATCAGCATCGGAATCACTTCCAGGTTGCGGTGGTAGATGATCTGGACCGTATAGAAGAGATCCGGCATCGCGAGGATATAGACGACGGCCGTCCCCTTCGCGAGGCCGATCACATCGTTGAACGCGGCGGGCAGGATCGCCCGCATCGCCTGGGGCAACACGATGCGCCAGGTCTGCCGTGCACGCGGCAGACCGAGTGCCGCCGCGGCCTCGCGTTGCCCCTGGTCGACTGACAGGATGCCGCCGCGGATCGCTTCTGCCGCGAACGCGGCCTGGGTCAGCGTCAGTCCGAGGATGGCCGCCATGAACGGTGTGATCAGATCCGTGGTCGGGCCGTGCAGGAATACGATGTTCGTGAACGGGATCCCGAGCTGCACCGTGTCGTACAGATAGCCGAGATTGTTCAGCAGCAGCAACAGCACGATGGTCGGAATCGAGCGGAACAGCCAGATGTAGGCCCAAGAGCACGAGGACAGCAGCGGCGAACGCGAGAGCCGCGCCAGCGCGAGGGGAATGGCCAGTGCGAAGCCGAGCACCGAGCCGAGCGCCGTCAGCAGCAGGGTCTGCCCCAGCCCTTCGAGCACGGCCCGCGAGAAAAACCACTGCGCAAAGACGCTCCAGCCCCACTGCGGGTTGCCGAGCACCGAATGCAGCACGGCAGCGATCAGCACGATCGTTGCGACGGTCCCGACCGTCCTTGCCGGATAACGGGCGGGAACCACCCGGTCGTGCGTGTAGTCGGGCGCCGCCGGCGCTGCGCTCTCCGGCACGAAGGGGGTATTGCCGGCGATCCGGGAAATATCGTTCATTACGCTGCCTTTGCGCATGTCAGGTCGATCCGTCACGCCGTCGCGGTGGTTGCGTAGCGATTCGCGCGACGCGGCACGACGGGATGGTCCCGCAGCGAGGCGCCCGGTAACGCACCGTGGTCGCGGCCCCGCGCCTCGTCGGCGATCTCGTAGCGCAGCGCATGATCCGGATGCTCGTCGCCGTCGTTCTTCGCCGAGCGTTCGAGCGGTGAGGTCACGAAACCGAGGTCGACGCTTGCATCGGCGGGACCGGCCGGATGCCGCCACGCATTCATGTGGCCGCCGGCGCCATGCAGCATCGAGCCGAAAGTGAGGTTGTGTTGGATCATGTTCGAATCCGCACGCTGGAAATTCAAACCGGGACAGTCGCCGTCAAGTGCCGACCGGCTGCTCGACACGTGCCAGCGCTTCAATCGAAGCGAGACGTATCGCAGGGTCCGCCACCGGGTTGTCGATGACGAACTCGTCGATCCCGAAGCGCTCATGCAGCGCGTCCAGTTCCCGACGCACCTCATCCGGCGTACCGGCGACCACCTGCGGATGCAGTTCATCTACACGGTATTCGGTAACACCGATCTGGCGCGCGTAGTCGGCCGCCGCCTCCGGGCTTTGCAGGTTGACGGTCTGCCCGTTCCCGAATCGCAGCTTGAAGATTTTCAACGTGCCGACCTGGCGTTTCGCGTCCTCCGACGTTTGCGCCGCGACCGCGAACAGGGCGAGCAACGGCACGCGCCCCGTCGCATCGCGATAGACGTCGATCGATCGCTCGATATTGGCGATATCGCCGTTGAAGTGGCCGGCGTAGCAGAACTGCCAGCCCTGGCGGGCAGCCAGTGCGGCACTTTCCGGACTGCCGCCCAGCAGGATGCGCTGCGGCGGCTCGGGCGGCGTGGGCAAGGCCAGCGCACCGGCCAGCGGGTGATCGGGGGCGACACCGTCGCCGAGAAACGCATCGAGTTCGGCGAGTTGCCCCGCGAAGTCCGGTTTCTTCGCCTTGTCGTGAAACCACTGCAATGCCCGCGTCGTGAGCGGCAGCCCACCGGGTGCCTTGCCGACGCCCAGGTCGACGCGTCCCGGCGCGAGCGCGGCCAGCGCGCGAAACGATTCGGCGACTTTGTAAGGGCTGTAATGCTGAAGCATCACGCCGCCCGAGCCCACGCGAATCCGGGACGTATGCGCGAGCAGATGCGACACGATGATTTCCGGCGCCGAGCTTGCGAGGCCCGGCGCGCCATGGTGTTCCGCGATCCAGAAGCGCTTGTAGCCCAGCGCGTCGGCCCGCTTCGCGAGCGCGATCGTGAAACCCAGTGCATCATGCGCGCTCGCCCCTTCGGCAATCGGGCTTTTATCGAGAATCGACAGGGAATAGGACATGAGACTCAACCTCGAGAGAATGCGGAGAATGCGGACACACACCAGATTCAGATTCTCGTCACGCGGTATCGATGGGGCTGACAATTCCGCGCTGGATTTCCATTATGGAGAACGCGTCGCCGCCCCGTTGCGGTCATTTCTGCTATGGATATGCGCGATGCATCAGAACAGATAGCGCGCGCGCAGATAATAAAATCCGCCATTGACGCCGATCGTGCTGCCGCCGCTGTACTGGATGCCTTCCAGCTGCGCTTCATACGGGAGCTTCGATGGGCGAACGTCGAACAGGTTTTGCGCGCCGGCCGCGATCTGGAATGCCTTGGTCACGTCATAGCGCACCTCGACATCGGTCACATAGCGCGCGGCCTCCTCGAAGTGGACGAACTGCGAGGTCGAGAATGCATTCGGGCCGACGATGTAGGTCGCTTCGCCGGACGTCTTGCCGTAGCGCGTTTCGTGCAGCGTGACCGCCCACTTGTCGAGACGCCAGGTACCGCCGACGATGATCTTGTTCTTCGGTGTCGTGGTGGACAGCGACGCAATCTGTTGCGCGTTCAGCGACGGCTTTCCGTTCGATCCGTTCGCCACGTGCGTGACCGAAGTCGTATTCAGGTTCACGCCGAAATCCCAGTCCACCTGGCCATAACGACCGAAGCCGGTGTGATAGGTGCCGGCCAGGTCGATCCCGCGCGTGCGCGTGTTGGCGCCGTTGGTAAAGTAGCTCGCGCTGACCGCCGATGTCGGCACCGACCCGGGAACCGCCAGGCCCGCACCTTCGAGCGCCGCGATGGCCGCGGTGCCCGCCGCGGTTCCACCCAGGACGATCCGGTTGCGGATATTGATCTGATACGCATCGATCGTCAGCTGCAGGTTGCGCACCGGACTGAGCACCAGCCCGAAGTTGTAGCTGGTCGACTCTTCCGGCTTCAGCGCCTGTGCACCGATCAGGTGAGCGCCCGGCGATGTCGTCGCCAAGATCCCGTTGACGGAAGCCGGCGACGTGGTCACGCTCGTATAGGATTCCTGAGCGAGCGACGGCGCACGAAAGCCGGAACTCACGCTGCCGCGCACCGCAATGGCCGGCGAGAACTGGTAGCGCGTGGAAATCTTGCCGTTGGTGGTGTCGCCGACGTCGTTGTAGTGCTCGTAACGCCCGGCCAGATCCACCTGCCATTTCGGTGTCAGGTAGGTCGACAGGTCGATATACGTGCCGATCACGTTGCGCGAGATGTCGCTCGCGCTGACCGGCGCCAGGCCCGGCAATGCCGCCGAGCCGCCGTAGATCCACGACGCCTCATCGCCATTGCGGATCGTATAGGTTTCGCGACGCTGCTCGACGCCCACCGCGACATTCAGCGGCGCAGGCAGCAGCGGGACATTGAACGCTCGCGACAGGTCGAGGTTGTTCGTCAGCTGGGTGTTGCTGACGGTCGACAGATGAAAGGTGGACGGCGTATATCCCGATGCCGCATACAACCCGGTGTTGGCGGAATTGCGCATCCCGAACACGCTGTAATCTCCGCCGTAGGTCGTGCTCAGGTCCCACGCCCAGCCGAACAGGTTCTTGCCCTTGATCCCGGCGGTCACCGAGTAATCGTTCTCGTTGATCGTCTCGACCGGCACGAACCCGTTCGGATAGACCTGCGGCAGCACCGAAGGCGGACGATAGTTCTGGTACGCGTCGCCGTTGCGGTGCGCGTAGGTGCCGAACCCGTAGAGTTCGACGTTGTCGCCGAGGTAGTAGCCGGCGTTGAAGCCGACCGTTTCGCGCGAACTGGCCGGGTCGCCCAGGATCGGGTTGTAATAGCCCTGCCCCTGCGGAAACCGCCCGAAATAATCGTCCGGCCCGGTCCGGATCGTATGGTTCTGCCGGTCGAATCCGGCGCTCAGGTCGAGGAAGCCCTTGTCGGCGAGATTCAGGCCGATCGTGGCGGACTCGCTGGTCTTGAAGCCGTCGCCCGAGTATGTCTGCCCGTTGGTCGTCGCGAGTTCGCCGCCGTGCGTGTTGCGCTTCAGGATGATGTTGATCACGCCCGCGATCGCATCGGAACCGTACTGCGCGGACGCGCCGTCGCGCAGCACTTCGATATGGTCGATCAGGCCCACCGGGATCGTATCGATGTCCGCGCCGGTCGAGCCCTGGTTCAGCCCGGGATCGAGCGTGATGTTGGCGGTCGTATGGCGGCGCTTGCCGTTCACGAGCACGAGCACGTGGTCGGGCGTCAGGCCATGCAGCGACAGCGTATCGGTCAGCACGCCGGCATCGCCCGAGTACGAGGTCCGGGTGATCGACGGCGACAGTTTCACCAACGCATCGCGCAGGTTGGTCTGCCCCGTCGCACGCAACTGGTCGCCGCCGATCACGTCGATCGGCGTCAGGCTCTTGCTCGCGCGCGTCTCGGTGCGCGAACCGGTAATCACGACCCGATCCTGAACCTGCACCTTGCCGTCCGGCACGGTCGACGCCGATGATGCCGACGCTGCCGGTGCGACCGCACTACTGGCGGGCGTCGCGTCCGAAGCCGTGCCGTCCCCCGCCCCCGCTTCCTGCGCCCAAGCCGCGCCGTGAAACACGCCGGCCGCTACCGCCACCGATAGCACTGTCCTGCGCGTCTTCGGCGAAACCCCTTCGCCCCGTGTGTGCCGCATGATTTCTCCGCTCTTTGCCAATGAGAGGCGTACCATAAACCGTGTAATCATTAGTCATGCAAACGATCACGAAAATGCTGCCTCGTGCAGAATCCCCTTCATCTGCTCGCGCCGTATCAGAGATCCGGAAGCCCCGGAGGATTCGTCGACGCCTTCGTGATCGCTTCGCTGTCGAGATTCCAGCGGCCCAGCACCTGGCGATACTTGCCGTTCTGGATCAGGTCATTGATCGAATAGGTAATGGGCGCGGCGAGGCCGCCGCCCTTGCGCGTGGTCACGGCCACTTCGGCCGTGCGAGGCCATCCGCCGCTGATCGTGCCGACCTGCCTGATCTTCACGCCCTGGCTCACCTGAAACGCCAACGCGGCGTTGACGCTGAAAATCGCGTCGGCGCGGCCCGATACCAGCGCCAGCGTCCGCACCGACGAGTCCTCGTAATACAGCACGTGAATCGGCTTCAGCCCATGTGCGACATTTTCCTTGTCCCAGGCCAGCAGGATTTTTTCCTGATTGGTCCCGGAGTCGCCGATGATGCGCAACCCGGCGATATCCTTTGGCTCGCGAATCTGCTTGATGGCGCTGTTCGGCCCGACGTAGAAAGCCAGCACGTCGCGACGATAGGTCGAGAAGTCGAACTTCTGCTTGCGCGTCTCGGTCACGGTCACGTTCGACAGCACCGCGTCCACCTTGCCCGACGAGACGGCGAGCGGCCAGTCCTCCCATGCGAGCGGCACGAGCTTGAGCTTCAGGCCGAGTTCGTCCGCAACCAGCTGGGCGAGATCGGGATCGGCCCCGATGATCGTTTTCGTATCCGTTGCGTACGCACTGATCGGCGGGCCGCCCACCGCGATCCCGATCGTCAGCACGCCCGGTTCGACGAAGCGGAATTTCTCCGGGATCAACTTGATCGCCTCCGCATCCGGCGTACCGCGTGGGCGATCGTGCTGATCGGGACTCAGGTTGAATGGCGTCGCCGACTGCGCCAGGCCGGCGGCCCCCATCACCACGACCGCAAACACACCCGACAACGCCAGGCCGATTCCGCGACGACGATTCATGTTTCGATACCCCGTTGAAGTAGTCATTCGTCATGCGCCGGGCGGCCGACCCAACGGCCCGTCCGGCTTCAGATCCTGTCAATGGTCGATACGACCGGGCGCCAGCAGATTCTTTGCAAAAGGCAGTCACCTGTGCACGTCCCGCGCAGTCGCCGGATCGTGTAGCGGTGCATGGCCGATGCCGAGATAAAGCGCGGAGGCTTCCGGTTGACGAAGAATGAATCAATGCGTTCGACACGCTTATTCCGCGTATCGCGTCATGCAATAGTGCGCGTGTGTCACTCACGCGCAAACCAAGCTTTTCCGAAATCGTTATTCAACCGAACACACATAATCAGGATTACATATCGTAATTGTTGGACTGCACGGCGGATGCGATTCAACTGCGTCCGGCGAGGCACGCAGGCGTTACGCCGCGCACACAGGATCACCCTGCCGCACGCCGTGAATGCTTGCTTGTCCAGTCCGCACATGCCGCTGCGAATGCGCCGGCCACCAGCAGCAATATCGGCATCAACACTTCAACGAATGCATTCCGGTATGCCGTCAAACCGGCCGACGACGATGCCTGCACCAGAAATACCCCGGTTCCCCACGACATGCCGATCGAGCAAGCGAGCCGCTGCGACAGCTGCAAAAAACCCGCAGCCAGCCCACGCCCTTCATCCTGGCCGATCTCCGCGAGCGTCATGGCCTGATTCGGCGCATGGATCAGGCCGCTGGCGACCCCCTGCAACAAGACGATCGCGGGATACGCCCAAAGGAGCCAGCGAGCCGCGAAGTATTCGGTCGCCAGACCTTGCGCGACGACGGCGAGCGCATAACACGCGATGGCGAACACGGTTCCGGCACGGCCGAAGCGCCCGACGAATCGCCAGCTCCACATGGCCGATGCGATCGAGGCCAGCGCGGCAGGAATCGACAGCGCGGCAAACAGCCGTGGATCGAGATGCAAGCCGTCGAGAAAAAACAATGCACTGACCATCCCGAGGGTCACGCCCGCCGCAAACTGGCACATCGCCACGAGCGTGCCGAAGACATAGCCGCTCGAACCGACCAGGCCGCGGGTCAGGATCGGCGTGCCGCCACGACGCTGATACGCCCGCTCCCACGCGAGGAACAGCAGCAGCCCGGCAATCGCGACCGCGACACAGACGCGTCGCGGCGGCAATCCGGCGGCCCCGACCAGCGTTGCCAGCATCAGCGCGAGCGTGGTCGCGGACAGCAGGATCAAGCCGACCAGGTCGATCGAAAACCGGGCATCCGACAGCCGGTGGCGCGGCAGATGCCGCAGCGCCAGATAGAACACGGCCATCCCGAACGGCGCATTGACGAGGAACAGCAATCGCCAGCCGAGATCCGACGGCACCGACGCAAGCACGAGCCCGCCGAGAACCGGTCCGACGAGCCCCGACAAGCCGCCTGCCGACGCATAGCGTCCGAGTGCCCGGGCCTGCGCCGCGCCGCGGAACAGGTCCTGGATCAAGCCGAATATCTGCGTATTGATCATCCCCGCGCCGAGCCCTTGCAGCACGCGCGCGACGATCACCGTCCGCGCATCGTCCGCCAGCCCGCCCAGCACGCTGAAGCCCGAAAACATCGCGAGTCCGACCAGGAACAGCAGCCGGCGCCCGATCACGTCGCCGAGCCGGCCTGCGGGGACGAGCGCAATGCCGAACGCAATGGAATAGACCGACGTGATCAGCTGTATCTCGGCCGTCGATGCGTGCAGCCCACGCCTGAGCGTCGGCACCGCGAGCGTGAATATCGCCTGATCGAGAAGCGTGGTGAAGCCCATCGCGACGCAGATGCCCAGCACGATGTTCGCGCTGGCGCTCGCATCGTTCGGACGGCCGTGGGCATCGCGCCGCCGCACCAGCCACCCGGACAGGCCAGCGGGCCGGCCCGGGGCGACGGGTTGCGCCAGGTCGTCATGCACCGGCGCGGGCGCGTCATCGCGAGTCATCGATTCAATCCGGGCTGCCCGAGTGCTGAACCGGCAGCAGGTATTTCTCGAACAGCACACCGGGCGGCGCGTCCTCGCCGAAGTCGTGCGACGACAGCACCGTATAGCCGGAGGACCGGTACAGACCTACCGCTTCGGGTTGTCGGGGCCCGGTTCCGAGATGGACGCGCGTGTAGCCTTGCCGGGCCGCCTGCGTCTCGAGCTCGGCCAGTACGCGCCGCGCGAGCCCCTGACGGCGATGCGCATGACTGACCCAGATGCGCTTGAACTCGGCGGTGGCAGGGGTGTGATGGCGCATGAAGGCGCCGCCGGCGATGGCCTGCCCTGCTCGCAGCAGCAACAGGAACGCGCCGTGAGGCGGCGCAAACGCTTCCACCGGATAGCGCACCAGTTCCTTGCTCAGCTCCTCTTCAGGGATGTAAGCCGCGTAGCGGCTGCTGTACTCGTGCGCCAGCTCGTCGAAGAGCGGCCGGGTGAGCGGGTCCGTGGCGGACACATAGACGAACCGGTCAAGCAGGTCCAGCGAAGATTCGACTTCAGACATCGACTGCCTCCTCACGTGCCGTTGCCCGGCATCCGGGCCGGCTGTTTCATGGTCCATCGGCGGGCGCTCATGGCGCAGGAGCCGGCTGGACGACGCGCTCGAGCAGGGACCGCAAGGCGGCGTTGACCGCATCGGGCTGCTCGAGCATCAGTTGATGGCCGCAGGCGGGCAACACGCCGAACGATGCGTTCGGCAACGCATCGGCGAGTGCGCGTCCGCCGGCGGGCGGCGTTAGGCCGTCGGCGTCGCCGGCCAGCACGGCGACCGGCAGGTCGAGCGTGGCCAGCCGGGCCGAATCGGGCCACGGCGCATCGCTCACCACGGCCTGCAACGTCGACATGCGGTTGCGGCGCGCGATGCGCGACTCGTAGGCGATGAGCGCCGGATCGGCCTGCGGGTGCCATGCGAGCCGCCGGAAGCGCCGCGCGAACACGGGCTTGATCCATTCGAGCAGCCAGCCCGGCAGCGCCGGCGGTCGTGTCACCGGGCGCGCGAGCCGGGTGCCGAGCAGCAGCGCGCCGCCCGCTTCGTGCAGCCGACCGAGCGCGGCCAGCCGCGCGAGCAAGGCGAGCGTGCTGCCCGTGCCGAGCGAATGGGCGACCAGCACGTTGTGCGTGCCCTTGTAGCGGTCGAACAGCGCGAGATAGTCGCGCAGCGTTTCGTCGCCGTGGTAAGCGCCGCTTTTCGCCGGGGGCCGCGGGCTGTCGCCGTGGCCGAGAAAATCCCATGCCACGAGCCCGTAGCCCGCATCGGCGAAGGTTCGCCACGCGTCTCGCCACTGGTTCTTGTTGCCGCCGCCGCCATGCGCGAAGAACAGCACGGTGCCCGCATGCGGCGAGCCCGGCGGCGCCGCGCGATGCGCGACGCTCAGCGTGCGCCCCGCGCGCACCTCGACCGGCGCGCCGGCCACGACCGCCGAGGCGGCGGCCGCGAAGTTCGAAACGGACGTCATGATTGCTCCTCGTTGATTCGGTGGACGTGCGAGGCGGCACCGTTCCTGTCGGTCGCGGGGATTCGCTCGGGCAACACCGGCATCGCATCGAGCAGCGCACGCGTGTACGGATGACGCGCGGCGCCGAAAACCTGCGCGGTGTCGCCCAGTTCGACGACCCGCCCTGCGCGCATCACCGCGATCCGGTCGCAGATCTGCGCAGCCACGCGCAGGTCGTGCGTGACGAAGACGATCGCCATCGCGCGGCGCCGCTGCACCGACGCAAGCAACTCGAGCACCTGCGCCTGCACCGACACGTCGAGCCCCGACACCATCTCGTCGGCCACGAGGATCGACGGATCGAGCGCCAACGCACGCGCCAGACTGATGCGTTGCCGCTGCCCGCCGGAGAATTCGTGCGGATACCGGCCGAGCGCATCCGCCGGCAAGCCGACCTGCGCGAGCAGGTCGGCCGCGAGCCGATACGCGGCAGCCCGGCCGACGCCGTGCGCGATCGGACCGGTCGCGACGATCTGCGCGATCGTCTGGCGAGCGTTCAACGATGCATACGGATCCTGGAACACCATCTGGATGTCGCGACGCAGCGGCCGCAGCGCCCGTTCGGTCAGGTGCGCGAGATCGTGCTCGCCGCGCAGTACGATGCGGCCCGCGTCCACGCGCGCCAGCCGCACCAGCGCGCGCGCGAGCGTCGTTTTCCCGGAACCCGATTCGCCGACGATACCGAGCGTCTCGCCGGCATGCAGCGTGAAGCCGACGTCGATCAGCGCATCGACGCCGCGCCGGCCTCGCGCCGGCAGGAACGGCAACGCGCGGCGCGGCGCATGGCGCTTGTCCAGGTTGCGCACCTCCAGCAGCGGCGCCCCGCTGCGGACGACGGCACGCGGTTCCACGCGGCCGTGCGGCACCGCATCGAGCAGCGCACGCGTATAGGGATGACGCGGCGCGCGCAGCACGTCGGCCGCGCGGCCGCTCTCGACCGGCTCGCCATCGCGCAACACCACGACGCGATCGGCGATGCGGGCGACCACGCCGAAGTCGTGCGTGATCAGCAGCACGCCGGTCCGTCGCGTGCGGGCCGCATGCTCGATCAGCGCCAGAATGCGGGCTTGCGTGGTGACATCGAGCGCGGTGGTGGGTTCGTCCGCGATCAGCAGCGCCGGTTCGAGGGCGAGCGCCATCGCGATCAGCACGCGCTGACGCTGGCCGCCCGACAGCGCGTCGGGATACGCATGACGCAGGCGCTCGGGCTCCGGCAGGCCGACGTCGCGCAACAAGGCCGTCACGCGCGCCGCCCCCTCGCGACGCCCGCTCGACACGCGATGGATGCGCAGCACCTCGTCGACCTGCGCGCCGACGGTCATCAACGGATTCAGCGCGGCGAGCGGCTCCTGAAAGATCATCGACACGTCGCGGCCGCGAATCGCGCGCCACTCGGCTTCGCTGCAGTGCGCGAGATCCCGGCCGCGCAGCGCGATGCGCCCGCCGGCGTGCCGCACGCCGCGCGGCAGCAGGCCGGCGATCGCGGCCGCAAGCAGCGACTTGCCGGACCCGGACGCGCCGACCACGCACAGCACTTCGCCGGGCGCGATCGTCAGCGACACGTCGCGTACCGCATCGCGACGCTCGGCACCGGCCGGCAAGGCGAGCGTGAGCTGCTCGATCGACAGCAGCGGCGCGGCGCTCATCGCACACGCTCCGCCATCGTCGATGCGTGGCGCAAGCCTTCGCCGACGCGATTGACCGCGAGCGCGGTCGCGACGATCGCGAGCCCGGGCCAGATGCTCAGCCACCACGCGTCGCGCATCACGTTGCGCGCCGCGCCGATCATGAAGCCCCAGCTCATCTGGGACGGATCGCCGAGCCCGAGAAACGACAGCGCCGATTCGGTGAGGATCGCGCTCGCAACCATCAGCGCAGCCAGCACCGCGAGCGGCGGCCACACGTGCGGCAGGATCTGGCGCCATACCAGCGCGGCCGGCGACTCGCCGGCGAGCCGCGCCGCCAGCACGAACTCCCGGCGCGCCAGCCCGATGAACTCGGCGCGCACGAGCCGCGCGATCGCCGGCCACGACACCGCGGCGATCGCGACGATCGTCGATTCGAGCGACGCGCCGAGCACCGCCGCGATCGTGACCGCGACCGCGAATTGCGGCACGGTCTGGAACAGCGTCGCGAGCGCCATCAGCGCGCGGTCGATCCAGCCGCCGCACCAGCCCGCGAGCGCGCCGACCGACGCACCGAGCACGAAGGTCGCGGCGGTTGCCGCGAGCCCGACGAACAGTGACACCCGCGCGCTCCACAGCAGCCCCACCAGCACGTCGCGACCGAGCATGTCGGTGCCGAGCGGATGGCCCGCGTGAAGCAGCGGCCGCAGCAACGGCTCGCCCGCCATGCGCCACGGCGACGGCAGCCACAGCGGCGCAGTCAGCGCAACGAACGCGGCGACGGCAAGAAACAGTGTGCCGGCTGGCGCTCCGGGCGTGCGCGCGAAACGGCGCAGGAAGCGCCCCGTCATCGCGCCTCCTGCCAGTCGACGCGCGGATCGACGAGGCCATACAGCAGGTCGGTCAGCGCGTTGAATCCCACCACGAGCGCCGCGACCACGGCCAGCAGCCCGAGCAGCACCGGATAGTCGCGCTGCAGCAGCGCGTCGTACATCAGCCCGCCGAGCCCCGGCCATGCGAAAACGATCTCGGTGACGAGCGCGCCGCCCGCGAGTTGCCCGAGCTGCAACCCGCCGAGCGTGACGACCGGCAGCAACGCGTTGCGCAGCACGTGACGGATCATCACGCGCGGCTCGGACGCGCCTTTCGCCCGCGCGGTTCGCACGAACTCGCACTCGATCACCTCGAGCATCGCGGCGCGCGTGAGCTGGACGAAGATCGCGCCGTACACGAGCCCGAGCGTCGTCGCGGGCAGCGCCAGGTGGGCGGCCACGTCGAGCGCGTGGCGCCACCCCGTATAGCCGGCGCCGACGCTTTCCATCCCGAAGGACGGCAGCCAGCCGAGCACCACCGAGAACGCGATCGCGCTCATCAGCGACAGCCAGAACAGCGGCGTCGCATAGACGACCACCGCCAGCGCGCCGATCGCGCGCGCCGCGCGGCGCGCCCACGGGCCGCCGTGTGCATCGCCATACGCCGCCACCGCGCCGGCCGTCACGCCGGCGACCACGGCGATCGCGAACGCGGCCGCCATCAGCAGCAGCGTCGCGGGCAGGCGCTCGGCGACGAGCTGCAGCACCGGCATTTGGTTGCGGTACGAGAAGCCGAAATCGACGTGTGCGAGATCGCGCAGATACAACCCGAACTGCTCGACGAGCGGCCGGCTCAGCCCGAGCTGCGCGCGTAGCCGCTCGACGTACGCGGCATCGCCCGAGCCCGCGTCGCCGGCGAGCACGAGCGCGGGGTCGCCCGGCGCGAGCCGGACCAGGAAGAAGTTGACGATCAGTACGCCGAGCACGACCGCAAGGCCCCGCAGCACCGTCGACGTCAAGCGCAGCACCGTGTTCATCGCATCATCCGATCCACGTGTCCTCGAGGCTGTCGTTCACGCTGGTGGCCGTGCGCAGCAGGTTGTGGACGTTGCGCCGGTACACCGTCGGGTTGACCATCTCGAAGATGTTCGCGATCGCCGCGTCGTTCGCCAGCGTGGTCTGGAGCTGCGCATAGCGCGCGCGGCGCGTGGCCGGATCGGTATCCAGCGCGGCCGCGTCCCACAGCGCGTCGGCCTTCGGGTTGCGGTAGCCCTCGACGTTGCCGAACGGCGACCCCTTCGAAATGCCGTCGATCCGGTACAGCGGCGCGACGCCGAAATCGGGATCCGAGTTCTGGAACAGGAAGTTGTAGCTCAGGTCGAAATCCCAGTTCGCGACACGCGCATACCAGCCCGCCGCATCGGTCGTCTGTACGCGCAGCCGAAACCCGGCCTGGCCGAGCGCCTGCTGCGTGTACTCGGCGACGCGTTCCCACGCACCGCCCTTTTCGCCGTTGAGCAGCACGAGCGGAAACTTGCCGACATCGACGCCCGATTGCCGGATCAACGCGCGCGCCCGTTCCGGGTCGTACGCGAAGCGCGGCACGTTCGGATCGTAGAACGGCGACGACGACACGAACGGCCCGTTCGCGACTTTTCCGTAGCCGAAGAAGATCCGGTCGACGATGAACTGGCGATCGAGCGCATGCAGCACCGCCTGCCGCACGAGCACGTTGTCGAACGGCGGCTTGCGCTGGTTCAGTTCGAGAAACGCCATCCCCGTGAACAGCTCCCAGCCCTGCGTCGTGATGGCGACGCCCGGCAGCTTCGCGAGCCGTGCGATGTCCGAGTAGTCGACGTCGCCCGCGCGCAGCGCATGGATCTGCCCGCGCTCGAACGCGATCGAGCGCGCGGCCGCGTCGGGCACGATGTTGAATACGATCCCGTCGAGATGCGGCAACCCCTTCTTCCAGTAATCCGGGTTGCGCGCGAGGCGGATGTACGCGCCGCGTTTCCATTCGCGGAACACGAACGGCCCGGTGCCGACCGGATGCAGGTTCGCCGGATTGTTGCGCGGATCCTTGCCCTGGTACAGGTGCGCCGGCACAATCGGCAGCAACCCGCTGCCGAGCAGGTTGATCAGCCCCGCGTACGGCTTCTTCAGGCGGATCGTCACCTGCAGCGGGCCGCTCGCGTCGATCGACGCGACGTACTTGTCGAACGTCACCTTCGTGCGCGGCAGCGCCTGCGGCGCGATTTCGTTCAGCGTGACGACCACGTCGTGCGCGCCGAACGGCTGCCCGTCGTGCCAGCGCACGCCCGGCTGCAGTTCGAAGGTGTGGGTCAGCCCGTCGGCCGATGCCCGCCAGCTGCGTGCGAGCACCGGCACCGCGCGCAGTTGCGGGTCGAAGCCGAGCAGCCCCTGGAAGATCTTGCCGCCGACGTATTGCGACGCGACGTGCGGCGTCAGCGCGTTGACCAGCGACGGCGGCTCCGGCTGCGCGAACAGCGACAGCGTGCCGCCGCGCACCGGCGCCACGGCGGCATCCGCCGCGAACACGCGGGCCGCGCCGCCGATCCCTGCCGCGGCCCCGGCGGCGGCGAGCACGTAGCGGCGCCGCGCCGGGTCTTCCGGTGCGAACGGCGACGGATTCGAAAGCGTGTCGTTCATCACAGATAGCCGTGGCGCGGCGGGTTGACCTGGTTGAGCACGTAGTTGCCGATCGCGTGATATTTCCAGCGCACCGGGTCGTGCAGCGTATGGGTGCGCGCATTGCGCCAGTGACGGTCGAGGTTGTATTCGCTCAGCACCGAGCGCGTGCCCGACAGTTCGAACAGCTTGTTGGTCGCGAGGATCGCGAGCTCGGTGCTCAGCACCTTGGCGGCCGCGACCTGCACCGACGCGTGCGCCACCTGCGCATCGTCGAGTTCGGCCGGCAACGCCTCGAGCAGCGCGGCGGCGCGGTCGAGCAGCGCTTCGGTCGCGAGCAGGCGAATCTGCACGTCCGCGACGTCGCGGATCACGTACGGATCGTCCGACGCGCGCGCGATGCCGCTGTCGGCCCACGGCCGGCTGCGCGTACGCACGAACTCGAGCGTGTCGGCCAGCGCCGCGCGCGCGATGCCGACGTCGATGTTCGCGTGCAGGTATTGCGACACGGGGCCCGCGAGCGTCGGCCGCTTGAACGCGGCCTGGATCGACACCACGTCCTGTTCGTCGACCTCGACGCCCGCCAGCGTCAGCGTGCCGCTCGCTGTCGTGCGCTGCCCGAAGCCGCTCCAGTCGTCGACGATCTCGAGCCCCGGCCGGTCGCGCTCGACCAGCGCCTGCACGTAGCGGCCGTCGTCGTCGAGCGCGAGCACCGCGATCCAGTCCGCGAACAGCGCCCCCGTCGAATAGAACTTCTGGCCGTCGAGCACGAGCCGCCCGCCGCGCCGCGTCAGCCGCGTGCCGATCTCGAGCGCGTTCTTCGTGCCGCGCTCGGACGCCGCGTGGCCGATCCGCGCACCGTCGAGCACGAGGCCGAAGAACTTGCGCCGCTGCGCGTCGTCGCCCGTCAGCCGGAGCACGTCGAGCGCGTGGAAGTGATTCTTCGGCAACTGGCCGATCGACGGGTCCGCCTGTGCGATGGTCCGCACGACCTCGCCGAGCGTCGCGAGCGACACGTCCGCGCCGCCGAATGCGCGCGGCACGGTGATGCCCCAGAGCCCGCTGCCCGAGAACAGGTCGAGCTCCGCGAACGGCAGCCGCCGCTCGCGGTCGCGCTGGGACGCGTCGCGCGACAGCTCGCCGGCAAGACGGCGCGCGATTTCGAGCGCATGCGCGTCGTCGGCGATGCGGCTCGCGGGCGGACGGGAGGAAAGCGGGGAAGACGCGCGAGCAGGCGTGTCGGCGGACGTGAAGGCGTTCATGAAGATCCTCGTGGACAGATACATGGCCTCCGTCGGGAGCAAGCACCGTGCCACCACCATCCGGCCGGCCTGTGCGGCCATGACGCCGCATGCGGCGCGCTGGATTTCCAGCGAGATGGCGCAAAAGCAGCACGCCGCGCCCCGCGCGACGGCACTGCTGGAATTCCAGCAAAACGACGGAAAGACAGAGGCGCAGTTGCGAGCGGCCAGCCTGCCCTTTCAGCGTCAACCCGTTGCGGGGCGTGGCGAAGCGCAGGTTGGTACACCTTTTGCGAATCCCCGCTCACGCGCCGCCGATCCGCGGCGCCATCGACCGGATGCGCGGCGCCGCGCCGGACCACCCGCATGACACGCGCATCGACTTGGGGATATACGGATGAAATACACGATGTTGAGCGCCTCGATCGGAGCGTCGGCGCTGCTGACGGCCGCATCGGGGCTGCATGCGCAGGAATCGCCGAACCTGACGGCTGCGCCGGCGGCAACCGCCGCGCCGGCCACCGCGCCGCAGGGCGCGACGCGTGCGACGACCGGCGCGCCGATCGCCGAAACACAGCTCAAGGACGTCGTCGTCACGGCCCAGCGCCGGCTGCAATCGGCCCAGCGGGTGGGCACCTCGATGTCGGTCATCTCGGGCCGCGACCTGAAGACGCTGAATGTCGAGACCGTCAACGACCTGCAGCACGCGACCCCGAGTGTCGAAGTCGAGCCGGCGTTCGGCGGCGGCCAGCCGCAGTTCCGCATTCGCGGCGTCGGCTTCAACGATTACACGTCGAACAACGCGTCGACGGTCGGCATCAACGTCGACGACGTCGCGTATGCGCTGCCGATCCAGACCCAGGGGCAACTGTTCGACATCGCGCGCGTCGAGGTGCTGCGCGGCCCGCAGGGCACGCTGTACGGCCGCAACACGACGGGCGGCACGGTGAACTTCATCACGAACCAGCCGACCCGCGACTTCGAAGCGGGCACGAGCGTCGAATATGGCTCGCACAACCTGCTGACGACCGAGGGCTACGTGTCCGGGCCGCTGAGCGATCGCGTGCGCGGCCGCTTCGCGTTCACGACGCAGGACTTCGGCGCATGGCAGAACAACCGCGTGACCAACCAGACGCTCGGCAACCACGACAGCGCCGCCGCGCGCGGACAGCTCGACTGGGACGTCACGCGCGACTTCAAGCTGCATGTCGGTGCGCACGGCGGCTTCGACAAATCCGACAACGAGGGCCTCTACCTGTTCACGCCGTATACGTCGTCGAAGACCGGCGAGGTGATCCCGGCCGATGCCGATCACACGAAGACCGGCTGGGGCGTAAGCCCGGCGTTTTCGCGCGCGACGGGCCTGTCGACCGACGCGAAGCCGGGGCGGAACAACCTGAACGGCGGCGTCGACCTGACCGCGACGTGGAATCTCGGCCCGGTCGAGCTGAAGAGCATTACCGCGTACAACTACCTGCACCGCCGCGAATATGCGGACTGGGACGCGACGCAATACCACGACTCCGACGAATACTTCGACGACACCGTCAACGAAGTCACGCAGGAGCTGCGCGCGTCGTCGCGCGGCGACACGCGGCTGCGCTGGGTCACCGGCCTGTTCTACTCGCACGACGATCTCGACGAGAAGTTCTATTCCGACTTCAGCGACCGGCTCGGCTTCATCGCGCTCACGCGCTACCGGCAGTCGGTCGATACGCTCGGCGTCTACGGCCAGGCGACCTACGACATCACGAAACGCCTGCGCGGCATCGTCGGCGTGCGCCAGGAACACGAGAAGCGCGAGTTGCGCGGCTTCACGTCGGGCATGCTGACGCCGTCGTTCGTGCCGTTCGCGGGCTTCCAGGGCGGCGACGCAAACCAGTCGCTGACGTCCAACGGCACGTCCGGCAAGGTCGGGCTCGAGTTCGATCTCGCGCCGGCGACGATGCTCTACACGACGGTGAGCCGCGGCTACAAGTCGGGCGGCTTCACCGCGCACAACACCGGCAATTCGAACGCGCTCGCGCCGTTCAAGCCCGAATCGCTGACCGCGTACGAGGTGGGCTTCAAGAGCGACCTCACGCGCTCGCTGCGCTGGAACGTGTCGGCGTTCCACTACGACTACCGCGACCAGCAGGTGCTGTCGGCCACCTTCGACCCGAACTCCCAATCGCTGGTCGGCACATTCGTCAATGCGCCGAAATCGCGCATCGACGGCTTCGAGACCGACCTGAAATGGCAGCCGGTGCGCGGGCTCGAAATCTCGCAATACGTCGGCTACAAGAGCGGCAAGTACACGTCGCCGTTCGTCACGTACAACACGCAGGCGTCGGCGGCCAGCGGCCACAACGTGTTCACCGATTACAACGGCACCGCGCTCAGCTTCCCGCGCCTGAGCTACGGCGGACAGGTCGCATACAGCTGGCTCGCGGGCGGCTACCGGCTGCGCGCGGAGACAAACTACAGCTATCGCGACGCGTATTCGCAATTGCTGCTGCTCGGCCCGAACTACACGGTCGACAGCTACTGGCTCGTCAACGCGAGCCTGACCGTCACGTCGCCCGACCGGCACTGGGACGTCGCGCTGTGGGCGCGCAACCTGTTCAACCGCCAATACGACCTGACGAAGAACTTCTTCCTGCCCGGCACGAACGTTGCCGCGGCCGGACAGCCGCGCACGGTCGGCGTGCGCGTGACCTACACGTATTGAGGAGGCCCGCCGGATGACGCGCCGCACCGACACCCTGAAACTCAACGCGATGCTGAACGGCGCCGGCAGCCATGTCGTCGGCTGGCGCCATCCGCTCGCGCAGCCGAACGGCAACCGCGACTTCGCGCATTTCCGCCGCATGGCGCAGACGGCCGAGCGCGGCAAGCTCGATGCGCTGTTCGTCGCGGACGTGGTCGCGACGCAGGGCAGCCACGTCGACTCGCTGCGCCGCAGCGCGCGCGCCGACACCTTCGAGCCGCTCACGCTGCTCGCCGCGCTGGCGGCCGTCACGCACCGCATCGGCCTGATCGCGACCGCGACGACGACCTACAACGCGCCGTACCACGTCGCCCGCAAGTTCGCGTCGCTCGACCACCTGAGCGGCGGCCGCGCGGGGTGGAACCTCGTCACGTCCGTCGTGCCCGACGAAGCGGCGAACTTCGGCGCGAGCCCGCACCTCGCGCACGCCGAGCGCTACGCGCGCGCCGACGAGTTCCAGCGCGTCGTCGCGGGGCTATGGGACAGCTGGGAAGACAACGCATTTATCGAGGACAAGGCCGCCGGCCTGCATTTCGATCACCGCAAGCTGCACGTGCTCGATCATCAGGGGCCGCACTTCAGCGTGCGCGGCCCGCTGAACGTCGCGCGCGCGCCGCAAGGGCATCCGGTGCTCGTGCAGGCCGGCTCGTCGGAGGCGGGCCGCGAACTCGCGGCACGGTGCGCGGAAGTGATCTTCACCGCGCAGCACCGGCTCGACGACGCACAGGCGTTCTATGCGGACGTCAAGGGCCGGCTCGCGCGTCACGGCCGCCGCCCGGCGCACCTGAAGATCCTGCCCGGCGTGATGCCGATCGTCGGCGCGACCGAAACCGAGGCGCGCGACAAGCTGCGCGCGCTGCAGGACCTGATCGACCCGGTGCTCGGGCTGCGGCTGCTCGCCGACAATGCCGGCGATTTCGACCTGTCCGGCTATCCGCTCGACGGGCCGTTGCCCGACCTGCCGCCGAGCAATCGCAGCAAGAGCCGGCAGCAGCTGATCGTCGATCTCGCCCGTCGCGAGAACCTGACCATCCGCCAGCTCTACGAGCGCTTTGCCAGCGCCGGCGTCGTGACCGGCACGCCGAAGACCATCGCCGATCGCTTCGAGGAATGGTTCCTGTCGTACGGGGCGGACGGATTCAACGTCGCGTTCGCCTGGGTGCCCGGCGGGCTCGACGATTTCGTCGATCTCGTCGTGCCCGAATTGCAGCGCCGCCGGCTGTTCCGCACCGAGTACGAAGGCCCGACGCTGCGCGATCAGCTCGGCCTGCCGCGCCCGCCGTTCTTCCGGCGCCCGTCGTCGCTGCGCGGCGATACGGTCGCACCGGTCGGCGGAGGTGCCGCATGACGCGCCCGTTTCGTCTCGGCGTGCTGACGCGCGTCTATGCGCCCGATCCGTCGCCGCGCGTGCTGCACGACACGCTCGCGCTGATCGAGGCTGCGGAAGCGCTCGGCTTCGACAGCGCATGGGTGGCCCAGCACCATTTCGGCAGCGAAACCGGCCGGCTGCCGTCGCCGCTCGTGCTGCTGGCGGCCGCCGCGCGCCGCACGCGGCGCATCGCGCTCGGCACCGCCGTGATCGTGTTGCCGCTCGAATCGGCGTTGCGTGTCGCGGAGGATGCGGCCGTGCTCGATGCACTGGCGGACGGCCGCCTTCAGCTCGGTGTCGGCGCCGGCTTCGAGCCGGACGTGTTCGCCGCGTTCGGCCGCGATTTCGACGCGCGCTCGGCGCGGCAGGCCGATGCCCTTGCGACGCTGCGGCGCGCGCTGGACGGCGCGCCACTCGGTCCCGCCGGCGCGACACTGCAACCGGGTGCGCCCACGCTGGCCGCGCGTCTCTGGCAGGCGACCAGCCATGCCGAGGCGGTCGCGCGCGACGGCCTCGGGCTGATCGTCGCGCGCACGCGTCCGGAACAGGACGGCGAAGCGGCGCTCGTGGCACGCTATCGCCGCGCCTGGACGCATCCGCGCGCGCCGCGCGTCGCGCTCGTGCGAGCGGTCGTGCCGGGCGCGGACGCGGCCAGCGTCGAGGCCGCGCTCGGTCCCGACATCCTGCGCTACGCGGCCCGGCTCGCCCACGCGAGCGGTACCCCGACGCCGGCGCCGGCCGACATCTCCGCGCTGCTCGATCGCTTCGGAGTCCTGCGCGGCACACCTGCCGACATCGCGGCCGCGCTGCAAGTCGATCCCGCGTTTACCGGCGCGACCGAGCTGGTCGTGCAGGTACAGACGACCGGCACGTCGCATCGCGACGCGCTGCGGCGGCTCGAAGCCGTCGCCGGCGCGATCGCGCCGGCACTCGGCTGGACGCCGGCCGCCGCAGCCATCGAAGCCGCTTCGCCCACTTCCGCTCCGATCCCGACATGACACATTCGCCCTCTCCCGCACCGGCCGCGCAACGGCCGTTCAAGCTCGGTTTCCTCACGCACGTCCACGGCACCGGCGACGCGCGCCGCGTCTATGCGGAGCTCGAAACGCTGTTCGTCGCGGCCGAACAGCTCGGCTTCGACGGTGGCTTCGTCGCGCAGCACCACTTCCGCGCGGAGTACGGCCGGCTGCCGTCGCCGCTCGTGCTGCTGGCCGCCGTCGCGCAACGCACGCGCCGTATCGAACTCGGCACCGGCATCGTCACGCTGCCGCTCGAGGATCCGCTGCGGCTCGCCGAAGATGCGGCGGTACTCGACTCGCTGGCCGGCGGCCGGCTGCAACTCGGGCTCGGCAGCGGCGGCGCGAATCTCGACGCGTTCGCCGCGTTCGGGCTCGACGCCGATACGCGTCAGGCGCACTTCGCGAGCGCGCTCGAGCGCCTGCAGGACGCGCTCGCGGGCCGCCCGCTCGCACACGGCGCCGCCGATGCACCGCCGCTCGTGCTGCAACCGGCGGCGCCGGGCGTGCGCGCACGCCTGTGGCATTCGCATGCGTCGCCCGACGGCGCGCGATTCGCGGCCCGGCACGGCAACGGCCTGCTGCTCGGCACCGCCGTGCACGATCCGCGCATCGTGCAGTTGCCGCTCGCGCACGCGTATCTCGACACGTGGCGCGAACAGGCGCACGCCGGTGCGCCGGCGCCGCGAATCGGCGTGGTGCGCGCGGTATTTCCCGCCCGCGACCGGCGCACCGCGCTCGCCGCCCTCGCACCCGACGTGGTGCGGCATATCCCGTGGCTCGCAACGAGCGGCCATCCCGGCGTGACCGATCCCGAACAGATCGTGCGGCTGCTGAACGTCCATTACGGGCATCCGGACGAAGTAATCGAAAGCCTGCGCGGCGACCCGGCGCTGCTGCCGTTCGCCGATTATTTTCTGCCGGTCGTGCAATCGGAAAGCACGTCGCTGGACGACGCGCTCGCGCGGCTGCGCACGCTCGCGGAAACGATTGCGCCGGCGCTGGGCTGGCGGCCAGCCCTCGCCGCCGCATGAGCGCGCCGGGTCTGCTGCTGCGGCTCGACATCGGCTGCGACGACACGCGGCCCGATCCGGCCGCCGACTGGATTGCGATCGCCGAGGCCGGCGTGTCGGCCGGCTGCGATGCCGTGCTGCTGCCCGCGCAGGCGGCCGGTCCCGATCCGTGGATGGCGGCCGCCGCGCTCGTCGATGCGCTGCCGGCCGTGCGCGTGATGGTGACGCTGCAGGCAGGGGCGATGCTGCCCGTCGCGGCCGCCCATCTCGCGCAGAGCCTGCAGTCGCTCAGCCGCGGCCGCGCGCTGCTCGCATGCGAGGCCGACGCGCCGGACATCGACGCGACCGACCAGGCCATGCATCTGAACCGCGACCAGCGGCTAGCGCGCAGCGCCGAATTCCTGTCGCTCCTGCGCGCGATGTGGGCGGCCGATTCGGCGCTGCAGTATCGCGGCACCTACTATCGCGTCGAGCATGCGCGCCTGCCGGATCTCGCGGCATCGCGGCCTCCCGTCTACTGGTCGCTCGCGGAGCGGCACGAGATCGCGTTCGCCGCGCCGTGGTGCGACGGGCTGCTCGTGCCCGCCCGCGTGCCGTGGCTGGAAGCGGCCGTCGAGCGCGCGTACCGCACGCGCGGCCTCGCACCGCCGCCGCCCGGCGCGCTGCTGCGGCACACGCTCGGTTTCGACGACGCGCGCCGCACGCGCGGCTCGCACCGGATGAACCACCGACGAGGCAACGCATGAGCATCGATTTCGCGTGGTTCCTGCCGACCAACGGCGACGGGCCCCATCTCGCCAACAGCGGCCTGCCGCGCCCGCCGACCTTCATGCAGGACTTTCGGCCGGCCACGCCCGAATACCTGCGCGGCGTCGCCCGCGCGGCCGAGGCCGCGGGCTTCGACAGCCTGCTGCTGCCGATGGCCGCGGGCTTCGAGGATCCGTGGCTGGTCAGCGCACAGCTCGCACGGGCAACGTATCGCCTCGCGCTGATCGTGACGTTCCGGCCGGGGCTCGAACAGCCCGAGCAGATCGCACGCAAGGCGGCGACCCTGCAGCGCATGAGCGGCGCCCGCCTGCGCCTGTTCGCGGTGAACGGCTCGAGTGCATACGAGCAGCGTGCGCTCGGCGATTTTCTCGATCACGACGCGCGCTACCAGCGGACGTCCGAATACCTGCGGGTATTGCGGCGCCTGTGGCGGGGCGCCGGTCATTCCGTGGCCGGGCACTACTACATGCTGAACCCTTCGCATGCCGGCGTGCCGCTCGCGACCCCGCCGGCGATCTATCTCGGCGGGGCGTCGACGCTCGCCGAGCAGGTGGCCGCGAGCCAGGCCGATACCTACCTGCTGTGGGGCGAGCCGCCCGACGCCGTGCGCGAGCGCATCGCGCGGCTGCGCGCACTGGCCGCGATGCACGGCCGCCGGATCCGCTTCGGGCTGCGCGTGCACGTGATCGCCCGCCAGACCGAGCGCGCGGCGTGGGCACGCGCCGACGAACTGCTCAGCGAGATTTCCGACCAGACCTATGTCGATGCGCAGCGTCAGCTCGCCGCCTACGAATCGGTCGGCCAGCAGCGCCAGACCGCCCTGAGCCGCGGTGCGCTGCGCTCGTTGCGCGAGCTGGAGGTGTATCCGAACCTGTGGGCCGGCGTCGGCCTGATTCGTGGCGGTGCGGGCACTGCGATCGTCGGCAGCTACGACCAGGTCGCCGCGCGCATCCACGAATACCGGACGCTCGGCATCGAGACCTTCCTGCTGTCGTCCTATCCGAACCTCGAGGAAGCGACGCACGTGGGCGAGCAGGTCTTGCCGCGCGTGCGCATGCGGCTGGCACGCGCCAGCCTGCCTTGACGGGCCTGGCGGCGAACCGGGGCGACGGCGACGCGCGTCGGGCGGGTCAGTCGTCGAGCGCGGATTCCGGGCGCGGCTCGTTGAGCAGTCCGTGGCGCGCGAGCAGCGTGCGCATCGTGTTGCGCGTGACGCCGAGCAGCTCGGCGGTGCGCACCTGGCTGAACCGGCAATGCTCGAACGCCTCGGAGACGACCAGTTCCTCGATGTCGCGCAGCAGGCTTTCGCCGGGCGCGCGAAACAGGCGGCGCACGCCCGTGCGGATGTCGTCCTGCGGCAGGGTCGTTGCGGCGGCGTCCGCGAGCGCATAGCCGGCGAGCGCCTCCGAGAACTTCAGGTGCTCGGGGCGGATCAGGTTGCCGTTCGACACGAGCAGCGCGAGGTGCATGACGTTTTCCAGCTCACGGATATTGCCGGGCCACGGATACGCATGCAGCGCCTGGACCGTGCCCTCGGACAGCATCGGCTGCGGTCGCTTCAGCTGCGCGCAATAGCGCCCGCGGAAATGCTCGGCGAGCGGCAGGATGTCCTGCGGTCGCTCGCGCAGCGGCGGCAACCGTACGCGGGCGAGACTGATCCGGTAGAACAGGTCCATCCGGAAATTGCCGGCCAGCACGGCCTGCTCGAGATCGACGTTGGTCGCCGCGACGACGCGGACGTCGACCGGCCGTGGGCGGGTCGCGCCCACGCGCGTCACCTCGCCTTCCTGCAGCACGCGCAGCAGCTTCGCCTGTAGCGGCGGCGCGAGATCGCCGATTTCGTCGAGAAAGATCGTGCCGCCGTGCGCTTCCTCGAAGTAACCGAGGCGCCGCCCCTGCGAGCCGGTAAACGCGCCGGGCTCGTGACCGAACAGTTCGCTCTCCGCGAGCTGCTGACTGATCGCGCTGCAGTTGACCGCGATGAACGCGCCCGAGCGGCCGCTGACATGGTGGATATGACGCGCGACCAGTTCCTTGCCGGTGCCCGTCTCGCCCATGATCAGCGCGGGCGCGGCACTGGGCCCGATCTGCTCGACGAAGCGCAGCACCGCGCGCGACGCGGGATCGGCAAACACGAGCGCCTTCGCGCGCACCGACAGGGGGCGATGCTCGCTTTCCGGCAGCGCAATGAGCGAAGGGAAATCTGTGCGGTTGTCCATGATCCAAACCCTGGCGAACCGGTTATCGATACTGGCGTCCGCCCAAGGGATTGATCATAGTCAACCCCGCGCACAGGCAAAATGCCGATTGCTGTGATGCTTCGCTGCCGCGCGCAGATAACGAATCCCGTGTGCGCCGCCCGGCAGGATGTCCGATGTATCCGGAAGCTTCCGTTCGGCAGCCACGCGCGCCCCCTTTGGGAGCGCTCAGTCCCATTTGATTCCGGCGTCAGTTTCACGGTTGCAACGGACATTATCCTGGTCAATTCCGTAACATGGCATTTGCGTCTACTTCAGAATCCCCTAGCTATATAAATAGGGCGATTTTTTCGCCAAAATGACGGCCAAAATATTCAATTTAATTACTTGCATCTTTCAAATTCATTCACTCACTTATTCGCGCCCCATATTAAATTCCCCGTTTCGCAAATAACCAAAAACTATTCACGCATCATCGACACGACCCCATTAGAATCGTGACGGCAAATCAATATGAATTTTTGCTATTTGCTAATAAAAATTTCTTATGTTGCGCCGCAGCGTTAACCCTCCTATAGTTCGACGAAACAGTACATACCGGTTCGAATAAATCAGCCGGATTGAACAGAATTCGTTTATTTCGATTTTGTTTTCAATCGCCGCGCGCATCTCGCAAAAATAAATTCGCTCTATGGATTTGCATATATTTCCTTGCACAATCATTTTAGCAATTGCCTCGGAGCTTCAAGATGTCACATCTGCACGGTAAGGAAGAATTTTTCGACACTGAGCTCGTGTCTCCATCCGATCTCAAGAAAATTCTCTATTTGCCAAAAGAGGATCTTCAGTTTATAGAGCATGCGCGCGCAGCCATATCGAATGCCCTGAATGGCATATCCGACAGGCTTCTGGTTATTGTCGGCCCCTGCTCCATTCACGACACCGCAGCGGCACTACAGTACGCGGAATATCTTTCCCTCCTTCGCGGCCGGTTGAGCAAGGATCTGGAAATCGTGATGCGCGTCTACTTCGAGAAACCAAGAACGCGCCTGGGCTGGAAGGGTTTGATCAACGATCCGCACCTGGATGACACCTGCGACATCGCGGCCGGCTTGCACACGGCGCGCAAACTCCTTCTCGACATCGCCGCGATCGGCTTGCCGGTTGCAACCGAATTCCTGGATGTAACGAGCCACCACTACTTGTCGGATCTCGTCAGCTGGGGGGCCATTGGTGCAAGAACGACGGAGTCCCAGATCCATCGCGAGATGGCGTCCGGTCTGCCTTGCCCGATAGGGTTCAAGAACGGCACCGATGGCGGCATCAAGGTTGCCGTCGACGCGATCCTTGCGTCATCCCGGCCGCACCATTTTCTCGGCATTGCGCAGGATGGCCGTTATGTCAGGCGCAGGACCCCGGGCAACCAGTCCGGTCACCTGGTACTCCGAGGCGGGCCCACACCCAATTACGACGAGCAAAGTGTCGCAACGGCATGCAGCATGCTGTCGGCGAACGGCTTGACGCCGCGCGTGGTGGTGGACGCCAGTCATGGCAATAGCGGCAAGCAGCATGAAAACCAGTTGTCGGTTTGCGACGAACTGAGTTCCCGGATCGCGCGTGGCGATGCTCAAATCGCCGGCATCATGATCGAGTCGAACCTCGTTGCCGGTAGCCAAACGCTGAAGCCGGGCAAGGCACTTGTCTATGGGCAAAGCGTGACCGACTCGTGTATCGGCTGGCAGGAAACCTCGCTCATTCTGCAGCGGCTCGCATTCGATGTCCGAAGGCGTCGCAAGCTGCTTGCCGGCGCCAGCCAGCCGTTGCAGGTCCAGTTCGGCTGAGAGACCGCTTCAGAAAGCCCCGGATCCGACTACGCCATGATCAATGCCAGCCATACCGCACCGCAGCCCGACGGGGATGAGATCGGTGCTTGCCTAGCCCGCATCGACGCGATCGACACGACGATCCTCGCGCTGCTCAACAGCCGCTGCGAGGAGGCCGCGCATATCGACCGCACGGAGCCGCGCGCCGGGCATCCGACGCCCCAGGCCTCGTGGGAATCGCGGATTCTCGAACGTCTGGGCGTCGAGAACCGCGGCCCGTTGGCGCCCGCTCACTTGAACGATATCTGGCAGCAGATCTTCAGGTCGTGCCGCGCGGCACGACAACCGTTTCCGTTGCCTACCGCCTATCTGGGACCTGCCGGAACGTACAGCGAAGACGCCGCCGTGTCGCACTTTGGCATCGGGCAGCCTCGGCTCCCGTGTGCGACGGTCGACGAGGTCTTCAATGCCGTGATCGCCGGTACCGCTGCGTACGCGGTCGTACCGGTCGAGAACTCGGCGGAAGGCCCCGTGGCTCGGACGCTGGACCTGATCGAGCAGGCGGGCTTGCCGATCACCGGGGAAATCATCCTGCCGGTCGTCCACTGCCTGCTTTGCGTCACCGACAATCTTGAAGGAGTCCAAAGCGTGCTGGGACACCCGCAGGCTCTGGCGCAATGTCGCCAGTGGCTGGACACACACCTGCCCGGTGTGGAGCGCCGGCCGGTATCCAGTAACGCAGCGGCGGCCAACGCGGCGCACGAATCGTCCGCGCAGGCCGCCATCGCCAGCGCGCGTGCGGCAGGCATCTATGGACTCCAGGTGCTTGCCCACGGGATCCAGGATGACCCGTTCAACAGTACGCGGTTTCTCGTCGTCGGCGCGTCGCCCGGATCGCCAACCGGGCACGACCGTACGCTGGTACTCGCGGAAATCGCGAACGCGGCGGGCAGTCTCGCGCAGCTGCTTGCGCCACTGGAGCAACGCGGGATCTCGGTGACGCGCATCGAAACCAGGCCGATCCGGGGCGAACTGTGGAGCTACCGGTTCTATCTTGAACTGGCTGGTCATCCGGAAGACGAACTCATCGCCGCCGCGCTCAGCGAAATGGCGGAGACTTCGACGAGGTTTCTCGTGCTGGGGTCCTATCCGTGCAACGTAAGCCCTGATGTCGCGCCGACGGCCGGCATCGAACCGAATGCTCGCGACACCCGCGTGCGCGGCGGGAGGGCCCGCGTGCCCGCCACCGCGCGGGCACGGGTTGCGGCTCGCAGAGAGACATGACGTGAACTCGATCCCGGCAAGCACATCCGTGCACGCACACTCCGATCCGTCATCCACCAACAGCCGAACGGGGGACGATCCGGCACGCATCGCGCTCATCGGCATGATGGGTGTGGGAAAAACGGCTGTCGGACGGCAGCTAGCGGCAATGCTGAAGTTTCCATATGTGGACTCTGACCGCGTTGTCGAGGCCAGGACAAACTGGACCGTGGCGGAATTGTTCGCGCACGACGGGGAAGCTGCGTTCCGTGCGATGGAGGCCGGTGTCGTCGACGAACTCACGCGGTGGCCACGGGCCGTTATTGCCACGGGTGGCGGAGCCATCCTGGATACACATACACGTCTTGTGTTGACCAGTCGGACGCGAGTCGTCTGGCTAAGGGCGGAACCCGAGGAACTCTTGCGCAGAATGTCGGACGACTCGCAACGCCCGTTGTTGCGTCACGGCGACCGGCTGCAGGCATTGCTCGAACTGAGTGCACAGCGCGCCCCGCTCTACCGGCAATGTGCGCACGTGCAGGTCGACACGGATGGAAAGACCGTGGCGGACGTCGTCGCAGACATTCTCGGTCATTTGAGCCCGAGCCATTTGAATCGCGAAACCGGTCGCGACGCCGTAACCCATACAGGTCCGTCATGATCTGCGCGCGGTCGCACACGCCATCGCAACATTGATTTCATGCGCGTCGGGCTGAAGAGACCGGGATGGGCACCCAGCGCCCGACCGGCATTCACACTTCGAGCACATGAAACATGCGGATATCGGCTCACGCGGCGAGGTTCGACCCATTGAGCCTTTGATCGCGTAAGCGCAATCATCTTTTGGATAGGTTTGCAATAGACGATACGTATTCCTTAATTATTAACAAATATCGAACCCCGATACATTGTTTGGAGGGCTACACCGTGTCAACCCTGATTCCGGAATCTCCCGTTCTCGAGAAGTCCCGCGCGTATCGCCCCCAATCAATGAGCGTCGTCGACCTGTTGTGGCGGGCTGCACACCGGTACCCCAGCTCGGGGTTACGGTTCGTCGCCAGTGTTCCCGGCGAGGAGGACTTGTTCGTCACGTACGCTGCGTTGCTCAACGAGGCACGGAACATAGCCTCCGCGCTGCGCCTTCTCGGGCGCCGGCCCGGCGACAAAGTCGTGCTCGTGCTCGATGACGCGCGAGATTTCATCCCCGCGTTCTGGGCATGCCTCCTGGGCGGCCAGATTCCCTGCCCGCTCGCCCCGATCCGCAACGACCCGGCTCGCTGGGAACGGACGATCGAGCATGTCTGCACGTTGCTGGACGATCCGCTGCTGATCACGACCGAGGCGCTTGAAGGCTATCTGCCGGACGATTCGCTGGTCGTGACGCTCGACACCTTGCGCCACACGCTGCAGGGATTCAACCACGCGCCCGCGCATGAGGCGTTCCCCGACGACCCCGCCGTATTCGTGCTGACATCCGGCTCGACCGGCAATTCGAAGGCGGTGGTACTCACCCACGGCAACCTGCTTGCGTCGATGGCCGGCAAGAACGAGCGCCAGCGGCTGAGCGCGTCGGACGTCACCCTCAACTGGATCTCGTTCGAACACGTCGCCGCGCTGCTCGAGGCACACCTGTTGCCGCTCTATGTGGGCGCCCAGCAGGTGCACGTGGATTCGGGCACGATCATCGCCAACCCGCTGGTTTTCCTCGATCTGGTGAGTTGCTACCGCGTATCGATGACCTTCGCGCCCAACTTCCTGTTTGGACAGATCAATGCGGCACTCCGATCGGCCAGCCCGGGCGCACTGCAATCGAGTTCCGTCGACCTGTCCAGCCTGCGGCACATCGTATCCGGCGGCGAAGCGACCGTTGTCGACACCGGCCGGCGATTCCTCGAGCTGCTGGCGCCGTTCGGGCTGTCGCCGCACGCGCTGTGGCCGGCCTTCGGCATGAGCGAAACCTGCGCGGGGTCGATATATTCGCGCGAGTTTCCGGCGGCGGACACGTCGCGCGAGTTTGCCGACCTGGGTACGCCGATCGCGGGGCTGCAGATGCGCATCGCGGACGACGAAGGCGTACCCGTTCCGGATGGCGAGCCCGGAGAGCTGCAATTGCGCGGCGCGATGGTCTTCAGCGAGTACTACCGGAACGAAGAAGCGACGCGCGCAGCCTTCACCCTGGACGGATGGTTTCGCACCGGCGATCTCGGGCGTGTCGAGAACGGAAAACTTCATCTGGTCGGCCGCAGCAAGGACAGCATCATCGTCAGCGGCGCGAACTACTTCAGCCACGAGCTTGAAACGACCGTCGAACAGCTCGACGGCATCGAACGCTCGTTTGTCGCGGCTTTTCCGACCCGTCCGAAAGGTGTCGATACCGAGCAGCTGGTCGTCGCGTTCGCCACGTCGATCCCGGCGGACGACGAGGCGCGGCTTCATCAGCTATGTATTGCCGTGCGCAACACCACGATCCTCCAGTGGGGCTTCCGGCCGACGCTGATTCTGCCGCTGCCCAAGCACGCGTTTCCCAAGACCAGTCTCGGGAAGATCCAGCGGGCCACACTGCGCAAGCGCCTGGAGGCGGGTGAATTCGCCACCGAGATTGCGCGCACGGCGGAGGCGACAAGCCGGCAAACGGGTGGATACGTGGCGCCGGAGGGCGCGACCGAGACGGCGCTGGTCGAGATTTTCGCCAACCTGTTTTCGCTCGAGCGCACCTCGGTGAGTACAACGGCGAGCTTTTTCGACCTCGGCGGGACGTCGCTCGACATCCTCAAGCTCCAGCAGGCGATCGACCGCCGCTTCGACGGGACGCTGAAGATCTCGTTGTCCATGATCCTGCAGAATCCCAGCGCCCGCCGGCTGGCCGCACGTCTCGATCCGGCGCGCGCAACGAACGCCGCCTATGACCCGATCGTTCCGCTGCAGACCACCGGCACCAAGACGCCACTGTTCTGCATTCACCCTGGTGTCGGCGAAGTCCTCGTGTTCGTCAACCTGGCGAACTATTTCGTCAACGACCGTCCGTTCTACGCGCTTCGCGCTCGCGGCTTCAATCCCGGCGAGCCCTACTTCGGGTCGTTCGACGAGCTGGTCAAGACCTATGTCGACGCGATTCGCGCGCGTCAGCCCCACGGACCTTACGCGATAGCAGGCTACTCGTACGGCGGCGCCGTGACCTTGCCTGTCGCCAGGCTGCTCGAGTCGCAGGGAGAACGCGTGGCCTTTGTCGGCAGCATCGATGCGCCCCCGCTCATCCGGCATCCTCGCGGCAAGGTCGATGCCGTCGAGAGCGCCGTCATGCTCGCCTTCTTCCTGTCGCTGATCGACACCGAGCAGATGGAGACGTTGCCGGCGCAACTGCGCGCGATCGAAGATCGTCAGGATATCCATGAATATCTGTACGGCATCGCGCCACGGGATCGCCTCGCCGAGCTCGGGCTCGACCTGCCGGGCTTCACCGCGTGGTCGAAGCTTGCCCTGGCGCTATCCGACATGGGTCATGCGTACGTGCCGTCGGGCACGATCGAATCGGCCACGGTGTTTTATGCGGACCCACTGTGGGGCGCCAAGCAGGATTACCTCGATCGGGAACTCCGGCGCTGGGACGAATTTACGCGGGCGCCAAACCGCTACATCGAGGTGACCGGCGAGCATCACACGATCCTCGATCCGCGGCACGTGACGGCGTTCCAGGCGACGCTGCGCGCGGAAATCGACCTCGCGCTGAACGGCCTGTAACGCCGCACCGGAGACAGACATGACAACGACAGTCCGGCAGTTGAGCGTCAACGACGTCGACCTTGATTATGTGGATCAGGGTGCGGGCAACACGATTCTATTCGTGCACGGCTACATTTCGGATCACCGCGTATGGGACGCCCAGCAGCAGACGATTCCCGCCGGTTATCGCTACATTGCGCCTTCACAGCGCTACTTCGGCACCCGGCCGTGGCAGGACGAAGGCGAGAGCTTTTCGTTCGCGACGCACGTCGACGACCTTGCCGCCTTCGTCCATCGCCTGGACGTGGCGCCGGTGCACGTGGTCGGATGGTCGTATGGCGCGGCGCTGGCGCTGGCGCTCGCCGTGAGGCACCCGGATTGCGTACGCAGTCTCTTTGCCTATGAACCGGGCAGCGTGACCTTCGTCACCGATCCCGACGACATCCGCATCCTCGCCGACGACCGTGCCGACATGGTGACGCCCGCCGTCGCGGCACAAGAGCGCGGCGACCTTCGTGACGCGCTGCGCCAGGTTTTCGATCACGCGAATGGACGCACCGGCCTGTTCGATACGCTGGCCCCTGCGACTCGCTCTGCATTCCTTGACAATGCCCGGACCATCCCTCTGCTGTTCCGCTCGCCGCCGCCGCTCCCCATCACCGATGTCGAGCTCGGCCAGATCAGGGTGCCGGTGGCCATTGCAAGGGGTGAGCTGACCCGCACGTTCTATCGGGTCGTCGCGCAAACAGCCGGCCGCCTGATTCCCGACGCACGTCTCGTTGTCCTGTGTGACGGCATGCACGCGGCACCGGTTCTCACACCTGAACGGTTCAACGAAGCGTTCCTTGCCTTTCACCGCGACATCGACGCCCGGCTGACATCTCCGGTACGGGCACCCGCTTGAATACCCGCACGTCATGCACGTTACGTACGTGTTGCACGCCCCCCAGGGCCTTTTGAACCAATGGATAACCCAAACATGAATGCACCCGACGAAAAGCGTACCCAGAAATGGGTCCTCACGCTGACATCCATCGCCGCATTGATGGCCATGCTCGATTCGATGGTCGTTGCGACCGCGTCGAACGCCATCCGTGCAGACCTCCATGCATCGATCGGCGCGCTCCAATGGACGATGAACGCCTACAACCTGAGTATCGCCGCGCTGCTGCTCAGCGGCGCGGCACTCGGCGACCGCTTCGGGCGGCGGCGCATTTTCGTCCTCGGACTGTTGCTGTTCGTCCTGGCCTCGGCAGCCTGCGCGTTGTCGCGAAGCGCGCAATGGCTGATCGTGGCGCGCATCGTACAGGGCGCGGGGGCAGCGCTGATCACGCCACTGGCGCTCGCACTGCTGAGCGCGGCATATCCGCCCGAGCATCGCGGCAAGGCACTTGGCCTGTTCAGCGGCATCATGGGTCTTGCGCTCATTATCGGCCCGGTGCTCGGCGGCGCCATTGCCGGAAACGCCGCCTGGCAGTGGATCTTCTGGCTCAACGTACCGATCGGACTGGCCCTCATCCCGCTCGTGCAGCGCCACATCCCCGAGAGTTTCGGCCCCAACGTCGCGATTGATGCCCCGGGTGCGCTACTGGTCATGGGCGCGGCGCTTGGGCTGGTCTGGGGCCTGACACGTGGAAGCGCCGTCGGTTGGTCAAGTACGGAAGTTGTCACCGCGCTCGCCGCAGGGTTCGTACTGGCGGTCGGATTCATCTACCAGGAATCTCGCACGGCCCAACCGATGGTGCCGTTGCGCTTCTTTCGCTCACGAGCGTTTTCTTCCGGCATCGGCGCAAGCTTCCTGTTCTATGCGGGCATGTACGGCGTCGTGTTCTTCCTGCCGCAATTCTTCCAGTTCGCCCAGGGCGAAGGGCCTTTCGGCGCGGGGCTGCGTCTGTTGCCGTGGACGGCCACGCTCTTTGTCGTCGCTCCCGTGGCGGGCAACATCGTCGACAAGATCGGCGAGCGCCCGCTGATGCTCGTCGGGCTGTTGCTACAGGCGCTTGGCTTCGCGTGGATCGCCTGGGAAGCCAGCCCCGACGTTCCCTATACGCACTTGATCGTGCCGCTGGTGCTGGCCGGCGCCGGCGTTTCGATGGCAGGCCCCGCCGCGCAGAAGGCGGTACTGGGTGCAGTGACGGTCAAGGAAATCGGCAAGGCGTCGGGCATATTCAACATGTTCCGGATTCTCGGAGGCGCGTCCGGGATCGCAATCGCAGTCGTCGGATTCTCCAGCGCCGGCAGCCTCGGTTCCGCCAGGGAATTCACGCTCGGGTTCGTCTACGCAATGGCCATCGCAGCCATCCTCTCGCTTGCCGCCGTCGTCGCGTCCGCGTGGCAACCGGCCCGCGTCGCGGTCACCCAGGATCCGGCCGACGCAAAAATCTGAGGACACTGCACCACGTCTCGCCTCGGGGGCAGCAGTTGCCTGAACTGCTCCCCCGCAAAATCCGGCGAGATCCGACTGAATCCAAGGCCGTTCATCTCCGCACCCTTCCACCCGGTACGGCGTCTTTTTGTATGTCGACATCATCGCCGTCACGCCAAACGCGTTCATCGCCCAGCGAATGCCTAGGGAAAATCCGGAGACATCCTTACAGCGATTTATCTGATGATTCACGGAAGCGTCATGTTTCGGCGATCCAGTCGTCCGCCAGGCTTTCAATTCGCGTCACGAAACCGATGCCGCCTCGCGGCCATCACGATGACCGCGGTCTGAAACGGCAGTCGCTGGCAAATCGTCAGGCGCTCAATACTTTCAACAACCCGGTCGAGAGTAATCGTGAGATTCCGTGGCCCGCTGGTGCGGTGGAGACGAGGCGACGCGCGAAACCTGCGCGCCGCGATCGCGTCCTCCGACGACAGTGACGGCTGGCAAAGCCCTCGCCTGCATCTGTCGATCTACACCATCCTGTCCTGTCGTTCCGTTCGCCGCCACAACGCCGTCGCCGCGCGTGCCTACGTCGCGATCCATACCGACGACGTGGCATCGCTGCTGCCTTAGCGCGCCGCCCCTTTCCCTGTATCCGTTCGACCTGATCGCCGTGTCGCCAGACCGGTGACGGGATCGGCTCGCGCTTCGTTTCCGCGCGATCCCTCTCGAAATCGAACGGACTCCTCATCGTTGCGTATCGCGCTCGCTCACCGCGAGCGGCGATCACGCACGCCCGCTTCATCCGATGAACCATCGCGCCCCGACCCGCGCATCGCGGATCGACACGCGCACCGAAAATGGAAGACTTCGTCATGCGAACCCGCACGCTTGCCCGCGCCATTGCAACCGCCGCCATCCTGTCGGCCGCCGCGTCCGCCGGCACGACCGCCCACGCGGCCGGTGAACTGAACATCTACAACTGGTCCGACTACATCGCACCGGACACGATCCCGAACTTCCAGAAGCAGACGGGACTCCACGTCCGCTACGACAACTACGACAGCGACGACACGCTGCAGGCGAAACTGCTGTCGGGGAATTCCGGCTACGACATCGTCGTGCCGACGTCGAACTACATGGCCAAGCAGATTCAGGCGAGCGTCTACCAGCCGCTCGACAAGTCGAAGCTGCCGAACCTGTCGAACCTCGATCCGCTGCTGATGAAAATGGTCGCCGACGCCGACCCCGGCAACCAGTACGGCGTGCCCTGGGCCTACGGCACCGACGGCATCGGCTACAACGCCCAGGCCGTGAAGAAAGCACTCGGCGACAAGGCACCGGTCGACAGCTGGGCACTGGTGTTCGATCCGGCCAACATGGCGAAGCTGAAGAGCTGCGGCGTGTCGTTCCTCGACCAGGCCGTCGACGTGTTCGCGGCCACGCTGCAGTACATGGGCAAGGATCCGAACAGCACGAACCCGGCCGACTACCGCGCGGCGTACGAGGTGCTCAAGAAGGTGCGCCCGTACATCACGCAGTTCAACTCGTCGGGCTACATCAACGACCTCGCAAACAACGACCTGTGCGTGTCGTTCGGCTACTCGGGCGACGTCGGCATCGCGCATCGCCGCGCCGCCGAAGCGAAGCGCCCGTACGAGATCCGCTTCGCGAATCCGAAGGAAGGCGGGCTGCTGTGGTTCGACATGATGGTGATCCCGAAAGACGCGCCGAACCGCGACGCCGCGCTGAAGTGGATCAACTACCTGCAGGACCCGAAGGTCAACGCCGGCATCACCAACGCGGTGTTCTATCCGACTGCGAACAAGGCCGCGCGGCAATACGTGAAGCCGGCCATCGCGCGCGATCCGTCGGTATATCCGGCCGACGAGGTGTTGAGCAAGATGACGCTGCTCAAGCCGATGCCGCCCGAGATTCGCCGGCTGCAGAACCGGCTGTGGGCGCAGTTGAAGACGGGGCGCTGAGCGGAGGCGCGCGACACGAAGACAGCCGACGCCGCGCCTCCGGCCGTCCAGGCGGAGGCGCGTACGCCGCCGACACGCTCGTGCTCGCGTCGTTGCGGCAGACGTTCGACCCGTTCGCGACGTCGCCCGACCTGCCCGGCTACCTCATCAGCCGCGTCGCCGAACACGGCCGCCGGCGCGCGGCTGAAATGCGCGAGGTCTGCGAGACGCTGCGCGAAGGCGGCTTCGCGCCGGAGATGAGCGTGGCATGCGCGCGCGTGCAGGATCGCTTCGTCGACAGGATGGCCGGGCACGGGCTCGACTACGACGCGCTGCCGCCATTCGGCCGGGCGCGGCCGCTCGACCTGCTGGACGGCCGACAACGACAGGAACCGGCCATGCCGCGCGGGACGTCGAGACGAACGCGCTCGACACCGTTCGATGCGCTATCGCAGCGCCTGCTCCGCGGAAAACGCGTCTTCCACGAAGCGAATCACGTCATCGAGCGACGACGTGCACGCGGCGTCCGGCGCCAACGACGCAAACGCACCGTCCGGCCCGAAACAGACGAGCGGCTTGCGCCAGCGCTGCGCGAGCGCAACTTCTTCGGCGGTGCCGTGCCCGCCCGGCAGCGCGACGATCAGGTCGCTGCTCAGCACGTTCACGTAGTTGCGGTTGATCGTGTGCGGCTCCGCATCCGGCTCGCGGCGCGGCAGCGGCGTGAGGATCGGGATGTCGACGAACGGATGCGGATAACCGTCGAGCGGCACGAAGCCCGCAAGCGGATCGGCCTGTGTCGGCAGGATGCCGATCGATCGTCCGGCCCGCCCGGGCACGCCGGCGAACGCACGCGCGACCGCGAGCATCACGCCCTGCCCGCCGCCCGTCAGCAGGTTGAAACCGGCCTGCGCGAGCCATGCGCCGAGCGGCTCCGAAAACGCGAGCCACGGCTCCTTGCCCGAGCCCATCACGCCGATCGTCTTGTTGTTCTGCTGCATCGTGGTTTCCGGTGAAGTCGTTGGATTGCGCGCGATCGCGGCGCTCACTCGAGCTCGACGCCCTTCAGTTCGGGAATCAGGAACAGCGTCGCGACCATGTCGAGCACGTAGAGGCCGGCGAGCATCGCGATGGCTGTCTGGAACGAGTAGTGCGCGGCCAGTGCGCCGACCGCGACGGGGCCGAAGCCGCCGACCGCGCGACCGATATTCCACAGCACGTTCTGCGCGGTTGCGCGTGCGGCCGTCGGATAGCCTTCCGACATCAGCGTCCCGTAGCCACCGACCATCCCGTTGACGAACATGCCCATCAGCGCACCGGCCCACAGCATCGCCGTGGGGTCCGACAGCTGCGCATACGCGATGACCGTCGCCACCGCGCCGAGCTGGTACAGCAGGAACGTCGGCTTGCGCCCGATGCGGTCGGCCAGTTGCCCGAACACCCAGACGCCGATCATCATCCCGACGACCGTCGCCGCCGTCCACAACCCCGACTTCGTCAGCGAGAAGCCCATCTGTTTCGACAGGAAGGTCGGCAGCCAGATCATGATCCCGTAGTAGCCGAAGTTCTGGACCGAACACAGGATCACGATGCCGAGGCTCGTGCGTGCGGTGCGGCCGTCCGCGACGAGCAGGCGGAACGCGTTGGGCTTCGGCTGCGCCGCGCGCTGCACGAACGCTTCCGGCTCGTGCAGCTTGTTGCGCATCGCCCACGCGAGCAGCGCGGGCAGCACGCCGACCAGGAACATCCCGCGCCAGCCGATGTGCAGCAGCAGGAACGGTGTCAGCAGGGCGGCCAGCAGCACGCCGGCCTGCCAGCCGAGCGCGACGTAGCACGACACGCGTGCGCGCTTGCTCGCCGGCCACGCTTCCGCCGCGAGCGCCATGCCGATCCCGAACTCGCCGCCCAGCCCGATGCCCGCGATGGTGCGGTAGACCAGCAGATCCCGGAAACCCTGCGCGAACGCGCACAGCCCGGTGAAGATCGCGAACAGCAGGATCGTCCAGGTCAGCACGCGCACGCGCCCGTAGCGGTCGCTCAGTGCACCGAACAGGATGCCGCCCGCGACGGCGCCGATCAGCGTCCAGGTGACGAGCGCGCCGCCCTGCCCGGAGGTCAGATGCAGCGCCGCCGTGATCGCCGGCAGCATGAAGCCGAGGATCAGCAGGTCGAAGCCGTCCATCGCATAACCGATCGCCGATCCGGCCAGCGCTTTCCACGCGTACGCGCCGACCTGCTCCACGCGCGGGGCCGACGGGCCGCCGAGCGTCGAAGATTTCATGTTTGCTGCCATGGTGTCCCGCCACGATTGTCCGGCGACATTCTAAGGCCTGCGCCCGCGAGCGAAGGGCCGGCAGGCAGGCCGGTGGCGAGGCGCCGCGCGCGTCGGCACCCGCTTGCGGGACGGCATCGCGCAAACCTGCGGGCAACGAACGGGAGGGAACAACAGCGAGCCGGTGTCGGCGGTGAAGCCTGCGATGTCGCGGTCAGGCCGGACACCGGATGAAAAACGGCGTGGTGGGAGCATGTTGCCGGCCGGTCAGCTTGCGCGAACCGGGCGGCGCCGGATGGCCCGGCGTCCCGGCCGGCTTCAGCCCTGGTCGTCCCCGGGCCACCAGGTCTTGGCCTCGCGGTCGACGGCAAGCGTATCGAGATCCCTGCCTTCGAGCCATTTCGGCCGCGGGCCGCGGCCCGACCATGAGCGGCCGGTCGTCGGATCGTAGTACTTGGCAGGTGCCTTGCGTTTTCGCTGGACGATGTAGCCAAGCGCGCTCAGCACTTCCTGCTGCGTAATTCCCAAAAGCTCGACCTGTTCCTTGAATGCCGCGAGCGCGGCCTGCTTCTCCTTCTGCTTCGCATCCGACAGCTTGATGTTCAGGTCCCGAAGTTGTGCTTCGAGTTCCTGCAGGGCCTGGGTCATGTATTCATCCTCTTTGGGCATGTTTTCGCAAAAAGCTCCGATGGCGGAACCTACCACGAAGTTCCGCCGATGGGTGCTCTCAAATGTGTGAATCGTTTGCCAGAGCCGGCATGGCTTGCGCAATACGCACTAAACGACGTCGCGCGTCAATCAATGACAGACAGGACCGGGCCGGCATCGCGCAGCCCGCCGCGTACGAAGGCACGGTGAACGGCTGCGGCAAGTAAGCGCCGCACCTGGCACAGGCGCGGCATGGCGCGAATGATAGCAGTGCGCGGCGTCGTGATGCATAAGCCGCCGGACGGCGTTGATACGAACCCGGCCGCTTTTCGGCCGCTTATCGGTAGTTTACCGGCCGACGTCGCGGGCTTCCCACGCGATCCGGTCGAACAGCGCGCGCAGCTTCGCGCCGCGCGCCGCGTTCAGCGCGGCCGCATGCGCGACACGCCCGGCGAGATGCGCGCGGAAGTCCGGATGCGCATCGCGATTCTGCGATGCCGGCCCGCTCCGAATGCAGTTGGTCAGGATGGCTTTCAGGAGATCGAACTCATCGCGCGCCAGGTTCGGATGACGATTGACGACCACACCGGCCAGTTGCTGGCGCATGCCGCGCCGCATCACGCGCGTCTTGCGCAATTGCAGCGCAAAGCCCTCCTCCAACGCGATCGCGGCGACCCGGACCTCCAGCCGCTCGACGTCGCGCGCCTGCGCGCCGCCGCCGGAAAATGCGAGATCGTCGGCATAACGCGTGTAGGTCGCACCGAGCGAACGCGCGAGCCCGGCGAGCCGCATGTCGAACCGGAACGCGCACAGGTTCGCCAGCGCCGGCGACGTCGGCGCCCCCTGCGGCAGATGGCGTTCTCGATAGCGCTGGCGGCCGATCCAGTCGAACCGGTCGCGCAGGTCCGGCGCGAGCAGCCGCGCGGACGGTACGCGATTGGTGCACAGCCTGGTGAGCGTGCGCGCGACTTCGGCGGGGTACCCGAGCGTGACGAACAGCGCGTGAACGCGCGCGGCGCGGATCGATACGAAGAAATCCGCGAGATCGAAACGCACGACGACATCGCGATCCGCATGCGGCGCCGCGAACGACACGATCCCGTGCCCCTTGCGAAAGCCGTGTACCGCACCGTGCGGCGCAATGCGATCGAGCAGCCCGTGCAGGACGCGGCGCTGCGCTTCGCGCAGCCGGCCCTTCGGGATCTCGACCAGGCGGCACCCGCCGCTGCGCTTGTCGTGCGCCACGTACGTGTAGTGATGCAACGGCGTGGCGCTGCTGCGCGCGTCGACGCGCCAGTGGTCGGACAGCCAGTCGAGCTCCGGCACGCGCACGCCGAGCCAGTCGGCGAGATCGCCGGGCGTCGCCCATTGCGGCACGTCGCAGCCGGCCAGCAGCGCCGGCAACGGCTGCTGGACTGGCGGCCGCCGCACGACGCGGATCGCGGCCGGCCGATCGCTGCCATACCACGCGAGCACGAAAGCCGGCGCATCGGCGAGGTCCGCCGCAAGCGCATCGATGTCGACGTCGGCCCAGCGCGCGCCGAAGCGTGCGAGCGCGGCATCCGCGACTTCGTGCGTCCACAGTGGTGCGCCGCCGAGCACGGTTGCCATCCGGGACAGCACGCCGGCGCGTTCGGGCGCACCGGCCAGCATGGCCTCGGCAATCGTGCGGGTGGTATCGCGCAGGGATGAAGACATGGAGAAAGATGGGCGGGACGATGAGCCAACGTGACGGGTACTGCGAGGAGTCACGTTGCGCAACGCGCAACGGCGCTCCTTGCGACGCATCGGGATGTCGATCTGATCCACGGGGTAGCCCCGTAGTCCTGGAACATCGGTTGCCTGTTCCGGGCGTGTGCTTGACCCACCGGCCCGCGATGCGACTTTAATGGCCGCGAACGCGGCGTGTCAAACCCGGTGGCGATCCGCCGCCGCCGGAGCGCACCGGATCGCGACGAACGACCTACGCGTGCCGGGAAAACAGTTCGCGGTACGCGATCGGCGCGACGCCGACGCCGGCCATGTTGTTCAGCATCGTGGCCCAGGTCGCGTTGTCGACGCTGACCGGAAACGACCGCACGCGGTTCGCGAGCAGCCAGAAGGTGCGCGTCATGCCGTTGCTCATCGCGACTTCATACCCGCTTCCCTCGAGCCAGTAGCCGACCGGCGGCAGCGCGACCGGTTCGAGGCGGCCGGCCCGGAACGCGGCGGCGGCCGACGCGTACTTGCTGTCGAGCGGCATGATGCGGCGCGGCACGCAGTCCTGCGAGTTCAGTTGCGGAAATCTCGGGCTCGTGCCGAGCCACAGGCCGTAGAACGTCTGAGCGTCGAGGTGCACGACGTAGCGCTCTGTTTCGGCGGGCGTCGCCGCCATGTAGCAGTCGGCCTGGCCCGGAACGGCCACGCGCCACATCGCGCGCTGCGCGCTCAGGTCGACCAGTTCGCTCGCCTGCGGCCGCGGCTGGATGGGAGACGGTCGTCCCGCTTCGCGCAGGTCGCGCGCGCGATCGAGTCCGATACGAAGACGTGTCAGCATGGGCCCTCTGTTTCTCTCGTGATTTGTTCGAATGAGTCAGGATGCGGGCCAATACGTCGTCGCGTGTCGGCAATGCGTGTGCCCGGTGTCCTGACACTCCCGGTGTGTTCGGGAACCCGCGCAGTGTAGCGTTTTTCGGTGCGCGTCAAGATGAGCGCGCCCGACCTGCGCATCGCAGCCCCGACGGAAGGCCGGGCGCCGTGTCACGATCGATCGCTCTGCCCCGCGCCGCTCGGCACGATTGCGCGGCCGGCCGTGCCTGCGTGCGTCAGCGCGATGCCGATCACGACCAGCACGAGCGCCGGCACCACATACCACCGCAACGGTTCCCCCAACAGCGCCGACGACAACAGGACGCCGAAGATCGGTACGAGGAACAGGTATATCGATACGGCGCCCGCCTTGTTGTAGGACATCAGGCTGTTCCACAACAGGAAACTGGCGGCGGATACGAAAGCCAGATACGCAAGCACGAGTACCGACCCGGGCGAGAAGTCGAATGGCGCCACACCTGCTTTCGCGCCGCCGACCGCGATCAGGGCAAGGCCGCCGAGCAACATCTGCATCGCCGTGAGCGGCAGGACGGGCAGGATCGCCGGGGCCGCCTGCTTGCTCAGCATGTTGCCCCAAGCGGCAAAAAACATCGCCGACAACATCAGGCCCTCGCCGCTTCCGATCGTGAATGCGTAGCCATTGGCCATCACGTGGTAGAACACGATGCCGGCAAAACCCAGGACGGCGGCAGCGACCTTGGTCGCGGTCATGCGGTCGTCGGCATGCATGACGTGCGCGAGGCCCAGTTGAAAGAACGTGAGCGTGCCGGCGATGATCGCGCCTTCCATGCCACTGCTGAGCGCAATCCCCGCGTAGAAGAAGACGTATTGCAGGAATGTCTGTACGACACCCACTCGCACGACCGCTACGGCCGTTGCCCGGTTCAACGGCGGCCGCGGGACGCGCGCGACGGCCATCAGCGCGAACAGCAGCAGCGCCGCCAGGACGAAGCGATAGCCTGCAAATTCGATCTGCTGGAATGTGTCGTCGCGTCGAATGCCCAGCATCCCGTACCCGACCTTCACGACAGGAAACGCGCTGCCCCACAGGCAAGTCGCTGTCACCGCGGTCACGAAGCGACCGGTGGGTTCCGCAAGGAAGCTCGTCACGCCGGACCGTGCAGGCCCGAACACGTGATCGACCGGTTCATTTCGCAACGTAGCCTCCATCGACCAGAAAGTCCGCTCCGGCAATGACGAAGGCGGCCTGCGACGCGAGAAAGCACACGGCCGCCCGACGAGACTCAATGACATGCGTGGCCGGTTCCTGACACGTGTGCACGGTGTCCTGACGCTCCCGATGTGCTCGGGAACCCGCGCAGTGTAGCGTTTTTCCATTCAGGCACGAGTCGAATCGGCCCGGCCGGCGCCGACAACGGGATGAACATGGACAGATGCGCGCTGCGCAGCTTGCGCACCGGACGAACAACGCGCCCGGAATTCAGGCAAGACCCCGTCCGGTTTCCCGGCCAAGGATTCATCCCGCTCTCACACGCTCGAGCCCCGCGAACGCCCATGCGCTTCGTCTGCCGCGCCCGCACCACCCTCATCCATCGATTCAATATTCGTCGCCGATTATTTAAATATCGAAACAATCGAAAACAAAAACAACAACACGCAGAATTCAATGAAATAGCATTCAAACAAAAAATTATCGAATTCGATTAACGATAAATTAATTCGATTGGCGCTCTCAAATTCAAATAAATAGTCTGTGTTGTGCGCCGCAACACCGCAAGTCAAAATCAACGAGATAACGGAGGCGCAGCACGAATCATCGTATTCGTGTTTTGTCGCATGGTTTCACCGTACCAGGCCACCGTTGATTTCCAGACACTTGCGAATCAGCAATCCGTAAAGACAGACTTGTCTTTGCGGACGTGACCGACGTCGTCATATCGCATCATTTCATTCATTTCCAAAGGAAAGTCATGAAGAAGATTGCAACCGTGCTGTTTTCAGCACTGATGCTCGCCTCCACGTGCGCGTCCGCACAGGCGCTTTGCAAGGCCGGCAAGATCGACAAGATCGAAACCGACCCCACCGGCAACCTGCTGGTGACCATCAACGACGGCGTCTATTCGTTCAGCGCCAAGGAAGTTTATTCAATTATTTACCAGGTATATTCAGAAAACAGGAATCTGTTTATCTACGGAAATAATTGCGCGAATGGCTCGCCGGCGACCCGCTTTGCCATTCGTTAATCGACCTTGAAGCGCTCGACGATTATCAATACGTGGAGCCTGGAGCTGGATTGACATTCTGAATCCAGCGCCACGGCGGGCTGTGGTGCCGACATTGCGCAACATGACACCTTCATGCCCGCTGGCTGATCGACCCTCTGCCACGCCCTTCCCGGTATCAGTGAAGCCAGGTTGCTTGCCGTTTCGAGTCAGGCGCTGTCCGGTATGTGTCGCGCCCGGCGCATCGTCGTGAGGTTCGCACCGAAATGCCGCATCGACGGCTGCACGATCATGCAGTTGCCATATGGTGTGACGATCGGTGTGACGATCGCATCGTTACTGTCACGCGATCTCGTTGCCGGCCTTTGCGATCGCCTCGAGCTCCGTCGCATGTGCTGGACGTGCAGTGGAATCGGTAGTTGGCGTAGCCGGTCGAGACCGACGCCCGGTTCGTTGCGCCGGCTTCGCGCGAGATTGCGTGCGCAGCTTGTGAAAGCGTATGCGCGGTCGTAGCATCAGGCTTTCCTGCTTCATCGACAGGTTGAATCCTCAGCCACGAGCTGACGCTCGATCGAGCCGGCTAGTTTGCCGACAAACTCTGCGTGCTCTGCTTTGATGCACTCATCCTGTTGCCCCACATGCGCGGCAACAGGATGGACACGCGGCTGTCGAATATCGTTATGCGCAGACAGTACCCATCCACGTCGAAGGCGCCCCAATGATCGACCACGTTTACATCTCAGTCACCGACATCGAGAAGTCACTGACCTTCTACTCCGAAGCCTTGAAGCCGCTCGGCTGGAGACTCTTCGGCAACTACGACTCCGCTTCGGGCCCGGAGAGCGTCCCGGATCTTTACGGCATCGGTGACGATGTGTATGGCAAGGGAGAGGGGGTTGGATCGAGCATCTGGCTACGCAAACGCAAGCCCGGCGAAACCGGGCTTTACCTCGGGATCGTCTGCGATACGAATGAACTGGTCGACGCTGCCTACGCAGCCGCAATCAAGGCCGGCGGTATTGACGAGGGAAAACCGGCGGATCGTACCTACTTCGCCCCCGGTTACTACGCAGCCAACGTCGCCGACATCGACGGCAACCGTCTTGAGTTCGTACACAAAGCGTGGAACCCCAAGCGACACGCGTAGCAATCCGATTGATACACGGGTGCCCTGGCTGTTCGTACAAGCTCTGGACGATCCTGCACCGGATACAGGGTTCCTGTGCGGAAGTGCGGTTGGCCGAATCGGATCGAGAACGGACTTGCGGCGCCGGTCGAGCGGTCGAGCCGGCGATAGCCCTGCGCCCGGACAATCCATGCGGGCGCAAACGGCGTAACGGCGATTTGTCTGTGCCCCGCGCACGGGTGCGTGAATCGGATGCGGTGTAGCGCACGACACCCCGGCTGAGCGAGACCGCGCGGGGCGTATCCCGGCGGTCCGCCGCAGGCGACGTCAACGCTCCAGCAATCGCCCCAGCCGCATCATCGTGACGTTCACGCCGAGATGCCGCATCGACGGTTGCACGATCACGCAGTTGTCATACGGCGTGACGATCACGTCGTCGCCGTCGCGGGCAATCTCGGTGCCGGCCTGCTCGATCACCTCGAGCCCAGTGAACGGTTGCGAGAACCGGAAATCCATCGAACGCGCGACGACCGGCTCCGTGATCTCGACGAATTTCTGCGGCACCGGTGCAGGCTGCGTGAGGAAGGCCGCGACGTCGTCGCGCGCAACCACGCCCGCATGCAGCAGGAAGCGCGCCGCGCTGTCGAGCGCGACATCGCGCGCGCTCGCAGCGAAGTGCTGGCCCGTCTCGATCAGCAGCGCATTCTTTGCGCTCGCCGGATCGCCGAAGCCGCCGTAGTCACGCAGCCGCGTGCCGTTCGCATGGCCGCGATCGATGATCACGTGCTCCGGCGTGCCGATGGCGGCCGCCAGCGCGATCGCCTTCTCGAGCGGCCCGGTCATCATCAGCGGCGCGGACGCTTCGTGCATCGAATGAATGTCGAGCAGCAGGTCGACCGTATCGAGCAGCGGACGCATCGCGCGCGCACGCGCGAGCTCGCGGCTGTCGCGCGTGCCGTCGAGCGCGGCCGGCGTCCACACGCGATTCATGTCCTCGTCGAGATAGCGCGTCGCGTCGGCGTTCTCCGCGCTGAAGTGCTCGTATGCGCCGACGTTGCCGAAGCCCAGCGACAGCCGGCCCGCAACCGGGCGCAGGCCCGCGGCCAGCAACGTGTCCACCGCGATCGCGCCGCTGACTTCGTTGCCGTGCGTCAGCGCGAGGATCATCACGTGCTTGCCGGGCCGGCCGCTGTCGAACGTATGCAGATAGTCGATGCCCGTATTGCCCGCGCGCCAGCGCGTGATGTCGGGGAAGGCCACTTCGATCGGATAGGCCGGCAATGCGGCGCGGATGGCTTCAAGCGTGGTCATGTCGGAAAGGCTCAACAGGGGTTCGGGAAAGGCGCAGCCGACGTGTGCCGGTTGCGCCGGAATCGGGTTCGCGGCCGGCGCGTCACACCTCGGTCACGCCTCGGTCACGCGCGTCGACGGCGTGGCGGCAGCCGCCGCGCCGCGCATCCGGCGGCCGAGCGAAATCACCGAAGTGATCCCGAGCACGGCCGTCGCCATCACGTAGAAACTCGGCGCCAGCTTGTTGTGCGTCGCGTCGATCAGCCAGGTCACGATCAGCGGCGCGAAGCCGCCGAACAGCGTCACCGAGAAGTTGTACGACAGCGCGAGGCCCGTGCCGCGCGTGCTCGTCGGGAAGATGTCGGCGAGCAGCGCCGGCAGCGGCGCGAGGCTCACGGCGATCAACAGGCCGACCAGCGCCTGGACCGCGAGCAGCGTCTCGACCGTCGGATAGCGGTTCAGCGCGACGAACAGCGGCCAAGTCGTCGCGCCGACCAGGATCAGCGCGATCAGCATCACGCGGATGCGGCCGAAGCGATCCGACAGATGCCCGACGACCGGCGCGGCGACCATCAGCATCGCGCCCGTGACGACCGCGCCGAGATACGACGACGTGGCCGGGATATGCAGTTGCTTGACCGCGTACGTCGGCATGTACAGCTTGTGCACGTAGTTGAAGGCCGTGGCCGTCGCGACGACACCCGCGCCGAGCAGCATGTTCGCGCGATCGCGCCCGAACACCTCGCGCAGCGGCGACTTCGCGCGCCCTTGCTCGCCGAGCCGGCGGAAATCGGCCGGTTCGTCGATGTTGCGGCGAATGTAGAGCCCGACCGGGCCGATCAGCAACCCGACCGAAAACGCGACGCGCCAGCCCCACGCATGCAGCTGGTCGGCGGTCAGCAGCAGGCTCAGCAGCGCCGACACGCCGGCCGCGAGCACCGTCGCGAGCCCCTGCGTCGACATCTGCCAGCTCGCGAAGAAGCCGCGGCGCTTCGCATCGGCCTGCTCGACCATGAACGCGGTCGCCGCGCCGAATTCGCCGCCCGTCGAGAAACCCTGCAGCATCCGCGCGACGATGATCAGCAGCGGCGACGCGATGCCGATCTGCGCATACGTCGGCGCGAACGCGATCATCGCGGTGCCGAGCATCATCAGCGCGATCGACATCGTCAGCGATGCCTTGCGGCCCGCGCGGTCCGCATAGCTGCCGAGCACGATCGAGCCGAGCGGACGCGTGACGAACGAAATGCCGAATGTGCCCACCGACAGCAGCAGCGAGGTCGCCGCGTCGTGCGTGGGAAAGAACAGCTGGCCGATGACGATCGCGAAATAGCCGTAGATCAGCAGATCGTAGAACTCCAGCGCGTTGCCGATGCTCGCGGCGCAGATCTCGCGCCACGGGTTGTGCGGGGCCGGCGTCGCGGCGTGCGTATTGCGGGTCATCCCTGTGCTCCTCCGGTAATGCTGGCCGTCAGGATTTTGAAAGACGGCGCGCGGCTGTGCCGGCGGCCGTTCGGGCCAGTCAAGCGCGGAGTGTAGGCAACGCGGGGCGGGCGTTCGTGCCGTTTCGGCACGCAATCGTGCCGATCGGCGCGCGGGCCGCGCAGCCGCTGCTCACGGAGGCTACGCCGCGCCGTCGTCGCGTGACGGCGCGGTGCGCCAGATCGCGTCGAGTACCGGGTGCGGGTCGTTCCGGCGCCGGTACAGCGCAATGTCGAAGCCGATCTGCCAGTCGGCACCGCCGACGATCGCGAGCTCGCCGCGCCGCACATCGTCGGCGACGAGCCGCTGCGGCAGCCACGCGAGGCCGAGCCCGCGACGCGCCATCGCGAGGATCGCCTCGTACGAATCGGCCTGGTACACGGGCCGCAGCGTCGGGCGGTTGGGCATTTCGGCGAGATGGCGCGCCAGCACCGCGCGCAGGGTCAGCGTGCGCGCGAACGCGAGCCACGGCACCGGCGCCTGCCCGGCCGGCAGCCGGTAGCGCACGCTGCCGCGCGCATCGAACGCGCTGACCGGCACCAGCACCTCGCGCGCGACGGACAGCCAGTCAAAGCGGTCGCGATCGATCAGCAGCCGCGTATGCGGGCTCGAATAGACGATCAGCATGTCGGCGTCGCCGGCCGTGAGCTGCAGGATCGCTTCCTCCGCGCTGCCGGTCGACACGGTCGCCGTGAAGAAGCCTGCGCGCGCAACGGTTTCGTCGTACCAGTCGGGGAAGAAGGTGGCCGAGAGCGTGCGGCCGGTCGCGATCCGGAGGTTGTTCTCCAGCACCGGCGACGCTTCCTGGAGTTGCGTGCGTGCGCCATGCAGGATGTCGAGCGCGTTCGATGCGGCATCGAGGAAGACGGTGCCCGCCGCCGTCAGTTCGAGCGGCTTCGTGCGCGCGATCAGGCGCGCGCCGACCCATTCCTCGAGCGACCGGATCCGGCGGCCGAACGCCGGATGCGTGACAAACCGGTTCTCCGCTGCGCGTGTGAAGCTGCGCGTGCGCGCGAGTTCGACGAAGTCTTCGAGCCATTTCAGTTGCATGGCTGGGCTCCTGGGTGGGCGATGAGGTGCGGGCCGGTGTGCGCGGGCCGCATCCGTGGCGCAGCAGCCGCCATGGACGGATGCGGCTCATGCGGCGCGAGCCGCGCGTGGCGCCCGATCCTACCGCACCTGCGGCGCATCGCGCAGCACGGCGCGCAGCGCGATATCGAAGGGCGTCGCGTGATCGATCCCGGCTGCGCGCATGCGCGAAGCGTCCAGATGGCAATCGTACGGACGCGGCGTCGCGTCGGTCGGCTGGTCGATCCGCCTGAGCGATGCTTCGATGCCGAGCGCAGCCGCGATCCGCTGTGCGATGTCGTACTTCGTCATCGGCTCCTCGCCCGACCAGTGGCGGATGCCCGTGATCGACGCACCCGCGAGATGGCGCAGCGTCAGGTCGCGGATGACGTCCGCGACGTCCGGCGTATACGTCGGGTAGCGGATCGCCCAGGCATCCATGCCGACCGCGTCGGCGCCCGGCCGCGCGGAGGCGGCGACCGCCGGCACGAGGCTCGTGACGGCCGATTCGCTCCAGTCGACGACCGGGCCGAAGAGCAGCGGCAGGCGCAGCACGCACGACAGCGGCGACGCGGCGAGGAGTGCCGCCTCGCCTTCCAGCTTCGTGCGGCCGTAGATGTTCAGCGGATTCGGGACGGCGTCCTCGCGGTACGGAGCGGCCTTGCCGTCGAAGACGTAGTCGGTGGAGATGCCGAGCGTCCATGCGCCATGGCGCGCGGCAAGCGCGCCGATACGGGCCGGGGCCGTCACGTTGATCGCGCGGGCGCCGGCAGGATCGCGTTCGCAGACGTCCGGGCGGCGTTCGGCCGCGCAGATGATCACGGCCGCCGGCTGGCGGGTGGCGAACAGGTGTTCGAGGGCCGGTTCGTCGAGGACGTCGAGTTCGGCGAGGTTTTCCGGGGGCAGCGCAAGGCGTTTTGCGCCTGCGCCTTGCGGGTTGCGGATCGTCGCGACGAGGTTTAACGAAGACTCGCGGGACAGGGATGCGGCAACCGCTCGGCCCAGGAGGCCGGCGGCGCCGATGAGAAGGACGGTCGATTGCGGCACGGTAGCCATCTGTGAAAGGGGAACGGGGATTCCCCAGAGCCTATCGCAACTTTTGGGTGTGAGGCATCAATCGATGGCCTGGGCACCGCTTCACGCCGCGCAAACGCAAGAAAGCCGTGCCGATCAAATACGCGCAGGGGCTTCAACCCGGAGCCGATCAAGCTACGGATGCGTGGGACAGTCAAGCGAGCAACGAATGACGGGCAACCCGCCGCGATCATGGCAGCGCCGACACTGCTCGAATTAATCAGGAATTCGAATGTATCTGATGCGTGCCGGTCAGTGATCGAGGGCACATGGATTCCCGCCGCTCTGCGGCCCTGCGCTACCGCCACACGTCACGCCCCACTAACAAAACAAAGCCCGGCGCACTTTCGTGCACCGGGCTCCGAACCTGCACGGAAACTCCGCCCCGCCTTACTTCCGGTCGAGCGAATACCGCCCCGGCCCGGTCAGCGCGAGCAACAGCAACCCGCCGATGATGCTGATGTTCTTGTAGAAGTTGATCATCGCCATGTATTGCTCCATCCCCTGCAGCGCCCAGTAGCGATGGCCGATCAGCGCGGTCGCGAGCGTATAGGCGGCGAACACCAGTGCGAGCGGACGCGTATAGAAGCCGGCCGCGATCAGCAGGCCGCCGGCCAGCTCGACCGCCACCGCGATCGCGGCTGCCAGCTCGGGCGCCGGGTTCCCCGTCGACGCCATGTACGCGACGGTGCCCGAGAAGCCGTTCAGCTTCTGCCAGCCGAACAGCACGAACAGGACCATCAACAGCACGCGAGCCGCCAGCAGCAGCTCGTCCTTCTTCGACTCCAGCGAAACGTAACGCATAGCAATCACCCTTGAATTGACGGTTTGATGCATCCGGTGCCGAGATGCGCCGAAGCGGCGCGCCAGGTCGGCAACGAATCACTCCTCGCACAATCGGACAGCAAGCCGGCTGGCCCGCCGCCGAAGAATCCGTCTGGTCGCACCGTTCCCGGCGCGCTCCGGATCGGTTCTGGCGAAGCACGGATGCAGTCTACTGTCCCCACGGGAATCATCAATCCGTCAAAACATGATTCGCTGTATCAATTTAGTGGACAATCGAAGACAACATCGTCGATAGATAGCGGCCTGCGGGGAGTGCAAACCAACCTGCTCCATGATTCAAGAACACGAAAATGCCCCGCTTCTTTCAGGCCGCCTGATTCATTCGATATTTTCGACTTCAATTGACACGAATCGGTCACAGCTGTGCATCACGCACTGTCATTCAACGGCAATTTCAATATGTGATTCACGCAGGCCAACTTCATTCCCGCAACTCGACCGATATTGCAATCGATTGGGCATGTTTCAGAAAAAGACACATGGCCCGGGAATAAGCATTGGCAATGCGAAAACGTTTCGCGGGCATGCAGGCCGAAGTCACCCGCAACGGATATCGCCCAACAGGCAAGGATTTCAGCCCGATACCGGCCAGGGAGAACGCCTTCCACACGCCGTCGATCGACACGATGTTTAGCAGGGCAAGCGAAAAATCCGTGAATAAATACAACCAAAACGGTGTGTTAACGGCAAAAAATCGCAGACCTTTAGCCCTCACTCAATCACCCCGTTCCCGTCTGCATTTTTCTCAACAGGCATTACAAAAAATTACCAAGAAATACCGATTTAAATATACGATAGCGCACGTCCTTACGTTTTCCCGACACTCCCGTGAACCCCGGAACGCGTCTCGCCGGATGTGGCCTGCCTTCGAATCGCCGCAGGCCGTCGCGGCAGCCGCTCGTCACGGGATCGCTTTCCAACCGGAGACCATCCATGGCAATAAACACGCCCGTGAACAGCAGCGCGAATTCGAACAGCGTGATGCAACAGGCGGTGCAATCGATCATCAGCGGCTCGACCGGCAATTCGTCGGATATCAACGCGCTCGTCAAGGTGCTGGTGAACGCGAAGACGGCCGGCCACGCGGCGGCGCTGACGTCGGCGCAAGCCACCAGCACAACGCAGATTTCCGCATTCGGCGCGCTGTCGTCGGCGCTGGGTGCGCTCGAGGCAGGCCTCGCGTCGCTGAAGAACGGCGCCCTGCAGTCGACGTTCAACGCGGTCGCGAGCGGCAAGGGCCTGACCGCAACCGCAGGCGTCGGTGCGGTCGCCGGCACCTACACGGTCGGCGTCACGCAGATCGCAACCGCGCAGGCGCTGTCGTCGTCCGGCTTCGACGGGAACAAGGCGCTCGGCACCGGCACGTTGACACTGTCGCTCGGCAGCCAGTCGTTCAACGTCCCGGTCGGCGGCACGAACAACACGCTGTCGGGCATTGCGGCCGCGATCAACGCCGCGTCCGGCAACCCGGGGATCAGCGCAACCGTCATCAAGGGCACCGACGGCTCGCACCTCGTGCTCTCATCGACGAAGACCGGCTCGGCGAACGCGATCAGCGTCGCGGTCGGCGACGTGTCCGGGGACAACGGGCTGTCGAGCCTCGGCGTCAAGTCGACGGCCGACACGTCCGGCGGCGCATCGAAGATCGAATCGGCGAACAGCGCGGCCGCGTGGCAGCAGAGCACCGCCGCGCAGGACGCGAAGTTCACGCTCAACGGCATCGCATCGACCAGCGCGAGCAACGCGGTGTCGGGCGTGCTGACCGGCGTCACGCTGAACCTGTCGGCGGACGCGGTCAACGCGACCGGTCCGCAGACGCTGACGGTCAGCACCGATACGAAGGCGCAGGCGACGACGATCACGAATTTCGTGAACCTGTACAACACCGTCGTCAAGACGATGGGCACGCTGACGAGCTTCACGCCGGGCGCGAACTCGCAGGGCGCGTTGATCGGCGATTCGACGCTGAACACGATCCGCAACTCGCTCGCGTCGAGCGTCGCGCGCGGCGTCCCCAACGAGGACGGCAACGGGCACACAAACCTGATGACGCTCGGCATCTCGCTCGAGAAGGACGGCACGCTGAAGATCGACAACGCGAAGCTCGACAGTGCGTTGTCGTCCAACCAGGCGGGGGTCGCGCGTCTGTTCAACTCGAAGAACGGGATCGGCGCGCGTCTGGCCGAGCAGATCGAACCGTTCACGAAGAAAGACGGGATGATCGACGTGCGCACGAACGCGCTGAGCGCCGATCTGAAGCGCGTCACCAAACAGCAGTCGGACCTGACGGACTACGCCGACCAGCTGACCAAGCAGTATCAGGCGCAGTTCACGGCACTCAACGCGCTGATGGCCAAGATGAACTCGAACACGAAGTACCTGACGCAGCTGTTCGGCGGCGCCAACAGCAGCGGTACGCTGGCAAACAAGTGATGCGCGGCCGGGCCGCCCGATGACCGCGTCGGCGGCCCCCGGCCAATGGATCGGCCGGCTCGCGCCGTCGCGCGCGGCGTGCCGCGTCGCGACGGCGTTCATGCCCGGCGATCTGCTCGCACGTGCCGGGTTCGTTTCCCTGGTTCGCACCCGCGCGGCGGGCGGCCTGCCTGCGGGTTGCCCGACACGCGTGCGCCGTCAGCCGAGCCCTTCGACGCGATCGGCGAACAGATCGATCGCACGCGACACCTGACGCCCGAAATAGCCCGGCCGCTCGCGCTCGTAGGCGCGCAGCAACGACGTGCATTCACGCTCCGCCCAGCGCCACACGGGGCCCTGTTTCGCGAAGACCGGATGACCGTGCAGCTCGGCCGGTACCGTGTGCTCGTCGTCCCAGCCCCAGAAATACGCCTGGTAAGCGCGCGCGAACGGCATCCCCAGGTTGCTCGCCACGGTCTCGTCGTGGCGCAGCGTGAAATCGACGATTTCCTTGCGCGCGTGGCCGCCGATATCGTCGTGACGCGCCTCGATCCAGCAGTGATACCTCGCGAGCTGCGACAGATGCCGCGCGGTGCGGCGCCGCTCGCGCGTCGTGCATAGCGCATACAGGTTGCCGCCGCCGAAATCCAGCACCTCCCCACCCGCGTACGGCCGGTAAGGTTTACCGGTCAGCAGCGTCAGCACCTGCGCGCCGACGATCGCGTAGTCGGCACATCGCATGTAGCCGCTGCGCGTCGTCGCTTCCGACACGCTCCGATGCACGACCTCGTCGATCACGGCGTGCAGCATGGCATCTACCGGTGCCGCCAGGATCGGTGACTGGCTTGTCGTCGTTACGTGTTGCATGGGAAGCGGATGCGGACTCACGGTTCATCGGTAAAAATCGCTCCGCGGCATAATATTACGAATCGTTACGAGAAACGATGAGAGGGTTTGATCAGATTTGTGTGCTTTTGTCGTCCGACGTGAACATGCATCGGCCAGCCGACGGCGGCGGCAGATCGCGGGGGTAATGCGTCGGAGGGACGGGCGAGCGGCTGCGGCTGCGGCTTGCGGTTACGGCTCTTGGCTCTTGGCTCTTGGCTCTTGGCTCTTGGCTCTTGGCTCTTGGCTCTTGGCTCTTGGCTCTTGGCTCTCGGCTCTCGGCTTGAGGCTTGAGGCTTGAGGCTCGCGGCGGGCGGCGGGCGGCGGGCGGCGGGCGGCGGGCGGCTCGATGGTGCGATGGGATGGAGGAAGATGGGGCCGTGCGTCGGTGTGGTGTCGGCGGCCCACCGTCGTTCATGACAACGGGCCGCCTGACCGGTCAGTCAATGCGGCGGCCCGGCTTTGCCGCCCTCGACAGCATCGAAACTCACGATAGGTTCGCCGCGTGACACGTTCGGCCCGAACACGTGCCGGGTTCATGCAATCCGGCGCATGGCAGATACGCCGCCAATACCGCTTGTCGCGACGCGTACGCATCGCATCGCATCGCATCGCATCGCAACAAGCCGACCTTACTTGCAGCCACCGTGCGCCGCCGCACGCTTCCCGCCGAACCCATCCGCGAGCAGCCGCCTGTAAGGCACACCCTACCGTCGCGCACCGCAAGCCGCGAACGGCACACCGCGTGCACTATTGCGCAGCGATCCGACGGCGGAAATGCTCGGTGCCGGCCACGATCTTGTCGAGCACCGCATCGAGTGCCCAGAATCGTTCACGCACGTCGTAGTCGATCGCGCGACAGCGGATCGACGCGAAGGTGCCGATCCGCTGGTGATAGAGCTTCGCGAGCGCCGGATACCCCAGCGCCTCCGACACCGCCGAGACGACCAGGAACGTCGAGAGCTCGTCGGCCAGCGCCGGATGCGTATCCCCTTGCGTGCGCAACCACCGGTACAGATCGGGATGGAAGTTGGTGAACACGCCGTTGAAGCCGGCGGAACCCGCCTTCATCGCATCCCACGCAATCGCGGCATTCGCGTTGAGGATCTTCAGCGGCGAACCCTCGGCGAGCGCGACGCGCCGCTTCACCGTCTCCAGGTCGCAGCTCACGTCCTTGAGCATCACGAACCGGCCCGTGTCGATGCACGCGCGCAGTTCGTCGTCCGACAGCAGCCGCCGGTAAGGCGCCGGACACTCGTACAGCCCGAGCGGCAGATCCGACGGCAATCGCGCCAGCAGCCGGTGAAGATGGTCGAGCAACGCGGCACTGCCCTGGCGCTGCGGATCGAGGCGGTTGGTCACGAGCACGACGCCCTGCGCGCCCGATTCGGCCGCCGCGCACAGCTCCGCGACCTGCGCGTCGAAATCGTCGCTGATGTGCCCGGACGCGACGACGGGCACGCGCCCGGCCACCCGTTCGACCACGAAGTGCGCGAGCTCGGCGCGTTCGGCCAGACTCAGGAACTGCATCTCGCTCGATTGCGCGACCGCGAACAACGCATCTGCGCCGTGCGCCAGATACCACTCGATCAGCCGTTCGAGCCCTGCGTAGTCGATCGCGCCGGCATCGTCGAACGGCGTCAACATCACCGGCACGATCCCCTCGATGGTCACGTTCGATTGCTGCGGGTGTTGCATCTGTTTCTCCTTGCTTCAATGAATGCGGGGGGCGGGCTCACGCCGGCAACGGTCCGGACGCGGCGTTCGCGGCCTGCTCGGGAATCGGCTTGCGCACCAGCAGAAGATAGGCCATTGCACCAGCGAACGCGATCGCCGCAGCCGCCAGCAGCGCCGGCACGAACGACCACTTCTGCGCAATGACGCCCGTCAGGATCGGCGCAAGCGCGCCACCGATGAAACCGCCGAAATTCTGGATCGCGCCGAGCGATGCGACGCGGTTCGGCGGCGCGGCCGCCGTCGCAAGCGCCCACGAGCAGGCCGACGCCGCGTTCGCGAGAAAGATCACGACCGAAATGCACGCGAGCGCCACCGTGTTGCTCTGCACGAGCGCGGCGGGGATCGTGAAGGCGACCATCCCGAGCATCGCGACCACCACCGCATTGCGCCGGCTCACGACCGGCGAGCGGCTGCGACGCGTGATCAGGTCCGACAGCCAGCCGGCGACCAGCGAACCGACGAACCCGCACAGGAACGGAACCGACGCGGCGAAGCCGGTACGGATCAGGCTCATGTGCCGTTCCATCGTCAGGTAGCCCGGCAGCCAGGTCAGGTAGACCCAGTTCAGGTACACGGATCCGAAGTAACCGATCAGCATCCCCCAGGTCGTGCCGTGCGAGAACAGGCTGCGCCATTCGGCGAACGTCAGTTTCGGTGCCGCGACCACGCTTTGCGCGTCGGCATCGAGATAACTGCGCTCGGCGGCGGACAGTTGCGCGCGCACCGGATCGCGATACAGCGCGAACCAGACGACGGCGACGACGAGACCGAGCGCCCCCGTCGCGATGAACGCCCAGCGCCAGTCGAACGACGCGACGAGGATTGACAGCAGCAACGGCGCGAGCGCGGTGCCGAGCGGCGACGCGGCGTTGAAGATCCCGGTCGGCGTGCCGCGCGCGCGCAGCGGAAACCAGTTGCTCACCACCCGCGCGGCCGACGGGAATTGCGGCGCCTCGCCGATGCCGAGCACGATGCGCGCGACGATGAACCAGCCGAAAGTCGACACGATGCCGCCCGCCGCCTGCGCGAACGACCAGACGATCAACCCGACGCCGAGCAGCCGGCGCGGCCCGATGCGGTCGACGAGCCCGCCGACCGGGAACTGGCACAGCGCATAGCTCCACGAGAAGGCCGACAGCAGCAGCCCCATCTGCGAGAGCGACAAGCCGAGATCGCCGCGGATCGCCGAGCTCGCGACGGCCAGCGTGCCGCGATCGAGATAGTTGACGATGCCGCTCGCCATCAGCAGCGCGAGCGCGATGCGTTGCCCGCGCCGGATACGCGGCGGTGCGGGCGGAACTGTCGGGGTTTCGTTCATTGCGGTTGTCTCCATGTCACGGGTATCGGCCGGTTCCGGCCTGTCCGTCTGATGCGGAATTCAGGGGTGCAGGCGCGCCACTTCCTCGCGCGTCGGGATCGAGGTCTGCGCGCCGTAGCGCGTCACGCTGATCGCGGCGGCGCGCTGGCCGAAGCCGATCGCGTCGTCCATCGACGCGCCGCCCGCGCGGGCCGCCGCGAACCCGCCGACGAACGTGTCGCCGGCCGCGGTCGTATCGACGGCGACCACCGTCATCGCACGCACGCGGCCGTTGCCTGCACCGCCGCGCCAGCAAACGCCCCGCTCGCCGAGCGTGACCAGCACGTTGCCGGCACCCTTCGCGCACAGCGCATCGGCGGCGCGCACGGCCGACGCATCGTCGTCGACGGCGATGCCGGTCAGCGACTCGGCTTCGGTTTCGTTGACGACGAGGTAGTCGACCCGTGCCAGCAGCGCGTCGAACAGCGGCTGCGCGGGCGCGGGATTGAGCAGCACCGGCGTGTGGTGCGCGGATGCACAGGCAATCGCGCGCGCGACGGTGGCAAGCGGCACTTCGAGCTGGCACACGAGCAGCGCCGCCCCCGCGATCGCTTCGCGCGCCGCGTCGATCCGGTCGGCATCGAGGCGCGCATTCGCGCCGGGCACGACCACGATGCTGTTCGCGCCGCCGTCGTCGACCGTGATCGTGGCCACCCCGGTCGCCGTGCCGCCGATCCGGTCCAGGTGCGTCACGTCGATGCGTTCGGCCGCCAGCGCGTCGTGCAGGCGTGCACCGAATGCGTCGTCACCGACGCAGCCGATCATCGCGACCGACGCGCCCAGGCGCGCGGCCGCGACCGCCTGGTTCGCCCCCTTGCCGCCATGAACGGTCTGGAAATCCGTGCCGAGCAGCGTCTCGCCCGGCACCGGCAGGCGCGGCGCGCGCGTCACGAGGTCGATGTTCACGCTGCCGACGACGGCGATGCGCGGTGAATGGGCGTCGTTCATTTCTCGATGTAATCGCTTACATTTGCAGCGGACAAAATGGCCGGAACGGCCGTCGTCGATGAAAATTTCACGATATGGATAGAATATGTGTCTGACATAATACGGAAGCACGCCAAGATAGCGCTTACATTCTCACAGGGTCGATCGGGAATGCAAGCGGTGCCACCACGAATTGAGGGTAAACAACGATGCATCTGACAACGCGCGGTGCCGTCACCGCCGCCACGCCGGGAGACGGCCGATGAGCGCGCCTCCGTCCCGCGCCGGCGCGCCCCGGGCGCGCCGCGGCAGCGGCCGCTCGGTGCTCGGCGACGTCGCGAAACTGGCCGGCGTATCGACCGCAACCGTTTCGCGCGTGTACAACGATCCCGGCAAGGTGTCGGCCGACGTGCAGCAGCGCGTGCGCGACGCCGCACGCACGCTGAACTGGATTCCGAATGCGGCGGGCCGCGCGCTCGCGTCCACGCGCACCCACATCACGGGCGCGATCATCCCGACGCTCGACGACCAGGTGTTCGCGTCGCAGGTCGCCGGCATGCAGACGGTCATGGCCGAGCACGGCATCACGCTGTTCCTCGGCTGCTCGAACTACGATCCCGCGCAGGCGCTGGCCCAGGTGCGCGCGATGCTGTCGCGCGGCGTGGAAGCCGTGTCGCTGGTCGGCGAAGCATATCCGCCGGAACTGTTCGAACTCCTTGCGATGCACCGCGTGCCGTACGTCGTCACTTATGCGTATCGCGACGACAGCCCGCACTGCTGCATCGGCTTCGACAACCGTGCGGCGTTCGCGCGGCTCACCACCCACCTGCTCGACCTCGGCCATCGGGATTTCGCGATCATCATGCAGCCGTCGGCCGATAACGACCGCGTGCAGGCCCGCCTGCGCGGCATTCACGACACGCTCGCCGCGCGCGGCCTCGCGGTGCGCCCTGTCCATCAGCACGAAGGCGCGGCCACGATTGCCTTCGGGCGAGCGAGCCTGCGCGCGATCGCCGGCAGTGATGCGGCGACGCGGCCGACGGCCGTGATCTGCGGCAACGACGCACTCGCGCTCGGTGCATTGCTCGAAGCGCAGGCGCTTGGCATCGACGTGCCCGCGCAATTGTCGATCACCGGGTTCGATGACATCGCGCTCGCGCGCGAGATCCAGCCGCCGCTGACGACGATGTGGGTCGACACCGACGCGATCGGGCGCCAGGCCGCACAGGCATTGCTCGACGCGCTCGAGAACGGCGCAGCGGGGCCTGGTCATGCGGTCCTGCCCGAATTACGTGCGCGGGAGTCGGCTGCACCACCGGCCACACCGCCGGCGCAAGCGCGCGCAGTGCGAAAGAAATGAAGAGGCAGGCGCCGGGCGGCTCAGACTGCCCGGCCCGCTCGTCACTGCATCACGTCGACCGGCAGCGTCTTGTCGAGATTGTCGTGCCACGCCTGGATCGTCTTCGGCACGGTTTTCTTCCACGCCGGCACGTTCGAGTAATAGCGCATCCGGACGTTGTTCTGCGCGTCGAACACGAGCAGCCCGATCCACAGGTCGTTACCGCGGCGCATCACGATCGCCGCGTTCGTCGTTGCGATGCCGCGCACCCAGTACGACGCCACGTGCGCGTTCAGCCCGTCGAGATCCTTTTCGTCGACGCTGTAATTGATGATGTCGACAAGCGTCTGGTAATCGCCACCGAGCAGTTTGTGCGCGGTCGCGTTCTGCGTCGCATTGGCGAGCACATCCAGGCTCACGAGATCCGCCGGCGGCTTCGCCTGCATCTGCGACGCCGTCACATAATCGCCCGAGTAGACGACGCCCGAACCGGCGCCACATTCGCCGTCGGCGCCGTGCTGCGCAACCTGAACGCGTGCACCCTTGCGGCTGAAATCGAGACGGCATTGGTCGTGACGAAACGTGCCGCTATTGCCGTGCAGTTCGATATCGCCACCAAGTTCGCCGGTATTCGCGCCGTTGTTGCCACTCAGCTCGAAATGCAAACGTGGCGCCGTGCCAGTGAACGTCAGCACGCCACCGAACGACGGATTATCACTGTCGCGATACCACGTCTGCTGCCAGCGGTCGGCTGCCAGCGGCCTGCCGTTCAGGCTCGCGAGCCGTTCGCGGTAGCGGTCGCCCAGGCACCACGCGTCGGCACCGCACTGGTCGCGCTGCTTCAGCCACTTCAACTGCGCGGACTTCAGCACGGCCGTATCGCCGCCTTTCGCGAGCGCCGGCTTCCACGCCGCCGCGAGGTCGCCGTCGAGCTTCGACAGCGCGGCATCCGCGCAGATCGCCTTCTCGGTTGGCGAAGCGGCCTTCGCGCAGTCGAAGCCGGCCGCGTGCGCGGCAGCCGGTAACAGCGTCAGCATCGCGACCGTCGCGACGGATCGCAGACGCAGGTGCGAGGCATCGCTGACGGAAATCGCGGTTTGCCCGCGTGCATTCGATCGGTTCTGGAGGGTCATCGGCTTGGATCGTCGCTGGATCGCGCGCCTGTAGAAGCTACCTGCACGCGGCATTCGAGGTAAAAACGCCCGGCCCGGCATGCGGCGCATGCCGTCGCTCGCCGAAGCCTAACCCGAATGCGCGACGCCGATCAATCGACGTTCGATGTCGGCGCATCCGTCGGAGCAGCCACGCTGCATTGCACGATGCCGTCTCGCAATGCGGCTTCCACGGCGGCATCGAGGAACAGGATCGATGCGCACGCAACGACCAACTCGAGCCCGCGGTTCGCATACTGCCCCTTGAACCGGTCAGGCAGCGTGATCGCGTTGTGGCGCTTGCCGGCCCCCCGGATCTTCGGGCCGACGAAATACAGCGGTCAACCGTCGAACGGCACCAGCTCGTAACTCGTGCTCCGGCCGCCGGACGACGAGCGTTGCAGCACACCGCGCTCGACGAGTTCAGTGATGTCACGCAGCGCCGAATCCTGCGAGCACTTCGCGAGGGCCGCCCACTTGGTCGTCGTCAGCTTCCCTTCGAAGCCGTCGAGCAGGCGATTCATGACCTTGACCTGGCGTGCGTTCATCGCGAAGCCGGTGCATCGCTGCCAGAAGCGCGCCTTGACCAGCACCGCGTCGAGCGTCGTGTGCGCGTGCTCGATAGCCCGGCCCAGCGTGTTCAGGAACCACGCGAGCCATTCCGTGACATCGAGCGAACCACGCTGCGTACGCTCCAGCACGTCGTAATACGCGTTGCGCTCGCGCTGGATTTGCGCCGACAGGCTGTAGAAGCGCTGCGGACTGCGGTCGGCACGCGCCAGGACCAGATCCCCGAGCGCGCGCGCAATACGGCCGTTGCCGTCGTCGAACGGGTGCAGCGTGACGAACCACAGGTGGGCCAGGCCGGCCCGGATCAGCAAGGGCTCGACCGGTGCGGCATTGAACCACGCGAGAAAGCGCCCGATCTCGTCGGCGAGGCGCGGGGCGGGCGGCGCCTCGAAATGCACGCGCTGCCGGCCGATCGGCCCGGACACGACCTGCATCGGCCCGGTCGCATCCGTTCGCCACCCACCGACCGTGATCCGCGACATCCCCGAATAGCCGGTCGGGAACAGCGCCGCATGCCACCCGAACAGACGGGCTTCGGTGACGGGCGCCGCCGCATGGGTCGTCGCGTCCAGCACCATGTCGACGACGCCCTCGACGTGGCGATCGACCGGCGCCAGCGCGCCGATATCGACCCCGAGCCGACGCGCGATCGACGATCGCACCGACGCCACGTTCAGGCTTTCACCCTCGATGGCGCTGGTCTTGACGACGTCCTCCGTCAGCGCGGCCAGGCTGGCCTCGTCGCGCAGCGCCAGGCCGACGTCCGCCAGCCGCCCGGCCAGTACGCCTTGCGCACGGCTGACGTCGGCGAGTGGCGTCGCCAGTGCCGGGAGGTCGAAGCGCCATGCAGGCCAGCCGGCCGACTCCCAGATAAAGGTGTAATCTCCGCTCATGATGCGGAGATTATCCCACCGATTCACCGCACGACTCAATATTCTCCGCAAATTCTGCGGAGAATAACGCCCCCATTCACCGCAAACCCGCCCGCTACCTTGCCCGGCCCGCCCCGCCCTTCGTCGCGGGCGCCGCCTCCCCGAGCCGTTCCGCGAGAAACCCGATGAACGTGCGCAGCGTGACGAATCCTTCCCGATGCTGCGGGAACACCGCGTTGAGCGTGATCGGCGACGGCGCGTACGCGTCGAGCACCGGCACGAGCGCGCCGCTGTCGAGCGCCGCGCCGACGATGAAGTGCGGCAGCAGCGCGATGCCGAGCCCCGCGATCGCCGCGTCGCGCACCACTTCGCCGTTGTTCGCGACCAGCGGCCCCTGCACGTCGAACGTGCGCGCCGCGCCGTCGACGCGGAATTCCCAGCCGATGCGCCGCTCGCGCCCGTACAGCAGGCACGTGTGGCCGGCGAGATCCGCCGGCGTCTGCGGCGTGCCCTGCCGCTTCAGATAGGCCGGGCTCGCGCACGCGATCATCCGCCATGCGCCGAGCGGCCGCGCGATCAGCGTCGAATCCTCGAGCGAGCCGATCCGCAGCACGAGATCGAAGCCCTCGCCGATCAGGTCGACCCGCCGGTCGGTCAGGTCGAGGTTCAGTCGCACGGCCGGGTGCGCGGACAGGAATTCGGCGATCAGCGGCGACACGTGCGTGATCCCGAACGACAGCGGCGCGCTGATCTTCAGCGACCCGTGCAACTCGGTGCTGCGCACCGACATCGCCTGCTCGGCGTCGGCGATCTCCGCGAGGATCCGCTGCGCGCGCGCATAGAACTCCTGCCCCGATTCGGTCACCGCGAGGTTGCGCGTGTTCCGGTGCAACAACCGCACGCCGAGCGACGCCTCCAGCGCCATCGTGCGCCGGCTGACGAACTGCTTGGACAGCATCAGTTGATCGGCCGCCGCCGTGAAGCTGCCCGCATCGACCGTCGCGACGAAGATTCTCAGATCGTTGAGTTCCATATTGTCCACTCCATAGCGACAGTCATTATCTCCACGGCCATTTATTTGTCAAATCGATTGACCTAAGATTCATCTCAACGAACGGCCGCGCCCACTTCCGAGGTCCGGCGTCTTGAGGAACAAAAATCATGATCGAAATCCGTGCAGCAAACCAACGTGGCCGTGCGGAGCATGGCTGGCTCAGCTCCCGTCATACGTTTTCGTTCGCGAATTACTACGATCCGAAGCAAGTCGGCTTCTCCGACCTGCTCGTGATCAACGACGACCGCGTCGCCCCGGGCCGCGGCTTCGGCACGCACCCGCACCGCGACATGGAGATCCTGTCGTACGTGCTCGACGGCGCGCTGGAACACAAGGACTCGATGGGCACCGGCTCGGTGATCGTGCCGGGCGACGTGCAGCTGATGAGCGCAGGCACGGGCGTGCGCCACAGCGAGTTCAACCACTCGCCGGAAACGCCGGTCCACTTCCTGCAGATCTGGGTCGGGCCGGCTGAAAAGGGTGCCGAGCCTCGCTATCAGCAGACGAATGTCGCGGACGGCGACAAGCGCGGCAAGCTCGCACTCGTCGTGTCGCCGAACGGCGACGCCGGTTCGCTGAAGATCCGGCAGGACACCCGGATTTACGCGGGCCTGTTCGACGGCGATGAAAGCACTACGCTGGAACTTGACCCGAGCCGCTTTGCTTACGTGCACGTGGCACGCGGCAGCGTGACGGTCAACGGCGTGACGCTCGGCGAAGGTGACGGCGCGCGCATCCGCGGCGAACACGCGCTGAGGATCGCCGACGGGAAGGATGCCGAAGTGCTGGTGTTCGACCTGCGTCCGGTCGAAGTAACGGCCGAGTGGGCATAACGCCCGTTCGGGAAACCGGGCCCCGCTGAATGCGGGGCCCTTTTAATCGGAGATTCGCAACATGGCCAAGGTACTCGTTCTTTACTACTCGTCCTACGGGCACGTCGAAACGATGGCGCAGCACATCGCGGAAGGCGCGAAGTCGGTGCCCGGCGTCGAGGTCACGCTCAAGCGCGTGCCGGAAACGATTCCCGTCGACCAGGCCCGCGCGATCGGCGTGAAGGTCGACCAGGCCGCACCGGTCGCGACGGTGGACGAACTCCCCGAATACGACGCAATCATCTTCGGCACGCCGACCCGCTTCGGCAACATGGCCGGCCAGATGCGCACGTTCCTCGACCAGACCGGCGGCCTGTGGATGAAGGGCGCGCTCGTCGGCAAGATCGGCAGCGTGTTCGCGTCGACCGGCACGCAGCACGGCGGCCAGGAAACGACGATTACGTCGTTCCACACGACGCTCCTGCACCAGGGGATGGTGATCGTGGGCGTGCCGTATGCGTGCAGCGGCCTCGTCAACATGAGCGAAATCACCGGCGGCACGCCGTACGGCGCCACCACGCTCGCAGGCGCGGACGGCAGCCGCCAGCCGAGCGCGAACGAGCTCGAGATCGCGCGCTACCAGGGCAAGCGCGTCGCGGAACTCGCGAGCAAGCTCGCGTCGTAACGCGCCGCCGGCGCGGCCCCGCACACACGCAAACGGCGCCGGTAGACCCGGCGCCGTTTGCGCTGTGCCCGGCGCTGGGCCGTTACTGGCCCGACGCCGGGGCGGCCGGCGCCGCCTTCGTCGCGGGCGCCTTCGGTGCGGCGTTCTGCGGGTAGTTGCTCTGGTCGTTGGTCAGCCGGTAGCCGCTGCCCGTGCCGATCGCCTTCAGGTCCGACGCGTGCCGCGCCCGGGCGGCCTTGCGGGCCGCCTTCTTCTGCGCCTTGTCGACCTGCTTCTGCGTCGGCGCGGACGCCGGATCCTGCGCGTATGCCGCCGGCGCGGCGGTCAACAGCAGACCGAACGACGCCGTTACTGCTACTGCCACCGAAACCACGCGAGACTTCTTCATGGCCGGATCTCCTTGTCGATTGTTGGTTGTGGATTGTGGGTAGGACACCGGCGCGCACACGACCGCTTGCGACAACGGCGCCGATGCAACGTTAGCCGAACAGTATGCACTTGTCCCTGTGCGTTCCTGAATTCTCCCGATAACGGCCACGATACGTGCGCACCGCGTACGCCGTCGTTCCGGCGCCTCGCCTGCGCCATCAGGGAAACCGATAACCCGGCCTCTGGCCCGGCCGGCGCTCAGACCCAGCGCGACAGCACCGGCAGCAGGATCGGCACGACGAAAGCCGTCAGCACGCCGTTCAGCCCCATCCCGAGCCCGGCGAACGCACCGGCCTCCTCGCTGACCTGGAACGCGCGCGCAGTGCCGATCCCGTGCGACGCGACGCCGAGCGCGAACCCGCGCACCGCCGGTTCGTCGACGCGCAGCACGTTGAGGATCCCGCGCGCGCACACGGCCCCGAAGACCCCGGTCGAGATCACGAGCACGGCGGTGAGCGAAGGAATGCCGCCGATTTCCGCCGCGACGGCCATCGCGATCGGCGTCGTCGCCGATTTGGGCGCGAGCGACGCAATCGTCTGGTGCGACGCCCCGAACAGTGCCGCAATGCCGACGGCCGACACGATCGCGGTCAGCGAGCCCGCGAGCAGGCCGACCAGCAGCGGCACCGCGGCGCGGCGCAGCTTCGACCACTGGCGGTACAGCGGCAGCGCGAGCGCGACGGTCGCGGGGCCGAGCAGGAAGTGGACGAACTGCGCGCCTTCGAAATACGTCGGATACGGCGTATGCGTGATCGTCAGCAGCACGACGATCAGCGCGACCGCGATCAGCACCGGGTTCGCGAGCGGGTTGAAGCGCGCCCGCGCATAGACGGCCTGCGCGAACAGATACGCGATCAGCGTGATGGTCAGGCCCAGCAACGGGCTCGCGGCGAGATAGACCCAGATCGCGCCGAGTTTCGGAAAGGCCGTCATGGCGTGCCCTCCGCCGCACCGCCCGCGCGCCGCTGGCGCCGCAGCAGCGCCCGCGTGACGAGCGCCGTCACGGCAATCGCGAGCGTGGTGCTCACGGCCAGCGCGACGACGACCGCGAGCGCATCGCCGCGCACGCGGTCGGCCGACACCATGATGCCGACGCCGGCCGGCACGAACAGCAGCGACAGGTGGCGCAGCAGCTCGAGCGCGGTCGGCTCGATTGCGTCGGCCACTTGCGGGCGCAGCATCACGAAGCCGAACAGCAGCAGCATGCCGATCACGGGGCCCGGCACCGGCAGGCCGAACAGATAGGACACGCCTTCCCCGAGACACTGGAAGGTCAGCAAGACCGCGAACGCCTGCAGCATGAAGCGCTACTCCCGAAGGTGGCCGCGCTGCCGGGCGGCCGCGCGGCCGATGGCCGGCGGCTTGCGGCGCCGGCGTGGACGATACGCGCGATCGTACCAACAATGCCCGCGGCGCGGGGCTTCGCGGGCGCCGGGGCCGACGACGCGGGCGAGGGGGGCGAAGCGGGCGGCCAGCACCGCGCCGTGAAGCATCGCGCAAAGCCGGCGTTGCGGCGCGGTTCGTGAAGGAAATCGTATTGCCGAACCGGGACGGAAAATCGCGGACGGTCGGAGCGCGCGGTGTGCAGGGCGACACATTCACCCCACTCGCCCGCCGCATGCAACAAAGGCGGGCATGCGCCCGCCTCGTCGTCGTAAGCACTCGCGCTGCCCCGTCTCATGGGCAGCGCGAGCGCGAACCCACCGCTTACTTCAGTCGCGTCGCGATTTCATTCGCCATCGCCTTCATCGCGGCCTTCGTCGGCGCATCATCGGCCAGTGCGTTCAGCAGACCGAAATCATGGATCGTGCCGTCGTAGCGCGTGGTCGTCGCGTCGACGCCGGCCGCGTCGAGCTTGCGTCCATACGCTTCGCCTTCGTCACGCAGCACGTCGAACTGCGCGACCTGGATCAGCGCGGGCGGCAGGCCCTTCAACTGCGCCGTGCTCGCGCGCAGCGGCGACGCGTAGATCTCGTTGCGTTGCGCTTCGTTCTTCGTATAGGCGTCCCAGAACCACTTCATCATCGGCCGCGTCAGGAAATGCCCTTGCTGATACGCGTTGTACGAACCCGTGTTGAAGTTGTGGTCCGTGACCGGCCACATCAGCCCCTGGAAGCGGATCGCGGGGCCACCCTTGTCCTTCGCCATCAGCGCCACCACGGCCGCCATGTTCCCGCCGACGCTGTTGCCGACCACCGCGAGGCGGCTGCCGTCGACGCCGATCTCCGCGCCATGCGCGGCCACCCACTTCGTTGCCGCATACGCCTGGTTGATCGCGACCGGGTAATGCGCTTCCGGCGACGGCGTGTAGTTCACGAACACCGCGACGGCCCCCGATTGCACGACGAGATCGCGCACGAGGCGTTCATGCGTCGGAAAATCGCCGAGCACCCAGCCGCCGCCGTGAATGAACACGAACACCGGCAGCGTGCCCGTTGCGCCTTGCGGGCGGACGATCGTGACCGGTACGGACAAGCCGTCCTGTTCGATCGTGCGGTTCGACACGTCGATACCCGACAGGTCGACCTTCGCGCCGTTCTGCGCATCGACCAGCACCTGGCGCGCCTTCGCGGGGCTCAGCGTTTCGAGGCCCGGGCCCTTCTGGCCGTTCAGCGCGGCAAGGAAGGTGCTCGTCGTCGTATCGGGCCGGACCGCTTCGGCGCCGGCGGCGAATGCGGTGGTCGTGGCGGACAGTGCGGCGGCAACGGCGGCGGCGATCAGCAGCGGCTTGACGATTTTCATGATGGTTTTCCTTGGCATTAGCCGGTAAATGACGATGGATGATTCGGTGTGCGATCGATCAGGCAAGCGTGAGCGTGACGTCGATGTTGCCGCGCGTCGCGTTCGAATACGGGCACACGAGGTGCGCGCGGTCGATCAGCGTTTGTGCGATGTCGCGATCGAGGCCCGGCAGCGAGATCTTCAGTTCGACTTCGATGCCGAAGCCGTTCGGGATCGCGCCGATGCCGACGCTGCCTTCGATGGATGCGTCCGCGGGCAGCGCGATCTTGTCGCGGGCCGCGACGAACTTCATCGCGCCGATGAAGCACGCGCTGTAGCCGGCGGCGAACAGTTGTTCGGGGTTCGCGCCTGCGCCGCCCGCGCCGCCGAGCTCGCGTGGCGTGGTCAGCTTCAGGTCGAGGTTGCTCTCGGGCACCGTGGCACGGCCGTCGCGGCCGCCGGTGGCTTTTGCATGGGCGCGGTACAGCACTTTTTCGATCGACATGACAGACTCCTTTTCAACAAATGAATGAAACAGCCTTCGAACCGGGGACCGCGTGCCGACAGCCTTGCTGCCGGCATTGCGCTTATTTATCTACTCATAGATAGATAAACGTCCCCAAAAAAATGCAGAGGGTTGAGCCATCTGCGCCAACTATCTATCTACTTGAAGATAGACAAAGAGATCCAATAAAAAGGCGGCGAACCGCCTCACTGCTTGCGCGCTCCGTCAGGAGCGCGTTTTCCAAACGGCCTCGACATCCTCGAGGCGCGCCCGCGTGTGAAACAGCCGGCTGGCCAGCACACTGCCCTGGAACGCCGCGTACAACGTGCGCGCGGCCGTTTCGGGCTCACCGCTGAACTGAAGCGTGCCTTCCTGCGCGCCCTGCGCCAGCAATTCTGCCAGCCAGCTCTCGTTGGCCTTGAAGAACGCCTGCACGGCCTGCCGCACGTTCTCCGGCAACGTTTCGATGTCGGCCGCGAGCATCCCGCACAGGCAGATCAGGTTGCCGTCGCCCAACGTGCGGCCGAACATCTTCGTGTACAGGCTCAGCTTCACGTCGGCCGGCAATGCCGGATCGATCGCCCGCATGGCCGAGAGGACCTCGTCGCTATAAACCGCCACCGCTTCCAGCACGAGGTCGTCCTTCGACGGGAAGTAATAGTGGATGCTCGACGTCTTCACGCCCACCAGGTCGGACAGGTCTCGGTAGCTGAAGCCGTTGTAACCGCGCAGCATCATCAGCGTGATCGCGTGGTCGAGAATCTGTTCGCGGACGGTCGGTTTCGTTTCCATGGAGCGAACTTTATCTACTCATAGATAGACAGTCAAGGGTTTTTTTTGGGGGCGCGATATGCGCCCTGTCCAGCGCCCTACCCGCGCTCGCCCTCCAATGGCTGCCCAACGCATGCACCCGGCTTGGAAAGCGTCCGAACCGGCGTACGTCAAACAGGCGCCGTCATGCTCACTGCGGCTTCAACATCCGCTGAATGATCGTCCGCAACATCGCGCGATGCGCGCGCGGCTTGAACCCCGGCTCGAACACGACCCGCCCGACCGCGCCTTCCGCGAGCGCGAGCAGCCAGGTCGCGACAAGATCGGGCTTCAGGCTGCCGTCTATCTTCCCTTGCGCCACACCGCGCTTGATCAGCGCGACCATCCGCCCTTTCACCTGCGCCTCGTTCGCCGCGAACAGCGCGGCAACATCGGGATTGCGCGTCGCCTCCGCCGCCGTCTCGATGCTGATGCGCGCATAGACGGGATCGCTCGACAGTTCCATCAACGCCAGCGCGATCTCCTCGATCGCGGCCAGCGCGTCGTCGGCGTCCGCATAGCGCGCGAACAGGTCGGCCATCTCGCGCTGGTCGTCCTGCGCGATCGCCTCGATGATCGCCGCCTTCGTCGGGAAATAATGAAACAGGTTGCCGGGGCTCATGCCGGCCGCCTTGCAGATCGCGGCCGTGGACGTCGCATGGAAGCCGTCGCGCGCAAAACACTCGATCGCGGCATCCAGGATCTGGCGCCGCTTCGCTTCCACTCTTTCAGGGTCGATCTTTCTCAACAGGCACTCCGTACTCGACGATGACTCAAATATTTATTAGACTAACTAGTCGATCTATTATCGTGGCGATGCCCCGCAGGCGTCAAGGTAGCGTGCCGATGTCCGTGCCGCCTGCGACATCCGCTCACACCACCACACCGAGGGTCTCTTGAAACGAATCGTCATTGCCGGCATTGCGCTCGTCCTGTTCGTGTTCGTCGCCGCCGGTGCGCTCGTGCTGCGCGGCCTGGCCGACTTCGAGCTGAAGGGCGCGAGCGTGTCGACGCTCACGTTCCGCGCCGGCGGCGCCGACCTCGTCGGCACGCTCGCGCTGCCGGCCCATGCGCCCGGAGCGCCGATTGTACTGCTCGTCCACGGTGACGGGCCGCGCACCCGCTTCTCCGACGACACAATGCTGCCGCTCGTCAACAGCCTGCTCGATGCCGGCATCGGCGTGTTCGCATGGGACAAGCAGGGCACCGGCCGCAGCGGCGGCGACTGGCTCGCGCAATCGATGCAGGATCGTGCGAACGAAACGATCGCCGCGATGGCGCGCGTGCGCGCCACCGTCGGTCCCGCGCACAAGATCGGCCTGCTGGGCTTCTCGCAAGGCGGCTGGGTCGTTCCACGCGTCGCGAATGCGGTGCGGCCCGCGTTCTCGGTGATCGTCGGCGGCGCCGTCAGCTGGCGCCGGCAAGGCACCTACCTGACGCGGCAGCAGCTCCAGGCAACCGGCCTGCAGCCGGATCGAATCGATGCGACACTGGCCGCCGAGCGACGCGATAACGATGCCATCTTCGGCCGGGCAGACGTGCCGGCCGATCCGAACCGCCGCCCCGACATCGAGCCGCGCCGCTTCGGCTTCATCGCACGCAACTACCTGGAGGATTCGTCGCAGGCGCTCGCGACGATGCAGGGGCCCGTGCTGGCCGTGTGGGGCGCGCTGGACCGCAATGTCGATCCGGTCGACGAGGCGAACGCTTACACGCATGCCTTCGCGAACCGGCCCGACCGGCGCGTGGTGGTCGTGGCCGGTGCGACGCACGGGCTGCTGCGCGCCGGCTGGTTCGACTACCAGCTCGAGTCCGACTGGCCGACGTGGAAGACATGGCTGTACATGGCGCTCGGCCGCCACGCGTATGCGCCTGGCGCGCTCGGCCCGATCGAAGCCTGGGTCCGTGCGCAATGAACACGTGTGCAACATGGCGGCATCGCGACTGGCGCCGCGCATGAAGCACGCAGTACCGGCTGCGCCGATCGGCGCAGCCGCATCAAGGAGAGGTTCCAATGTTTTCGTGGTTTGAACGGCGCCTGCCGACTTTCCCGCTCGAAGATCCCGCCACGCCGCCGAAGGGATTCTTCTCGTTCGTCTGGGCGTGCACGAAAGGCGCGCGCAGCTGGATCCTGCTGATCGCGCTCACCTCGGCCGCGCTGGCCGCGTACGAAGCCGCGCTGTTCGCGATGATGGGCCGCGTGGTCGACTGGCTCGCGTCCGCGACACCGGCGGAGTTCGGCGGCCGGCACTTCGGCACGCTGGCCGGTTTCGCGGCGATTCTCGCCGGCAGCACGTTGCTGATCGCGCTGCATACGATGGTCAAGCACCAGGTGCTCGCGATCAACTTCCCGATGCGGCTGCGCTGGCTGTTTCACCGGCTGATGCTCGACCAGAGCCTGTCGTTCTACGCGAACGAGTTCGCGGGCCGCGTGACGACCAAGATCATGCAGACCGCGCTCGCGGTGCGCGATGCGCTGTTCATGTCGGTCGACGTCGTGATCGGCGTCGCCGCGTACCTGATCGGCATCCTCGCGCTCGCGGCCAGCTTCGACTGGCGGCTGATGATCCCGCTCGTGCTGTGGGCGCTCGGCTACGGCGCAGCGTGCGCGTTCTTCGTGCCGCGCCTGGGCGCCGTCGGCAGCCGCCAGGCCGATGCCCGCGCGCTGATGACGGGCCGCATCACCGACGCGTATTCGAACATCACGACCGTGAAGCTGTTCTCGCATACGCGGCGGGAAGCCGATCACGCACGCCGCGCGATGGAAGCGTTCAAGGCGACCGGCGACGCGCAGATGCGTCTCGTCAGCGCGTTCGAGGTCGTCAATCACCTGCTGTCGACGCTGCTGCTGGTCGGCTCGACCGGCCTCGCGCTGTATCTGTGGATGCACGGCGAGGTGAGCGCGGGCGTCGTCGCGGCGGTGATCGCGATGGCGCTGCGCCTGTCGAGCTATTCGCACTGGATCATGTGGGAGATGACCGAGCTGTTCGAGAACGTCGGCACGATCCAGGACGGCATCAATACGCTGACGAAGGTGCGCAGCGTGGTCGACGCGCCCGATGCGAAGCCGCTCGCCGTGCAGCGCGGCGGGATCGTGTTCGACAACGTGCAGTTCGCGCACGAGGACAACGACCGCGCCGTGTTCGACGGGTTGAACCTGACGATCCGGCCCGGCGAGCGGATCGGCCTGATCGGCCGCTCGGGTGCCGGCAAGTCGACGCTCGTGAACCTGCTGCTGCGCTTCTACGACGTGGGCGGCGGCACGATCCGGATCGACGGGCAGGACATCGCGCACGTGACGCAGGACAGCCTGCGCAGCGCGATCGGGATGGTCACGCAGGATACGTCGCTGCTGCACCGGACGATGCGCGAGAACCTGCTGTACGGGCGCCCCGACGCAACCGAACGCGAGATGCACGAGGCGGCCGTGCGCGCGGAAGCGTCCGAGTTCATCGACCGGCTGCGCGACCGCCACGGGCGCAGCGGCTACGACGTCGAGGTCGGCGAACGCGGCGTGAAGCTGTCGGGCGGCCAGCGGCAGCGCGTCGCGATCGCGCGCGTGATGCTCAAGGACGCGCCGATCCTCGTGCTCGACGAAGCGACCAGCGCGCTCGATTCCGAGGTCGAAGTCGCGATCCAGCGCAGCCTCGACGGCCTGATGAGCGGCAAGACGGTGATCGCGATTGCGCACCGGCTGTCGACCATCGCGGCGATGGACCGGCTGATCGTGCTCGACGAAGGGCGCATCGTCGAGGAAGGCACGCACCAGCAGTTGCTGCAGGCCGGCGGTATCTATGCGGCGCTGTGGGCGCACCAGAGCGGCGGGTTCCTCGGCGAAACGGCGGACGTGGAGAAGGCGGAGCAGTAGGCGGGACCGCTGTGGCAACATGGCGGCACGGCGATCGCCGGCCGGTTCGGCCACGATCGCTTTCCCGACGGCCGGACGCCACTGCCCGGCTGCCTGTCGCCCGACGCAGACCCAAGGAGCCCGTATGACCACGCGACCGGATATCGCCACTGCGCTCGACGCGCCCGATTCGGCGCTCGAGGAAGACGAGCAGCGATTCGTGAGCCAGATTCGCCAGCACGGATGGTTCCGCACGGAAGTGTTTGCGGAAGGGGACGATCCAGGGTTCTCGTTCACGACCGGGCTGTGGGTCAACCACGGCTTTCCGGAAATCATCGTGTTCTCGTTGCCGGCGCGCATCGTCCACGACGTGCTGTGGGACGTCTACCGGATGGTCGCGGCCGGCACGCCGCCCCCGGTCGGCGAAGTCACCGCATCCGTCTACGCCAAGGCGAACGCGCTCCTCATGCCGGTCGAAAAAGCCCACTACGAAGCCCATCTCGGCTGGAACCGCTGGTTCTACGGCAACGACGACTTCCCGTGCGTCCAGCTGCTGTGGCCCGACCGCGACGGGGTTTTCCCGTGGCAGCCGGAAGCGGACGACGCGTTGAACGCCGCGCAGCCGCGGCTGTTCGCAGCGGGCGACGCCTGACGCTGATCCGCGCACCGGATTGCGCGGCACGCCGCTCGCGTGCCGCGCCACCCAACGCTACAACCGCACGACCGTCGACTTCAGCTCGGTGTACTTGTCGAGCGCGTGCAGCGACTTGTCGCGGCCGTTGCCCGACTGCTTGTAGCCGCCGAACGGGAAGTTCAGGTCATCGCTGCCGTCTCCGTAGCAGTTGACCCACACGGTGCCCGCGCGCAGCCGCCGCGCAACGGCATGCGCGGTCGACAGATCGGCCGACCATACCGCCGCGGCCAGCCCGTAGTCCGTATCGTTGGCGATCCGCACGGCCTCGTCGACGTCGTCGAACACGATCACCGACAGCACGGGCCCGAAAATCTCCTCGCGCGCGATCCTCGCATCGGGTTTCACCTCGAACACCGTCGGCTCGACATAGAACCCGCCCGTCTCCTCGCGCACGCGCGCGCCGCCCGTCACGAGGCGCCCCTCGTCGCGCCCGGCGCCGATATAGCCCATCACGCGATCGAGCTGCATGCGATCGACGATCGCCCCCATCGTCACCGACGGATCGAGCGGATGCCCGGGCGCAAAGCGCCGCGACGCAGCGACCAGTTTCGCGACGAATGCCTCCTTGATGTCGCGATGCACGAGCAGGCGCGAGCCGGCCGTGCACACTTCGCCCATGTTGAAAAAGATCGCGTCGGCGGCCGCCTGCGCGGCGCGGTCGAGATCGGGGCAATCGGGCAACACGATGTTCGGCGACTTGCCGCCGAGCTCGAGCCACACGCGCTTCAGGTTCGACTGCGCGGCGCACGCCATAATCTGCTGCCCCGTGCGCGTCGACCCGGTGAACGCGATGCAGTCGACGTCGCGATGCAGCGCGAGCGCCCTGCCCGGCTCCGCGCCGCCCGGCACGACGCTGAACACGCCCGCCGGCATACCGGCGTCGCACGCGAGCTGCGCGACGCGGATCGCGGTGAGCGGCGATTTCTCGGACGGCTTGAGCACCACGCTGTTGCCGGCCGCGAGCGCCGGCGCGAACTTCCAGGCGGCCATCAGCAGCGGGAAATTCCACGGCACGACGGCCGCGACGACGCCGATCGGCTCGCGCGTGACGAGCCCGACCAGATGATGGTCGACCGGCGCAACTTCACCGCCGACCTTGTCGATCGCTTCCGCATACCATTCGACGCAATGCGCGGCAGCCGGCACGTCGATCGCCGTGGTATCGGCGATCGGCTTGCCGGTATCGAGCGTCTCGAGCAGCGCGAGTTCGTCGAGGTGCTCGCGCATCAGCGCGGCCCAGCGCTGCAGTACCGCCTTGCGGGCGCGCGGGTTCATGCCGGCCCAGCTCCGGGCGTCGAACGCGCGGCGCGCGGCCGCCACCGCGAGGTCGACGTCGTCGGCGCCGCAATCGGCCACGTGCGCGAGCACGCCACCGTCGATCGGGCTCACACAAGCGAAGGTCGCACCGGTTTGTGCGTGGCGCGCCTCGCCGTCCACGAACGCGCGCCCTTCGATCCTCAACACGGACGCGCGGGCCTGCCAGTCTTCGAATGTCGGTTGATTCATGCGTTTCCTCGTGAAAAGTCGCGCATCACGACCCGGTGAACGGATCGATCGGCGTGAAGATGCCCGCGCGCGCCTCGATCGCTTCGCCCGCGGCGAGACACAGCGCTTCCTGGAAGCGTCCGGCGACGACCTGCACGCCGGTCGGTACGCCATCGCGGATGCCGGTCGGCACCGACAGCCCCGGCAGCCCGAGCAACGCGGTCGCGAGCAGCGGCCCCTGCCGGTCGATGATCGCGCGCATCGCGTCGTCGCCGTGCTGATCGGCGTCGATCGCGAACGGCCGCGCGCACGACACCGGCATCAGCAGCAGCGGATAACGCACGAAGAACTGCTGCCAGTCGCGCAGCAGCGCAGTGCGCCGTGCCAGGCCGCTCATGTAGCCCTCGAGGTCGAGCGGCGTCGCGAGACGGCGCTGGCTCGCGAACGCGGTACGGATCGTGGTGTCGCCGTGCTCCATGATCACGTCGCCGAGGCCGCTGCGCGCTTCGTTGGTCACCAGGTCCAGCCACAGTTCGCATGCTTCGGTGAAGCGCGGCGGCTCCGCTTCCTCGACGACGCAGCCCGCGTCCTCGAGCCAGCGCGCGGCCTGCCGGATCGCATCGACCACCACCGGATCGGACGGCACGCCCGGCAGCGCCGGGCACACGGCCACCCGCGCGGGGAACGCGGCTTCGTGCGCCATCGGCGCGACCGGCATCCACCATGCGTCGCGCGCGTCGCCCGCCGCCATCGCGTCGAGCGCGAGCCGCAGATCGCCGACCGTGCGGGCGAGCGGCCCCTGTACGGAGGCGAGCTGCACCGCGAGCGTGCGGTCCTTCGACTGCGTCGGGTTGTACGCGGGCACGCGCCCGGTGCTGGGCCGCAGCCCGGCGACACCGCACGCGTAGGCCGGGTAGCGGATCGAGCCGCCCAGGTCGTTGCCGTGCGCGATCGCGCCGATGCCGGCGGCCACGGCCGCGGCGGCTCCCCCGCTGGACCCGCCCGGCGTGAGCGACGAATTCCACGGATTCGACGTGCGGCCGTGCAGGTCGTTGTCGGTGAACCAGCGGTACGAAAACGCCGGTGCATTGCTGCGCCCGATCACGATCGCGCCGGCCTTGCGCAGGTTCGCGGTCACCGGGCTGTCCTCGTGCGCGATCAGGTCTGAAAACGCGCGCACGCCGTTGGTCGTCGCGCATCCGGCCGTGTCGACGTTGATCTTCACGGTCACCGGCACGCCGTGCAGCGGGCCGACCGGCGCGCCGCGCGCGATCGCAGCATCGGCAGCGGACGCGGCCTGCAACGCGCTGTCGGCCATCACGTCGACGATCGCGTTGATGACGGGGTTCACCGCCTCGAGCCGCTGCAGGCAGCTGCGCGTGAGTTCGGTGGCAGACACGTCGCGACGCGCGACGCGCTCGGCCATCTCGGCCGCGCTGAGACGCCACAATTCCTGGGTCATGAGTTGCTCCTCGTTGATCTCGATGGTTATCCGGAACCGGCCGCGCGCTACGCGCCCGGCTGCCTCGCCTGCGGTGCGTGCGACGCATAGATCTTGCGGCACGTTTCGACGACTTCCCACGTGCCGCGAAAACCCGGTGGAATCACGAACCGGTCGCCGGCGCGCAGCACGCGTTCGCGGCCGTCCGTATCGCACACGATCGCGACGCCGCTCAGCATCTCGCAATACTCCGACTCGTCGTACTCGATCGTCCAGCGGCCGGGCGTGCATTCCCAGATCCCGCAGCTGAACTGCCCGCACGGGCTGATGTAGTGATGCGACAGCGTCTGCAGCGGATTGCCGTCGAGCAGCAGCCCGCTCGGCACGCGGCTCTGCGTGAGCTTCGCCGGTGCCCGCATCAGGTCGACGAGATGCGTGATGTTGGTCATGAGTGCCTCCAGGGCATGAGTGATTCGAAACGTTTCGGTGCCGCACGGACGGGCCAGCCGCCCCGCGCGGGTCAGAGCAGGTCCATCATCCGGTGCCAGGCCATCGCGAGCGCCAGCATCGGCGTGCGCAGCGCCCGGCCGCCCGGAAAGTCGCGATGGCGAATCCGGCCGAACAGGTCGAAGCGCGCGGCCTGCGTGTCGATCGCTTCCGCGATCAGCCGCCCCGCGAGTCCCGTCACGTTGACGCCGTGCCCGGAGAAGCCCTGCGCGAAATACACGGTCGGCTCGAGCCGGCCGAAATGCGGCGCGCGATTCATCGTCGCGTCGATCAGGCCGCCCCATGCATAGTCGATTCGCACATCGGCCAGCTGCGGGAACGTCTTCAGCATGTCGCGCCGCATCGCGGCCGCGAGGTCGCGCGGCGTGTTCGTCGAGCTGCTGGCCTTGCCGCCCCACAACAGCCGGCGGTCGCGCGTCAGCCGGAAATAATCGAGCGCCGAATTCGTGTCGCAGATCGCCGCATCGGCCGGCATCGTCTCGGCCGCGCGCGCGTCGCCGAGCGGCTCCGTCGCGATCAGGTACGTCGCGACCGGAATGATCTTGCGCGCGAGCGCGGGCGCCAGCCGCCCCAGGTACGCATTGCAGGCCAGCACGACATGACGGGCATCCACGTGCCCGCGCGCACACGTGACGCGGTGATGCGGCGCGGCGTGATCGAGCGAGAGCGCGGGCGTGTCCTCGTGGATCGTCACGCCGGCTTCGCGCGCCGCCCGCGCGAGGCCGAGCGTGTAGTTCAGCGGATGCAGGTGGCCGCTGCCTTCGTAGCGGAGGCCGCCGACGTAACGATCCGATGCGACGAAGCGATGCATGTCGGCGCGCTCGACGAATTCGTAGCCGCGATAGCCGAAGCGGTTCGCCGCGGTATCGCGCCACGCGCGCAGCGCATCGAGATGGCGCGGCTTGTTCGCGGCAGTCAGGTAGCCGAAGGTCAGGTCGCAATCGATGCCGTACCGCTCGACCCGTTGCCGGACGATATCGACCGACTCCAGCCCCATCGCCCATACGCGCCGCACGTCGTCTTCCGGCAGGTAGGCCGAGAACGTATCGATGTCGCACGCGTAACCGGCGATCAGCTGGCCGCCGTTGCGTCCGCTCGCGCCCCAGCCGATCTTCGACGCCTCGACGAGCACGACCGAATGGCCGCGTTCGGCGAGCTCGAGTGCCGCGGACAGGCCCGTGAGCCCGCCGCCGATCACGCACACGTCGGCCGTCACGGCCCCGTCGAGCGACGGGTGCCGCGCACGGTCGTTGGCTGTCGCTGCATAGCAGGACTGAACATGTTGCTGGTTTTCGAACTTGAGCATGTGCAAGACTCGCGAACGGCGTCGCGTCAGAACGCGTAGATGAGTTGAGTGGCAAGCAGGTCGTTCGACTTCTCGTACGACCCGTCGTGGCGCAGGAACACCTTGTTGCTCGCCCAGTCGTGCCGGTATTCGACCTTCACCGTCACTTGCTGGGTCGGATAGAACAGCAGGTCGAACGCGGCGGCCTGCCGCGTCGCGCCCTTGCACTCGAAGCCGACGCCGCCGCTCGCCTTCGACAGCGCGAGGCAGTCCGCATCGATGCCGAAGCCGTTGTACGGATCCATCCCGTTGCCGTTCAGGCCGATCGACGACCCGCCGCCGCCGTTCTTCCGGTTCACGAGCAGGTCGTAGCGCAGCGTCGCGCCCATGCGGCCCACCACCGGTGCGTTGAACTTGCGGTGCGCGAGCAGCGACAGCCCGAACCACTGCGCGAGCCCGCCGTTGAACGCGCCGTGCTGCTGCTGGCCGTAGTCGAGCTCGGCGTTGTACTGCGCATCGGCGAGCGTGTAGGTCGCATCCGCTTCGCCGAAGAAGAACGCGCCGTACGCGCTCGGCGCGTTGCCGCCCACGCCGTAGCGCACGTTGCCGGTCGCCGGATCGACCGCGCTCGGCAGCGTCTGGCGGCCGATGCTGATCGAGCCGCCGACGTCGAGCGCGCTGCCGCGCAGGTAATCGACGCGCGCAGTGAAGGTCGGCACCTTGTTGCTCGTCGTGATCGGGTCGCCCAGCGCGTTGACGCCGGTCTGCGTCACCGCGCCCGCGCTGCGGAACTGCTCGTTACCGACGAAGAACTTCCACGCCCAGTGGCCGTCCGCACTCTGGTAGTTGACGCCCGCGCCGATCGACGAGCCCGGATCGGAGAAGTCGTACAGCAGGTTGTGCGTGAGCGTGAGCATCTGGCTCGACTGCTGGTACTCGTAACCGGCGAACCCCGTCACGAGCCCGCCGACGAACGCGGTCGTCCCCGACAGCGGCACCGTGACGACCGCCGTGTTCACGATGTCGAGCCCGCTCGCGCCGCTGCCCGTCATCATCGACAGGCCTGCGCCGCGGTTCGGCATCAGCGTGATTTCCGCGGACGGCGCGCTCGGGCCGACACCGAACGTCTTCTTGATGTCGAGGAATACGTCGCCGAACGTGCTGTTGTAGTAGGTGTACGCGTTCTCGTGGTTCGCGAACTGGAACGACGACGTGCCGGCGCCCCGGTTGACCACATACGTCGGGTCGAGGTAGCCCGTCACCGACAGCCCCGCGATCGGCCCCGTGCGCGCGGCGTCGGTCAGCGAATCGACCTTCAGTTGCTGGTTTGCGACCTGCTGCCGGATTTCCGACACGTCGTCATTGGTCAGCACGGCGGTCGCCTGCCCGTAGCCGGGTGTGGACGGGTCAGCCGCAGCACCGGTCGCCGCGTTCGCCACCACCGATGCGGCCGAAGGCTTCGCGCCGAGCTGCGATTGCAGCGCGCTCATCTGCCGTTGCAGCACCGCGATCTGCTGCTGCAGCGTCCGGATCTGGTCGGCGCTCGAATTCGCCGCGGCCAGCCCCGGCAGCGCTCCGGCGATCAGCGCGCAGAGCATCTTCTTTTTCATGGAATGTCTCCTTGTCGTTCGTCACTTCGTGGGATGCGGAAGGTGGTCGTGCAACGGCGGCGCGGCCGGTGGGCGCGCGGGCGGCACGGCGGATGGCGACTCGGGGGGGCCGGATGCCTCGGACGCGGATGCCGCGTGCCACATCCGCGTGTCGCGCGCCTGCCGCCGCTCGCGGGCCAGCATCGCGCGGTTCACGACGACGACGCCGATCGTCACGGCCGTGATGAACACCGTGGCGAGCGCATTCATCTCCGGGTTGAGCCCCATCCGCACACGCGAGAACACGACGAGCGGCAGCGTCGTCGACCCGGGGCCCGACAGGAACGCGGACAGGATCACGTCGTCGATCGACACCGTGAACGCGAGCAGCCAGCCGGACACCAGCGCCTGCGCGATCAGCGGCAGCGTGATCACGAAGAACACCTTCAACGGCCGCGCGCCGAGATCGAGCGCGGCTTCCTCGATCGAGCGGTCGAGCTCCTTCACGCGCGACTGCACGATCACCGCGACGAACGACAGGCACAGCATCACGTGGCCGATCCAGATCGTCAGCCAGCCGCGCCCGGCCGGCCAGCCGAAGGCCTGCTGCATCGCGACGAACAGCAGCAAGAGCGAGATGCCCTGGATCACCTCCGGAATCACGAGCGGCGCGTTGATCATCGCGGCATACAGCGTGAAGCCGCGAAAGCGCCCCATGCGGGCGAGCACGAAGCCGGCCCAGGTGCCGATCGCGACCGACGCGCTCGCCGTCAGCAGCGCGATCTTCAGCGACAGCCACGCGGCCGTGAGCAGTTCGCCGTCGTGCAGCAGCGCGCCGTACCACTTCAGCGAGAAGCCCGACCACACCGTCACCAGCTTCGACGCGTTGAACGAATACACGACCAGGCTGACGATCGGGATGTACAGGAACAGGAAGCCCGCGCCCAGCACGCACGCGGACAGGATGCGATTCGCGCGGGTCATGGCTTTGCCTCCGCTTCGGTCTGGCTGTAATGGAGCAGCGCCATCGGCACGAGCAGCAGCAGCACCATCGTCACCGTCACCGCGGACGCCATCGGCCAGTCCATGTTGTTGAAAAACTCGTCCCACATCACGCGGCCGAGCATCAGCGTGTTCGCGCCGCCAAGCAGCTCGGGGATCACGTATTCGCCGACCGCCGGGATGAACACGAGCAGGCTGCCCGCGACGATGCCGTTCTTCGACAACGGCAGCGTGATGCGCCAGAACGCGGACCATGGCGTTGCGCCGAGATCGTTCGCGGCCTCGAGCAGCGTGAGATCCATCTTCACGAGGTGCGCGTACAGCGGCATCACCATGAACGGCAGGTACGAATAGACCATCCCGATGTAGACACCCGCGTCGGTGTGATACAGGCGCAGCGGTGTCGCGATCACGCCGAGCGCCGCCAGCACGTGGTTCAGCAGCCCGTCGTCCTTCATGATGCCGACCCACGCATAGACGCGGATCAGGAACGACGTCCAGAACGGCAGCATTACGGCCATCATCAGCAGGTTGCGGCGGGCCGGCGCCGCACGCGCGATGCAGTAAGCGATCGGATAGCCGGCCAGCAGGCACATCAGCGTCGACGAGGCGGCCATCTTCAGCGAACTGACGTAGGTGTTCAGGTACAGGTCGTCCTGCAGCAGCAGCGCGTAATGCTTCAGCGACAGCACGACCTGCACGGTGCCGGCCTCCAGCCGCGCGAGTGCGGTGTACGGTGGGATGCCGAGCATCGAGTCGGCAAAGCTGATCTTCAGCACCAGCACGAACGGCAGCGCGAAGAAGACCGCGAGCCACATGAACGGCACGCCGATCGCGACGCTGCGGCCCGACGGCAGGAAGCGCGACAGCGCGGCAAAGCGGGCCGGGCGGGCGCGGCGGGCGCCGGCGCTCGCGGCGCCGCTCGGCACCGGCGCGGACGGATTGGAAGCGGAGGTTCTCATCGTGGCGTCCTCACTGCGTCAGCACAACGCCGCTGGCCGGCGACCACGACACGAACACGTCGTCGTTCCACGCCGGCGCGTTGTCGTTCATCAGGTGCGAGCTCGACAGGTTCGACACGACCGTCTTGCCGCTCGGCAAGCGCACGTGGTACAGCGAGTAGCTGCCCATGTACGCGATGTCGGTCACGACACCGCGCGCCCAGTTGTGTTTCGAGCCCGGCTTCTCGCGCGAAACGTGGATGCGTTCCGGACGCACCGAGATGCCGACCGGCATCCCGAGCGGGCCCGTGATGCCGTGGCTCACGACCATCCGTGCTTCGAGGTCGTCGCTCTCGACGAAGATGTGATCGGGTTCGTCTTCGACCACGCGCCCTTCGAACAGGTTGGTCGAGCCGATGAATTCGGCCGAGAAGCGGCTGTTCGGAAACTCGTAGACCTCGCCCGGCGAGCCGATCTGCACGATCCTGCCTTCGCTCATCACCGCGAGGCGGCTCGCCATCGTCATCGCCTCTTCCTGGTCGTGCGTGACCATCACGCAGGTCACGTCGACCTTCTCGATGATGTTCACGAGTTCGAGCTGGGTTTTCTGGCGAATCTTCTTGTCGAGCGCGGACATCGGCTCGTCGAGCAGCAGGAGCTTCGGGCGCTTGACCAGCGAACGCGCCAGCGCGACGCGCTGCTGCTGGCCGCCTGAAAGTTGATGCGGCTTGCGCTGCGCGTATTTGCTCATCTGCACGAGCGCGAGCGCGTCGGCCACGCGTTCCTTGATCTCGTTCTTCGGCGTGCCTTCCTGCTTCAGGCCGAACGCGACGTTCGATTCGACTGTCATGTGCGGGAACAGCGCGTACGACTGGAACATCATGTTCACCGGGCGGCGGTACGGCGGCAGCGACGCGAGGTCCTCGCCGTCGACGAAGATCTTGCCGGAGGTGGCCGTCTCGAGCCCGGCGAGCATGCGCAGCAGCGTCGACTTGCCGCAACCCGAGCTGCCGAGCAGCGCGAACAGCTCGTTCTTCGCGATCGTCAGGTTCACGTTGTCGACGGCCGCGCTGTCGCCGAATTTCTTCACGACGTTTTCGATGCGCACGAAGGCGTCCGCATCGTGGCGGGCACCGGCCGCGACCGATGCGGCAGGGAGCGTATGGATCATCGTCGTCTCCCTCAACCGCCCGACTTCAGTTGCAGCCACAGACGGTTCTGCATCCGTGCGATATCGGCGCTTCGCGGCATCGCAAGCGACGTCTTCGCAATCGTGGCATCGGACAGGTAGACACTCGGGTCCTGCGCGATCGCCGGCGTCACGAACGTGCGCGCAGCCTTGTTCGCGGTCGGGTAGAAGATCTCGTTCGTGATCGCCGCGTTGGTCTTCGGCTCCTCGATGTAGTTGATCCACTTCAGCGCGGCTTCTGGATGCGGCGCATCCTTCGGGATCGCCATCACGTCGAACCACAGCAGGCCGCCTTCCTTCGGATTCACGTAACGGATTTCGTACGCGCGCTTCGCATCCAGCGTGCGCCGCCGCGCGATGCCGACATCGCCCGACCAGCCGAGCACGACGCAGACATCGTTGTTCGCCAGGTCGTCCGCATAGCCGGCCGAGCTGAACTGCGTGACATACGGGCGAATCTTCTTCAGCACGTCGTAGGCCGCCTGGTAGTCGGCCGGGTTCTTGCTCTCGGGATCCTTGCCCATGTACTGCAGCGCCGCCGCGAACGCGGCGTCCGGCGCGTCGAGCAGCGAAATGCCACAGCCTTTCAGCTTCGCCGCGTTCGCCGGGTCGAACAGCAGCGCCCAGCTGTCGGTCGGCGCGTTCTCGCCGAGCCGCTTCCTGACCGCCTCGACGTTGTAGCCGATCCCCGTCGTGCCCCACGCCCACGGCACGCCGTACTGGTTGCCCGGGTCGGCCTTCGCGACCATCTTCATCAGCACCGGGTCGAGGTTCGCGAGATTCGGCAGCTTCGACTTGTCGAGCTTCTGGTACACGCCGGCCTGGATCTGCTGCGCGAGATAGTTCGACGTCGGCACGACGATGTCGTAGCCCGAGCTGCCCGCGAGCAGCTTGGTCTGCAGCGTATCGTCGCTGTCGTAGCTGTCGTAGCGCACCTTGATGCCCGACTGCTTCTCGAAGTTGGGCACCGTGTCCTTCGCGACGTACTCCGACCAGTTGTACACGTTCAGGTTGGCATCGCCGGCATGGGCGGACAGGCTGGCCGCGAAGGCCAGCAGCGCCGACGTGACAAGCGCGGCGCGCAACGCCGGTTGACGACGGATACGGATACGCATGGGGATTCTCCTTGTGATGGCGATCGGCCGTTGCGCCCGGTCCGGGTCCGGACTCGCGTCAACGCCGTCAAGCGGTGTTCAGCACAAGGGTCAATGTAGAGATCGCGGCCGGCAGCGTCAGTCCCGAAAACCGGGACAAACAGCGACGTCGGCCAGCGCCGTTTGGGTAGATTCCCGCGTAGGCAGTCGAAAATATTCGTGATACCTGTAGCGCCACCTGAAAATCTTCGACACACGACGTCATGAGCGCTGCGCTGCCCGCCCCCGATCTCCCGCTGAGCCACGTTGCGTTCGTGACCGAAACGCTGGGCGACATCGCCCAGGCCGTCGGGACGCCGCAGTTCATGCGCGCCGTCTACGACACGCTCGTGCGCTACGTCGACTTCGACGCCGTGCATCTCGACTACGAGCGCAGTGCCGCGTCCGGCCGGCGCAGCGTCGGCTGGATCGGCAGCTTCGGCCGCGAGCCCGAGCTGGTCGCGCAGGTGATGCGCCACTACTACCGCAGCTACGCGAGTGACGATGCAACGTACGCGGCGATCGAAACCGACAACGACGTGCAGTTGCTGCAGGTGTCCGCGCAGCGCGTCGCCAGCGAGCTCCGGCATCTGTTCTTCGATGCCGGCGACATTCACGACGAATGCGTGGTCGCGGGCGTGACGGGCGGCACGCGTTACTCGATCTCGATCGCGCGCTCGCGACGGCTGCCGCCGTTTTCGCTGAAGGAGCTGAGCCTGTTGAAGCAGCTTTCGCAGGTCGTGCTGCCGTTGGCCTCCGCGCACAAGCGCCTGCTCGGCGCGATCTCCGCCGACGACGCGCCACGCGACGAACTCGATCTCGACCTCGTCGCGCAATGGCTGCCGGAATGGCAGGAGCGCCTGACCGCGCGCGAAATGCACGTGTGCGCGTCGTTCATCCAGGGCATGACCTCGGCGGCCATCGCGCAATCGATGGGGCTCAAGACGTCCACCGTCGACACGTACGCGAAGCGCGCCTTCGCGAAGCTCGGCGTCGATTCGCGCCGGCAACTGATGACGCTCGTGCTGAGGAACGCGTCGCGGCGGCACGCCGCATAGCGTCCCCGTGCACCGTCCGCCGGCCGGTTGCGCGCGCATCCATCTGCGCGCCGCCTCATAACGATCCGACAATTTATTGGTTCCCTCGACGATGCGCTGTCCGTATCGTTCACCGACTCGTCAGACCAATCGACCAACGGGGGAATCCAACAATGAAACAGATCCGTTCATTCGCACTGCTCGCGCTGCCGGCCGCGCTCTATGCCGCCGGCGCCCACGCACAAAGCAGCGTCACGCTGTACGGCATCGCCGATGCCGGCATCGCCTACGTGCACAACGCGCAGAACGCGAACGGCAGCAACGCGTCGAGCCTCGTCAAGTTCAGCAGCGGCAACCTGTCGGGCAGCCGCTGGGGGCTGCGCGGCACCGAGGATCTCGGCGGCGGCCTGGCCGCGCTGTTCCAGCTCGAGAACGGCTTCAACATCGGCACGGGCGCACTCGGCCAGGGCTCGCGCGAATTCGGCCGCAAGGCCGTCGTCGGCCTCGCGAGCAGCACGTACGGTACGGTGACGCTCGGCCGCCAGTACGATCCGGTCGTGGATCTCGTGCAGGGCCTCACGCAGGACAACTACTTCGGCGGCGTGTTCGCGACGCCGGGCGACCTCGACAACTACGACAACAGCCTGCGCGTCAGCAACTCGGTGAAATACACGAGCCCGCTGATCTCGGGCTTCCAGTTCGAAGGCCTGTACGGCTTCGGCGGCGTCGCGGGCGCCACCGGCAGCGGCCGCACGTACAGCTTCGGCGCAAGCTACGCGAACGGCCCGCTGTCGCTCGGCGCCGGCTTCTTCTACGCGAACGGCGGCTCCACGGTCGCGAACGGCGTGCGCACGTGGTCGAGCAGCTCGGACACGCTGTTCAACACCGTGATCAACCAGGGCTTCTCGAGCGCGAAGTCGATCCAGATCGTGCGCGTGGCTGGCCAGTACGTGGCAGGGCCCGCCACCTTCGGCCTCGCGTATTCGAATACGCAGTACGGCGCGGACACGCTGTCGGCATTCAGCCAGAACGCGAAGTTCAACAACGGCTCGGCGTTCTTCAACTGGCAGTTCTCGCCGGCGCTGCGCGCGGGTGTCGGCTACAACTACACGTCGCTGACGGGCCCGTCTTCCGCGCACTACAACCAGGTCAACCTCGGCGCGGACTACGCGCTGTCGAAGCGCACCGACCTGTATGCGCTGTTCGGCTACCAGAAGGCGAGCGGCAACACGCTCAACGCGAACGGCGCGGTCGTGAAGGCCGCCGCGTCGGTCGGCTCGTACGGCGTGAATTCCGGTACCGATACGCAGGAACTCGCGATCGTCGGGATTCGCCACAAGTTCTGATCGCGTCGCAACACGACGACAACAACAACGACAGCCGGCAGGCGCGCACCGCGGTGCGCGCCTGCGGCGTTTACACTGTCGCGTTCACGTTCCGCACGACACAAGGAGGCCGGCATGCTGACCGTATGGGGGCGCCGCAACGCATTCAACGTCCAGAAGGTGATGTGGCTCGTCGACGAGCTCGCGCTCGCGCATCGGCACGTGCCGGCCGGCGGGCAGTTCGGCGTGCTCGACACGCCCGGATTTCTCGCGATGAACCCGCACGGGCGCATACCCGTGATCGACGACGGCGGCACGGTCGTCTGGGAATCGCACAGCATCCTGCGCTACCTCGCCGCGCGTTACGGACGCCCCGGCTTCTGGCACGACGATCCGGCGGTACAGTCGCGCGCCGACCGCTGGTTGGACTGGACGCAAACCACGCTGCAACCGACGTTCCTGAATGGCGTGTTCCGCGGCTACTTCCGGACGCCGCCCGAGCAGCGCGACACGGCGCGCGTCGAGCAAAGCATCGCGCAGTGCGCGCAACACTTCCGGACACTCGATGCGGTGCTGGCCGGGCAACCGTTTCTCGCGGGCGACGCGCTCACGCTCGCCGACATCGCGGCCGGTACGCATCTATACCGCTATTTCGAACTCGACATCGCTCGGCCGGATATACCCCACGTGCAAGCGTGGTACGAACGGCTGAAAGCGCGGCCCGCGTATCGCACGCACGTGATGATTCCGTTCGACGACCTGCGCGGCAAACTCGACTGAGCGGGCGCCGCGCCAACGGCGGGACAGTTTGTTGGAAGGTTGTAAGAACAACGGTGTAGGGTGCCGACCTGTACGCCCGCCGGATATGCATGCGTCGTCGCGACCAGGATAGTCGCCAGGCGGGTCACGGCTGACCAACCACGCAGGCAAGGTGATGAGCGCTCACGACATTCCGGTCGACTTCGCTTTTCGGCAAGACACGGCGGCAGCCGTCCATCGAAACGCCGGCCTCGACGCGTTGCGCGCGTGCCTGACGTTGCTGGTGGTCTTTCACCACTGCGCGATCACATACGGCGCGCTCGGCGGGTGGTACTACCACGAGGTGGCTGCCGGCCCGTCCGTGGAGTCCGCACTGCTGACGCTCTTCTGCGCGATCAACCAGGCTTTTTTCATGGGCCTGTTCTTTTTCCTGGCCGGCTATTACACGTCGCCATCCATCGATCTCAAGGGCGCCGCCCGTTTCCTCGCCGACCGGTTCATCAGGCTCGGCCTGCCTCTGCTGGTGTATGGCTTCGTGATCGGCCCGGCAACGATCGCCCTGGCGCAATCGGGCGCAGGCCACCCGTTCGCGGATACGCTGGGCCGCCTGTGGCGCAAAGGCACGTTCGAGAACGGCCCGATGTGGTTCGCCGAGGCGCTGCTGATGTTCAGCGCAGTTGCAGTGCTCCGGCACATCGCTTTCGGGCGCACCGTGGCACGCGAAACGAACCACCCCGCCCGGCACCCCTTTCCTTCCGACACGACGTTGGCCGCCGCGGCGTTGCTCACGGGTATCGCGGCACTGGCGTTGCGGTCCCGATGGCCGGTAGGTACCAACGTATGGGGGCTGCAGCTCGGCTACTTCGCGAGCTACGTCGTGTTGTACGCAGCCGGGTGCCGGACCGCGCACGTGCACTGGATCGCACATCTGCCGGCCCGGCAGGTCGGACTGTGGTGGCGCATCGCACTGCTGGCACTCCCTGTCCTGCCAATCGCTTACCTGCTCGCGAAGCACGTTCCTGCATTGCGCGGCCGCCCGCAGGCGGTGATCTACGCGTTCTGGGAGCCGCTGGTCGCGTGGGGAACGAGCCTGTTTCTCGTCAGCCGTTTCCAGCGGCACTTCGATCGACTGACGGGCGCATGGCAGTCGCTGTCCCGACGCGCGTACACGATCTACATCATCCACCCCCCGGTGCTGGTGGGTGTCGCCCTCGTATGGCGAACCGTGCCGGTGTCTCCGTTCCTGAAATTCGCCGTGACCGGCGGTGTCGCTTGCGTCACGTGCTACCTGATTGCCGGCCTCCTGCTCCGGGTGCCGAGACTCGCGTCGATCCTGTAAGTGCAACCATGCCTGGCTGGGAGAAGGCGCACGATCAAACCGGAAACGCCAGCCTAATGTCGCCGCATGCCACCCGCCCCGCTCATGCCGCCGAACGCGTGCATGCCGCCGAATTCGCGATGCGCGCCGACCGGGAACGCGCCATGGTGAAAACCGGCGCCGATCGGCATGCCGAAGCGGCGATGTTCCATCCCGTTGACGTGAACGACCTGATCGGCGTGATGGAAATGGTGGAAGCGGTGGAAACGATCGATGAAGACGAAGCCCACGCCCGCGCCGATGAAAAGCGGCGGCCCCCAGTACCACAGGTCGGCATACGGATAGTCCACCGCCGGATACCATAGAACACTACCGTCGGGACTCTGCACGAACTGCCATGTGCCATCGTCCTGCAGGCACGCACGCCCCACGATTTGCTGCTCCGTGCCGTCGATGTTCGCTCGCGCGACGACCGCACGGCAGTTCGCACTGTCGTCCGCCAGATCGTCGTACGTTTGCGCAAAGACCGCCACGGAACAGCCGAGACAGACGAACCCTATCCCGGATCGAAACAAGTTGCACATGATCGGCTCCTGCCTGATTGCCCCCGACCACTCGATCGCTTGGCGCCGCTGGCGGCGCCCGACACATCGGATTGCTCGCGCACGATTCACCACGCGGCGGTAACGCACCGCCGCTTCGTACAGGGTCTCCTGCCGGCTAAACGATGCGGCGCGCCCGCTTATTCCAGGGGTCTGGTGCGATTGAGCAACGCGGGAACGCTCGACAGTCGATGCCGCGGCCGGCGTCCGGCCTAGCGCCTCGCGAAGCGGTAGGCGGCCGCCGCCGTGATCCCGAATACCAGATGGGCCACCAGCGTAATCGCACCACGGACCGGAATGAACCACGGGAAGATCGCGGTGAAGGCGTACAGGTTGACGGCGTACAGGATGAGGCCGAACGCGCCGCCCGCGAGTAGCGCGGACGCGAGCGACAGGGTGCGGATCGCTTTCGCCAGCACGGCCGCATAGACGAGCGACAGCACCAGATGCACGAGGGTCGCCACCGCCATGACCAGCGGATCGAAGCCGGCGGATACGCCGAGCACGCGGCGCCCCATCACGATGGCCGCCGTGAGGCGTGCGTCGCGCAACAGGTTCCCGATCGCGTCATCGCCGACGATCGGCCAGAGCAGCAGCTCGACGACGGTCGAGCCGACCGCCGCACCGAACGCCGCCCAGAGAATCGGGACGACACTGGCTCGTTTCAATTGGCGCCCCCATCACAACCGGCCGAGGCATCGAAGCGGCGTGCACCCCACCCGCTCCGGCGCCGGTCGTGCAGCGTGTGCCCGCGATACCGAACCGGGCGGCCACGCAACCTTACGAAACCCGTTCGCAATCCGTCCAGTAAGCGAAAGGATCGCGATGCTTCGGATAGTTTTCGTCCAGCCATTTCAGCAACGTCGCCCGCGCGTTGTCCATGTCGGCTTTCAGCGACGAAGTCGTCAATTCATGCACTTCGATGGACTTTTCGCGATCGACCACGAAGCAGTTCCAGTCGGGGCCGTCCAGATCCGGATCGTCGGACGCCTTCGACGACTTGCCCCAGCCGAGCCCCTTGCGGGCGTCGATGTAGTACCGCGGATGCACTTTCAGGTACGACATCTCGCCGCCCTGCAGGCTGCTCTCCGCGCGCAGCACGTCGTGTCCGTCGACGATCTGCGTGACTTCCGGAAGCCGGCGCGCTCGCCATCCGGCAGGCAGCGTCGCGATGGCCTTGACGCTGTCGTACATCCCCCACTCCAGCCCCCACGCTTCGGCCATGCGCTTCATGAATGCGTCCGCATTCGGATAGCCGCGCAACTGGATCCGGGTCGACAGCGTGACTTCGATACCGCCACGCCCGCCCGTGCCGGCGGATGCCTCGTCTGCGCTCGCTTCAAACGGATTGCCCGGACGTGACGCGCGCGTCGCATCCGCGGGCGCCATGCCCGAAAACAGCTGGTCGAGCGCGGCACGCGCTTTCGACGACTTGTCCGGCTTGTTCATTGTTGACCTCGCTTGCATCCGAACGGATGCATGCATTCTCGATTTTCGTTCATCTCTCTACCTCATCGTTTTCGCGGTCGCATTGTCGTCGATCCGGCGGCGCCGGCCTAGTGTTTCGAATCGCACACCACGTCCTTCGCACCAACCGGCCCGCAGTAACGGGCCGCCACAGCCATGCCGGCTAGCCGCCTGCCGCCACCGCCGCCCGCATCCGCTCCATCAACGCCAGCACCTCCGGCCGATTCTCCCCCTTCGCGTGCACGAAGTAATACCTGAGCACCGAATCGACCTCGTGCCGGCTCACGCGCACGAGGGCGCTGCGCTTGAGATAGGCGTCGGCGAGCGGTACGCGCGCCAGCGCCACGCCGAGCCCTGCCTCGGCCGCGGCCAGCACGAGGTTGTAATCCTCGAAACGGCGATCCTGCGCGCGCGGCTTGAACGGCACGCCCAATGCATCGAACCACGTGCGCCAGCCGGTCACATCGGAATCGTGCAGCAACGGCATGTCGAGCAACGCGGCATCGCCGCGCCGGCGGCGCTCCGCGGCCAGTTGCGCGGCGAGCCGCGGATGCGCGACCGGATAGAGCCGCTCCGGCATGAACGCACGGGTTTCGAGCTGGCGCCAGTTGCCGCGCCCGTACCGGACCGACAGGTCCGCTTCGCCGCCGGCGATATCCACGTTGCGCAGATCGATGCCGAGTTCGATCCGCAACGCGGGCGCCTCGCTCTCAAGTAAATGCTGCCGCTCGAACAGCCACAGCTGCGCGAACGCCGGCACCACGCTCATCCTGACCAGTCGCGGCGCGCGCGGCGAGCGCCACTGATCGGCCGCACTGTCGATGATCGCGAACGCCTGCTCGATCCGGCCGACGAAGCGCTGCCCGTCCGGCGTCAGGCGCACGCCGCGCGCATGACGTTCGAACAACCGCAGGCCGAGCCAGTTTTCAACGGCGGCCACCCGCCGGCTGATCGCGCCGTGCGTCACGCCCGACACGTCGGCCGCGGCCAGGAACGAACCCTCGCGCGCGACCGTGCACACCGTCTCCAGGCTCGCGAGCGGCGGCCGCGAACCCGGCGCCGGCGCGGCGGCGGGCAACGCCGCCGGGCCCCGCTTCGCGCGGGCTGAAGCGCCGGTCGGCCGCCGGCTCGAGCTGTGATTCATCGTCATATCCGCATGCTGATCTGTGCGCTAGCTTAACATCTCGCCACGCCGCATCATCGCCGCATGAACACACTCTCCACACCGTCGTCGCGCACTGCGCGGCAGCCGCTGGTCGCGGCCGGCGCGGTCGCCTTCACGATCGTGTCGTGGGCGTCCGCTTTCCCGTTCATCCGGATCGGCCTGCATGGCCTGACCCCGCTGCAGCTCGCGGCGGCGCGTTTCGCCACCGCGGCCGTGCTGATCGTCGCGTGGTGGGTAGTGCGGCGGCCGCGCATGCCGACACGGCGCGACGCGCTGCGCTTCCTGCTGTGCGGCTTTCTCGGCATCGCGCTCTACAACGCGCTGCTCAATACCGGCGAGCAGACCGTGTCGGCCGGCGCGGCGAGCTTCATCGTGAACACCCTGCCGATCTTCACGGCGCTGCTGGCCGCCGTGTTTCTCGGCGAGCGCTTCAATCGCTGGGGCTGGCTCGGCTCGCTGGTCAGCCTCGCCGGCATCGCGGTGATCGCGCGCGGGCAGCCGGGCGGCCTCGTCCTCGGCGCGGGCAGCACGCTGATTCTCGGCGCGGCCCTGTGTTCGGCCAGCTATTTCGTGCTGCAGCGGCGGCTGATTCCGGTCTACGGCGCGCTGGCCTGCACCGCCTACACGCTGCTGGCCGGCGCGCTGCTGCTCACGCCGTGGCTGCCGGGCGCGCTCGTGGCGCTGGGCAGCGGGTCACGCGACACGATGCTGGCCGTCCTGATGCTCGGCATCTTCCCTGCCGCGCTGGGTTACGCGACCTGGACCTTCGCACTCGGCTACTTCGGCGCGGCGCGCGCCGCCAACTTCCTCTATCTGACGCCGGCGGTCGCGACGGCCCTGTCGATGGTGCTGACGGGCGAGCAGCCGGGGATCGAGACGGTGTGCGGCGGCCTGCTGGCGATTGCCGGTGTGATCTTCGTCGCGTTGCGCGGACGCGCTTAGGAGCGACGCCGCATCGGCCCGGCACGGTCGGCCCGATGATCGCGCAAGCGAGCCGGTCGGGACGAACCCCGGCATTTGCGAAGCCGATCGTGCGGCGCCGGTTGCCGACTCGCGCCAGTTCGTCAACGCCGCCGGACTTGACCGTTAGTTGCGCTCAAACGAGGACACCAATTCCGATGAAACATGGCCGTTCAACCCGATGCGCAATCGCAATCGTCCAAACTGTGCAGACAAATCGACCGAACAGTTCCGGATTGACCGCGCATCAGTGTCCATGGCTTCGTCCCGGCCGCCGGCCGAATAATGGATGCGGCCGTAAGGCCGTCGACAGCGAATCGCAGCCTGTGGCGTGCCGCGGCGCACGATTTCCGGCATCCGGCGCCCTCGCACTTGGGGCGCCAGTCGTACCGTCGAGCAATTCGCTGCAGCGCGCAAAATCGGCTTCATATATATTCATACGAATTGCACGCTGTCAGGCCCCGGCCGGCCCGCTCACCCGGGCGTCACGCCGGCGGGCAGGACGCGATGCAGTGAAGCCCATGATGGGTATGGAGACTCGTCCGATCGCCCCGACCTCGCCGTCGGCCGGTCGAGACGTCAATAGAAAGATCATTCAAATCGGAGATGGCAGATGGAACGAAGCACTGTCGGCATGCGCTGCAAACCCCTGATCACCGTTGCACTGGCTGCCGCCGCGTTTGCGGCCGCGTCGAGCGCGATGGCTGACCAGGTCGTCAAGATCGGCAGCGTCGAACCGACGACGGGCGGCATCTCGCACCTCGGCAAGGACAACGAGAACGGCGCACGCCTCGCGGTCGAGGAAATCAATGCGAAGGGCCTGACGATCGGCGGCAAGAAGATCACGCTGCAACTCGATGCGCAGGACGACGCGGCCGACCCGCGCCAGGCCACGCAGGTTGCGCAGAAGCTGGTCGACGACAAGGTCGTCGCCGTCATCGGCCACCTGAACTCGGGCACGTCGATCCCGGCCTCGAAGATCTACAGCGACGCGGGCATCGTGCAGATCTCGCCGTCGGCCACGAACCCGACCTACACGCAGCAAGGCTTCAAGACGACGTACCGCGTGGTCGCGACCGACGCGCAGCAAGGCCCGGCGCTCGCGAGCTACGCACAGGCGAAGGGCGTGAAGAGCGTGGCGGTGATCGACGATTCCACCGCGTACGGCCAGGGCCTCGCGAACGAGTTCGAGAAGAAGGCGAAGGCGCTCGGCCTGAAGGTGCTGTCGCACGACGCGACCAACGACAAGGCCGTCGACTTCCGCGCGATCCTGACGAAGGTCAAGGGCGAGAACCCGGACGCGATCATGTACGGCGGCATGGACGCAACCGGCGGCCCGCTCGCGAAGCAGGCGAAGCAACTCGGCCTGCGCGCGAAGATCCTGTCCGGCGACGGCGTGTGCACCGACTCGCTGGCCGACCTGGCCGGCCCGGCGGCCGACAACGTGCTGTGCTCGCAGGCAGGCGCTGCGCTCGAGAAGATGCCGGGCGGCGCGGACTTCCTCGCGAAGTACCAGAAGCGCTTCAACCAGGGCATCAAGTTCGATGCGCCGTTCGCGTATGACGCGGTCTACATCGCGGTCGACGCGATGAAGCGCGCGAACTCGACCGACCCGGCGAAGATCCTCGCGGCGATGCCGGCGACGAAGTACGAAGGCGTGATCGGCACGACGACCTTCGACGCGAAGGGCGACCTGACGCACGGGATCATCTCGATCTACGGCTACAAGAGCGGCAAGAAGACCTTCCTCGACCAGGTGAAGATGTAACCCGACGCGGCGCCGGCACGACGGGAACGCCACCCGTCGGCGCCGGCGCCGCGCGGGCCGATTTCTGATTCACGGAGACGAAGCATCATGTGTGCAATGGCGTATGCGGAATTTCAACAGGAGTTGAAGAAGGCACAGTTGACGGCGCGCGAGTTCGCCCGCCTGATCCGGATGAACGAAAGTTCGATCACGAACTATTCGAGCAAGGGCACCGTCCCGTCCCACCTCGCGGTCATCGCGAAACTGATCGGCACGCTGGCCGCGCACGAGATCGATTTCCGGCGCGTGATCCGGCAGATGCGGATCGAGCCGAAACGGCCGCGCGGCGTCGGCGTGTTCCCTGCGGCGGACAAGCCGCGCTCCCGAAAGACGGCGAAAGCCGACGCCTGAGCACAGGCACGCGTCGACAGCGGCACAATGCTTGCCGCCCGACGCAGGAAAGAAGTCATCTCACGGGCACCGCGACACGCGACGCCCGATCATCCCCCCGCCGCCCGCACGTGATCGAGCAGCGCCTGCAACGGGTGGCGTACCTGCTTCGAAGACATCCGCTTCACCTGGCTGCGGCATGAATAGCCGGTCGCCAGCGCCTCGCCTTCCATATCCGCCGCATCGACCTGCACCGCCCACGACTGCGCATAGATCGTCTTCGACGTCTCGAGATTGCGCGCCTCGTGCCCGTAGGTGCCCGACATCCCGCAGCACCCGGTCGCCTGAACCTGCAAACGCAGCCCGCGTCGCGCGAACACCTGTGCCCATTGCTTGCCGCTGTCGGGCGCATTGGTCTTCTCGGTGCAGTGCGGCAGCAACCGGTAAGAACCGGCGATGCGCGGCGCGACGCCCGCGCCGGCTTCCGGCAGCGCGTGCAGCAGCCATTCCTGCGGCAGCGCCACTGTCGGTACGTCGGTGAGCCCCGTCACTTTCAGGTATTCCTGCCGATACGTGAGCGTCATCGCCGGATCGAGGCCGACCAGCGCGACACCCGAGCGCGCGAGTGCCGCCAGTTGCCCGGCATTGCGGATCGCCGCCTTCTCGAACGCCCGCAAAAAGCCTTGCACGTGCAGCGCCTTGCCGTTCGGTGCGAGCGGCGCGAGCCACACCTGAAAGCCCGTGCGCGCCGCCAGCTCGATCAGCGTCGCCAGCTGCTCGGTATCGAAATAGCGCGTGAACGTGTCCTGCACGATGACGACGCTGCGTGCGCGCTGCGCGTCGCTCAACGCGGCGAGCGCCTGCGGGTCGGCCGGCTTCACGCGCCATTCGCGGATCACGGCCGCGAGATCGAAGCGGCTCAAGAGCGGGCTGTCGACCATGCCGACGTGCCGCTCCAGCAGCGTGCGCACCCAGCCGGCGCGCATCAGCCCGTTGTACAGCGCGGGCACGCGTGCCATCCAAGGCATCGTGAATTCGAGCGAGCCGATCAGGTAGTCGCGCAGCGGCCGCAGGTAGCGCTGGTGATACAGCTCGAGAAAGCGCGAGCGGAATTCGGGCACGTTGACCTTGACCGGGCACTGCCCGGCGCACGATTTGCACGCGAGGCATCCGGCCATCGCGTCGTACACCTCGTGCGAAAAATCGGCCTCGCCGTTGCGCGCCGCGCGGCTGTTGCGCCAGCGCACGGCCAGCCCGCGCAGGAACGGCTGCCGCGCGCGCGCCGCCGCGACGACGTCGACGCCGGCCTGCCCTTGCAGGCGCAACCACTCGCGCATCAGCGACGCACGCCCCTTCGGCGATTGCACGCGTTCGCGGGTCGCCTTCCATGACGGGCACATCGCGTCGTCCGGATCGAAATTGTAGCACGCGCCGTTGCCGTTGCAGTGCATCGCGGTGCCGTAGCTCTGCCACACACGCTCGTCGATCTGCCGGTCGTGGTCGCCGCGCGTCGGCACTTCGTCGATCTTCAGCAGCCGCATCGTGTGATCCGGCGGCGTCGCGATCTTGCCCGGGTTGAACTGGTTGTGCGGATCGAACGCGGCCTTCAGTTGCTGCAGCGACGGATACAGCTCGCCGAAAAACGCCGGCGCATATTCGGAGCGCACGCCCTTGCCGTGCTCGCCCCACAACAGGCCGCCGTGGCGCTGCGTGAGCTCCGCCACCGCATCCGACACCGGCCGCACCAGCGCCGCCTGCTTCGGGTCCTTCATGTCGAGTGCCGGCCGCACGTGAAGCACGCCCGCATCGACGTGCCCGAACATCCCGTATTGCAGCCCGTGGCCGTCGAGCAGCGCGCGGAATTCGGCGATGTACGCGGGGAGGTTCTCGGGCGGCACCGCGGTGTCCTCGACGAACGGCTGCGGGCGCGCCTCGCCCTGCACGTTGCCGAGCAGGCCGACCGCGCGCTTGCGCATCGCGTACACGCGCTTCACCGCATCGTCGCCGGCCGCGAGCGTGTGACCCAGGCGCTCCACGCTGGTATCGGTGCGCAGATGGTCGACGAACGCACGCACGCGTGCGTCGACGTCGTCGGCATCGTCGCCGCTGAATTCGATCAGGTTGATGCCGAGCGTCGGACGCGCGTCATCCTGCGGGAAATACTCGGCGACGCTGCTCCACACGAAGTCCTTCATCGCCAGCATCAGCACCTTCGAATCGACCGTCTCGATCGACAGCGGCTGGTGCGCGAGCAGCGCGCGCGCGTCGCGCAGCGCGTCCATGAAGCCCGCATAGCGCACGTTGACCAGCACCGAAACCTTCGGGATCGGCAGCACGTTGACCTTCGCCTCGACGACGAAGCCGAGCGACCCTTCGGCACCGCACAGCACGCTGTTCAGGTTGAAGCGGCCGTCGGGTTCGCGCAGGTGCGCGAGGTCATAGCCGGTCAGGCAGCGATTGAGCTTCGGAAACTTCGCGTCGATCAGCGCCGCCTTGTCGTCACTGATGCGCCGCGCGGTGCGATACACCTTGCCGATGCGGTCCTGCCGCGCGCAGCGGTGTTCCAGCTCGTCGTCCGCGAGCGGGGCGCTGTGCAGCCGCTCGCCGCCCATCAGCACGAAATCCAGTTCCAGCACGTGATCGCGCGTCTTGCCGTACGTGCAGCTGCCCTGCCCGCTCGCGTCGGTGTTGATCATCCCGCCAACGGTCGCGCGATTCGACGTCGACAGTTCCGGCGCGAAAAACAGCCCGTGCGGCTTCAGCGCCGCATTGAGCTGGTCCTTGACGACGCCCGCCTGCACGCGCACCCAGCGGCGCTCAACGTCGATTTCGAGGATGCGGTTCATGTTGCGCGACAAGTCGACGACCACGCCGTCGGTCAGCGACTGCCCGTTGGTGCCCGTGCCGCCGCCGCGCGCGGCCACTGCGACGTCGCGATGCGCGGGCTCGGCGAGCAGCCGCGCCAGCAGCCGGACGTCGTCCGCATGCGCGGGACAGATCACCGCTTGCGGCAGGCGCTGGTAGATCGAATTGTCGGTGGCCTGCACCGTCCGGTTCGCATGGTCCGCGCGGATATCCCCGGCGAATCCGGCGGCCTGCAGCGCGGCGAGAAAGTCACGGTACGCATGCGCGGGCGGGCTGGCGGGGCGGGGCAACGAGGCGATCGACATGGGGCAAAGGCGCAGTGTGAGTGGGGCCGGCCGGTTCGCGTGTGCGGAAACATGATTTTTTAGCAAGTTTCCACACAACCGGGAATTCCAGTATCTTTGGAATTTCCGTGAGAAACAAACGAATTCTCCCCCGGCGAATATTGCATAAAACTCATGAATTACCGTCGCCTCACCCCGTCCATGTCGCTGCTGCTCGTGTTCGAGGCCGCCGCGCGGCATGAAAGCTACACGCGCGCGGCCGAGGAGTTGTCGCTGAGCCAGAGCGCGATCAGCCGGCAAGTCCAGACGCTCGAGGATCAACTCGGCGTGCCGCTGTTCCGGCGCGAGGGCCGCTCCGTGAAGCTGACCGAGGTCGGGCGCCGCTACTTCACCGAGCTGAGCGGCGCACTGGGGCGCATCCGCGGCGCGACGCTGCAGGCGATGTCCCACCAGGCGGGCGCCGGCACGCTGCGGCTCGCGACGCTGCCGACGTTCGGCTCGAAATGGCTGCTGCCGCACCTGCACGACTTCTACGCCGCGCATCCGGGCGTGACCGTGCACCTGCATTCGCGGATCGGCGCCATCGATTTCCTCAACGACGACCTCGATGCGGCCATCACCGTCGGCGCGGGCGACTGGCCGGGTTTGCACGCGCACCGGCTGTACAACGAGTTCCTGATCGCGATCGCACCGCCGGACACCGGCCGCCGCCGCAAGGCCGACGCGCATTCGCCGGCGTGGGCCGCGAAGCAGACGCTGCTCGGCGTGACGAGCAACCAGCAGGCGTGGGCCGAATGGTTTTCGCACTACCGGCTCGACCATCGGCAGATGCGCATCGGCCCGAGCTTCGAGCTGACGTCGCACCTGATCCAGGCCGTGCGGGCCGGGATGGGGATCGGGCTGGTGCCGAAGGTGCTGGTGGAGGACGAGCTGAGCCGCAACGAACTCGTGTCGATCGGCGACGCGATCACCAGCCAGCGCAGCTACTACCTCGTCTATCCGCCGGGGAACGAGACGCTGCCGTCGCTCGTCGCATTCCGCGAATGGCTGCTGAAGTCGTGCTGAAACACGGCCGCCGGCATGCCGCTCAGGTTCAGGTACGCCATTCGCCGAGAATCTGCTCGGCCAGGTAGTCGCATGGCGGCCGCGCGGACTGCGCGCTGCGCGCGAGCACGACCTCGAGTTCGCCCAGCGGCGGCAGCCCGTGGCTTTCCGACAGCTGCACGAGATGATCGGGAATGCAGCAGCGCGCCAGCGGCGCCACCGCGAGCCCGGCCTCCACCATGCTGAGGAGGCCGAGGTGGCTCGGGCTTTCGTACGACATCCGGTACGGGATCTTCCGCCGGTTCAGCGCCTTGACGGCCTGATCGCGCGCCATGCTGCCGCCGTGCGTGAAAAAGGCCACCGGCAGCGGCCGCTCCTCCCATACGTTGCGTTTCGGCGACCCGGCCCAGACGAGCGGTTCGAGCCGGATCAGCTCGCCGGTCACGCCCTTGATCCGCGTGAGGCACGCGAGGTCGACCGTGTTGTCCTTCAGCATCGGCACGAGCGCGCTGCTCGGCTGGCCGATCACGCGCACTTCCACGCGCGGATGCATCGCGGCGAACTTGCCGAGCACCTGCGGCAGAAGCGACGAAATGTAGTCGTCGGGCACGCCGATCGTCACGCGGCCGCGAATCTCCGGGCGCACGACCGACGCCCATGCCTCGTCGCGCAACGCCAGCATCCGGCGGCCGTATTCGGCGAGCATCGTGCCGTCGCCGGTCGGCGTCACGTTGCGCGTGTCGCGGATGAACAGCGGCTTGCCGAGCGCGTCTTCCAGCGCCTTGATCTGCATGCTCACCGCCGACGGCGACCGGTGCACGGCCTGCGCACCCTGAGCGAACGATCCGGATTCCGCGACGGCCACCACCATCGCGAGCACATCGAGGTCGAGCTTTTTCATCTTATTCAGAAAAACTGATCAATCGATTCAGTTTATCCCGTTTTACTGTTCCCCTCCACGGTCGGACAATGACTCCCGTCAGCCCTCACTCGTTGCAGGAATCATCAGACATGCATACGTCCGGATCGCTCTACGGATTTCTCGTCATCGGCGGCATGCTCGCGGTCACGCCCGGGCCAAACATGGTCTACGTGATGTCGCGCTCGATCGCGCAGGGCCGCACGGCGGGGCTCATTTCACTCGGCGGCGTGATGATCGGCTACCTGTTCTACATGTTCGGCGCGGCGTTCGGCATCACGACGCTGTTCATGAGCGTGCCCTATGCGGGCAGCGGGCTGGCCGTGGTCGGTGCGGCCTACCTGTTTTATCTGGCGTGGCAGGCCGTCAGGCCCGGCGGCCGTTCACCGTTCGAGGTGCAGGCATTGCCGAGCGAGCGGCCGCTTCGGCTGCTCGCGATGGGCGCGACGACCAGCGTGCTGAACCCGAAGCTCGCGATGCTGTTCATTTCGTTGCTGCCGCAGTTCATCGACTACCGGAACGGCAGTGTGCTCGGGCAATCGCTGTTTCTCGGTTCGCTGCTGATCACCGCATTCGCTTGCGCCAACGGCACGGTGGCGATCTGCTCCAGCAGCATCGCAAGGTTCCTGCACGGGCGCCCGACGCTGCTGCTCGCCCAGCGCTGGGCGATGGGGCTCATCCTCGGCGGGCTCGGCGTGCAGATGGTGGTCGATGCATCGAAGATGGCGGGCATGGCGTGACGTCCGCGCGCGAGGCCATGAAACGGAATCGGCCGGCCGGCAGCGTCGCCGGCCGGCCGGCACGCCGGGAACCTGCCGCAGACGCGGCACGTGCCACGCTCACTTCGTCAGCAGTTCGGCCTCCAGCTCGCGCAAGCGCTCCGGAAACCGGACGCGCAGCACCAGGAACCACCCGAGCCCGATCGTCAGCAGCGCGACGAACACGTAAGGCAGCCACGCATAAACGCCCTCCGGCACCGGATACACGCTGCCGGCCAGCGGAATCGCGAGCAGCACGACCGCAATGACGCTGATCGCCACATGCCGCGCGCGAAGCCGGCCCTGGCGACGCAGATACAGCGGCGCGCCGATCGCCACCAGCACGTACGCGAGCAGCCAGCCATACGTCGCGATCGAACTGAGATAGCCATACGAATCGAGTAGCGCGGTGCCGCGCGCGGTGAATACCAGCGCGGTGGCCAGCGCCAGCACCGCAATCAGCGCCACCGCGACGTGCGGCGTCGCATTGCGCTCGTGCGCCTGGCCCGTCGACGCATGCAGCACGCCCTGCCGCCCGAACGTATAGACGATCCGCGCCGCCGCGTTGATCGACGAGAAGAACGCCGCGAAGAAACTCAACGCCACGCCCGCGTCGATCAGCACGCCGACCCAGCCGGCCCCGAGCCGATGCGCGAGCACCGCGAGCGGGCCGTCGACCCGGTCGAGCGGCGGCGTCTGCCCGTGGAACGCGCTCACCATCCCGTACGCGCCGATCACGAACAGGATCGCCGGCCCGACGACGCTGATCAGCACCGCGCGCGGGATCGAGCGGAACGGGTCGCGCGCTTCGGCGCCGAGCACGGTCGCACTCTCGAACCCCGTGAAGCTGAAGAACGCGAGCACCATCCCGAGCTGCAGCTGGGTCGGCTTCACGCCTTCGAGCGTCAGTTGCGCGCGATCGACCGGATGCCCGCCGAACGCGATCGTCCCGATCACGACGACGGCGATCAGCAGCAGCGTCGCGAGTTCGACGAACAGCGTGAAGCGCGTGGACAGCCGGATGTCGCGAAACGCGATGTACCACGCGGCGAACGCGGTGACGACCGTGAGCCCGAGCACCGCGCCGACCGGCGTCGCGCTGCCGAGCAGCCCCGTTTCGCGGCCGAGCACGAGGAATGTATTGATCGTCCCCTGCAGGATGCCCGCGGCGGCCACCGCATAGGCAATCAGCAGCGACCACCCGCAGATCGCGCCCCAGACCGGCCCGATGCCGGCCGACACGTACGCATACAGTGCACCCGGCGACGCCGAATCGCGTGCGAACACCGAGATGCTCCACGACGCGAACAGCAGCGCGACGATCGCGAACAGGTACGCGAGCCACGTGCCGTTGCCGGCCGTCGCGAATACGGCGGGGATCAGCACGCCGATCCCGCCCGACACGCCGACGAGGCCGATCGACTGCGCGATCAGTTCGGGCAGGCTCAGGTAGTTGCGCCGCAGGCCGCCCGCCTGCGGCACGGCATGCTGCGCGGGCAGTGCCTGCGCGGGGCTTGCTGGATGACTCATCGATTGACCTCGTCAGGAATGGAGCGGCGCCACGTGCACGCTGTCCGCCTCGGTGGCGTTGGTGGCGTTGGTGGCGTTGGTGGCGTTGGTAGCGGCGGCCGGTGCGACAGCGCGAAAGCATGCGCCGCAGGCGTACACGCCAGGCACGCCGGCGATGCACCGGCCATCGAACAGCCCGCGCTCGAGCGTCGTAGCGAGCGCGGGCCGGTGGCGCAGATCGGTACGGCGATGCGATGGGTCGTCCGCGTGCCGCCGCAAGCCAGCGGACAGCTGGCCCGGACGGTCGATCGCAAAAGCGTTCAGCCTGATTTCCTCGCCCATGTTTCGTTGCGATCGAGATGCCGGCGCGAGCCGGTCAATTCCAGGAATGGCGCGCGGGCTTCACGCCGTTGAGGTAGTAGTTGCCGATCGCGTGATACTTCCAGCGCACCGGGTCGTGCAGCGTATGCACGCGCGCGTTGCGCCAGTGGCGGTCGAAGTTGTATTTCGCCAGCGTGGACTTGCTGCCGCCGAGCTCGAACAGCTTGCTCGCGGCAAGCAACGACACCTCGGTCGTCGCGATCTTCGCCTCGCCTACCGCAATCGCGGCCTGCGCGACCGTTTCCTCGCCCGGCTCGCGCTTCGCCGCGTCGACGAAGCGGCCCGCGCGCGCGAGCAGCGCTTCGGCCGCGTGCACGCGGTACGCGATGTCGCCGATCTGCGCGACCGTCAGCGGATCCTCGCTCGCGCGTTCGACACCGCTGTCGATCCACGGGCGCGCATGCTGCTGCACGAACGCGATCGTGTCCTGCAGCGCGGCGCGCGCGATCCCGAGGTCGATCGCGGCGGTCGTGATCTGCGCGAACGGGCCCGCGAAGGTCGGACGGTCGTATGAACGCTGTGTGTGGAAGATTTCGAACGGGCTCACGCGCACGTTCTCGACGAGCACCGTGCCGCTCGCGGTCGTGCGCTGCCCGAAACCGCTCCAGTCATCCACGACGGTCAGCCCCGGCGCGCCCTGCCGCACGAAGGCGAGCACGGCCTGGTCCGACTCGTCGAGCGCGAGTACCGGAATCCAGTGCGCGAACAGCGTGCCGGTCGAATAGAACTTGCGGCCGTTCAGCACGAACGCGTCGCCGTCACGATGCACGCGCGTCCGGATATCGAGCACGTTCTTGCCGCCGGCTTCGGAAAACGCATTCCCGTAGCGTGTGCCCTTCAGCACGAGATCGAAGAAGAAGTGCTTCTGCGCATCGCTGCCTTCGAGGCGGATGTCTTCGATCAGGCAATAGTGGTTCTGCGGGATCTGGCCGAGCGACGGGTCCGCCTCGGAAACGATCGCGATCACTTCCGCGAGCGTCACGTTCGACACTTCCGCGCCTCCGTATTCGCGCGGCACGGTGATACCCCACAGGCCGCTCGACGAGAAGAGTTCGATCTCGTCGAACGGCAGCTTCCGCTCGCGGTCGCGTAACGCGGCGTGCTCGGCCAGTCGCGCCGCGACCTGGCGCGCGACGTCGAGTGCCTCGGCATCCGAGCCGATGACGGGAACGGGCGTGGCGCCCGCTTGCGATTGCACGTTTTCTTCGATGATTTCCGTAGACATGTCGATTCCGGCAAAGCTCATGAACCGGCCGGCGGCGCCGGGAAGCATCCGCCGACCTCCTGTTTCGATATCCGAAACGTCAACCCGGGGCGACCCGCAAAAACCGCGGGGGTCGCCCCTTCGATCGGCCGGCGCGCGGCACGCGCGAGTGCCCGCCGCGCACCGGCCCTCGCATCACGCGGCAACCGCCTGCCGTTGAGCCTCGAGTTCGCGCACGAGCGGCAGCACGCGCTTGCCGAAGTACTCGACCTCCTCGATGAAATGCAGGAACCCCGCAAGCACGAGATCGACGCCGATCGCCTTCAGCGCGACGATCCGCTCGGCGATCTGCTGCGGCGTACCGATCAGGTTCGTGCGGAAGCCGTCGTTGTACTGCACGAGATCCTCGAACGTCGATTTCGCCCAGTTGCCTTCGCCCTCCGGCGATGCGCTGCCGGCCTGCTTCACCGCATCGCCGAACGCATGCACGGCCTCGACGTGCGCATGCCGGATGATGTCGTCGAGCACGGCCTTCGCCTCTTCCTCCGTATCGCGCGCGATCACGAACGCGTTGACGCCGATGCGTACGCGATGGTTGTTCGCCGCCGCCTTCGCGCGGATGTCGTCGATCTGTGCCTTCAGGTTCTCCGGCGTATTGCCGTTCGTGAAGTACCAGTCCGACACGCTCGCCGCGTTGTCGCGCGCCGCGCGCGAGCTGCCGCCCTGGAAGATCTCCGGATGCGGTTTCTGCACCGGCTTCGGGCTCAGCGTGTAGTCGTTGAAGCGGTAGAAATCGCCCTTGAACGTGAAGTTGTCCTGCGTCCAGATGCCTTTCAGCGCCTGGATGAATTCCTTCGAGCGCCGATAGCGTTCGTCGTGCTCTAGCCACGGCTCGCCGATCGCGGTGAATTCGCCCTTGAACCAGCCGCTCACGACGTTGATCGCGATGCGCCCGTTCGAGATGTGGTCGATCGTCGCGAGCTGCTTCGCGACCACGGCCGGATGCCACGGCCCGGGCAGGATCGCGGCGAGCACCTTGAGCTTCGTCGTCGCATGCAGCAGCGCCTGGCTGAACGACACCGACTCGTGCTGGTATTCGGCGCCGTAGCCGGCCGTGAAGCGGATCTGGCTCAGCGCGTAGTCGAAGCCGGCTGCCTCGGCCGTGCGCGCGAGCTGCTGGTTGTATTCGAGGCTCCAGTCGGTGCGCTGCTCGATCGTGCTGACGACGAGGCCGCCGCTGACGTTCGGCACCCAGTAGGCGAACTTGACGCCGTCGGCGGAAGGATCGGTATGGCTCATGAGTGTGTCCTGGTCGGGAGGGAAAACGCAGGCGGCCTACGCAGCCGCGACGGAAAGCGCATGCGGGCGCAGTTGCGGCACCGCGCGATCGACGGCGAGCGCAATGCGCGCGCGCAGCGCGGGGCTCGCGATCTGGTACTGGTCGAAATCGCTTTCGGACGCATACACGCCGATCGGCAGCGTGCGTGCCTGGAAGAAGCTGAACAGCGGCCGGAGCTGATGGTCGATCACGAGCGCATGACGCTCGCTGCCGCCGGTGGCCGCGAGCAGCACCGGTACGTCGACCAGCGCCTCGTGATGCACGAGATCGAACAGGTGCTTGAAGAGGCCCGTGTACGACGCGCGATACACGGGACTCGCGACGACCAGCGCATCGGCCGTCTCGATTGCACGGATCTGCGCATCGAGATCGGCCGGCACCTGCGCGCGCGTCAGCGCGCCGGCCAGCCGGCCGCCGATCTCGCCGAGCTCGATCAGCCTCGTATCGATCGGCAACGCGGCGCCGAGCGCCGCGACGATCGCGTCGGTCAGCGCCAGCGTACGCGACGGCCGTTGCAGGCCGCCCGATATCGCGACCACGTTGATTGCATTGCTCATCGGTTGCATTCCCATTGTCGAGTCGGGTGCCGACGCACCCGTCACGTCATGGATCAGCAAGGAGCGTGCCATTTCGACGATCGCGATGAAAAACAATCGTCTGCATGACGAAATGCATCGCGATCGACGGCCTGTCATGGCGCCCCAACCGATCGCGATACGTTGATAAGCGTGCCAGCCACCGCATCACAACCATATTCCGCAGCACGATGAACCGGGGGAAACAGCACTGCTGATGCGCTGCTGCGTGGTCAGCAGTGCCGTGTGCGTCGCACGCAATTTTCCGCTTCGACATGGATTCCGGCAGGTGCGCGGCGTCCGCCGGCATGCATTGGCCTCCGCCTTCCGCATTCATGCGCCGGCGCGACGCGTCGCATCCTTGCGATAGCGCCGGCATGGCTGCTTCATCGTCATCTTGCGTGCCACCAGGCGCTGCGCCGCGAGTTCGAATCGCGGGTGGCTGCGTCCAGCGCAGCAATCCCGCATTGGTAATCAGAAATCGATGTTTCCCGCGTTGCGCAAAACGTTGAACACTCTGCTGATCACGCAGCACCCGGTCAGCAGCGCCCGATGCAGCCTGACCGGTTTCGTGCAGCGACCCGACGCATTGATCGCCATGACATCCATTTCCGTATCGCCCCGCGCGGAAAGCCTGCGCGCCGTCCCGCGACGAACCGGCCCCTCCCGACGCCCTGCAAACCGCCGAGCGCCTGGCGGCCGGCTTTGCACGAACCGCGGCCGAACGCGACCAGCAGGGCGGCACGCCGAAGGCCGAGCGCGACCAGTTGCGCGACAGCGGCCTGCTCGCGCTGAGCATCCCGGCTGCCTACGGCGGCCTCGGCGCGAGCTGGCGCACGACGCTCGACGTCGTCCGCGTGCTCGCCGCTGCCGACAGTTCGCTCGCGCACGTGTTCGGCTTCCATCACCTGATGCTCGCGACCGTGCGGCTGTTCGGCGCGCCGGCGCAGTGGGAATCGTGGTTCGAGCGAACCGCGCGCCAGCAGTGGTTCTGGGGCAATGCGCTGAATCCGCTCGACGAGCGCACGGTCAGCCGCTCGCGCGACGCATGGCACGAGTTCAGCGGCCAGAAGAGCTTTTGTTCGGGGGCGCTCGATTCGCAAATGCTGATCGCGTCCGCGCACGACGCCGGGACACGCGCGTTCCTGATCGCGGCCGTGCCGACGCAGCGCAGCGGCATCTCGATCGCCGACGACTGGAACAACATCGGCCAGCGCCAGACCGACAGCGGCACGGTCACGTTCGAGAAAGTGCGGGTCGAAGCGCACGAACTGCTGACGGACCCCGGCCCGCTGTCGACGCCGTTCGCGTGCCTGCGCCCGCTCGTCGCGCAGCTCGTGCTGACGAACGTGTATCTCGGCATCGCCGAAGCCGCGTTCAACGATGCGCGGCACTACACGCTGCACGAGGCGCGGCCGTGGCCCGGCGCGCAGGTCGCGAGCACCGGCGACGATCCGTACATCCTCGGCCAGTACGGCGAGTTCTGGATCGGGCTCGAAGCCGCGCGCGTGCTCGCCGACCGCGCGGCCGACCGCCTCGACGCCGCGTGGTCGCGCGATGCGGCACTCACGCTTGCGGAGCGCGGCGAGGTCGCGCTCGCCACGGCCGCGGCAAAGGTATCGGCCGCCCGCACCGGGCTCGATCTCTGCACACGCATGTTCGACGTCGCCGGTGCGCGCGCGACGCATGGCGCGCTGCGGCTCGACCGGCACTGGCGCAACCTGCGCACCCATACGCTCCACGACCCGCTCGCGTACAAGATTCGCGAGATCGGCGAATGGGCATTGAAGCGAACCTGGCCGACGCCGGGCTTCTACTCGTGAACCGCTCCCCATCCGATGCGTGGCCCGACGCCGCGCCCGTCCTCACGCTGCCCGACCGGCCCGCGCTTGCGACATCCATTCGTGCCCGCGCGCAGGTGTTCGTCGATCCGCGCTCGGTCGCGCTCCTCGAACGGATTCGCCTGGTCGCGCCGAGCGACGCGAACGTGCTGATCGTCGGCGAGACCGGCACCGGCAAGGAACTGATCGCGCGGCATGTGCACGGCCTGAGTCGCCGCAACAACGGGCCGTTCGTCGCGGTGAACTGCGGCGCCTTCTCCGAAACGCTCGTCGAAAGCGAACTGTTCGGCCACGAGAAAGGCGCGTTTACGGGCGCGTTCAGCGCGAAGCCCGGCTGGTTCGAAGCCGCGAACGGCGGCACACTGTTTCTCGACGAGATCGGCGACCTGCCGCTGTCGATGCAGGTCAAGCTGCTGCGCGTGCTGCAGGAGCGCGAGGTCGTGCGGCTCGGGTCGCGCACGAGCGTGCCGATCGACGTGCGCGTGGTCGCCGCGACCAACGTGGATCTGCAGCAGGCCGTCGCGAACGGACAGTTTCGCGGCGACCTGTTCTACCGGCTCAACGTCGTGCAGCTCGCGGTGCCGACGTTGCGCGAGCGCCCGGGCGACATCCTGCCGCTCGCGCGCCACTTCTTCGACGACTACCGCAGCCGCCTCGGCTACGGGCCGCGCAGCATCGACCCGCGCGCCGCGCGCCGGCTCGAGGCACACGGCTGGCCCGGCAATATCCGCGAACTCGAAAACGTGATCCATCACGCGCTCCTCGTGAGCCGCCACGACGCACTGCAGGAGGCCGACCTGCACCTCGCGTCACCGGGCATGCCGGCGGCCGCCGGGCGTACGCCCGTGCCGGAACCCGACCCGGCCGCCGGCGCGCAGGCTGCGCTCGAACGCGCGCTGCGCGAACTGTTCGACGAGGATCACGGCAACCTGTTCGAACGCATCGAGGACACCGTGATGCGCGTCGCGTTCGAGTTCAGCCACCGTAACCAGATCCAGGCCGCACGGCTGCTCGGCATCAGCCGCAACGTGCTGCGTGCGCGGCTGATTCGGGCGAAGGAGATCGCGGCAATGAAGTAGCCGCGCATGGGGGCGCGCCGCCGCCCCGCTCCGGCGTGTTTCGCGCCGCGATCCGTGCAGCAACGTTCGAACCTGATGTATCGTGGCGCGAAGCGCGCGCCTTGTTCCCCTCCCGCACCCGGTCGTCCATGACATGACCGCCTGCACCCGGTGACTGGGCGCACGCACGATCCTCCGCAACACGAAAGGCCGTCCGGCGCCCGTGCGGGCCCGGCCGCGCCTCGTTCACCCGTCCGGAACCCGTCGCCATGAAAAAGCTTGTCAACCGCCCGTCCGATGTCGTGCGAGAAATGCTGGAAGGCATCGCGCGGCAGTCGCCGCATGTCGCGATCCTCGGCGACGAGCACGTGCTCGTCCGCCAGCCGCTGCCCGAGCCGGCGCAGCGCCCCGTCGCCATCCTCTCCGGCGGCGGCAGCGGCCACGAGCCCGCGCACGGCGGCTATGTCGGCGAAGGGATGCTGAGCGCGGCCGTCTGCGGCGAAGTGTTCACGTCGCCGTCCACCGACGCCGTGCTCGCCGCGATTCGCGCCAGCGCCGGCCCGAACGGCGCGCTGCTGATCGTGAAGAACTACACGGGCGACCGGCTCAATTTCGGGCTGGCCGCCGAGCTCGCGCGGGCGGAAGGCATTCCGGTCGAGACGGTGATCGTCGCCGACGACGTCTCGCTGCGCGGCCGCGTCGAACGTGGCCAGCGGCGCGGGATCGCCGGCACCGTGCTGATCCACAAGCTCGCCGGCGCGGCCGCCGCGCGCGGGCTGCCGCTTGCACGCGTCGCGGCCATCGCGCGCGACGCGGCAGCCGAGCTCGGCACGATGGGCGTCGCGCTCGACGGCTGCACGATCCCGGGCGCCGACAAGTCGGGCTTCAGCCTTGGCGACCACGAGATCGAACTCGGCCTCGGCATCCACGGCGAGAAAGGCGTCGAACGCCGCGCGCCGCTGCCGGCCGATGCGCTGGTCGACACGCTGCTGTCGAGCATCGCCGCCGATCTCGTGCTCGACCGCGACGAACGCGTCGCGCTGTTCGTCAACGGCCTCGGCGCGACGCCGGACATGGAGCTCGCCATCGTGCTGCGCGCCGCGCACGACAACCTGACACGGCGCGGCATCGTCGTCGCACGTGCGTGGGCCGGCACGTTCCTGTCGGCATTGAACATGCCCGGCTGCTCGATTTCCGTGCTGCGGCTGAACGACGAACGCGCGGTCCTGCTCGACGCGCCGACGCAGGCGCGCGCATGGCCGGGCGGCGGTGCAGTGAATACGCAGATCCGCGTGGCCACGGCCGCTGCGCAAGAAGCGCCGCTGCCGCCGCTCGATGCGGCCGGCCGTGCGTGGGCGGCGCGCCTGCAACCCGCGCTGCACGCGGTCGCGCAGACGCTGATCGATCACGAGCAGACGTTGACGGACCTCGATGCGGCGGCCGGCGACGGCGATCTCGGTGCGAGCATGCTGCGCGCCGCGCAGGCGATCCTCGCGTTGCCGGAATCCGCATACGGCACCCCGGCCGGCACGCTCGCGGCGCTCGGCGCCGCGTTGCGCCGCGCCATCGCCGGCAGTTCGGGGCCGTTCTATGCGACCGCGCTGCTGCGCGCATCCCGCCGGCTGGCCGATAGCGCCGAGCCGTCGGCGCGCGACTGGGCCGCGGCGTTCCGCGGTGCGGTGGATTCGATCAGCGAACTGGGCGGCGCGCACGCCGGCGACCGGACGATGCTCGATGCGCTGGTGCCGGCCGTCGCTGCATTCGAGCGTGCGCTCGACAACGATCGCGATCCCGCGGGCGCATGGGCGGCCGCGGTCGAGGCCGCCGAACACGGCGCGCAGGAAACCGCGCGCATGACGCCGCGCGCGGGGCGTGCGAGTTATCTCGGCGAGCGCGCGATCGGCACGCCGGACGGCGGTGCCGTTGCGGTGTCGTACTGGTTGCGCGCGTTGCAGCCGCACGTGCGATAAGCGGTAGAAGCAGGCTGGCGCGGGCACGCCGCGCCGCCCGCATCAGCCTGCCGCGCGCGTCCCGGTTCGCCCCGGCAACAGCGCGGCGCCGATGGCGGCCACGCCGAAACTCGCGAGCCAGCACCAGTAGCCGATTGCATCGAGATGCACCGGCTCGACCCCGCCGCCTTCGTTGACGACGATCCGATGCTGCGTCAGGAAGCTCAACCCGAACAGCAGTGCAAGCACGGCCAGCGCGACCGCCTGCGCGCGCAGACGCTTCACGATCAGCCACCAGGCCGCGAACACGAGCGGGTTCGCGAGCCACGCGAAGATGCCGAAGAACACGCCCATCCAGCCCGTCAGCAGCACCTGCCAGCCGTCGGCCCATGGATGCGGGTCGGGCGCGCCCGTGCGGAACGGCGCGGTGAACATGGCGACCAGATAGAGCACCACGCTGATCGCGAGCAGCACGGTCGTGGCGCGGCCCATCGGCGGTCGAACGGACGCAGTGGCGGGGATCGAGGTGTTCATGGGCGGGCCGGGCGCCCGGCGCGGCAGCGCGCCGCCGGAAACGCCCGATGCAGGTCGTTCAGACGCCTTCGACCAACACGGCGCGATAGCGCCCGCCCTTGAACCGGTGCTGGACGACGTCCTGGTATTCGGGGCCGTGATACCACGCGTGCGCCGCTTCCTTCGACGGAAACTCGACGATCACGACGCCTTCCGGGCCTTCGCCCTCCAGCGTTTCCTGTGGCCCGTAGGCCGCGAGCACCTTCACCGGATGCCCGGCGAGCGTCGGGCTGACCTTGCTTAGGTAGACGTCGAGTTCGTGCTGGTCCTGCGTGCTTTCACGTGTAAACACAATGTAGGTGGCCAAGATACGTGCTCCTGATGCAATGCGTGGAAGGTGGAAGGGCCGGCCGCGCGCCGCACCGTCCGGCGAACGGCTCGCGGCCTGCTCGCAGCTTACAGGGGTTTGCCGACGCACGTCGGGGCCCGCCCGCGTGCGCTCCCGAGCGATGGCGGCGGGCGGTACCGATCATCCGCGCACGGCGCTTGCCGCGTCGCGGATGAACGGAACGGCGCCCGTTACGCCAGGGTCGCGGTGGCCTGCATCGTCAGCCAGCCGTCGCGATCCTTCGCCCACAGCTCGACCGTCTGGCCGTCATCCGACGGCTTGCCGCACAGCGTGAACGGCGCTCCGTCGAACGTCGGACGCACCGCGCGGAACGCGAAGCTCGCGAGCGTCGCATCGGGCCGTTCGCGATGCACGAGATCGACGAGCAGCGTCGCGATCAGCGGGCCGTGCACGACGAGCCCCGGATAACCCTCCTCCTGCGTCACATAGCTGCGGTCGTAGTGGATGCGGTGACCGTTGAAGGTCAGCGCCGAATAGCGGAACAGCATCACGGCGTCGGCCGTGACCGTGCGCGACCACGTCTCGCCTGCCGGCGCCGCGACCGGCTTCGGCGCGGGTGCGCCCGGCTGCGGCGCATCACGATAGACGATGTCGTGCTCCTCCTCGACGCACAGCACGCCGTCGCACTCGATCCGGTGCTGCACCGTCACGAAAACGAGCCGGCCGCTGCGGCCCGTCTTGTCCTCGAGGTCCGCGATCGTCGATTCGCGTATCGCGCGCCGTCCAGTACGCAGCGGTGCATGGAACGTCAGGCGCCCGCCGGCCCACATGCGGCGCGGCAGCGGCACGGGCGGCAGGAAGGTGCCGCGCTTCGGGTGGCCATCGGGGCCGACTTCGGCCAGCGGCGCGACAGGCAGGAAATAGAGCCAGTGCCACAGCGGCGGCACGACGTCACCCGGCGACGGGCGGTCGAGCGTGGCGGCCAGCGCGTTCAGCGGAAACGCGGTGATGTCGTCGCCGAGCGTTTCGGTCTTGCCGAGCCACGCGTCGAGCGACGCCGGGGCGGAGGGCTGCGAGGATGGGGTAGACACGTGAGCAATCTCCGGGATACTTGCAACGGCTTCAATATGCACGCCGCGCGCCGTTTCGCGAAGCCGGATTTCCCGACCCCGGCTTCGAACCTGCCTGACCTGCCGGACGACTTTCGTCTGACAATTAGATCGCGGTCGCCGCGCCCGCCCGGGCCGACATCCTTACAGCTTGACCATCACCGGCACGCCGCCTAAATTGCTTCAGACGGGCCGGCCGCGCCGCGAGCGACGTGTCATTCGGGTGACAAAAACGATAGTTTGCTATCGAATTATTTTGCCCCTATCATCTCGCCCATGACCAATCTGCACGACCTCCGCCTCGCCGTCAGCAGCCTGCTCGTGCTGTCCGCGCGCAAGTGGCGCCGCACCAGTGACGGCGTGTTGAACGCGTACAACGTGTCCGAGGCCTGCGCGACGCCGCTGCTGATCGCCGGGCGCCTCGGCGAAGGCGTGCGGCAAGGCACGCTCGCCGAACACGTCGGCATCGAAGGGCCATCGCTCGTGCGCCTGCTCGACCAGCTGTGCGCGGCCGGCCTCGCGCGCCGCGACGAGGATCCGCACGACCGCCGCGCGAAAACGATCTCGCTGACGGCCGCCGGCCGCGCGGTCACCGCGAAGATGGAGGAAGACCTGCGCCTGCTGCGGGCGCAGGTGCTCAAGGGCGTCACGCGCGCCGATCTCGAAGCGACGCTGCGCGTGCTCGACGCATTCAATGCCTCCGAGTCGCACACGGCCGCCGCGCGCGCATCCCGCACCGGCAACGCCCCGTCATGACCTATCCGAGCCTTCGCGACTGGCTGTTCTCGGGCAAGACGTTCGCCGCGTCGATGCTGGCGCTGTATCTCGGCCTGTATTTCCAGTTGCCGCGCCCGTACTGGGCGATGGCGAGCGTCTACATCGTGTCGAACCCGTTCGTCGGCGCGACGCGCTCGAAGGCGCTGTATCGCGCACTCGGCACCGCGCTCGGTGCGGCCGCCGCGATCTTCTTCGTGCCGCCGTTCGTCGAGACGCCGCTGCTGTTTGCGATCATCGTCGCCACCTGGTGCGGCACGCTGCTCTACCTCGCGATCTCCGATCGCACCGCGCGCAGCTATGTGTTCATGCTCGCGGGCTATACGATGCCGCTGGTCGCGCTGCCGACCGTGACCGATCCGTCCACGATCTTCGACGTCGCGATCGCACGTACCGAGGAGATCGTGCTCGGCATCGTGTGCGCGAGCGTGGTCGGCAGCGCCATCTTCCCGAACCGGCTCGCGCCGACGCTGATCGAGCGCACCGATGCGTGGTTCAAGGACGCCGCGTTCTATGGCCGCGAGACGCTGTCCGGGCACATCGCCGGCAAGGCGCTGTCCGCATGCCGGCAACGCCTCGCGGCGACCATCACGGGCCTCGAATTCCTGCTGAGCCAGCTGAGCTACGACCATGCGCATCCGCGCATCCTCGCGCGTGCGCAGGCGCTCGCGGGCCGGATGCAGCTGTTCCTGCCGCTGATGTCGTCGCTCGCCGATCCTTTGATTGCGCTGATGCGCGACCTGCATATCCGGCCGGCCGGGCTCGACGAACTCCTCGCCGATGCCGCGAAATGGTTCGACGCGCCGTTGCCGGCCATCAGGGCCGGCACTGACGGCGACATGACCGACGACCCGGTCGCGGAACGCCTGCGCGAACGCATCGCCGCGCTGCAGCCGGCCGACCACGCGCTCGCGAGCTGGGACGGCGCACTGCTGTCGAACGCGCTGTGGCGGCTGCGCCAGGTCATCGACATCTGGCAGGACTGCCGCTCGCTGCGCGCGCTGATCGGCAACGAATCGGGCGTCTGGCAGCCGCGCTACCGGCACTGGCGGCTCGGCGGCACCGAGCGCTTCTTCGATCGCGGGATGATGCTGTTCTCGACGCTGACCGTCGTCGCCGCGATCGTGTTCGCGAGCTGGCTGTGGATCTCGTCCGGGTGGCACGACGGCGCTGCGGCCGTTACGCTCGTGGCCGTGTCGTGCAGCTTCTTCGCCGCGCTCGACGAGCCGGCGCCGCTGGTGTTCAAGTTCTTCCTCGCGACGACCGCAAGCGTCGTGTTCGCGGGCCTGTACCTGTTCGTCGTGCTGCCGCACGTGCACGATTTCGCGATGCTCGTGGTGATGTTCGCGGGCCCGTTCATCCTGATCGGCACGCTGCTGCCGCGCCCGCAGTTCAACATGGTGACGATGCTCGTCGCCGTGAACACGGCCACCTTCATCAGCATCCAGGGCGCGTACGACGCCGATTTCTTCGTGTTCCTGAACAGCAACCTCGCAGGCGTCGCCGGGCTGCTGTTCGCGTATGTGTGGACGCGTGCGACGCGGCCGTTCGGCGCCGAACTCGCGGTGCGGCGCCTGCTGCGCTCGGGCTGGGAAGATGTCGCGCGCTCCGCGTCGACGCAACCGCTCGACGACCAGCGCAACCACGCGTCGCGGATGCTCGACCGCGTCACGCAGTTGCTCCCGCGCCTCGGCGCGTCCGACGACCACCGTCATCCGTCGATCGAAAGCTTCCGCGACCTGCGCATCGCGCTGAATGCGCTCGACCTGCGCCGCTCGCGCCGCCGGCTGTCGGGCGACGTGCCCGACGCGATCGACCGCGTGCTGGCCGGCGTCACCGACCACTACACGCGCTGCGCCGCCGCGAACGCGCGCCAGCCGGCACCGCCCGCGCTGCTCGCGACGATCGACGACGCGCTGCAACGCGTCGCGGGCCGCAACCTGCCGGACGCCGCGCCGGCGGAACACGGCACGGCGCCCGCTTCGCCGGCCACGCCCGCCACGCATCGCCGGCTGCGCGACACGCTGCACGCGCTCGTCGGCCTGCGCCTGTCGCTGTATCCGGCCGCGGCGGCGCAGCCGCCGCAGGCGTCGGACGGAGCACGCGCATGATCCCGTTTTCCCATCCGTCTTTCCGACTGCGACCATGATCGGCGAAATCGACATCTTCGGCGTATTCGTGCCGGCCCCGCTCGTGCTGATGCTGATCGCCTACCTGATCAACATCGTCGTGCGCGCCGTGCTCGAGCGCGTCGGCTTCTACCGCCTCGTCTGGCACCGTTCGATCTTCGACCTCGGCATCTACGTGTTCGTGTTTGCCGCCGTCGTGATCGTTTCCCACCATCTCGTGGCTACCTAACGTGAAAAAAACCTGGCTCTCGGCAGGGCAAATCCTGCTCACCCTGATCGTCGTCGTCGTGGCTGCCGTCGTGCTGTGGCGCATCGTCAACTACTACATGTTCTCGCCGTGGACCCGCGACGGTCACGTGCGCGCCGACGTGATCCAGGTCGCGCCGGACGTGGCGGGCCTCATCACGTCGGTGCAGGTCGCCGACAACCAGGAGGTCAGGCGCGGCCAGGTGCTGTTCGTGATCGACCAGGCCCGCTACACGCTTGCGGAACGGCTCGCCGAAGCCACGCTCGCGCAGCGCCGCGCGACGCTCGCGCAGGCGAAGCGCGAATACGCGCGCAACCTGCAGCTCGGCAACCTCGTCGCGAGCGAACAGGTCGAGGAGAGCCGCACGCGCGTCGAACAGGGCGAAGCGGCCGTCGCCGACGCGCAGGTGTCGCTCGACACCGCGAAGCTGAACCTCCAGCGCACGACGATCGTCAGTCCCGTAGACGGCTACCTGAACGACCGCGCGCCGCGCGTCGGCGAATACGTGCCGGCCGGCCGCGCGGTGCTGTCGGTCGTCGACCGCAACTCGTTCCGCGTCGACGGCTACTTCGAGGAAACCAAGCTGCGCGGCATCCACATCGGCCAGCCGGTCGACATCATCGTGATGGGCGAGCCGCATACGCTGCGCGGCCATGTGCAGAGCATCGTCGCCGCGATCGAGGATCGCGACCGCACGCAGGGCGCGAACCTGCTGCCGAACGTGAACCCGGCATTCAGCTGGGTGCGGCTCGCGCAGCGCGTGCCGGTGCGCGTCGTGCTCGACGAGGTGCCCGAGGATTTCCGGATGATCGCGGGCCGCACCGCGACCGTCTCGATGCGCGAAGCCGACACGCGCCGCAACGGCAACGCGAAGCCCGCAGGCGGCGCGTCAGCGACGGCCGCCGGCACGGCGGCGGCCGTCACGCCGGTATCGGCGGCTGCCAGCGCAGCGGGAGCATCGCAATGAAACGGCACGGTCTGCGCCTCGCCGCGACGCTCGCGCCGCTTGCGCTCGCACTCGGCGCGTGCAAGTCCGTCGGCCCCGATTACACGCTGCCGCAGCAGGCGTACGTGAACGCGCCGCTCGCGAACCACGCGCTCGACGATGCGAACGGCTCGCTCGTGTCGCGCGACGCCGTGCCCGGCAACTGGTGGCAGCTCTACGACGACCCTGTACTCAACGCGCTCGTGCGCGATGCACTGAAGTCGAACACCGACCTGCGCGTGGCCGCGGCCAACCTCGCGCGCTCGCGCGCGGCGCTGGAAGTCGCGAGCCAGCAGGGCGGCTTCTCGGGCGGCGCGGAAGCCGCCGTGCAGCGCGCACAGGAATCGGCCGAGCAATACCTGCTCGAGAACAAGCTGCCGGTTGTCAACGAAGGCTCGGTCGGCATCAACGTGTCGTACGAGATCGACCTGTTCGGCAAGCTGCGGCGCGGCGTCGAAGCCGCGCGCGCGGACAGCGAGGCCGTCCGGGCCGCCGGCGACCTGGCGCGCATCACGGTCGTCGCCGACGTCGTGCGCGCGTACGTCGAATCGTGTTCGGCCGGCGACGAACTGGCCGTCGCGAAGCAGTCGCTCGCGCTGCAGAAGCAGCGCGTCGCCCTGTCGCAGCGGCTGCGCGATGCCGGGCGCGGCAACCAGACCGACGTGACGCGCGGTGTGACGCAAGTGCGCACCCTCGCCGCCGATATCCCGCGCTTCGAAGGCCGCCGCAAGGTCGCGCAATACCAGCTCGCCGCGCTGCTCGCGCGCTCGCCGGCCGACCTGCCGAAGGCCGTCGCCGAATGCGAGCGCCTGCCGAAGCTGCGCCAGCCGATTCCGATCGGCGACGGCGCCGCACTGCTGCGCCGCCGCCCCGACGTGCGCGAAGCCGAGCGGCAACTCGCCGCCGCAACCGCGCGCATCGGCGTGGCGACCGCCGCGCTGTACCCGTCGGTCAGCATCGGGGCGTCGGCCGGCTCGGTCGGTGTCGCTGCCGACCTGTTCTCGTCGACGACGAATCGCTGGTCGTTCGGCCCGCTGATCAGTTGGTCGTTCCCCGTCAACGGCCAGCGTGCGCGTGTGCGCGAAGCCGAAGCCGCGACGGGCGGCGCGCTCGCGCACTTCGACGGCGTCGTGCTGAACGCGCTGCGCGAAACGCAGTCGAGCCTCGCGACCTATGCGGCCGACGTGCAGCGCACGGAAGCACTGCGCACGGCCTATGAATCGGCACGCAATTCCGCCGACGAAACGCATCGTCTCTATGTGGCCGGCCGCGAGTCGTTCATCTCCGATCTCGACGCGACGCGTACGCTGACGAGCGTGCAAGCACAGGTCGCTGCGGCCGAAGGGCAAGTGGCGGCCGACCAGGTGCGGCTCTTCCTCGCGCTTGGCGGCGGATGGGACAGCGACAACACGGCGACCGCGCAGGGCGCCCGGCCCGACACCGCGCACGCCGCTTCGGCACCCGCGACGAACGAGTAATACCCCGAGCGTCATAGACTTCGGTATATAGCGCCGGCGTCGCAAATCGCCGTGCGCAAAGGGGTTTTCGTGATTCGCGCCATAGCATCCGGAGGGCGACGGACGCCCGCATTGGCGGTAAACTCGCCGATGCATTCCATTCATCTTTCGCTGCCGGTCCGGCAGCGACATCCACTCCGGAGATCCATCATGCGAACCAGCGCCCGCAACCATTTCGCCGGCCAGGTCAGCGCCGTCAAGACCGGTGCCGTCAACGACGAAATCACGCTCCGCACGCAGGACGGCCTCGACATCGTCGCCGTGATCACCCACGGTAGCGCGGCTTCGCTGGGCCTCGCGTCCGGCTCGAAGGCGTTCGCACTCGTGAAGGCGTCGTCGGTCATCGTGATGGTCGACGTCGACAGCAGCAAGGTGTCGGCCCGCAACTGCGTCGCGGGCACCGTAGCGTCGGTCGCGAAAGGCGCGGTCAACTCGGAAGTCGTGATCAAGGCCGCGGGCGGCGCCGAGATCGTCGCGATCGTCACCAACGACAGCGTCGATCGTCTCGGCCTCGCGAGCGGCACGGCTGCGTCCGCGATCTTCAAGGCATCGAGCGTGATCGTCGGCGTCGAGTGAACGCGTGACGATCGCGATGGCGATCCGTTGGGCGCCGCGCACTCGCGCCGATTGCGCCGTGCGGCTGTCGGCCCGATGCACGCGATGACAGCCGCGTTCGATCACGCTCGACAACGGGCGCTGCAGTCGCTGCTATCCGCAGCGGCCACCGCCGACACGCCCGATACCCTCCTGTTCGGCGCGCTCGTTGCGGCACGCGCGCGCCACAACGAACTCGGGCTGCTCGGCCTGTCGCATCCGCAACTGGCCGGCCTGCTGGCGCGGCAGTTTCCGCGCCTGCCTGCGGCCGATGCCGCGGTACTCGTGCCGACGGCAGCGATGGCCCTGCTGCCATCCACCCACGCGGCGTTTGTCGCGACGCTGCACGCGCGGCTGATGGGCGACGCGAATCCCGCCGCCGACCGCGACGACGCCGGTTGTCTCGCGTCGATCATCGCGCACGCCTGCCTGCGCCCCGATCATCTTTGGCGCGATCTAGGGCTCGACGGGCGCGACGCGGTATCCGCGATGCTCGATCGCTATTTCCCCGCGCTTGCCGCGCGCAACGTCGCTCACCTGCGCTGGAAGAAATTCCTCGCACAGGAAGTGGCCGCATCGCTCGACGTGCCGCCGGGCCCCGCCCCCGGGTGCCCGGGCTGCGAGGATTTCGGCTTCTGCTTTCCCCACGCGCGATAGTCGCCACGGCGGCTCGAGCCTCCCGTTCGATTCGTCGCATCGCCATCCGCAGAAGCCGCGTTGACCGACATGGCGAGCCCCAACCTGCTGTCGCGCGATTTCGAAGTCACCGCCCGCTTCTACGACAAACCGGGGTTTGCTGAAACCTGGCACGAAGACGGCTGGCTGATCCTCAAGCGCGGCGACCTGTTGCCTGACTACTTTTCGCACTCCGAACTCGATGCTGCGACTAGCGGGTTCCACTACGGCTTCCGGCTCGCGAACGTCGGCACGTTCTTCAACGACATGCTCGCAGCCGACAACTCCGAGCAGACGACCGGCCGGCCGCGTGCGCGCATCGGTCGATGCGCGAAGCCTGCGTCGGCACGGTGGGCGCGCTGATCGCTGACCGATCCGGACGGTTCGCCGATCAGGTTGATCCAGACCGAAGACCAGGCTCGGACCCGCTGTAGCGACTTCGATCGGGCGACGCTGTAAACAGATGCGCGCGCGATGCGGCGCACGCCCCATAAACGGTCACCTAGCGATCCGTTTCGTCCGCCGTCCGCCGCTCATGACGCGGTCAATGTCAATGCCGGTGCCGGTGATGAATGTCCGGAAAATGCGCATGGCTGTGCGTGATCGGCAGATGCACGTGCGGATGCGCGTGCGGTTCGTTGCCGTCGTACGCAAAATCGTGCGCATGCTGATGATGTTCGTCGTGCCGATGCCGGTGCGTGTGCTCGAGCCGCTCGTGCGTATGCGTGTGTTCGTGCCGTTCGCGCACGTGCAGCCAGATACCGAACGCCATCAACGCGCCAGCGATCCAGAACGTCGCCGGCGGCAGCGCGGGCCAGATCAGCAGCGACAGCACGACGCCGAACAGGGGCGCGATCGAGAAATACGCGCCCGTGCGCGCGCTGCCGAGATGACGCAGCGCGACGACGAACAGCACGAGGCTGATCCCGTAGCCGCCGAGCCCCGTCAGCATCGCGGCAGCCGTGACCGGGATAGCCGGCAGCGTCGCGCCGGTCGCCAGCGCGATGCCGATGTTCACGGGTCCGGCAATCAGCCCCTTCGCGCACGCGATGACCATCGCGTCGTTCGCGGCCACCTTGCGGGTCAGGTTGTTGTCGATCGCCCAGCACAGGCATGCGCCGACGATCAGCAGCGCGCCGACCGGCACGCCGGCCCGGCCCGGCGTCCACGACAGCAGCGTGCCGCCGGCGACGATCGCGACCATCCCGAGGAACACCTGCGAATCCACGTTCTCGCGAAACACGACCCATGCGATGACGGCCGTCAGCACGCCTTCGAGATTGAGCAGCAACGCGCTGGTCGCCGCTGGCGTGCTCGACAGCCCGAGCATCAGCAAGGCCGGGCCGGCTACCCCGCCCGCCACGATCGCGCCGGCCAGCCACGGCAGGTCGGCGCGCTGCAGCGGCGCGGCGTCTGCGGCCGGTGCGTGACGGTTGTGCAGGCGGCGAAGCAGGATCCCGATGCCGAGCCCGACGCCGCTGCCGAGATAGAACAGGCCAGCGACCATGAACGGCGACATCGCGCCGATCAGTGCCTTGGCGAGCGGTGTCGCGGCGCCGAACAGTGCGGCAGCGGTGAGCGCGACGAGAATCGCGGAATGTCTCGAGTGCATGATTCGGATTGAATTGATGTTGAAAGGCGCCGGCCGTCGCTTCGAGTCGTGTCGCAGTTGGCTTTCCGTACCTTTCGAAATGCAAGCTGCATCACACCGGCCAGCTTGCGCACGAACTGGCGGCCCGCCGAGATTATCGCGCGTCATCATGTCAGGACGACCGGGCGCGGACGCTCATACGCCGGTTGACTGTCCCGGCGTTGCAATATCTTAGGAAACCGAATTGATTGAATGAAGCGTCGCCGCATTCGGGGCATGCGTACCGTCCATGCGCATACGACAAAGTCGACGCATCGATCATGCAGCACCGATCGACGAACTTTCTTCGTTCGGTAGCGGGGTCTGTTCGAGGCGGGACAGGTGAGGCCCGGCACGTCGAGCGCCGGTGGGAGCAGACTGACCTGCCTCTGTCGAGGCAGGTCAGTCTGTGTCGGGTCATTCGCCGCAGGCGATGTGCATGCGGGTCAGCGCCGTGCGCGACGCAGCGGCGCGGTGCCGGTTACTCGTTTCCGGCCGTTTGCTGCTCGACCTGCGGCGCCGCGTCGGCTTGCGCTTCAACGTTCGCCGGTTGCGGCTCGACGGTGGCCTCGGCTTGCTGCTCGGCCTTCGGCTGCTGCGGTGCACCCTTCGCCGACTGCCCCGCGCCCTTGCCGGGGCGGCGCGCCTTCAGCCGGCGCGCCCGTGCTGCGTCGTCATGCGTGACGCGCCCTGCTTCGTTGCCTTGAAGATCGACCCGCACCGCGTCTTCGACGAGGCACGACCAGTAGCGGTTGCCGCGGCACCACGTCGACATTGCTTCGCGCAATTCGGCTTCGCTGAGCCCGACGGCCTGTGCCTCGCGCGCGAGGTCGTCCCAGATGCCGACCTTGAGCGGCACTTTGGGGGCCGGATTCTTCGGGAACGCACGCGGAAACTTGCGTTGCAGTTTGCCGATCGCGACGATGACCGGATCGACCGGCGCCGACGGCTTCGCCGAAGCAGGCTTCGCGCGATGCGGTGCTTTGCCGCCGGCCGCAGCCGGCTTGGCGCCACGCTGCGGCTGGTCGCCGGACTTCGGCTTCGCGCCGGTGTCCGCCGGCGCTGCCGGCCGCTTCGCGTTACGCTCCTGCTTGGCCTTCGCTGCGAGCTGCGCCCGCAATTCGGCAAGTTGTTCAAAACCCATAAATTCAATCCACCAGGAATATAAGGTGTGGTTCGTGCGGTCATGCCGCGCGGCGAAAAGCTTCGCCGCCATGCGCGGCGACCCGTCTGCCGCCGATGCGGAACACTACGGGGCCGCATCGCGTACGCCACTCTGTTTTCAGGCACCCGGCCACGATGCCGGACAAGGCAGGAGTGGAAGTATACCGGTACGCGCGACGGCCGGTTGACTCACTGGTCTGCATTGGCCCGATTCGAGGCACCGGAAATGCATCCGTGTGGTCGTGTTGCGCATTATATGGATACGTTTCCGGAAGTCACGTCGTTCACCCTCGTCAGCGGAAATCGGGGCCATCTTGCGCACCGCGATCGCCCCGGCGGCGGCACTGGCCGACGCCGCACGCGTGGCGTTTCGCCTCGCGACGTCGATCGCGATCTTGCCGCATCGGTGCGCCGCAGGCCCCGGCTGCGATTCGGGATCCCGGGCGACGCCGTCTGCTGCGTGTGAATCAACGATCACGCCAGCGTGAAGCGCTCGGCGATGGATCGACGCAAGTGCCGCGACGTACGCGCCCCCCGTCGATTGCATCGGCGCCCGCAGACGACTCGTTGCGTCCGCATCGATCCCGTGGCGTACGAAGAAGCCGGAAAGTGCGTAGTATGGCCGAATCGATGGCGTCGGCAGCGTACCTCGGTCCGTTTCGCTTCGCACCTGGGCGTGCCGTCGACATCTCGCTTGCCCGCCCAAAAAACAAATCGGTTGCAAGAAACGGAGCAGATACATGGTTCCCCCACACGACATCCCGCACGACGACATCACGCGCGAGGAAATTCACCACCGGCAGATCGACATGCGCGGCTATCGGCGCAGCGATGGCCAGTTCGAAGTGACAGCCTGCCTCGCGGATCGCAAGACCTTTGATTTCACGCCGCCGGGCGGCACACGGACGGTCGCTGCGCTGTCGCCGATCCACGACCTCGGCGTGACGTTGGTCTTCGACGCCGACATGGTCGTGCGCGCCGTATCCACGTTCCTCCGGTCACATCCGTATGCGCAGTGTCCGGGGGGCGGCGACTCGCTGCAGGCGCTCGTCGGACTGAACATCGGCGCCGGCTGGAACAGCGAGGTTCGCAAGCGCCTGCCGTCCTGCGATACGTGCACACACCTGAAGGAATTGCTCGGCCCGATCGCCACCACGGCCTATCAGACGATGGTCGGCATGCGGAAGTCATCGCTCGAGGAGCGCGACAGCGAGAGAAAGCCGCTCAAGATCGACAGCTGCCATGCATATGGCGCATCGCGCGATCTCGTGAAACGTCTTTGGCCCGAATACCACCGGCCGTCAGCAACGGAAAAAGGCCGCTAAGCGCCAGGCATTCGGCCAGTCGTGTGCCCCCAGGATCGGTAGCGCACGAGCATGCGCGCGTCGCGCGCTCAAACGTGCTTCGCCCTGGTCTCACGCCGGCCGGCCGTCGCTGTCAACGGCGCCGGTGATCAGAAGACGCCCAGCGCAAGTCCCGCTGCAAGACCGGCGCCCAGTTCGGCGCAGCGCGCGAGATCGTCGGCGTCGATCGTCTTCGCCGCGAGGATGCGTTCCGGCGTTTGCGCGTGCGTACAGACGATCAGGCCCGGTGCGACGTTCTTCAACCGCCATCCGGTCGCGATCCGGTCGATCTGGCGCAACGCGTTCTGCCCATCGCTTCCCGCGCAGATCATTACCGCATACGGGCGACCGTTCACGCGATCGAGCGCCGCGTAGTAGCAGCGGTCGAAGAAATCCTTCATCAGCCCGGACATCGCCGCGAGATTCTCAGGCGTTGCAAACAGGTAGGCGTCGGCGGCCAGCACGTCATCTGCGCCCGTCGCATCCGCGCGCTGCAGCCTGACGTCGACGCCGGATTGCTCGCGGGCCGCGCCGGCAGCCGCTTCCGCCATCTGTTGCGTGCCTCCGGTCATCGTGTGATAGACGATCAACAGTGTCTTCATGCGTCGTCACTCGCGTTCGGCCGCAGGTACGCCGACGGCATCGCCAGGTTCCGCTGGATGGCCAGAGATCATGTGAGGCTGTTCCGCGTTCGCTTCGACGGATCTGCCGATATGCCGGCTTGTCGGTACGGGGCGCGCATCGATCATGCGCATTGCGCCGGCTTCGATTCGCGCATGTTCGACCGGATGCACGATCAGTCCGTTGCGGTGCGTGATGCGGCGGTGTTTTCCGGTCGCGCGTAGTACGCGAGAAACATGTCGGCAGCGGATTCCGCGACTTTTTGTTGCTCCGGCGCCGCGAGCGGCGGCTGGCCCATCGTGACCTGCGGCCAGAACGCGAATGCCTTCACGACACCGTGCAGCTGATGCGCGGCAAACACCGGATCGGTGACCGACAGGCGCCCGGCCGCCGCGGCCGTCCGTACCCAGACCGTCATGTCTTCCTCGCGCTCGCCGAGCCGCTCGACCATGTCGCGCGCGCGTTCCGGCGAGTGGATGGCCGCACCGATCGCAACACGTGCGAGCGCGAGAAATGCCTCGTCGCTGAGCAGGCGCATTTTGCGATCCAGCAACGCGAGCAATTGCTCGCGCAGCGGCACGTCGGCGCGATAGGTTGGCGAGCTACCGGTTCGGGTTGCATCCCATAATTTTTGCAGGATCGCGGCGAACAACGTTTCCTTGCCCGGAAAGTGGTTGTAGACCGTGCGCTTCGACACGTCCGCGCGCGCGGCGATACGGTCCATGCTGGTCGCGTCGTAACCCGACGCGAGAAATTCCTCGATGGCCGCGTCGACGATGGCCGCGCGCTTTCGATCGGTCAGGCGCTGAGGGGGAGTGCTGGTATCCATCCAGAAATTTTACACCGGGCAGTTTACTTATCCCAAAAATAAACTACACTGTTCAGTATACTTTATTCTCCGGACGAACCGACATGGCATCGCCTCTCGTTTTGATTCATCGCATTCTGGGTATTGCGGCCGCTCGACGCGGCCGCGCGCTGTCTGGCGGCTCGCCGCAGCACAATGGCGAGCGCTTCAGCAATGTCGCGCCCCGTCCGGTCGAGGGGTTAGGCAAGACGCTCGGGATCGCCTGGAACATGCTGTTCAACAAGCCGCGCAATACGGTGCCTGAAGGCGTGCTGCCTGTCGATTCGCTGACCCGCGCGGAACTCGATGCGGCCCCCGATCGCAGCCTGTACCGGCTTGGCCATTCGACGTTGCTGCTGAAGCTGCGCGGCGAATTCTGGCTGACCGATCCCGTCTTTGCCGAACGCGCGTCGCCGTTTCGACGCGTCGGCCCAAAGCGTTTCCATGCGCCGCCGATCGCGCTTGAAGATCTTCCGCCGCTGCGCGGCGTGATCCTGTCGCACGATCACTACGATCATCTCGACCGCGACACGGTGCTCGCGCTCGCGGCAACCACCGGTGTGTTCGTGACAACGCTGGGGGTCGGCGACCGCCTGATCGAATGGGGAATCGACGCGAAGAAAGTCCGTCAGCTCGACTGGTGGCAGAGTGTCGACGTGGCCGGCCTGACGCTGACCGCGACACCTGCCCAGCACTTTTCCGGGCGCAGCCTGCTCGACGGCAACAGCACGCTGTGGGCGTCGTGGGTCATCGTCGACGACGCCTTGCGCGTGTTCTTCAGCGGTGACACGGGCTACTTCGATGGATTCCGGACGATCGGCGAGCGCCTCGGGCCGTTCGACGTCACACTGATCGAAACCGGCGCATACGATGCGCAATGGCCGTACGTGCATATGCAGCCGGAAGAAACCGTGCAGGCGCACATCGATTTGCGCGGACGCTGGCTGGTCCCGATCCACAACGGCACGTTCGATCTCGCGATGCACCGCTGGCAGGAGCCGTTCGAGCGCGTCACGGCGCTGTCGATCGTGCGTGGCGTCGAACTGTCGACACCCAGGATGGGCGAGCGCCTCGCGCTCGACGAGCCGCATCGCGGCGAGCGGTGGTGGCGCACGGCGGACGAGCGCGTGACGTCCGTTGCCACGAAATCGCGCCGCTGGCCGCTTTGCGCGTCGCAAGCGACGAAGTAAGCCCGGCGGACGTTACTCAATTCCCCCGGAGCGCGGCAATGCCGCGACTCCGGGAAGCGCGTTTCCGGCGTACCCGCACGTCGACGCGCCTGCCAGTAGACCCGCTTACCCAAGTAGAGAAGTCATGCATCCGGCAACCGCCCGATACGCACCCAGCCAACAAATCGACCACACCATCGCTGCCTTCAACCCGGAAGCCCCCCGATCACCCCGCCAGGGCCGGGAGAACGACCTGCGGCAGTTGCTCGTAGAGCGCGTCGCGAGGTGGACGGAAGGCGTCGACCACCTCACCACGGCGATTCCGAACCTGAGCCTCCATCGAAGGGAGACGCCAACGCAGCCGATGGACTGCTTGGTCGAACCGAGCTTCGGTCTCGTCGTTCAAGGTACGAAGCGGCTCATTCAGAGCGGCGATGTGTATCTCTGCGACGCCAACCGCTTTCTGATCACATCGCTCGACTTGCCCGGTTCAACACAGGTCATCGAGGCCAACCGTGAAACGCCGTTTCTCGGGATCGGGCTCAAGCTGGATTTTCGCGTCATGGCCGAACTGATGGCGCAGGTCGTCCCGGATCACGAGGAAGCCCCCGCCGGCCGCGGCCTCGTCGTCGGCGATATGAGCGAACCGCTCTACGATGCAGTGAACCGGTTGCTGGCGTTGCTGGATGACCCAAACGCCATTGCCGTTCTCGCCCCGTACGTCGAGCGGGAAATCTACTACCGGCTGCTGACGAGCGACCAGGGTGCCCGCCTGCGCCAGATCGCGTCGGCTGGCAGTCAGGGCAACCGCGTATCGCGGGCGATCCAGTGGTTGCGGACCCATTACGACGAGTCGCTGCGAGTCGACGATCTGGCGGCGCAAGTTCAGATGAGCAGTTCGACCTTCCACCACCACTTCCGCCAACTCACTGGCATGAGTCCGTTGCAGTACCAGAAATGGATACGGCTCAACGAAGCACGCCGGCTGATGCTGTCCGAGCGGCTCGACGCCGCGTCGGCATCGTTCAGGGTGGGATATGCGAGCCCGACTCAGTTCAACCGGGAATACAGCCGGTTGTTCGGCAATTCGCCGCGGAGAGATATCGATAGCCTGCGGAGCGGAGCGGATGTTGTTCTGTCGGTGGCGGCGACTTATTGATCGCGGGGACGGGACCGGAGATGCAGGGTGCCGATTTTGACGGCATCCGTAGAATGGCTGGATCGGCTTCACCGTGAAGGGTCGATCCGGACGAGTCACACGCGCGGAGCGGGATGCGCACTTCCTGGCTTCCCGGCTCAGGATTAGTTGCCGGGCGCCTACCTTGGAACTTGTCATTGAGTATCAAGCGGTGAGTGGACGCCTCTCGAAGTCGGACGTTTCCCCAAGCTCGCGAGCAAAGTTCATCTACAGGCAAGCCGTCCCATACAGCCCTCATGAACCGGTGAGGATTTCGCCCACCGTCAACGACCAAGTCGCTTTACTGCCTTCCCGTCGCTCGTCCACAAATTCTCTGGCGCCTCGGTTCTCGTGTCACGCGGCAATTCAATGAATTGTGCAACCGGAGTGTGCGTTGTCACGTGACAACTCGCGCCGATCATTGGCACGACACACCTAATCAGAGATTCGACAGCGTGCCGTGATGCAAGTGATCCACGGTAATTCGATTTATCTCCAGCATTTGATCGGCACAACACGTTTCAAATACCACATATTACGTATCAAATACGACAATTCGTGACGTCTTCGAACGGACTTCCGAGCGGGGAGTACAAAATGATCATGCGCCCCCATTTACAGGGGTCAACCCGTCGATTTTGCGTGAAACAACATGAAGAATATAGCGCAACCCTTTGCTGTACAAGGATTTCCACGGGCATCGCTTTTCTGGAAATTGTTTCACGATCCGACCCGCTTGCGCTGTCGCACGGGCTTCAATCCTGGAGTTCGTCCTCAAACAGAGCTTCGTATGTGCAGCTGTCGCATGAGGGCTCCTGACAGCACCGGCTGGAACAGGGATATGCATGGCAAAACCATACCCCTCCCCTACCGGGCAATGCATGATGAAGTTGAGGCGGTGCACCCTGCATAAAAGGGGTCATATCAATGACACCCTCAATACACCTCAGAGGGTGTGCTTCAGCGCGCTCACCGCCACCTTTTTGCCGGGATATGAACGTAGCCGTTCAGCGACGAAAGGCCTAGATCTGCAGACCAGTCGATTTCTCAAACCCTTCGACATGGGCGCGTACTGACCGACATGTCGTGCTACGTGTCACTCCAACACTCGAATTTCTCGATACAACACCCCGCTTGTCACGTGACAACTCACCAGGCAGCCAGCCCGGAAATTGGGTTTTCGCGAAGAGCCAACAGTGCCGAATCCTGTCTTTAGCGATCTATCTGCTCACACTCAGCGGAGCCTGATCGCAACTGCACTCAAGAAACACTCAGTCCGATGTCATCCCGCTCGATGTCGATTGTCACGTGACAACTCACCTTACTGCGAGGCAATCGCGCCAAACCGGCGGTTGGATATCGGGCACTGAAATGATCTCGTCATAGCCGGAAACGCAAGCTACTCATGTATTCCCCGGTGTCATACAGTGCCGAGAAGTATCAACTCCCTGCACCTTGTCACGTGACAACTGGCTTTCCCGACGACATACGCGTGATCAACTTATCGGAATCATCGCGAGTGCTACCGGTAGCACGGCGAGATCAATCGACCAGCCTCTATGCGCTAACTCCGGCATCGCCATAAAAATTCGTCGAATTTTCTCTCGATCTTTGTGTGATTTTTATCCTGATCGTCGATTTATTTTTTACTCGACCACATCTCATGACTGGCTCGTTAGCCATTCGGCTACTTGTCACGTGACAACCACATCGATCACCAAGACATACATTGTGTTGAAGGGTTTTCTGGACATTTTGATAATAAGTGCATATATTACGAAAAACTCCGTGGAGAAATTTAATGGCTTTCAAGATCGCCGTCAGTAATCAAAAAGGTGGGACTGGGAAGACAACCATCTCCGTCAATATCGCGGCTGCGTTCGAAGCTGGCGGCAACAAGGTCGCCCTGATCGATGCCGACCCTCAAGGCACATCCGTCCGGTGGGTGACGAGCGGCGAGAACACGCTGCCGATGACGGTTCTTTCGCTGGCCCCTGCCGGCCGCGGCATCGGCGGCGAGATCAAGAAACAGGACGCGAACTTCGACGTGATCGTCGTCGACTGTCCCGGCAACCTCGAAGATCCGCGAATTGCATCGGTACTCGAAGTTGCTGATTTCTGCCTCGTGCCACTGTCGCCGTCGCCGGCCGATCTCTACAGCACCGTCGCGATGATCCGCATGATCGAGTCGATGCGGTCCGTCCGAAACCCGAATCTTTCTTCCGCATTAATGCTGAATAGCGTTAATGGAAAAACTAAAATGCGTGAAGAAATTTTAAAAATTCTAAGAGCTGAAGAAATAGGGGAGCATCTGCTCGACAGCCAGATCGCTCAACGCGAGGTCTACCGTCAGACGTTTGCCCTCGGCACCACGATCCATCATCACAATCGATACCTGAAGGGGCTGAAAGAAGCCCGTGCGGAAATCGAAAAACTGGTCACGGAAATGGCCCAATACATCGCGTCGACGCGCGCTACCGGAGCCGCCCATGGCTAAGGACACATCGAAAGACAAGAAGCCGACCGGCAACCTGCATCTCGCGGCCGGCCTGCTTCGCGGGCTCGCACAGGAAAATGCGGCACTCGAAACGCGACTGCCCGAACCGGCGGCCGCACCGAATGTCGTCGGCGAAACGACGCCCGCCAGCGCTCCGGCCGCGGCCACGCCCGCCGGCACGCCGGATCTTGGCGCTCCGCAGAAGGTGCTGGTCAAGGATTGCATTCCGAACCCGTACAACCCGCGCGTGTTCTACTCGGAGTCGAGCCTGCACGAGCTCGCCCTGACGCTGAAACGGGAAGGGCAGATCGAGCCGATCAAGGTCACGCGGCTCCCGGAGTTTCCCGGCAAGCTCGTCGTAATCGACGGGCAACGCCGGCTCCGCGCGACGAGCATCAACGGCGACGAAACCATCAACGCCACGTTCCGCACGGATCACACGCCCGAGCAGCTCTATACGATCGCGTATCGCGCGAACCACGACCACGAACGCCAGACGATCTTCGACGATGCGGTCGCGTGGAAGCGTCTCCTCGACGAGAAGGTCTTTTCCGACCAGAACACGCTGGCGGAAAAGATCGGCAAAGACAAGGCATCGATCAGCAAGACGCTGTCGCTCAACGCGCTCCCGAACACACTCCTTGAAAGGATGGCGAGCGCGAACGACGTGGTCGGCCTTCAGGCGGCGTACTTTCTGAAGCTGATTTTCGAGCGCCTCGGCGAGCCGACAGCCGACCGGCTGCTGACGGCCGTGATCGATCGGAAAAAATCGGTTCGTGATCTCGAGAATTTCCTGCGTGCGCAGAGCGACGGCAGCAAGAAGGCGGGACGCACGCGTTACAGCGTCCGGCACGACTTCGCGCTCGAATCGCGAGCGATCGGCCAGTTGAAGACCTATCCGGACGGTCGTCTGGATCTACAGCTCAAGGGCGTCGACGCATCGCACCAGGAGGCGCTCGCCGACAAGCTCAAGACCGTCATCGACGCGTACGTTGCCGAGCTGGCAACGGCCACGCAAAAGTAACGCGCGAAAAGCAGAAGGCCTCGCATCCGCATGTGCACCGCGTAGCCGGACGACGACGTCCGGCGCGCGACGCAAACCCGGCTGCGAGGCCTCGTTCAGTTGCCTGCGAGACTGCTTTTCAGCAGGAATTCCAGCAAGTCGTCCGAGGTCGGTTCGCCCCACGTATCCAGCGCGAGCCATCGGAAGAAGCTGGTCTGCGCAAGCTTGCTCGCCTTCTTCTTCGGCGACAGCGTCAGGTCCTTCGAGCCTGCCACCGTTTCGTTGTAACGCTCGAGCAGCTTGGTCTGGTCGTCGATCTCCAGTTCGCGGAAATACGCGCCGGCTTCCTCGACCTTCGCCGCCAGATATTTGTCGCGAATCTGTTCCTGCTTGCTCTGCGCGGATTCCTTCGCCGGTGCGGCCGCCTCCGCTCCCTGCCCGTCGGCCAGCGTGTAGCCGTGCGTCAGCGCCTTGCGGAAATACGCGGCCACGTTGTCGACCGGCGCCGCATTCTTCTTCGTAGTCCGATTGAGCGTATAGGCAATCGCTGCCTTGATGCGCTGCACGCCGTATTGTGTGATCAGCCTGCGCGCTTCCGAACGCGGAATGCCGAACTTGGCGACCTCGTCAACCAGCGCTTCGTTCTTGACGTCGCCGTCCTCCACCGTATCGGCGCTCTGCTTGCGCGTCACCTTGAACTGGACGGCTTCCACGCTCCGGCCGGACTTGTGTTCGATCAACTCGAGCGTGTGATCCGAAACTTCGTTCACCTCCTGAATGCACGGCACCAGGACCTTGCTCTTGAACAGCTTGTATTCCTTGTACGACTGCGACGCCTTGTCCTGGCCGAGAATGAGGTCACGAAATTTCGGTAGCGGGATCTTCGCGGTGATGCCGATTCCTTCGTAGCGCACCGTGTTTTCCCACAACGCAAGCGAATGCGACCGCCTGAACTCGCGGGCAATCCGCATATCGATCAGTGCGTAGATCTCGGGGTTGAGCAGCTCGCTGCGAATCTGGTCGGAGAAGCTGTACTTCAGCACCGATTGCTCGAGCTCCGCACCGGCGAGCAGGCCCGACGCTTTCCAGACCGTCGATCGATCCGCGGCCAGGTAGTCCCAGTTGACGACGGTACTGATCAGCGAGTTGACCGTGTCCTTCACGTATTTCGTGTTGTTGCTGTTCAACCCGCTCTCGTGCGAAAGCGACGCGATCGAGATCGAGAAGCTCGTCCGGCCTGGCTCGAACGCCTCCTGCCGAAGCGCATTCTTGATCAGCGAGCTGAACATCTTGCGCTGCTGCAGACCGATCTTTCCGGACTTGGGCGCGATATGAATCGCCTGGACCGCCTTGCGCAGCAAGTCGGGAGGCTCGGGTGTCTGAAACAGCGAAACCTGTTTGTCTGAGCCTTTGCTTGCGGGCTTGCGCGGCAT